>NZ_JAYMRZ010000007.1:0-337683 GCF_038900715.1 Paraburkholderia phymatum | reverse complement strand
TGGCCTCCGTGCGGGAAATCGCCGGGTGTGGCGCCGTCCACACCGTGCGGCTCTGGCAGCAATGCTAACCCGCGTTTGATACCTCACGGCAGGCCAGCCTCTACCTCACGTGAAGTCATACTGCCTAGTTGCGATACGAAGGGTCACGCCGGTCGAGAAAGCGCAGCATCGCGGGCCATTCCATTTCGCCATATGGGCGGCGCGTTTCGGGCTTGTAGAGGTGCGCCGTCTTGTCGATCACACGCTGTGGCGGCAAATGAAGCTCCGTATTGCACGCCATCGCATCGACTTGCGCGCGGCACGCGTTTTCCAGCCAGTAGATCGCGTTGAAGGCTTGCGGTATCGATGCGCTTGCGACCAGCAGACCGTGATTGCGCAGGATCATCGCTTCGGCATTGCCCAGGTCTTCGGCGAGCATCTTGCGTTCTTCGAGGTCGATCGCCACGCCCTGATAGTCGTGATACGCGACGGGATTGAAGCGCATCGCCGTTTGCGTGAGCGGCAAGAGTCCGCACGATAGCGCCGACACAGCGAGTCCGCCGCGGCTATGCGTATGGATCACGCAATTCACGTCATGCCTCGCCGCATGCACTGCGCTGTGAATCACATAACCGGCTGCGTTCACGCCGTAGGCGCCATCGTTCGGATTGAAGAGTACGTTGCCGTCGATATCGATCGTGATGAGACTCGACGCCGTGATCTCCTCGTACATATAGCCATACGGATTGATCAGCAGGCGCGTGTCGTCGCCGGGAATGCGTGCCGTGATGTGGTTGTACACGAGATCGCTCAAGCCGAACCAGGGCATCAGCCGGTAGCATGCGGCCAGATCGACACGCGTATTCCACTCCACTTCGGAAACCATCGACTTCACGTCGGACGGCACGTTGTGTTCCATCAGCATGGTCGTCTCCAGAATTCATCGGATAGCGCGGCTCATTGCGGGTCGAACCCGTAGAGCGTGACAGGGTTGTCCACGAGGATGCGTTGCTGCGCCTGCGTCGACGGCGCCCAACGCATCAGCGCGTCGAGCAGTTCGCCGTCATCGGGCACCGTGCCTTCGAGATTCGGATGAGGCCAATCGGTGCCCCACACGCAACGTTCCGTCGCCACGCGCGCGAAGAGCGTCGCGAGCGCGTCGACATCGCGAAACGGATAGCCCTCGTTCGAGCAACGATACCCGCATAGCTTCAACCACGCACGGCCGCCGTCGAGCAGCGCGCGCAACGCCGTGACGGCGGGATGCGCGGTGCCCCACGCAGCGGGTATCTGCCCCATGTGATCGATGACGACGTCGGTGGGCAGGCGACGCAACATCGGCAGCAGATCGGGCAGGTCCGCGCCGTTCGCGTAGATCTGCGTGTGCCAGCCGAAGGGCGCGATCTTCTGCGAAAGTTGCGTCAGATGCTCGACGGGCGGACCGCCCGGCGTCAGGAGATTGACCCGCACGCCGCGCACGCCGGCTTCGTGCATCAGCCGCAACTGCGCATCGCCGATATGCGGATCGATCACGACGACCGCGCGGCTGCGCTGCGCGCCGAAGTGCGCCACGGCATCGAGCGTGCAGCGGTTGTCGGTGCCGTAGAAGCTGGGCTGCACGATGATGACGCGCTGCACGCCGAGCACGTCCTGCAGATGCTCGTACTGACGCAGCGACGCCTCGGGCGGCGTATACGCGCGGCCTTCGCTCAACGGAAAGCGCTCGAAGGGACCGGAGATATGAATATGGCAATCGCACGCGCCGGGCGGCGCCTTGTGCTCGGGCGTGCTGATCGTGGTGCGTGGTGCCTGGCAGCTTGCGGACATGTAGGGCATCGGTATCAGGAAGGGGTATAGCTCTTTGCGGCGCCGCCTTCGGACTGCCGGGACGGTTCGGCATCGTCGGGCAAGGGCCTGCCGAGCGTCTCGGGCAACAGCAGCACGGCGACGAACATGACGGCATAAGCCGCGATGCCGAACGCCGCGATCGCGTTGCCCAGTCCTATCACGCTTGTCAGCTTGCCGACGAGCGCCGGAAAGAGCGCGCCGATGCCACGGCCGAAGTTGTAGCAGAAGCCTTGCCCCGCAGCGCGGATGCGCGTCGGGAACAGCTCGGTCATGTACGGTCCCATCGGCGAGAACATCATGAACGCGCAGAGGCCGAGCGGAAAACCGAGCACGAGCATTGCGCCATTGCTGATCGGCATCAGCATGTAGGCGCCGAGTATGACTGCTGAGCCGATCGCGCTGAGCATGAAAGTCCGCTTGCGTCCGATCGAATCGGCCAGATAAGCGCCGAGGATGAAGCCGACAAACGCGCCGACGATCATCACCGTCGTATAGCCCGTCGTGCCGATCACCGAGAGGCCGCGCGTGGTCTTGAGGTATGTCGGCAGCCAGATCAGGAACGTGTACGAGCCGCCGATCGATCCCGTCGCGAGCGCGGACACCCTGAGCGTCGTCGCGAGATAGTCGGTGTGAAAGATCGCGAGCAACTGACGCAGCATTCCGCGATTGGGCCGCTCGCGTCGTCCCTTCGTGAAGACGCCCGACTCGGGTACGTGCCGGCGCACCCAGAACACCAGCAGCGCGGGCGCGAGGCCGATCCAGAAGAGCGCGCGCCACGCGAGATGCTCGGGCATGATCGAGAAGAACAGGCCGAACAGCAGCGCCGCCAGGCCCCAGCCGACGGCCCATCCGCTCTGCACGATGCCGACTGCGCGGCCGCGATAAACGCCTCGCACCGTTTCGCCGATCAGCACGGCGCCCGCCGCCCATTCGCCGCCAAAGCCGAAGCCCTGCAACGCGCGGCAGATGAACAGCTGCTCGTAGCTCTGCGTGAAGCCCGACGCGAACGTGAAGATCGCGTACCAGAGGATCGTGGCCTGCAATACGGCGACGCGGCCGAAACGGTCGGCGGCGAGCCCGCTGAGCCATCCGCCGATCGCCGATGCGAGCAGCGTCACCGTGCCGAGTACGCCGGCTTCGGCTGCCGTGATGTGCCAGCTGATCAGCAACGTCGGGATGACGAAGCTGTAGACCTGCACGTCGAGCGCATCGAGTGTCCAGCCCAGGAAACAGCCGGCCATGGTGTGCCGCTCAGTCTTGTCGAGCTCCGTCATCCACATCTCTGTCTCCTGATCGTGCGCCGGCTTGCGCCGCATCGCAAAACGTTCGTCATCCGAATCGTTTCGATGGCCTGTGCAACTTGGCGTGAGATCGCCGCTCCCGCCACGTCGACGCGTACTTTTCGCTATTTCGAAATTATTTTCGTATATTTGTATCGAAATATAGGAGTCGGTTTTTGACGTGTCAAGGAAAGCGCACGCCTCGCCGGACAGCGCCAAAGCCCTGTCGCGGCGCGTGATGCGATGTTTCGCGAGCGTCGGGAGACATTGAGAGGCACGCACCAGGGCTTTCCACTAGCACGCGACGCTGGCATAGGCGGGCGATTTCCCTATACTTGTTTTCGAAATACCAAATCATTTTTCGAACATACGAAATGAAACCAACCGATCGCGCGCTGGGAATTTTCGAAGCATTCGAGAACGAGGGGCGTCCGATGACGCTCAGCGAGCTCGCCGAAGCGGCAGGGCTGCCCGTGAGCACGAGTCACGGCATCGTCCGGGTGCTGCTCGAACGCGGCTATCTGTATCTGACGAGCCGCAGAAAGGACCTGTTTCCCACGCGCCGCCTGTATGACATGGCCGCGAAGATCATCGCGAACGATCCATACCTCGAACGCATCGAGCCTCAGCTTCAGACGCTGCGCGACGCCACGCAGGAAACCGTCATCGTCGGCAAGCGGCAGCACGATGAAATCGTCTATCTGCGCGTGCTGGAAGGGCCGCAGACGATTCGCTACAGCTCGGCGTCGGGCGCATTGAAGCCGCTGCATTCGACGTCGATCGGCAAGGCGATGCTGAGCCGGGTCGACGCAGGCGAGCTGCGGCGCTTCCTCGCGCAGGCCGTGCTGTCGAGCGTCACGGACAACACGATGACGACGGCCGATGCGCTGTTCGACGACATCGCGCTGTCGCGCGAGCAGGGCTACTTCGTGACGCGCGGCGAGAGCGTCAGCGATGTGTTCGCGGTCGCGGTGCCCGTCGAGGTGAACCGCGACGTGCTGGGCATCGCGATCGCGGGGCCGCGTCACCGGATGGAAGACCAGATCGAGCGGGTCGGCGCCGTGCTGCTCGAAGCGAAGCGCGCAATCGAAGCGGGCGGCCACTGAAGAAGCGCGCCGAGGAGACAGACAGCCATGACCGACCGGCAGGACGCCGAAGCTCATATGCAAGCGAACGCACAAGCAAACGCGCAAGCGAACGTGCTGACGGATGTGCGCGACGGCGTGCTTCACGTGACGATCAACCGCCCGGACAAGCGCAACGCGCTGAACCGGGCGACGCTCGACGCCTTGCGCGACGTTTTTGCGGATGCCGCACACGACACCGCATTGCACGCCGTCGTGCTGACGGCGGCAGGCGAGCGCAGCTTCGCGGCGGGCGGCGACTTGCGCGAGTTCGACGCGTTACGCAGCGCTGCCGATGCGGCCGCGCTGTTCGATCACGCGGCCGCCGCGCTCGACGCGATCCGCGCGGCGCCCGTGCCCGTGATCGCCGCGTTGAACGGCACGGCGCTGGGCGGCGGCGCGGAGCTGGCGATCGCATGCGACTACCGCGTCGCGGCGGCGCATGCGTGCATCGGCTTCGTGCAGGCGACGCTCGCCATTACGACGGGCTTCAGCGGTTCGGCCGATCTGTTCGCGCTGCTCGGCCCTGCGCGCGCGATGCGCGTGCTCGCCGAAGCACGTTTGATGGACGCGAAAGAATCGCTGGCGCTCGGCCTGATCGACGACGTGTGCGATCCGGCGCAGCCGCTCGCCGAACGCGTCGCGCAATTCGCGCAGCCGTTTGCCAGCCGCGCGCCGCATGTGGTTCGCGCAATGAAGCAGATCGCGGCCGCGCATCGCCTCGCCTTGGCGCAAGCGACGCGCGACGCTGAGCGCGCCGCCTTCGTCGCAACGTGGACCGCGCCCGCGCACTGGGAGCAGGCGCAAAAGTTTCTCGACCGGCAGCGCGCATCGACAACCGACCCGAAGGCGTAGCCGGTGCTGCATGCGCCGTCCCGCCATTGCATAGAAAGGAGCCTCCGAGCATGAAGTCAAGCGCAGCCGAACTCGACGAAGCGATGGCCATGCCGCATCCCGACCGCACGCCATCGGGACTGCATGTGCCCGTCGTCGTCGGTCGCGGCGAAGCAAGCGGCACGAACGTCGACGACGGAGTCGGCGCGCCGGGACAGTTTCCGTTCACGCGCGGCATCTTCGCGGACGGCTATCGCGGGCGCCTCTGGACGATGCGCCAGTATTCGGGATTCGGCACGGCCGAGGAATCGAACGAACGCTATCGCTTCCTGTTGCAGCAAGGGCAGACGGGCCTTTCCGTCGCGCTCGACCTGCCGACGCAATGCGGCCTCGACCCCGACGATCCGATGGCGCGCTCCGAGATCGGCAAGGTCGGCGTATCGCTTTCGAATCTCTCCGAGATGGAGTTGCTGTTTCAGGGCATCGACTTGAGCCGCATTTCGACATCGTTCACGATCAACGGCACGGCAGCGATGATCTACGCGATGTACGTCGCGTGCGCGGACAAGAAGGGCGTGCCGCGCGACAAGCTGACGGGCACGATCCAGAACGACATCCTGAAGGAGTACGTGGCGCGCGGCACATGGATCTTTCCCGTGCGTCCGTCGATGCGCCTGATCGCCGATTCGATCCTGTACTCGAACGAAGTGTCGCCGCGCTTCAATCCGATTTCGATTGCGGGCGCGCACATGCGCGACGCGGGCTGCACGGCCGTCGAGGAAATGGCGTACACGCTCGCCAACGGGCTTGCGTATGTCGATGCCGTTGTCGCGCGAGGCGGCGACGTTGCGAAGTTCGCGCGGCGCCTGAGCTTCTTCTTCTATGTGCACATGGACCTCTTTGAAGAGGTCGCGAAGTTTCGCGCGGGGCGGCGCGCGTGGGCGCGGCTCATCAAGGAGCGCTACGGCGTTGATGACGAGAAGGCGCAGATGTTTCGCTTCGGCGTCGTTTGCGGCGGCTCGTCGCTGACGTCCGCGCAGCCGTACAACAACGTCGTGCGCGTCGCGATCGAAGCGTGCGCGGCTGTGATGGGCGGCGCGCAATCCGTCTTCACGTGCGCCTACGACGAAGCATTCCAGATTCCAACCGAATTTTCCGCCGAGCTTGCGTTGCGCACGCAACAGATCATCGGCTACGAAAGCGGCATCGCGCGCACGGTCGATCCGCTCGGCGGCTCGTACTTCGTCGAGGAACTCACCGACCGCACGGAAGCGCGCATCCGCGAACTGATGGACGAGATCGACGCCTATGGCGGCGCGGTGAAAGCGATCGAAGACGGCTGGCTGCAACTGCGCATCGCGAAGAGCGCGTTGCAGCGCAAGCGCGAGACGGATGACCGCGAGCGGCTCGTCGTCGGGCAGAACTGTTTCCGGCGCGAGAACCAGGTCGAGCAGCCGGGCGAACTGTTCCATTTGAATCCGCAGGCGAGCGCGACCGTCGTCGAGCGTTTCGAGCGGCTGCGCGATACGCGCAATCAGACGGAAGCGCAGAAGTCGCTCGAAGCATTGAGCGCGGCGGCCGCGCGCGACGAGGGCAACCTGATGCCGTATCTCGTCGATTGCTGTCATGCGTACGCGACCGTCGGCGAAATGGTTGCGCGGTTGAAAGAGCAATGGGGCGAATTCGAGGAGCCGGTCCATCTATGAACAGCACGAGCAGCAGTTCCGCCAATCCGGCTGGCCATGCGGCCGCGACGCCCCGCAACGCGCACGCGCCGCTCAAGGGCAAGCGCATTCTCGTTGCGAAGCCGGGGCTCGACGGACACGATATCGGCGCCAAGGTGATCGCACTCGCATTCCGCGATGCCGGCGCGAGCGTGATCTACACGGGCCTGCGCAAGAGCCCCGAGTACATCGCGCGGATTGCCGTCGATGAAGACGTCGATGCAGTCGGCCTGTCCATTCTGTCGGGCAGCCACAACGAACTCGTCGCGCGCACGGTCGAGCTGCTCTCGGATCGCGGCGCGGGCGAGATCCCCGTGTTCGTCGGCGGCACGATACCCGCCGACGATCGCGCTGCGTTCCTGAAGGCGGGCATTCGAGGCGTGTTCACGAGCGACATGCCGCTCGTCGACGTGATCGACGCCGTTGCAAAGGTGCTCGGATGAACGCGCCCGGATTCGCCGTACCCGACGATCCGCCGAAGCGTGACGCGCGCGGCGGACCGCTCGCGGGCATCCGCGTGATCGAGATCGGGCACATGTTGATGGGCCCGTACTGCGGCATGCTGCTCGCCGACCTCGGCGCGGAAGTGATCAAGATCGAGCCGTCCGACGGCGACATCGGGCGCTCGATCAGTCCGCACGCGATTGGTCCGCACAACGCGTATTTCGCGAGCCTGAACCGCAACAAGCAGAGCGTCGTGCTCGATCTCGCGAGCGAGAGCGGCAAGCAGGCGCTCGCGACGATGGTGCGCGACGCACATGCGCTCGTGACGAATCTGCGGCCGTCCGCGATCCGCAAGCTCGGCCTGACCTACGACCGGCTGCGCGAGCACAACGAGCGGATCGTCTGCGTCGCGCTGACGGGTTTCGGCCTGGACAGCCCGAACGCCGAGCTGCCCGCCTACGATTACGTGATCCAGGCGCTCACGGGCATCATGCATCTGACGGGCGACCCCGATGGTCCGCCGACCAAGGCCGGCTTCTCCACCGTCGACAACTCGACGGGCATCATGGGCGCTGTCGGCTTGCTCGCGAAGATCGTCGAAGGGCGCGGCGGCCAGGTCGATATCGCGATGTTCGACGTGATGGTATCGCAGCTCAACTACGTCGCGGGTGCCGTGCTCAACGGCGGCGAGCAGCCTTCGCGGCACGCGCTGTCATCGCATCCGTACATCGTGCCGGCGCAACTGTTCAGAACGCGCGACGACTGGCTGATGCTCTTCATCACGCACGACAACTTCTGGCGCATCTTCGCGGAACGCGTCGGGCATCCCGAATGGATCACGCAAGCGGGCTTCGCGACGATGGCCGGGCGGCGCGCGCATCGCGCAACCGTGATCGATGCGCTGTCGGCGATGTTCGCGGGCGAGACCACGCAGCATTGGCTCGACAGGCTGGCGTCGTCGGGCGTGGTGGTGTCGCGGCTCGCGTCGATCGGCGAAGCGCTCGAAAGCGCGCAGGCGCAGGCGCGCGGACTCGTCGTGGAGATCGAATCCGAAGCGGGGCCGCTGAAGATGGTCGGCAACCCGATCCGTATGGACGGCGTGCGCACGTGCTACAGCCTGCCGCCGCTGCTCGGCGAGCACACGGCGGCGTGGTGCGGCGAGGTGCCGACATGAGCGGTCGGGATCGCGCATCGGCGGCGGCCAGTGTCGCGAGCAACGCACGCCGCCAGCTGGCGCGCGACCTGTCGAAGATCGCGCGCGCGAGCGTCGCCGAGTCGTTGCAGGTTCTGCGCGAGCGCGGCGCAAGGCCCGCGCGGCGCATCGGCTTTACGGGACCGCCGGGCGCGGGCAAGAGCACGCTGATCGGCCGCGTCGCGAAAGCGCGCGCCGCGCGCGGCGAGCCCATCGCGATCATCGCGATCGATCCGAGCAGCCCGGCGACCTCGGGCGCATTGCTCGGCGACCGTGTGCGGATGGACGCGGTGCTCGCCGACACCGACGTCTTTATCCGTTCGCTGCCGAGCGGCTGGTCCGCCGACGGCCTGTCCGACAACCTCGCCGACGTGCTCGCCGCCGTCGAAGGCGATGGCTTCGGCGAAATCCTGCTGGAAACGGTCGGCGTGGGGCAGGTCGAGAACGGTGCGCGCGCGCTCGTCGATACGCTCGTGCTGACGATGGGCCCGCAGTCGGGTGATCAGATTCAGGCGATGAAGGCGGGCGTGCTGGAGACAGCCGATATCGTCGTCATCAACAAGTGCGATCTGCCGGGCGCGGAGCGCATGGCGCAGGACATCCGCAACGTGCTCGAACGCAACCGCGCGAACGGACACCGCATCGCGCCCGTGCTGTTGACGCGGGCGAACGATGACGCGTCGATTGCGCAACTGTCGTCCGCGATCGACGAACACACGCAATGGCGTGCCGCACACGTGGATGCAGCCCACGCCGAAGAGTTGCGCAAGCGCTTTCACGTGCGCAGCCTGCTGACGCGCCGCGTGGCGGAACTCATCGATACATTGCCCGAGGACGCGCGGGCCGCATCGGTCGCGCAGCTTTATGCATGCATCGCGAAGCAGATAGGCGATACGGGATGATGCCGGCGTAGCAAGACATCGTTCCGCACAACGACAAACCTACATGGAAGGAGACGTGGATGAAACGACTTCGTTATCTGTTGACGACGCTGATGGCAGCCGCGGCGTGTACCGTCGCCGCGTTGCCCGTGGCGCATGCGGACGACACGATCACGCTGAAGATGGCCCACCAGTGGCCCGACGATCCGAATGACTACGTCGTGCAGACGGGCAAGAAGTTCGCGCAGGAAGTGATGCAGCGCTCGGGCGGCAAGATCCATATCGACATCTTTCCCGCCGAATCGCTGGTGAAGGCGCTGAACATGCATACGGCGCTGCGCAGCGGGAACGTCGATCTGGCGATCTATCCGTACATCTATGCAGCGGGCGCGATCCCGCAGATGAACCTGATCCTGTTGCCGGGCCTCTGGAAGACGCCCGACGACGTCTACCGCTTCCGCACGTCGGCGCCGTGGCGCGAACTCGAAGCGAAGATGGAAGCATACGGCTTCAAGACCTTGTGCTGGATACAGATATCGGGCGGCATGGCGTCGAAGGGAAAACCCGTCAACGTGCCCAACGATCTCTCGAAGACGAAGGTGCGCGGCGCCGGCAAGATGATGGAGGCGGCGTTGCAGAGCGCGGGTGCGAGCACGGTGTCGATGGCTTCGTCGGAGACGTACAACGCGATGCAACTGGGGCTGCTGGATGGCCTGTGGACGTCGTCGGGCACGTTCGGCTCGTACCGTCTCTATGAGGTGGCCAAGTACTACGACTCGCCCGAGCAATACAGCATCTATTACACGATCGAGCCGATCGCGATCAGCATGAAGACCTGGAACAAGCTGACGCCCGCGCAGCAGAAGATCATGACGGACGTCGGGCAGAGTCTCGAACAGAGCGCATTCGAAGGCGCGAAAGCCGACGACCGCCGGGTCGCGCAACTCTTTGCGAGCCACGGCGTGCAGATCCACAAGATGACGCTCGACGAATGGACGCAATGGCAGAAGCTGTTCCAGCAGGTCAGCTTCCCGAAGTTCCGCAATGAAGTGCCCGACGGCGCGCGGCTGCTCGACCAGAGCGTCGCGCTGTACAAGTAGGAGGCCGGCATGCGAGGGCCGCTCGATCGTTTCGTCCATCTGCTCGATGTCTTTTGCAAGGGCGTCGCGCTGTCGGCGGGTGTTGCCGTGATCGCGACGGTCGCGGTGATTTCATACGGCGTGATGGCGCGCGAGGTGTTGCATCTGTCGGACGTCTGGGTGACGGAAGTGACGACGTATCTGATGGCGTACATGACGTTCGTCGGCACGGCGGCGCTCGCATGGCAGTCGCGGCATCTGAAGATCGACGTGCTCGGGCATCATCTCGGCGAGGGCGGCAAGCGTGTGCTGGCGGCCTTCTCGACTATCGTGATGTCGGCTGTCGCCGTCGTGATCGCGGTGCTGGCGGCGCAGTTCTGGTGGGACGCGTACACGAGCGGCGAGCGTTCGTGGGGCATGTTCTCGCTGCCGCTGTGGATTCCCTATCTTTGCCTCGTCGCCGGCACGCTGCTGCTGACGCTCGTGCAACTGGTGCGGCTCGCGACGATCGTGTTCGCGCGCCGCGAGCTGACCCACGATCTGTCCGTCGAAGAACTCGTGCTCGGGAGAGACAAGTGACCCAGCTATTCATCGGCGCCGGCATGTTCGGCGGGCTGCTCGCGGTGCTGTCGTTCGGCGTGCCGATCGCGTTCGCGCTGTTGTTCGTCGCGCTCGTGTCGCTGTTCGTCACAGGCGGCGGGTGGGATGCGCTGAACCTGATTCCGAGCACGTACTGGGGATCGGTGGCGACATTCACGCTCACTTCCGTGCCGATGTTCATGTTCATGGGCGCGATCGTGTCGGCGTCGGGCATGGGCGCGCGGCTCTATAGCGCGCTCGCGACGATCCTCGACGGCGTGCCGGGCGGTCTCGCCGTCGCGACGACACTCGCGTGCGGCGTGATGGCGGCCGTATCGGGATCGAGTGTCGCGACGGCGGCGGCGATCGGCGGGTTCGCCGTCTCGGAGATGCGGCGGCATGGATTGCCCGCGTCACAGGCGTGCGGTTCCGTGGCGGCGGGGGGAACGCTTGGCATCCTGTTGCCGCCGAGCATCCCGCTGATCGTCTACAGCGTGATCGCCGAGCAGTCGATCGGCCGTCTGTTCGTCGCGACGCTGGTGCCGGGCGCGATCATGGCAGCGGCCTTCGGCGTCTATCAGATGGCGCTCGCGCTGCGCCGCAAGTCGCGGGGCGAACGCCGCACACGCCCGCTCGCGCCGCTCAGCGCGCGCATCGTCGCGCTGAAGGACATTGGGCCTTTCGCGCTGCTGATCCTGATCATTCTCGGCTCGCTGTATCGCGGGCTCGCCACGCCACAAGAAGCGGCGTCGCTCGGCATTATCGCGAGCCTGATTCTGGCGGGCGTCGTCTACCGCGAACTGAACTGGCGCAAGTTTCACGAGATCCTCATCAACGCGGCGCAAAGCAGCGTGATGATCCTGGCCGTGATTTCATCGGCGATCGTGTTCGGCTATGTGATGACGACGAGCCAGGTGGCCGCATCGCTGACACAGGCGGTCGCGGGCGCCCACGTCGAGCCGTGGGTGCTGTTCATCAGCATCAACCTGCTGCTGATCTTTCTCGGCTGCTTCATGGAGACCATTGCGATCATCGTCGTGACGATGCCCGTGCTCGTCCCCGTGGTGCAGGCGTATCACTGGAACCTGATCTGGTTCGGCGTCGTCGTCGTGATCAACATGGAGATGGCGCTGATCCATCCGCCCGTCGGGCTCAACCTCTTCGTCGTGCAAAGCGTGGCGCCCGACGTGCCGCTGCGGCGCATCGTGCTGGGGACGCTGCCCTATGTGTTCATCATGGCGGGCGTGCTTGCGCTGATCGGCATCTATCCGCAACTGACGACGTTGCTTTTCAATGGCGCGTGACGGGAAGCACGAGCATCGAAGCGAAGTGTTCCCGCGTGCAACTGTACGGCGATTCACGGTCGCATCTTCAGGAAGCTGTTGCTGATGAATGCTTCCGCAAGGAAATTCTTTCCGAACGTTTGCTCCCGGTACTTTGCAAGCGAGCCCAATCCTTTCAAACGGCCATAAACCGCTTTTGTGCGCGCGGCCTAAGGAGTAGTCTCGTGAAGCATTGATACCGGACCGATCAATTCGGAGGAGACAACCGATGGAGCTAGAAAACCGCACCATGCGGCGCGTGATGATGCGCCTCGTGCCATTCCTGATCGTTTGTTATTTCGTTGCCTATCTCGACCGCGTAAATGTCGGCTTTGCGGCATTGCAGATGAACAAGGCGCTGGGCTTTTCGGCAAGCCAGTTCGGTTTTGGTGCGGGCGTATTCTTCATCGCGTACTTCTTTTTCGAAGTACCGTCGAATCTTCTGCTGGAGCGGTTCGGCGCGCGGCGCTGGATCGCGCGGATCATGTTCACGTGGGGCATCCTCGCCGGCTTGATGGCCTTCATTCCGGATATTTCCCGATATACGGGAATGTCGTCGGTTCATGTGTTCTACGGGCTGCGCGTGCTGCTGGGCATTGCCGAAGCGGGATTCTTTCCCGGCATCATTTTCCTGCTGACGTTGTGGTTTCCCGCCGTGTATCGCGGGCGGGTCGTCGGCTATTTCATGGCGGCGATTCCGCTGTCGACGGTGATCGGCAGCCCGATATCGGGCGCGCTGCTGTCGCTCGATGGCCGCGGCCAGCTCGCGGGCTGGCAGTGGCTCTACCTCATCGAAGCGTTGCCTGCGCTGCTGCTCGCGTTCGTCGTGTACTTCTACCTGACGGACAAGCCGGCCGATGCACACTGGCTTTCGGTTGACGAGCGCGACTGGCTCGTCACTCGCCAGGCCGAGGAACGCAGGCAACGGGAGGCCGTGCGTGCATTCAGCGTGAAAGAGGCGCTCATCAATCCTCGCGTGCTCGCAATTGCGTTGATCTATTTCGGTGCCAATGCAACGAACTATGGCCTGAGCTTCTTTCTGCCGCAGATCGTCAAGTCGTTTGGCCTGACGAACGTGCAGACGGGTTTCGTGACATCGCTGCCTTATGTGGTCGGCGTGATCAGCATGATCGCGTGGGGCCGCCGCTCGGACCGCAAGCTGGAGCGCCGCTGGCATGTCGCGATTGCTTTGCTGGTCGCGGCGGGCGGCATTGCGGCGTCGGCCGGCCTCGACAATCCTGTGCTGAAGATGGCCGCGCTGTCGATCGCAGGGTTCGGCATCTTCGGTTGCCTGCCCGTGATCTGGACCTTGCCGGCCGCTTTCCTGTCAGGCGCGGCGGCTGCGGGCGGCATCGCTGCGATCAATTCGCTCGGCAACCTGGCGGGCTTCTTCGGACCCTACGCGATGGGCTGGATCAAGGACAGCACAGGCGGGTTCGGCGCGGGTCTGCTGTGTCTCGCGGGCGCGGGGCTGATCGGCGTGGCGGCCGTTCTGCTGCTGCATCACGATCCTTCGCTCGAAGCGGCATCGACGGACGATCTCGACGACGCCCGCCGCGCGAGCACCGTCGGATCGTAGGCGCATGGCGTGCGCGCGGCGACGGTGCAGTCGCCTCGCGCTGCCACGCGTTTTAGCGCTAGATGCGCGAAGTCCGTCAGCGGCCGGGCCATTGTTCGACGAGGTAATCGACGAACGTCCGGATCTTCGGCGATGACAGCTTCGCGCGTTCGAACAGCACATGAACAGGCGTCGCGGGCGGCGCGTATTTGTCGAGCACGGACCGCAGGCGTCCCGCCGCGATGTGCGCCGCGACCTGCCATCCGGGCGCGCGCACGATGCCCGCACCTTCGATCGACGCCGACACCAGCGCATCCAGGCTATTCATCCACAGACGCCCCGTCACACCGATGCGCGAGCGCGTCGCGCCCGACTGGAAGCGCCAGTCGACGGGGCCGGGCGCGTCCGAGAAAACGAGGCAATCGTGCTTGCGCAGATCATCGGGCGTGCGAGGCGTGCCGCGCCGCGCGAGATACGCGGGCGCCGCGCACACGACCATCTGGATGTCATCGAGCTTGCGCGCAACCAGACTCGAATCGGGCAGACGGCCCACGCGCACGGCAAGGTGCAGGCCCTCTTCGACGAGATTGACCACACGGTCGACGAGCATGAGATCGACGGCGACTTCCGGATGAAGTGCAAGAAAGCGCGGCAGCAGCGGCGCGATCACGAGCCGGCCAAGCAGATTCGGCGCGCTGATACGTAGACGCCCCGACAGCTTGCCGCGACCCGCCGACAGCGCACTGCCGAGTTCATCGACCTCGCCGAGTATCGCCTTCGCGCGGTCATACAGAATGCGTCCTTCGTCCGTCATCGCGAGATTGCGCGTGGTGCGCCGGAGCAACTGCGCGCCGAACTGCTCTTCGAGCGCAGAGATGTGCCTGCTCACCGATGTCAACGACATCGGAATCGCGCGCGCAGCGGCGGACAGGCTTCCCGCCTCCACGACCCGCACGTAGACGTTCATTGCTTCAAAGCGGTCCATGTTTCGAGCCTTCCGGATTTCGCAAGGGTGCTTGCCGACCGACAGGGATACCGGCGATTTCCGGAATAGTCTACATTCGTTGCGTGAGACGGCAAGAGCCGATGCCGGGCCTGTCGTCGATGGGATCGGGGGGGCCGATGGGGGCATGCGTCGGACTGCGTCAAAGCTTCGGAGCGCAAGGATGAAACGTTCGATCTACTGGGTGATGGCAGCTGCGGCCGGCATCGTGGTCGCGAACAACTACTACAACCAGCCGCTGCTGGCCGAATTCGCGCTTGCATTTCATGCGAGCGAGCGGCAGGCGGGAGCGGTGTCGGTGGCCGCGCAGACGGGTTACGCGCTCGGCCTGCTGCTGTTCGTGCCGCTCGGCGACAAGCTCGAGCGCCGCTCGATGCTGCGCACGTTGCTGTGCGTCGCGAGCCTCGCGCTGGTTGCCGTTGCGCTGTCTCCGACACTGAACTGGCTCGTCGCGGCCAGCTTCGTGACCGGCCTCGCGAGCGTCGCGCCGCAGTTGCTTACGCCCTTCGCGGCGCAACTGGCAGGGCCTCAGCAGCGCGGCGAAGCGGTCGGCATCGTGATGTTCGGGCTGTTGTGCGGCATCCTCGTGTCGCGCTCGATTTCCGGAACGATCGCCGGGCACTTCGGCTGGCGCACTGTCTATTGGCTCGCGGCGGCTGCGATGCTCGTCACGGCTGGCGTGCTGTCGCGCATGCTGCCGCGCGGCCAGCCGAGCTACACGGGCACCTATCGCCACCTGATGGGTTCACTATGGACGCTCCTTCGCGAAGAGCCGCTCGTGCGCCAAACGTCGGCCATCGCGGCGCTGCAGTTCGCTGCATTCAGCGCGTTCTGGGCGACGCTGGCGTTCCACTTGCGCAGCATGGATGCGAGTTACGGGAGCGAGGCGGCGGGGCTGTTCGGGCTCGTCGGCGTAGCGGGCGCGCTCGCATCGACGAGCGCCGGCAAGCTGATCGACACGCGCAATCCGCGTCTCGTTGTGCTGGCGAGCGGCGCAGTCTTCGTCGCGGCGTTCGCGATCCTCGCGCTGACGGGGTCCACCATTGCGGGACTCGTCGCCGGCGTGGTCGTTCTCGACCTGGGATTGCAGAGCGGCCATGTCGCGAACATGGCGCGCAACATGAGCATCAGAAGCGACGCCAGCAGCCGCATCAATACGCTTTATATGGCGATTCGCTTTGCGGGCGGCGCGCTCGGCTCGTCGTTGGGCATCTGGGCGTGGAGCGTATGGCGATGGCCGGGCGTCTGCGCGGTCGGACTGCTTCTCGGATGCGGATCGCTGATATTGCAGGCGGGACGGCAATCAGCGTATGAAACCGCGCATCGGCAGCGATCGCGCGGTTGATGCAGTTGATGCGGGCGGCGCGACGGCCGGCTGTGTCATGTAACGTATGTTCTCGCCGTTGGGTTCAACGACGCGCGAAATCGTCCGGCGTCAGTTCGATATGCGCGGCCCGATGTGCGAGCAGCTTGCGCTCCGCGATCGCGCGGATGCGGCCGTAGCCGTCGCGGAAGGTCTTCAACACACGCGCGTCGCTCGCCTTCGGATCGAGCCAGAAATGCGTTTCGAGCGCGGCAATGCTGATCACGCATTCGACGGTGCTGTTCTGGTGCACGAGGCCGAACGGCACGCCACGACCATTCGCGAGCACCTGCGGTTCCAGGTCAAGTGTTTCCATCGGAAGTGAGCGCATTCAAAGGCGCTTTCTGGTTGAGTGCCGGCTTCACAAATGGCTGTTCTTGATGCGCTCGACAGCCGCGAGCAGATACGGCACGTACTCTTGCGGAAACTCGTCGCGCTCGCCCAGCCGTTCGAGCACATGAACGAGCACATAAGGAAGAATGCGCCGCGCCGGTTGTTCGTCCGAATCCACTGGCAGCGGCAAATCACGAATGCTCGTCATCTGGTCACCTCTCTTCTCACGTCCTGGCGTCATTGCGCCGCGATCACCCGGCACAGCTTTTCGATCGCGGCTACGCGCCCTCAATTGTCAAACGGATTCTAGTCGCGTGGAAAGTGATTGCGGAGAAGTGGCCTGTGTCCGAAAGCGGAGTATTTCGAACATGCCTGTCGTTACTGGGTTTGACGCCGATGGATTCTCACGGCGTGCGGAGCGCGGCGGGAAAGGACAGGGACTGACAGGCCAGACATGTAACGCTGCGATGCGCTCAAATATCAACGTTCGATTCTTTCCGTGGTCAGCTTCGCAGACCATGCTTCGATTTCGTCGCGCCGTCCGTAGGCCGGTTGCGAACCCCATCGCGTGACGGCGAGATTCGCAGCGGCAGTCGCAAAGCGCAACGCAGCATCGAGCGGGCGCTGCTCGGCGAGCGCGGCAGCGAGCGCACCCGTGAACGCATCGCCTGCGCCCGTCGAATCGACGACATCCACCTCGCCGACGTTTACGGCAATCACGCCGTCATTCGAACGGCGATGCAGCCGCCATCGCGGCGCTTCACGACCGTGAGCGCGACGCCGCGATCGTGAAGGCAGCGAGCCGCGCGCACGACGCCTCACGCATCGCGAGCCGATCACGAATGCGATCGAAGCGTACCAGGCCTTCGACAAGCGCGAGTCCGGCTGGATCAAGGTCAAGCTGGAGCCTTGAGCGTTGGGCAGCACTGAGCGTTCTCCGCGCAATGCCGATCGCAGCGTTAGCGGGCTTCCTGCCGAGCCATGAAGCCCGCTAACGTCCACTCAACGCTTACGCTTGCGAACGCCCGTCACTTGTCGGGCAACGCATATGCGATCACATAGTCGCCGAGCTTCGTGCCGAACGAACCATGTCCGCCCGCGGCGATGACCACGTACTGTTTGCCGTTCATCTCGTAGGTCATCGGCGTGGCCTGTCCGCCTGCGGGCAGCCGCGCGCGCCATAGCTCTTCGCCGGTGTCCGTGCTGAACGCGCGCAGATAGTTGTCGGCCGTCGCGCCGATGAAGAACACATGGCCCGCCGTCGTGATCGGGCCGCCGAGCATCGGCATACCCATCTTGAACGGCAACGGAACGGGCGCGCTGTCGCGCACCGTGCCGATCCGCTTCTTCCACACGATCTGATTGGTCTTCAGATCGAGCGCCGCGACGTAGCCCCACGCGGGCTGCTTGCACGGCAGCCCGACGGGCGACAGGAACGGGTTCAGCGTCACGCCGAACGGCGTGCCGTATTGAGGCTGGATGCCGACCTCGGTGCCCGTACCGGCGGGACCGGCCTCCGCCGGCTCGATGGGGTTGCCTGGACCGCGCGGTATCAGCCGCGAGACGAACGGCAACGCAATCGGATTCGCGATCGCGATCTGCCGGTCCGTATCGACGGCGAGCCCGCCCCATTCGAACATGCCGAGATTGCCCGGGAACACCAGCGTTCCCTGTTCGGACGGCGGCGTGAACGTGCCTTCATAGCGCAACCGGTGAAACATCACGCGGCACGCGAGCTGGTCGTACATCGTTGCGCCCCACATGTCGGCGCCCGTCAGATTCTTCACTGGACGGAAGGTCAGTTGCGAGAACGGCTGTGTCGGCGACACGTGATCGCCCTTCGCAGCGCCTTGCGGCACGGGCTGTTCCGGCGCGGGCACGATCAGCTTGCCGGTGCGGCGATCGAGCACGAAGAGGTTGCCCGTCTTCGCCGGCACGTAGATCGCGGGCACGACGTTGCCGCTGCTGTCGGCGATATCCGCGAGGGTCGGTTGCGCGGGCACGTCCATGTCCCACAGATCGTGATGGACCGTCTGATAGAACCATGCGAGCTTGCCCGTCGATGCATGAAGCGCGAGCAGTCCGCTTGCATAGCGCTCGTTGTCGGGCGTGCGGTCGCCGCCCCAGATGTCGGGCGTCGTCACGCCCATCGGCAGATAGACGAGATCGAGCTTCGCGTCGTAGGCGGCGGGCGCCCACGAGTTCGGCGAGTTGTGCGTGAAGCTGTGCTGGTCGTCGGGAATCTCGTTCGGTGTTTTCGAGCCCGGATCGAAGGCCCATACGAGCTTGCCCGTTTCGACGTCGAAGCCGCGTATCACGCCCGAGGGTTCGCGCGTCGAATAGTTGTCGGTCACGGACCCCGCGACGACGATGATCTTGTCGGTGACGATGGGCGGCGATGTCGGCTCGTACTGGCCTGATGTGGTGACGGGCTGCAGATGCTGGAGATCGAGGTCGCCGTTGTTGCCGAAGCCGGCGCAGCGCTGACCCGTTGCCGCATCCACCTCGAACAGATGGCCGTTGTTGACAGGCAGGATGACGCGCCGCGCGCAAGCAGGCTGCGCACCTTGCGCAGCGCCGCTGCTGGCGGCAGCTGCCGTCTCGTGATACGACACGCCGCGGCAGGTCACGTGCTGGAAGCTCGGGTCGGGCTTCAGGCCAGGATCGAAGCGCCACTTTTCCTTGCCTGTCGCGGCATCGAGTGCGAACAGGATCTGGTGCGGCGAGCACAGATACAGCATGTCGCCCGCCTTGATCGGCGTCACTTCGTTTGTGATTTCGACGGGATCGTTCGGGCCTTTCTTGTCGCCTGTTTCGAAAGTCCACGCGACTTGCAGGTCCTTCACGTTGTGCTGGTCGATCTGCGTGAGCGGCGAATAGCGGGTGCCTGATTGCGTGCGGCCATACGCTGTCCAGTCATCGCGCGGGACATCCGTTTGCGCGGGCGTGGCCGCATTCGTCGTCGCATTCGTTGCAGCATTCGTCGCCGCGTTCGTTGCGATTGTGTCGTTGATCTGCTGCGGATCGTTGAACGCCGCATACGCGAGCGCGATGCCCGTGACGACGAGGCATGCGACGAGCGCGAGCGCGCCGGCTTTCGCGGACGTGCCGAACGCTTGAAAGACTAACGTCAGCAACAGCCACAGGCCGAACAGCACGAGGATGTCGGTGCGCGGCACGAGCGCCCAGAAGTCGAAGCCCGATTCGGCGATGGCCCACGCGAGCGTGCCGATCAGCAGCAGTGCGTAGAGCAGCAGCGCGAGCCCATTGCGTCGATACGCAAGCCACGCGACCACGAGCAGCACGATCCCGGCAACCACGTAGTAAGGCGACCCGCCGATCGCGACGAGCCACGCTCCGCCCGCGAGCAGATACAGCCCCGACAGCGCGGCAAAGAGCACGCTCAGCCAGCTTGCGATGTTCAATGGGGACCTGGGCTTTGACGCGTCGCCCGAAGAAGCCCTGGACGCGTCCGTTTTCTTTTCGTCGTTCATGCTGTAGCCCTCCGGATCGTCAGCGTGCCGATACGAAATGCATGTTCGGCCGATATGCGCAAAACATGCGCGCGAGAAATCTGGTCTGCAACCTCGCGGTCTAGCATCTTGCGCGCCCGGCGCGCATGCATCGCGGATCACAGGCGACGTTATAGGTAACGAAGCAGGCGACGCATGCCGGTGCGATCGATGATGGCTTGCTTTCGGGCATCGAGTCTTCGTGGTGAAGCCTGATTTTTCCTCACGCAGCGTGGGGAAAATTTTCAATCGAACGCATCGGGCGATGCGCCGGGTTCGCTGATTGCTCGCCGACCGCTCACGAATCCTGACACGCATCCGTTGCGTTTCGATGCATATGATCCGCGCGACGAACGGCGCCGCGAGTCGTTGCTCGGTCTCGGCAATGGCGTGCTGTTCGTGCGTGCAAGCGCGCCCGAACAACGCCTCGCGCGTGTGTCCGCGTACCCGACGGACTACGCGCCTAACCACGCGCCAGATGAAGCGCACGCGCACTATCCCGGCATCTATCGCGCGGGGCTCTACAACACGGTGACAGCATGCGCGAACGGCGAGACTTTGCGCGCGGCGTTTCTGCCGCGCTTGCCGGATGCGACGGTGCTTGCGGTACGGCGCAGCGGCGAGCCGTGGCTCGGTACGCACACGGCGCAACTCGTTCGCTACACGCATGCGCTCGACATGGAGACGGCGCAAGCAACGCGTACGCCGCTGCTGCGCTTCGCGGACAGCACGCCATATCGTCGATGTGATGCACGCGAAGCAGCCCGATGTCGTGATGCTGTTCTATCTGCTGGGCGAGACGAACTTGCGCGCGTTGCTCGCGCAGGCAGGCTATGCGTTCGACGCGGCCGCCGCGCGTCGCACGCTCGAGTATTACCTCGTTCGCATGACGCACGAATCGAGTCTGTCGCAGATGGTGTGCGCCGGCGCGCTCGCGCGCGGCCAGCCCGCGCGCTCGTGGCAGTACTTCTCCAATGCGCTGACAACCGATGTCACGCCGCGCGAGGGCAGCGCTCAGGAGGGATTGCATCTGGGCGCGCTGGCAGGGGCGCTCGATGTCGTCGTGCGTCATATGGCGGCGTCGACTTCGAAGACGACGTGTTGCAGTTCGATCCCGCATGGCCGCGCGAATTGCCGCCAACGCGCCTGTCGCTGATGTTCCGTCATAAGCAGTTGCAACTCGAAGGCAGCACGCAGGCCGTTGCGCTGCGCGCCACGCGCGACGACACACAAAGCATCGCTGTCGCTGCGCGTGGACGACGCTTCATACTCGCACCAGGCGCCGCGTTGACGATACGCGCGGGCAGCGGCGCCGTCGCGATCACATGACTGCACCATCGCTTCACACGATCGGCAAAAACTCATTCGACGAACAGATGCGCGGGCCACTCCGCCAGATGTTCAAAGATAGTTAAATCTGCACGATCGACGTTGATGACTGCGGGACAACGAACGAGAATGAAGACGCGGTGACCGTACCGCAAGTGGCATTGAGAGCCGCAGCCGTGGCTGCGGCTTCTTTTTTTGAGTTGTGAATGAAGAGGCCATTGGCGGCGTGTGACGGCAGCGCGTAAGTGGCATGGCTCGATGTGTGCAACGAATTCTTTTAAGGGAGCGTGATATGGGAATCCTCGACAAGGTGGGCGAAATTGCGGGCGCAGTAGCGGCAGTCGAAGCGCTCGAAAAGGTTGATCCCGATGCAGGTCTGCTGACCAAGGCGGCGGCCGCCGTGGCCGGCTTTGAAGGCGCGGGCGCGCTGGAGTCGCTGATCGAAAAGAAAAAGGATGACGCGCAAGAGGCAGCGGACGATCCGCAAACGGATGACGCTTCGGGCTCTCAGGCGTAACCGCGTACCACATGCCAGCCGGTGCGAGACGTGATCGAAGCGTCGAACTCCTCGATGTGCTGGCTGCCCTTATGAAGACTCACATCGCGGCAGAGTTGCAGCCGCGAAGTTTTTCACGATCATTCATATAGGCCGAAGAGATTTGCCTCGCAAATCCCTTTCGGCTTTCGACACATCCCCTGCATCGCAAGTCGAGATACCGCTATTGCGCGGCAGTGAGCCTGGGTCCCGGGCGCGTCGGCAGTGACACGTCCTGTTGTCCCTTGCGCTGGTCGGACACCGCCTCGATGCCCTTTCTCGTGACATCTTCGAGGAAGATCAGACGCGACCGGTAGTACTCGGCGCGCAACTGTGCGTCGAGTACCTGCTGTTCGGCACGGAACAATTCCATGCGCAGTTCATCCACCGCGCGCTCGGCCTGTTTCTCGGGCGTCGGCGCGTGGCGTGCCGCCCAGTTTGCAATCCACATCAGCATGATGAATCCCTCGCGTTATCGGACAACGTTGCGCAGGCTGCAAAGCTGTTGCACCGCTCGTTCACATACGACGATCGATTCCTGACGTCAAAAGACTACCAAAACCTGATGTGTTCGTTTTTTAAATAATGTTAGTGCAGCTTTCGCGCGGCGAGCATATGTCCGTCTTCTTCCGATATGTCATTGCATCAAAGGGGTACACCGGAGTTCTCATTCGTGTTTGTTGATCAACTTGACAATTGCTAAAAGAATTCGATTCGAGGATCTCATATAGTACCTACCGCAATTCGAATTTCTTCGAAAACGAGGGCAATCAGGGAGAACTACCAGACTGGACTATCCAGCGCCCCGATGATCGTTGAAGCGTGCGAATGACACGCCATGGTCATCAAGTTGTCACGCAGAAGTCATTGCAATGAGCTCGGAAAAAGACAAAGGAAAGTCGATGAGTATCGTTCAGGAATTCAAGGAATTTGCCCTCAAGGGCAACGTAATGGATCTTGCTGTCGGCGTCATCATTGGCGGTGCCTTTTCGGGCATCGTCAATTCGCTGGTGAAGGATCTGATCATGCCCGTGATCGGTGTCGCGACGGGCGGCCTCGACTTCTCGAACATGTTCGTACGCCTTGGCGACATACCGTCCACCTTCAAGGGCAACCCGGACTCCTATAAAGATCTGCAGGCTGCCGGCGTCGCGGCGTTTGGTTATGGCTCTTTTGTTACCGTGCTGATCAATTTCATCATCCTCGCTTTCATCATCTTCATGATGGTGAAGTTCATCAACCGTCTGCGCAGTCCGGACCCGGTCGCTGCACCCGCACCCGCCGCGCCATCCGAAGACGTGCTGCTGCTGCGTGAGATCCGCGATGCCGTAACGGGCCGCGTTTCTTGAAGGTCCACTCGAGGCGCAACTTACGGCGCAACTCGCCGCGTGCGAATTACGGCGCAACTCGCAGCGCAACTCACAGCATTACCGAGGCCTTTTCATTCGCAACGCGCGCCCATCGCACGCTGCTTTCAGGGATGGCGAAGATGAAGACCTGGAGAATCATCGGATTGTGCGGCATGGCGCTCATCGTCCTCGTCCTGTTCACGAGCATGTGCGTGATCCTGCAGGAAGGCGTGGCCGCGCGGGGCGCGGGTGGAACGCTGCCCCACGTCGTGCATCCGTAACTCATCTGCCGATCGGTTGCCGGTGCGAGCCGGCAACCATCCGGTAGCCTGCGTCCCGCGAGCGGCGAGTCGGCGGGAATGAGCGGGACCGCTGCGATCGACACGGCCGCGTCTGCTCGATTGTCAATTCATCTGGTTCGCGACCGTCGCCTTTTGTCAGTTCACGGTGACAACTGATCGCCACAACTGATGGATGGCGACAGTTCAGTGCCCACCCGACGCGATCCGCAGCGAGCGATCACGTCCCGCGACAGGCGAGCGGCAGGGCGAAAGGCGAGAGGCGGCCGAGAGGCGGGCACAAGGCGCGCCGCGCCACCGCCGACAGCGCCGCCTTGCGGGCGGCCCCGGCGGGTGAAAGCAATCGGTTAGGCGAACCGATCTAACAATCTTTAAATGATTTTATTGCGCCCTCTTTTTATACTGTGCGCAAAATTGTCAAAATCGGTCATCGCCGGATGACAATTTTTCGGGCTGCCAGGCCAGGCCAGGCCAGACCAGGCCGGCACAGAGAGGGACTCGAATCGTCGTCGTTCACCGAGGGATCGGATGTTTTTCAGACCAGGCACTACGAGGATTCCGTTCAGGACGGGCGAAGAGGCGCGCAAGGGCGGCAGCGACGGGCGGCGGATCGAGCTGGACCCGGCGAACGACTATCACGCTCGCGCGGCGATGGAAGCCTATGCGGATTCCTGTGCATTGGACATGCCGTGGCTCGCCGAGTGGCTGCGCGATTCCGCGGCCGGCGGCGATGCCGGTCTGACGAATTGCGCATCGACGGTTCGCCGTGTGTTCGACCTCGCGCAGGAGTGGGCGTCGCGCGAGCCCGACTACGCGCACGCCGCGTGGGAGCATGTGAGGATGGGTCTGGAGGCGGCGCTGGGCGCGCATCTGCGGCCGAAGGAAAGCATTGACGACAAGGTGGCGGCCCTGAGTGGCGCTGGAGCAAGGGCATGATGGACAGAGCGCGTCCCGCACGATGCGGTGCGTCCGTCTGCCCGATGAGTGATTTCGCGTGCGGGGTCTTATGAGAATTGCAGTGCTGGACGATGATGTGGCGCAAGCCGACTTCGTTTGTCAGTCGCTGGCGGTAGATGGACACGATTGCCATGCTTTCGCGGAAGGCCAGGCGCTCGTGAGGCATTTGCGCCGCCAGACATTCGATCTGCTGGTGCTCGACTGGAACGTGCCCGACATGTCGGGCGAAGAGGTGCTGCGCTGGGTGCGTCAGAGCCTGTCCGACCGTCTGCCCGTGCTGTTCATGACGAGCCGCAGCCGCGAGACGGACATCGCGGCGATGCTGAACAAGGGCGCCGACGACTATGTCGTCAAGCCCGTCGCGACGAGCGTGCTGCTCGCGCGCGTCAGATCGCTGCTGCGCCGAGCCTATCAGCTCAACCAGGCGGCGACGCGGGAAATCTTCGGTGAATTCGAATTCGAGCTCGGATCGAAGCAGGTGGTCGCGCGCGGCCGGCCCGTCACGCTCACGCAAAAGGAATTCGAACTCGCGTTGCTGCTGTTCCGGCATCTGAGCCAGCCGCTGTCGCGCGCGCACATTCTCGAAGCGATCTGGCGACAGGACATCGACATTCCGTCGCGCACGATGGACACGCACGTATCGATGCTGCGCGCAAAGCTCGGTCTTCGCCCCGAGAAGGGCTATCGGCTCACGCCCATCTATGGCTACGGCTACCGGCTCGAACGGCTCGAAAAGGGGGATGCGTGACGGTGGCCACAGCGGACATCGCATCGCGCGTGCCGTCGTCGCCGATGCCGCGCATTGCCGTCCGGATGGCGCCATTCGCGTTGCGCGGCATCGTTCCCTGCCTGATGGCGGCGCTGGCGCTGCTGCCCGCGTGCGCCGGCGCGCGGACACCGGCGAAGCGTGCGCCTGCTGCATCCACGGTCTATGTGACGCACGCCGGCGACACGCTGTACGACGTCGCCGATCGCTACCTGCGCGATCCGCGCGACTGGGTCGTGCTTCGTAAGCTCAACCACGTCGCGGACCCGCTTCATCTTCAGCCGGGCGCGAAGCTGATCCTGCCCGTCGCGTTGCTGAAGCAGGAGCCCAGGACCGCGCGCGTCGTCGCGATGAGCGGTCCCGCCGAACACGCGTTTCGTCAGAACGCATTCGTGCCCGTTACCGTCGGCATGACGCTCGTCGAAGGAGACCGCGTGCGCACGGGCCATGACGGCTTCGTCACGCTGGAACTCGACGACGGCTCGCATCTGTCGGTGCCCCAGGGCAGCACGATCGAGATCGGCACGCTGCGGCAGACCGTGCTGACGGGTTCGCAGGATCGCGTGATCGACCTGAGGCAGGGCGAGGTCGACAGCGAGGTCACGCATGCAACGAAGAAGGACGATCGCTTTCAGATCCGCTCGCCATCGGTGGTGGCGGGCGTGCGCGGCACCCGCTTTCGCGTGAGCTATGACGGCGGCGAGCAATCGACGGCTGTCGCCGTGCTCGATGGCGCCGTCGGCGTCGATGCCGCGCGCCTGCCGCCGCGTGCGCCGGGCGTGCCGCTGCAGGCGTCGACGCAACTGATCGGCGCGAAGTTCGGCAGCGTCACGCGCGCGACGGGCGGCGTCGGCGCGCCCGTGGCCCTGCTGCCGGCACCCGCGCTCGCGGAACCCGGCAAGGTGCAGGACGCGAAGGACGTCTCGTTCGATATCGTGCCGTCCGACAAAGCCCGCGCGTATCGCGTGCAGATCGCGCGCGACGCCGACCTGTTCGACCTGATCCGCGACCAGCGCGTGAACGCGCCGCACGCATCGTTCGAAGACTTGCCGGACGGCAACTACTTCGTGCGCATTGCGTCGATCGACGACATCGGCCTCGAAGGCCTGCCGCAGATCTATGCATTCGAGCGCCGCCAGTTCGCACTCGACGCGTCGGCGGGACAACGCGCCGGCAGCCGCGACTTCGAGTTCCGCTGGCTGTCGGCGAGCCGTCCTGGTGTCGAGACGCGGTTCCGCTTCGTGCTGGCCACCACCGACGATCTGCGCGAGCCGATCGTCGATCGCACGGATCTCGCTGCGGGACAGATCGTCGTGTCCGATTTGCCGCCGGGCGTCTACTACTGGACCGTGATCGCCGAGCAGTTCGAAAACGGCCGCTTCTATCAGAAGGGGAGTTCCGTCCGCTCGTTTACACTGGCCCGGTGATGACCACGGGCGGCCCGCGCATGAGCTTCGATCCGCGCATACGTCTTGGGCGGCCAGTCGGGCGCCGCTTCCTGTTCGAATGGCTGTGCATCGGCTGCCTCGGCGTCGTGGTCGTTCTGCTCGGCTCGCTCGGCAGGCTGACGGCGAGCGCCGATCACCTCGTCTATGACCGCTTTCTGCGCTGGCGCGCGCAACCCGTGCTGCCCGATATCGCCGTCATCGAAATCGACAACGCGAGCATCGCGCGGCTCGGGCGCTGGCCCTGGCCGCGCGCCGTGCATGCGCGGCTGCTGGACGAAATCGCGAAAGCGCATCCCGCTGCCGTGGTCTACGACGTGCTCTTCACCGAGCCGGCCGAAGACGATGCGCAACTCGCGCGATCGATCGCCGCGAGTCCGACGTGGCTGCCTGTTCTGCTGACACCCGAAGATGCGAGCGGCGAGCGCGTCGCGGTCAAGCCCGTCGAGCCGCTCGCCCAGGCTGCGGCGGGGCTCGGCCATATCAACCTCGAAGTGGATGGCGACGGCATCGTGCGCAGTGTCGCGCTGTTCGAAGGCGGCGCGCATATGCGCTGGCCGCAGCTGATGGTGCCCGTATGGCGCGCGATCAGGCAGGGTCAGTTGAAGCTCGCGGACGATCGCGGCGCTGCTGCGGCATCGCCGGATCGAACGAGAGTCGACGGCAATGGCGAAGGGCGCTATCTGATTCCGTTCAGCCCGCTCGCGCAGTCGTATCCGACGGTTTCGTTCGCGAGCGTGCTCGATGGCCACGTGCCGCAAGACATGCTGCGCGGAAAGATCGTCGTGATCGGCGTGACGGCATCGGGGCTCTACGACAGGTTCTCGACGCCCGTATCGGGTCGGCTCGGCCCGTTGCCGGGCGTCTATATCCACGCGAACGTGCTCGATATGCTCGTCACCGGACGCGAGATCGAGCCCGCGAGCCAGGGGCTCCTGTGCGCCGCGTCGCTCGTGCCGCTCGGCGTGCTGCTCGCGGGGCTGCTCGTGCTGTCGCCGTTGCGTTCGCTGCTGATGACGCTCGTGCTCTGCGCGGCGATGGTGGCGGGCAGCGCTGCGCTGCTGTACGGATTGCGGCTGTGGATCTCGCCCGTGCCCGCCATCGTCGGACTGATCGCCGTGTATCCGATATGGAACTGGCGTCGGCTCGAAATGACGATGTCGTATCTGCGCAAGGAACTGCAGCGTCTCGCCGACGAGCCCTATCTGCTGCCCGAGGCGCCGCATCGCAGCCGTGAGTTCGGCGGCGACGTGCTCGCACAGCACATGGCGCTGATGGCGCAGGCGGCGCGGCGCGTGCAGGACATGAAGCGCTTCGTGTGGGACAGCCTCGACAGCGTGCCGGAGCCGATCCTCGTGAGCGATGTGCGCGGCATCGTGCTGATCGCGAACCATGCGGCAAAGGCGCACTTCGCCGGGCTCGGCGCGCCGAGGCCCGAGGGGCGGCAGATGCGAGAAGTGCTCGGCAATCTCGTCTTCGTGAAGGCGATCGGTTCGAGCGCGGAGGCCGACAGCTTCGGGCACGCGCACTGGCCCGCGATACTCGACCCTGGCCGGATTGCGTTTGCCGGCATGATGGAGCAGGGCATCGAAGTGCGCGATCGCAACCAGCGCGATCACCTGTTGCGCTACGCGAGATGCACGAACGCACAGGGCGAGGCGATCGGCTGGATTGCGGGCCTCGTCGACGTGACGGCCCTGCATGCCGCCGAGCGATTGCGTGAGGACGCGCTGCGTCTGCTGTCGCATGACATGCGCTCGCCGCAGGCATCGATTCTGGCGCTCGTCGAGATCGAGCGGGCGCGCAAGCTCGAGTCGGACCGCATGCGCGATTTTCTGTGCCGCATCGAACGCTACGCGCAACGCGCGCTCACGCTGGCCGACGATTTCGTGCAGCTCGCGCGCGCCGAATCGCAGGCCTATGTGCTCGAACCCGTGAGCCTCGTCGAGCTGGTGATCGATGCAAGCGACGAGGTGTGGCCTCAGGCGCAAGCGAAGTGCATCCGCCTCGAAGCGTCATACGACGAGCAGGGCGACGGCCACTGGATCAACGCGGACCGCTCGCTGATGACGCGCGCGCTCGTGAACATCTTGAACAACGCTGTGAAATACAGTCCATCCGATACGCGCATCACGTGTACCGTCGCGCAGGAGAGCGGTGCTTCGGGCGCGTCGCCGGCGCGCGTGAGCTGTACGATCCGCGACGAGGGCTATGGCATTTCAACCGAAGATCAGGCGCATCTGTTCGAGCGTTTTCAGCGCTTTCATGAAGCCGAGCGGCCGGAAGTCGCCGGCACGGGACTCGGCATGGCCTTCGTGAAAGCGGTCGTGACGCGGCACGGCGGCGATGTATGCGTCGAGAGCGCGCCGGGCAAAGGGACGACCTTCACGATTTCCCTGCCGGTGCTCGACGAAGCCGACGCGCACGCATGAACGGCGCACGAACATGAACGGTACGCGAACTCTATTCAATCGAAGCGAGATGAAAGTGAAGAAAGTGACGTATAGCGCCGCGGTGGTCATTGCGAGTGTCGTCGGTCTCGCGGGCTGCGCCGATGTGACGACGGATGTGCGCGCAACGGGAGCACCCGTCGTGCTGCAGGGCGAGCGCACTTATTCGTTCGCGCGTGCTCCGTGGCCGCAAGCGCATCCCGCTAACGAGCAGTATGAAGCGCTGGTTCGAAGCGAACTTGCGAACTATGGGCTTGTGGATCGAACGGCGGGTCACGCGAGCTATCTCGTCTCGCTCGCATACGACACGCGGCCTGCCGCCGTCGGCGTCAGCACGGCCGAGTGCGGGAACGCATGCGATGGTGCCGAAGGCGCAGGCTTTTCGCTGTTCGGCCGCGTGTATCGGCATTCGATGACGTTGCGGCTCCTCGAAGCGACAAGCGGCAAGGAAGTCTACAAGGTCACGGCGACGAGCCGCGACCGCGATGCCGACACCGATCATCCGATTCCGTGGCTCGTGAAGAGCGCGCTCGCGCAGTTTCCGTTTGCCGAGTACGGCGCGTGGCGCGTGAAGTTGCGGCCCGGCGATGCAGCCGACAATCAGGTGCCGCGCGTGGTCACGGTGAAGCGCGTCGACCAGTGACCAATGGCGTGGCGGGGCTGGCTGCGCCGCCCGTCACGGTTCCAGCAGCCGATGCAGGCGCAGCTCTTCGAGATCGAGTTCGGCCTCCAGCCTGTGCAGCACGGAATCTTCAATCTTGCCTTCGCGATGCAGACGCAGCAGCGTTTGCCGCGAAGTCGCAACGAGATTGAGTTCGAGGCGCAGATGGCGCGCTCGCAGTTCGACGTGCTCGCTGCCTTCCGAATGCGCTTTTTCGTTGTTGCGCACTCTCACTTCGTATTCGTCGATGAGCCGTTGCACGAGGTTCTTGTCCTCGCCCCCGGCTGACTTGCTGATCTTCTTCAACTCGTTCAACGATGCGCGAAAGGTATGCGAGCGGGCTTCCAGCTCCGACATCGTCGAGCCTCGCATCGGCCGAAGACCGATGAGGCGGATCAGCACGCCGAGACTGCCGCCCTGTATCACGAGCGTCCCGAAGATCACGAGGAAGGTGCTGAACACGATGGCGTCGCGATCCGGAAACTGCTCGGGCAATGCCAGCGCCGCAGCGAGGCTGACGACGCCTCTGACGCCTGCCCAACCCAGCACGGCTATTTCGCCGGGACGCCAGGGGCGTCCTGCATTGCGACGTCCGGCCGCGATGCGCGCGGGCAGCCAGATGCCGATCGCTACCCATACGAGGCGCGACAGGATCACGGCGATGATGGCGGGCAATGCGACGCTTGCGCTCGTCGCCAGCATCGAGCGCGTGTCGCCCATCCGCTCGACGATTCCGTGCAGCGCGAGCCCGATCAGAATGAACACGAGCGCATCGAGCACGAACACGATTACTTCCCACGTCGCCGACGCCTTGATGCGTGTATGCGCATCGAACGCACGATGCTGACGCACGCCGAGCATCAGACCACACGTGACGACGGACAGCACGCCCGAGCCGCCGATCTCTTCCGCGATGCTGTAGCTGGCCCATGCCATCAGGAACGTGAGCACGATTCGAAGCATCGGATCAGGGACGCGCTTGATCAGCCACATCATGATCTGTCCACACGCGATACCGACGGCGATGCCGATGAACGTCAGCATCAGAAACACGCCCGTCGCGCGGCCTGCCGTGAATTGCCCGGTGAACGCGGCGGCAATGGACATCTGATAGAGGAGGAGACCTGTTGCGTCGTTGACGAGACTCTCGCCTTCGAGCACGGTGACGAGCCGCGATGGAAGCGGATTGCGATCGAGGATGGCTTTCGCGGCGACCGCATCCGGCGGCGAGACGATTGCGCCCAGAGCAAAGCAGGCGGGCCACGCCAATGCAGGCGCGAACGCATGCACGGTGACGGCGACCACGACCGTGGTGAACGCAACGGCTCCCAGCACGAGCGACAGGATGCTCAAGACCTCGCGACGGAAGTCCGACCACGCGGTGTAGAACGCGCTCGACATCAGCAGCGGAGGCAACACGGCTGTCAGCACCAGGTTGGGGTCCATGTCGACGGTCGTGTGCCGTCCCATCAGCGCGACGGCGACCCCGCCGAACAGCAGTACTACCGCGGGCGGAATGGCCACGCGTTCGGCAACCCATGTCAGTACGCCAGCACCGCAAACGAGCAGCAATATGTAATGGAATAGCTCGACGTTATTCATGCTGGACTTTTCCGGCAAACATTGGACGTTGTCAGAAACGGAGGCAATGTGTTCGCGCGCATCGTACTGACCGCGCGATGCGATGTTGCCGCCGATGTCTGGAATTGTTGTGTGAAGGATAGCCCGACCCTGATAGCCGACGCTACAGGGCCTGTTCATCCAGTCTGTGTCGCTTTGCGGATTTGCCGATTTGCCGCTCAGCGCGGCTTTCGTTCAGGCAGCGGTGTCCAGTCCGTTTCGCCCGGAACCGAACCGAATGTCTGTTGCGCCCATGCAGCCTTCGCTGCTTCGATCTTCTCGGGCGAACTCGATACGAAGTTCCATTCGATGTAGCGCTCACCTGGAAGATGCGCGCCGCCGAGCAGCATCACGCGCGCACCGTTCGGACTCGTCAGTCTCACGACCGCGCCAGGTTCGAGCACAGCCATCGTCGCGGGCGCGAGCGGTTCGCCGTCGATCGCCAGATCTCCGTCGACCAGATAGACACCGCGCTCTTCATGTTCGGGTTCGAGCACGAGCGTTCCGCCGACCGAAAAATCGGCGGCAACATAGAGCGTCGGCGAGAACGTCGAAACGGGCGACGTATAGCCGAATGCGCTGCCCGCAAGCACGCGCACCGTCACGCGATCGGTGTTGAACTGCGGCAGCGTCGCTGCCGCGTGGTGAGTGAAGTCGGGCTGCGCGTCCTCGTGCTCGAAGGGCAATGCGACCCACGTCTGAATGCCATGCATCGTCTGGCGCTCCGGACGATCTTCATCGGGCGTGCGTTCCGAATGCACGATGCCGCGCCCGGCTGTCATCCAGTTGACATCGCCGGGCACGATTTTTTGTTCGGAGCCGAGACTGTCGCGATGCATCAGCGAGCCTTTGAACAAAAACGTGACGGTCGCGAGCCCGATATGCGGATGCGGGCGCACGTCGACGCCCACGCCGGCCGGCAAGACGGTGGGACCCATGTGATCGAAGAAGATGAAGGGGCCCACGAGACGGGCAGCGCGCGCAGGCAGCACGCGCCGCACGACGAGATTGCCGATATCGCTTTCGCGTGGCGTGAGGATCGTTTTGATTGGAGTGGTCATGGTGCGATGAAGTCAAGCAGTAAAGCAGTAAAGCAAAGCGATGCCCGCATTCAGAACGCGGGCACGAATGTTGAAGCCGTGCATGTTGAAGAGCGTTTGATGCGATGCCGCGCGTCACGCATTCGCACGCGCGGCATCGCGCCCATATCAAACTGCCAGACGCCTAAACGGCCCAGCACGAGCAACCCAACGCGCCCCAGAAGCTCTTGAGGTCGGACGCGGGCACGCTCTTCGCCCATGCTCGCGCATGCGCGTGACCATGCACGCCACAGGCGCTCGCGCAACCGCAGGCCAGCGCGTTCTGGCTGCGCTGCAACGGCGTGCCTTGCGCCGCGCCCCATCCCGCATAGCCACCATATGCGCGCACGGGCGACCAGTCCGGCATCGCAGGCGGAATCGGCGCATCGTGATCCGCAAACGGACCGGCCGCATAGACGATCTTGCCGCCGACCACGGTCAGCACGGCGGTTGTATCGGCGATATCGGACTCGGGGCAACTCAGATAGTCGCGGTCCGGCACGATCAGGTCAGCGAGTTGTCCCGTCTGGATGCGGCCTTTCTTGCCTTCTTCATTCGAGAACCACGTGACGTTCTCGGTCCACATGCGCAGCGCAGTCTCACGATCCAGACAATTGCGTTGCGGATAGATCCGCAGTCCCGCGAGCGTCTTGCCCGTGACGAGCCATGAAAGCGCGACCCACGGGTTGTACGACGCGACACGCGTTGCATCGGTCCCCGCCGATGTCTTCACGCCTTTCTCGAGCATGCGCGCGACGGGTGGCGTCGCCTCGGCCGCTGCCGCGCCATAACGCTCGACGAAGTACTCGCCCTGATACGCCATCCGATGCTGCACGGCAATCCCGCCGCCGAGCGCCGCGATACGGTCGATCGACCGTTCGCTGATCGTCTCCGCGTGATCGAAGAACCAGTTGAGGCCCGCGAGCGGAATATCGCGGTTCACCTTTTCGAAGACATCGAGCGCGCGGCTGATCGTCTCGTCATAAGTCGCATGCATGCGCCAGGGCCAGCGGTTTTCCGCGAGCACGCGCACGACTTCTTCGAGATCGCCTTCCATCTCGGGGCTCATGTCGGGGCGCGGCTGGCGAAAGTCCTCGAAGTCCGCCGCCGAGAACACGAGCATTTCGCCCGCGCCGTTATGCCGGAAGTAATCGTTGCCCTGCTTGTATTTCGACGTGCGTGTCCAGTTCAGAAAGTCATCCTTTTCGCCTTTGGGCTTTTGCGTGAAGAGGTTATAAGCGAGCCGGATCGTCAGCAAGCCTTCGTCCGAGAGCTTCTGGATGACTTCATAGTCCTCGGGGTAATTCTGAAAGCCGCCGCCTGCATCGATCGCGCCCGTCACGCCGAGACGGTTCAGTTCGCGCATGAAGTGGCGCGTCGAGTTGATCTGATAGTCGAGCGGGAGCTTCGGCCCTTTTGCGAGCGTGGCATAGAGAATGCCGGCGTTGGGCTTCGCGAGCAGCAGGCCCGTCGGATTGCCCGCCGAGTCGCGCACGATTTCACCTCCGGGCGGCTCAGGCGTGTCTTTCGTATAGCCGACCACACGCAGTGCAGCCGCATTGAGCATTGCACGGTCGTACAGATGCAGAATGAACACGGGCGTATCGGGCGCAACGGCATTCAGTTCTTCGATCGTGGGAAGCCGCTTCTCCGCGAACTGATGTTCGGTGAAGCCGCCGACCACGCGCACCCATTGCGGCGCGGGCGTAATGGCCACCTGACGTTTGAGCATCTCCATCGCGACAGCAAGCGACGGAACGCCGTCCCAACGCAACTCCATATTGAAGTTGAGGCCGCCGCGAATAATGTGCAGATGATTGTCGATCAGCCCAGGCAAGACGCGGCGGCCCTGCAGGTCGATGACCTTCGTCGCGTTGCCGGCGAGCGGCAGGATCTCGGCGTCGTCGCCCACTGCGCTGAACACGCCTTCGCGTATCGCGACAGCCGTCGCTTCGGGATTGCTTCTGTCGAGCGTGGTAAAGCGGCCGTGATGCAGGATCAGATCAGGTGTATCGCCAGCGTGAGTGCTCATGAGCGTTTCTCCGATGAATTGGCAGCGGCAGTGCGCGACGTGTTGCCCGTCTGGCGGCCGGGCAGCGATCCGAACATATGCTGCGTGCACTTCGAGTCGGTCCACGCCGTGTGGAAGCCGCTGCCGGACAGCATCTGTTTCGCGACCGGGATGATCTGTTCGCCGCCGAGAATGCCGAGCAGGCCGACAAGGGCGACAAGTGGCGGAGCGGGTGAACGCACGTTGATGAGGCTGTAGATCACGCCAACCAGCACGCCAGCAAGCAAGGAGAAAAGATAGAGTTTCATTGGCTCGTATTCCTGTAGTTCACGCGTCGTGCGAGTGCTTCGCCAGCGCTGGGGTGATAGGAAACGGCGACAACGGGTCGCCACTCATGTTGGCGGACGGATGAAGGTGTGCGCGATGTACTGCGCGCAACACGCCGGCAGTGTGGAATGCACGATCGTCATCTGCCGGCACGCAAAAGAGTATCGGGTTTAAAGCACGATGAAAAGAGGGCATCACGTGCATGCACTTTTTGGAAATGAATCTATTCGATTTCTTTAGTGTTCTCTTTCCGTATCGCCTATAGTGCGCAAAAAGCAGAAGAACTTCCTGCGCAATTTCTTTCCTCTGTCATGTTCTTCAGGAACGTGCGAAATAGTTTTTATATCCGGCGCTCCGTGTCATACACTTCGAATCTCGTTGGCTATGTGGAAGACTACGCGGGCTGACGACAGCGATCCTGCCTTGCCTGAATCCTGGGGGCAGGGCGGTCCTTCTCTTCTATCGAAACGCGGATGGATCACACCATGAGTAATCCAAAGCTTGAAGTATTGACGCCCTCCAACTGTCAGATCATTTTCATCGATCAGCAACCGCAGATGGCATTTGGCGTCCAATCGATTGACCGCCAGGTACTGAAGAACAATGTTGTCGCGCTGGCAAAAGCGGCAAAGGTATTCAACATCCCCACCACGATCACGACGGTGGAATCCGAGAGCTTTTCTGGCTACACCTACCCTGAATTGCTGGACGTGTTCCCCGATCATCCGCTGCTCGAACGCACGTCGATGAACTCATGGGACGACCAGAAAGTGCGTGACGCACTGGCGAAGAACGGCCGCAAGAAAGTCGTCGTTTCGGGCCTGTGGACCGAGGTCTGCAACAACACGTTTGCGCTATGCGCGATGGGCGAAGGCGGATATGAGATCTACATGGTTGAAGATGCATCGGGCGGCACGTCGAAGGCCGCACACGACTTTGCGATGCAGCGCATGATCCAGGCGGGCGTGGTGCCCGTGACGTGGCAGCAGGTCTTGCTCGAATGGCAGCGCGACTGGGCGCACAAGGACACCTATGATGCCGTGATGGCGATCGTCAAGGAGCATTCGGGCGCATACGGCATGGGTGTGGATTATGCGTACACGATGGTCCATAAGGCGGCTCAGCGCGTGAAGGACAAACACGAAGTGCTCGCGCCGGTGCCGGCGCCTGTCGCGAAGTAAGCGCGCGAATCACACAACTGTGAAGTAGAGGGAAGTGGCGGGCCGCATTCGCTCGCCACTTTCTGTCTGCATGGCTGCGTGTCAATGAAGCTGCGTATCAACATCAATGCATCAATGCATCAATGCATCAATGCATCAATGCGTTTCAATGAAGCCGATGGGGCGACGCAACGATCGATTCATCACGGCGGCGTCTGATTAAAGCAGTTTCGATGAGGACGGAGGATAAGCCGGATGACTCGGCGGATCGTGTCGACGGATAAGCGCGTGCGAGGAGCGACAACTCGCGTTATCGGCTCCTGCAATCATGAGACGTCATTCTTCCGGGTACGCCCAAGGTGCGCTCGCAAGACATTCGACGAGATAGTCCAGCAGCGTCGTCACTCGCGCGGGCCTGAGAAGGCCGGGCGGTGTAATCAGGTTGAGGTGAACTCTCGCGATCTGCCAGTCGGGCAAGACTTCTTCGAGTTGGCCGCTCGACAGCGCATCCCAGACGACGAACTCCGGCTGCAATGCCAGACCCTGTCCCGCAAGCAGTGCGGGGCTGATGGCCTCCGCGTTGTTGCTGCTGATGCGCCCCTTCACTGGCACGACGTATTCCCCTTCCGACTCATGACGGAAGCGCCATTGGCCAGGCGTCGGCAGGTTCGTATAGATGAGGCACGTGTGATCCGTGAGTTCCTGCGGATGCTTCGGGCGGCCGTGTCGCGCCAGATAGTCGGGGCTTGCGACAAGCGGCCTGCGCACCGCGCACAGCTTGCGCGAGCGCAGCGAAGAGTCGGGCAGTTCGGCGATACGCAGCGCAACGTCGAAGCCTTCGGCGACGACATCGATCACCGTATCGGTGAGCGACAGGTCGATGTTGACGTGCGGATAGCGGTTGAGAAATTCGGGGATCAGCGGCGTCAGATATTTGAGGCCGAACGACATCGGCGCGGTGATGCGCACCGTGCCGTGCGGCGTGAGCGCTTGCGCGGACGCTTCGGCTTCGACGGCTTCGCCTTCGTTCAGGATGCGGGCTGCGCGTTCGAGAGCCATCACGCCTGTCGGTGTCAGTGACAGGCGGCGCGATGTCCGATACAGCAGTGCCGTGCCGAGCCGTTGTTCCAGCCGCGCAATCGCCTTCGATACCGTGGGCTGCGACATGCCGAGCGATTCGGCCGCTTTGGCAAATGAGCCGAGATCGGAAACGCGGGCGAATATCGCCCAGGCTTCAAGATCGGGTAGAGGTTGCATGAAAGAATTGGAATGGAATCTATTCATTCCATTCTATTTATTAGGTTGAGGAGGTCAAATATTATCGCTTCTCCGAAATCGACGTTGCGAAGGCGCTCATTGAAGTCGATGTGAAGTCGATGTGAAGCCGATGGCGCTCGCAGCGCGGGACGGTACTCATCACGCAACGTCACGTTTGTTGATTCAACCTGGAGAACACGATGCCTCAAGCTCAAGCCAAGCCCGGAAAACTGCTGCTTTCGCCGTCCGATCACACGCTGATCATGATCGACCATCAGTCGCAGATGGCCTTCGCGACGAAGTCGATCGATCCCGTGACGCTGCGCAATAACGCGGCGCTCGTGTCCAAGGCCGCGAAGGAGTTCGCGGTCTCGACCATTCTGACCACGGTGGCCTCGAAGACTTTCTCCGGCCCGATCTTCGACGAGATCAAGTCGGTGTTTCCGGAAGCGGACATCATCGACCGCACGTCGATGAACACATGGGAAGACCAGCGCATCGCCGATCGCGTCAACGCAATCGGCAAGCCGCGCATCGTGTTCGCGGGTCTGTGGACCAGCGTGTGCATCGTCGGCCCGGCGCTGTCGGCGCTCGATCAGGGTTTCGAAGTGTATGTGATCGCCGATGCATGCGGCGACGTGACCGACGAAGCGCATGAGCGCGCGATGGAACGCATGGTGCAGGCAGGCGCGCGTCCGATGACCTCGCTGCAATATCTGCTCGAACTGCAACGCGACTGGGCGCGCAGCGAGACGTACAACCAGACGGTGGCGACGTCGATCCAGCACGGCGGCGGCTACGGTCTCGGCCTGATCTACGCGAAGACCATGTTCGGCGGCAGCGAAGGTCACTGATCTCGCGCCGTAGTGGCAAGGCTGGCGCGCTCGCGCGCCGGCCGCTCTTTTAGATGATCCGATGATGCAAGCAAGGTGAGTCGATGAAAGCGTATGTGTTGTCACTGGGCGCCGGCATGCTGGTCGGCGTCATCTACAGCCTGTTGAATGTGCGTTCGCCGGCGCCGCCGCTCGTCGCGCTCGTGGGCCTGCTCGGCATTCTCGGTGGCGAGCAGATCGTACCCGTAGGCAAGCATCTTCTTTCGGGCTCGCCGCTGTCGACGGCATGGAACGAAGCACGCAGCGCAGCGCACGTGTTCGGCATGCTGCCGGGCCGTCATGCCGTCGGGCAGGCTGCCCGCGCGAATATCGATGGTGCAGAAGGCGCTAATCGTGCCGAAGGTGCCAATCGTGCCGATATCAAGGAAAACCGCTCATGACCGTATCTGCAACAGCCCCTGACCTCATCCTGCACAACGGCCGCTTCACGACGCTGAACCGCGCGAACCCGGGCGCGAGCGCAGTTGCGATCAAGGACGGCAAATTCGTGGCCGTCGGCGACAATGCCGACGTCATGTCGCGCGCGACTTCCGCGACGAAGGTGATCGACCTGAAGGGCCGTTCCGTGCTGCCGGGGCTCATCGACAATCACACGCACGTCGTGCGCGGCGGGCTGAACTTCAACATGGAGTTGCGCTGGGACGGCGTGCGCTCGCTCGCCGACGCGATGAACATGCTCAAGCGCCAGGTGGCCATTACGCCGCCGCCGCAATGGGTGCGCGTGGTCGGCGGCTTCACTGAGCAGCAGTTCGTCGAGAAGCGTCTTCCCACGATCGAAGAACTGAATGCGGTTGCGCCCGATACGCCCGTCTTCATCCTGCATCTCTATGACCGCGCATTGCTGAACGCCGCGGCGCTGCGTGTGGTCGGCTATACGAAGGACACGCCGGAGCCGCCGGGCGGACAGATCATGCGCGACGGCGACGGCAACCCGACGGGGCTGCTGCTGGCGAAGCCGAATGCGTCGATCCTGTACGCGACGCTCGCGAAAGGCCCGAAGCTGCCATTCGACTATCAGCTCAATTCGACGCGCCATTTCATGCGCGAGTTGAACCGGCTCGGCGTGACGGGTGTCATCGATGCAGGCGGCGGCTTCCAGAACTACCCCGAGGATTACGAAGTCATCCAGAAGCTCGCGGACGAAGGGCAGATGACCGTGCGTCTCGCGTACAACCTCTTCACGCAAAAGCCGAAGGCCGAGAAGCAGGACTTCCTGAACTGGACGAAGACTTCGAAGTACAAGCAGGGCGACGATTACTTCCGTCATAACGGCGCGGGCGAAATGCTCGTGTATTCGGCAGCGGACTTCGAAGACTTCCGCGAGCCGCGGCCCGACATGCCGTCGCAAATGGAAGACGAACTCGAAGAAGTCGTGCGCGTGCTCGCCGAAAACCGCTGGCCCTGGCGGCTTCACGCAACCTATGATGAGACCATCAGCCGCGCGCTCGATGTCTTCGAGAAGGTCAATCGGGACATTCCGCTCGACGGCATCCACTGGTTCTTCGATCACGCCGAGACGATCTCCGAGCGTTCGATGGACCGTATCGCAGCGCTTGGCGGAGGCGTGGCGGTGCAACACAGAATGGCCTACCAGGGCGAGTATTTCGTCGAACGTTATGGCGCAGCGGCAGCCGAGGCGACGCCGCCCGTCGCGCGCATGCTCGAGAAAGGCGTGCGCACATCGGCGGGCACCGATGCGACGCGTGTCGCGTCGTACAACCCGTGGGTGTCGCTTGCGTGGCTCGTGACGGGCAAGACGGTCGGCGGCCTGCGCCTCTATCCGCAGCGCAATCGCCTAGATCGCGATACCGCCTTGCGCATGTGGACCGAGAACGTCACGTGGTTCTCGAACGAAGAAGGCAAGAAAGGCCAGATCGCCGTGGGCCAGCTTGCGGATCTGATCGTTCCGGACCGCGACTTCTTCGCGTGCCCCGAAGACGACATCGCAAGCACCGTGTCGGATCTGACGATTGTCGGTGGCCGCGTCGTGTTTGGCGCGGGAGCGTTCGCCGGTCTCGACGACAATGCGCCGCCACCCGCGATGCCTGACTGGTCGCCCGTGCGCCGCTTCGGTGGCTTCGCTGCGTGGAAGGACTCGAAGGGGGAAGGCGAGGCCTTGTTGCGACAGATGGCGGCGGCATCGTGCGGCTGCTCGAACGGATGCGCGGTGCACGGCCACGATCACGCGCGCGCCTGGTCGAACAGCGCGCCCGCGTCCGACCTGCGTTCGTTCTGGGGCGCGCTCGGCTGTGCGTGCTGGGCGGTCTGAGATGAACGCGCGCGCACAGGGGAATCCGCACTGGATCGCCGCGATCCTCGCGCAGCCCTGGCTGCTGATGCTCATACGCACGGCGCTGGTGTCCGCCTATGTGATCGGCGGTCTTGCGAAACTCGCGAACTTTCATGGCGCCGTGCTCGAACAGGAGCATTTCGGGTTGCATCCGGGATGGTTGTGGGCGGCGTTTGCGATCGTCGTCGAGCTTGGCGGCTCGGCGTGCGTGATCGCGAACCGCTTCGTGTGGCTGGGCGCGGGCGCGCTCGCCGCGTTGACGGCCGTCGCGATGTTCGTCGCGAACGACTTCTGGAACCTGACGGGCGACGCGCATTTCTTTGCGTTGAACGCATTCTTCGAACACCTTGGACTCATCGCTGCGCTCGTCATGGCGACATGCCTCGCCGGCGTCCAACATTCTTCCGGCACTGCCGGTGTTCAATAAAGACCTTAGAGGACCTTCACCATCATGCGTAACCTCCGCTTCCTGATTGTGACGATGCTTGTTGCAGTCGGTCTTGCCGCATCGTCCGCTGCACCCGTTGCATACGCGAAGCCTGCTGCGGCTCCGCAGCTTTCCGTCGGACCGCAGTACGACACGACGCACGTCTACGTCGCGCCCGATGACTTCGACAGGTTCACCGACAGCTTCGTCGCGACCTTCGGCGGTCACAAGTCGCAGCAAGGCGTGTTTCAGGTGACGCCGACGCCGAGCCAGACGATGTCGCAACTCGTCTTCACACCCGTCGGCACGATCTCGGTGTTCGGCTTCAAGACGCCTGTTCCGTATCCGTTCGGCAATGAGCGCACGGGCTATCTCGTGACCGACATGGACGCAGCCGTGAAGTCGGCGAAGGCGCATGGTGCGGACGTCACGGTTGCGACGTTCCCTGATCCGATCGGACGCGATGCGATCGTCTCGTGGCCGGGCGGCGTCAACATGCAGCTCTACTGGCACACGCAGGCGCCGAAATACGATGCGCTGCAGACGGTGCCGGAGAACCGCGTGTACGTATCGCCGGAACGCGCCGATGCGCTGATCCGCAATTTCGTGGCCTTTTCGCACGGCAAGATCGTCTCCGACGATCGCAAGGCGCCGGGTGTCGAGATCGGCCGGCCCAACGATAGCTATCGTCGCGTGCGGATCGAGTCGGGCTTCGGCCGGATGACCGTGCTGGTGACGGACGGCCACTTGCCGTATCCGTACGGCCACGAGATGACGGGATACGAAGTGGCGAATCTCGGCGACACGCTGCAGAAAGCGAAGGCGGCAGGCGTCACGGTGCTGGTTGCGCCGTTCACTTCGGACAGGCGTGAAGCGGCTGTCGTGCAGTTCCCCGGCGGCTATATCGCCGAGATTCATGCAGCGGCGCAGTAACGCATGCGCGAACGCGGCATGCGTTGCGTGATGGACGCGGATACATGCGCGCGTGCATGCGCCGTTTGCTCAGGCGTCGTCCCAACGGCGGGAGAGGATCGATGAAATCCGAAGACAGCGTGCTCGCCGCTATCGCAGGCTATGTCGATACGCTTAGCTTCGTCGCGCTTTTCGGGCTGTTCACTGCGCACGTCACGGGGAACTTCGTGCTGATCGGCGCGGAGGCGGCAGGCTTCGGCCAGGGCGTGTTCATGAAGCTGATGGCGTTCCCGGCATTCGTTGCGGGCGTGGTCGTCAGCAGCCTGCTCGTGAAGAGCATGGAACCGGCGACGCCCAATCGCGCCGCGTGTCTTCTCTATGCGGTGCAAGCGGCGCTGATGCTGGTCTTTTGCGTTGCGGGTGTCGGCGTTTCGCCCGTCGTTCATTCGGACAGCACGCCCGTTATCATCTGCGGGATGGTCGGCGCGGCGGCGATGGGCGTGCAGAACGCGCACGGCCGCCTCGTCGCGCGTCCCGGCGTGCCGAACACCGTGATGACGGGCAACGTCACGCAAGCCGTGCTCGACGCGATCGACGTGCTTTCGCCGCGCGCGCCCGCCGATGTGCAGGCCGTCGCGCGAACGCGTCTGGCCAAGATGCTGCCCGCCATTCTCGCGTTCGCTGCGGGCGCGATCGCGGGCGCGCTCGCGTATCGGCATGTCGGGTTCTGGGCGCTGCTGCTGCCGTTCGTCGTGCTCGTGTGGCTCGCATTCAACGCACGCGGCGCATCCTCAACCGCTGCTACAACCGCAACAGATGCAAGAAAATAGTCGAAGCGGGTCCGGTCGGACTGCTCGTTGCGGCAGGTCGTGTTCGATTCGACGGCAACTGCGAACTGCATTTCGAAGAGGCGCTGATGAATGTCGCGGGCAAAAGTACCACACCCCTTTTCACAACACGGAGATGCTATGACGCGTGTGTGGCCCAGGCCGTTCGCAGGGACGAATGCTGTTGCGTACCTTGCTTTTTTCGTCGCTGGCCTGGCGTTGAGCGGCAGTGCGTGGGCGACGGAAGAAGCGGCACCCGCTGATACGGCACCCGCCGATACGGCATCCGCCGCGTGCACCGCGAAGCGGCCCGTCGTGCTGTTCAACCGCTGGCAGGAGGACTGGTCGGTGCTCGCGGACAAGTGCGTGCCACGTCAGCCGCTGGACAGCCTCAAATACATTCCGCTCGGCGGCGATCCGCATTCGTATCTGTCGCTCGGCGCGAATCTGCGCGAGCGCCTCGAAGTCAACGATGCGCCGCTCTTCGGCATCGGCACGGGTCATTCGGATACCTACGTGATCCAGCGCGCGCAGGTCAGCGCGGATGCGCGTATCGGTCCGTATCTCCAGTTCTTCGCGCAGCTCGAAGATGCGAGGCCGTTCGGCAAGGATACGGTGTCGCCCGTCGACAAGAATCCGCTCGACCTCGAGCAGGCCTTCGTCGCGTGGGTCAGCCCGCTGGGACCCGGCACCGTGAAGTTCCGCATCGGCCGTCAGGAGATGGCGTTCGACTTGCAGCGCTTCATTTCCGTTCGCGACGGCCCGAACGTGCGGCAGGCGTATGACGCGATCTGGGCGGATTACGAGTACGGCAAATGGCGCTTCATCGGCTATCTGACGCAGCCTGTGCAATACCGCGACGCGACGGATTTCGACGACGTGTCGAACCGGCATCTCACGTTCAGCGGCGTGCGCTTCGAGCGGCAAGGCGTCGGACCGGGTGATCTTTCAGGTTACTACTCGAAGTACAACCGCTCGAATGCACGCTTCCTCGATGCAACAGGCGACGAGCATCGCGACGTCTTCGATCTTCGATACACGGGCAAGATCGGCCGCGCCGACTGGGACGTGGAGTCGATGTATCAGTCGGGGCACGTCGGCAACAAGACGATCGGCGCGTGGGCCGTCGGCTCGCTCGCGGGCTATACGCTGGACCTTCCGTGGACGCCGCGCGTAGGCGTGCAGATCGACGCGGCATCGGGCGACCGGCATCCCGGCGACGGACGCGTCGAGACGTTCAATCCGCTGTTTCCGAACGGGTACTACTTCACGCTCGCGGGCTACACGGGCTATGCGAACCTGATCCACGTGAAGCCGTCGATCACGTTGAAGCCCACGAGCAAGGTCGCGCTGCTCGGCGCGCTCGGTTTCCAGTGGCGCGAGACGACAGCGGACGCCGTGTATCAGCAAGCCAATGCCGTCGTGCCGGGCACAGCGGGACACGGCAGCCGGTGGACGGGCATGTATGTGCAGGTGCGCGCCGACTGGACCATGGCGTCGAACCTGATCGGTTCCGTCGAAGCGGTGCACTTTCAGGTCGGCGATTCGATTCGCAATGCGGGCGGCAGTAATGCGGACTACGTGGGCGTCGAACTGAAGTACGGATGGTGAGTGCATCGGAAGCGCGGCATGCCGTGATGGCGCGTGTCGCCGGTTATCTTTGGATCGGATGGAGAACATCGATGAACGCAAAGATCGCAATGACAGGAGCTTGGGCAATCGCCGTGCTGACGCTATCGGCGAGCGTCTATGCGCAGACTGCGAACGCGCCGAATGGCGCAAGCGCCGCGGCATCCGCCGACAGCACGCAAACCGCCACGAAAGTGGACGACCGCCAACTGGAAAAGAACGTGCATCACGCGCTCGGCAAGACGAAGCATCTGACCAGCATCGGCATCAGGGTTCACGCCGACGCGGGCGTCGTCACGCTGACGGGAACGGTGCCCAACCGTGCCGCAGTGGACAGGGCGGCTAGCGCCGCAAAGGGTGTTCCGGGCGTCACGGAGGTCAGGAACAACCTGACGATTCAGAGCAATTGATGACTGCCGGATAGCGAAACGCTTCGTAGCGGAGGAATGTGATGGGCACTCTCGCGGAAGACGACATCGGGCGACGCGCGTTGCTGGACATCCTGACACCCGTTGCGCACGCATCGGAGTCGGCGACGGGCACTGCGCGCCGGAAGAAGCAACGGTTCCGTTTGAAGAAACGCCGCTTGCGGGAAGAGGGCACGCCTGACGTCGACGCGGAGCCTCGGCCGACGCGCATTTCGGTTGTCGAGCGGCTGTCATCGGAAACCGTGAGCGTTTGCTGGAGCGACGCGAGAATGGGCCGTTACTCGGAACAGACCTGGCGGCTCGGACGCGCGCGCACCGAATCGGTATGTCTGTTGACGGGCAGACAGATCCGATATGGCGACAGGATCTTTCGGCCGCGGACCGAGCAGGGCTATCTCACGTCCGATCACAACCGGATGATTCTCGCGTGTGCCGTCGACGACTTGTGCTGCGCGCAAGCATGACAGGCGCGTGCTCACGTCATCGTGTGGCGTGATACGTCGAGCTCGCCGATCCATACCGGGAAGGATTGCCGAAGCGAGGCATCGATCCGTTCGCGCGGGCGCGCTTCAGTTCGTTGACGACTTCCGCGCGCGTCTTGGGCCGTCCACTGGAGACATGCGCGGTCGAATGATGGCGCGAAGTCTGTCCGGCGTGCCGCGTTTTTACGGAAGTCTTGTCGGCCGACGCAGGCCGCTCGCGCCGCGTGCTGTGTTCCGGCCCGTCACCCGATTCACTCGATGTGCGCACGAGCGCCGACGGTTGAGCAGGCGGCTCCATTGCACGGTCTGATTTCTGGTCAACGGGACTCGGCGAAGCGTCGTGCGCGCCTTCGCTGTCTGATTTCTGGTCAACGGGACTCGGCGAAGCGTCGTGCGCGCCTTCGCTGACTGCGCCCGTAGCAACGACGGATGCCATCGCCTTCGCTTCTCTCGCCTCACGCACATTGAGTTCCTTCTGCAACTCCAATGCTTCAGGCAGACCCTTGCGAACGGAGAGCACGGCATTGAGCAACACCTTCGCGGACGTCAGATCGTTGCGGTGCAGACTCGCGCGTATGGACTGGAGGATGAATGCGATGTCGGCATCGGATGTGCCATCGGAGGTGGCCGCAAATTGCTCGGGGCGACGCGCGGATTCGTCCGCCACACTCGATGAACTTGCACTGCGCGAGGTCTCGTCGTTGCCATACACCGCCCGATAGGCAGCGAGCCTGTCGCTGTCCATCGGCAATGCAAGCGCCACCACGACCAGAACGACCATCACGACAAAGCCGGCAATGGCCATTCTGTCCGGTCGACGGATCATCGCGTCCCTCCTGACGAGTTGTGCGTCCCTGGGCCACCATTATGCTTTGCCCAGCAATGCGCGTGCCAATTCCTTAAAGCGACTGCTGCAAAGCCATCGCCGATAAAAACCTCCACATTTTTCACTCTTATTCCATCAATTGCCAAAAGCGGGTCAGTTGCTCTGCAATTCGTTCTCAGTTCCGATATAGTCGCCATTTTTGGCGATTCAGAATGCGCATGCGTACACGCGTTAAGGCCACTTTGAGCGCCGAATAAAAAAGCCAAAAGACCATTCACCCTTTTCCCTGGAACCCGAATGCGAGCGATCATTCTTGCCGCGGGCCTCGGCCTGCGACTCCAGCAACCCCCGGGGGAGCAGTTTCCAAAATGTCTGTTGCGATTCGATGGCGTCACGCTGCTCGAACGGCATCTGTCGATGCTCGAGGCGGCCGGTGTCGATGAAGTCGTGCTCGCGCTCGGTTTTCAGCCGGAACGCGTCGAAGCGGAATTGAAGCAGGCGGGCCGCAAGGTGCCCGAGATCAGGCTCAATCCGCGTTTCGATCTCGGCAGCGTGCTGACCGTACACACGGTCGCCGATGCGCTGACGCGCGGCGGCGATGTGCTGCTGATGGACGCAGATGTCCTTTACGACGAGCGCATGCTGGCCGCGCTCGTCGCCGGCGATCACGCGAACCGCCTGCTGATCGACCGCGATTACGAAGCAGGCGACGAGCCCGTGAAGCTGTGTTTGAAACACGGCGTGCCCGTCGAGTTGCGCAAGCAGCTGGCCGTCGGCCTCGAGTACGACACGATCGGCGAATCGGTCGGCTTTTTCCGCTTCACGCAAGCGGCGGCCGAGCGGTTCGCGCAGATCGTCGCGGGCTATATCGACAGCGGACGCGCAAACATGCCGCACGAAGAAGCCGTGCGCGACCTGCTGCTCGAACGCACTCACGCATTCGATACAGCCGACGTCACCGGCCTGCCCTGGATCGAAATCGACTTTCCCGACGACGTTGCGCGCGCAAGCCAGGAAGTGCTGCCTCAACTTCGGCGGCCGGCTTTGGATGGGACCCGGGCAAGCGCCGAAGCGCGCTAACGCGGGTCGACCGCTTTGCATGGCGCTGGAGTAAGTGCAAGTGAAGCACTCGCTCCAGCCGACAGCTCAAGCACTAAATCCAGCCGACAGCTAAAGCGCCAACTCAGTTCGACATTGGAGTTACACGATGAACGCACGCGAACTCTCTTTCGTCACCACGCTGTCGCGCACCGCGCGCCTGCGCCAGATGCTGACAAGCAACGAACTCGAATTCCTGATGGAAGCCCACAACGGCATCTCCGCGCGCATCGCACGCGAAGCCGGCTTCAAGGGCATCTGGGGCTCGGGCCTTGCGATCTCCGCGCAATACGGCGTGCGCGACAACAATGAAGCGAGCTGGACGCAAGTCGTCGATACGCTCGAATTCATGGCCGACGCAAGCGACCTGCCCATCCTGCTCGACGGCGACACCGGCTACGGCAACTTCAACAACGTGCGCCGCCTCGTGCGCAAGCTGGAGCAGCGCGGCATCGCGGGTGTGTGCATCGAGGACAAGCAGTTTCCGAAGACGAACAGCTTCATCAAGGGCGAAGCGCAGCCGCTCGCCGACATCGACGAGTTCTGCGGCAAGATCAAGGCGGGCAAGGATTCGCAGACGGACGAGCATTTCTCGATCGTCGCGCGCGTCGAAGCGCTGATCGCGGGCTGGAGCATGGACGAAGCGTTGAAGCGCGCGGAAGCGTATCGCCAGGCGGGCGCCGACGCGATCTTGATTCACAGCAAGCTCTCGCGTCCCGACGAAATTCTCGAGTTCGCGCGCGAGTGGGCAGGGCGCGGCCCGCTCGTCATCGTGCCGACCAAGTACTACAGCACGCCGACGGAAGTGTTCCGCAAGGCGGGCATCAGCACGGTGATCTGGGCGAACCATCAGATACGCGCGGCCACGTCGGCGATGCAGGCCGTCGTGAAGGAGATCTACGAGAGCCAGACGCTCGTGAACGTCGAAGACCGCATCGCGACCGTCAACGAGATTTTCCGTTTGCAGGACGCCGACGAGTACTCGGAAGCCGAAGAGCGCTATCTGTCGGCATCGCGCGCATCGGGCTCGGCCATCGTGCTCGCCGCGAGCCGCGGCAAGGGCCTCGAAGCGGTGACGACGGACCGTCCGAAAGTCATGCTGCCCATCGCGGGCAAGCCGCTGTTGCGCTGGCTCGTCGATGCGTTCAAGAAGCAGGGCGTCAACGACATCACCGTGGTCGGCGGCTATCGCGCCGATGCGATCGACACGGCGGGCATCAAGCTCGTCGTCAACGAGCGCCATGAAGGGACGGGCGAGCTGACGTCGCTCGCATGCGCTATCGACGGCTTGAACAACGACACCGTGATCTCGTACGGCGACCTGCTGTTCCGCAGCTACATCGTGCGCGATCTGGTCGAAAGCGAAGCGCCGTTCAGCGTGGTCGTCGATTCGTCGACGGTTGCGGAAGCGGGCGCGGCGAACCAGAGCGTGCGCGATTTCGCGTGGTGCTCGTCCTCCGACGATCGCGGCCTGTTCGGCAACAAGGTGCTGCTGCGCCGCGTGTCGAACAACGAAGCCGACGTGAAGGGCGAAGCGCCGCATGGCCGCTGGATCGGTTTGCTGAACGTGCGCGGCGAAGGACGCGAGCGCTTGCAGGCGGTGATGAACACGCTGCGCGCGCGCGCCGATTTCGATTCGCTTGACATGCCCGCGCTGCTGAACTCGCTGATCGAAGCCGGCGAAGAAATCGAAGTGCAGTACGTGCATGGCCACTGGCGCGGCGTGAACGATCTCGAAGACTTCCGTCGCGCGGGCGACTTCGCACACGAGCAGACGCCGCTCGCACAGGGCGACGCAGCGGGAGGCGCGGCGCAATGATCGAAGCTGCACAGTTCGTCGAAGCGGCGCGCGAGCGCGGCTTCGACTGGTATGCGGGCGTGCCGTGCTCGTACCTCACGCCGTTCATCAACTACGTGTTGCAAGACCCGAAGCTGCACTACGTGTCGGCGGCGAACGAGGGCGATGCCGTCGCGCTCATCGCGGGCGTCACGCTCGGCGCAAGGAATGGCCGCCGAGGCGTCACGATGATGCAGAACTCGGGCCTCGGCAACGCTGTGAGTCCGCTGACGTCGCTGACGTGGACGTTCCGTCTGCCGCAACTGCTGATCGTCACGTGGCGCGGCCAGCCGGGCGTACCCGACGAGCCGCAGCATCAACTGATGGGTCCCATCACGCCGGCGATGCTCGACACGATGGAGATTCCGTGGGAGACGTTCCCGACGGAAGCGGACGCGATCGGCCCCGCGCTCGATCGCGCGATCGCACATATGGATGCGACGGGCCGTCCGTACGCGCTCGTGATGCAGAAGGGCAGCGTCGCGCCGTATGAGCTGAAGGACGCGGGCCGCGCGTCGAAGCGCGAAAAGCGTGCGTCGCGCGACGTGTCGCGAGGCGTCTCATCCGATGCGCTGCCGACGCGCAACGAGGCGCTGCAACGCGTGATCGCGCACACGCCTTTGGATTCGACCGTCGTGCTCGCATCGACGGGTTTCTGCGGCCGCGAACTCTACGCCATCGACGACCGGCCGAACCAGTTGTACATGGTCGGCTCGATGGGCTGCCTCACGCCGTTCGCATTGGGTCTTGCGCTCGCGCGTCCCGATCTGCATGTCATCGCGCTCGATGGCGACGGCGCCGCGCTGATGCGCATGGGTGTGTTTGCGACGCTCGGCGCATACGGTCCCGCGAACCTCACGCACATTCTGCTCGACAACGGCGCACACGATTCGACGGGCGGCCAGTCGACGGTGTCGCCAGAAGTGTCGTTCGCGGGCGTCGCGGCGGCGTGCGGCTATGCATCGGCTGTCGAAGGCGATGACGTGAGCCTGATCGACGAACTGTTCGCGTCGCCGCAACTCGACGGACCGCGCTTCGTGCGCGTCGCGATTCGCCGCGGCACGCCCGATGGCTTGCCGCGCCCGACCATCACGCCACCCGATGCGAAGACGCGCCTGATGCGCCACATTGCCACTTCCGGCTCGAACGAAGGAGCACGCTGATGCTGCTGATGAACCCAGGCCCTGTCACGCTGACCGAGCGTGTGCGCAACAGCCTGCTGCAAACGGACCTGTGCCATCGCGAGAGCGAGTTCTTCGATTTGCAGGACGAAGCGCGCGCGCGTCTCGTGAAGCTATACGATCTCGACCCCGAGCAATGGAGCGCCGTGCTGATGACGGGCTCGGGCACGGCGGCCGTCGAGAGCATGATCGCGGCGCTCGTGCCGGAAGACGGCAAGCTGCTGATCGTCGAGAATGGCGTGTACGGCGAGCGCATCACGCAGATCGCGACGCAGTACCGCATCGCGCACAGCATCGTGAAGCACGAATGGATGCAGGCGCCTGATCTCTCACGCATCGCGGCTGCGCTCGACGCCGACACGTCGATCACGCATGTCGCCGTGATTCATCACGAGACGACGACGGGCCGTTTGAACGACCTGAAGGCGCTCGCCGAGGTTTGCCGCGCGCGCAACGTGAAGATGCTCGTCGATGGCGTGAGCAGCTTCGGCGCGGAAGAGATCGACTTCGCGCAAGGTTCGATCGCAGCCGTCGCGGCGACGGCGAACAAGTGCCTGCACGGCGTGCCGGGCGCGGCATTCGTGATCGTGCGGCGCGATGCGTTGGCGAGTGTCGCGAGCCGCACGTATTACCTCGGGCTTGCGCGTCTCGCGAGCTTGCAGGATCAGCGCAATACGCCGTTCACGCCGTCCGTGCATGCGTATTACGCGCTCGTCGAAGCGCTGCGCGAACTCGACGACGAAGGCGGCTGGCAGGCACGTCATGCGCGTTATGCGGCGCTCGCCGAGCAGGCGCGCGCGGGGCTTGCTGCGCGCGGGATCGACAGCGTGCTGCCGGCGCAGGCGAGTTCCGTGGTGCTGCGCGCGTATCGTCTGCCGAAGGGCATCGCGTATGAGCAGCTGCACGATGCGTTGAAGGCGCGTGGCTTCGTGATCTATGCGGGGCAGGGCGGCTTGTCGAAGGAACTGTTCCGCATCTCGACGATGGGGGCGATTCATGCGCCCGATATCGAGCGGTTGCTGGCGAGCTTTGATGAGTTGATGCGGTAGGTAGCGTTGTGTACGTTGCTACCCATGCCGAAGGGCAATACCTGCTTGCCGTGGTGTCTGTCGGATGTATCAGTTTGCGTCCGTCCTGGGACTGTCACGCAGTTGCATCCGACGAGGTTTTCGCCGGTTAGATCGAAGGACCATTCGACGAAGACTTGCTACGCGGTGCCGGCTGGCCGGCAGCTACAGATGCAGGGATGGGTGCTCTGGCGGGCCCGGCCGTACCTCCGCTGAGTGTGCCAGCATTGGCACCAGATACGCCTCGCCCGACGGGCCCCGCTGGAAAAGCGGCCCTGGCGTTCGCTGCTGGCACAATCGTGATTGGGCCGCCGGCGAACACAGGGGCAGACGCCAGGGCCGCGACGGCGGCGAGCATCAGAACACAGGTTTGGGTTTTCATCGCTAATCCTCTTCAAGTGTGCAATTCAAGGTGCGGGCATGTGCGCGCGATCGGTCCGCGTTTAGCAGATGATCGCGAGCAACCAGGCCTCTACTGATAGTTCATCGTGAAGGTCATCACCGTATTCGCCGAGCCCGCGAGTACGGGCGCCGTAGTCTGGTAGTACCGCGCCTTCAGGGGAATCGTGTAGTTGCCGCCGGCCGGGTCGTATCCGGGCAGCGTCTGCTGCGTGCCGATAGGCAGCGCATTGCCATTGGCGTCGAGCAGCTGAACGCCGACGCCACGCGCGGTCGAGGCGCTATCGAGCGCCATGACCGACTGACTGGCGTCGACGATCGTGGTCACGGCATCGATCTCGTACTTGATGCTGTTGATGCCGGCAGGGCAGTTGTTCAGGCTGATGTTGAACGACGCCGGTGCAGTCGAGATCGGCCCGACGCCGGAGAATTCGGTGTTGGCGTGCGTGCCCATCGGCACCGTGACGTCGGGCGTCGCGCAAGCCACGGGTGCGAAGGTCGGGCCGCCGACCAGCGTTACGTCGGCGAGATTCTGGGGCGGGGAGACGTAGTTGGTAAACGGAGCCGGCGCGGCGGTGACGGACACGCCCGCCTGCGCGACGACGCCCGGCAGGTTGATTGTGCCGCCCGTGACGGGTCCGATCTTGACGAACGCGAAATCCATCTTCATGCCGAAGGGCATCCCCGATTGCGCGTAGGTATGCCAGGTTACGTTATCGGCGGTATACAATTTGCTCCCGATCGCACCGCCGAGAGACCAGCTCGCGTCAACCGGATAGCCATAAGTTCTCCCGGAAAGTTCGTTCGTCCAGCCGGAATTGCCCCCTACGCTTGCCCATGACTCGTAGCCTGAACTGCCCATGACGATGCCGATTCCGGCCACATTCGTCTTGAACACGGGATACGTGACGCCGCCTTCCTTATAGGTGCCGACGGGCTGGCCCAGCAGTGAAATGAACGAAACGCCCCAGTAGTGGGTTGGCGAATCGACCACGCTTAAGGTATCGCACGTCCATACGTTTGTGCCTGTGCCTGCCGTGTAGAACTGCGTCCACGGTCCAATCCGGACGCCTGTAGCGGAGTTGTCCCGCGGCACCGGGTAGGTATCGGTAGGCAGCGTGATGACGAAGGTGCTGGGGTTCGGCCCGGCGCAGCTCGAAATGTACTGTGCCGATGCCTCACCGTGAGCCAGCGCACCCAGCCAGACGAACGCGACTATCCGCAGCCACCGCAACCAGTGCAGGGGTTCTCGTGAACGTTGAATGTCGATCGATACGTTGAATCTCATGACCTTTGCATCCATGGTGTCATATAAGAGGCGGCGTCAAAACGCGGCCTTCGCCATCTGCTCGAACCTGCATTCGGCGGGCACGCGCACGATAAGCCGGCTCTTCGCGTCGGCGAGTTTCGGCAGCGCATAGCCCAGCGTGCAGGTCTCGTTCGCACCCGTTCCCCACTTCGCCGTCAGCGTCCCGCTGTCGCTCTTCAGACCGCGCACGACGATGCGGCCGGCCTGCGCCACTGTCCCGACCATTTGACCCGTCGGGTCCATTACCTCCGCGCCGAACGGCAGCGGCTTGCCGTCAGGCATCCTGATCTGAAGCAGCGCGGCGCGGCCCGGATTGTCGGTCTCGAACTTCACCTTGACCACAGCGCCCGCTGTCGGCGCGACGTTCTGTATCGTCGACTTGAATTCGACATCGAGGGGCAGCCCCTTCGGATCGATTTCGATCTCGTTGCGCGAGAACGGCGTGAGATTGGACACCACGGCATGGCCCCAGCGGTCGACGCGCAGGCCGTTGCCGTTGAGCACGCGTGCACCCGCCGCGTCCTTCGCTTCGACGACGGCCAGGGTGTCGCCCATGCTCGCCATGAAGGCAACGCCGCCCGGGTACGCGACGCCGCCGCCCGACATGCCCGCGCCCACCTGGCTGTAGTTGCTGCCCTTGCTGACATTGCCGGTGAACGTAGCGGCCTGGGAAATGTAGCTGGCGCCCAGGCCCGCGCTGGTATTGCTGCCCATCCCGCCGCCGCCGCTGTAGCCTGCGCTCGCGGAATACGACAACGCGTTGTCCGTGCCGAGCGAACCCGATACGGATTCCTGCATATTCACGACGCCCGACGAATCCTTCGTCAGGCTGGTACTGGCGTAAGGCGCGTACGGTGATTTGCCCAGCGGGATGCCGAGCGTGAGCATCACGCGGTTGTCCCACTTCGCGCTGTTGATGTTGAGCTGGCGCGACGCCGAAATGCCGAAGTTGATGTTCCGGTAGCTGTTGCTGTAGCCGGCCTGGAACTGGGTATCGCGGCCATTGCGGTTCCAGTAGTCCTGCGTGGACCCCGACAGGTAGAAGCTGCCATAGCCGGCAGGCAGAACCTGATTGACCATCAGCTGCAAACGTCCGCGCACGGTCCCGCCCATCGCGAAGGCCATGCCTTGCCGATCGAGATCGTTCAGCGCCATTGCGTCGGACAGGCCAAGGAAGCCGCGCGTCGAGTAGCGGTAGGCCGCAAGCGTCAGATTGGTATGGGTAGGCGCGACGAGCTTGCTGTACGAAACGCGGATGCTCTGCCCGTTGCGGCCGGGTTCGTTGGCAAGGCCCGTCGTGGAATGCGTGATGTCGAGCCCGAACGCGCCGTAGGTCGTGTTCAATGCAACGCCCATCAGCGCGGAAGCGTAGTTCTGCGCCAGCAATACGCCGCCATAGCCCGTGAGCAGGTTGTTGAAACCGTGCTGGACCGTCGCCTGAAAAACGCCCGGAGCGATATGCACCGAGGGGCTGCGGTACTGACCAACGGTCACGTTGAAGCGTGTCGTTCCCGGGCGCAGCGCACTGACCATCGGCGCATACGGAACGCGTGAGATCCGCTGGCTGCCGTCGGCCTCCGTCACGATCACTTCAAGGTCGCCGCCATAGCCAGTCGGATAGAGATCGTTGATCTCGAACGCACCCGGCGACACCGTCGTTTCGTAGATGATGTTGCCGTTCTGCCGGATCTGCACGCGCGCATTGCTGTTGGCAATGCCATGAACGGTCGGTGCATAGCCGCGCTGCGACTCCGGGTACATCCGGTCGTCGCTGGCCAGTTGCACGCCGCGAAAGCCGAAGCTGTCGAACATCGAGCCGTCGGTAAACGCATCGCCGATGACGAGCTGACTCTTGAGCGGCGCTATCGAGCGCTGCACGTTCGTCTGCAGGGCCTGGTACTGCGTGCCCGCATGGTCGCTGTAGACGAGGCTGCCGTCGTGGTGAATGCGCCATGGGCCGATGTTCACGCCGGCATTCAGCCCCACATAGGCCTGCGTATAGGACACGCCCGCGCTGTCCGAGTGATAGGCGTTGGCGTTGTACTGCACGCGCGCGGCGGGCACCCCGTCGTCCCAATAGCGCGGATCGACATAGCCACGCGCTGCGCGGTTCATCGCGATCTGCGGCACGCTGATGTCGAGACGCTGCTCGCCGTTGTCGAACACGGCGGTGGCGTCGGGAATCAGCTTGGGTAGCGGCGCGCATGCGCTGCCCGCATTGTCCGCGAGAAGTGCAGTGGCCGCCGGCGACAGCTTGCCCACGTCCACGCCGATGTGCTCCAGCATCGCGCGGTCAAAGCAAGGCTGTACGTCGCCGCCTCCGACCTGGCGCAGCACGGCCTGCGAGCGCCCCGTCCAGACCTCGTTGACGTACAGATCCACCCGGTAGATGCCCGGTGCCGCCGCATTGCCCTGATTGAAGCGCGAGACGTCGAGCCGCGTGCCGCCTTGTTCATGCAGGAACGGATCGTTGAATTCGACCGAAGCGATCGTCGTATCGGCGGGTGCCGGCTGGGCTGCCCATGCACCGACGCTGGAGAACAAAGAAAGCGCCACCGCACTGACCGGACTGAGTCGCGACGGGATCGGGCAGGTACTTCGATACGAATGCATGCAGTCGACTCAGGATCTTTAGACAACAGCCCGCCCTGCAGCTGTCGCAGCTGCATCAAAGAGCCGTTCGGAGTGAGGTGAAGGTCAGCAGCCGGTTACGACGTGCCCGTCCTGGCTGCCCCTAGTTGGCTGCGGATAACGGTGCCTCGCCGTCGATCGGGCCGCCCCAGTCATTGATCGCGCGGTAGTGAACCTTCGCGCCAGCCGCAGGAACGCCTTCGCCCGTCAGAGGAAACACTGCGGTTTCGCCCGCGGCGACCATGCCGCCGTCGTCGTTCTTCAGGGTCTTGCCGCCTGCGCTGACTTCCAGGCTGGCAAAGGAAACGTAGTAGGGCGTCGGGTTGCGTGCCTCGATAGCCGGTGTCTTCGCCGATTGCGTGATGCGCCAGGAAAGCTGTGCCGGCGCATCGGTCGCCACGCCCTTGAGACCGGACGGACGGTAGAAGAGCTTGATACGCGTACGGAAAGCCAGTTGCAGCTTGTTGACATCGGCCAGCTCGCCCGTCGGCTTGGGCGGCACTTCGAGTACGTTGAGCCAGAACACCGATTCCTTGTCCTGCGGCAACGGCTCGCCCGTGTAGATAATTCGCAGGGTCTGCGCTTTGGCGGGATCGATGCGCGCGGCGGGAGGCATGATCGTGAAAGGCACTTCGATGGAAGACGGCGTCTCTTTCGCGTTGCCTTTGTCCACCCACGACTGGACCAGTGCGGGCAGTTTGCCCTCGTTGGTCATCTTGACTGTGGCTTCGCTGTCCTGCGAGTTGAAGATGACGCGTGTTGCACCGACCACCACGGACGCATGCGCACCAGGGGACCCGATGAGTCCCAGTGCAAGCATCCCGGCAGCGAGCACGGATTGGATTGTTTCCCTGGCGTTCATTGCAGCATCCAAAAATGAAATGCAGGGGGACGCCTTTCGATCAGGGCGTCACCCCGCAGAGTCGATTAGTTATACGAGATGTCGTAGGTCACGGTCGCGGACACCGAGCCAGCGCCGGCGGCACCCACCGTGGCGTGGTACTGCGAGTAGTAGTCCAGGTTGGCAGCACCGCTCACGATGGGAACCGACTTGGAGTTCTGCAGGCCCGCGCCGATACCGTCCGATGCACCGACCGTGATGACGCTCGCGTCCTGGTTCAGCAGTTCGACCTGCACGTTGGCGGCTGTGCCGGCATTGATCAGGCGGCCCGTGCCGAGGTCGACCGTCGGGCTGGCTTCAAAGAACGTATGCACGTTGCCCGTGCCCGTACAGTTGCTCAGTGCGATGCGAAAGCCGGTGCGGCCCGAGGTCTGGTCGACCGACGCCAGGGTGGTCGTCGAAACCGTCGGCATCGTCACGGTGAAGTTCTGGGGCGCCGTGCCACCATTGATCAGGCAGGTGGTGGACGTGATTGCGCCGTTGAACGTGATCGTCCCGTCCGGAGCGGCGTGCGCAAACTGCGAACCCATGGCGCCAGCGGCAACGATCAGAGCTGTGAAGAGCTTGATTTTCATAGTGAGTGTCGTGTGAGTCGAAAAATATTGATGAACCAAAGCCGCCCTCGACACGAGAACGCTGCCCGGATTCCACGCTCCTTGGTGCTTGCCAGCGGAATGGCCGTGCATTGCCTGAGGAGTTGCGGCATCGTAGCGACGCGCAGACTCAGCCTCTATAGAACAATTATTAAAATTGGCGAGCCGGATCGAAGAATTTCTAAAATTGCCAGATGAGGATGTTTGTCGAAGGGTGCGGCCGTTCGCCACCATCCGAAGGCCAGTCATTTGATCGCCGTCGACTCTCGAAAGATGCCCTGAGGCATACGATCGTCCTACTATTTCGTAGGGCTTATTCGAGAGGAGGCCGTGATGGTGGCGAGAGGGAAAAGCAATCCAATGAACTGGCGGGTGATTGTCAGAGCGCTGGTCACGGCCACAGCGCTTTGCACATCCGTGATGGTTTCGGCGGCAGAGGGCGGGGCCATTTCGTTTATCGGCGCGGTGGTCGAGCCGCCCTTCGAGGTGATGGCCGCGAGTGCCGAAGCGGCGGAACTGCCGCGGGTCGTTCATTCCGCAGCACGATCCGGCGCCGACGCATCGGCAATGAGCGTGACGTTCGCCGTTCTCGCCAGCAGCACGCCGAGCGCCAGGATCTCGATCGAGGCGGTCAGAAGTTCAGCGACGCGTACAGGGTCCGATGCTTCGGGTTACGTGACGTCCGTGTTTGCCGACGGCTCCGGCCACAAGACCGCGCAAGACCGGAGCGGCGAATATCACGTCGGACGTAAGGGCGGCACGCTGTTGCTGACGTCCGTGGGCGTGAAGTCCGCTGTCGAAGCTCCGCGCGTCACCATAGTGAGCCAGTACAACTGAGTCGAATGGATTGACGTCGATGCTTCTTCTCGACGAGGCGGCGGCAGATCGCATTGCAGATCACGCTGGAGCGCGGCGTGCAAACGCAGATGCAATGCCGGCACCTGCGAGGCGTAGTCGCGGATGCCATCGGCGCGCGTGGCACACCGACACAACACGCCGTCGCAGACAAGAAGCTCAGTGAAATTCAAAAGCTATGCTTCAACCCCACCGTGACCGACACCTGCTTGTCGGTCGATGAATTCGGCAGATTGGGAATCTCCGCATAGTTCGCAGCCTGCCCCGTCACAGGGTCCGTGCCGATCCCGCTTCCCGCCGCCTTCTGGAAAATCCCCACCGCGTAAAGCGTCGTGCGCTTCGACAAACTGTACGTCGCGCCGAGATTCACCTGATGGAATTTCGGCGAGCCGCTCACATCGGTTTTCATCGAGTTGTAGATGTACGCCGCGCCGAGCGTCAGCGCCGGTGACAGCGCATACGTCCCGTTCACCTCGACGATATCGAATCGCGCATCCGCGCCTTGTGGACGCGTGGCGCTGGCGAAATACAGGCTGTCGTCGAGCGTCGTATGCGTATAGACGAGGCCGATCGTCGCCGGCCCGATCGTGTACGAGCCGCCCGCGCCGAAGGCCTTCAAAGCATGCGCGTTCTGCAACTCGCAGTACATCGCCGTCGGATTCGCGCACGCGAAGTCGCCGATATAACCCTGCTCGCCGCCGAGCGCCGCATCGAGCGGATTGTTCAAATCGAGGTAGCCGATGCCGAACGAGAACGGCGCGTTGTTGTAGCTCGCGGAAACGGCCCAGCCGCGCTTCTGCGAGAAGTCGCCCGCAACGCCGCCCAGCGAATACGTGCCGCTCACGGAGAAGCCCGCGAAGGTCGGGCTCACGTATTGCACCGCGTTGTTCAGATTGAGCGCGGCATTCAGGTTGTCGACGTCGCCGATGTGCGAGCCGTACAAGGTCGCCCACGTGATGCTCGACGCGTATGGCGCGAGCGCGTTCGTGTACGAGTCGAACTGTCGGCCGAAGGTCAGCGTGCCATAGCGCTCGTTGGTCAGGCCGACCCACGCGTTCTGGTTGAAGAGCGCGCCCGCTTGCACGAAGTTGCCGCTTCCCGTGAAGAAGCTGTTTTCGAGCTTGAACGTCACGGCCGTGCCGCCGCCGATGTCCTCGCTGCCCGTCAGGCCGAAACGCGACGGCGCGAGATTGCCGCCCGTGAACTGAAAGTTGTGGCCGCCGCCGACACTGCCGTCCGCATGCGTGACCTGCTGGTTGTTCGTGTACGTGATGCCGGCGTCGACGTCGCCGTATAACGTGATGCTGCTTTCGGCATGCGCGATGCCGTGCGCAGCCATCGACGCGGCGAGCGCCGCCACCGCCGCCGCGATCGTGCGCGGCGTCGTCGGATGCTTCATCTGTCTTCCCCTTTTTCCTTGTCTTGTCCTTGCAATCGCGTGACGCGACGCTCTATGCGTAATTGATCATCACCGACTTGCTTTCCGTGTACTGATCGATGACGGCGCGGCCCAGTTCGCGTCCAAAGCCCGATTGCTTCATGCCGCCGAACGGCATCGCGTTGTCGAGCAGCGAGTGGCAGTTGACCCACACGGTGCCCGCCGCAATGCGCGGAATGAGCTTGTGGATCGCCGGGAGATCGTTCGACCAGATGCTCGCGCCGAGACCATACGGCGTGTCGTTGGCGAGTTGCACGGCCGTGTCGATATCGTCGAAGGGCATCGCGACCAGCACCGGCCCGAAGATCTCTTCGCGCACGACGCGCATCGTGTGATTCGTATCGACCATCACGGTCGGCTCGACGAAGAAGCCCGGCCTGTCGAGCGCGTTGCCGCCCGCAACGGCGCGCGCGCCCTCCGCGAAGCCCGAGTCGAGATAGCCGCATACGCGCTCGCGCTGCTTCGCGGACACGAGCGGGCCGATCTGCGTCGACGGGTCCATGCCCGCGCCGATCTTCAGGCTCTTCGCGATCTGCGCGACGCCGTCGATCACCTTGTCGAATACCTTGCTGTGGATATAGACGCGTGAGCCCGCCGTGCACACCTGGCCCTGGTTGAAGAAGATCGCATTCGCGACGCCTTGCGCGGCCTTGTCGATATCGACATCGGGCAGCACGATCACAGGCGACTTGCCGCCCAGTTCGAGCGACATGCGCGTCATGTTGTCGAGCGCCGCATGGCCGATCAGCTTGCCCGTCTGCGTCGAGCCCGTGAACGCGATCTTGTCGATACGCGGATCGCGCGACAGCGCAGCGCCCGCCGTGTGGCCGTAGCCTGTGACGATATTGACGACGCCGTGCGGATAACCTGCTTCGACGATCAGTTCGCCGAGGCGCAGTGCGGTGAGCGGCGTGTCCTCGGCGGGCTTGAGCACGACGGTGCAGCCCGTTGCGAGCGCGGGGGCGAGTTTCCACGCGGCCATCAGCAGCGGGAAATTCCACGGAATGATCGCGCCGACCACGCCGACGGGCTCCTTGCGCGTGTACGCGAACACTTCGCTGTTCGGCATGTACGGCAGGCCCGCATCCATCACGCTGCCCTCGATCTTCGTCGCCCAGCCCGCCATGTAGCGGAAGCACTGCGCGGCCATCGACACATCGAGCCCCTGCGCGACCATCACGGACTTGCCGTTGTCGAGCGATTCGATTTCGGCGAGCTCGCGCGCATTCGCTTCGACGAGATCGGCGAGCTTGAGCAGCAGACGTTCGCGGTCGGTGGTCTTCATCGCGCGCCACGGGCCCGCGTCGAACGCGCGGCGCGCGGCGGCGACGGCCTGTTGCACGTCGTGTTCGTTCGCTTCGGGCACGCGCGTGAGCACGCTGCCGTCGGCGGGATTCACGACGTCGATCGCGCGGCCCGACGAGGCATCCGTCCACTCGCCGCCGATCAGCATCTTCTTCGGCTTCGCGAGAAACGCTCGCGTCGAGTCGAGCAGCGCAAAGGTGTTATTCGTCTCCATGTCCGTTTCCTTGATTGAAAATGTTCAGTAGCGGTCCGCAACGCCCGTGATGCCGCGCTCGTGCAGATCGCGAATCAACTGCGCGCGCACGGTTGCGACATCGGAGAAGGCAGGGCGGCGGTGCGCCGTGATTTCATCGGCTGTGTAGGGCTTGAAGTCTTTCGGCAGCGCATCGCGGTTCATCGTCGTGAGCAGCCAGTTCAGCACGTCGGCGAGTTCCTGGTCGGAGAGCGCCGAGTTCGACGCGCCCGGCACGCGCATCACGTATTCGCGGCCGCGAGGCAGATGCTCGAAGTAGCCGAGCGAATTCGCGAGCGGCGGCACCTTGCCAGGGATGCCGCCGCCCGTCGCCGTGTGGCAGCCCATGCAGTTGAGCACCCAATGCTGTTGCGCGAGCGCCGCATCGGCTTTGCTCTGCGCATTCGCAGACGACGGCGGCGCGAGCGTCGCGGCGCATGCAAGCAGCAGCATCGACACGCGGCGCGCAGCGCTCGTCCACAGCGCAGCCGCCGAAGCAACCCGCGCGCGCTTTTGCGTATGCCGTTGCATGAGCGGATGCATGCGCTCATGCATGTGCAGTTGCATGCGCGGTTGCATGAGCACGCGCCGGCCGGCATGAGGCACGCGGGCGGCGTTCATAGGCCGAGTCCCTTTGTGACGACGGCGCGTTGAGCGTGAACGGCCGCGCTGTCCATCGTCTGCGCGCGAGCCGCCTTGATGTCGGCGGCCGTGTACGGCTTTGCGTCGCCGTGCTGCGCATTCAGATCGAACACGACGTAGTTGAGCACCTGAGCCAGGTCTTCGTCGCTTGCGCTCGCGAAGCTCGGCATCTTGAAGTTGTAGCTCTTGTCGCGCACCTCGATCTCGCCGAACATGCCGTGCACGACGGTCGACGTCAGTTGCGCGCGCCCTTGCGCCGTCGTCGAGTACCTGCCCGGATATTCGGTGAGCGGCGGCGCGAGTCCGTCCTGACCCTTGCCGCCCGCCTGATGGCAAACGGCGCATTGCGCGTCGAACATGTTCTTGCCAGCGGGGAAGTGCGCGGCCTGTTGCGCATGCGCGATCCCCGCCGTCGCAAACGATGCAGCCGCCGCGATGCACGCAGCCGCGATTTTTCCAGCGTGATTTCCAGCGTGATGTGCGTTCATTGCTTGGCCGCTCCCAGCAGGACCGAAACCGAACAGTGGTAGTTCGAATTGCCGTTCGCCATGCACCAGTTGATGTCGTTGTCGAGCGACAGCTTGTACAGCGGCTTCTCGCGTTCGTTGCGATTGCAGAAGCACTTGCCGCACGACGTCTTGCCGCAGCAGTCGTTGTACGAAACGATGTAGTCGGAGCCGTCGTGCGGATTGCGGCAGGTGCCGATCCACGTGATCGGCGAAGGCGTCGTGCCCGGCGGGCAACTGCTCGACGTGCCGCCGCAGCAACTGCACAGCCAGCCGTCGATAGCGCAGTACTTCCAGTAGTCGCAGCTCATCGGGTCGTCGCTCGCGCCGGATGCCGCAGCACCCGATGCACCGGATGCACCCGACGCCGCATCGGCCGCATACGCGGTGCGATCGACGGGCAGAAGCGGCAGCATCGCCGAGCCGATCAGCACCTTGCCGAGCTTCGCCATCGCGCTGCGCCGCGAACTGCGCTGCGCGACGCCGCGCGCCGACTTCTCGAACCATGAATCAAAAACGCCCATACGTTGTTCTCCGCTCAGGTTGAAAGAAGGTTCGGCGCGTCACACGTGCTGTGCGTGCTGCTCGTGGCGATGGTCGCCGTGCACGAACTCCTGCAGCGACGCGACGCCGCGTTCCTTCGCTTCGAACAGGCTTTCCAGATGCTCGCGTGTGTTGACGAGACCCTTCGCGCGCACCTTGCCGCTTTCATCGAGCAGGACGGCATACGGCAGCTTGCCGATCTGATAGGCCATGCCAAGTTCTTGCGACAGCACATACGGGAAGCGTTCGAGGTTGTGCTTCTGCGCGAAGCGTGTGTGTTCGGCGAGATCGCCGTCGCTCGCGAGCACGATATTGACGGGCGTCGATTCACTGGCTTGCAGCGAAGGCAGCAGAGGCAGCAGCTTTTTGCAGACGGGGCACGTCGGCGACAGGAAGAAGAGCAGCGTGGCCTTGCCCTGCGCATCGATGCCGCCCACTTTCACTTGCGAGCCGCGAATGTCGGCGAGTTCGAACGTCGGTGCAATCGCGCCGACGGCGGGCCCTTTGTCGATCATCAGCGCGCCGGCGGGCATGATGCGTTCGTACAGAATGCCGACCTGGCGAACGAGAGCGAGACAGATCGCGCCGAGCGCGAGAACGGCAATCCACAACAGCGCGGTGGAAACGGTAAGAGCGGTTTGCATCATGAATTCCTCAAGTGAGAGAGGCGCGGCACGTTGGCGAGCAGCACATCGAAAGTGAGCAGTGCGCAGACGAGCAGCAGCACGGCGAAGAAAAGCGTCAGGTAGTCGAACCAGACGACCGAACGCGCGGCGGGCTCGATGAGCGCGGTGGCGGCGAGCGCCGCGAGCAGCAATGCGCGCGCGACATGAAACCAGCCGATGCCGCGCGGCGCGTTCGCTTGCATTGCGGCTTGCGTTACGGCTTGCGTTGCGGCAAAGCCCGAGCAGCCGCAGTCGATATCGGTGTGGCCGCGCGCGATGTTGAACGCGAGACCCGCAGCGAACGCGAGCAGCAGCGCGGTGAGCGCGATGGCGCCGAGCATGCGCGTATCGGGGAACAGCAGCGCCGCCGCGCCGACCGTTTCCGTCGCCGCGATGACGAACGCTGCGGGCGCCGTCAACGCATCGGGCAATAGCCGATAACCGGCGAGCGCCTGACGGAACGCGGCAGGGCGCCGCCATTTGGCGACGGCGCCGAGCAGCACGACGATCGCCGTGCTGGCTTGCGCGAGCGTCGCGAGTACAGGATCGGTCATCATCGCGGCCTCACGGATTGACGAGCAGCGTCGACGTATTGCCGATCTGCTTTTCGACGTTGCGCAACTTGCCCGTGCGCGCATCCATCACGACGAGATCCGACGTGCCCGTGATGCCGTAGAAGAGCGGCTTGTCGTCGTCGCTGACCTGGATCGATGCGAGCGGTTCGATCTTCTGCTGCGACAGATCCCAGCGCGCGATGCGCTTCTTCGTCTGCAGGTCGTACACCCAGATTTCGGTGGCGGGGTCCTTGTGCGAGCCTTCTTCGCCCTTGTGCATCGCGACGTAATAGCGATGCAGCTTCGCCTGCACGGCCGTCTGCTGCATGCCGCCCGGACGCCAGCCTTCGGCGCGCTCGGCGTCCGTCAGCAGCGGCCACGGCTTGCCGAATACGGGCTTGTCGCCGTGGAAATCGGCTGAGCGCACCATGCCGTGAAAAGTCGTGAACAGATAGCCGCCCTGATACGGCGACGCGTTGATAAAGGCCGGGTCCTTGTCGACGTCGATGAACGCATCGGACATCGTGCGCTTCGCTTCCTTGCCGTTCGCATCGAGCGTGATGGTCAGCGCCTTGCCACTTTCGCACAGCCCCGTGAAGCGGTCATTGCCCGACGGAAACGCGAGCACGCATGCCGCCATGTCGATCTCCGACAGCACCTTCTTCGATGCCACGTCGATCACCGTCACGGAAGCGGCGGGCGTGATGTTCGATACGTAAAGGCGCTTGCCGTCCGCGCTGAACGTGGTGTTGTACGGCGTCGGAATGTGCTGGCCGTGCTTCGGCGGAATCACGATTTCGCCTGCGTGATCGAGCGTCGCGTTGTCGGTCAGCTCGACGACGTCGGTGCGATCGCCGTGCGAGCCGCGCGCGAAGTACGTCGTCGATACGAAGCTCGTCTTGTGATCGGGCGAAATCGCAAAGCCCGGCGCAAAGCCGGCGTCGATCTGGCCGAGCAGCTTCTTCGCGTCGGCGTCGTATAGATAGACGCGCGCATCCGTCATCGACGGCATCGAAATGTCGACGACGTATACCTCGTGCGGATGCCACGGCGGCAGCTTCTGCACGGTCAGCTCTTCGGGCTTTTCGATTGCGTGCGCGCTGCCGATGCATGCAGCCGCGAATGACAGCGTCGCCGCGATGCACGCGGTTCGTCGCCTTGTTCTCATGTCGCCTCCAGTGATGATTCACGATGTGTGAGGCGACTTTAGATCGACGAAAAATCAGGCCAGCGCCGAAACCGGCAACGCGTGCGTGCCGATTTGGGATATTGGTAGTCTCGCTGAAAGGGATGTAGGGCGTGTGTTGGGTTGCGTTCGGTGGATTCGTCGGGGGTTAGGGTTTTATCCAGGAACAAAAGTCATCGACTCCTCCGTTTTGGCCGGGTCTCTGGGGGGCCTCATGCAGGCGACGGTCAGACACGTGCGTTGAGTCTCTTGTCCACCTTGCGCAGCGCACTGCTCAGATCCTGAGCCATTTCCGCCGACGTGCCCCAGTTACGCGTCCCGTCCGACGCTGCATCCTGTCCGTCGATGGGTAGCGTCTTGACCTGGTTCAGGCGCGCAAGCTCTCTGTCGAGTTCGGCAAGCCATGTATCGAACAGGACGCTGGCTTCGGAAGCCGTGATGTCCGGGCTTTTGCGCATCTGCTGATAGGCGGTGATGAGATTGGCCTTCGCGCGCTCGGGGCCGTCCGCGCCGTCCCACAGCGCGTTGAGTGCATCGTTCTTCATGTCGAGGAAAGGGCCGAGACTTTCGTCGTCGCGCGAGGCCGATCCGGTGATGCTAAGGAGGACGTAATCGGAAGCCCGATAAGGGATCTCGCCGGATGCGCCGGCATCGCGAATCCATAGCCGGCGATCGCGAACGATGAGCGCGTTGGTTTCTTGCGGCACGGGAGGCGCAACCATTGCGCAAAAGCCTGTGGTCAACGGGTCCATCGCCGACGTCGCGAGCGAGAGCCGCAGCCCCGTCAGCATGACCGTGCCCTGGATGTTCAGCAACTCGTCTACGCCTTCGAGTAAAGCGGCGCCTGTTTTCGCCACCACACCGATCTGAAATGCGCCTCCGACGAGATCGGACACGCGCTCGATCATGCTGAGCAGGGTCTTCGCGTAATTGGCGTGCTGGACCTGATAAAAGCCGATGGATATGTCGACGTCACCGCCCCGGTACGGGAAAGGTCCGGCGACGCGCGTATCCAGTACCACTGTGCCGTGCTTCGGGCTTTGTTCGCCATTCTGCTTGCGAATCAGGTTGGGGCCGACGACATATGGGACCGTCACGCGTTGCCTGCCATGGTTGAATTCCGTTACGACCAGAACGAGCGGGTCGTAGACCGCGTACCACTGGCGATTGAGGTCGAGATACATTTCGTTGACGCGTAGCGTGAAATAAGCCTCGTCTCGCCGGATTCGCGCGCCTGCGGACCCCTCCGGCCAGCATCGCTCGGGCGGAACGACGGCGAGCGCGGGCAGCGGCGCACTGTGACCTTTGATGTTCGACCAGATGTGCTGCACTTGTTCGAAGAAGTCGGGCATGGTGGGGGCCTATTGGGATTGACACAGGGATGTCTTGTCATCGACCTTGTACAGCAGTGCTTCCGGCTCGGAGAAGGACTCGTCCGTCGAAGCATTCGCCAGCAGGTCGCACGCGATTGTTTTGAGTTGTGCGGTTTGCGCGGAGTCGAGCCAATGGATGCGTTCGCTGCGAAGGTCCCAAAGCCTGACGGACAAGGGCGAACGAAAATCCCGCTGTTGAAGCAGCAGCAACATGTTGCCGTCGTTCGAGAAAAGCAGTCGCATTCCACCGGGTGATCCGCTCAACAGCGGGCCGGCGATGCCGCGCAACGCAAACATGTCATTAGGATGAGAGGGCGTTGTTTCCCCCAGCCAGATACCACGAGGGGCTGTCCATGCCGCACGCAGTTCATGGCCCACTCGAACGGCGGCGAGTGGAGGGCCTGTCCAGGAAGACCCGCCGCTGACGGGGCGCAGTTCGTCGTCGTCGGGTGGTTTGGACGCGAACAGATTTGTCGGCGGATGAAAGCCGATGCCAGGTATGCGGTAACTCGTGAGACGGCTCTCCAGCATCGCGGGTACGTCGACGTAATACAGCTTCGATGGATCGCCGACCTTGAACACGAGCGAGTCCTGATTCGAAACGAACGCGAGACCCACGGGCTGGCGCTGGCCGGGATTGCTAATTGCCGTGAAGCGACTGATGCTCAGGGTTTTCATCGCCGACTCGCCGCTCACGCGACTGACGTTCAGATCCAATCCTGCACGTGGCACCGCGCCGGAGCCATAAACCAGCCGCTGGTATTTGCGTGACACGAGGTCATCGGAGTCCGAGCTTGGCCGCTCGCCGCCGTCATAGAGGTACGCATAGCTCGCGGGTGAGTTCGACGCGAGTGAGAACACGGGCCCGGATGTGCGAGTCAGGCCGCTGATGAGGCGGGTGACGCCCAGCGGCTTTTCGTTTGCGAGCGCATCCGCGTCGACGTACACCGTGTTGAGCTCGTAGGCATCGCTTACCGAGAAGTTGCCCGCGCTGACGAGCAGGTTGCCTGCAAGGAATTCGAAGCGCGGAAAGACGGCGCCCCGGATCACCTCAGGCAGCATCTTTCTCATCAGGTCCCGCGTGACCAGCGTGCCGTCCGGCTGCCAGTAGTAGGCCGTGCCCGATACGATGGCGACGGGCCCGAGGCCGTCGATGAATCCGATGGCCGAGGTCAGGACGTTCTGTTTCGACGCCGACGGCGGCGGCAGCTTCCGGGTCAGGACCGGCTCCATATGCTGATACGTCGAGTCCTTGGGCAGCGCGTAGATCGTGACGGTCTGCATGTCCTCGGAGAGCACGGCCACCTGGCCGTGGAGAGGATCGATTCCGGCGCTGCGGGCCTGACTCGACATGACGGGTGTGCGTATCAGCGCATTGCGCAACGCGAGTACGGTTCGCTGCGGCGCGTGCTTGCCCCGGGCCCACACGCGCTCGTAGAGATTGTCGGGATTGTCCGTTGCCTTGAGATTGGCGAGCAGCAGGACCAGGCTTTGCCGAAAGTTAGCCTTCGGCGCATACACGGCCAGCCGGTTACGCCCGTCGATCAGGGACTGCTTGGCAGCGAGCAGTTCCGCACTGCGTCCCGCAGTCTGCAAGGCGAACAAGGTGGCCGCCGCGATAACAACAGCCAGAACCGAAGCAAGGGCGAAGAAAACGCGGCGTATGCTTCGTTGTTCCGCCCGCCGCGTATCGATCTCGGTTTTCCAACGCACTAGAACCGTCGCCAGCACGTCATGCTGCAAACTGTACGACTGCGGATTCTCGGGCGGTTCTCCGCGCAATAGCGGGCGGGGACCGCGACTGAGTTCGAGCAACGTCTCGCGTATCTTTCGCCCGATGCCCTCGTTCGACGCCCGCCGCTCAAGTTCCTCGACAGGCTCGGACAGCGACACGAGCGCGCCTCCGCCCTGGCGGCTGACGAGCGAGTGCAGAAGCGCGCGCCACTGGTCAGGTTGAGATCGAGTCTGCCTCGCCGCGTAGTGAACGCCCTCGTCCACATAGGCTCGCATCATTCCGTCGGCACGGCCGTGTGATTCGAAGGCTCTGTACGTGATGACGTGCCCTTGATTCGACACTTCGCCGTACAGCGCTGCGCAAATGATCTGTAGCGCCGGCGTCACCGATCCTGCCCGATACGAATCCAGCACGTTGTCGATGATTTTTTGTAGCGCGTCCGGCTCGAAGGAAAAGTCGTACACGCGCCGTGGCTCGTCTGATGCGGGTTCTGCACTCGTGGTCGCCTCGGTCGGCGCATTCATTGCGCGGTACAACGCATCTCTGTCGCGAATCGACCTCAGCATGTAGGGTTCGACGCCGCCGTGCTTGGGGCGAGCGGCCATCCGGTCGTCGCTGATGCGCAGTTCGTCCCGGAAGCGTCCGTAGTACTCGGTGCGGATCGAGACGATTGCACGGATGTCGACGTTCTGCAGATAAAGCTCTTCGAGAAAGAAGAAGAACGCCGAAGCCGCTTCGCGCCGGGATGGATCGTCCAGCACGTGCGTCAAGACCTCTTCGGCCTGGTCCAGCACGAGCACGAGTTTTCCCGAAAGCTCGGCGCATGTAGCGCGCAATGCGTCGACCAGTCTGACTGCCAGCTGCCGGCGGGGCACTGTCAGCGCGTCGCGTAGCAGGCCGCGGATTTCATTGCGGGTACGGGTGTCGACCAAGGTGCAGACATCGGCGTCGTTGTCATGCGTCGGTTCGCCGGCCGGCAGGGCTTCGCGTTCGAACGCGTCGATCATGGCTTTGGCGATTTCCGGAAGCGGGTCCGCGGTACATCGAATTGCGCCGTCATGAGTCGACAGAAATACGCAAGGTTCCGTAGCATGCGTTCTCAGAAACGGAATAAGGCCTGCGCGCAGAAAGGAGGATTTGCCGGCTCCGCTCACGCCTTGCAAGATCAGCAGTTTGGCGTTGAACCGGAACAACGCGCGCTCGCATTGGCGCTTGTCAGTCTCTCTCTCGCAGAAGAGGAGGGCGTCGCTCTCACGGTAGAACCTCAAACCAGGATAGGGACACTGAGGCCACATGACAGTCCTCCAGATCGAAGCCGCGATCAGGCGGCGAGTTGCAGGCCCTCGAACGGTCGCGTCAAGCGGAAGCGACGATCCGCATAGCATGTGTAGAGGAGATTGAGAGGAAACAGATCCTCATCGCGCTGCATACGGTCAAACGCCTTGCCGAGCGACAGGCCGCGTGCACAGAGGCCCCACATCAAACGCGTACCGCAGCGAATCGCATGCGTGTTGACCATCTCCGCCTCGGTCCCCACGAGTCCGCAAAATCCGGGCGCGGCCACCGATCCCAGAAGAGAGCAATGCTCTTCCCCGGCGACCGAACAGCAGCAATTCAAAATAAGTAACGTGGTCTGGGTTTCACGTTGATCCCGTTGCAGGATCTCAGCGAAACTGCCCGAATCGATTTGTTCGCTGCCCGAAAGCTTGAGGTAGTCACCATTCGAATGTCCGAACACGAAGACGACACGATTCGAATCCGCGATCTGCCGACAGGCTTCCCCGGCCTCGCGCCAGCTGTAATACGCCTTCTTGAATTCGATATTCTTTAGAAGCAGACCTAGCCTGTGGCTGTCCGTGCCGATCAGGTCGTAGATATCCTCGAATTCCGTTTGGTCCATCGCGTAGAGCGACCTGAACGAGTTCGGATCGATGTCGAGCGAATCGCACAACGTGCCCGCGATCAGCATGGAAATCCGGTGCCGGTTGACCCAGAAGCCTGAGAAATCCGCGCGACTCGGGCGAGATATTCGGGCTAGCGGTCGAGGTTGCCGGTCGCAGAAAACGAAGCCGAATGGCAGCGTCACCTGCTCGTCCGAGCAATGAATCGTGAGATCGGCATGTCGTGGCGATGCTGCGGCGAGTTCGTCCGCAAGCCTGCGTGCGCGAGGATCATTGAAGGGTAATAGCGCCTTATGGAGCGCTTGTCCGTGGGTTCTTAAGGCTGAAACAATTTCTATGTAACGCTCCCAGCCGGGGTCTCTGCCGGGGTCCAGCCCGAATGTCCCGACATACTTGCTCAGTCTGGTGAGATCGTCGCGAATTTCCTTCCCGCGCTGCTGGAGAAGGGCCTTGGACAGGAGCAAAGGTTTATCTCGCGACCCAGCCTGGCCAGTGCGCCACGTCAACTTGATATCGTTGCCGTTCGGATCGAGGAACAACTCCATGATTGTTCTCCTTCTTGCAAGCTGGAAAAGTGATTTGATGTCGGGAGTTTTTATAGTCCGGGCGGGAAAGCGAAATAGATAAATTAAGGCCGAAAGAATGCGGCAGGTTGTCGAGCAGTACAGTCGGCGTGCTCGAAAACTTTGCTTTGTCTGAGAGTACATTGAGTGAGTAGTTGAAAATCATGCTAACGGGATTCATCGTTTCTCGGCAATATGCCTTTCGTAATAGCTCGCCGGCCGATGCCCGCCGCGTGCGACGAACGCAAGGAATGAGCGGCCTTCGAAGTGTTATCTAACATTTGCCGTTGTGACAGCACTTCGGGCGACGGTATCCGACGCTCACGAGAAACAGTGGCGTTCACCATATCGCGTCCGCGAACAAAACCATTTTCTTGAAATATAACCGGCCACGTTCGTATTGGTTGAGAGGGGTTGTCTTTTCGATGCGGCGCGAGGATGCGCAATTTTCACGTGAACGATTAGGATCGCTATGTAGTCAACAATGTGCTAATCGAGTGACGCGAAAGTTTAGCGGATTAAGCTGGAATATTGACGAATGGTGTCGGCTGGACATGTCTATTCTTATTGGGCGCGAGAGGAAGAATACGAGTGTGTCCACATCGACGTTCATCTGTCGTTAAAAGAATCGTCAACTATTCAAGCGAATTCGACGAATGAAAAAAATATGATGGATTCCTGTTGCGCCAGTGTTCATGAATGCAATTGGTTATAACGAGGAGTACATCATGTGCAAGAGTCTTGTTGTTGGACGCTCTCACTCTATTTACTGCATTCTTCCGCCTCACATGCTGGAGCACATTGCGAAGAAAGGCGATGAGAAACAGCGCGCGCGAGCCATCGACACCTTGTCGACCGACCACACGATGCGGCAGTTTCGCTCTGTGCAGGCGGCATCGTTCACGCAGAGACGCGCCATGCCGATGCCGGCCGCTGCCGCGCCTTCCGCGCATCGAAGCATCTACACGGCGAATCAGAGTGAGACGCTGCCGGGCGCGATCGTTCGTGCCGAAGGAGCAGGGGCTTCCGGCGATGTGTGCGTCGACGAGGCGTATGACGGACTCGGCGCGACCTTCGAGTTCTATCTCGAGGTGTTCCACCGCAATTCAATCGACGATGCGGGCCTGCCGCTGCTCGGGACTGTCCACTACGGACAAGACTATGACAACGCGTTCTGGAATTCGCAGCAGATGGTATTCGGCGACGGCGACGGCACGCTCTTCAATCGCTTCACCATCGCGGTCGACGTAATCGGCCATGAGCTGACGCACGGCGTGACGGAGCATACAGCGGGGCTGAACTATCTGGGGCAGGCCGGCGCGCTCAATGAATCTGTTTCGGATGTGTTCGGATCGCTGATCAAGCAATACGTGAAGAAGCAGACTGCCGATCAGGCCGACTGGCTCATCGGCGAAGGACTGCTTGCCAAGGGCGTGAATGGCGTTGCGCTGCGCTCGATGAAAGAGCCGGGTACCGCTTACGACGATCCCACGCTCGGCAAGGATCCCCAGCCGGATCACATGAGCAAGTATGTTCACACGACGCAAGATAGCGGGGGCGTGCATATCAACTCGGGCATCCCGAACCGGGCGTTCTACCTCGCTGCCGTTGAAATCGGCGGCCAGGCATGGGTGAAGGCCGGGCGCATCTGGTATGAGACGCTGAACGACTCTCATATCAAGCCATCGTCGACGTTCAAGGGCTTCGCGCAACTCACTGTCTCGAATGCGAACAGGCTGTACGGTGCGAATAGCGCGGAATCGGCTGCTGTCACGAAAGCCTGGAAAGAGGTCGGTGTATTGTGATGGTCATACGTGTCCGCTTTCTTGTTGGACTCGTTTGCGGGGCGTGTCTGGTCACTGTCGCGGCCGGATGCGCCTCCGATGACTCGCCAAAGGAACGCCCCATGCAAGCGGAACTCACGACAGATGGCGGATTCGGCGCCTTCCCCGGACTCATGCGGCCGGTCTTGCTCGACGAAAACGACTTGCCGCCCGATGAGCGCGCCATGTTCGAGCGGCTCGTGGCCGAGGCACGCGCCGAGGCCGCTGCCATCCCGCCTCGAACTGCGAAGCCGGTCCCCGATGGACGGACTTATCGAATCGATGTCCACAGCGACGACATGCTGCGGCTCAGCGCCGCTGACCCTTCCGTGCCGCCGGCCTTCGCCGCGTTGATGGACTTCGTTAAGAAGCATGGGCATCGGTAGGATGCCGGGTCGCCCGCAAGTACGTTTATCGAAAGCCGTCCGCTGCACGGGCCGCGCAAAGGTTGCCCCGACGCTCACGCGTCAAGATCACATCGCCGTATCGCCACCGAGTGAAGGCGAGATCGTGCTGTCGCGGTTCGGATCGTCGGCGCGTTCGTCGGCGCGCACGGACCGCATCGAAACGGGCGGATGATCGTGATGGCACGACTCCACGGTGCCGTTGACGAGGCACTGCTGAAATGCGTCGGCATCTCTTTGTTCGCGAAGGTGTAGGCCGTCTGCTCGACCTCGACCTGAGTGTCGGAGGTGCGAATCGTCGTGATGGTCATGGTGTGCTCCCTTTTCCGCGCGTTGACTCACGGAGCTGGGCGCAAACGGCATGCCCACATTTCGACTAAAGGCCAAAGATATCGGCTAAAAAACAGCGCGCGCGGAATATCGCTTGCTGCTTCGACACGATGCGAACCTCGATGGAGACGCGCATGCATCCGTCTTCGCGCACGCGAACGATGCTGAGCCGCCGGGCATCGCTGATGTCGGCCGCCGTGCTGCTCGGCGTGCTCTACGCCGGCAGTCCGCTCGTCACGCCGCTTTATCCGTTGTATCAGCGCGCATTCGGTCTTTCCGAGCTGATGGTCACGCTCGTCTACGCGGCCTATGTGATCGGCAATCTCGGCGCGCTGTTCGCGTTCGGCCGCGTGTCCGATCGCGCGGGGCGCCGGCCTGTGAGCCTCGTCGTGGTCGCCGTTGCGTTCGTCAGCACGCTGCTGTTTCTTTTCGCCGTGCATCCCGCGTGGCTCTTCGTTGCGCGCGCGGCGAGCGGCCTCGCGATCGGCGTCGGCGCGGCGACGGCGACAGCATGGATCGCCGAACTGCATCCCGCCGACGACAAGGCCGCCGCGAGCCGCCTCGCCGCAGCTGTGAATCTCGCCGGTCTCGCTGCGGGCGTATTGATCGCGGGCCTGCTCGCGCAATTTGCGCCGTGGCCGCTGCGCACGGTGTTCGTCGTCTACGTGCTGGTCCTGGCCGGCACGGCGGCGATGACGGCGAGAGCCTGCGAGACGGTGGATCATCCTGCGCGACGGCTCGCGGACCTGTCGTTCGAGCCGCGCATCGGCGTGCCCGCCGGGTTGTACATGGCGTTCGTCGCGCCTGCCGTCACGGCCTTCGCGACGTTTGCGCTGCTCGGCTTCTATGCGGCGCTGCTGCCCAATCTCATGCAGAACAGCATGCATACGCACAGCACGGCGTTGAGCGGTGCGGTCGTCGCCGAGCTGTTCGCCGCGAGCACCGTCACCGTGATCGCGACACGCACGCTCGGCGCGCGGGTCGCAATGTCCGCCGGCCTGTGGCTGCTGCCGCCCAGCCTCGCGTTGCTGTTGTGGGCGCAAGTTGCGGGATCGATTGCGCTGCTCGTCGTCGCGACGGCGCTCGGCGGCGTTGCGTCGGCACTGGGCTTTCGCGGAAGCCTGCAAGAGGCGAACCGGATGGCGCCCGCCGGTCAGCGCGCGGAATTGCTGTCGGCGTATCTGCTGTGCTGCTACACGGGCAACTCGCTGCCTGCCGTGGGCATCGCGCTGCTGTCGCGCAGCGTCGGGCACCTGTGGGCCGATGTGGTGTTCGCGGCCGTGTCCGCGGCGCTGTCCGTCATCGCGCTGACAGTCGGCGGCCGTCATGTGCGGCGTGCGGGCTGAGCGGCTGATCGGGCGGGAATAAGCGTTGCTCGTCCGATGGTCTCGGCGCGCGCATGCCGCCGCCGATTCACGCCACGGAGGCATGAAATGGCAAACACGATCAACGAGCAGCAGAACACGATGGACGAACCGGGCGGACCGGAAGCGCCGCTCGCCGACGAAAACACACGGCGCACGAAGACGAAAGACAAGCGGGCGGACAAGGCCGCGCATGGCGAGCCGACCGATCCCGACTTCGAGCCGCCCGTCGTTCCCGGCGATACGCATGGAGCGTCGCGCGGCTGAATCATCCGTCGCGCCGACATCGCCTTCCGATCAACATACGGACACACGTCATGCAAACCGATCCGACGGTCGATCCCATCGCGGACCCGGCCAATCAGCCACTCGACGAACCCGAAGAGCAGCCGCGTCCGACGCCGGGCATGCCGCCCGACATGGACCCGCTCGCGCCCACGCCGTCGCCCGAAGAGGAAGAAGAAGACGAACAGCGCCCCGCACCCGGCGACGACGACGCGAGTTTCAAATAGCGTCTGCGATCAGCGCATGCGCTTGCCGTGCCTTCGCTGTTTCGCATCGGCGAAGGCACGGCGGCTGCTATTTGTTGCTGCCCGCACCTGTGCCGTACAGGCCGTTGTCGAAACCTCCGGCGCCCTCGGCCTTGTGATCCGGCTTCGCTGTCGCGCCGCGCTCCTTCTGCGCATCGACGGCTTGCGGTCTGCTGGATTCGAGCGTGTGCGCGGGCGGCGGATCGGACTTCGTGCCCATCGGTGCGCCACGGTTTTCCTGAGACGTGTCGCCGTCTGGCGCCGTGATCTGCGCGACGGCGGCTGTACACATCAACATCGCGCACGCTGCGCCCGCCGAAGAAAGCAGCCGAGACATCAACGAAGAGATTCGATTCGTATGCATGGCCAGGTGTCCTCGCAAAGTTCCTGTCAGCGAGCAGTCCATGTGCCTGCAATCTCTTTGCGGTTGCGGATGTGGCTATGTTTGAAGAAGCGCGTGAGTCAAGAAGCGCGCTGACTTGTGAAGCGCGAACCAGGCTCATGAGGAACGCGTTCACCGCGCGGTCATTAAAACAAACGAAGGCGATTCATGTGCGGCTGATCGCGCGATGAGCGGGGACAGCCGCCGCGCTCGCGGTCTTGTGCCTGCGCACGACCTGTCTCGCAGGGAGAAAGCGCCAGACGAGCAGCACGAGCGCAAGCAGCGCCGGACACCAGCGAACATTGGTCGCGACAGGCGTCGGATGCGCGAACCGTGCGTCGGTCAACGGTGCGCGCAGCGAATCGGCAGCGACCAGCCGCTTGTAGCCGAAGCCGAGATGTCCGGCGACGGCTTCGAGATACGTCTCGCGAAGCTCCGACAGTTCTTCGTGGCTTTCGGCCGTGGTGGGCGCGCCAGGCGTCGGCTGCAACTGGCGCACTTCGTCGGAGCGCCAGAAGCCGGTGCGCACGCCGTCGGCATTCGTTTTAGGGATCGGCGCTGGCTGATCGCCGCCGACGCCGATCAGCCAGCCATGCACGAGTCCTTGCGGAATGTCGCGCACGCTGGTCTCGTTCGGCGCGACGGGGGGCGCTTCCTGGCCATCGGTGACAAAGACGACATCGGTGTTGTGGCCGAGGTCCGCAGCCGCGCGTATCGCCGAATAAAGGCCGCCTTGCGCGATCACGCTGCTATTCACCCAGCGCATCTTTCCCGTGATCTGATCGAGCGACGACAACAACGCATCGTAGTTGCCGCAGACCTCGACGGGCGCGAGCAACAGCAGCGAGCGCTGATTCGCAAACACGCTCCAGCCGATTTCCGATCCGCATGGCAGGTGCTGCAACGCATCGCTCATCGCGGCGCGCGCGAAGTCGAGACGGCTGATCGGCTTGCCGGCCATCGAGACATCTTCGACATCCATGCTCTGCGTGATATCGAACGTGACGACGTATCGGAAGATCGGGCGCGTGAACTGCACGGGCGGCAACCACACGGCGGCGGCGAGCAGCAGTGACGCCAGCGGAAGCTGCCACCAGCGGCGCCCCAGATGCGGCAGCGATGCGCGTCGCAGCGCCTTCACGGCAGTTCCTCCGGCGCTGCGCCGCGCACGTTGATGTTGTGCTGCTCCTTGACGTCCTTGTCGTCGTCGGCGGTGTCCTGGGCTTCGGGCGCGAGGCGCAGCGCGCGCTCGAGGTTGTAGCGCGCGTCCCAGTCGCCGGGGGCGAGGCGCAGCACGTCGCGATAGCGCGCCTTCGCGTTTTCGAGCATCGGCGGCGAGCGCACGGGCCCTTGCGCGTCGTCGCCCGCAGCTTCGCGCAGATACATGTTGGCGAGATCGTAGAGCGCGATACGACCCGTCTCGCTCGATGGCGCGAGCCGCCCGAGATCGTAATAGAGCTTGCCTGCTTCCGCATGCTGGCCCGCGCGCGCGAGCGCGACCGCTTGCGCGAGGCGCACGGCCGGGTCCTGCTGATTCGCGGCTGCCTTGCTCCATTGACTTGGCGGCTGCGTGGAGATCGTCGCGATCTCGCGATTCGCGCTGGCCACGTGCAACACGCGCGCCGCGTAGTATCCGGCGACGGCCGCGCAGCACAGCGTCGCCGCGCCGAACATCAGGTGTATGGGCAGGCGCTTCACGACAGGCTCCGCTTTTGCACGAACCAGATGCACAGCAGGGTCACGCAGCAGAGCAAGGCCGTTGCGAAACACCATGCGCTGCCGTCCTGTCGCGGCAATCGTTCGACGAACGACACGGGCGCGTTCTCGGTGCGCGCGATATCGGTCATTGCGCGCGCAACCTGTTGAGGGCTGTCCGCCTGATACAGGCGATAAGGCGTCGGCAGCGACAGGAAGAAACGATGCAGCTCGGCTTCGGGCGAATGGTCCGACGCGGCGAGCCGCGCATGCAGATCGGGGCTGTACACGCCGCTGCGCAGATAGATGAAATACAGCGCGACGCCATTGCGCGCGAGCCCCGCGCGAATGTGCTCGCGCGCGACGTCGTCGAGCAGCGCGCCGCCGTCCGATACCAGCACGATCGCGCGGCTGCTCGTGCGCGCGCGGCCGTCGAACAGCTCGACGGCCAACTGTATGCCGCGATCGAGCAGCGTGTCGGGCATGCCGCGCCCGATGGCCGTCGCATCGATGGCGGCGTCGATCACCGTGCGATTGCGCGTGAACGGCACGGCCAGCATCGGATGCGTGCCGAACAGCATGAACGCGAAGCGGTCGTTGACGCGCTGCGCGACGAATGCGCTGATCGCATCGCGCGCCATCTGGTTCTTCGTTTCGCCTGCCGTCGGCGCGTCGGCGACGTTCGCGCTGCCGGTGCCGATCGGCGCGTACATGCTGCCGCTTCCGTCCATCAGGATCAGGATTTCGGCGCCCGCTCCCGTGATCCGCTTCTGTTCGCCGGAGAAGCCGGGACCCGCGAGTCCCACGATGACGGCCGCGAGCGCGAGCATCGCGGCCGCTCGCCAGACGAACGCGACGACGCGGCCCGCGCGATCGCGCGGCAGCCACGCGACGTACGAATACGGCAGCGTGTCGATGCTCCGGCGCAGCAGCGGCAACGCGGCGAGCGGCAGCAGCGCGAGCGCCCACGGATAGAGAAAGTCGGGAGGTGTGCTCATCGGTGATGACGCTTTTCTGCGCGATAGAGCGCGCGGTACAGATCGCGCAGCGAAAACGGCGTCGCGACGGGCAGATCGCAGAAGAAGCGGTCCGACGATCGCTGGAAGAACTGCTCGATCTGCGGACGAAGCTCGCGCAGATGAGGCGCGTTGTCCGTCAGGCCAGGGATCGAGCCGGCGTGCACGACGCGTCCCGCCGCTTCGTCGAGCGCGCGATGCAGGCCGCGCCATGCATCCGGGTCCGCTTCGAGCGCGTCGTCGTCGTGCTGGCCGAAGCGGGCCCATGCCTTCGCGAACGGAAGCCGCATCGCGTCGCGCCGGTTGCGCGCGATCCACCAGCCGAGCCACGCGATCAGCACCGCGACGGTCAGCGCGATCCAGATGGTCATCGCGCGTTCGAGCGGCGCGGTGGATGGCGCGGCAAGCAGACGGTCGGGCTGAAGCGTCGCGAGGCGTCCCGCATCGGCGACGCCCAACGGCGCAAGCGGGCCGATCGACAGCGGACTCTGCGCGATATCGAGCGTTGCTCCCGACGTCAGACGCAATTGCAGCGGCGGCGTCGAGGTCACGGTAGGCGCGCGCGGCGAATTCATCACCTGATAGTCGAGCACGAGCCAGCGGCGGCCATCGGCGTCCGTTCGGAGTGTCGGCGGGCGGCGTTCGAGCCACGCGTTGACGCGGCCCGTCGATGGCATCGCGGAAAGCGCCGCGTCGCGTCCGTGATCGTCGAGAAGAATCTGCTGGGTCAGGATATCGCCGAGCACATGGCCGAACGCGCGGGGTTGTTGCACAGTGGCCGGTTTAGGCTGCGTTCCTTGTGGCGTTGCGGGCGCTGCGTGTGTCGTCTGCGCAGTAACGCTTGCGATCATGAAAGCGGCTGCGAGCGCAACGAAGTGCGAGAGCGCGCGTTGCGCCCGTGCGTGCATCGACAACGTGACGTCGGCGCGATTCATGCCGTCATCTCGAGAAAGTAACGGCTGAGCGCCTCGGGATTGAACGCGCCGCGATTGAAGAACGGACGGATGCCATGACGCGCGAACGCAGCGACGATCTGCGCTTGCCGTTCGGCGACGGCATGGCGCCAGCGGTTGCGGACCGAGTCGCGCATCCACATCGTCCGCGCTTCGCCCGATTCGATATCGGCCAGCGACATCCAGCCGTTCTGCGACGGCGGCTCGATTTCGGCGCGGTCCCAGATCACGATGGGGACGACCCACGCGTGAGTCAGCGTGTCGAGCAATCCCGACAGCGCGTCGAGCGGCCAGTGAAAATCGGAGACGAGAAAGACGAGGCACGCGCGGCCAGCAAGACGCGTGACGGCATCGCGCAGGCCGCCCGCGCGCGCGCCCGTTTGCGGCGCTGCCGGTTGCACTGCCGTTTGCGCAGACGCGCGCAGCAGCTCGCCCATCAGCGCGCCCATCCCCCGCGCGTGCCGCGCGGGCACGAAGAGATCTTCGCGCTCGGCATCGTCGAAGGCGATCATGCCGACGGGGTCGCCGATGCGAAACGCGCTGTGTCCGAGCGCCTCGACGAACGTTGCGGCCACATCGAGCTTCGTATGCGCGGCACCGAAGCGCATCGACCCCGACACATCGACGACGGCATGCACGGCTACGGCCACGCGTTGCCGGTGAACGCGCACGAGCCATTCGCGCTGGACCGTGCGCACGCTTGCGCGCACATCGATCCGGCGCGGATCGGGATAGTCGAATAGCCGCGTGTGCGCCGCGAACTCCTGGCCGATGCCGACGCTCGAGCCGCGATGTCCGCCGGGCCGCGCTCCCGATACGCGCATCGGCAGGCGGTACTGGAACTCCGTCAGCGTGTTCACGGCGCCGCGATCCTCGATACGATCTGCGCGATCAGCGCATCGGCGAGTTCCTGGCGGCGCAGTTCATAGACGGGCGTGAAGTACACGCGATGGCCGAGGGTCGGCAGCAGCACGCGGTGAATGTCCTCGGGCATCAGATACGTGCGCCCTTCGAGCCACGCGACGACGCGCGCCGCGCGCAACAGCGCGCTCATGCCGCGCGGACTCGCGCCGGCGAGGATCAGGCGCTGCATGTCGACGTCATCAAGCGCGATATCGAATTGCGTCGGGTTCTCCGTCGCGCGCCAGATGTCGAGCGCATAGCGTTCGATCGCTTCGCTCGCGTGAATCGTGCGCTGAATGCCCGCCGCGATCGCATTGAGCCGTTGCCACGGCAGCACGTCGGGCGCGACGCGCGCGAGCAGCGCTTCCGTGTCGTGAAAGGCGGGATCGAACACGAGCGCGCGGCGCGCGGGCTGATCGTCGGGCGTCGCCATGTTCAGCTCGAACATGAAGCGGTCGCGCGCCGCTGCCGCCAGCTCGAAGGTTTCTTCCTTCTCGACCTTGTTGCGGTCGGCGAACACGGTCATGTGCGGGAAGCGGTATTCGCGGTCGAACGCGAACACAGAGCGCTCGGCCATCGCGCGCAGCAGCAGCGATTGCACCTGCGGACGCGCGCGGTTGATCTCGTTGAAGAAGAACGTCGCGAGCCGTTCGCCGTGCTTGATCAGCGGGCCCGGCTCGATGCGCGGCTTGCCTTCGGCGTCGACGTACGTGTGATACACGAGATCGCCCGGCATCAGGTCGATCGTGCCTTCGACGCGCTCGAAGTCGCCGCCGATCGCTCGCGCGAACGCGCGCAGGATCGTCGTCTTGCCGACGCCGACGCCGCCCTCCAGCAGCGCGTGGCCGCGCGCGAACAGCGCGACGTTGATCAGACGGATGGTCTCGCGCTGCCCGATGACGGCGTTCTCCACCTGATGCTCGATATCGAGCGCGAGCTTGCGCCAGTCCTCGAGTAGCTCTTCGCTTTCCATCGGATCGCCTCTGCGGTCGGCCGTTGTCGGAAGGGCGACACGTACGCCGGCGAAGCGGAAAGGAAGCGTCGGGAAGGGGCGTGCGTATCAGCGAAAGCGTGGCGCGCACGGTTCGTGCCAGGCGAATGGTCGCGGCGCGCTGCGTGCCTTGCCGCGACGGCTCGTGATGCCTGAACGCGCAACGGCAGCGTCTGCGGCAGGGCAGTGTGTCACGCCGACCGCTACAGAGTGCGTCAGGTTTGGCATGCGCGAATGGGTGTCCGCTTTGCAGCCGCAAATGCGCGGCCAGCGGACACCCGTACAGCAGCGGCGGCAACGTGTGCCGCCGATCAGCGTTGTTCAGCGGAATCACTCGCCGCGCTTAGCGTCCTCCCGCGGAAATCCGCGCCGATTCGCTGATGCGCGTGGATTCGTACGGCATCTCGAGCGACGGCTCCGCATGCTGGAGCACATACGCGCGCCGCATCGGCTTGAGCACGAACAGCGCCAGCAGCGCCGCGACGGCGGCCATGCCGGATGCCAGCATGAAGACGGCGTGCCAGCTTCCCGTCGCTGCCGTGACGATGCTCGTGAACGGCACGAGCAGCGCGGCCGTGCCTTTCGCCGTGTACAGCAGGCCGGCGTTGGTCGCGGCGAACTTCGGTCCGAATGTGTCGCCGCAAGTGGCCGGGAAGAGACTGTAGATCTCGCCCCACGCGAAGAACACGATGCCCGTCAGCACGACGAACGCAGTCGGGCTGTGGCCGAACTTCGACAGCGCCACGATGCCGATCGCCTCGATCGCAAACGCGACGAACATCGTGTTCTCACGGCCGATGCGGTCGGAGACCCAGCCGAAGAATGGACGCGTCAAGCCGTTGAGCACGCGGTCGATCGCGAGCGCGAACGTCAGCGCGGGCAGCGTCAGGCCGATCAGCGAAACGGGCGAATCGTGCAAGCCGAAGTCCTTGGCGATGGGGCCCAGTTGCGCCGTCGCCATCAGGCCGCCTGCCGCCATCATCACGAACATCAGGTACATGACCCAGAACACGGGCGCGGACACCACTTCCCGAGGCGTCGCGTTGTGAACGGCGCGCTTGACCGCGCTCTTCACCGCATTGCTCACATTGGCGAGCATGCTGGCGGGCGGCGCAAGCAGGAACAGACCGAGCGCGAACACGACGATCCCCTGGCCGAGGCCGAACCAGAGGAACGTGGCTTCGTATCCGCTGTGCTTGATCATGTTCGCGATCGGCACGACGGTGGCCGCCGATCCCGCGCCGAATCCGGCCGCCGTGATGCCCGCTGCGAGCCCGCGGCGGGTGGGGAACCACTTCAGCGCATTGCCGACGCACGTGCCATACACGGCCCCCGCGCCGATGCCGCCGATGGCCGCCGCCACGTACAACAGCGGCAGCGACGTCGCCATCGAGTTGATGACCCACGCGAGCGCGCACAGCAGGCCGCCGCCGACCACGACGGGTTTAGGTCCGTACTTGTCGACGAGGTAGCCCTCGATCGGCACGAGCCATGTTTCCGTGACGACGAAGATGGTGAACGCGACCTGAATGGCGGCGCGGCCCCAGTGGTACTTCTCGTCGATGGGATTGACGAACAACGTCCAGCCGTATTGCATGTTGGCGATCATTGCCATGCAGATCACGCCGAATACCAGTTGCGCCCACGGTGATGCGTACCACGATGCCGCCTGTTCCTGATGCTCCGTCTTCATCTCTGTCTCCTTTGTCGACGGGAGCTGCGCTTTCGCGCGGACTCTCGTCCCATGCTCGATGGTTGCCGACTTGCTTGCCTATTAATTTGCGAAAGCTCGGACCACGCTTCCGATCACCGTCCGCTCAAAAAGCAGCGCTGATAGATCCCATACGATATGTGATATATCAAGTAAGTCAAGTGAAAGCGGCAAGGGGTTTTCACCGAGTCGATTCGTTTGATGAAAGGAAATTGTAGGTACGCTCGGCTTATGCTGGGTGAGCAAAAAAAAAGCCCGTCGGCTAGCACAGACGGGCTGAGGACATGCAACGAGACAGGCGTGTTCGCGCATGCCCTGTCGTTATAGATGAAAGTAAAACGTAATGGAAGTTTTTTGTTTGTAAGTAAGTGGCGGAAAAAACACATGGGCGCGCAACGATATCCGGCGGGAACGCCTGCTACGCTTGATAAGGCATCCGTATCGCGACAAGTGGATTCGTGAGGCGGCTTCGGCCATCGGTAGTTACCCTTCGTTGACGCTTGCCGAGCGCAACCGCTAAAGTGTTCGCAATTTGAAAGATTGTGCGATATACGAACATCGAGCGATGAGCGGATATCGACACCAGAAGGCGCGGCTTGTGCCGTTTGACAGATCCGGGGCGGGGCGCGGAAGTCGGTATCGCGCATCGCTTCCACGCACTTCAGTACGACTGGACGCAGCACAGCACGCTGCGCCATGTGTAGGAGACAGGCGATGAACCGCACTTCCGTCGTGAACGTTCAGACGTTCATCAACGAGCAGCCATTCGGCGGCTTTCAATGGCTCGTTTTCTTCATGTGCTTCGTGATCGTCCTGCTGGACGGTTTCGACACGGCCGCGATCGGCTTTATCGCGCCGTCGTTGCTCACTGAGTGGCATCTTGCGCGGCCCGATCTCGCGCCCGTGCTGAGCGCCGCGCTGTTTGGCCTCGCATGCGGCGCGCTCGGTTCGGGCCCATTGTCCGACCGCCTCGGACGCCGTTCGCTGCTGCTCGGCTCGGTGTTCCTGTTCGGCCTTGCGTGTCTCGCGTCAGCGTTTTCGTCGAGCATCGGACAACTGACCGTGTTGCGCTTCGTCACGGGCGTCGGTCTTGGCGCCGCGATGCCGAACGCGGTCACGATGATGGGCGAGTTCTGCCCCGATCGCCGCCGCGCGACGTTGATCAATCTGATGTTCTGCGGCTTTCCGCTTGGCGCGGCGTTCGGCGGCTTTCTCGCCGCGTGGATGATTCCGCATTTCGGCTGGCGCAGCGTGCTGATGCTCGGCGGCGCGACGCCGTTGCTGCTCGGTGTCGCGCTGCTCGTCAAGATGCCGGAGTCGGTGCGCTTCATGGTGGCGAACCGTCATGCCGTCGAGCGGATTCGCGCGACGCTCGCGCGCATTTCGTCGGCGGCGCTGGATGCCGGTTCGTTCGTGATGACGGAGACCGCGCCGCAAACGGGCGGCAAGGGCGCGGGCGTCGTGCTGTCGCGTTCGTACATTGTCGGCTCGGTGATGCTGTGGATCACCTATTTCATGGGCCTCGTGATCTTCTACGCGTCGATCAACTGGATGCCGATCCTGTTGAAGGATGCGGGCCTGACACCGAAGAGCGCGACGCTGATTTCGGCGCTGTTCCCGCTGGGCGGCGTGGGCGCGGTTTTGTGCGGTGTGCTGATGGATCGCTTCAACGCGAATCGCGTGATCGCCGTGTGTTATGCGCTGACGGCTGTCAGCGTGTATTTCATCGGACAGGCTGCGGGCAATGTCGGCGCGCTCGTGGCAATCGTGTTCATCGCCGGCGTGTTGATGAACACCGCGCAGTCGTCGATGCCGGCGCTCGCCGCAGCGTTCTATCCGACGGAAGGGCGCGGGACGGGCGTGGCATGGATGCTCGGCGTCGGACGCTTCGGCGGAATCGCGGGGTCGTTTCTCGTGGCCGAACTGACGCGCCGGCATTTCACGTTCTCGGGCGTATTCGCGACGATCGCGGTCGCGGGGCTGATCGCGTGCGTCGCGCTGCTGATCAAGCAGATGGCGCGGCCGCATGGCGTCGATACGCTGCCGAACAAGGTGGAGTCGCTGGGGCATTGAGAGAAGCGCGTGCGTTGCGCCGTCCCTGCCCGTGACGCTCCGACCGATATTGACTTGTCACACGGATGCAGTTAGATAACAGGTTCATTCCGTGTCGGAGCGCCGCAAATGAATCCGGAGGTCGATGCCTTTCTAAGCAACACAAAAAAATGGCAGAAAGAGTTTGAAAAACTGAGAGCGATCGTTCTCGACTGTCAGTTGACGGAAGAAGTGAAGTGGGGCGTTCCCTGCTATACGTTCGATAAAAGAAACGTCGTGCTGATGCACGGATTCAAGGGATACTGCGCGCTTCTGTTTTTCAAGGGTGCGTTGTTAAAGGACGCCAAAGGCATTCTGATCGCGCAGACCGAAAACGTGCAGTCGTCGCGCCAGATACGGTTCACCGACGTGCGCGACATCACGGCCATCGCCGACGTCCTGAAGTCTTATATCCGCGAAGCCGTGGAAGTAGAAAGAGCCGGCCTGAAGGTGACTTTAAAAAAGACCGCGGAATTCGCCGTTCCAGAAGAATTTCAGAACAAACTGGACGAAATGCCGGAGTTGAAAGACGCTTTCGATGCGCTGACTCCGGGGCGGCAACGCGCTTACCTTCTCTATTTCTCCGCGCCCACGCAATCGAAAACCAGGGCGTCGCGAGTCGAAAAGTGCAGCCAGCAGATTCTCGAAGGCAAAGGGCTGAATGACCGGTAGCAGGCATTTCCCCTTCACGAATAAAGAAATGGAATGCATGGATCATTTGCCGTGACCACGCATGGTTTGACCACTTTGTCATTTTTGCCAGCACCCGTTGAAACAACGGCTCAAGTCATCGTCATACCTTGCCGTTAACGCGTGAGGTCTACTCATCTGTGGGCCGACCGTCATGCAAGGCTGACAGTGCCATGACCGGCCTCGCCGGCCGTCCGGCACCGACCGAATCCCGAACCCGAGCCTCGATAACAGGAGTCACCGTGATTCACCGCGGCCTCAACGGTTTGCTAACCCTGCTCATCGCGATGAGCACGCTGAGCGGCAACGCATTCGCACAGAGCGGCCAAGGCGGCCAAAGCGGCCCCGATTGCTCGCGGCCGTTCACGCTCGCGCTGCACGATCACGGCCTGCTGTATTCGCTGGAAACGAACACGGGCATCGACAAGGATTTCGCCGACGAGCTGATTCGCCGCAGCGGCTGCGAGATCCGCGTGAGCCTGATGTCGCGCGCGCGCATCTGGAAGCTGATCGAATCCGGCGCGCTCGACTTCAGCCTGTCCGGCATCACGAACGAGGAACGCGACGGCTACGCGTCGTTTGCCTGGTACTTCAGCGACAAGTTCTACCTGCTCGTGCGCAAGGACGCCGGCATCCATCAGTTATCCGATTTCGAACACAACGACAGGTTTCAACTCGGCGTGATCCGGAGCTTCCGGTATAGTCAGTCGGCCAACGAACTGGTCGATACGCTCGCCGCGGGCAATCGCGTCAGTCAGGCGGGCGGCCTCGAGCCGCTTTATCAGGCGCTGATGCGCGGCAGCATTCAGGGGATGATCATCGAGCCGTTCGACTATCCGGCGCTGGATGAGAAGCGCATCCGCGACATCAGCACGATCATCGAATTCAACGACGCCGCCGTGCCGCACGGCCTCATCATGTCGAAGAAGGCGCTGTCGCCGCAGGAGCGCGAGAAGTGGCGCGCGCTCGTCGCCGCGATGCGCGCGGACGGCACCGTGCGCCGCATTTTCAGGAAGTATTTCAAACCCGAGCTGGCCGATTCGATGGTCGACTTCACGACACCGTGATGAACCGCGCGCGCCTCATCCTGCTGCCGCTGCTGATTCTCGTGACCGGGTTGGGGATCACCTGGTCCGTATGGGATCACGAGCGCCAGGCGGCGAGGCGCGAGCTGTTGTCCGAATTCAACTTCGCGCTCGGCGATTCCGTCAGCCGCATCGAGCAGCGGATGGCGACCTACGAGCAGATGCTGCGCGGCGTGCAGGGCATGTTCGCGGCGCGCGGCTCGCTCGATCTGCAGGCGTTTCACGGCTATCTCGGCGCCGTCAACGCCGACCCGAACTTCTCCGGCATGCAGGCGATCGGCGTCGTCCAATGGGTGCCCGCCGACAGGCACGACGCGCACATGGCCGACATGCGCGGGCGCTTCGGCCGGCGCTATGCGATCGATCCGCCCGGCGAGCGCGCCGGCTACGCGCCCGTGATCAGCCGCGAGCCGCCGCTCGCCGACGGCGGCACGCTGCTCGGCTACGACGCGTGGGCCACTCCCGTGCGCCGCCAGGCGATGGAGCGCTCGCGCGATTCGGGGCTCGCCGTGGTGTCGGGCAAGGTGCAGCTCGCATCGGATGCGGGCGAGCCGCCGCTGCCCGGTTTCGTCATGTATCTGCCCATCTACGAGCAAGGGAAGCCGCAAGATACCGTCGACGAGCGCCGCGCGCATCTGCTGGGCTGGGTGTATGCGGCGTTCCGCATGCGCGATGTGCTCGCGAGTCTCTATGGAGAACAGCCGCCCGGTCTCTATCTGTCGATCTACGACGGCACGCAGCCGTCGCCGGAGTCGCTGCTCTACCGGTCGTCGGAGCCGAAGATCCGCGAGGTGATCTCGGCGAACGAATATCTCGTCGTGGGCGGGCACAACTGGACGCTGTCGATGGCGGCGCAGCACGATTTCAAGGCGCGCTTCGGGCACAACGCGAAGCTGCTGATCGCCTGCACGGGCACGGGGCTCTCGCTGTTGCTCGCGCTGCTCGCATGGAGCCTCGCGAGCGGCCGCAGCCGCGCGATGCGGCTCGCTTCGAAGATGACGGCCGAGGTTCGCGAGAGCGAGGCGGAGCTGCGCATCGCCGCCGTCGCGTTCGATTCGCTCGAAGGCATGATGGTCACGGACGCGAAGGGCACGATCCTGCGCGTCAACTCGGCGTTCACGCAATGCACGGGCTACACGGCCGACGAAGTGGTCGGCAAGAACCCGCGCATGCTCAGCTCGGGCCGTCACGAGCCCGCGTTCTTCCGCGAGATGTGGGACACGATTCATCGCGTCGGCGGCTGGCAGGGTGAGATCTGGGATCGCCGCAAGAACGGCGACATCTATCCGAAGTGGCTGACGATCACGGCCGTGACCGCGCAGGACGGCCGCGTCACGCATTACGTCGGCACGCACTACGACATCACCGAGCGCAAGCTCGCGGAAGAGCAGATCAAGGAGCTGGCGTTCTTCGACGCGCTCACGCATCTGCCGAACCGCACGCTGCTGCGCGACCGGCTGAAACAGGTGATCGCGCTGAGTGCGCAGAACCACACGCACGGCGCGCTGCTGTTCGTCGATCTCGACAACTTCAAGACGCTCAACGACACGCTCGGTCACGACAAGGGTGATCTGCTGCTGAGCCAGGTCGCGTACCGGTTGCTGTCGGCCGTGCGCGAAGGCGATACGGTCGCGCGGATGGGCGGCGACGAATTCGTGGTCGTGCTGAGCGACCTGAGCCGCAACCGCCAGGACGCGGCCGCCGAAACCGAGGCCGCCGCCGAAAAGGTGCTGGTGGCGCTTTCCCGAACGTACCATCTCGACGGCACGGAGTTCCGCACGACGGCGAGCATCGGCGCGACGCTCTTCACGGGACACGAAACGTCCATCGACGAGCTGCTGAAACAGTCCGATCTCGCGATGTACAAGTCGAAGGAAAGCGGGCGCAACGCGATCTGCTTCTTCGATCCGGCGATGCAGACCGTCGTGATGGAACGCGCGGCGCTGGAGGCGGCGCTGCGCTGCGCGATCGACGAAGACCAGTTGCTGGTCCACTACCAGGCGCAGGTGTTCAACGGCGATCGCGTGACGGGCGCCGAGGCGCTCGTGCGCTGGCAGCATCCCGAGCACGGTCTGATTCCGCCCGCCGAGTTCATTCCGCTAGCTGAAGAGACGGGCCTGATTCTCGCGCTCGGCGACAAGGTGCTGGAGACGGCTTGCCGACAGCTCGCGCAGTGGGCGGCGCGCGCGGACAGGGCGCATCTGTCGATCGCCGTCAACGTGAGCGTGCAGCAGCTTCGCGAAGGCAATTTCGTTACCGGCGTGCTCGATGTGCTGGCACGCACGGGCGCCGATCCGAGCCGCCTGAAACTCGAGCTGACGGAAAGCGTGCTGGTCGACAACGTCGAGGACATCATCCGCAAGATGACGTTGCTGCGCGCGAAAGGCGTGGTGTTTTCGCTCGACGACTTCGGCGTCGGCTACTCGTCGCTGTCGTATCTGAAGCGCTTGCCGCTCGGGCAATTGAAGATCGACAGATCGTTCGTGCGCGACGTGCTCGACGATCCGAACGATGCCGTGATCGCGCGCGCGATCGTCGCGCTCGCGCAGAGCCTCGGGCTGGGCGTGATCGCGGAGGGCGTCGAGACGGAAGCGCAGCGTCGGTTTCTTGCCGACGCCGGGTGTCACGCGTATCAGGGCTATCTGTTCTGCCGCCCGCTTCCCATCGAAGGCTTCGAAGCATTCGCCGATACCTTCGATTCGAGGCAGTGGGCCGTCGCGATGCCCTGAAGTCCGTGCGTTTGTTTCGTGCTGCCGATGCGCGAAGAAGCGCACGAAGAAGCGCGCGAAGACCGGCGGCATACGGGATGCCGCCGGCCGTTTCGTCGCGCGGCGTTACTTCGAAGCTGCCGTGGTCGGCGTGCCGATGTAGTGCAGGCCTTCGAGGTCCTTGTTGGCGACCTCCGACGATTCCAGCGAAGGGACGATGCGGCCAACCAGCAGGCCCAGGCCGACGCTCGTCTTCACGTACTTCGTTTCGCCCGCTTCGAGCTTGAACGAGAGCGTCTTCTTGGTTTCGGTGGCGGTCGAGACGACATAATCTCCGGCCGGCTCGTCGACGTAGAAGAAGCCGCCTGGCTTCGATTTGCCGACAGCCTGATCGTTCACGTTGATGTCCGGCTGCAGCGCTGCGCCGAACAGCGAGTTCGAACGATAGAAATAGATGCGGCCTTGCGATTCCTTGATGGTCGGGATCGACGATGCAACGTCCTTGAATTGGGGCCGCTGGCGCAGCCCGTTGCCAGCAGTGCGGCTGCCGATGCAGCGATAAGGACTCGGGAAAGCTTAATCATGGAGGGTCTCGGTAGTTATCGATTGTGAGGGATCGAGCGGGGAGAAATGCGATTCGCCGGGCAGATAGAAGCCCAGCAGGTGATCGTTTTTCACCACGAGCCAGGCCTCGTGCACCTGCCGGCCTTCGACGGTGAAAACGTCGTTGATCGGCCTGTACGCAAAACCCTGCGGAAGCTCGCCTGCCAGACGCCAGAGCGAACCGCTCGAAATGCGCGGCGAATACCCCGTCGAAAGCCGGACATGCACGGTGTCGACTATCCGTATGCGCTGCTGCTGTGTGGCGGCCACCGGCGTGAACTGAACGCCCTGAACGGGCACTGACGGCGCGCACGCGCACAACGCAACAGAGGCGGCAATCGACGCCAGCCATATCTTCGTTTTCAAAGCGAGGTCTCTCAGGTGTGTCGGCAACTGCTGTATCCGCCGATGGACGCAAATCTTGAGTGCCGCCTTCACGATACGCCCGCCGATGGAATCGAAGTACCTGGCCATCCGGCTAACTGCTCATCGCGGGCGGAGTTGATACACTCTGCGGATTCAATCGCGCGCTTCACACGTCGTGCTGTTATATGTGAGGCGCTTCGTCATCCACGAGGAAAAGCACATGATCGATTTGCGCAGCGATACCGTGACCCGACCGAGCAAGGACATGCTCGCCGCGATGACAGCCGCCGAAGTCGGCGACGACGTCTGGGGAGACGACCCGACAGTCCAGCGTCTGCAAGACACCGTCGCCGGGCGCGCGGGCAAGGAGGCAGGGCTGTTCTTCCCGAGCGGCACGCAGAGCAATCTCGCCGCATTGATGGCGCATTGCGCGCGCGGCGACGAGTACATCGTCGGGCAGGCCGCGCACACGTACAAGTACGAGGGCGGCGGCGCGGCCGTGCTCGGCAGCATCCAGCCGCAGCCGATCGAGAACGCGCTCGACGGCTCGCTTCCCCTCGACAAGATCGCGGCCGCGATCAAGCCCATCGACAATCACTTCGCGCGCACGCGCCTGCTCGCGCTCGAAAACACGATCGGCGGCAAGGTGCTGCTGGCGGGCTATGTCGCCGAGGCCACGCAGCTCGCGCGCGAACGCGGGCTGTCGACGCATCTCGACGGCGCGCGCGTGTTCAATGCGGCCGTCGCGTCGAAGCAGCCGCTCGATGCGCTGTGCGCGCCGTTCGACACGGTATCGATCTGTTTTTCGAAGGGGCTTGGCGCGCCTGTGGGCTCGGTGCTGGTCGGCAGCAAGGCGCTGATCGACGTCGCGCACCGCTGGCGCAAGGTGCTGGGCGGCGGCATGCGGCAGGCGGGACTGCTCGCGGCGGCGTGTCTGTATGCGCTCGAGCACAACGTCGAGCGTCTCGCCGAAGACCACGACAACGCCGCGCATCTGGCCGCGGGCCTCGCGCAGATCGATCAGGTGAAGGTGCAGTCGCACGCCACCAACATGGTGTTCGCGCAGTTTCCGCAGGAGCATTGCGCGCCGCTCGAAGCGTGGCTCAAGGAGCGCGGCATCCTCACGCAGATGCTGTACGCGTCGCGCTTCGTCACGCACATGGACGTGTCGCGCGCCGATATCGATACGTTCGTCGCGGCCGTGAACGGTTATTTCGCGCGCTGACGGGCGCGATGCGAAGGGCGGCGGACGCGTTTTGCGCCGTCGCCGTTTTGCATGCGCACCGGGTTACGCGTTTTGAGACTATTGGTCCTTTGCGGCCGTCATGGTGGCGGCGGTGGTCTGCGTGCGATGCGACGGCGCGAAGAGCCGCAAGCCGCTCGCGATGCTGGCCGCGCCGGCGAACACGGCGCCCGTCGCGAGCGACAGTGTCGGGCCGTGGCGGCCCGCGATGCTGAAGCTCAGTGCGACGAGGGCGGCGCCCGTCGTCTGCCCGATCAGCCTCGACGTCGCGATGATGCCGCTCGCGCCGCCGCTGCGATGAGGCGGCGCGCTCGCCATCAGCGCTTTCAAGTTGGGCGACTGGAAAAAACCGAAGCCCGCGCCGCAGACCGCCATGCGAATCGTGATGTCGAGCACGGGCGGATGCGGCGGCAGCATCGCCAGCGAGGCCATGCCGCCGCATAGAATCGCGAGGCCGATCGCGCCGAGCAGCCCCGGCGGATAGCGATCCGACAGCCGTCCCGCGAACGGCGCCGCAAGCGCGACGATCACGGGCCAGGGCGTCATCAGAAAGCCGGTCTCGACCTGGCTGCGATGCAAGACATCTTCGAAATAGAACGGCAGCGAGACAAATGCGAGCCCTTGCGCGGCGAACGAGCACACGGCCGTCAGCGACGAAAGCGCAAACACGGGCAGTTTGAACAGATCGACGGGCAGCATCGGCGCGGGGTGGCCGGCTTCGCGGCGCATCAGCAGCGCGCCGAACACAATGGCGACGGCGGCGGCACTGAGCACGAGCGTCGACGACGCGCGCTGCGCCGCTTCGCCCAACGCGAAGATCAGCGCGGCAAACGTGATGACGTTCAGCAGCGCCGCGACCCTGTCGAATTGATGCGTGCCGCGCGGCGTGCGCGGCAGTCCCGGCAGCGCGAACGACAGCGCCAGTACGCCGAGCGGCACGTTGACGGCGAAGAGCCACGGCCAGCTCGCGACGGACAGGATCAGCGACGCCACCGTCGGTCCCACTGCGAACGACACGCCCACGACCAGCGCATTGAGCCCCAAGCCGCGCCCCAGTTGATGCGGCGGATACATGTGCTTGATCAGCGCCGTGTTGACGCTCATGATGGCGGCCCCGCCGAGTCCCTGCACGACGCGGGCGCCCGCGAGCACGGGCAGCGTCGGCGAGAGCGCGCACGCGAGCGAGGCCGCCGTGAAGATCGCGATGCCGCAGATGTAGATGCGCCGGTGTTCGACGATATCGCCGAGCGCGGCTAGGGGCAGCAGCGTCGCGACCATCGCAAGCTGATACGCGTTGATGATCCACACGGACGCTGCCGGCTTCGCATGCAGATTCGCGGCCATCGCGGGCAGCGCGGTGTTGGCGATCGCGGTATCGAGCGAGGCGAGCGCGACGGACAGCATGATCGCCGCCAACGCATAGCGATGACGGGTGGACATGGGCGCATCGGCGACGCGCGCCGGGTTGGGCGTGATCTCGGGCAAGGACGGCTCGGCAAGGGCTGGAATGGCACAACAGGCGCGCGCCGGGGAGCAGCGCAGCGGTGCTCGGCGCGAATGTTGCAATTGTTGCAGAGCCGCGCGGATCGTGCTCGGCGCCAGGCAGAAATGGCCTGTATGAAAGGTGGTTGCAAGCGAACGCTGGACTGCTAAACGGCGCGCGCGTCGTCGCAAATTGCGCGGCTACGCGTGATGCAACTAACCGCCAGACCTCGCGCCGCGCGGATAAGTTTGCGGCGCGACAGCGGCGAACGCACGAACGCACGAACGCACGAGGGAACGAGGGAACGAGGGAACGAGGGAACGAGGGAACGAGGGAACGAGCGGAGCGAACGACCGACCGACCGCGCCGCGTGATCCCACCACCATCAGCTCGCCATCCAGCGCTATCCCCGAATTCAGCTACACGACGCGAGCAGGATCGACAGTTTGCGGATATGCGCCCTGAATGCTTCCGTCAGTTCACGGTCATGGCCGTCGCTCAGATGCGGTGCCTCGGCCAGTTCGACCTGGCCGTGAAACTCATCGGACACCTTGCGCCGCGCATCGGGCGGCAGCGCGCGGATGAGGGACACGATCAGCAGTTCCTGCGCGTGGATCATACCGAGCACGGATTGTGCGTTCATTTCGACCTCCATCGGAGCGCGGCGACGCGAGCGACTGGGCAGCGGCTGAGCAACGACATGCAACGGGACGGGGAACGGCGCAGCAGGACGATGCTGTCTCCGATCCGCCTTGTTACTCATCCATACTAGTGCAAGGAACAGAGCCGTCTGCACCCGCATCGTGCGAAACGTGAAGACGCCAGGCGGGATGCCGATCGAATCTCAAGCCGCGATCATGGAACTGTGTCGCGGTCGCTCGTGTCTGCTTGGATAGCGGGCGCGATCCTGCACACATTCCCGCGCAAAGACGCGGGGAAAGCAGCGCACGAACCCAGCGACGCAACCAACGGCGGCAGACGCGGGATCACAAAATGTCCTACTCTGCTTATTTATCCACCAGACCGGCTCGCGCCGCCCGCGCACGAGACGCATGCAATAAAGCGCGCGCCGCGTCGATTTACCGGAGGTTTCGATGACAGCGGTGGATCTGGAATTCGACCAGCTCAACAGTACCGTCGATGCGCTGCGGCGCTCGATTTCCAACCGCATGATGTACGGCGTCGGCAAGGACGCCGTGACAGCGCGCCCGCAAGACTGGCTGCATGCCGCGGCGCTCGCTGTGCGCGACCGGCTCGTCGCGCGCTGGATGAAGACCACGCGCCTGCAATACGAGCAGGATGTGAAACGCGTGTATTACCTGTCGATGGAATTTCTGATCGGGCGCACGTTCACGAACGCGCTGCTCGCGCTCGGCATCTACGACCAGATGAAGGAAGCGCTCGCGGGCCTCGGCGTCGATATGGAATCGCTGACCGATCTCGAGCCCGATGCCGCGCTCGGCAACGGCGGCCTCGGACGGCTCGCCGCGTGCTTTCTCGATTCGATGGCGACGCTCGGCATTCCGGGCTTCGGCTACGGCATCCGCTACGAATACGGGATGTTCAAGCAGCAGATCGTCGACGGCGAGCAGATCGAAACGCCGGACTACTGGCTGCGCGCGGGCAACCCGTGGGAGTTTCCGCGCCCCGAAGTGCAGTACATCGTGCATTTCGGCGGGCGCACGGTGCAGCGCAACGGTCACGTCGAGTGGATCGAAACGCAGCACGTGAACGCGATGGCCTACGACACGGTGATCCCCGGCTTCGCGACGAGCGCGACGAACACGCTGCGCCTGTGGTCAGCGCGCGCGACGGAGGAACTCGATCTGTCGGCGTTCAATCAGGGCGACTATCGCCGCGCCGTCGATGCGAAGAACATGTCGGAGAACGTATCGCGCCTGCTGTATCCCGATGACTCGACGCCCGCCGGCCGCGAGTTGCGCTTGCGTCAGGAGTACTTCTTCGTGTCGGCGACGATGCAGGACCTGATCCGCCGTTATCAGCGCACGCACAGCACGTTTGGCCGCTTCGCCGAGAAGGTGGCCGTGCATCTGAACGACACGCACCCCGTGCTCGCGATTCCCGAACTGATGCGTCTGCTCGTCGACGTGCATCACGTGCCGTGGGCGAAAGCATGGAAAGACGTGCAGCAGATGTTCTCGTACACGAACCACACGCTGATGCCCGAAGCACTCGAAACGTGGGACGTCGAGACGCTCGCGCGCCTGCTGCCGCGCCACCTCGAAATCATCTTCGAGATCAACGCCGAGTTTCTCAAGCACGTGAGCGAGCATTCGGGCCATGACGTCGACATGATCCGGCGCATTTCGCTCGTCGACGAATACGGGCAGCGGCGCGTGCGGATGGCGCATCTGGCGATCGTCGCGAGCCAGAAGGTGAACGGCGTCTCGAAGTTGCACTCGCAACTGATGACGCGCGATATCTTCGCGGACTTCGCGCGCATGTTCCCCGAGCGGTTCACGAACGTGACGAACGGCGTGACGCCGCGCCGCTGGCTCGCGCAGGCTAGCCCGTCGATGTCGAAGCTGATCGACGATCAGATCGGCACGCACTGGCGGCGCGATCTGTTCGAGCTGTCGAAGCTGCGCGATCTGCGCAACGACCCGGCGTTCATCGACGCGTTCCATGAAGCGAAGCGGCAGAACAAGATGCGTCTGATCCATCGGCTTCAGCAGCATACGAAGATGGCGTTCGATCCCGAAGCGCTCTTCGATCTGCAGGTCAAGCGCATCCACGAATACAAGCGGCAATTGCTGAACGTGCTGCACGTGATCGTGCGCTACAACCGCATCCGCTCGCACCCGGAGCGCGACTGGGTGCCGCGTGTCGTGATGTTCGCGGGCAAGGCGGCGTCCGCTTACCGGATGGCGAAGACGATCATCAAGCTGATCGGCGACGTGACCCAGAAGGTGAACAACGATCCGCTGGTCGGCGACAAGCTCAAGGTCGTGTTCGTGCCGAACTACGGCGTGAGCGTGGCCGAGCTGATCATTCCCGCCGCCGATCTGTCCGAGCAGATTTCGATGGCGGGCACGGAAGCGTCGGGCACGGGCAACATGAAGCTCGCGCTGAACGGCGCGCTGACGATCGGCACGATGGACGGCGCGAACATCGAGATCAGCGAGGCCGTCGGCCCCGAGAACATTTTCATCTTCGGGCATACGGCCGATCAGGTCGACGATTTGCGCGCGATGGGCTATCGGCCGCGCGAGATCTACGAGCACGACCCGGAACTGAGGGTGGCGCTCGATCAGATCCGCACGGGGTTCTTCTCGCCGGAAGATCCGCTGCGCTTCTCGGATATCTTCCACACGCTCGTCGATTGGGGCGACCACTACATGGTGCTCGCGGATTTCGCGGCGTTTGCGAAGATGCAGGAAGAGGTCGACAGACGCTACGTCGACCGGCGCGGCTGGACGTCGAGCGCGATCGAAAATGTCGCAGGCATGGGGCAGTTCTCGTCGGACCGCACGATCGCCGAGTACGCGCGCGCTATCTGGAACGTGAAGCCCGTCGACATGGAATGATCGCCGGCTCGTTCGACGATTGAAAAAGCCGCCGCGCGATTTGTCATCGCGCGGCGGCTTTTATGTTGGCCATGTTCGCTTCGTATGTTCGGGCTCCATCTCTTCGCTTCGACCGAAGCGCGCGTGTTTCACCCGCCCATCCGTTCGATCTCTTTCGACGCGCGCAAGCCGAGCTTGCCGTTGGTGAAATCGAACAGCACGTCGATGCTTTGCAGCGACATCAGCCCGATCACGATGCGGTTCGCGCCCGGCGCGGCTTTCACGATGGCCGTTTGCGCATCGTTGAAGCGATGCGCCCAGTCGCCGACACCGAGCACCACGTCGTAGTTGCCTTGTGCAAATGCCTTGTGCTCGTCGGTATCGCCGGCCCAGTCGGGGGCCTTGTCGGTCTCGACGCGGATCATGTCCGTGCCGCCCGTCGAAAAGACGACGGGCGCGCAAAAGCGCATCTTGCTGGACACCTGCACGCAGCCCGTCGGCCATTGCATCGAACCGTCCTTCGCGACGGTGAACGGCACGAGCGTGAAGTCCTTCGTCAGTGCATTCGATGGGCTCAGCACGAGAAACGGGCGATTGAGGTTCGAGCGCACCAGATAGCGTTGACCGATGTTCGCGGGCAGCGCGCGCAGCGGCTGCGTGCAGCAGGCGTCGCGCGGCTCGTCGGCGCCGATGCCCAGGATGCCCGAGAACGCCCAGCCGAATTCGCCCGTGTAGCCGTCCTGCGCGACACAGTGCTTATTGGTCTTCAGGCAGCTGACTTCGTCGACGGCTTGCGCGGCGACGTCGACGGGCTTCGTGCCCGCGATGCTCAGCGGCACGTTGACGACGGCGCCGGAAACCTGCGCGTCCGTCGCGAATGCGAGCGAGGTGCGCGCGCCCGCAGCCGGATAGTTCGAGCGCGGCAGCACGGACGACAGCACGCGCACGCCGCGCGTGCCCGTATCGAGCATCAGATAGACGGCCTTGCCGTCCATCTGCACGGGCAGGCCGATCGACGTGCGGCCGTGCGTGTCGCTGCGTTCGGCGTTCAGCGGCACGAGCAGGCCGTCGCGTCCTTCGTTGATGAGGCTCGCTTTCGTTTCGGGCGCAACGGGCGTCGAGATCGGCGTGGAGCAGGCCGCGAGCGCGAGCACGGACAGCGCGCCGGCAAGGCCGGATTTGCGCCGGGAGAGATGAACGCACAACGAGGCAAGCAGCGAGGCAAACAGCAAGACAAACGACGGAGCTAACAGCGGGACAGGCATCGCACACACCTTGCAGAAAATGCGTGGTCCCGGCGACAGCCACGCTTCACAGGGCAGGCGTGGCGCTTCAGGTTTCGGCGAACGCGGACGGCTTTTGTTCGCGACGCGCGGTTGGCCTGGCGCGAGGGCACGCGAGATGACAGGACCGCCGACTCTACGCGCGCGGTCTGGGCCACCTGCAAAAATGTGTGTACGCGGCGCGGCGCAGCGCCGCGAGCGCGCCGACCACGTCGCCGATGCTGCGCGCCATCACGTCGACGCGAAAAGTGATGCACGCGTTGCGTTTGTCGAAGTCGATCACGAAGAGACGCGAGCCTTCGCCGAGCGCTTTCTGCAATGCGCGGCGGCCCGACGCCGACGAGGTGCCGGGCACGGTCACGTCGATCGTCACGAGGGACAACGCTGGCTGCCGCGCGAGATGCGTGGCCGGCGTGCGGCGCGAAGCGGCGCGCGATGAAGCGAGGATGGGTTGCGATTGCATCGTCGATGCGCCGCCGCGGATGGGCGGCGCGGCTGTGAAGACGCGTCCACTGTAGCGGGCGGCATCTCAAGCTCGTGAAAAAAGGAACCGCGCGCGCCGTCAATTTTCCGTAAAGACGGCGCGTGCCGGTGTGGTCCGTCAGCTTTTCTGCGCGGGCGCGGCGAGCGCGTCGCGAACGGTCTGCGCGACGCGCTCGACGAACGGCAGGTCGATGCTGGACAACGCTTCGCGTTCGGCGTCGCCCGTCTGGACCATCAGGCGATGCGTGACGTCCTGCGTGCGCCACGTGAGCCAGCCGACCACGACCAGCATCACGCCGCACACAATGCCCGCCGGCGACGCATAGATGCCGCCGACGACCGCGCCCACTGCGCCGATCAGCGAAATCGCGTAGGGCAAGACCTTGTTCTTGTGCACGGTGACGACGCGCACGTTCCGGATGTCGCGCAACGGAAAGACCTGGCCGGCCGCCGACAAGGCATTGCGAGTGACCGAGACGCCGCGTTCGTTGAATGGAATTTCCATCTTCACAGATTCAGGCTGAGGGAAAGGGCGCAGCGTAACAGATCGGACGGCGGGCCGGTTGGCACGCCCTGTCCGGGCACAGGCATTGCGGCGTTGGGTCGCGGCCGCTTCGATGACGCGCTCGACGCACGGCAGCGTGCCGCTTGCACAAGCGTTCGTGTACGCATCGCGGCACGAATTTCCGCATGCCCATAAAATCGACACGCGCCGGCGCAAAGGCTGGCGCAGTGCTTTTGAACGTAGCCGGTGCGGCGTGCGGTATTTGCATGTGGCCGCGCCTGAAGGATGTATCTGGGATGGAAGAGGTTTTCGTATCGAGAACGAGCGCGGTCGCACGCATTCTGACCGCGCGGCAGGCGCTGCTGAATGATTCGGATGACGCCCGCTGGTTGACCGCGGGCGAAAAGGCGGCGCAGGTCGAACGGCTCGACCGGCTGCTCTTCGACGTGCGCGCGGGCCGCACGTGGGACTTCGTCATGCCGACGCCGAACGGCGAGATACGGATATTCGTGACGCCGGACTAGCGCGACGGCATAAAGGGCAATAGAAGCAAGCTGCGCATCAGAAAAAGAAAACGCCCCGCAAGCGGAGCGTTCTTCGTCCAGTTCATCTGCGCGGAAGCGAAGCGCCCAGCGGCGCCTCGCTTCGCGACACAGCTTAGAACTTGTGGCGCATGCCGACGCGGAACGCCAGCTGGTTCTGCGAGCCCGAACCCGACGTGTTGAAGTACGACGTCGACGAACCGATCTGAGCCTGGATCGGCGTGTTGCCCGTCTTGCCCGATGCGTCCTGATAGATCGCGAGCGCGTAGACATCGGTGCGCTTCGACAGTGCGTAGTCGACGCTTGCGTCCACCTGGTTGAAGTGGCCGTGCGTCGCGCCCGTCAGTTGCGAGTACGTGTAGCCGAGGCCGCCTGCCAGCGCCGGCGTGAACGCGTACTTGACGCCGCCTTCGTAGTTGTTGAACGTCGTCGATGCACCCGTGATCGGCTCGAAGTGCGTGTTCGTCCACAGCGCGTAGAGCGTTGCCGGTCCGATGATGTAGCGGCCGCCGAGGCCGAACGTGCGCAGGTCGCGCACGCTGCCCGTGGCGACGTTTGCGATCGACGTCGAGAATGCCGGCGTTGCCTGGCTCGGGAAGCGGATGTCCGTGTACGCTGCGCCAAGGCCGATCGGGCCGTTCGCGTAGTTCAGGCCGAAGCTGTATGCGCGCGACGAGCCGGCGACGGGATTAGCCGCCGTGCCCGTTGCCGGTGCGCCAGCGAACGCCGTCGAGTTCGAGAAGCCGTACATCGCGCCGAACGTGAGGCCCGAGAAGTTCGCGCTGCTGAACTTGACTGCGTTGTTGATGCGGCTCGACGTCAGCTGGTCGACGTCGTTGATGTGGTAAGCGTAGTTACCGGCAACCGTCAGGCCGCCCGTCGAATAGTTGCCGCCCAGGTAGTCGGTCGAGAACGAGTATTGACGACCGAACGTCAGCGAGCCGATGCCGTCCTTCGACACACCGACATACGCCTGGCGGCCGAACAGCGCGCCGCCTTGGCCGGACGTGCCGTTGCCGCTGTTGAAGCCGCTTTCCAGCACGAACAGTGCCTTCAGGCCGCCGCCCAGGTCTTCCGAGCCGCGCAGGCCCCAACGGCTGCCTTGCGCGACGCCGTCGTCATACTTGAACAGCTTTTCCGAGCCGCCTGCGGTCGTCTTCGAGTGATTCGCGTAGCTGATACCAGCGTCGATCAGGCCATAGAGCGTGACGCTGCTTTGTGCGTGTGCGGAGGCTGCAAAAGCCGAGGCGAGTAGAGCGGTGGTAATGATCTTCTTGTTCAAAAGCTTTCTCCGGTTAAAGGTGCGATCGCGAGCCTGGCTCTCTGGCAGGTCGCGCGACGGGCGCAAATTTATAGGGAGCAAGAGAAAGCAATATGACAGTAAATATTTCTAATGCATTTGTCGTACAAATGCGACAGAAGATCATTCGCGTATGAAAGGCTTGTGCGCGAACCTGTGCATATGCGCGGCGCCGCGCCGTTGACAGGCGCACAAGCGCTTCGGGCGCTGCAAACAGAATCGCCCGCACGGGGCGGGCGATTCTTTGCAACGCGAAGCGGCGCTCGCCGCAGACATCGTTATGCCGACAGCAATTGCCCCGTGCGATATGCCTTCGCGCCCGCGATGCGCGCGATCTCCATCCCCGCCTGGGCAAAGCGCGACAGATGGCGCGCGTACATCACGCCCGCCACGTTCGTCTTGAGCGTGACGACGCGGTTCGTCAGCGGATCGACGATATCGGCGATGGGCTCGCCCGCGTCGACCCACTTGCCCACTTCCTGGCGATACACGACGACGCCGCTTGCGGGCGTCACGATCGGCTCGGTGCCCGCGAGCGGCGTCGCGGCGAACTCGAGCGGCGGCAGCGGCGCGGCTTCGCCCGCGACCAGGCCGCGATGCGTCAGGTATTCGACGATGCCTTGCGCGTCGTGCTCGGCGAACTCGTATGAGACGTCGCGCTGGCTGCGCAACTCGATCGTCACCGAGATCGAGCCGTTCGGAACCGGGAAGCGGTCGCCGACGCGCGTGCGCAGTTCGGACCAGCAGAAGCTGTGAATCTCGTCGAACGGATTGCCGACGGAATCGACTGCGAGCAGCGACGCCTTCGAATCCAGATAGCGCGCGAGCGGCTCGACGTCGGGCCACAGATCCGGGTTCGTGTACAGATGCAGCGCCGCTTCCCAGTCGCAATGCAGGTCGAGCACGATGTCCGCGTCGTACGACAGCTGTTGCAGCGCGAGACGCTGCGATTCGATTTCGGTGCGCGGCTTTTGCGCGTCGAGCGCTTCGCGCATCGCCTGGCGGACGATCGCGCGGTTCTCGTCCGCGTCACCCGTCAGACGTTCTTCGATTACGGGCTCGATCAGATCGAACAGGTTGTAGAAGTTGCGGTTGAAGTTCTGCGCGGTATTCGTTTCGAAGCGGCCGGCGAGCAGGCCGAGCACATGCTGGTTCAGCCCGATCGGGTTCGCGACGGGCACGACGACGACTTCGCCGCGCAGCTTGCCCGCGGCTTCGAGCGCTTCGAGCTTGCGGCGCAGCGCCCACGACACCAGCATGCCGGGCAGCTCGTCGGCGTGCAGCGACGACTGGATGTAGACCTTCTGGCCGCCGCTCGGACCGTAGTGGAAGCTCGTCAGGCTGCGAGCGGTGCCGAGGGTTGGGGAAATCAGCGGATGGTTGTGGGTTTGCATGATCGATGTGGCGCTGCCGACGACGCGCGGCGCGCGCTGTAGTTGCAAAGGGATGAGGCTTGAAACGGTGGCGCGCGCAACGAATCAACGAATCGCGCCGATGAACCGTTCGATCTTAGCCCATTTGGGCGGCGCGGGCGAACGCCCGCTTTCGGGCGGGACGGGCCGGGGCCTTGCTTGCGCCTTGCCTGGGCCTCGCGTGAGCCTTGAGCCAAAAACCAAACGGGCTCCGAAGGGAGCCCGTCTGCGTCGCGTCGCGAGGCGCGGCGTTGCGCGCCTCGCGCGATGCGGCGATGATCAGCTGCCGTACACGTCGAAATCGAAGTACTTCTTCTCGATCTTCTTGTACGTGCCGTCCTTGATGATGTCGGCGATTGCCTTGTCGACCTTCGCCTTCAGATCGGCGTCTTCCTTGCGCATGCCGATGCCGGCGCCTTCGCCGAGGATCTTCTTGTCTACGAGATCCTTGCCGACGAACTGGAAGCCTGCGCCGCGCGGCGTCTTCAGGAAGCCGATTTCAGCCTGCACGGCGTCTTGCAGCGCTGCGTCCAGACGGCCCGAGATCAGGTCGGCGTAGACCTGGTCCTGGTTCTGGTACGGCACGACCTTCGCGCCCTTCGGCTCCCAGTAGGTCTTTGCGTACGTTTCCTGGATCGTGCCCTGTTCGACGCCGACCGACTTGCCCGACAGCGATTCCGCCGTCGGCAGGATGTTCGAGCCCTTCTTCGCGACGAGGCGCGTCGGCGTGTTGAACAGCTTCGACGAGAAAGCGATCTGTTCGGCGCGTTGCGGCGTCATCGACATCGACGACAGCACGCCGTCGAACTTCTTCGCCTTCAGAGCCGGGATCATGCCGTCGAAGTCGTTCTCGACCCACACGCACTTCGCCTTCAGGCGCGTGCAGATTTCGTTGCCGAGATCGATGTCGAAGCCGACCAGCTTGCCGTCGGAGCCCTTCGATTCAAACGGCGGATAGCTGGCGTCGACGCCGAAACGGATGGTGGTCCAGTCTTTTGCGTGTGCGCCGATCGAAACGGTGGCGAGCAGGGCAACCGTCAAAGCCGCAAGCAGTTTTTTCACTGATGTACTCCCGGGAGTGGTTCGAAGTGTCCCGCATGCGGTCGTGCCGCTGCGCGACGATGCCCGGCCGTTGTGTCCGGGCTTGTCTAATGGCCGCCGGCCAGCCGCCAGCAGCGCGCGCCAAGCTTAACAAATCAAAATATTTGCGGTGCTAGTGAAACACCGGATGGCACAGGAGTATTGCCTCTAAAGGGCGGTTTTGTGATATGGAGCAAGGATACCGGCCGAAAGCCAATCGACAGCCTTCTATCGACAGCCGCCGACTGGCTCGCGCACGGCGGCGGGGCGCTTTTGACGGGCGCGTTTGCCGCTCATGCGGCAGTGCGGCAAATGCTTTCGCTCAGTGACGTGAACGGCCCGAGCCGGGCCGCGCGGCCCGGACAGAAGCCGTATCGAACACGCTATCAGGTGGCGTATCAAACGATCCGCTCGCCCGCGCGGTACGTCGCGCGCGGGACGGGCAATGCATCCAGCATCGTCACGCGGACAAAATCCGCGCGCAGCCCGGTTTCGATCGCGCCGCGGTCATGCAGGCCGGCCGTGCGCGCCGGTTCCGCCGACACGGTCGCCATCGCTTGCGGCAGCGTCCAGTCCGCCTTGTCGACAAGCTCGAAGGCAGCCGTCAGCAGGCTCGACGGCACGTAATCGGACGAGAGGATATCGAGCAGCCCCGCCTTCGCCAGCTCCAGCGCCGACACGTTGCCCGAGTGCGAGCCGCCGCGCACGATGTTCGGCGCGCCCATGATCGTCGCGATGCGGTGACGGTGCGCGGCTTCGGCGGCGACGCGCGTGGTCGGGAATTCGGCGAGCACGATGCCTTCGTCGGCGGCCTGCTGCACGTGCTCGACGAGCGTGTCGTCGTGGCTCGCGACGGGCACGCCCAGCGCCTTGCAGCGCTCGACGATCTCGTGGCGATGCTGGTCGGCGAAGCGCTGCTGCTCGTTTTCGAGCGCGACGAGCGTCGCGGCCACGTGTTCGTCCGTCATCTTGCCGTGGCGCTCCTGGAAGCGGCGCCATTGGTCGCGGTCGTGCCATTGGCGCTGGCCGGGCGTGTGGTCCATCACGGAAGCGAGACGCAGCAGCGGATGGTCCTTCAGCGTATCGAACACTTCGACGACATCGGGCGTCGCGATCTCGCAGCGCAGATGCAGGAAGTGCTCGGCGCGCAGCAGCTTGCGCTCGGAGAAACGCTGGAGCGCCTGCGCGCAACGCGTCTGCGTGTCGCGGCCGCGCAAGCCGACGCTCGATCGCGAGCCGATCGCGAGCGCATCGAACACCGTCGTGATGCCAGCGGCCGCCACCTGCGCATCGTGGATCACGAACGCGGCATCCGTATTCCATTCGACGCCCGGACGCGGCACCAGATGCTTCTCGAGATTGTCCGTATGCAGTTCGATCAGGCCCGGCAACAGGTAGTCGCCGTCCCAGTCCTGGGCGTCGGCGGCGGACGTAGTGCCGCGCGCGACATCGCGAATCACGCCGTCTTCGACCTGCACGACGCCGTTGAAAACTTCGTCCCGCGTCACGACGCGAGCGTTCTTGATCAACATCTGGATGCTCCGTATCCGATCGATATCAGTGTAGTGCCGGTGTGTGACGCAGTGGTGGACGCAGTTCGAGCCGTCGTGTGGCGACTTTCGCGCGTGTGTCTTCGTCGTGGAAGATGCCGACGATGGCCGCGCCGCGCTCGCGCGCTTCGACGATCAGGTCCGCGACGATGTCGCGGTTCTCGGCATCGAGCGAAGCCGTTGGTTCGTCGAGTAGCAGCACGGGATGTTCCGCGATCAGGCCGCGCGCGATATTCACGCGCTGCTGCTCGCCGCCCGAAAACGTCGCGGGCGCGAGCGGCCACAAACGCTCGGGCACGTTGAGCCGAGCGAGCAACGCGGCGGCGCGCTCGTGCGCTTCGTTTTCATCGACGCCGCGCGACACGAGCGGCTCGGCGACGAGATCGAGCGCGCTCACGCGCGGAATCACGCGCAGGAACTGGCTCACGTAACCGACGACGCCGCGCCGCAAATACAGCACGTCGCGCGGCTCGGCGCCCGTGATCCGCACGTGCTTCGCTTCGTGCGCTTCGTCGCGGATCGCGATCATGCCCGTGCTCGCCAGATAGTTGCCGTACAGGCAGCGCAGGAACGTGCTCTTGCCCGCGCCCGACGGCCCGACCAGCACGACGCATTCGCCGCGCTCGACGTCGAGCGACACGCCCGCGAGCGCTTCGATCTGCACGCCGCCCTGGCCGTGCAGCGTGAACGTCTTGCCGATATTGACGGCGCGCAGCATCAGCGCGTGGTTGTCGACGAACGATGTTTCGATTGACGTTGTCATCGTCAGGACCTCAAACGGGAAGAACGGAAGAGACGAGCGTCTGCGTGTACGGGTGCTGCGGATCGTCGAGTACCTGATCCGTGAGACCCGCCTCGACCACTTCGCCGCCTTGCATCACCATCAGCCGATGCGCGAGCAGGCGCGCCACGCCGATGTCGTGCGTGACGATCAGCACGGACAGATGCAGCGTCGACGTCAGCGTGCGCAGCAGATCGAGCAGACGCGCCTGCACGGACACGTCGAGACCCGCCGTGGGTTCGTCCATGAATACGAGCCGCGGGCCCGTCACGAGATTGCGCGCGATCTGCAGACGCTGCTGCATGCCGCCCGAAAACGCCGACGGCAATTCGTCGATACGCGCCGCGTCGAGCTCGACGCGCGACATCCACTGCGTCGCCGTATCGCGGATGCGGCCGTAATGGCGCGCGCCGACGGCCATCAACGGCTCGCCGATATTCGCGCCCGCCGACACGCCGTTGCGCAGACCGTCGCGCGGATTCTGCTGCACGAAGCCCCACTCGGTGCGCATCAGCAGACGCTTGCGCGGCTCCGACAATTCGAGCAGATCGAGTGTTTCACCATGCGCGCTCGCATAGTGCAGCGTGCCTGCATCGGCGTTCGTGCGCAGCGCGAGCGTATTCAGCAGCGTCGATTTGCCCGAGCCCGATTCGCCGACGATGCACAGCACTTCGCCCGGATACAGGTCGAAGCTGACGTTGCGGCAACCGTTGCGGCCGCCGTATTGTTTGGTGAGCGCGCGTGCGCTCAGAAGCGGCGTCATGCGCTTTCTCCTTCGTTGTGTTCCCCGACCTGTTCGATCCCTTGCTGTTCGCGGCGCTCGTGGCAGTAGTCGCTGTCCGAGCAGACGAACATGCGCTTGCCTTCATCGTCGACGATCATTTCATCGAGGAAGCTCTCCGTCGATCCGCACAGCGCGCACGCGTGCTCCCAACGCTGCACCTCGAACGGATGATCGTCGAAGTCGAGGCTTTTTACGGGCGTGTACGGCGGAATCGCGTGGATGCGCCGCTCGCGTCCCGCGCCGAACAGTTGCAGCGCCGGGTTCATGTGCATCTTCGGGTTGTCGTACTTCGGGATCGGCGACGGCGACGCGAGATAGCGTCCGTTGACGATCACCGGGTAGTCATACGTCGTCGCGATGCTGCCGTGATGCACGATGTCCTCGTACAGCTTCACGCTGATGAGCCCGTAGTCGGCGAGCGCATGCAGCTTCTTGCACTCGGCGACGCGCGGTTCGAGCCGGAAGAGCGGCTCGGGCATCGGCACCTGGTAGACGAGAATCTGCTTGTCGGTGAGCGGCGTTTCGGGGATGCGGTGACGCGTCTGCACGATGGTCGCCTCGCTCGTCTTGCGGGTCGTGCTGACGCCCGTCGTGCGCGCGAAGAAGCGGCGAATGTTGACGGCGTTCGTCGTTTCGTCGGAGCCCTGATCGATCACCTTCAGCGTGTCGTCGCGCCCGATGATCGATGCCGTCACCTGAATGCCGCCCGTGCCCCAGCCGAACGGCAGCGGCATTTCGCGCGACGCGAACGGCACCTGATAGCCCGGCACGGCCACTGCCTTCAGCAGCGCGCGACGAATCATGCGCTTGGTCTGCTCGTCGAGATACGCGAAGTTGTAGCCTTCTGCGGCGCTGTCGTGCGCCGAAGTTTGCATCGTCGTGTCGGGCGCGTTCATGCCGCTTGCTCCTCTTTGTCCTCTTTGCCGTTCGGGTCGCTGTCGTCGCGCTGATCGCGTGCCGCGTGTTTCGCGCGCAGACGGCGCACGAGTTCGAGTTCGGACTGGAAGTCGACGTAATGCGGCAGCTTCAGATGCTGCACGAAGCCCGATGCCTCGACGTTATCGCTGTGCGACAGCATGAATTCGACGTCCTGCGTCGGCGAGCCGAGCGTTTCGCCGAGTTCTTCGGCGCGCAGCGCGCGATCGACCAGCGCCATCGCCATCGCCTTGCGCTCCGAGTGACCGAACGCGAGACCGTAGCCTTGCGTGAACGTGGGCGGCACTTCGCTGCTGCCCGCGAACTGGTTGATCATCTGGCATTCCGTCACGTCGATTTCGCCGATCTCGACGGCCTCGCCGAGTTCGTCGAGTTCCATCTCGACGGCCACCGTGCCGAAGCGGATCTCGCCCGCGAACGGATGCGAGTGCGCGTAGCCGCGCTGGGTTGCGTAGCCCATCGCGAGCAGAAAGCCTTCGTCGCCGCGCGCGAGATTCTGCAGGCGCGTCGCGCGGCTCGCGGGAAACGACAGCGGCTCGCGCGACAGATCGCCGGGTTCGGGCGCGTCTTCGGACACGTGTTCCTGTTCGATCAGGCCTTCCTTGTCGAGCAGCGAGACGACGCGCGGCATCGCTTCCTCGCTTGCGCTTTCGCTGCGCTTCGCGCGCGCGGCGCCATCGCCGTCGCCTTCGGCGAGCAACGTGAAATCCAGCAACCGCTGCGTGTAGTCATACGTCGCGCCGAGCATCTGGCCGCCCGGCACGTCCTTGAACGTCGCGGAGATGCGCCGCTCGATGTGCATGTTCTCCGTGTCGACGGGCTGCGTATAGCCGAAGCGCGGCAGCGTCGTGCGATAGGCGCGCAGCAGGAAGATCGCTTCGACGAGATCGCCGGCTGCCTGCTTGATCGCGAGCGCGGCAAGCTCTTCGTCGTAGACCGAGCCTTCCGTCATCACGCGCGCGACGGCGAGGCGCAACTGCGAACGGATCTGCGCGACGCTCAGTTCGGCGAACTGCGTATCGCCGCGGCGCGCCTTGTCGAGCAGACGCCACGATGCTTCGATCGCGCGTTCTCCACCTTTGACGGCAACGTACATTAGTTCAGCTCCACTCGGGTTGTGCGCGGCAGACCGATCAGCATGTCGCCGCAGACGAGATAACAGTCGATGCCGCACGGAAAGAGCGGCGCGAGTTCGGCGCGCTCGCGCCAGAAACGCGCGGGCAGGCCGGAAGGGGCGATCGTGTGCGTGTCTTCGATGCCGGGGCCGCGCAACGTGACGGGCGCACCTTGCGCCAACGAATCGACGCGCACGAGCAGCGTCACCGATTGCTCCGGCGTTTCGGGCGCGCCGGGCGCGAAGCTCGTCAGCGGCGGCAGCGTGCTCGCGTCGTGCACATAGGCGAACGCGGCGTCTTGCGGCTCGTCGACGAGCGGCGCACCCGTATGAAAGCGCAACGCCGAGCCGAGCACGGCATCGGGCTGCGAGAGCCACACGGGCGTCGAGTAATCGCACAGCGCGAGCAGCGCGGCGAAAGCGGCGAGATCGGCGCGCGCGTGCGGCAGGTTGTTGCGCGCGTCGCTGCGCGAAGCGGGCAGCACGTTGTTGATCGTGCCGATCTTTCCCGGACGCGACAGCGCATCGAGCAGCGTGCGGAACACCGTCTGCGTATCGTGGACGGGATCGGCGAAGCCCGGCGTCAGCATGGAGAGCGCGATCTGCGCGGATTGCGTGGAAGGGTTCATCAGTCGCCTCGGACCATCGTGAAGAATTCGACGCGCGTCGATGCGGCGTCCTGTTGACGTTGCGTGCGTTTCGCCGCGAGCTGCGTAGCGAGCGGTGCGATCAGCTGCTGTTGCAGACGTTCGTGATGCTGCGGCGTTTGCAGCAGTGCGTCCGCGATGGCAGCGAGTTCGGCGCGGCGGCGGTCGCGTCCCAGATGACAAGCGACGCCGACCGTTGCGCCTTCATCCGTATCGTCATTGGCGTAATTGGCCGTGCGCAAACGCAGCGTGGCGCGCGTGACGGTCGCTTCGCCGAGATTGAACGCATCGCCCGTGCCGCCGATGCGTCCGCGCACCATCGCGAGCCCGATCTCGGGCGGGCGCAGCCAGTCGAAAGCGGGGAACGGCGTGCCTTCCATCGCGCGGCTCAGCGCGGCTTCGAGATCGGCGCGCGGCGTTCTGGCGAGGACGGCCATCCATGCGCGGCGCGCGGGGTTGGCAGAGGCGGGGGAGGCGGTGGCAGGCGGAGAGGCGGGGGCGCTCATCGGCATTTCCTGGAAGTGGACGATCAGTGGACCATCAGTGGCAAGTGCAGACATTTGAGCATCTATTCGTCTAAACGTCTAGACGTTTAGAGCTAAAATGTCGCTGTCCCGTGACAGAAGGTGCATTTCATATTTCCGCCACGGCTCGCGGACTACAATGCACAGAACGCTTATTTGAACCGAAGGGAATGACAGCACCATGACATCGAACGACGACGCGGCGCCGGGCACGATGCTCGAACGGGGAGCGGGCGTTGCCGTATGGCGGCAGATCGAGCAGATCCTCGCGAAGGAGATCGCGGCAAGCGGCTTCGGCGAGGACGGACGTCTGCCGAGCGAAGGCGAGCTTGCGCGACGCTTCGACGTGAATCGCCATACGATCCGCCGCGCGATGCTGGGTCTCGCCGCGCAAGGACTCGTCAGCGTCGAGCAGGGGCGCGGCACGTTCGTGCAGCCGGGCGCCATCGACTATACGATCGGCCGCCGCACGCGCTTTACCGAGAACCTGCGGCAGCAGCATCATTCGGCGGCGGGCACGATGCTGTCGGCGGCGCGCGTGAAGGCCGATCCCACCGTCGCGAAAGCGCTGGGCCTGCGCGCGGGCGCGTTCGTGTATCGCATCGAGTCGCTGCATGAAGCGGACGGCGTGCCGCTCACGTTCGCGCGCAACTTCTATCCGGCCGCGCGTTTCGCGGATCTGCCCGACGTGCTCGAACGCGTGGGCGGCATTACGAAGGCAATGGCCGAATATGGCGTGAACGATTATCTGCGCAAGTGGAGCCGTATCGGCAGCGTATTGCCCGAGCCGGAAGTCGCGCGGCGTCTCGGCATCAACCGGCAGCAGCCGGTGCTGTGGGTCGAAAACGTCGACGTCGACACGCAAGGCACGCCGATCAAATACGGCTTCACGCACTTTGCCGCGGACCGCGTGCAACTGATGGTCGAGCACGACGTATGAGCGCGTCTACGATGAATGCCTGGTCCGCGCAGGCACGCTTCGCGATCTATTACGCGCCGGCGCGCGCGTCGGGCTGGTGGGATGCGGGCGCCGCGTGGCTCGGCCGCGATGCCGAGAGCGGCGCTTCGATCGATCCGCAAGAAGCGCCCGCGCTGTCGGAGCCGCTTGCGCAACTGACGGCATCGCCGCGCCGTTATGGCTGGCACGGCACGCTCGTCGCGCCGTTCTGTCTTGCCGATCGCGCGAGCGTCGCCGATCTGCTCGAAGCCGCGGAAAACTGGGCCCATACGCAGAGGCCTTTCGCATTGCACGTCGAAGCGGCGACGTTGGGCGACTTTGTGGCGATGCGTCCCGCGACGCCATCGGGCGACGAACAGATGCGCGCGCTTGCCGCCGACGCGCTGCGCACGTTCGCGCCGCTGCGCGAGAAGCCGTCCGCCGCCGACACCGCGAAGCGCATGCAGGCGCCGCTGACGGAACGCCAGCGCGAACTTCTCGGCGAATGGGGATATCCGTATGTGCTCGACGAGTTTCGGTTCCACATGACGCTGTCCAATTCGCTCGACAATGCCGCCGATCGCGCCGCGATCGTCGCATGGTGGCATCGCGAGGCGCAGCGTCTCGGGCCGTTGCCCATCGACGGCGCGGCGATCTTCGTCGAGCCTGCGCCGGGCGAGCCGTTCATGCTGTGGCAGCGGCTCGCGTTTACGGCAGAACACAAGGAGTGAACGAAGGAGTGAACGAACGGATGAAGGGTCGTTTGATCTATGTGATCGGACCATCGGGCGCGGGCAAGGATTCGCTGCTGCACTTCGCGCGCGATCACGTCGCGGGCACGCCTGTCGTGTTTGCGCATCGCTACATCACGCGCGGCACGGGGCACAACGAGAATCACATCGCGTTGACGCAAGAAGAGTTCGCCGCGCGTTCGGCGCAGGGGCTCTTTGCGCTCGAATGGTCGAGTCACGAGTTGCACTACGGCATCGGCATCGAGATCGACGCGTGGCTCGCGCGCGGCTGCACGGTCGTCGTCAATGGATCGCGTGCGTATCTGTCGCGTGCGCTGAAGCGCTATCCGCATCTCGAAGTCGTGCATATCCATGCCGCGCAGCATATTCTCGCGCAGCGTCTCGCGGCGCGCGGACGCGAGACGCAGGAGCAGGTCGAGGCCCGTCTCGCGCGCCAGGCGCCGTTCACGCTGCCCGACGGCGCGCATCTCACGCATATCGACAATTCCGGCACGCTCGAAGCAGCCGGTCAGGCGTTCGTCGACGTGCTGAAGAACGAAGCGCCGGAGCCGCCGTCGCGTGAGCCGCGAACCGATGCGCCCGTTCCCGATGAAAGCGTTAAGTAAGTCAAAGGCACGGCCGTCTTACGGGAAAGGCCTCGCGTTGCTATAGTCTGCGGATTGACGCTGCGCACGAGACGCGGCGAAGAGACCTAGAACAAACCGCGGAGCACCCCTGATGACCGACGCCACCTCCCTGACCGAAATCGCCGAGCTCGAACCCGCCGCCGCTTCACTGCGCGATATCCGCCACCGCATTCACCACCATCCCGAACTCGCGTACGAAGAAGTCGCGACGGCGACACTCGTCGCCGAAAAGCTGGAGGCGTGGGGCTGGACGGTGACGCGCGGGGTCGGCAAGACGGGCGTGGTCGGCACATTGAAGGTCGGCGACGGCACGCGCAGCATCGGGCTGCGCGCGGACATGGACGCACTGCCCATCGTCGAGCAGACGGGGCTGCCGTATGCGAGCGGCACGCACGGCAAGATGCACGCATGCGGCCACGACGGCCACACGACGATGCTGCTCGGCGCGGCCGAGCATCTGGCGAAGACGCGCCGCTTCTCGGGCACAGTGCATCTGTATTTCCAGCCGGCCGAGGAAAGCGGGATCGACAGCGGCGCGAAGAAGATGATCGAAGACGGCCTGTTCGAGCGCTTTCCGTGCGACGCCGTGTTCGGCGTGCACAACCATCCGGGCGCGGAGCCCGGCAAGTTCCTGTTCCGCAAGGGCGCGTTCATGGCGGCGGGCGACAAGGCGACGATCACGATCGAAGGCGTCGGCGGCCACGCGGCGCGTCCGCATCTCACCGTCGATCCCATCGTGATCGCGTCGAGCATCGTGATGGCGCTGCAGACTATCGTCGCGCGCAACGTGAACCCGGCTCAGCCCGCTGTCGTGACGGTCGGCACGATGCACTCGGGCGTCGCGAACAACGTGATTCCGTCGAGCGCGAAACTCGAACTGAGCGTGCGCTCGTTCAGCCCGGAAGTGCGGGCGCTTCTGAAGCAGCGCATCACCGAACTCGCCGAAGCGCAGGCCGCGAGCTATGGCGGCAAGGCGCACGTCGACTACATCGAAGGCTATCCCGTCGTCGTCAATACGGATGCCGAGACGGAGTTTGCGATTCAGGTCGCGCGCGAACTGGTGGGCGCCGAAAACGTCGAGCCGAACGCCGACATCCTGATGGGCAGCGAAGACTTCGCGTTCATGCTCGAACAGCGGCCGGGGTCGTTCCTGCGCCTGGGCAACGGCGTCGGCGAGGACGGCTGCATGGTGCACAACCCGCACTACGATTTCAACGACCGCAATCTGCCGATCGGCGCCGCGTACTGGGCGCGTCTCGTGGAGCGCTATCTGGGGCGTTGATGGGCCGGTGATGAACCGGTGATAGGTCGTTGACGGGCCGGCGCGTTTGAACGGGCGCTCTGTGCGCGGCTTCGCTTTCGCGGTTCGCCGAGGCGAAGCCATTGATGCACGCGTCGCGCGCGCTGTTCACGCTGCGCAAGCAAGCCGCGCGCTATCGCAACCGATCGCGATCAATCGCAATCAGCCGCGCAGCGCAACCATATCCGACACGGATTGCGCCGCTTTTTGCAGCGGCTCGAGAAACGCCTTCACCATCTGCTTCGCGGAATTGCGCTGCGCGTTGCCGCTGATGTTCATCGCCGCGATGATCTGTCCGCGCCGGTTGCGGATCGGCGCGGACAGCGAAATCAGCCCGCCTTCCAGCTCCTGATCGACGACGGCCCAGCCCTGGCTGCGCACTTGCGCGATCGCCTTCTTCAGCTCGTTCCTGTCGGTGATCGTGCGCGGCGTGTGCGCGACGATGGGCGACGCGTCGAGCGTCGCGTCGAGTGTCGCTTCGTCGAGCGACGACAGCAGCACGCGTCCCATCGACGTGCAATACGCGGGCAAACGGCTGCCGATCGACAGATTGATCGTCATGATCTTGTGCGTCGGCACGCGCAGCACGTAGACGATTTCCGTGCGGTCGAGCACGGCCGCCGAACAGCTTTCGTGTACCTGCGCCGACAGTTCTTCCATGAAGGGCTCGGCGAGATTCCAGAACGGCATCGACGTCAGATACGCGAAACCGAGATCGAGAATCTTCGGCGTCAGGCGAAACAGACGCCCTTCGGCCTCGACGTAGCCGAGCGTTTGCAGCGTCAGCAGAATGCGGCGCGCGCCCGCGCGCGTGAGGCCGGTTGCCGATGCGACGTCGGTGAGCGTCTGCTCGGGCCGCTCGGCGTTGAACGCGCGGATCACCGCGAGGCCGCGCGCGAACGACTGCACGTACGAGTCGCCCGGTTTGTCGGGCGCGTCGCCATCGTTGACGGAAACGGCTTGTGACGCTGGTGGGACTTTGCTCATGGGCCTATGCACGATACGTTCAAACGTTGGACAGCCTTCGTTAGCCGGCGGAAAGCCGTGACGATAGCGCAAGCGCCCGGATTCGCCAACTTCGCCGCGGCTTTCCGCTCGCCGCCTGTTGTGCGGCCTGTTCGTGCCGACTTCCTGCCGATCTCCGCCGTTTTCAGCGACACGTCATTGCGGATTTCGTCGCGCACTCGCGCGCCTTCGCGCTTGACAGTCTTTCCGCCACCCGCCTATCATCAAACCTGAATTGTTCGATATATGATCGTTTGTTCGAGTATAGAACAAATATCGGTTCATCGGCATGTTTTTGCGGCGCTCCCCATGCGCCGACGCTGGCGCTTTCCACGATACGCCAGCCTGCCATTACTGGAGACATCTCATGACGGAAGCTTTCCTGTGCGACGCGATTCGCACGCCGATTGGCCGCTATGCGGGTTCGCTGTCGTCGGTGCGCGCCGACGATCTGGGCGCCGTGCCGCTGAAGGCGCTGATGGAGCGCAACAAGGAAGTCGACTGGAACGCGATCGACGACGTGATCTACGGCTGCGCGAACCAGGCCGGCGAGGACAACCGCAACGTCGCGCGCATGTCGCTGCTGCTCGCGGGCCTGCCGAAGGACGTGCCGGGCTCGACGGTCAACCGTTTGTGCGGCTCGGGCATGGATGCCGTCGGCATTGCGGCGCGCGCGATCAAGTCGGGTGAGGCGGGGCTGATGGTCGCGGGCGGCGTCGAGAGCATGAGCCGCGCGCCGTTCGTGATGGGCAAGGCGACGAGCGCGTTTTCGCGTCAGGCCGACATCCATGACACGACGATCGGCTGGCGTTTCGTCAACCCGCTGATGAAGCAGCTCTACGGCGTCGACTCGATGCCGGAGACGGGCGAAAACGTCGCCACCGACTACAACATCAGCCGCGCCGATCAGGACGCGTTCGCGCTGCGCAGCCAGCAGAAGGCGGCGCGCGCGCAGCAGGACGGCACGCTCGCGCAGGAAATCGTCCCGGTGACGATTCCGCAGAAGAAGGGCGATGCGATCGTCGTGTCGAAGGACGAGCATCCGCGCGAGACGAGCCTCGAAGCGCTCGCGAAGCTGAAGGGCGTCGTGCGCCCGGACGGCACGGTGACGGCGGGCAATGCGTCGGGCGTCAACGACGGCGCGGCCGCGCTGCTGCTCGCGAACGCAGAGACCGCGAAGCGCTACGGCCTGACGCCGCGCGCACGCGTGCTCGGCATCGCGACGGCAGGCGTCGATCCGCGCGTGATGGGCATCGGCCCTGCGCCCGCGACGCAAAAGCTGCTTGCGCGCCTGAACATGAGCATCAACCAGTTCGACGTGATCGAGCTGAACGAAGCGTTCGCATCGCAAGGCCTTGCCGTGCTGCGCGCGCTGGGTGTCGCCGATGACGACGCGCGCGTGAATCCGAATGGCGGCGCGATCGCATTGGGCCATCCGCTCGGCATGAGCGGCGCGCGCCTCGTGACGACCGCGATGTATCAGCTGCAACGCACGCAGGGCCGCTTCGCGCTGTGCACGATGTGTATCGGCGTCGGGCAGGGTATTGCGATCGCGATCGAACGCGTTTGATCGCATTCGATCGGCTGTCGTGCGCATCGCGTGGCGAGTTCGCCATGCGATGCGCCGCGCGGCGCTCAGTTCAGAACGTCAGATCGTGCAGCTTGCGCATGCCTTCGAGCAGCCATTGAAAGATCGACTGCTCCGACTGCGCGACGGGTGTCGGCGCGCCGAGCTTGCCTAGCGTGTCCTGGCGGCGCGACAGCAGCCGGCACATCAGCTTTGCGACGTCGGGGTTGTCCTTGAGCAGCGGCGTCACGTCGTCTTTCTTCAACTGATAGACGACGGCATGCGTCAGCGCCGAGATCTTCACACGCGCGGGCATGCCCGCGAGCAGCCCCGCTTCGCCCATTGCATCGCCGGGACCGAGGCGGTTCACTTCGACGGGACCGGAGGCGCTTTCCGCGACGACCGACAGCACGCCCGAATCGACGATGCTCAGATTGTCGGGCACGGTTTCGGGCGTGATCACGATGTCGCCGCGGTCATGTTCGTGGCGCGAAAGCAGCGGCGCGAGCCGCGCCAGATCGTCGGGCGTCAATGCGGCGAACAGCTCGACGCGCCTGAGCAGGCTGATCCTGCGATCGGCCTGTGTCGCGGGCGCTGACGGCCCGTATGGGACACCCAGCGGTCTCAGCTCGACGCCCGCTGCCGCGAGATGCCGGTAGCACAGGTCGTAAAGCTCGTTCGTCACAGCGAGCTTCTTGCTCATGTCGTCGACGTAGGCTGTCGCTTCGTACTGGATCGACGTGACGGTGGTCTTCTTCACGAGCGCATACGGCGCGGGGTCGGCGATCACGGCGCGCACGCCGGCCAGCGCGCGTTCGAGCGCGGCCAGCACGACGCCCGGGCGCGCTTCGGGCGTGATCTCGAGCGTGACGGTCACGCCGTGCAGCGTCGGCGGGCGGCTGCTGTTCGTGATCTTCGCCTTGGCCGCGACGGCGTTCGGCACGATGACGATGTTGCCTTGCGAAGTCAGCAGATGCGTCGCACGCCAGTTCATCTCCAGCACCTTGCCTTCGACGCCGTCGATGGAAACCCAGTTGCCGATGTGATACGGCTCGGTCGTGTTGATCACGATGCCCGCGAACACATCGCTGAGCGTGCTTTGAATCGCGAGGCCCAGCACGATGGCGAGCGCGCCCGATGTCGCGACGAGCCCGCGCACGGGCAATTCGAGCACGAAGCCGAGCGCGGCGACGACGGCGGCCAGAAACACGAGCGCGCCGAACACATCCTGAAAGAGCCGCTGACGGCGCCATGTTTTCGGCAGCAGCAGCGTGTCGAGCGCCATGCTGAGCAGGCGCGCGCCCATCAGCCACCAGATGATTTCGAGCACCTGGCCGATCAGGTGCAGCGGCCGCGAATTCAGATAGGGCGCCTGCGAGAACGGGCTCAGGTTCGAGCTGAACAGCAGCGCGCTAAAGGCCGCATAGATGCAGAGCCGCACCAGCAGCCGCGCGACTTCGTTCCTGGGTATCGCGCAACGCCAGACCACCACATCGAGCGCGACGAGCGCAAAGCCGATAATCAGCGGATTGTTCACGCGCACTCCGTGGCGGGATGGAACGATGAAGAAACATGCGAGCCGGTTGCCGCGACAGTAGCACGGCCTCGTGCAGCGCCGCGCGATGGCCGACGTGATGCCGCGATCGCTACAAGCCCGAGCCCATTTTTTACGACATTTTTTCTTGTTGCGCATTAGAGCCGTCCCTAGACTTCAGGCATCGATCTTTGAACGGAGAGGTCATGCAGAAGCCGCACGCAGTCGTCAGCCGGAACGCGCACTGTTCGGGCATCCGCCACGGAACCGGCAGCATCGTGCGGCGTTTCGATCCCGCGCGCGACTCGTACGCGCAACTTACCGCGATGCTGCATCGCGCGTTCGCGAGGCTCGGGATGATGGGGCTCAACTGCACGTGTGTCGATCAGTCCATCGCGGTGACGCAGCAACGCGCATTGGCCGGCGACTGTTTCGTCGCGGTGTGCAACGGCAGGATCGTGGGCACGATGACGCTCTATGCGCGCGACGCCGAGTCGCCCTGCGAGCTTTATCAGCGCGACGACGTGGCGAGCGTGCGCCAGCTCGGCATCGACCCCATGTGGCAAGGACGCGGCATCGGCAAGTCGATGCTGACGTTCGCCGAGCATTGGGCCGCGACGCGCGGCTTTGCCGAGCTCGCGCTCGATACGCCGGAGCCTGCTGCGCATCTGATCGCGTTCTATCGCGCACAAGGCTTTCGCATCGTCGATACGCATCACTTCGATGGCAAGCGCTACGACAGCGCGATACTCAGCAAGCCGCCCGTTGCCGTGCGCATGATGGCGACGTGGTCGCGGCGTCTGGAATTGCCGCGCGCAATGCCGCGCGTCGCGAACCGGCGCGCGGCGTGAGCGTCATCGGGCGCGTGCGTCGCGGCGCATCGTCATCACTTCGCCTTCGTCTTCGTCACTTCTTCACTTCACGTTGAACGAGTAATCGCCGTGCGTGCGATGGCCGTCCGATGCGACGGCCACCCAATGCACGTTGTACTTGCCGGCGGGCAAAGCGGGCAGCGCGACGGATTCGACGCGCGGCTGCTGCGCGTCGACGGCCGATTTCGCGGTGTTCACCTGCTTGCCCGACGCATCGGTGACGGTCAGAGAACTGAATGCCGGTTCGAGCGGTCCGTCGAATGTGATGACGACCTTGGCCGGTGCTTCGACCGTCGCGCCCGCGCCGGGCTCCTGCTTCTGCGGAAACACATGAGCGTTGGCCGCGAGCGGGCTCAGCGCCAACAGCATGCCGCCTGCGATTGCAATTCGTGTCATGTTCATTGCGATGTCCTCGTTACTGGAAGAGCGGCTTGCCGATCGTCGTCGGCGCGATGTCGTCGAAGAAGATATGCGTCTGCACCAGCACGCCGACATGCGAGCCGCTCGCGCGGTTCACGGGTATCTGCGCTTCGATGCCCAGTTGCCCATAGCGGTTGACCCAGATGAAGCCCGGATTCACCGTGCCCGTCGTTTGCCCCTGGCTGCGCGACAGCGGAATCTCGACGATAGGGATCAGGTTCGCGAGCGGCTGCGGCAAGCCGACATCGCGCACGTGCTGCTGCAGATAGGGCAGGCTGTATTGCACCGTCACGCCGTAGTTGAACGCGTTGGGCTGGCCCGCGCCCGTCGTGAACGCCGGACCGGCTTCGCCCGTGATCGCGATCGGGCGCAGCCACGCGAGCGAATCGGGCAGATCGCCGAAACCCTTGCCCGCGAAGATCGTCGGCGAGATCGTCGAGAAGCTCTCGCCGATCGCGTGACTTCCCGTGCCGCCGAGATCCGCGTCGACGCCGATCGACGTCATGAACTCGTGCGCTTCGTTCACGTACAGCAGGTACTTGAGGCCGACGCTGAAGTTGTCGAAGCCGTGTGCCGTCGGATTGTTCTGCCCGACATAAGCGCCTCCGACCGACACGGCAAGGCGCGGCGTGATCAGCTTGTCGTATTCGAAGCTGAAGGTGTTGATGCTCTGGTTGCCATCGTCGCCGGGCACGCGCTGATGACCGTATTGCAAGTTGAGTTCGTCGCCGACGCCGGGGTCGTCGACGGCCATCGTGGCGGGGAATACGCGATCGCCCGCAATCGCGTGCGCGTGCGAGAGCGCCGGAAAGTACAGGGCCGCGGCAATGCAGCAGGCGAGCGGCAATGTGCCGCGCCTGTCGAGTGCGATGTTCATGGGTCATCCCGAGTATGAACGCGCGCGTGAGCGGCTTGCGCTTCGCGAAGCGGCGCACGCGCGAAAACAGCAGCGCTGTCATGGCGCTGCCGGAACGCGATTCGACTCAGAGATGAACGGGCGGCGCGCGCGGTTGCGCGGCTTGATATGCAGCAGCGAGCGCGACGCTGTCGAAGCGCGCGGCGGCCTGTTGCGTGATGGCCTCGACGGTCAGCGCAAACGTCGATGGCGACGCGGGCAGCACGGGGAAATGCGCGAGCAGGCTGCAATAGCCGCAAGCGTGCCAATGCGAGGCGAGCGTGTGGGCGTCGGTGGGGTCGTCTTCGTGCGTGTCGGCGAGCGTGGCCGTGTGTGTCGAGCAGAGCGCGGCGGCGGGATCGTATGCGCCACGGCTCGCTGCAATCGCCTGCGAGACAGTGGGCGCGAGCGTCGCCATCAGGATCGCGAGCAATCCGAGGAGGCTGCCAATCTTCCGATAGAACCGGCTCGACATGTCAAAAGCGCTGTTGAATGCTGCGCGGATTATGCCATGTGCCGCGCGCAGCGTGGCCGCGTGCGGTCGAATACGAAAATTATCGACGTGCTGTCGATTTGCTGCCGCCTCGCTCGTCGTGTGTGTAGAAGCGGGCAACGGCGCGACATATGCCTGCGTTCTGACGAAACCGCAAATGGAGGCTGCAATGAATTATGTGGACGGATTTGTCGTCGGTGTAAAGGAGGAGAATCGCGAAACTTACCGTAGGCATGCCCAGATTGCCGCGGGTGTTTTCAAGGAATACGGCGCGCTGAATGTCGTCGAATGCTGGGGCGACGATGTGCCCGAAGGCAAGCTCACGTCGTTTCCGATGGCCGTCAAGCTCGAACCCGGCGAGGTGGTGGTGTTCTCGTGGGTCGTGTGGCCTTCGCGCGCGGCACGCGACGAAGGCATGAAGAAAGTGATGGCCGATCCGCGCACGCAGCCCGAGACGCTGCCGATGCCGTTCGACGGCAAGCGTCTGATCTACGGCGGCTTCGAAGTGATCGTCGACGTCTAGCGCGAGACCCACGGCGCGAGACGTTCCGCATTCGGCGCGTTAGAGCTAGAGCGATTCGGTGAACATGGGCGTCGTGCCGTCGGTGCTCTCGTAGTACTCCGCCGACGCTTGCGCTTTCTGCGCGCCTTGTCCGAGCCGGACGATCGTGAAGCCGTGCATGTAGACCTTGTTCGCCTGTTTCAGCAGGACGTTCTGCAGCGCGGGCGGATTGACGACGCGCGTGTCCGGCGCGTTCTCCGGGCCGTTGACGAGCACGGGCACGGCGCCGTGTCCGATGCAACGTCCGCGCGTCAAGTCGAGATACGGCTGATACACGCTCAGGTTGTGCTCATGGCCCCAGAACCATGCGGTGATCGGCTGCTTCGCGGCCTGCGAAAAACGTCGAAAGCTTGCGAGCAGCCGGGGGTTGTACGCGGTGAGCTTGCCGTCCGTCTGCGGCGGCCCGATCTGCGAGAGCGCTGAAAACAGCTGGTGATGCGACAGCAGAATCGTCTTGCCGCTGAATTCGGCGATGCGCTCGACGATCCAGTCTTCTTCGTCCTGCTCCAGAAACGTCACGACGTCAGTCACCGTGAACGGGTTGTAGTCGTGCAAGCCCGTGTCCATCGCGATGAACTGCCAGTCGTCGTTGCGCAGACAGAAGAAGCTGGCGGGCTGAAGGCGCGCGTGATCGTTGAGCGTGTCGATGAGCCCGTAATAGCCGGCGCCGCCCGAGTACATGTCGTGATTGCCGGAGAGCGTATAGACGGGCACGTCCTTCGTATCGCGCGAAAGCACGGCATCGACGATCTTCCTGAAGTTCGCGTCGCATTCCTGCGGCGTGCCCGAGTAGTAGATGTCGCCGAGATGGATCACGACGTCCGGGCTTTGCAGCGCGGCCTGTTTCAGCAGATCGGTGGCGACCTGGGTGCCCGTGCCCCAGTCGGCGATCAGCGCGACCGTGGCGCCCGCTTTCAGCGGAACCGTGACGGGTCCGATCGCGGCCGCGCGCCGGTAGGGAATCGCGGCGCGCTTGCCGTCCGGGCCGAAGTACTGCATGTAGTTTTCGATGACCGTGAACCACGCCGGATCGCAGACGTTGTAGCGAATGTCGTTCTGGATGCTTTCGGCCGTCGCGGTGTCGCCGCGTGCGCGCGCTTCCATCAGATCGAGTCCCATCTTCGCGCACGTCCACGCGTCCTGCGCGATTTCCCCCGGCGCGACGTCCGGCAGCGACGCCTCGCCTTGCGCCTTCAGCTGCGCGATTGTCGCGGCGGCGCTGACGAGCGGATTGTCGAGGCCCGGCCGCGACGAGAGACCCGTGGAAGGCGTCGTGCTGCGCACGACTTCATCGACGGCGGACTGAAACATCGAGACGAACTGATCGCGGAAACTTTCGGGCTCGGTGGCCATGATGCTCTCCCGTTCAAAGCGGATTGGCTTGTTATGCGAAAGGTGCAAGTAAAGTTGCCGTGCGGAAGCTATCGACAGATCTAAGGATCGTTCCGGCAACACCAAGACGATTGGCTCGCCGCAATTTGCACAAAAGGCGCTGCGCGATCGGATGTGGCCGGGCATTTTTCCGGCGGCAATCAACGGGACACTGCGGGGCGCATTTTCAAATGCGCGCGGGCTCAAGCTTTTCGCGGCAATGCCGATATCGTGAGTGGCCATCCCTCTGCAAAGCGTTCACCCACGATGCGTTTGACGAAGCTCGAGTCAGTACTTTTAGCCGTAGCGGTATTCGCCGTCGTGAGTTTCAGCGGATGGCTCCAGCGCGAAATGAAGCACGCAGCGCGCGAGCGCGACCGGCACGACATCGGCACGATCGTCGATGCGGCGTGCGCGAACCTGACGGCCGCCGAACTCGAATCGAACGACAACGGCCGGTTGCAATGCGGCGCGGTGATGCTCGAAGCGCCACACGAAGCGTCGGCGGCAGCGGGTGCATTGACGGCGTCGGTGAACGGCCCCGCGACGAGCGTCCCGAATCCCTAAGCTGCGACAGCACGCCACCTGCGCGCTGCGCCAGACGGGACGCGCCGCCCGTCGACAATACCTCACACACTGATATACTAAATACGTCAACAGTCCGCGTGGCGATGGACGCGCGCGGTACAAGCGCGACACAATACGGGCGCGGCGCATCCGGCCGCTTGAACAACCACGGTGTTCAAGACACCGACCCATCAGAGGCGATGCATGTCGTCAGAACTGGACAGCCAGCCAGCGGCAACGCCGTTCACCCTGTCATTGCAACCTATCGGGACCAGCGCGAGCCTGCGCGACCGCGCATACGCGATGCTGCGTCAGGCGATCGCGGATGCGGACATTTACGCGTCGCGCGAAGAGATCCGTCTCGACGATCGCGCGCTGAGCGAATCGCTCGGCGTGAGCCGCACGCCCGTGCGCGAGGCGATGACGCTGCTCGAACAGGAAGGTTTCGTGCGCACGATTCCGCGCCGGGGCATCTACATCGTGCGCAAGAGCAAGCGCGAGATCGTCGAAATGGTGCAGATGTGGGCCGCGCTCGAAAGCATGGCCGCGCGTCTCGCGACACTGCATGCGACGGACGAAGAGATCGCGCGGCTGCGTCACATGTTCGACCAGTTCCGCGATTCGACGCCGGCAGAACATATCGCCGAGTATTCGGATGCGAACATCGCGTTCCATCAGGCGATTGTCGAGCTGTCGAAGTCGCAGATCATCCTCGACACGATCAAGAACATCTTCATTCATGTGCGCGCAATTCGCCGGATGACGATTTCGCAGAGCGATCGCGCGTCGCGCTCGATCGTCGATCATCTGCGCATCATCGAAGCACTCGAAAAGCGCGACACCGAACTCGCCGAGCGTCTCGTGCGTCAGCACTCGCTCGATCTCGCCGCGTTCATCGAGGCGAACTGCGATTTTCTCGACTGAGCGCAGCGCCTTTTTAACCGTCCGTTCTCTGTTCCCCGGCGGACATCCGTTTGCGGATGTCCGCATCTTCCCTCATTGCCAGCCGGCAAGCTCCTCTGCGCGCCCCCCGCCATCGCTTCCATAAACGATCGTCTATCGATTCGATAAGTAAGTTTAATTATTCGCAATTCGCTACATCCGCTTAGCATGGGTTCGCCCGGAATGAGCCTTTGGGTTAAGGGTTAACGCTTGCTTTCGCGCGTCGACGTGATCGCATAAGGGAAAATCCGCAGCCCATTGGAATAAAAATGAAAAGACCGCAGCCTGTTTGAATGGTTAACTACGCAGGTCTGTCGAAAGTCACCCGACGCCGGGTAGAAGAAAACGAGTAAGGCGCTTGCGGGCGCAACGATCCTGGATCGCGGCAGTCCGCATCGAAAATTAGAACGCAACATTTTGCATGCGACGGAAACAAGCGCTAAAGCGCGAACTGCCGTCGAGAGCGGAGACGATGCACATGAATGGAAACACCCGACAGGCGACGGGAAGCGGTTTCTTTTCGAACCGTTGGTGTCAGCTGATCATCGGCATGCTATGCATGGCGCTGGTGGCGAATCTTCAATATGCGTGGACGCTCTTCGTCGCTCCGATGAACGCGGCGCACCACTGGGGCCAGGCATCGATTCAGCTTGCCTTCTCGATCTTCATTCTCACTGAAACATGGCTCGTGCCCGTCGAAGGATGGCTCGTCGACCGCTTCGGTCCGCGTCCCGTCGTGGCGGGCGGCGCGCTCTGCGCGGGCCTCGCGTGGGTGCTGAATTCATACGCGACGACGCTGCCCGAACTCTACGCGGCGTCCGTCATTGCGGGCATCGGCGCGGGCGGCGTGTACGGCACGTGCGTCGGCAATGCGCTGAAGTTGTTCCCGGACAAGCGCGGCCTCGCCGCGGGTCTGACGGCGGCGGGCTTCGGCGCGGGCGCGGCCGTGACCGTGATCCCGATCGCAAACATGATTACGCGCTCAGGTTATGAGCACACGTTCCTGTTCTTCGGCATCCTGCAAGGCGTGAGCATCTTCGTGCTCGCGCTGCTGCTGAAGAAGCCGGTCGCGCGCGCGACTAGCGGCGTGAAGCGCAAGTTCGCCGTGACCAAGGTCGATTTCACGCCGGGTCAGATGATCAAGGCGCCCGTGTTCTGGGTGATCTATCTGTCGTTCGTCGCGGTAGCGGCGGGCGGCCTGATGGCGACCGCGCAAATCGGGCCGATCGCGAAAGACTGGGGCCTCGCGAAACTTCCGATGACGCTCTTCGGCGCCACGCTGCCGCTGCTCACGATGACGCTGTCGATCGACAACATCTGCAACGGCTTCACGCGTCCGCTGTGCGGTTTCATCTCCGACAAGATCGGCCGCGAGAACACGATGTTCGCGATCTTCATCGGCGAAGGACTCGCGCTGCTCGGGATGATGCAGTACGGCCAGAACCCGTATGCGTTCATGACGTTCGCGGCGCTGATCTTCCTGTTCTGGGGCGAGATCTTCTCGATCTTCCCGGCGATCTGCGCGGATACGTTCGGCAGCAAGTACGCTGCGGCCAACGCCGGCACGCTCTACACGGCGAAGGGCACCGCGGCGCTGCTCGTGCCGCTGGCGTCGGTGCTGTCGGCGGCAGGCGGGTGGAACCTCGTGTTCATCGTGTCGGCCGTGATCACGATCGCGGCGGGCGTGTCGGCGAAATTCATCCTCGCGCCGATGCGCGCGCGCTGGATCGAGACGTCGGGGGCGCGCGCTTCGCTTGCTTCCGCAAGCAGTTCGTCGCCGCTGGGCGTCGGTTCGGGAGACTGACGAAGGGCGCTGCGCAAGCGGCGTCGCGTGATCGAGGCAGAAGAAGCGGTGCATGGCTTGAATCGCCATGCACCGCTTTTTGTTTGGTTATTGCGCCACGTTGCGACGCACCGTTAGCCAATAAACCGATAGCCAATAAAAAAGTCTCCCGAGCATTGAGGCGCGGGAGACTTCGTTCGGCTTGTTTCGTCGGCGGCTTGCCGGCTTGGTGCTGGATTGTTGCTGGCTTGTTGCCGCCAGCGGATCAGGCGCCTGCCAGTGCCGGCAGGCCTGCGTCGTCGGCAAAGTACTGTGCAATCGAGAATCCCGCCGACCGCTGCGCGCGGCCGGTTGATGCCTCGACATGCGTCGGCAGCGCGTCCGGCGTGTGCGCGCGCTTCTTCGCGAGAATCGCGTCGCTCAAAAACTCAGCGCTGTAAGCATTGAGCAAATGCGGCTGCTGGGCCTCGATATACGCGACGACGCGCGCATGTTCGCCGTCGATCGCCGCAAGCGATGTCAGCGTTTGCGCATCCCAGCGAAAGCGCAGCCCCAGGTCGGCGAATGCGCTGTTGAACGCGCACAGCTGCGCATCGACTGCGCGGTCGTAGTCAGTCCGGTGTCCATCGTGTGCGTTGCGCATGATCTCCTCCAATTCATCGATTGCGTGAAGGACAGCATAGGCCGGCCGATCAATTCACGATAGTTAAAGTTTTCTTTGAAAACCATTGATGAATATTTATGGAAAGAGTGCTGCAAACCCAGGGTGCAGGAGAGTTGGTGTCGAATAGATATGTGATATACAGTATTGCACATATACAAAGCGGCCATCGCGAGGCCACAACGACCGCGCCCACCAGGCGCACGGGCCAAGCGGACCACAACCGTTTTCGACAACGAGGAGACACGTCGACCATGTCCACCGACACGCAAGAGAATGTCCGCACGGTCCCGTTGAGCCTGAACCTGACGCCGATCAGCGCGACGGCCTCGCTACGCGACCAGGCGTATGCGCGGCTGAAGCATGCGATCGCGAACACCGACATCTACCACTCGCGTGAAGAAGTGCGTCTGGATGAGAAGGAGCTGACCGAGGCGCTCGGCGTGAGCCGCACGCCGGTTCGCGAGGCGATGACGCTGCTCGAACAGGAAGGCTTTCTGCGCACGATCCCGCGTCGCGGCGTGTACATCCTGCGCAAGACGAAGAAAGAGATCGTCGAGATGATCTGTATGTGGGCCGCGCTCGAAAGTGTGGCGGCGCGTCTTGCGACGCAGCGCGCGTCCAACGAGGACATCGCACGGCTGCGCGCGATGTTCGACCACTTCAACGAGGCCACACCGACCGATCACATCGAGGAGTACTCGGAGGTGAACATCGCGTTTCACCAGGCGCTCGTCGAGCTGTCCGGCTCGCAAATCATCCTCGACACGATCAAGAACATCTTCATGCATGTGCGCGCGATACGCCGCATGACGATCGCGCAGAGCGACCGCGCGTCGCGCTCGATCGAGGACCACATGCGCATCATCGAAGCGCTCGAGGCGCGCGACACCGAGCGCGTCGAAACGCTCGTGCGCCAGCACTCGCTCGATCTCGCGCTGTATGTCGAAGCGCATTGCGATTTTCTGGACTGAGGTCTCGCAAACCACTCGCGCGACCCCAGGACTATCCCGTACGGGCACTTGATGCAGTGCACGATTCAAGCGCCCACACCCTTCAAACACAAAGCTTTAGAGACCTTTTGCGATGCAGCAGCACGAACAGGCAGCCGCAAAAAACCGTTGACTAATATTGTGTTTGGAATATTGTATATCACGAGACGCCACACAACACCCGGCCAAGGAGGAGACGTCATGGCAGATGTACTTGAGATCAGACCGCAGGAATCCGCTGAAGAGAACGCACAACAAATGACGGACGGTTTCCACCTCGTCATCGATGCACTGAAGGCGAACGATATCGACACGATTTTCGGTCTGGTCGGCATTCCTATCACCGACCTTGCGCGCCTCGCGCAAGCCGAAGGAATGCGCTTTATCGGTTTCCGTCACGAGCAGCATGCGGGCAATGCCGCTGCTATCGCTGGCTACATGACCCAAAAGCCCGGCATTTGCCTCACGGTGTCTGCGCCGGGCTTCCTGAACGGCCTCACGGCACTCGCCAACGCAACGACGAACTGCTTCCCGATGATCCTGATCAGCGGATCGAGCGAGCGCGAAATCGTCGACTTGCAGCAGGGCGACTACGAAGAGATGGACCAGCTGAACGCAGCGAAGCCGTACGCGAAGGCTGCGTACCGCGTGCTGCACGCCGAGGACATCGGCATCGGCGTGGCGCGTGCGATCCGCGCGGCCGTGTCGGGCCGTCCGGGCGGCGTGTATCTGGACCTGCCCGCGAAGCTGCTGTCGCAAACCATCGATGCCGTGAAGGCGAAGCAATCGCTCGTGCGCGTGATCGACGCGGCGCCGCGCCAGTTGCCCGCGCCGGATTCGGTGAAGCGCGCCATCGATCTGCTCAAGGGCGCGAAGCGTCCGCTCGTGCTGCTCGGCAAGGGCGCCGCGTATTCGCAGGCCGACAAGGAAATCCGCGCGTTCATCGAGAAGACGGGCATTCCGTATCTGCCGATGTCGATGGCCAAGGGCCTGCTGCCCGACACGCACGAGCAATCGGCCTCGGCCGCGCGTTCGTTCGTGCTCGCCGAATCCGACGTCGTCGTGCTGGTCGGCGCGCGCCTGAACTGGCTGCTGTCGCACGGCAAGGGCAAGACGTGGGGCAACCCGAAGAAGTTCGTGCAGATCGACATCTCGCCGCAGGAAATGGACAGCAACGTCGCGATCGCGGCGCCGCTCGTCGGCGACATCGGTTCGTGCGTGGCCGCGCTCGTCGACCAGGTCGGCGATAACTTCCCGCAGCCGCCGAAGGAATGGCTCGACGCCGTCAACGAGAAGAAGAACAAGAACCTCGAAAAGATGGCGGCGACGCTCGCGAAGAGTCCAACGCCCATGAATTTCCACAGCGCGCTGCGCGTGCTGCGCGACATCGTCAAGCAGAACCCCGATATCAACGTCGTGAACGAAGGCGCGAACACGCTCGACTATGCGCGCGCCATCATCGACATGTACCAGCCGCGCAAGCGCTTCGACTCGGGTACGTGGGGCGTGATGGGCATCGGCATGGGCTTCGCGATCGGCGCGGCTGTGACGAGCGGCAAGCAGGTGCTCGCGATCGAAGGCGATAGCGCATTCGGCTTCAGCGGCATGGAGCTGGAAACGATCTGCCGCTACGAGCTGCCCGTCTGCACGGTGATCTTCAACAACAACGGCGTGTATCGCGGCACCGACGTGAACCCGACGGGCGGCAAGGACGTCGCGCCGACCGTGTTCGTGAAGGACGCGCGCTACGACAAGATGATCGAAGCCTTCGGCGGCATCGGCTACAACGTGACGACACCCGAAGAACTCGAAAAGGCCCTCAAGGAAGCCATCGCATCCGGCAAGCCGACGCTGATCAACGCAGTGATCGACGAGGCGGCCGGTACGGAAAGCGGACGCCTGACCAATCTGAACCCGCAAAGCGCGGCAATGAAAAAGTGACATCAGCCAACCACGGAGATACGAAAGTGACCAAACCCCTTGAAGGCGTCAAGATCATCGACTTCACGCATGTGCAGGCAGGTCCTGCGTGCACGCAGCTGCTCGCCTGGTTCGGCGCGGATGTGATCAAGGTCGAGCGTCCGGGCGCGGGCGATGTGACGCGCAACCAGCTGCGCGACATCCCCGGCGTCGACGCGCTGTACTTCACGATGCTCAACAGCAACAAGCGTTCGCTGACACTCGACACGAAGACGCAGGACGGCAAGGAAGTGCTCGAACGGCTGATCCGCGAATCGGACGTGCTGGTCGAGAACTTCGCGCCGGGCGCGCTGGACCGCATGGGCTTCACGTGGGAGCGCATCAACGAACTGAATCCGAAGATGATCGTCGCGTCGGTCAAGGGCTTCAGCGACGGCCACCACTACGACGACCTGAAGGTGTATGAAAACGTCGCGCAGTGCGCAGGCGGCGCCGCATCGACGACGGGCTTCTGGGACGGCCCGCCGACCGTCAGCGCAGCGGCGCTCGGCGACAGCAACACGGGCATGCACCTCGCGATCGGCATTCTCACGGCGCTGATCGGCCGCGACAAGACGGGCAAGGGCCAGAAGGTGGCCGTGTCGATGCAGGACAGCGTGATCAACCTGTGCCGCGTGAAGCTGCGCGACCAGCAGCGTCTGGACCGCGTCGGCTATCTGGAAGAGTATCCGCAGTATCCGCATGGCGAGTTCACCGATGTCGTGCCGCGCGGCGGCAATGCGGGCGGCGGCGGCCAGCCTGGCTGGGTGCTGAAGTGCAAGGGCTGGGAGACCGACCCGAACGCGTACATCTACTTCACGGTTCAGGGCCACGCGTGGGAGCCGATCTGCCGCGCGATCGGCAAGCCGGAGTGGATCGACGATCCCGCGTACAAGACGGCGGAAGCGCGCCAGCCGCACATCTTCGATATCTTCAACACGATCGAACAGTGGCTCGCCGACAAGACGAAGTTCGAAGCCGTCGACATCCTGCGCAAGTTCGACATTCCGTGCTCGCCCGTTCTGTCGATGAAGGAAATCGCGAACGATCCGTCGCTGCGTGCAAGCGGCACGATCACGGAAGTGCAGCACAAGGCGCGCGGCAGCTATCTGACGGTCGGCAGCCCGATCAAGTTCTCGGACATGAAGCCGGAGATCACGGGTTCGCCGCTGCTCGGCGAGCACACGGAAGAAGTGCTCAAGGGCCTCGGCTACAGCTTCGAGCAGATCGCCAGCATGCGCGAAGCTAAAGTGGTGTAATCGCAGAGGCGTTTCAACGGGCTCCGTATTGCAGCAAAAGCGCAGCAGAAGCGGAGCCCTGTCGAACAGCGCCTTAGCCAGGCGCTGTTTTTCACTGAGCGGCAGCCATATCAACGAGCCCCAATATGCAAGCAGCCATCGATTACGAACAACTGGTCCATGCGATCGGCGATGCCGTCGTCATCTCCGACAAGAGCGGCGCGATCACGCTGTGGAATCCCGCAGCCGAGCGCATGTTCGGATTCACGCAAGAAGAAGCACTCGGCAAATCACTCGATCTGATCATTCCCGAACGTCTGCGCGGGCGTCATTGGGAAGGCTACGAAAAGACCATGGCGACGGGACAGACGCGCTATGGCAACGATGTGCTGCGGGTGCCTTCCGTTCACAAGGACGGCCGCGCGCTGTCCATCGCTTTTACCGTCGCACTGCTGTATTCGGATACGCGCGAACTGACGGGCATCGTTGCCATCATTCGCGACGAAACCGCGCGCTTCCAGGAAGACCGCAATCTGCGCAAGCGCATCGCGGAACTCGAGGCGCGCGTCAGCGCCTGAAGTGTCGTTCCGGGTTGTTGCCCGCGGGCGGCGCGCGCGCCGTCCCGCACTCGCGCAGTCAATATCACGTCGATCGCGGTCGCGGCGATCAGCACGGAGAACATCGATGCGTGTAGAAACGTTCGGGCCGTATCAAGTCGAATTGTCGGCCATGCAGTTCATTCACAACGGCGGCTGGGCTGCATTCGCCGCCGTGCGCAAACTCGACGACGGCGCCGAGGCGCCCGTTCATGTCCTGCCATATCAACAGGTCGCGGACCACACCGTATTCGCCACCGAAGCCGCGGCTATCGCGGCTGCGCGCGGCGCCGCTTTTGCGTTGATCGAGCCGCAGGCTCGCTGAGCGCCGCTTCTTTCCCGTCTCGCTTCCACAATCTGCCGACCGCCACCATCGCATTCGCCTTCAGGCGAAACGCGAGGGCGGGGCGCGTCCGTAGTGGGCGCTGAGTACCGGGGTTGCCCATAAGGGTTTTTCCCCGCCAAAAAACGCCCGAAAAAGCTTGCTCAAATAGCGGGCTGTAAATACGATATATCACATATCAGATGCATTCGAAGCCCGGGCAGGACAGTCCCGATGTGCGCGAACCGCGTCCGCAACGTACAGCAAACAATGATGGGAGACGTAGCATGGGCAAAGCACTCGACGGTGTGCGCATTCTCGATTTCACGCATGTGCAGTCGGGGCCGACGTGCACGCAGCTGCTGGCGTGGTTCGGCGCGGATGTGATCAAGGTGGAGCGTGCGGGCGCGGGCGACATCACGCGCGAGCAGCTGCGCGATGTGCCGGGCGCCGACAGCCTGTACTTCACGATGCTCAACCACAACAAGCGCTCGGTGACGATCGACACGAAGAATCCCGAAGGCAAGCTCGTGCTCGAAGCGCTGATCCAGAAGTGCGACGTGCTGGTGGAGAACTTCGCGCCGGGCGCGCTCGATCGCATGGGCTTCACGTGGGAGCGCATCCAGGAACTCAATCCGCGGATGATCGTCGCGTCGGTGAAGGGCTTCGGTCCGGGGCCGTACGAGGACTGCAAGGTCTACGAGAACGTCGCGCAGTGCGTGGGCGGCGCGGCGTCGACCACCGGCTTCGACGACGGCCCGCCCGTGGTGACGGGCGCGCAGATCGGCGACAGCGGCACGGGTCTGCATCTGGCGCTGGGCATCGTCACGGCGCTCTATCAGCGCACGATGACGGGCCGTGGCCAGAAGGTGCTCGCGGCGATGCAGGACGGCGTGCTGAACCTGTGCCGCGTGAAGCTGCGCGACCAGCAGCGTCTGGAGCGCACGGGCGTGATGAAGGAGTACCCGCAGTATCCGAACGGCACGTTCGGTGAGGCGGTGCCGCGCGCGGGCAATGCATCGGGTGGCGGCCAGCCGGGCTGGATTCTCAAGTGCAAGGGCTGGGAGCACGACCCGAACGCGTACATCTACTTCATTACCCAGGCGCCGGTGTGGGTAAAGATCTGCAACGTGATCGGCAGGGAAGAGTGGGCAACGCATCCGGACTACGCGACGCCGGACGCGCGCCTGCCGCGCCTGAAGGAAATCTTCGCGGAAGTCGAACGCTGGACGATGACGAAGACCAAGTTCGAGGCGATGGAGATTCTGAACAAATACGACATTCCGTGCGGCCCGATCCTGTCGATGAAAGAGATCGCCGAGGACGAATCGCTGCGCAAGACGGGCACGGTCGTCGAAGTCGATCACCCGGTGCGCGGCAAGTATCTGACGGTGGGCAACCCGATCAAGCTGTCGGACAGCCCGACGGAAGTGACGCGCTCGCCGCTGCTCGGCGAGCACACGGACGAAGTGATGGCCGAGCTCGGCTATTCGCCTGCGCAGATCGACGCGCTCAGAACGGCTGGCGCCATTTGAGCCAGGCTGAACGAAAAGACAAACACGCTTCAACTCGTGACGCGGGCGTATTCACCGTGTCGGTCGATAAAAAACATTGTGGAGACGGTTCGATGACATCGTGGATACGCTTTCGGCAGCCGCAAGGCCATATCGGTTTCGGCGTGCTCGATAACGCAAGCATCGCCGAATACGACGGCGACATGTTCAGCGACGCGAAACCCAACGGCAAGCATTGGCCGCTGAATGAAGTCGAGTTGCTGAGTCCGTGCATGCCGACCAAAGTCGTCGCGCTCTGGAACAACTTTCATGCGCTGTCGCAGAAGCTCGGCAAGGCCGCGCCGTCGCATCCTCTCTTTCTGATCAAGCCGCCGATGTCGGTGATCGGCCCGGGTGCGCCGATTCGCCGGCCGAAAGGCTACAGCGGCAAGATCGCATACGAAGGCGAGCTCGGCATCGTGATCGGCAAGCGCTGCACGAACGTCTCGCCCGAAGTCGCCGACGACTACATCTTCGGCTACACGTGCATCAACGACGTCACGGCCGTCGATCTGCTGAACGAAGATCCGAATTTCGCGCAATGGTGCCGCTCGAAAGGCTTCGATACGTTCAGCTGCATCGGTCCCGTCATCGAACGCGAATTCGACTGGCGCAACGCGAGTGTCATCACGCGCCTCGACGATGTCGAACGCCAGAACTATCCGCTCTCGGACATGATCTTCACGCCCGCCGAACAGGTCAGCATGATCTCGCACGACATGACGCTGATGCCCGGCGACGTGATCGCGTGCGGCACGTCGATCGGCGTCGGCTCGATCAAGGACGGCTCGACGGTCGTGGTGTCGATCGAAGGCATCGGCGCCTTGCCGAACCAGCTTGCGGCTGCCCGCCCCGTCGAGGCAGCCTCGCAATAAACGCGCATTGGGTACGCGGACGAGTCGGCCGCGCGTTTCGTCAATATGCCCGTCAACGAGCGGGTGCATGAGTCGGCAACGATGAACCGACGATGACGATCGCGCGCCGCGTCTTTGGACGCCCCGGCTCGAGCTCACTGATCACTTCTTGGAATGGGAGCAGATAGATGAAGATCTGTGTTTATGGAGCCGGCGCGATTGGCGCATATGTCGGCGCACAGTTGGCGCTTGCGGGCGCGGATGTCAGTTTCGTCGCGCGCGGTCCGCACCTGGCCGCGATGCAGCGCAACGGCGTGCGTCTGCTGATCGACGATACCGAGCGTCTCGTCAACGTGCGCTGTTCGTCGGACCCGCGCGAGCTGGGTCCGCAGGACTACGTGATCATCGCGCTGAAGGCGCATTCGGTGCCGGGCGTCGTCGATGCGATCCAGCCGCTGCTCGGACCCAACACGGCGATCGTCACGGCCGTCAACGGCATCCCGTACTGGTACTTCTACAAGCATGGCGGCGAGTTCGCGGGCACGACGCTCGAAAGCATCGACCCTGGCGGCACGCAATGGAAGAAGTTCGGACCGGAGCGCGCGATCGGCTGCGTCGTCTATCCCGCAGCGGAGATCGTCGAGCCGGGCGTGATCAAGCACGTGTACGGCAAGAAGTTTCCGATCGGCGAACCCGACGGCACGCGTTCGCCGCGTGTCGAGGCGCTCTCCGAAATCATGGTTGCAGCGGGACTCGAAGCGCCCATCCGCGACAACATCCGCGACGAAATCTGGCTGAAATTGTGGGGCAATCTGTGCTTCAACCCGATCAGCGCGCTGACGCACGCGACGCTCGATGTCATCACGAGCCACGTCGGCACGCGCGCCGTCGCCAAGACGATGATGCTCGAAGCGAAGTCGGTGGCTGACCGCTTCGGCGTGCATTTCCGTGTGGATGTCGAAAGGCGTATCGACGGCGCGGGCGCCGTGGGCGCGCACAAGACTTCGATGCTGCAGGATCTCGAAGCCGGACGTCCGATGGAGATCGACCCGCTGCTGACCGTCGTGCAGGAGATGGGGCGTCTCGTCAGTCACGACACGCCGACCATCGACACGGTGCTCGCGCTCATCAAGTTGCGCGAGCAGATCGCGCAACAGAAGGACACGGGCGCGACGCACGCTGCAAAGCCGGAACAGGCGAAAGCCGCGTAACGGCATATCGTACCCGAGCACTGGCGCACTCGCACACGCGGGCCGCCTCATCCATGCAAGCGGATGAGGCGGCCCGCGCGCGCTCAGAAGATATGCATCAAGCCGACATACGCGCCCGTCTGCGAATCACCCGGCAACGGGTTCGTGTTCGCGTTGCCCGTCGCATCACGTGAAGTCGCGAGCAGCGAGAAGATTCAGGTACTGGAGGGCCGCCGTCGAGGCGTCCATAGAGCGTCACGCTGTTCTGCGCAAACGCGGCGGGGCTGGCGAGCGCGAGCAGCGCGGCAAGCTGGGTGTGTCGTTTGATTGGCGTCTGCGCGTATCCTTGATCGGGTGGATCGCTTGTTATTCGACATCGGGCTCACGCACTCCCCGCTTTGCATACGAGATTCGCACGCGATGAACCTGCATGCCGACGAGGCCGAGCAAACGTCAGTCGAATGCTAACGCCGTTCGCTTTTTGACGCTGGCGCGTGATCGGCGAAGCAGCGTCGTTCGCCGATATTGCAGCGACTCCGACGCCATCGCGTCGCGACCTTCGCGCGCGATTCATGTCTGTTTTTCTGCACGATTTTTGCCACGGTTCTACACTCGCGAATGCAGCTACGCGATGCGAGCGCATGCGCCATGCCGCACCGCTTGCACGCGATGCATCTTCCGCTCGACTTCAACGCTCGACTTCAAAGGACATCGCCAAATGGATCTCAAGATCAAGGACAAACTCGCCTTCGTGTCCGGCTCGACGAAGGGCATCGGCCACGCGATCGCAGCCGGACTCGCGCGCGAAGGCGTGCAGGTCATCGTCAACGGGCGCTCTCAGCAGTCGGTCGATCAGGCGATCGAAGCGCTGCGCGCGAACGTGCCGGGTGCGAACGTGCAAGGCTTTGCCGGCGACGTGTCCGATCCCGCGCAGGTCGCGCGTCTCGTCGAGCGCTTTGCGCACGTCGACATTCTCGTCAACAACATGGGCATCTTCGACCCGAAGCCGTTCGAAGAGATCTCGAATGAAGAGTGGCAGCGCTTTTTCAACGTCAACGTGCTGTCGGGCGTGCAGTTGTCGCGCGCGTATCTACCGGGCATGAAGAAAAAGAACTGGGGGCGCGTCGTGTTCATCAGCAGCGAAAGCGGCATTCAGATTCCGACCGAGATGATTCACTATGGCTTGACCAAGACCGCGCAGCTCGCGCTGTCGCGTGGCCTTGCGGAAACATGCGCGGGCACGGCCGTGACGGTCAATGCGGTGTTGCCGGGGCCGACGAGTTCGGACGGCGTCGAGGAATTCGTCGCGAAGCTCTCGGGCGGGCAGAGCTTCGAGGACTTCGAGAAGCAGTTCTTCGAAGAAGCGCGGCCCAGCTCGATCCTCAAGCGCTTCACGACGCCCGAGGAAGTGGCGAACATGGTCGTGTATGTGTGCTCGGAGCTGTCGTCGGCGACCAATGGCGCGGCGTTGCGTGTGGACGGCGGCGTTGTGCGCGCTGCGTTCTGATCCATAAAGGCGTTACAGATGGCCACTCGAAAAAAGACTGCAACGCGCATACGCGTCGGTATCGGCGGCTGGACGTTCGAGCCGTGGCGCGGCGTGTTCTATCCGGAAGGGCTCACGCAGAAACGCGAACTGGAATACGCGAGCCAGCAACTGACGACGATCGAAATCAACGGCACGTTCTATGGGTCGCAAAAGCCCGAGACGTTTGCGAAGTGGCACGACGAAACGCCCGACGACTTCGTCTTTTCGCTGAAGGCGCCACGCTTCGCGACACATCGTCGCGTGCTCGCGGAAGCGCGTGATTCCGTCGAACGCTTTCTTGCGAGCGGCGTGCTCGAGCTGAAGAACAAGCTGGGCCCGATCAACTGGCAATTCGCGCCGACCAAGCAGTTCGATGCCGACGACTTCGGCAACTTTCTCGAACTGCTGCCGGCGGAAGTGAACGGGCACGCATTGCGCCACGCGGTCGAAGTGCGGCACGCGAGCTTTTGCGACGAGGCCTTCGTCGCGCTCGCGCGCAAACGCGATGTCGCGATCATCGTCGCGGGCGATTCGAAGTATCCGCAGATCGCCGATCCGACGGCCTCGTTCGTCTATGCGCGCATCATGGGAACGGAAGAGGCGAACCCGCTCGGTTATTCGGACGACGCGCTCGATCGATGGGTCGAGCGCGCGAAAGCGTGGGCCGCAGGCGGCGCGCCCGACGATCTCGACAGCTACGGCCCCGCAGCGGCAAAGAAGGCGCGCGACGTGTATCTGTACGTGATCAGCGGCCACAAGGCGCACAACCCTGCGGCCGCGATGGCGCTGATCGAGCGGATCAAGCAAGGCGCGGGCGAGTGACTCAGCGCTCGGGCGCCTCCAGCGTGCACGACGATTCGTCGTCGCTGGGCGCATCCGACGACGTGCGGAACGACGCGTTCTCGGCGCTGCGTGCGACGGGCGGCTCGAATGCGGCCCACTGCGTCCAGTCGGGCACGGCGCCCGGCGTTCTCAGGCGCAGCGCGCGCGAACCGTCGACGAATACGAGCGATTCGAGATCGAACAGACCGTCAGCGCTGACGTCTCCGAGCGTCACGCGTCCCATTTGATGGGTGAAGTCGAGATTCCCTTCGCGCAGCATATCCAGATAGCTGTCGTGCTGCGAAGTATCGTGCTGCGCGGCGGGCGGTTTGACCGTCCACCGGTTCAACAGTTTCGCGGCGATTTCGGCATCGAACATCGTGATCTCTCCTCGCCTGAGCGCCGCAAGCACGATGACTTGCGGCGGGCTGGCATCCGCGTCGCGGCGGATTCTCCGTCAATAGTTAGCGCTTTCGCGAATGCGAAAGACATGTCCACCCATCACTATAGTCAAAATCATGGTGCAATGCACAAAGGGGCGTCGAGCTGGCGGTCTAATCGTTGTTTTGGCGTCAACGGCATGTGGCGTCGCGGCGTCAAACGTTAGACAACAGCTAACGAAAGCGCGCGGTTTCGCGTGAAATGCGGCGATGCAGCGGATTGTTCGAACAATGCGCGACGAGGCGAAAAAAAAGCCCGCCGCACAATAATGCGGCAGGCCTTGAAAAGCAAAGTCCGGATGATTCGAAGCAGACGATAGCGGAGCGATCAGAAGCGATGGCGCATGCCGATCGTGGCGACCACCTGATTGGCCGTCGACGAAGCGCCGCCCGACGTATTGATGAACGCGACATAGCCGTGGCCGATCGCGTGCTGATACATTGCTTCGGCGTACACGTCCGTGCGCTTCGAGAACGAATAGACGGCTTGCGCATTGACCTGGTTGAACTTCGGATCGGAGCCGAAAGTGCGCGAGCCGCTGGTGTGGCCATCGGTGTACGTGTCCGTCAGGCCGAACGAGATGGCCGGCGTGAACGCGTACTTGGCGTTGAGTTCGTAGTTGTCGAAGTGCATCGAGCCGTTCGTCATGCCGAACGCGGACGACTGCTGATAGTGGCTGTTCGTGTACACGAAGCCGACCACGGCGGGACCGAACGCGTAGTTGATGCCCGCGCCGAACACGCGCTCGACACCCGCGCCGACCTGGAAGCCGCCCGTGCCGTTCGCGGCCGATTCGGCCGTATCGATCGCGCCAGCCGTGTTCGTCGTGCTGTTCGAGCCGTTGATCTGCAGGTAGCCGGCCGCGATGTTCAACGGACCCCACTGATAGCTCGCGCCCGCGCTATACGCGCGGTTCATCGCGAAGTCGGTGCTGTTCGAGAACGCGTACAGCGCGCCGAACTTGAAGCCCGCGTAGTTGTTGCTCGCGTACTTGACCGAGTTGCTCATGCGCACCGAGTGGTTCAGGTTGTCGTTGTCGAACGGGTGCGCAAAGCCCGTGTCGCCGAACGTGCCCGCCGTGCCCGACAGCGGCGCGACGTAGTCGACGAGCGAGTCGTACTGGCGGCCGAGCGTCAGCGTGCCATACGTGCTGCTGCCAAGACCGACATACGCCTGGCGGCCGAACAGACGGCTGTGCTGGCCGAGCGTGCCGTTCTGCACGTTGAAGCCGTTTTCGAGCACGAAGAGCGCCTTGTAGCCGCCGCCCAGATCTTCTGCGCCGCGCACGCCGAAGCGGCTGCCGTTGATGGTGCCGCTCGTCGCCTGCCACAGCGCGCCGCTCGTGCCGCTCTTCTGCACGTTGTTGGTGTACATGAGACCCGCGTCGATGAGGCCATACAGCGTGACCGAGCTTTGCGCGTGTGCAGCCGATGCGGCAAACAGGCCGAGCACCGCGACTGCGGCGGGAATTCTTTTCATGGTTGAGCTCCAGCTAGTCCAGACAGTGAGTGAAAAAACAGCCTGGCGAGTATAGGAAAATGCGGTGCTCGATTTAACGCCGTGTGACTGAAGGAGACCCTTGCACGGCGACGCGGTAATGCGTCATCAAATCGAAACAATCGCGATGAAGAGCCGCACGCGATTGACCCGCAGCGCATGAAATTGCGCGAGAAAGATTAGCGGCCGGGGGGTGGCCGTTTGATGGCAGCGTGCACCATGTGGGGAATTACAACGGTCTCGACTGTCGGCGCTCAGCCGTCGCTGCACACAATCGCCGTGAGGACGAAAGGCAGCACCTGCTTGACGGTCGCGCCGCTGCCCGCCTGCTGCACGCGCACGCGCACCGATTCCGAAGGCCCTGACACGACGGCGCCATAAATCGAATCCGCTTCCGCCTTTCCTTTGCCTTGGCGGAAGATCGCGTCGTCGCGCTGATAGCCGAGTATCGCGTAGACGCGAAAGCCGAATGCCGTGAGATCGCGGCCGTGCAACGGACGAAATGCATTGACGGAGTTCGCCTCGACGCGCATCGGCTTCGGATCGATGTATTGATCGTCGAGCAGGGCCTGGATGAAAGTGTGCGCGTCGGTCTTGCAGACGAGTTGCGCATCGAGTTCGAGCGCGCGCGCGGGTAGCGCGCAGAGTCCCGTTCCCACTGCGGTCAGTACGGCAAGCGAATGGATGATGTCCTTTGTCATGGTACTGGCGCGAGACCCTGACCGGCGAACGTCGTTACGGGATGTTAGCCCGAACCCGTCGCGCGCGTCAGCGAACATCAGCGGACGTCTGTACGGTAGCGATCGTTGCGCGGCGCTGCGCGTCGGCGGATCGGCGGTGCATTGGACACACGTCGGGCACGCATCAGCCGCGCACTGGCCGCACACCCGGGCCGCGCGCGAGGCGGGCGCCGGGCCGCGCCCGCGTCGGGCAAGCCGTGCGCGCGCGAAGCAATGCGCAAGACGAGCAGCCCTCGATCGACGTCGATGTGAGCGTCGCCAAGGCGGAACGAACATTCCGCGCGAGGGCCGCGTGTCGAAGCGCTTGCGAGGGTATTCGGCGGCGCGGACAGCCGCGCGATTCACGCGGCCTTCAACCAGTTCTCCATCAGCGGCCCTTGTGCGCCGAGCACGGGATCGCTGTGCGGAAACGGCAACGCTTCCATCGCGATGCGTTCCTTTTCGGTCAGCGCTTCACGCCGTATGTCCCATTGCTGCCCCGGCGGATAGGCGCCGACGACCAGCAGCGGCCCGCTCGACGATTCGAGGCAATGGCCCGTGCCTGCGGGCAGCAGGATCACGTCGCCGGTTTCCAGATGCACGACGCGCCCGCCCGGCCCGCCGACGATCACATCCGCGGTGCCTCCCGCGATACCGAGCACCTCATGGGCCGAAGAGTGGAAGTGGTGATAGTCGAAGATGCCGTTGCGCCATTTCGGCGGCCAGCCGTTGCGTGCGAACATCGCTTCGAACGTGGCAGCGAGCTTGTCGCCGTCGCCAGGATTGTCCCGCACGTCGCGATACAGGATGACGGGCAGATGCCCGTTGTTCGGCACCCAGTCGCGCGGGCCGAGCCGGAATGCGTCGGCGTGCACCGCGCCCCTCGAATGTGCTTGCATGTCTGCTCCTCGAAACGGTGCGCCGCGCAAGCGAACGGAAAGGATCAGTCGCCTGAGCGGCACGGACGTTAGCTAAACAGCAAGTGCCGTTCCGCAGCAATCAGGGCAAAACCGTATCGCGAGCGTCTTCGTGCAAACGTTTCCGCCTGTGTCGCGGATGTTATTTGCGGGTCAGATACATCAAGTTTGCTTTCGCCTTCGTCGATATAACAGCCTTGAATCGGACGGGAGCAAGCACTGAACAGCGAATTCCCGTCGGCACCAACAAACGAAAAACAATCCTGGACGGCGCGAGGGCTGATTTATGTGGAATGCCGGTCTGTCGGCAAGCGGAACGGAGACGCAATCGATCGACGATGCGGCGAGCGCCGTCGATGCGCTCGGCGCATCGTGGGCGTGGTATCGCGCGGGCCAGCAACTCGAACTGGTGCGCGAGGGCGCGACGCGTTTCGACTGGCCGCGCACGATCGTGCCTTCGATGCTGCACGATGCGTGCGCCGAGTACGGCTGGGTCGCGTGGCCCACGGGGCGCAGCGAGCTTGCGCTCGGCTGGCTGCTCGCGCCTGCCGCATTCGCATCCGATGCGCGGCTCGCCGCGCTCGCGCGCGCGATCGGCGAACAGATGCAGACGGATGCGCTGCTGCGCGCGCAGAACGTGCAGCGCGTGCTGTACGACATCGCGTATCTCGCCAGCTCGATCAGCGAGCGCACCGAATTCCTGCAGGCGATTCACGAGCGGCTCGGCACGCTGATCGACGCGGAGAACTTCTATCTCGCGCTATACGACCGCGAGACGGGCGCCGTCACGTACCCGTACTACGTCGACCTGATCGACACCGAGGCCGTCGACGCGAACCATATGGACATGGTCGATCCCGAGCGGCTGTCGCTGACGGGCTATGTGCTGACCACGGGCCAGCCGCTTCTGATCGACGAGAAGGGCATCGTCGAGGCGGCTGCGGCGGGGCGCTTTCACTGTGTCGGGCATCGGCCGAAGTTCTGGATGGGCGCGCCGCTGAAGAACGCTTCGGACGAAGTGTTCGGCATGTTGACGATGCAGGTCTACGACGCGTCGCGCATCTACAGCGCGGAGGACCGTGCGCTCTTTCTCGTCGTCGCGCGGCATGTGGCGATGGCGCTCGACCGCATTCTGCATCGCGTGGGACTCGAAGCAGAAGTCGCGCGCCGCACGGCCGAGCTGTCGCATCTGAACGACACGCTGCGCGCCGAAATCGCCGAGCGCGAGCGCGCGCAGCACTTGCAGGCGGCGCTCTTTGAAATCGCGGAACTGTCGAGTCAATCCGTCGAGATTGGCAAGTTCTTTCGCAGCCTGCATGAGATCGTCGGCGGGCTGCTGTATGCGAAGAACTTCTATATCGCGCTGTCCGATCCCGCCACGAGTGAAGTGTCGTTTCCGTACTACATCGACGAAACGCTGCGCGACGTGCCCGCGCCGCGCCGTGGCGAGCGCGGCCTCACCGAATATGTGATCCGCCGGCGCGTGCCGTGCCTGTTCGATACCGACGATGCCGTGCGCCTCGTCGATGCGGGCGAGATCAGCCTCGACAGCGAGAACATCCGCTTGCGCTCGTGGCTCGGCGTGCCGATGTTCGACGGCGATGTCGTACGCGGCGTGCTCGTCGTGCAGAGCTATTCGTCGAGCGTGCGCTACGACAGGCGCGATCAGGAACTGCTGACGTTCGTCTCGCGTCACATCGATACGGCGCTGTCGCGGCGGCGTGTCGCGGAAGCGCAGCATGCGGCGAATCTCGAACTCGAAGCGCGCGTGCTTGCGCGCACGCAGGAACTCGACGAGGCCAACGCGCGGCTGCTGCGCGAGAACTATCACGACGCGTTGACGGGCCTGCCGAACCGCACGCATCTGTACGAGCGGCTCGAAGCGGCGTGGCATGGCTACAGCCGGCGCGGCGAGCCGGTGTCGGTGCTCTTCATCGACCTCGATCGCTTCAAGGTCATCAACGACAGTCTCGGCCATCTGTTCGGCGATGCGTTGCTTGTCGAAGTGGCGGCGCGCCTGCGCGAATGTCTGCGGCGCGACGATCTGCTGGCGCGGCTGGGCGGCGACGAGTTCGCCGTCGTCGTGCCGGGCGCGAGCCTGCAAACGGTGCTGTCGCTTGCGGAACGCATTCTCGCGGCATTCGATGCGCCGTTCAACATCGACGAGCAGACGGTGTTCACGTCGTGCAGCGTCGGCGTCGTGAGCGCCGACAGCGCGTTCCATCTGAAGCCCGCCGACCTGTTGCGCGACGCCGATGCCGCGATGTACCGCGTGAAGAATCGTGGTCGCGACAGCTTTGCGATGTTCAACCAGCAGATGCGCCGCGAGCTATCCGATCAGATCGAAACGGAAGGCGCGCTGCGCAACGCGCTCAAGCGCGACGACGAACTGGTGCCGTATTTCCAGCCTATCGTCGATATCGCGACGGGCGAACTCGTCGCGCTCGAAGCGCTGATCCGCTGGCGGCAGCCGAATGGCGAAATCTGGGCGCCCGGCCGCTTTTTGCCCGCCGTGGAAGGGCTCAAGCTGATCGGCCGGCTCGACATGTACATGCTGACGCGCGTGGCCGAGATTCTGGCGCAGCGCGAGCATATCGACTGGCCGCTCGTGCAGGTCAATCTGTCGAGCTACAGCATCACGCGTCCCGAGTTCGCGAACGAGCTGCTCGAATTGCTCAAGCGCTACGACGTACACCCGTCGCGCATCTCGCTAGAGCTGACGGAAGGCGCGCTGATTGCGGAGCCGGACCTTGCGCGCAACACGATGCAAAGCCTCGCGGACAACGGCATGTGCGTCGTGCTCGACGACTTCGGCACGGGCTTTTCGTCGTTGAGCTATGTGCACCAGTACCGCTTCAGCGGCTTGAAGATCGACAAGTCGTTCGTGCTCGAACTGACGCACAGCACGCGCAGCCGCGCGATCGTGCGTGCGATCGTGCGGATGGCGGAATCGCTCGAATTGACGGTGGTCGCCGAGGGCATCGAAGACGAGCCGACGCTCGAACTGCTGCGCACGATCGGCGCCGCGCATGGACAGGGCTATCACCTTGCGCGGCCGATGTCGCTGGACGACCTGATGTCGTCGCCGCTCGCGCCGCGCTCGAAGGCGCTCGAACAGTAGCGCCGTTTATGCGCGAGGGACGCGGCCCATCAGATAGAACTCGTCGTTGGGCCGCATCGAAATCACGTTCGCCATCCGGTTCGACAAGCCGAAGAACGCGGTGATCGCGGCGATGTCCCAGATGTCGGCATTGTTGAAGCCGTGGCCGCGCAGCGTGGCGAAATCGTCGTCGTCCACCGAGGCCGAATCGCGGCACACCTTGACTGCGAAATCGAGCATCGCTTTCTGACGCGGCGTGATGTCGGCCTTGCGATAGTTGACCGCGATCTGATCCGCGAGCAGCGGCGCTTTTTCGTAGATGCGCAGAATGGCGCCGTGCGCGACGACGCAATACAGGCACTCGTTCACGGCGCTCGTCGCGACGACGATCATTTCGCGCTCGGCTTTCGTGAGGCCGCCTTCCTTCAGCATCAACGCATCGTGATAGGCGAAGAACGCGCGGAATTCATCGGGCCGGTGCGCGAGCGTCAGGAACACATTCGGCACGAAGCCGGCCTTGTCCTGAACTTCGAGAATCCGCGCGCGGATGTCGTCGGGCCATTCGGCTGGTGCGGGGACCGGGTAGCGGCTGATGGGGAGTGGGGGTGTCATCGCGTGTCTCCTTTCTGTTCGGTCTGCGACGCTGGTGTTTGCTGTTTGCTGTTTGCTGTTTGCGACACTCTATTGTCGGTGTTTTTGGCCTTGCGCTGGCATCCGCGATTTCGGTTTGTGTCTGCGACGGCTTTTGTTTTGGTCTTTTTGCCTTTGCGCGGGCATCCGCGATGCGCCTCGCGGCGCGGGCGTTGCCCCTGTGCGGGGCGGCACTCACTTTCTTTGCCGCCGCAAAGAAAGTAAGCAAAGAAAGCGGGCTCACACCGCCAATGCTTGACCTCTACCCACGGGCTCTCAACGTCTCCGTGATTCACACGGCTGTGTGCTAACTCATACTCGTTGCCAACGTTCTCGCTAAACGCCTCACCCGCTTCAAGCACGCGTGGCATGGCTAAGGGTATCGAACGTTTCAGCGCCGCATGTCGGTAGTGAACGAGGTTGCAGTGTCGCACTAGGCAACGTCCTCACGTGTCGCCGCATCGCGCAGCGAGGGTGTTCTGTGCGGTGCGAATGCCTACACACAGTTTGCCGCGAAGGGGCCGGGGATATCCGATGTCGCGGGCTGCAACGCGGGTGCATGAAGCGGGTGAGGCGTTCGGATAGTGCGCTGGCAACGAACATGAGCCATGAGTGTTGCCGGTTGAAGGATGAGGACGTTGAGAGCCTGTGGGTAATCGTCAAGCGCGGGCGGCGTTAGCCCGCTTTCTTTTGCCTACTTTTCTTTGCGGCGGCAAAGAAAAGTAGGTGCCGCCCCGCACAGGGGCAACGCCCGCGCCGCGAGGCGCATCGCGGATGCCGGCAGCAAGCCATAAAGACCAAAAACAAAAAGCCGTCGCAGAGAAAAACCATACACGCTGATGCCGGCGGCACGCCAAAAAAACCAACCAGCGTCGCAGACAAAAGTTACGCCTTCGTCGTCACTTCCCGCTTGCCCCGCACGATCTCATCGCCGGCATCCGGCGACAAACGCCTGGTAACGAGAATCGACGCAAACGAACACAACCCGACCACCACGAACGCAGGCCAGAAATCCGGCCATTGCAGCGTCGAATGACCGTGCAGCGCACGCGTGATCTGCAGCACGATGCCCGCAACCGTCACGCCGAGGCCGAGCGAAATCTGCTGCACGACACTGCCGAGGCTCGTCGCGCGGCCCACGTCGCGGCTTTCGATCTCGGCGTAAGTCATCGAATTGAGGCTCGTGAACTGCAGCGCCGGGAAGAAGCCGCCGAGCAGCACGATGACCCAGATGAGCCACGTCGGCGTGCCTGGGAAGAACACGCCGCACGCGGCAATCGCGATGCCCGACCAGGCGGCGTTGTACATCAGCACCGTGCGAAAGCCGTAGCGGCGCAACACGGTGGCCGCGAGCGTGCGCATGAAGATGCCGCCGAACGCCGACGCGCAGGTGATCAGCCCCGACTCGAACGCGCTCATGCCGAGCCCTTCCTGCAACACGAGCGGCAGCAGGAACGGCACGGCGCCAAGTCCGATGCGAAACAGCGATCCGCCGAGCACGCTCGCCTGGAACGTCGGCACGCGGAAAAAACGCAGATCGAGCAGCGGACGCTCGGCACGCCGTGCATACAGCACATAGATGCCGAGCATCGCCGCGCCGACGAGCGTCATCACGACAGCGGTGGTGCCCGTCACGAGTTCGCCGTCGGTGAGCGACAGCCCCAGCAGGAACAGCGACGCGCCGCCCGCCGACAGAATGAAGCCCGTCCAGTCGAGCGGCCCGGGATGCGGCTCGCGCGTGTTCTGGATGTACCTGTTCGTGAGCCAGATGCCGAGAATGCCGACGGGAATGTTGATGAAGAAAATCAGCCGCCAGTGCAGATACGTCGTGATGAAGCCGCCGAGCAGCGGCCCCGCGGCGGGCCCGAGCATCGCGGGTACGCTCAGGTAGTTCATCGCGCGCACGTACTCGGAGCGGTCCACGACGCGGAAGATGATGATGCGCCCGACGGGCACCATCATCGCGCCCCCCACGCCCTGAATGAAGCGCGCCACCGTGAAAGGCGCGAGCGACGTCGACGCCGCGCACAGCAGCGAGCCGACAACGAAGATGCCGATGGCGGTGCGGAACACCGAGCGCGCGCCGAAGCGATCGGCAAGCCATCCGCAGACGGGGATGAACACGCCGAGCCCGAGCACGTAGCTGGTGACGGCGATTTTCAGCGTGACGGGGTCCCGGCCGAACGCGCGCGCCATTTCCGGCAGCGCAGTGACGATGACGTTCGCATCGACGCTCTCCATGAACATCGCGCAGGCGACGATGATGGGAGCGGTAAAAGCCTTGATAGCAGGCGGCACGGGCGGCGAGCGATGTAAGTGACCGCTGATTATTGCATAGCCCGTCCCGCGAGCGCCACGACGTTGTGGCTGCAACGGTGCGGCTTACAACACGGCAAGCCAGCCGCCGTCGACGTAGATGATCTGCCCGTTCACATAGCTCGATGCCGCCGATGCCAGATAGACGGCCGTGCCGACCAGCTCTTCCGGCTTGCCCCAGCGCTGCGCGGGGTTGCTGCTCTTCACCCACGCGTCGAACGATGCATTGGCGACGAGGGGCGCGTTCATGTCGGTGAGGATGTAGCCGGGGCCGATCGCGTTCGCCTGAATGTCGTGCGCGGCCCACTCGGCGCTCATCGCGCGCGTGAGCATCTTGATGCCGCCCTTGGCCGCCGTGTATGCGCCGACCGTCGCGCGCGCCGCTTCGCTCGTCAGCGAGCCGATGTTGATGATCTTGCCGCCCGCGCCGCGCGCGATCATCCGGCGCGCCGCTTCCCTGCCGACGATGAACGCCGCCGTGAGATTCGTGTCGATCACGCGCTGCCAGTCGGCGAGCTTCAGGTCGACGAGCGGCTGGCGGAACTGGATGCCCGCGTTGTTGACGAGAATATCGACGTCGATGCCCTCCTTGTCCCAGTGCTCGAATGCGGCGCTGACGGCGGCTTCATCGGTGACGTCGAATGCGCGGCCGATCGCGGGTGCGTTTGCACGGCCACTCGTGCGGTCATTTGCGCGCTGCGTATCGCGCAGTTTCGCATTGAGCGCGGCGACGGCATCCGCGACGGCCTGCTCGCGCGTGCCGTTGATGATTACGCGCGCGCCCGCCTGCGCGAGTCCTTCGGCGAGTGCAAGGCCGATGCCGCGGGTCGAGCCCGTCACGAGAGCAGTGCGTCCATCGAGATCGAAAAGCGACGGCATGCGGGCTCCTTTCTCCATATGACGATAAGGCGATGTGGCACCGTGGCGATCCCGCAGGATAACGCGATCGCCCGCTGCGATGCAGCGATGCGTGGCATCGGCCTCGCGGCGCGCGCTGGCCTGAACTGGCCCGAACGGCCTGCTGGCATCCCATCATCGGGGATTTTGCGCGGATGTAATGGATCAAACATGGGACGGCGCTGCGCGCGTGGGCTGCCGTGGTCGAGAAAGAGCGCTGATTGATCCTGCAGCGCGGCATCGTCCACCGTGGTGCGCCCGTCGAAGAGGGCGTGAGCCCGGCGGAGTGCATCATGAACAACCTTCGCGAGAAGCGAAACGAGACGCTTGGCATCACCTTGTTTATCGTCGTCGCCGTGTGGATGCTGATTGCGACGATCCTGTACAACTCGATCACCGAAAAGCGTGGGGACAAGCTCGACAATTCCGCTGCTGTGACGGCGTCTGCTGCATCGGCCGTGGCCGCAGCGGCTGCGGCGGCGAACGCGGTAGCCAATGAGGGAGCGAATAGAGCCAAGGGCGCATCGCAGTAAGAACCGTGCAAGATGGAAGGCTTGCGGGAAAGCTGCACGAAGGCATCCGTGCAGTTCATCAGCGCGATGAATTCCGCACGGTATCCCCGTTCGGTGAAGTCGATGATCGACTGTCGAATCGTCTGATGACCCGTGCCGTGCGTTTCGCGCAGCGCATTTCCGGCGAGCGACACGCGATGATCCGCTATGCGCTCGACGCCGTAGCGGACGAGGCCTTGCCGTCCGCATGACCGGTGTGATGCCGCGCGTAGTCGATCGCTTCGATCAGCACAGGTGCGATTTCGCCGACCCGTTCGCGCGGAATCCGTATCTCGACCCATTCGCGCATCGCCGAGCGCCCATACGGCTGGAACGCGAATGCGCGGCCGGCGTTGACGAGCATCGCGGCGCGTTCGGCGGGCAGCTTGATGCCGATCCCGCTGCCGTACACGCAAAACGCCAGATGCGAGCCGACGAACACAGCCGGGCAGCCGAACATCGCGCCCTTGCGCACGGAAGGGTCCTTGTCGTGGACGCATGCGAACACCGCTTCGAACAGTCCGACATCGTGCAAGAGTCTTGGCTCTGTTTTCATCGCGATTCTCCTGATATCGGCGCCGCGCGAAACTGCTGTCGCGCCGCATCGCGTGCCGAAAAGCGTGTGCGTGTTCTGTTCTGTATGTTCGCGTCTGTTTGCACGTCTTCGTGCGGTCCGTGCGCCAGCGTAAAGCAGATTACGCGCTTTCACGGAACGTCGCCGCCGAGCACCTCGAATTCGACTGGGCAGCGCGTGTAGAAGAGCGGCACGCCGCCGTGCCGCAAGCGATCGAGCAGCGCATCGACGCGCGCGTCGTCGCCCGCGAGCGTGACGGCGCGCGGCTGGTCAGCGAGTTCGAGAAAACGCGCGGCGTGATACTTGCCGTGCACGTCGATGCATTCGCTGATTTCGATGACCGTCGCGCCGTGAAGTCCCGCTTGCTGCGCCTCGTCGAGTATCCAGTCGACGCTATTCTTGTGGTGCTTGCACGGGCCGGTGGTAGCCGCGTAGACGGTTAGCTGGCTGCCTTGCATCGCCGACTCCCTGTGCGTCGCGCTGACGGATGCAGACCATTATCGCGCTGCGTGCGCCCGCGCGACAGTCTCGCGAGTGCGATGCCATTGCAGCGATCGACGCATGCAAGCGGATGCCGCAGCGCGTCATCCATCGCGGTGTTCGCCGGCCCGCGCATTTGCTCGTGCGCGAGCGGATCGTTCACAATGAAGCGCTTCGATACTCCGGATTGCCGACATGACCAACGAGAAAACGGATGACGTTCACCAAGCCGCAGCGGAAGGCTATACGAAGGGCGCGGACACTTACGCGAAAGGCCGCCCCGACTATCCGTCCGAACTGGCGGGCTGGCTGACGGGCGATCTCGGGCTCGGGCCTGGCAAGATCGCCGTCGATCTCGGCGCGGGCACGGGCAAGTTCACGCCGCGCCTGATCGAAACGGGCGCGCAGGTGGTGGCCGTCGAGCCCGTCGCGCAGATGCGCGCGCAGCTTGCCGCCGCACTGCCGCAAGCCGACGTGCGCGAAGGCACGGCGCAATCGTTGCCGTTCGACGATGCCAGCGTCGATGCCGTGCTTTGCGCGCAGTCGTTCCACTGGTTCGCGATGCGCGAGGCGCTCGCCGAGATTCGTCGCGTGCTGAAACCCGGCGGTCATCTCGGGCTCGTGTGGAACGTGCGCGATGCGCGCGTCGACTGGGTTGCGCGGCTCGATGCGATCGTCAGCGTGCGCGAGGGCGATGTGCCGCGCTATCACACGGGCAAGTGGCGCAACGCGTTCCCGTTCGAAGGCTTAACGGAACTCGAAGAGCGTCACATGCCGCATGGGCACACGGGCTCCATCGAGGATGTGATCGTGAAGCGCGTGCATTCGACGAGCTTCATTCTCGCGTTGCCGCCCGACGAATGGGCCGACGTGGAAGGCGAGGTGCGCGCGCTGATCGCATCGGAGCCTGCGCTGGCATCACGCGATGTCGTGACCATGCCCTACGTCACCCATGCGTGCCGCGCCACGCGTGTTGATTGAGGGGATCGATGGATAACGCGCGCGCGGGCGGCGCGAAACGCGCTGCCTGATGCACACGAGACGAAGCGAAACGCGCTCCCTGATAAAACGAAACGCAACGCCTAGTGCTTGCGCACGAGCGCATCGACGAGTGCGAACGCGGTCTGCCTGAGTTTCTTCGGATCGCCGTAGATGCGCTCCATCACCGCGATGCCGCGCGTCGTCGTGACGATCAGACTGGCCGCCTGCTGCGGCGGCAGCGTCAGGTGTGCGCGCGCTTCCTTCGTGTCGAGCACGGACAGCAGCGCCGCCTCCAGCGCGTCGAGCATGGTCTGCAAGGCCTCGCGCAGACGCGGCGACTCCGGCTCGATCTCGACGGCCGTCTTCGTCGACAGACAACCGCGCGTCGGCGATCCCTGCGTGATCGAGCGGATTGCGAACGTGAAGAACGACGTCAGCGCATCGTGCAGATCGGGCTTGTCGAGCGCCTTGCGCGCATCGGCGACGAAACGCTCCGCATAGCGCTCGAACACGCGCATGAAGATCTCTTCCTTGTCGCCGTATGCGTTGTACAGCGAACCGCGCTGCACGCCCGTGGCCTCGGCGAGATCCAGCATCGACGTCGCGCGATAGCCCTTGCGCCAGAAGACGTCCAGCGCATGCACGAACGCGTCGTCCTCGTTGAATTGACGAACTCCTGCCATGTTTTCCCTCAGTTTCAGTCGTGGAATGGCTCGAAACGTTATTTTGACACCAATGGCTAGAATGCACAAAAGGCCGCATCCGGCATGCTGCCGTGGACGCGATCAGCGTGCGTGCTCGTCGATGAAGCCTTTTAGCATCGTCAGCGTATCGGCGTCGTCGATGTGCTTGTCGGTGCGCCAGCGCAGCATGCGCGGAAAGCGCACGGCCACGCCCGATTTGTGGCGCGGGCTCGCCTGGATGCCTTCGAAGCCGATCTCGAACACGAGCGTCGGCGTGACGCTGCGCACGGGGCCGAACTTCTCGACCGTCGTTCTGCGGACGATCGCGTCGACCTCGCGCATCTCTTCGTCGGTGAGGCCCGAGTAGGCCTTTGCGAACGGCACGAGTGTGCGCACGCCATCGGCTTCGTCCCATACGGCGAACGTGAAATCCGTGTAGAGGCTCGCGCGCCGTCCGTGCCCGCGCTGCGCGTAGATCAGCACGGCATCGATCGAATACGGATCGATCTTCCACTTCCACCAGGTGCCGGACGCTTTCGTTCGGCCCACGCCATACATCGACGCGCGGTCCTTCAACATCAGCCCTTCGACGCCGCGCTCGCGGCTCTCGTCGCGCAGCGCGGCAAGTGCGCTCCAGTCGCTCGCGACGACGAGAGGCGACACGCGCAGCAGATCCTTCGCGAGCGTATTCGCGAGACGGGCCGCGAGCGCGTCGAGTTGCTCGCGCCGTTGCTGCAACGGCTGCATGCGCCGATCGTCGCGGTTCGCTTCGAGCAGATCGTAGGCGAGGAACGCAGCGGGCGATTCCGCGAGCACGCGCTTCGTCAGCGACTTGCGCGTGATGCGCGGTTGCAGCCGCGCGAACGGCAGCGGCGCGAGCGCGTCCGGTTCCCACGCGAGAATCTCGCCGTCGAGCACATAGCCATCGGGCAACGCTTCGCCCAACGCGACGACTTCGGGGAAGCGGTCGGTGATCAGGTCTTCGCCGCGCGACCAGATCCACACGCGTCCATCGCGCTTCACGACCTGCGCGCGGATGCCGTCCCACTTCCATTCGGCGAACCACGACGAAGGATCGCCGAGCGTCGACGGATCGGCTTGCAACGGATGCGCGAGAAAGAACGGATACGGCAGCCCGCGTTCGCTTTCGTGCAGCACGCGCGCGGTCTCGGTGTCGTCGTGCTTACCGGGCTCGCGCTCGGGCGCGGGCGCAATCAGGCGCAGATAGCGCGCGGCGTCGGGCGCCTGGCTCGAATCGGTCCAGCCGACCATGCGCTGCGCGATCAGCTTGTGATCGACGCCCGCGACATCCGCGAGCGCGCGCACGACGAGCTGACGCGCGACGCCGACGCGAAACCCGCCGCCGATCAGCTTCGTCAACAGAAAGCGGCCGCTCCAGTCGAGCTCGCCCCAGTACGCGGGAAGCCGTTCGCGCAACGTTTCGGGCGACGCGCCGCGCAGCGTCAGAATGCGTTCTTCGATCCATTGCGTGAGGCCGAGCTCGGACGTGCGTTCGGCGGGCGGCAGCACATGCGCGATGGTCTCGGCCAGATCGCCGACGGCCTGATACGACTCTTCGAACAGCCACTCGGGCAAGCCCGCGCGCGTGCGCGCGATCTCGGTGAGCAGGCGCGTCGGCACCGACTGGCGCGGCTTGCCGCCCGCGAGGAAATACGAGGCCCACGCGGCGTCCTCGGGCGGCGCGGCGGAGAAATAGGCGATCAGCGCATCGAGCTTGTCGCGCGTCGATGTGGTCGCGTCGAGCGCCGCATAGAGCGAGGCAAAGCGCTTCATGACGTGTCGCGCTCCGCTGTGTTCGTTGTGCCCGTTGTGCTCGCGACGTCTGCGGTGCCGGCCGTGCCGGCTTCGTTGCCGGCGGCTGCGTCGGCTTCGACTGCGTCGTCGCCGTATTCGGTTGCGAACGCACCCGCTTCGAGGCCCTGTTCGCGCAGCCAGCGCACCATCGGCTCGACCTGTCCGTGCGTGACGAACACGCGGTGCGCGCCCGTCGCGGCGATGGCCGTTTGCAGCGCAGGCCAGTCGGCATGATCGGACAGCACGAAGCCGCGATCGACACCGCGTCGGCGCCGCGTGCCGCGCAGACGCATCCAGCCCGACGCGAACGCATCGCTATAGTCGCCGAAGCGCCGCAGCCACGCGCTGCCTTGCGCCGATGGCGGCGCGATCACGAGCGCCTGGCGGAACACGTCCTTGTTGCGCGCGGGAATCTCGCCGACGAGCCGCACCGGCGGCAACGCAACGCCTGCCGCGCGATACGCGCGATTCAACGGCTCGACGGCGCCGTGGCAGAAGATCGGCCCGATGCCCGCATCGACGCTCGCCAGAATGCGCTGCGCCTTGCCGAACGAATAGCAGAACAGCACGGATGCGCGGCCCGTCGCCGCGTTGTGACGCCACCAGCTATCGATGCCGTCGAATACGGCTTGCGGCGCGTCCCAGCGATAGATGGGCAGACCGAACGTGGATTCGGTGATGAACGTATCGCAACGCACGGCTTCGAACGGCGCGCAGGTCGGATCGGGGTCGAGCTTGTAGTCGCCCGATGCGACCCACACTTCGCCGCGATATTCGACGCGCACCTGTGCCGAGCCCAGCACATGTCCCGCCGGATGCAGCGACACCTGCACGCCGCCGATCGCGATGCGCTCGCCATACGGCAACGTTCGCAGCGAGATGTCGGGCAGGCGCGATAGCAGCACGTGCGCGCCGGGTTCGGCGGCGAGATAGTGCCGATGCCCGGCACGCGCGTGATCCGAATGCGCGTGCGTGATGACCGCGCGCTCGACGGGTTGCCACGGATCGATATGAAAGTCGCCTTGAGGGCAGTACAGGCCCTCGGGACGCGCGACGATCAGATCCGTTGGTTGAGTCAAGGTTGTCTCCGCGTTGTTTCGCCATCGTCCGCGCGAACAGCGAGGCTCGCGTGAGCGAAGGGCGTGCGCGCATTTGCGTCGATCGGCGGACAAGCGCGACTGGGTGTGAGTGCATCGTAGCGCGGTTTGGGTCGCACGATGAGCCGACGGGACCGAGCCAACGGGACACACGCGACACGCCGCTGCAAACGAAGCGCCCCGACATCGTCATGACGTCGGGGCGCCCGTTCGATCCGTCGAGCGTGGATCGCGAATCGATAGCCGTTACTCGCTGCCCTGCGAGCCGTTGCCCGGCTGCTGCATCGTGCCCGGCTGGGACATCGTGCCGTTGCTCGACGAGCCGTTGTACGAACGGTTCATGCCCGAGCCTTGCGGCGATGCGCCCGTGCCGGTGCCCGTGCCGCCGCCTGTGCCCGTCACGCCTGGCGAGCCGTAGCCGCTTTCGTTGGTGGTGCCGCGCGGTATGCTGTTGACGCCCGCGCCCGGTGTCGCGACGCCGCCTGCGCCGCCCGCGTTGCCGCCGCCCGCGCCGACGCCGTTGCCGGCCGCGCCGCCGCCTGCACCCGCGCTTCCGTTACCGCCACCGCCGCCTGCCTGCGCATACACGCCGCCGGATAGGGCCATGATCAGGGCAGTAGCAAGTACCTTCTTCGTCGTGGTTTTCATCGTCTAACCTCCAGAGGTTGGATTGATCATTCCGAGTCGGTGCTGTCGACCCGCCCGTACCTTTGATTGCGCAAACCCTGTGCCGCGCAGTGCCGTTGCGCATGCGCGTATCGCGTGCCACATGCACGCGGCGTCGTCGACGAAAGATCAAACGAAAGGCTCGATGACGAGCCGATGAAAGGGCCAATGAAAGGGCCGATGAAAGGGCCGATGAAAGGGCCAATGAAAGGGCCAATGAAAGGGCCAATGAAAGGGCCAATGAAAGGGCCAATGAAAGGGCCGATGAAAGGGCCGATGAAAGGGCCGATGAACACCCAATGAACACCCAATGAACACCCGATGAAGGCCCCACCACTCCCAGGAACATTGCTTGCGCGACTCGATTGCTGATGCGCGCGCACGCCGAGCCGTCGCCGCGCGATTCACTCATGCAAGGAGTCAGACCGATGACAAGCAAGTCCACGAGCAAGCCGCGCAACGGACAGCCCTCGGGGCCGGCGGCAGACCGGAAGTCGCAGGACCTCGAACGCTCGCGCGCGCGGCCGCAGAACGAAGCGCTGCGCACGAACCAGGGCGTCAAGATCGCGGATAACCAGAACACGTTGCGCGCGGGCGCGCGTGGTCCGTCCCTGCTCGAAGATTTCATCATGCGTGAAAAAATCACGCACTTCGATCACGAGCGCATTCCGGAGCGTATCGTGCACGCGCGCGGGTCGGCGGCGCATGGCGTGTTTCAGGTCTACGAGTCGATGGCCGAATACACGAAAGCGGCCTTTTTGCAGGACCCGTCTGTGCAAACGCCCGTGTATGTGCGCTTTTCCACGGTGCAGGGGCCGCGCGGTTCCGCCGATACCGTGCGCGACGTGCGCGGCTTCGCGACGAAGTTCTACACGTCGGAAGGCGTCTACGATCTCGTCGGCAACAACATGCCCGTGTTCTTCATTCAGGATGCGATCAAGTTTCCCGACTTCGTGCACGCGGTGAAGCCGGAAGCGCCGAATGAAATGCCGACGGGCGGATCGGCGCACGATACGTTCTGGGACTTCGTATCGCTCGTGCCCGAGTCCACGCACATGGTGCTGTGGACGATGTCCGATCGCGCGATTCCACGCAGCCTGCGGACGATGGAAGGCTTCGGCGTGCATACGTTCCGCTTCGTCAACGCGAAGGGCGTGATGCGTCTCGTGAAGCTGCATTGGCGCCCTGTGCTCGGCTCGTATTCGCTGCTGTGGGACGAAGCGCAAAAGCTCGCGGGCAAGGACCCGGACTTTCATCGGCGCGATCTGTGGGAAGCGATCGAGCGCGGCGACTATCCGGAGTTCGAGCTCGGCGTGCAGATCATCGAAGAGAAGGATCAGGATTCGTTCGGCTTCGATCTGCTCGACCCGACCAAGATCGTGCCCGAGGAAATCGTACCCGTGAAGATCATCGGCAAGATGACGCTGAACCGGAACCCGGACAACTTCTTCGCCGAAACCGAACAGGTCGCGTTTCATCCTGGCCACATCGTGCCGGGCATCGATTTCACGAACGACCCGCTGCTGCAAGGGCGCCTCTTCTCATACACCGATACGCAGATCAGCCGCCTGGGCGGCCCGAACTTCCACGAGATTCCGATCAACCGTCCCATCAGCCCGAACGTGAACAACCAGCGCGACGGCATGCATCGGCAGACGATCAACGTCGGACAGGCGTCGTATCAGCCCAACTCGCTGAACGACGATTGGCCCGTCGAAACGAAGCCATCCGTGGCCGACGGCGGCTTCGAGAGCTTTCCCGAACCGATGGAAGGCACGAAGATCCGCGTGCGCAGCGAGTCGTTCGCCGATCACTTCTCGCAGGCCGCGCTCTTTTATCAAAGCATGAGCGACGTCGAGAAAGAACATATCGCGCTCGCGTACCAGTTCGAACTCGGCAAGGTGACGAAGCCCGAGATTCGCGCGCGCGTCGTCAACGAAATCCTCGCGAATTTCGATGCGGATCTCGCGGCGACGGTGGCCGAAGGTCTCGGTCTGCCGAAGCCGGGCAAGGGCGCGCGTGCGGCCGGCAAGCAGACGCCTTCGCCTGCGTTGAGCCTGCTCAATCGCGTGAAGCCCGGCGTCAAGACGCGCAAGATCGCCATGGTCGCCGCGGCGGGCAGCGACGGCGCGGCCATCAAGAGCGTGCAGTCCGCGTTGAAGGCGCAAGGCGCGACGCCGCTCTTGATCGCGCCGACGCTCGCCGCAATCGACGGCATGAACCCCGATGCGACGATCGCCGGCATGCCGTCGGTCATGTTCGACGGCGTCGTGATCTGCGGCGGCGAGCAGGGCGCGAAGACGCTCACGCAATCGGGCGACGCGCGCCACTTCGTGCTCGAAGCGTTCAGGCATCTGAAGGCGATCGCGGCGCTCGGCGCGGGCAAGGAACTGCTGAACGCAGCGCATCTGCCTGACAAGGCCGATGGCGTGTCGATGGGCGATGACGTCGATGCAGTGCTCAAGCCGTTCATCGATGCGGTCGGCCAACATCGCGTGTGGTCGCGCAGAAAGCTGGCGGAATCGGTGCCGGCTTGATGGACATCGGCGCGGTTTGAGCGCGCGTTCGAAGTAACGCGCCGTTGCTGTGACTGTTGCAGCAACGGCGCTCCGATTTTCAATCAACGGTATTCGTATCCGGCAGACGCGCGATCCGACACACGCGCGCGAGCACTACCGGCGCGTTGCGCGCGACTGCTCTCGCTCGACGGCCTGCAAGCGCCAGAAGCCCGCGACGGGATCGGCGCGCGGGTGTGAGATCCACGTCGCCTGGCCTTGCGCCGACGTCATGTTGCCGTGCCGGTCGACGCGCACGCCGTACAGCGTCACGAGCGGCTGGTCCGCGCCGCGCGCGCACAGCGAGACGATGTGCCCGTCCTCGCGCATCTCGCCCGACGACGGCAACTCGACGCCGCGCCGATCGTGCGACGTCCACGCGTGGCTCAGCGTATCGAGCCACAGCACCGCGTAGTCGTGGTTGACGGTCGGGTCGGACGTATTGATCAGGATCGACAGACGCATGTAGCCTCCTGTCAAGCCAATGGCTTTCGCCGTTTCAAGCAACGCCTGTTCCAGGAAGCGGATGACGCATGCGATTGCGTTGCAGCAAGGCTGCGCGGCACGGCGTGCCGGATGGCGCGCGCGTCGCATCTGTACAAAGTGCAAGCGCCGTGATCGTTTTTACGCGGCGCCTTGAACCGGGCACCTCAGGCGATCCGTTGCGCAAAAAAACGTACACTTTGTCTATCAGAAAGGGTGGGCCGTCGTGCATCGCAGCAATGGAGCGACGGTCTGGCCATAAGGTCAGGAGACAGCATGGATCTTTTCATGTCGATGGAGGCGTTCGTGCGGGCCGCCGAGGCCCAGAGTTTCGCGAGCGCCGCGCGCCAGCTCGGCGTGGCGAAATCCGTCGTCACCTCGCGCGTGAAGCAACTCGAAGAGCACTTCGGCGTGCCGCTCTTTCATCGCTCGACGCGCGCCGTGCGTCTGTCGGAGATCGGCGAGACGTACTATCGCGAGTGCGCCGAACTCGTCAACAAGGTCCACGATCTGTCGGGCCGCTCGATCGAGCAGCACGAGTCGCTCGCGGGCACGCTCAATGTCCACGTGCTGCCCGGCTTCGCGCTCGGGCATTTCTCGCAGGCGCTGATCGAGTTTCGCGAGAAGCATCCGCGCATCGAGTTCGTCGTGACCGTCAACGACCGCGTGATCGACCCCGTGCAGGAAGGCTTCGATCTCGCGTTGCAGATCTATCCGCCCGCATCGAACCTGCTCGTCGAAAGAAGGCTCTTTCCCGTGCGAGGCGTGCTGTGCGCGGCGCCCGGCTACCTGAAGGAAGAGCCCGTGATCGAGACGCCGCTCGATCTGCTGCGGCACGACTTCGCGCGCTACTCGTACTATCCGTGGGGCGACAAGTGGCCGCTGATGAAGGGCAACGAATGCTTCGAGATCGCGCTGAATCCGGTGCTGAAAACGAATAGCGTGCATCTGCTGCTGGAGTTCGCGCGCGCGGGCGCGGGCGTCGTCTATCTGCCGACGATGGTCGCCGCAGCCGATCTGCTCGAGCGCCGGCTCGAACGCGTGTTGCCCGACTACGCGGCGCCGCCGTTGTGGCTGTCGGCCGTGTACCCCGCGTCGCATCGCTCGACCGCGAAGGTGAAGGCGTTCGTCGACTTCCTGCGCGCGCGTTATCTGCGCGAGCCGCAATGGGACAGGGCGCTCGGCATCGTCCCCGATGACGACGACATCAAGAGCGTCGGCGAAGAACTGGCCGACCAATAGAGGATACCCAGGTACTTCCCCTGGGGTCCGTTGCCCGCACCCGGCGTTCTGATTTGCCGAACCTCGGATCATTGCTGTTGCGCTTTCCGGCACTTACTCTTGCGTCCATGGAAACACGCACGACGTGTCGAAGATCAACGGAGATCCAAGGAGGCAATCATGCAGCAGACCTGGTTGGCGAGTCTCGACAGCTACCGTAAAGGCTCGATCGAAATCATCAAGGGCAAGCCCGAACACTATGCGATGTCGAATGTGTTCGAAGTCGCGAGCCACGCCGCGCCGTACGAGAAGATCGTCGTCGGCAAGAACCTCAAGTATGTGATCGAGACGCTGCGCGCCGAAGGCACGTCGCCGTGGTTCACGGCCTCGCACGACGAGTTCTGCGTCGTGATGGACGGCGAGCTCGACGTGCACTTCATCAAGCCTTCGGACGGTCCGCTCGTCGATGCAGAGACGGAAGGCAGCGTGCGCCTCGACGGCACGCCGTCCGGCAAGAGCATGGGCTTCGTGCGGCTGCGCCGCGGCCATCAGGCGCTGCTGCCCGCAGGCGCCGCGTACCGTTTCGAAACGGCAGGAAAGGGCGTGCTGCTGATGCAGACCATTCTGGGCCGCTACTCGGTCGAGAAATGGCAGGACATCTGCATTCAATAACCCGTCACGCACATTCTCTTTTCTGGAGCAGCTCATGAGCACCGTCAACACACTGCAAAACATCTGCGCGAGCGAGCCGGATGGCGTCACGGGTTATCGCACGTTCAAGCTCGGCGATTTCGAGTTCTCGCGCGACGCGTATTTCGTCACCCTCAAGTGGCCCGCGAAAGGCCAGCAGCGCTCGCATCAGATGCACGCCGACGACTTCCTGCGCGCGATGATGCGCGACGTCGCGTGGGGCTTCTTCTACGGCTGGGTCAACTTCGACGAAGTGATCGGCACGCGCAATCACTACGGCAAGGTCGACATGTATGCGGGCGCCTATAACGCGAGCTTCCGCGACGCAGGCGTCGATCATGTGCAGCAGTTCGACACGCCCGTCATCATGGCGACGTTCAAGGCGATCCTGAAGGACTGGGTCAACGAAGGCTTCGATCCGTTCGCGGCCCCCGAAGAAACGGGCTCCGCATTCGGCGCGAAGCATGGCGACAACGTGGCCGCGATCGAGCGCACCCGCATCGCGACGAAGCGCATGCCCGGACTCGAAGGCGATTCGCCGCTGCGCGACGATTTCCCCATCAACCGCCAGTTCGCCGACGTCGTGCAGGACGAGCCCGAGATTCACGCCGCACCGGGCTTCGAAAAGGAACTGCACGCGTTCAATCTCTTCAAGTATTTGTCGCGTTCGGATGTCACGTGGAATCCATCCGTCACGTCGGTGTGCAAGCAGAGCCTCTTCTGCCCGACCACGGAAGAATTCGTGCTGCCCGTGTTTCATGGCAACGATCGCGTCGAGTGGTTCCTGCAACTGTCCGATCAGATCGTCTGGGATGTGGCCGACAAGGACACGGGCGAGCCGCGCGCGCGCATCACGATGAACGCCGGCGACATCGCCGCGATGCCCGCCGACATCCGTCACAAGGGCTACTCGCAGAAGCGTTCGATGCTGCTCGTGTGGGAGAACGCGACGCCCGATCTGCCGAAGCGGTACGAGAGCGGCGAACTGCCGCCTTACCCGATCCAGTTCTAAGCACTTCCGGTTGTTCCCGATCATGCAACGCACGGCGCCAGACAGCTGGCGCCGCGGGGACGCTCACGCCCAAACGTCTCATCGAGCAGGACTGACATGCAAACGCAACTCTTCATCGACGGCCGCTTCGTACCATCGCTCAGCGGCGAAACCCTCGCGACGCTCAACCCTCACGACAACTCCGTGATCGCGGAAGTGTCGATGGCGAATCACGCCGACATCGATCGCGCAGTGGCCGCGGCGAAAGCGGCGTTCCCGAAATGGAGCAACCTCGCGGCGGCCGAGCGCGGCCGTCTGCTGCTGAAGCTCGCCGATGCGATCGAAGCGAACGCGGACAGGCTCGCGCATCTCGAATCGATCGACACCGGTCATCCGATTCGCGACACGCGCTATCTCGACGTGCCGCGCACGGCCGCGACGTTCCGCTATTTCGGCGGCATGGCCGACAAGTTCGAGGGCTCGGTGATTCCCGTCGAGCAGGGCTTTCTGAACTACCTGACGCGCGAGCCCGTCGGCATCGTCGGACAGGTGGTGCCGTGGAATTTCCCGCTGATGTTCACGAGCTGGAAGATGGCGCCCGCGCTCGCCGCCGGCAACTGCGTGATCATGAAGCCCGCCGAACTCACGCCGCTGTCGAGTCTCGCAATCGCGGAACTGATGGCCGAAGTGGGCTTTCCCGCAGGCGTCGTCAACATTCTGCCGGGGCTCGGGCACGTGGCGGGGCAGTACATCGCCGAGCATCCGGAGATCGGCAAAGTCGCGTTCACGGGCTCGACGGCTGTGGGGCGCAAGATCGTGCAGGCGTCGAGCGGCAACCTGAAGAAAGTGCAGCTCGAACTGGGCGGCAAGGGCGCCAACATCGTGTTCGGCGACGCAAATGTCGATGCCGTCGTGCAGGGCTCCGCGTTCGGCATCTTCCACAACCAGGGCCAGGCGTGCATCGCCGCGTCGCGAATGATCGTGCACGAATCGATCGCGGACGAAGTGCTCGAAAAGTTCGTCGCGCTCGCGCGCTCGATCCGCATCGGCGATCCGCTCGATCCGACGACGGAAATGGGCCCGCTCACGTCGCGTCAGCATCGCGACCGCGTGCTGTCGTATGTGGACGTCGCGCGCGAGCAGGGCGGACGCGTTCTGTCGGGCGGCAAGTCGCCGGATGGCGCGGCGCTCGCGAACGGCTGCTATGTCGAGCCGACCATCGTCGAAGCGAAGCCGACCGACCGCGTGTCGCAGGAAGAAGTGTTCGGCCCGTTCATGACGGTGACGACGTTCCGCACCGACGAAGAAGCGCTCGCGATTGCGAACGGCACCGAATACGGCCTCGGCGCGGGCCTGTGGACGCGCGATCTGCAACGTGCGCATCGGGTCGCGCGCGAGATTCACAGCGGCATGGTGTGGGTCAACTGCTACAAGCGCGTGAGCCCGGGCTCGCCGTTCGGCGGCGTCGGCGCGAGCGGCTATGGACGCGAGATGGGCTTCGAAGCGATGCGCGAATACACGCAGGCCAAGTCGGTGTGGGTCAACGTGGATGCGCAGATTCCCCCTCATTTCCCGCGCTAAAGCGCACACACACGCACACGCCATGAAACCGTTCGTCTATCAGGGCTTGCCTTCGCGCGTCGTGTTCGGCGTGGGCAGCCTGGATCAACTGGATCGCGAGATCGAACTGCTCGGCGCGAAACGCGCGCTCGTGCTCGCGACGCCGCAACAGCGCGCGCAGGCCGAAGAGCTTGCCGCGCGCATCGGGTCGCACGCAGCGGGCGTGTACGCGGAAGCCGTGATGCACGTGCCCGTCGAAACGGCGCGCGCCGCACGCGACGTCGCGGCGCGACTCGGCGCCGATTGCGCGATCGCGATCGGCGGCGGCTCGACGACGGGCCTCGGCAAGGCGATCGCGCTCGAAACGGCGCTGCCCATCATCGCGATTCCGACCACTTATGCCGGCTCGGAGATGACGCCGATCTACGGCCTCACGGACGGCGGCGTGAAGAAGACGGGCCGCGACCTGCGCGTGCTGCCGAAGACGGTGATCTACGATCCGTCGCTGACCGTGTCGTTGCCGCCCGCGCTTTCGCTGACGAGCGGCATCAACGCGATTGCGCACGCCGCCGAAGGACTCTATGCGCAAGACGCGAATCCCATCGCGAGCCTGATGGCGGAGGAGGGCATCCGCGCACTGGGCGATGGGCTGCCGGGCGTGATCGGCAAGCCCGACGATCTCGATGCACGCGCCGCGTGCCTGTATGGCGCGTGGCTGTGCGGCGCGGTGCTGGGCAGCGTCGGCATGTCGCTGCATCACAAGCTGTGCCATACGCTCGGCGGGACGTTCAACCTGCCGCACGCGGAGACGCACACGATCGTCTTGCCGCACGCGCTCGCATACAACCGCGACGCGGCGCCTCACGCGATGCAGCGAATCGCGCGCGCACTGCATGCGGACGATGCCGCGCAAGCCGTCTTCGATCTCGCGCGCGATCACGGCGCGCCGACCGCGCTGAAGGACATCGGCCTGAAGGAGGCGGATATCGACGTTGCGCTGGATCTTGCATTGACGAGTCCCTACTGGAATCCGCGCCCGGTGCAACGCGAGCCGCTTCGCGCGTTGCTGCGCGATGCATTCGAAGGACGCAGGCCCGGATAGCGCTGCGATACGCAAAACGATACGCACACATATAAAAGCAGGAGACAGCAATGAACGGAGATCTCATCGACGGAGGTAGACGCCGGTTCGTGCGCCTCGCCGCGAGCGGCGCGCTCGCCGCTACAGCGCCGATATTCTCGCCGCTCGTGTTCGCGGCGGGCACGCGCACGCTGAAGATCGGCTATGTGTCGCCGCAGACGGGGCCGCTTGCGCCGTTCGGCGAGGCGGACCGCTTCACGATCCAGCAGATGCAGGGCGCGCTGAAGAACGGCGTGACGATAGGCGGCAAGACGTACCCCGTGTCGATCGTCGTGAAGGACAGCCAGTCGAATCCGAATCGCGCGAGCGAAGTGGCGAACGATCTGATCCTGAAGGACAAGGTCGACATCATGCTCGTCTCGGGCACGCCCGAAACGGCGAACCCCGTCAGCGACACGTGCGAGCTGAACGAGACGCCGTGCGTGTCGACGGTCGTGCCGTGGCAGCCGTGGTTCTTCGGACGCAAGGGCGATCCGAAGAAGGGCTTCGGCTACACATATCACTTCTTCTGGGGCCTCGAAGACGTGATCGCCGTGTACACGGGCATGTGGCAGTCGGTGCAGACGAACAAGAGCGTCGGCGGCCTCTTTCCGAACGACGGCGACGGCAACGCATGGGGCGACGCGAAGCTCGGCTTTCCGCCCGTGCTCGCGCAAAAGGGCTTCGCATTGAAAGACCCGGGCCGCTTTCAGAGCATGACGCAGGACTTCTCCGCGCAGATCTCCGCGTTCAGGCAGTCGAACGCGCAGATCGTGACGGGCGTCGTGATTCCGCCCGACGCAAAGAACTTTCTCGTGCAGGCGCGTCAGCAGGGTTTGAAGCCGAAGGTCATTTCGATCGGCAAGGCACTGCTCTTTCCGACGTCGATCGAAGCACTCGGCGATCTCGGCGAAGGGCTGTCGACGGAAGTGTGGTGGTCGCCTTCGCATCCGTTCAGATCGTCGCTGACGGGGCAGAACGCGCGCCAGGTCGCCGACGAATACGAACGCGTCACGTCGAAGCAATGGACGCAGCCGGTCGGCTTCGCACACGCGCTCTTCGAAATCGCGATCGACTCGTTCAAACGCGCGAAGGACATCGACTCGAACGAAGCGATCCGCGATGCGGTCGCGTCGACGAAGCTCGACACGCTCGTCGGTCACGTGGCGTGGGGCAATGGGCCCGTGAAGAACGTCGCGAAGACGCCGCTCGTCGGCGGGCAGTGGATGAAGGGGCAGAAGCACCGCTTCGATCTCGCCATCGTCAACAACCAGCTTGCGCCTGCCGTGCCCGTCAGCGGGCCGCTCAGGCTGATCGTGTGACGGCGCATCAGCAGCATCACGAGGAGAGTTGCGATGAGCGCATTGCTCAGACTCACGAACGTATCGAAGCGCTATGGCGCGCTGACGGTGACAGACGCGATCAGCTTCGAAGTCGGGCGCGGCGAGACGTACGGCATTCTCGGGCCGAACGGCGCGGGCAAGACGACGCTGTTCAATCTCGTCAGCGGCGACGCGAGGCCCGATGAGGGCACGGTCGAGTTCGACGGCGCCGACGTCGGGCATCTCGCGCCGCATCGTCGCTGCGCGGCGGGCATCGGCCGCTCGTATCAGGTGCCGCGTCCGTTCAGCGGCATGACGGTGTTCGAGAACCTGCTGGTCGGCGCGCGTTTCGGCGGCGAACTCGACGAACGCGCGGCCTGTGACGTGTGCGTCGACGTGCTGGAGCGCACGGGCCTCAAGCGCCGCGCGAACCAGCTTGCGGGCACGCTCGCGCTGCTCGATCGCAAGCGGCTCGAACTCGCTCGCGCGCTCGCGACGCAGCCGCAATTGCTGCTGCTCGACGAAATCGCGGGCGGCCTGACACAGGGCGAGACGCATGAACTCGTCGACGAGATCCGCCGCGTGAAGGAGCACGGCGTGACGATCGTGTGGATCGAGCATGTCGTGCATGCGCTGCTCGCGGTGGCCGATCGCCTCCTCGTCATCAACTTCGGCCGCAAGCTGGCCGAGGGGCAGCCCGCTGCCGTGATGGACGACCCCGAAGTGCGGCGCGTTTATCTCGGACTGGAGGCGTGACATGGCGGCACTACTGCAAACGCATGGGCTCACTGCGTCCTACGGCGATTTTCAGGCGCTGTTCGGCGTCGACATCGACGTGCAGCCCGGCGAAATCGTCGCGCTGATCGGCTCGAACGGCGCGGGTAAATCGACGTTTCTGAAGGCGCTCGCGGGGCTGACAAAAGCGAAGCGCGAGCAGATCGTCTATCGCGGCGAAGCGATCGGCGGGATGCCGGCGGCGAGCATCGTGGGCAAGGGCATTGCGCTCGTGCCCGAGGGGCGCAGGCTCTTCGCGAGTCTTTCCGTCGAGGAGAACCTGCTGCTCGGCGCGTATAGCGGGCGGCCCGGACGCTGGAACCTCGAAGCCGTCTACGCGCTCTTTCCGGCGCTGCGCGAGCGGCGGCATCATGCGGCCACGGCGCTTTCCGGCGGACAGCAGCAGATGGTCGCGATCGGCCGCGCGCTGATGAGCAATCCCGATCTGCTGATGTGCGATGAGCTGTCGCTGGGGCTCGCGCCCGTGATCGTCCGTGAGATTTACGCGGCGCTGCCCGATATCGTGTCGGACGGCATGAGCGCGATCGTCGTCGAGCAGGACGTGCAGCTCGCGCGGCGCGTGTCGTCGCGTTTCTATTGCTTCCAGGAAGGGCGCATATCGCTGTCGGGCGTGTCCGCCGATGTCTCCGACGAAGCGATCACGCAAGCCTATTTCGGAGTGGCCGCATGAATACGCTCGCCAATGTCGTCGTGCAAGGCGTGCTGCTCGGCGCGCTGTATGGTCTGTTCGCGATGGGGCAGTCGCTCGTGTTCGGCGTGATGCGGCTCACGAATACCGCGCACGGCGACTTCATCGTGTTGCTCGTGTTCGTGCTGTTCGCGCTGACGAGCCTGCTGCATGTGCCGCTCGCGCTGTCGCTCGTGCTGTTGCTCGTGATCGCGTTCGGCGCGGGCTACGCGGTGCAGTACACGGTGCTCAACCGTGTGAGCAGCCGCGATCCGCTGCCTTCGCTGATCGTCACGTTCGGGCTGTCGATCGTCATTCAGAACGTGTTGCAGCAGTTGTTCTCCGCCGATCCGCGCTCGATCGCGACGGGCAGCTTCGAAGCGCAGAGCGTGACGTTCGCGGGCATCACGGCCGGCTATCTGCCGCTCGTGACGCTCGGCGCAACGGTGGCGCTCGCGTTCGCGATGCAGTGGCTCTTCGGGCGCACGCCGCTTGGCCGCGCCTTTCGCGCAACCTCCGACGACCGCGAGATCGTTCAACTGATGGGCGTGTCGTACCGGCGCACTTACGCGCTTGCGATGGGCATCGCGTTCGTGCTGATCGCGGTCGCGGCGGCGCTGTATTCGATGCGCACGGCCGTCTCGCCGACCGATGGTCCCGCGTTGCTGCTGTTCGCATTCGAGGCCGTGATCATCGGCGGCATGGGGTCGTTCTGGGGCACGTTCGCGGGCGGCATGGCGCTCGGCATCGCGCAGCAGGTGGGCTTCTATTTCGATCCGGGCTGGGGCATCTGGTTCGGCCATATCGTGTTCCTGTGCGTGCTGGTCGTGCGGCCGCAAGGCCTGTTGCCGAAGACGGCGTGAGAGGGTTGTCATGACGATGCATCTGAATCAGGCGCGCGCGTTCGAAGTCCATTGCGCGACGCGCGCGAGCAAGGTCACGCTGTTCACGCTGCTGGCATTTGCCGTCGCGGCCGCGAGCGCGCCGTGGTGGGCGGGGCGCGAAGCGTTGCACGATTTCGTGCAGCTCGCCGCGTACATGGTGTTCGCGATGATGTGGAATCTGCTCGCGGGCTATGGCGGCATGGTGTCGATCGGGCAGCAGGCGTTCTTCGGCCTGGGCGGCTACGCGATGCTCGTGCTCGCGAACTACTGCGGCGTGTCGCCGTTTCTCGCGGTGCCGCTCGGCGCGCTGATCGCGACGGTGGCCGCCGTGCCCGTGTCGATGATCGCGTTTCGTCTTGAAGGCGGCTACTTCGCGATCGGCACATGGGTGATCGCGGAAGTGTTCAGGCTCACGTTTGCGAATATCAGCGCGCTCGGCGGCGGCTCGGGCACGAGCCTGATTGCGCTGCGCGGCATTCCGCGCGCGCTGCGCGAATCGCTGACGCTGTGGCTCGCGCTTGGGATCGTCGCGGCGGCGATCGGTCTGCTGTATCTGTTTCTGCGCTCGCGAGCGGGCCTTGCGCTGACGGCGATGCGCGACAACGCGGTGGCGGCGAGCAGTCAGGGCGTCGACGTGAAGCGCGCGCGGCTCATCGTCTATCTGGTGTCCGCGTGCGGCGCGGCGCTCGCGGGCGGCCTGTACTTCGTCGGCAATCTGCGCATCTCGCCGGATGCGGCGTTCTCCGTCAACTGGACGGCGTTCGGCATCTTCATCGTGCTGATCGGCGGGCTCGGCACGCTCGAAGGGCCGATTGTCGGCGCGCTGATTTTCTTTGTGCTGAACAAGTTTTTGTCGGACTATGGCACCTGGTATCTGATCGGTCTCGGCGCGTTGGCCATCGTCGTGACGATATGTTTTCCGCAGGGATTGTGGGGCTACGTGTCGCAACGCCTGCATCTGCAGTTGTTTCCCGTCGGGCGGCGCGTCGTGTTCCGCGAAGCCGCCGTGCCGAGTCAGCAACACCAGGCGGACGAGATCGCACAGGCGCTCGATCCGCATTCGACCAACGCCCATCGAGCGTGAGGACATCATGAGCGAGACAACCACTCAGCGCGCGGGCGATCGCGCGCTTCATCCCGTCACCGAAACGGTGCTGGCAACGCTTTCCGGTTGCGGCGATGCGCGCATCAAGGAAATCATGTCGGCGCTGATCCGGCATGTGCACGCGTTCGCCGAGGAAGTGCAGCTGACAGGCGACGAATGGCGGCGCGGCATCGAGTTCCTGACGCGCACGGGCAAGAAGTGCGACGGCATTCGTCAGGAGTTCATTCTGCTGTCGGACACACTGGGCCTGTCGATCATGCTCGACGCGATACATCGCAAGCAGGATGTGACGGAGTCGGCGGCGACGGAGAACAGCCTGCTGGGGCCGTTCTACCGCGAAGGCGCGCGCGACGAAGCATACGGCGCGAACATCGCGCGCACGGAAGGCGAGCCGGCGCTGTTTCGCGGGCGGCTCGTCGACGAGGCGGGCAAGCCGGTGCCGGATGCGCTGATCGAAGTATGGGAGACGGCCAACAACGGCATGTACGAAGGCCAGGACCCGAACCAGCCGGAGAGCAATCTGCGCGGCCGTTTCCGCTCAGGACCGAACGGCGAATACGCGTTCCGCTCGATCAAGCCGACGCCGTATCCGATTCCGACGGACGGCCCCGTCGGGCAGATGCTGCTCGCCGTCGGCCGTCATCCGATGCGGCCCGCGCACGTCCACTTCCTGATTCAGGCGCCGGGCTACGAGACCGTCACGACGGCGCTCTTCAGCTCCGACGATCCTTACGTCGAATCGGATGCCGTGTTCGGCGTGAAGGCATCGCTGGTCGTCGAGTACGTGAAGAACGAAAGCGCGTCCGACGCGAAGGAGTGGGACTTGCCTCGCCCGTTCTTCGACGTGCAGCGCGACTTCGTGCTGGTGCGCTCGCAGGAAGCGGCGCGATGATGACGGCCACGGTGTTGTGTCCGCTCGATGACATTCCCGATGGCGGCGGCAAGGAAATCGCATGCAGCGCCGCCGACGAACGCGCGGGCAAGCCCGCGATCGTCGTGCTGCGGCGCGGCGACGACGTATGGGCATATCGCAACGTGTGCCCGCATTTCTCGATCCCGCTCAACTACGAAGCCGACACGTTCTGGACATACGAAGCCGAGCATCTGATGTGCGCGCATCACAGCGCGATGTTCCGCTTCGAGGACGGCATGTGCGTCGACGGTCCGTGTCTCGGCGCCGCGTTGACGCGCGTGCCCGTGCGCATCGAAGCGCGCATGGTCGTCGAGGAAGATGCGGACGACGGCGACGACGTTTGACAATCTAACGTCGATTCACCGCGCAACAGCGGCAGATTGAGCAGAGTAGCGGCGTTTCGCGGCGGCATCTGCTATCGTCGCGTCTATGCAGCCCATCATCTCGGTTTCGAATCTATCCAAGACATACGCATCGGGTTTTCAGGCCCTCAAGCGTATCGATCTCTCCATTCGCAAAGGCGAAATCTTTGCATTGCTCGGGCCGAACGGCGCGGGCAAGACCACGCTCATCAGCATCATCTGCGGGATCGTCAATGCGAGCGAGGGCAGCGTGACGGTCGACGGCCACGATATCCGCAGCGACTATCGCGCCGCGCGTTCGCTGATCGGCCTCGTGCCGCAAGAGCTGACCACGGATGCGTTCGAAACCGTCTGGGCAACCGTGTCGTTCAGCCGGGGCCTGTTCGGCAAGCCGAAGAACCCGGCGTACATCGAACGGGTCCTGCGCGATCTCTCGCTCTGGGAAAAGCGCAATAGCCGCATCATTCAACTGTCGGGTGGCATGAAGCGGCGCGTGCTGATCGCGAAGGCGCTGTCGCACGAGCCGCGCGTGCTGTTTCTCGACGAGCCGACGGCGGGCGTCGACGTCGAATTGCGCCGCGACATGTGGAAGCTCGTCCGGTCGCTGAGCGCAAGCGGCGTGACCATCATCCTGACCACGCACTATATCGACGAAGCCGAAGAGATGGCCGACCGCATCGGCGTGATCAACGGCGGACAGATCATGCTCGTCGAAGAAAAAGCGGAGCTGATGCGCAAGCTCGGCAAGAAGCAGCTGGCGCTGCAACTCGAAGCGCCGCTCGCGAGCGTGCCGGCCGCGCTCGCGCAGTACCAGCTGGAACTCGCGAACGACAACAGCGAGCTCATCTATACCTACGACGCCGAGCGCGAGAAGAGCAACAGCCTCGTCGCGCTGCTCAACGATCTCAGCGAAGCGGGCATCCGCTTCAAGGACCTGCACACGACGCAAAGCTCGCTCGAAGACATCTTCGTGAGTCTCGTGCACCGCAAACAGGAGGAGAACGCGTGATGAACCTCCATGCTATCCGCGCGATCTATCGCTTCGAAATGGCCCGCACGGGGCGCACGCTGATGCAGAGCGTGATCGCGCCCGTCATTTCCACGTCGCTCTATTTCATCGTGTTCGGCTCGGCGATCGGCTCGCGCATCCGCGAAGTAGAGGGCATCAGCTACGGCTCGTTCATCGTGCCGGGGCTCATCATGTTGTCGCTGCTGTCGCAGAGCATTTCGAATGCGTCGTTCGGCATCTATTTCCCGCGCTTTACAGGCACGATTTACGAATTGCTGTCGGCGCCCGTGTCGTATGTGGAGATCGTCATCAGCTACGTGGGCGCGGCCGCGACGAAGTCGATCGTGCTCGGCCTGATCATTCTCGCGACGGCGGGCCTCTTCGTGCCGCTACAGGTCCAGCATCCGTTCTGGATGGTTCTCTTTCTCGTGCTGACGGCCATCACGTTCAGTCTGCTCGGCTTCATCATCGGCATCTGGGCCGACAACTTCGAGAAGCTGCAACTCGTGCCGCTGCTCATCATCACGCCGCTGACGTTCCTCGGCGGCAGCTTCTATTCGGTCTCGATGCTGCCGCCCGGATGGAAAGTGGTGACGCTGCTGAACCCGATCGTCTATCTGGTGAGCGGCTTTCGTTGGAGCTTCTTCGGGCTTGCTGATGTGAGCGTCGGCATCAGCCTCGGCATGACGGCGATCTTTCTGTGCATCTTTCTTGTCGTGATCGCGTGGATCTTCAAAACGGGCTACCGGTTGAAGTCGTAGTACGATGACGGGCGTTGGCGTGAAGCCGACATGGGGGTTGCCCTGGCATCCGGTGGCATAGGGCGTGTGCCGGGCAGGCCGTTTGACATCGCATCACGATACTTTCGAGGCGCGACTGACACCCATGGCCACGACGCGATCACGACCGCTGCGTGCATTCGCCGATCACATCAGGCAAAACGAAGCCGTGCTCACCGAACGCTGGATGAACGCGGTGTTCACCGACGTCGAGCTGACGGAGTCCGATCGCCTGACTTACCAGCAGTTGTCGGACCAGATCCCCGACATGCTCGCGAGCATTTGCAGCGCGCTCGAAGCGCAGGATCTCGGCGAAGTCGAGCCGGAGATCGAGCGCAAGGCGAAGCTGCACGGCAAATTGCGCTGGAAACAGGGCTATCGGATCGACGAGCTCGTGCGCGAACTCGATCTGTTTCGCCAGGTGCTGATGGGCTCCGTCGTTCAGTACGCGGAATCGCATCCCATCTTCAGCCGGCGCTACGAAGAGCGCGCGCGCTATTTCATCGACGAGGCAGTGAGCTTCGTCACGCTCACGTCGATCCGCGAAGTCGTGACCGAGCGCGATCGCAAGATCGACGAATACACGGGGCGGCTCGAACGCGCGAATCACGAACTGGTGCTCAAGCAGCGGCTCGTCGGCCAGCTGTACGAGTCGCGCATGCAGATCACGCGCAGCGTCGTGCACGACCTGCGCAATTTCCTCAACGTGTTTGCGATGGCGCTGCAACTGGTCTCGCGCGCGCCGTCGAAAACGGAGGCGGCGCTCGCGCTCGCGAACCGGCAGGCCGCGGACATGAAAGTGCTCGTCGATGAACTGGTCGAGTACTCGGTCGTGCTCGGCGATACGACTCAACTGGTCATCGAGGACGTCGACCTGTGCGCACTGTTCGACGAACTCGTGGCGTCGTGCGATCCGGCCATTCGCGAGAAGGGGCTCAAGCTGAGCGCATCGATCGACGAGCAGCTGAAGTCCGTGCAGTCCAACCGGCTCAAGCTCAAGCAGATCGCGATCAACCTGCTGACGAACGCCGCGAAGTACACGAAAGTGGGCGAGGTCACGCTCGAACTGAGCGTGCGCGGCGCCGACACGTGGTGCATGCGGGTGTCGGATACGGGCGTGGGCATCGGCGCGTCGGATCGCGAGCGCGTGTTCAAGGAGTTCGAGCGCGCGAGCGACGCCGATGTGCCCGGCGCGGGACTGGGACTCGCGATCGTCAAGGAGCTGTGCCGCGTGCTCGACGGCGATCTGCGCTTCGATTCGCAGGAAGGCGTCGGGACGACCTTCGAGATCACGTTTCCATTGCTGCTGCGTCCGGGGGCGGCCTAGCTGATGCGCGGTGCGTGCATAGACGTTAAAAAGCCGGGCATTGCGTGTGCAATGCCCGGCTTTTCGTTTCGACCTGCGTGACAGGTGCGATCGGCTAAGGCGTCTAGCTGAAGAGCTTGATTGCCTGCAGCAACGTGTTCACCACGCCCCACGTCAGCGGAATCAGCACGTATAGCCAGAACACGGCGAGCAGCCCCTTGTTCGTCGGATGAGCGGTTTGCGTCGACATTGCGTTTCTCCGTTGTCTGGTTTCAGTTGCCGGCCGCGAGCTGCGCTTCCGTCATGTGATGCCTCTCGTTCACGTGCTTGACGAGGAGGTTGCAGATGAAGCCGATCACGAGCAGCACGGTCATGATGTGGACCGTCATCGTGTACGCATCTGCCTTCGCGACGCCATTCGCCACTTGATACGCGCGGATGTAGTTGACGAGCACGGGGCCCGCGACGCCAGCCGCCGCCCACGCCGTCAGCAGACGTCCGTGAATGCCGCCGACGAACGCCGTGCCGAACATGTCCGCGAGATACGCGGGCACCGTCGAGAAGCCGCCGCCGTACATCGACAGGATCACGCAGTAGCACAGCACGAAGAGGGCGATGTTGCCCGTCGATGCGAACGTCGGCACGAGCCAGTACAGCACGGCGCCCAGCGCGAAGAAGATGTAGTAGGTGTTCTTGCGGCCCACGTAATCCGATGCCGATGCCCACACGAAACGGCCGCCCATGTTGAAGAGCGACAGCAGGCCGACGAAGCCCGCGGCGGCGGCGGCGCTCACCGTGTTCTTGAAGCTCTCCTGGATCATCACCGACGCCTGGCCCAGAATGCCGATGCCCGCCGTCACGTTCAGGAACAGCACCAGCCAGATCAGATAGAACTGCGGCGTCTTCAGCGCCTGATCGATGTGCACGTGATTGCGCGTGATCATCTTCCGCTTCGTCTCGACGGGCGGGGTCCAGCCGGCCGGCTTCCAGTCGGCGGGCGGAATGCGGATCGCGAGCGCGCCGATCGACATCGAGATGAAGTACGCGATGCCGAGCACGACGAACGTTTCGGCCACGCCGACGCTCGTTGCGCTCTTGAAGTGGTTCATCAGCGCGACGGAGAGCGGGGCGGCGATCATCGCGCCGCCGCCGAAGCCCATGATCGCCATGCCCGTCGCCATGCCGCGGCGGTCGGGGAACCAGCGGATCAGCGTCGACACGGGCGACACGTAGCCAAGCCCCAGGCCAATCCCGCCGATCACGCCATAGCCGAGATAGAGCAGCACGATCTGGTGCGTCCACACGCCGATCGCCGACACGATGAAGCCGCCGCCGAAGCAGCACGCGGCCGTGAACATCGTGCGGCGCGGGCCCACTTTTTCGAGCCACTTGCCCGCGAAAGCCGCCGACAGGCCGAGAAACACGATCGCGAGCGAGAAGATCCAGCCGAGCGTGGTCAGCGACCAGTCATCGGGCGCGGACTGGCTGATGCCGATCACCTTGGTCAGCGGTCCGTTGAACACGGAGAACGCATAGGCCTGGCCGATGCACAGGTGCACGGCGAGGGCGGCAGGCGGCACCATCCAGCGGGAAAAGCCGGGTTGGGCGATCGTTGCCTGCTTTGAAAAGAAGGACGGCGAGCGGGCGTTGCCGCCCGGCTCAGTAATGCTGCTCATGGTCGGTCTCCGATCAGGCTGAACGTACGTAGTTATCGGTTGCAATTGCCGAAACTGGAGCGGTGCCCGTTCAAACGGATATGCTGGCCTGCAACATATTTGACAATGCGCCGCTTGTCAGGCGAGTTCGGCAATTGGCGAGACGATAGGCGGGCCGATGCGGCTTGGCAATATGAGAATTGAATGCATATAGAAATCGCTGGCGGCGTTGTGCGAAGCGGGATGCAGCGATTGAAAGCGGCATGAGGCCACAGGCGACAGCCTGACGCACCGGTTGCGTGCATCGGCCTTGCGGAAGATGAGGCGGCGACATGATTCTTGCTGCGATTGCACATGAAAGGCGAGGGCGCGTGGTTTTTCAAAGCGTCGTCGCGTGGCCGTTTTTATTTGAAGTACGCCTCCACAGGTACAGTTTGCCGATCTCGCGCGAAGCACAGTATTCGTCCCAAGCTTTATCCCATTTGGGTTTGCAGTTGCCATGCTACGTTTGGACTGTTGCGGCTTCTGAACAACAGTATTTGGTATATCACATACAAGATACTTGATTTTTGTCGCGACGCAGCATATAATTGAGTCATCCAATCACTCAATGACCGGAGCAACACATGGATTTCGTCTCGCTCGCTTTCTTTGCCGTCGCTGTCGTGGGCCTGGGTTCGGCCGCAACCGTCCTGCTGACTCGCTGGGTGCCGCAGCATGTGGCCGAGCTCGCGTCGAAGCACGGCCGTTATGTCGGTCTCGAGGCCGCTACCGTTCGCGAAGCCACGCCGTACCGTGCGCGCGTCGAAGCGGCGATGAACGCGGTCGGCTCGTCGAACTAAGCTGTGGCTACACCTGCACTGAACCTGCCCCTGGCGTTGCAGCCCATCGGCCACAACGCCAGCCTCCGCGATCAGGCCTACGCGATGTTGCGTCAGGCCATCGCGGATGCGGACATTTACGCGTCGCGCGAAGAGATCCGTCTCGACGAGCGCGTGCTGAGCGAGACGCTAGGCGTGAGCCGCACGCCCGTGCGCGAGGCGATGACGCTGCTGGAGCAGGAAGGTTTTCTGCGGATGGTGCCGCGCCGCGGCATCTACATCGTGCGCAAGAGCAAGCGCGAGATCGTCGAGATGATCCAGATGTGGGCCGCGCTTGAAAGCATGGCCGCGCGTCTCGCGACACTGCATGCGACGGACGAAGAGATCGCGCGGCTGCGTCACATGTTCGACCAGTTCCGCGATTCGACGCCCGCCGAACATATCGCCGAGTACTCGAATGCGAACATCGCGTTCCATCAGGCGATCGTCGAGCTGTCGAAGTCGCAGATCATTCTGGACACGATCAAGAACATCTTCATTCACGTGCGCGCGATTCGCAGGCTGACGATTTCGCAGAGCGACCGCGCGTCGCGCTCGATCGTCGATCATCTGCGCATTATCGAAGCACTCGAAAAACGCGACACCGAACTTGCTGAGCGCCTGGTGCGCGACCACTCGCTGGGGCTCGCGGCGTTTGTCGAAGCGAATTGCGATTTTCTCGACTGAGCTGAGCGCGGGTGAAATGCGTTGAGCCGGAAGGCCAGCGGACCTGAGAGTCCGCTGGCCTTTTTTCATGGCACGGCGCGTACTGTCAGCGCATCGCGTGCAGCATCGTCTCGCCGAGCGCCGCCGGCGATTGCGCGACATGAATCCCCGCCGAGCGCATCGCGTCGATCTTCGCGCCCGCCGTTCCCCTGCCGCCCGAAATGATCGCGCCCGCGTGACCCATTCGCCGTCCGGGCGGCGCGCTCGTTCCGGCGATGAATCCCACCACCGGCTTGCTCGTGCGCGCGTCCTTGAGGAATTGCGCCGCGTCTTCCTCGGCCGAGCCGCCGATTTCGCCGATCATGATGATGCCTTCCGTGTCGTCGTCGGCGAGAAACATTTCCAGGCAGTCGATGAAGTTCGTCCCGTTGACGGGGTCGCCGCCGATGCCGATGCACGTCGTCTGGCCGAGGCCCGCCGCCGTGGTCTGCGCGACGGCTTCATACGTCAGCGTGCCCGAGCGCGACACGACGCCGATCTTGCCCGGACGGTGAATGTGCCCCGGCATGATGCCGATCTTGCATTGCCCCGGCGTGATGACGCCCGGGCAGTTCGGCCCGATCAGGCGCGTCGCCGAGCCGGCCAGCGCGCGCTTGACGCGCACCATGTCGATGACGGGAATGCCCTCGGTGATGCAGACAACCAGCGGAATTTCCGCATCGACGGCTTCGAGAATCGCGTCGGCGGCCATCGGCGGCGGCACGTAGATCACGGACGCGTTCGCGCCCGTCGCATCGACGGCATCGGCGACGGTATCGAAGACGGGCAGTCCCAGATGCGTCGCACCGCCTTTGCCGGGCGTCACGCCGCCCACCATCTGCGTGCCGTAGGCGAGCGCCTGCTCGGAGTGAAACGTGCCTTGCGATCCCGTGAAGCCCTGGCAGATCAGCTTGGTATTGCGATCGATCAGAACGGCCATGTCAGTTCGCCTCCGATGTTGCAGCCACTTTGGCCTTGTTGTTGACTGCCGCGACGACCTTGCTGGCCGCATCGGCGAGATGATCGGCGGAGACGATGGGCAGTCCCGAATCGCGCAGAATCTGCTTGCCGAGTTCGACGTTCGTGCCTTCGAGCCGCACGACGAGCGGCACGCGCAAGTCCACTTCGCGCGCGGCGCTCACGACGCCTTCCGCAATCACGTCGCAGCGCATGATGCCGCCGAAGATGTTGACCAGAATCCCTTCGACTTTCGGATCGCGCAGGATCAGCCGGAATGCGGTCGCGACGCGCTCCTTGGTCGCGCCGCCGCCGACGTCCAGAAAGTTCGCCGGCTCGCCGCCATAGAGCTTGATGATGTCCATCGTCGCCATCGCGAGACCCGCGCCGTTCACCATGCAGCCGATGTTGCCGTCGAGCGTCACGTAGTTCAGGCCGTGCTTCGCGGCTTCGAGCTCGGCGGCGTCCTCTTCGGCTTCGTCGCGCAGCGCCTCGATCGCGGGATGGCGGAAGAGGGCGTTGTCGTCGAAGTTGATCTTCGCGTCGAGCGCGATCACGTCGCCTTGCTGCGTGACGACGAGCGGATTGATCTCGACGATCGACGCATCCAGTTCGACGAATGCGCGATACGCATTCGCGATGAACTGCGTCGCCGACTTGATCTGCTTGCCCGTCAGCCCGAGGCCGAACGCGATCTGGCGCGCGTGAAACGGCTGCAGGCCCGTCGCGGGATCGATCGCGACCTTGAGGATTTTCTCCGGCGTGCGCGCGGCCACTTCTTCGATCTCCATGCCGCCTTCCGTCGACGCCATCACCGTGATGCGCGACGTGCTGCGATCGATCAGCATGCCCAGATACAGCTCGCGTTCGATCGCGCAGCCTTCCTCGACATAGACGCGCTTCACTTCGCGGCCCGCCGGCCCCGTCTGCTTCGTGACGAGCACATGCGACAGCATCTGCGAAGCGTGCAGGCCGACATCGCCGACCGTCCTGACGACGCGCACGCCGCCCTTGCCGTCCGGATCGCTCGCGAAGCGGCCCGCGCCGCGCCCGCCGGCGTGAATCTGCGACTTGACGACCCACACCGCGCCGCCGAGCGCAAGCGCCGCGTCTTCCGCCTCCTGCGGCGTGAACGCGACGCGCCCGTTCGGCACGGCGACACCGTAGTCCCTCAGCAGTTCTTTCGCCTGATATTCGTGAATGTTCACCTGTCTCCTCGCTGGTTGAATTCGGCGCCTGACGGCGCAAAAGTGGGCGGTCGGCTCAGGGTTGAAATATGGTATGTGATATATCATAGATTCTCAAGCGGGCAAACTGATCGGGGTTTTCCCTTTATGAAACGTGCGCCGTTTTCGTCGTTCGCTCCGTAAGCCTTGTTTTTAAAGGCTTACAGCGTGTCTTCGGGATTATCCTTACGCGGCTGAAAGCGCTTGCGGCGTTTTGATATATCACATACCGTATTGAGCACGGACGAACAAAACCGGCCTTACAAGAGATAGTCAGGCGAATTGCTCGGAGGGGACGACATGGGCAAAGCACTCGACGGTGTGCGCATTCTCGATTTCACGCATGTGCAGTCGGGGCCGACGTGCACGCAGCTGCTGGCGTGGTTCGGCGCGGATGTGATCAAGGTGGAGCGTGCGGGCGCGGGCGACATCACGCGCGAGCAGCTGCGCGATGTGCCGGGCGCCGACAGCCTGTACTTCACGATGCTCAACCACAACAAGCGCTCGGTGACGATCGACACGAAGAATCCCGAAGGCAAGCTCGTGCTCGAAGCGCTGATCCAGAAGTGCGACGTGCTGGTGGAGAACTTCGCGCCGGGCGCGCTCGATCGCATGGGCTTCACGTGGGAGCGCATCCAGGAACTCAATCCGCGGATGATCGTCGCGTCGGTGAAGGGCTTCGGTCCGGGGCCGTACGAGGACTGCAAGGTCTACGAGAACGTCGCGCAGTGCGTGGGCGGCGCGGCGTCGACCACCGGCTTCGACGACGGCCCGCCCGTGGTGACGGGCGCGCAGATCGGCGACAGCGGCACGGGCCTGCATCTGGCGCTGGGCATCGTCACGGCGCTCTATCAGCGCACGATGACGGGCCGTGGCCAGAAGGTGCTCGCGGCGATGCAGGACGGCGTGCTGAACCTGTGCCGCGTGAAGCTGCGCGACCAGCAGCGTCTGGAGCGCACGGGCGTGATGAAGGAGTACCCGCAGTATCCGAACGGCACGTTCGGCGAGGCGGTGCCGCGCGCGGGCAATGCATCGGGCGGCGGCCAGCCGGGCTGGATTCTCAAGTGCAAGGGCTGGGAGCACGATCCGAACGCGTACATCTACTTCATTACCCAGGCGCCGGTGTGGGTAAAGATCTGCAACGTGATCGGCAGGGAAGAGTGGGCGACGCATCCGGACTATGCGACGCCGGACGCGCGCCTGCCGCGCCTGAAGGAAATCTTCGCGGAAGTCGAACGCTGGACGATGACGAAGACCAAGTTCGAGGCGATGGAAGTCCTCAACGAGCATGACATCCCGTGCGGCCCGATCCTGTCGATGAAAGAGATCGCCGAAGACGAGTCGCTGCGCAAGACGGGCACGGTCGTTGAAGTCGATCACCCGGTGCGCGGCAAGTATCTGACCGTGGGCAACCCGATCAAGCTGTCCGACAGCCCGACGGACGTCAAACGTTCACCCTTGCTCGGCGAGCACACGGACGAAGTGATGGCCGAGCTCGGCTATTCACGCGAGCAGATCGACGCGCTCAGAACGGCTGGTGCCATTTGAGCCAGGCCGTCCGAGCGGTTCGACAGGGTGACGGAACCAACGTCCGCGAATGTAACGAGCAGCAAAGAGCGCGGCAACGAGCGGCAACGAGCGGCAAAGAACGAGGAGATGACATGCCGGATTGTGCGAGCTTCATCGCGTGGTCGGGGCTGGAGCGCCTGGAACTGTATGTGTTCGCATTCTCGGGCGGGTTGCTCTTCGCGATAGCCGCGATGATGCTCGCCAACCGGATGATGCATGGCAGGCGAAGCATGCGGCAAGGCGCGGCGGGCGACAAGCTCGTCGATATGCTAGCGCTCGGATTGTGTATCTGGCTTGGTTACGCTTTTGTCAGCGAGCCTGCGCAGATGCCGGGAATCGCGGCGCTGTTTGCCGTCAGCCTGCTGGCCGCGGCGCTCGGCGCACACGTGATGCTGACGACGCACGAGCATCACGCGCGCACGCCCGCGCATTGCGGCTTCTCATCGCGGCGCGGCACGTCGTTGCGCTTCGCGTGGGACGGCGATCCTTCGCACGTGCAGCCCGCAGACGATTTCACGCAACGCTGGACCTGGGCGAGCAATCCGCGCCGCACGCAGGCGCGCTGCGCGTCGTCGGCGCGAAACATGCATCTGACGCACGCGGTGGTGCGCGTGCGCAGCCGGCAGCGCTACAAGGCGACGCGTCACTGACGAAAACACATGACGTCCGCCGCTTCGCCGAGTCGTGCAGAAAGCGTGCAACTTGCGAAGCGCGGACGTCAAAGAGAGTCACGATGAACTGCAACCCTGCGTCATTGAACGACGGACTCGCGATAGAACCGGTTCTTCCGGTCGAAGATCAGTTGCGCGAGAAAGTCGGCGTCGTACGCATTGAGCAGATGCGAATGAAAACGCTCGATGTACGCGGTGATGCGCGCAAGTTCATTGCTGACATCGTCGAAGAAATCCAGCGTGGCCTGGCTCCAGCGAAAGCGCAGGCCGAGTTCGCTGAACGCGGCGTTATAGGCGCTCAGCAGCGCTTCATTGTGCGGATCGGCAGGCTGATTCATTGCAATGCTCCCAGGCAGTCGAGTGATAAGAATCGACACAAGCATAGGAGCCGCAACGAATCCGCAATAGTTAAAGTTTTATTGGCAATCCATAGCGGCTCATTTATGGACCGCCAATTGATTCACACGCGTGATCTGTTCAATGAGATTCGCGCCTTCTTCCATCAGAAAGCGCTTGAACGCGACGGCAACGGGCGGCAGCCGCTTGTTCTTGCGATGCACGACATACCAGTTGAGCATCACCGGAAAGCCTTCGACGTCGAGCACAACGAGATGCCCGACCTGCAATTCGAGGCTGATCGTATGCGCGGACAGGAACGCGATGCCCATGCCCGCGATCACGGCCTGCTTGATCGTCTCCGTGCTCTTGATCTCCATCGCGATCTTGAGGTTCGTCAGACGTCCCGCAAAGCCTTCTTCCATCGAATTCCACGTATCCGAACCGCGCTCGCGCACGACGAATGCTTCGCTGGCAAGCTGGCTCATCTTGATGTTGCGCTTGCTGGCAAGGGGATGCGTCGGCGCGGCCACGATCACATACGGATGCGGCGCAAACGCTTCGTTGATCGCATCCAGTTCTTGCGGCGGACGCACCATCACCGCGAGATCGGTCTGGTTGGTCTGCAGTTGATGCAGCAGTTCTTCACGGTTGTGTACCGCAAGATTCAGTTCGACACCCGCATAGCGGCGCGTGAATTCCGCGAGCAGACGCGGGAAGAAGTAGTCGCCCGCGCTGATCACGGCGACGTTCAGCTTGCCTCCCGATACGCCCTTCAGCTGGCCCATCGCTTCATCGACTTCATGAAACTGCTGAATGATTGCGCGGCTGTAGTGAAGCATTTCGGTGCCCGCCGGCGTGAGGTAGATCTTCTTGCCGAGCTGTTCGAAAAGCGGCAAGCCGGCGTGCTCCTCGAGTTGCCTGACCTGGGTGGAAACGGCGGGCTGCGTGAGGTGCAGCTCTTCCGCCGCGCGGGAGAAGCTGAGATGCCGCGCCACCGTTTCGAATACTTTCAGCTGGCGCAGGGTCGCGTTACGCATTGTCATGGCAGATGTATAAGCGAAGATGAATCTTCATGGTAACAAACTTTAATTATCAGTAATTCAGCAATGACCCTAGCATGGATTCTGTAATGGATGATTCGAAGCTCAAACATCGGGTTAACGCCTAGAAACAAGGCCCGAAGCGACAAAGACAGGTATCAACGACCGGCTTCCCTCTAAAAGATCACATAAAGGAAGTGGTAAAGCGATTTAAAGGTTTTGATAGAAGAAGTACTGGAATTTGCATCAGGAAATACCCGAAACCGTTTTGGTCGGGACACAACTATAAGGCGGCATGGATAGAGACCGGCGCTTTAGCCGGTTGCCCTAAATAGATAGCGGAGACAGGCACATGAACAGCATTTCGCAGCAAGCTCCGGTTGCGTTTTGGCGCAACCGCTGGTGGCAACTGGCATTCGGCATTTTGTGCATGGCGCTCGTCGCCAACCTGCAATACGCATGGACGTTGTTCGTCGCACCGATGAGCGCAAAGCATCATTGGGGACGTGCCGAAGTTCAGCTCGCGTTCTCGATCTTCATTCTCACTGAAACATGGCTCGTGCCCATCGAAGGGTGGCTCGTCGACCGCTTCGGTCCGCGTCCCGTCGTGGCAGGCGGCGCGCTCTGCGCGGGCCTTGCATGGGTGCTGAATTCGTTCGCGACGTCGCTGCCGGAGCTGTACTTTGCGTCCGTCGTCGCCGGCATTGGCGCGGGCGGCGTGTACGGCACGTGCGTCGGCAATGCGCTCAAGTGGTTCCCGGACAAGCGCGGCCTCGCTGCGGGTCTGACGGCAGCCGGCTTCGGCGCGGGCGCGGCCGTCACGGTGATTCCCATCGCGAACATGATCACGGCCAAGGGCTACGAACAGACGTTCCTGTTCTTCGGCATCCTGCAAGGCGTGTGCATCTTCGTGCTCGCGATGCTGCTGCGCAAGCCCGACACTGCGAAGGCGCCGCCTGCGAAGCGCAAGTTCGCCGTGACCAAGGCCGATTACACGCCGGGTCAGATGATCAAGGCGCCCGTGTTCTGGGTGATCTATCTGTGTTTCGTCGCGGTTGCGGCGGGCGGCCTGATGGCGACCGCTCAGCTCGGTCCGATCGCGAAAGACTGGGGCCTCGCGAAGCTGCCGATGACGCTCTTCGGCGCCACGCTGCCGCTGCTCACGATGACGTTGTCGATCGACAACATCTGCAACGGCTTCACGCGTCCGCTGTGCGGCTTCATCTCCGACAAGATCGGCCGCGAGAACACGATGTTCGCGATCTTCATCGGCGAGGGTCTCGCGCTGCTCGGCCTGATGGAATACGGCCAGAACCCGTATGCGTTCATGACGTTCGCGGCGCTGATCTTCCTGTTCTGGGGCGAGATCTTCTCGATCTTCCCGGCGATCTGCGCGGATACGTTCGGCAGCAAGTACGCTGCGGCCAATGCCGGTACGCTCTACACGGCGAAGGGCACCGCGTCGCTGATCGTGCCGATCGCATCGGTGCTCGCGGCGACGGGCGGCTGGAACCTGGTGTTCATCGTATCGGCGGTGGTGACAATCGCGGCGGGCGTGTCGGCGAAATTCATCCTCGCACCGATGCGCGCGCGCTGGATCGCTTCATCGAACGAAACGTCGCGCGAACTCGAGCCTGAACTCGCGGCAAACGGACCGGGCCTGCGTCACTGGCCGGAACAGACGGGCGAATAACGTCCGGATCACTCCCTCTCTGGCGACTTGAACACATGAACGTATCGTTGCAGCAATTGAAGGTGTTCGTCGCCGTCGCGCGTCAGCGGAGCTTCACCCGCGCGGCGCGCGAGTTCGACCTGACACAATCGGCCGTGAGCCGGTGCGTGCGCGAACTCGAAGACGCGATCGCTCTGCGTCTCTTCGATCGCACGACGCGTCAGGTCGAGCTGACGACAGCGGGCTCGCGCCTCGAACGGCGCATCGCCCGTCTGATCGAAGAGATCGAGCTGACGCTGCGCGAAGAGCGCGCCGCGCACGAGGAGCACACGGGGATCGTGGTCGTCGCGTGCGATCCCGTGCTGTCGTCGGGCTGGTTGCCCGAGCGGCTCGCGCGCTGCGCTTCGGCCTTTCCCGATCTGATCGTCACTGCGAAGGAACAGCCTCAACATGCGGTGCTCGCCGCCATCGAGCAGGGCGAAGTCGATTTCGGCGTGCTGTGCGATGCGAACATCTCGGGCGCCGACGTCTTTCACGCACAACCGCTCGTCTCGTCGCCGCTGTGCGCGGTGCTGCCGCGCGCGCATCCGCTCGCATGCGGCGCCGCGCTGCGCTGGGAGGCGTTGCGCAATACAGAGCACGTCATGCAGCTCGTCACGCTCAACGCCGAGGCGGGCACGCGCAACGCGACGGAGCGCGCGCTCAACACGCATCGCATCGACACGCAGCGCGCGAACCAGTGCGGGCATGTGGCGGCTGCGCTGCGCATGGTCGAGCTGGGCCTCGGCGTCGGCGTGCTGCCCATCGACGCGCACGCGGCGACGCTGCCCGTCTCGCTCGTCGCGCGTCCGCTCGTGCCGGAAGTGTCGGTGACGACGATGCTCGTGCGCCGGCGCAATCGCTCGCTGCGTCCGAACGCCGACGCGGTGTGGTCGCTCTTTGCCGGCGCAGATTCGCCGACAACGAACGCCACGGCGCGCGCGAATCCACGCGTGAACACGCATGCAAGCCCAGGCGCAATATCTGCAACTCACACAACAATACAAGGAGCAACGGACGAACCGATACCGCTCGTCCCTGATGGCGAGGCGCTGATGAGAGCGTCGTAGTCGAAGGGAGGGGCGGTTCAGCCGACGGTTCGCGAATAGGCCATATCGCTAATCGCAAGGAGTACGAGATGGACACTGAAACCGACCTCAGACGCCATGACCTTCTCATTGATGGAAAACGGCTGCCACCCGGCACCGGCGAATATTCGACGAGTATCAACCCCGCGACGGAAGAGCCGATAGCGCTCGTCGCGCAAGGCAGCGCGCAGGACGTCGACACGGCCGTGAAGGCCGCGCGCGCCGCGCTCAAGATATGGAACGGCATGCGCGCCGCAGAGCGCGGCCGCATCCTGATGCGCTTCTCCGAACTCCTGCGCGAGCATGCGGACGAACTCGTCGCGCTCGAAAGCCTCGACGCGGGCAAACCGCTCGCGGCCGTCAAACGCCAGGACGTGCCCGCCGCAATCGACACGCTCGCGTACTACGCGGGCTGGTGCGACAAGATCAACGGACAGGTCGTGCCCGTGCGCCCCGACGCGCTGACGTACACGGTGCGCGAGCCCGTCGGCGTGGTCGGCGCAATCGTGCCGTGGAATTTCCCGCTGATGATCGGCATGTGGAAGATCGCGCCCGCGCTCGCGTGCGGCTGCACGATGATCGTGAAGCCCGCCGAAATCACGCCGCTGTCCGCGCTGCGCGTCGGCGAGCTTGCGCTCGAGGCGGGCGTGCCGCCCGGCGTGCTGAACATCGTGACGGGCAAGGGGCGCGTGGTCGGCGATGCGATCGTCGCGCATCCCGGCATCGACAAGGTGACGTTCACGGGCTCGCCATCGGTGGGGCGCGGCATTCTGCAAGGCGCGGCGGGCAACTTCAAGCGCGTGACGCTGGAGTTGGGCGGAAAGTCGGCGAACGTGATTTTCGCCGACGCGAATATCGACAACGCCGTGCGCGCGGCGGCATCCGGCGTCTTCTTCAACACGGGCCAGGTGTGCTCGGCGGGCTCGCGCATTCTCGCGCATCGCGACATCTACGACGACGTGGTCGAGCGGCTCGCGGCGCGCGCGCAGGCGATCAAGGTCGGCGATCCCGCCGAACGCGAGACGACGATGGGCCCGCTCGTGTCCGCTGCGCAGATGAAGACCGTGCTCGATTACGTCGACATCGGCAGGAACGAAGGCGCGTCGATCGTGACGGGCGGCGCGCGGATCGGGCAAAAAGGCTTCTTCGTCGAGCCGACGGTGTTCGCGAACGTCGAGCACGAAATGCGCATTTCGCAGGAGGAAATCTTCGGGCCTGTCGCGAGCGTCGTTCCGTTCGACGACGAAGAGGACGCCGTGCGCATCGCGAACGGCACCGCGTATAGCCTCGCGGCGGGCGTCTGGAGCGCGGATATCGGCCGCGTGCATCGGGTTGCGCATGCGCTGAAGGCGGGCACCGTGTGGATCAACACCTACGGCTATACGGACGTGCGCCTGCCGTGGGGCGGCGCCGGCGATTCGGGCTTCGGCCGCGAGCACGGCGATGTCGCGATCGAGAACTTCACGGAACCGAAGGCGATCTGGCTCGCGATCGAGCATTGACGTATCGACGTATCCACGCATCGACAGGGACGACGCTGCAAATGAAAAAGGACCGGGCGCACTATGCCCGGTCCTCCGCGTGCATCACGCCACATGCAGCTGATTCACTCTCCCTGTAGCGCCATCTTCTCGCGCAGCTTGATGAGCGCGAGCACGATATCGATCGCGGGCGTCTCTTCGCCGACGAGCCGGCCCATCTCCTGCACGACCGTCAAGAGCGGATCGATTTCCATCGGCCGGCGATGTTCGAGATCGACGAGCGTCGAGGTCTTGTGCGCGCCGACAGCGCCCGCGCCGTCGATGCGCTTCTCCACGTCGACGCGAGAATGCACGCCGAAATGATCGGCGATCCGCTTCGCTTCGAGCATCATCGTGCGCGAGACGGCGCGCGTGCCGGGGTCGCTCGTCAGCACGTCGAGCGTCGCGTGCGTGAGCGCGCTGATCGGGTTGAAGCACAGATTGCCCCACAGCTTCAGCCAGATTTCATCGCGGATGTTGTCGCGGATCGGCGCCTCGAAACCGGCCGCCTGCATCACGTCGTGAAACTGCTGGATGCGCGGCGTGCGTTCGCCATCCGGCTCGCCGATCGGGAATTTCTTGCCGTACACATGCTTGATGACACCCGGCTCGACGATTTCGGCGGCGGGATACAGCACGCAGCCGATCGCGCGCTCGGGGCCGAGCTTCGCCCATTGCGAGCCGTCGGGGTCGATGCTCGCGAGGCGCGTGCCCTCGAACCTGCCGCCGTGCTTGTAGAAATACCAGTAGGGGATGCCGTTGGTGCCCGTGACGATGGCCGTGTGCTTGCCGAGCAGCGGCTGCATCGAATCGACGACGCCCGGCAGCGAATGCGCCTTCAGCGTGACGATGACGATGTCCTGCACGCCGAGTTCGTTCGGGTCGGACGTGCAGCGCACGCGCGCCGACACCTCTTCGCCGTCGATGATGAGGCGCGCGCCGTGTTCGCGCATCGCCGCCAGATGCGGGCCACGCGCGATAAAGCCGACGTCCGCGCCCGCGCGCGCAAGCTGCACGCCCATCAAACCGCCGATCGCACCCGCGCCGAAGATACAGATCTTCATGGTTGTCGCCTCCTGACATTGGAATCGTTTTGCGCGCGCGTGCATGCGGGCGCCGCTTCCTGCCGGAAGTGCACGGCGAGCGTCCATAGGCTGCGCGGTGATGGCCTCAGCATACGGGCGCGCAACGATCAGCGGCAGTTAAAGTTTCTCTCCAACAGCATTCGCGATCGCTTATGGCCTTGCTTCGGCTGCTTTCTCCACAACGCAAAAAGCAGGCCATAAATTCACACCGTTCGCGTCACGCCGAGCGCCGCACCAGCAAAAAGCTCACGCCGATCGCGCCGAGAAACATCCCGCAGCAGCGGTTGAACCAGCGGCGCACTTTGGCACGCGTCAGCCACTTGCCGAGATGCATGCCCGCCCACGAATAAAGCGCGATCGCGAACCATTCGAGCACGAGGAAGCTCCCGCCGAGCACGGCGAACTGCGGCAGCATCGGCTTTGCGATATCGACGAATTGCGGCAGGAACGCGGTGAACACGAGAATCGCCTTCGGATTGCCCGCGGCCACGAAGCATTCCTGGCGCGCGATGCGCCACAGCGACGCGTCGTCCTGCTTGAGCGCGTCCATCGGGCCGGCGTCGCTGCGCCACAGCTGGATCGCGAGCCAGATCAGGTAGGCGGCGCCCGTCAGCTTGATCGCAAGGAAGAACAGCTCGGACGCGTGCAGCACGACGGCGAGGCCCGTCGCGGCCAGCACGATCATGCCCGCGAACGCGACGAGGCGCCCGCAGCCGGCGACGAACGCGGTCATGAAACCATGCCGCGCCGCGACGTTGATCGACAGAAGATTGTTGGGGCCCGGCGCCATGTTGATCGCGAAGCACGCGGGGAGAAAAAACAGCCAGGCGGTAAGAGACATGACGGCACGCTCGCGACGGGCCGCCGCGCTGCGCCCATCGGCATGGTGCGGCGCGGCAGCGAAATCAGGAAAGGAATGTTCGATTGTAGCGAAATGCCGGCGCGGCGCCGCCGTTAACGCAACGCCGACGTAGAGGGGAGGGCGCTTACTGGACCGGCTGCAGCGCGTCGCGAAACAACGGGTCTCTGACGAGCGCATCGACGCTGAGCTTCACGATGTCGTCGAGCGCGAAGGCGGGATTGGTGAACTTCTGCCGGTACATATGGACTGTCGTCGTCTTCACGTAGACGGTTTCTTTCGTCGATGCGTTGGTGACGCAGTAGCGCACGGCGATCGTCCAGATGGCGGGCGAGCGCACATCGTCCACGGACAGGGCTTCGATTCCGCCGCTCAGCACCAGCCTGTCGTGCGTTGTCACGGTGATACCCGACTTGCGCCACGCGGCGGCGACGGCCTCGCGCACAGTCGTTTCGACGCCTTTCTTCAGCAGGACGGCTGTGGTCGCCGTGTTGGCAATGCGGTCGGGCGTGATGCGGCCGCCGCGCGCGGGCATATACGGGAACTCGCGCGCGGCGGCGATGACGAGTGCGTTGTCGGCGTGCGTGACTTGCGACGAAGGCGCGCGAGGGACGAAGAATGAGCAGGCGGCCGTGAGGAGCGCGAAGCAGGCAATGCCGGATCGTTTGAGCAATAGCGGGTTCACGTCGATGACGCAGCAAGCGTGACGCTGCGGGAAGAAGTCGAAAGGCGACGAGTTTGTCGCCGGGGTGCATCGAAGGAAATGAGACCCGTCCTAAATTTGGACGTCGGTTATAGCATTAGGACCGTTTCCACAATGCTCAGATATTCAGCGATACTCATCGATTTTCTTTCGCCATCCCGTTTGCCGATTTCGGCGCTCGTCCGCAGGCGAAGCCCGGCGGATGGCTGACTCCGCACACGCACACTTCCATATGGAACGTCCAATGCTCGATACAACCGCGCTCAAATCGATGAAGCCTCTTTTCATGACCCCATGCTATGGCGGCAACGTCGCGGCGAACTTTGCGAACAGTCTGCTCGCGCTGAACAACGGCTTATGGCAAACGGGCATGCAGGGTGCGGTGCGAATCCGGTCGGGCGAGAGCCTGATCACCCGTGCGCGCAACGAGGCGGTCGCCGAGTTCCTGCTCGATCCGGGCTTCACGCACCTGTTCTGGATCGACGCGGACATTGGTTTTTCTATCGATCAGGTGTTCCGCCTGTTGCTTGCCGATCGCGATGTCGTGGCGGGCGTCTATCCGCTCAAGCGCTTCGACTGGCCAGCCGAGCTGCCCACGGGTCTCACGCAGCAAGGTTTTGCCGCGCGGTATCTGCGCTACCCGGTGAACGCGCACGAGGGCGTTTCATCCGAAGTCGATGACGACGGTTTTCTCGAAGTCAGCGAAGCGCCGACGGGTTTCATGTGCATCCGGCGCAACGTCATCGAGACGATGATCGCGCGCCTGCCCGAACTCAGCTATGTGCCGGACGGCCCGCCGGATTCGCCGTTTCGCAACCTGTGCTACCGCTTCTTCGACGTGATGGTCGAGCCGTCGACGCGACGCTACCTGTCGGAGGACTATGCGTTCTGCCGTCGCTGGCGCGACATCGGCGGGCGCGTATTCGTCGATACGCAATCGAAGCTGTCGCATCAGGGCATCTACACGTATCACGGCGACTTCGGCGCGTCGCTCGCCGCCAGTCCACATACGGCTGTCGGCGGCGCGTAGACTTGCGCGCCCGTGCGCCGCGAGATTTAATACAGTCCAGCGATGGACGTTTACGATCTGGCGGGGCAGCCGGTATCGACGGGAAGCCGCAGCGAGCGGAAACCAGCGGCACATGCCGGCCGCGCGCCGGCGCGTCGAACCAAACCGCACGAAACCGCACGAAACCGGACATAAACCGAACGTAAGTGAACGCATCAGAACAGAGCACAGCGCCGCTCGCCGCTGCTGTGCGGCGCAACAAGGAACGAGCGAACCACGGAGCGATTCACGCCAGCCCGAAGCGATCAAAAGTCACGATGCATCGTCGCAGCAAGCCGTTGCCGTGCGGCCTGATGCAGGCTGATTCACAAGAACGGAGAAAAGCATGAAGGCGAGCACCATCGCGGAACGGGAAGCCAGCGGGCGCGCGGCCCGCGAGCACGCAAAGCGCTCCAGCCACCGCGCGATCGGCCATATGCACCGCAATCCGATCGATCTGCTGCGTCAAAGCAGCGAAGGCCGCGTCGAGCGGCTCGTGCCGCTGCGCTATGGCCGCATGACGGTGTCGCCGTTCGCGTTCTTTCGTGGCAGCGCAATCGTGCAGGCGCACGACCTCAGCATGACGCCGCATACGACACTCACGCTGCCTGTCTGTGGCGATGCGCATCTGCTGAACTTCGGCGGCTTCGCGACGCCCGAGCGCCAGCTGATCTTCGATCTGAACGACTTCGACGAGGTGTCCGCCGCGCCTTTCGAATGGGACCTGAAGCGGCTTGCGGCGAGCTTCGTCGTCGCGGCGCGGCACATGCGGTTCAGCCGTGGCGCGGCCTATGACCTCGTGATGACGGCCGTCAACCAGTACCGCGACCGCATCGCGCAGTACGCGCAAAGCGGCGCGCTGGAACTGTGGTACGAGCGCATTACGTTCGATCGCATGGTGGACATGGCCGTGAACGCGGAGAATCGCCGGCTCATCCGGCGCGCGATGGAAAGGGCGAGCGGCCGCACGCACGAAAGCATGCTCGAAAAGATGGCGGAGCGCGACGGCGAGCGCTACGTGATCCGCGACGCGCCGCCCAGTCTCTTTCACGTGCACGGTTCGAACACGCTGTTCGATTCCGCGGACGACTGGTTCACGCTCGGCGACTGGCGCAAGCTGATTCACGGCATGTACGAAAACTACCTGAAGACGCTCTCCGACGACCGGCGCGAACTGCTCGGCAACTTCGCGCTGCACGATCTCGTGTTCAAGGTGGTGGGCGTCGGCAGCGTGGGCACGCGCTGCCTCGTGCTGCTCACGGGCGATCCGCACGGCAAGCCGCTGTTCCTGCAAGTCAAGGAGGCGCGGCGCTCGGTGATCGCGCAGCATTTCAAGCCGGGCTCGCGCAAGTCCGAGCCCAGGCATGAAGGCGAGCGCATCGTGCAGGGGCAGCGGATGCTGCAGGCGGCAAGCGATATTTTTCTGGGCTGGTCGACGGGGCCGACGGGCGGGCACTTTTACGTGCGTCAACTGCGCGACATGAAGCTGACGCCGAACGTCGACCTGCTCGATGCCGACCAGATGAACGGCTACGCGCGTCTGTGCGGCTGGGCGCTGGCGCGCGCGCACGCGAAGGCGAGCGGCAAGGCGATCGAGATCGGCGCGTATATTGGCCGCAGCGATCAGTTCGCGGAAGCGCTCGCCGAGTACGCGTCGGCGTATGCGGACCAGGCCGAGCGTGACTATGACGTGTTCATGAAGGCGTGCCGAAGCGGCGAGATCGAGGCGCGCACCGACGACGATATGTCCGCGGATTTCCGCATCTGATCGCCGCGTCAGGCGCTGTTCGCGCCGTGAGGCGAGCCATGTTGCGGTCGCGCCGCGATGGCGGCGCGCGCTACGCGGCATCGCGGCCCGATCCGTGTAATCCGCGTAATGCACGCGATGCCGTCATACAGAAGTGCAGGGCAGTCTGGCAGTATCGAGCAGTAGCAGTGCACCGTGGTGCCCACTTTCATCGGAGGTTCGCATGCTTTCTCTCATCGGTACGATAGTCGTCGGCTTGATCGTCGGTTTGATTGCGCGCGCGCTCAAGCCGGGCGACGACAGCATGGGTCTCATCATGACGATCATCATCGGCATTGCCGGCTCGCTGCTGGCGGGCTATGTCGGGCGCGCGCTCGGGTGGTATCAGCCTGGGCAGGCGGCGGGCTGGATCGCGTCGATCATCGGCGCGATCGTGCTGCTCGTGATCTACCATCTCGTCCGGCGCCGCGCCGCGTAGGGGCCGCTGCACAGGCGCCGCCGCATGGGCGCTCAGCCTGGCGCGATGCGGTGCGCGCCGCGCCGGGTCCGACACGCAAACATTCGCAAACACACGCAAGCCCACGCGAGGACACGCCGCGTGACGGCCCGCGTCACGCGCGCTCGTCGCGTAGTCACGCGACGCCACGCCTCACGCGCGCGCGTCGGCGGTCACGCGCCGCGCGCCTCGCGCAGCGTCACGAAACGCAAGCCGCGCGCGCGGACCGTTTCGATCAGGCGCGGCAGCACGTCCAGCACGACGGGCTCGCCCGACGCGTCGAGTGCCGCCGTCGCATCGTGCACGAGCAGGATGTCGCGTGCCGCGAGCCCGTCGACGAGCCGCTCCATCACGCGCTGCGGATTGCGCTCGCGGGTATCGAAGCCGCGGCGCGTCCACGCGGCGAGCCGCAAGTCGAGCTTTTGCAGCACTGGCTCGAGAAACACGTTGCGCAGGCCGGCGGGTGCGCGGAAGAACATCGGGCGCTCGCCCGTCAGCGATTCGAGCGTGCGCTGCGCGGCGTCGATTTCCCGCGTCAACCCGCGCGGCAGCGTGACCGAGAACGTATGCACGTGAACCTGCGAGTGGTTTTCGACGGCATGTCCGCGCGCGACGATCTCGCGCATCAGCGCCGGATGACGCTGCGCACGCGCGCCGATGCAGAAGAACGTCGCGCGCACGCCGTGCGCGTCGAGCAGGTCGAGCACCATGGGCGTGACGACGGGATCGGGGCCGTCGTCGATCGTGAGCGCGACGGCGTCCGCGTTGCGCGGCGTGTCGGGCAGGCGCGTCCAGTTGGCGCCGAGCAGCGACGAGCGCGGCCATAGCCCGATCGTCACGACGACCAGATGGCTCGCGAAGATGCCCGCGACCCACCAGGGCCAGGCGGACGGCGCGACTATCCAGCCGGCGAACATCAGCACATGCCACGCGATCGTGGCGTTGAACATCGGCGGATTGCCGGTGCGCGGCCAGCGGCGGACGGACTCTGCCGACCCGGCGGCGTGCGGCAGTGGCGGATTCGGTTGATTCATGAGGCGTTGCGCCTGCCGGCCTTTCGTTTCGCGAGGCCGACAGGCATCTCGTGATGCACGTCAAACGCGAACGATACCATTCGCGCGTGTCCTGTCATGATTTGGCGGGCCGTCGAAAGACAGTATGCTTGACCCCTTTCCACTCATCCGCTGACCTCCATCCCGCGCCATGCGTCTGCGCCACATCGAAGTCTTCCACGCCATCATGCGCACCGGCTCGCTGTCGAAGGCGGCCGAATTGCTGTGCGTTTCGCAGCCCGCCGTGAGCAAGGTGCTCGCGCATGCGGAGCGCAGCGCCGGCCTGACGCTCTTCAACCGCGTGCACGGCCGCCTGCAGCCGACGCGCGAAGCCGAACTGCTGTTCTCCGAAACGCAGAAGCTGCAGACGAGCCTCGACAGCATCCGCGATCTCGCGCGCAATCTGGCGCTGCAACCGGAAGGGCATCTGCGCATCGGCTGTCTGCCAAGTCTCGGCTTGAGCCTGATTCCGTCGACCGTCGAAGCGTTTCGGGCCGCGTATCCGCGCGTGTCGCTGAAGATCCAGACGCGGCACACGGAAGAGCTGCTGAACGCGCTGCTCACGCGCGATCTCGATCTCGCCGTCGCGCTGAATCCGCCGGCGCGGCCGGGCATCGCGTCAGTCGAGCTGGGGCGCACGCCCGTCGTATGCGTCGGCCCGCGCGACGACAACCCGGCAGCCGGGCCGCTGACACTGCAAACGTTCGTCGAAGGCGACTGGATCAGCATCGGCAACGTCGATCCGCTCGGCGAGCTGATCGGCAATGCGCTGCATGCGCTCGGCCTCCACGGGCATGTGCCGACCGTCGAGGCGCACACGTGGCACGTCGCGCGTGCGCTGGCCGCGCGCGGCATCGGCTATGCGCTGCTCGACGAACTGACCGCGAAGAGCGGCGCAGAAGCCGTGACCGTGCGACCGATCGCGCCGCCGTTGTCGGTCGGCGTGTACGCGCTGTGGCGCGACGGCGGCATCGCCTCGCAGGCGGGCAACGCATTCGTCGACGTGCTGCGCGCGCGCTTCGCGTAGGCGCGCCTAACTGACGCGATACCCTCTTACGCGACGTGAGGCGCTCCCGCAACGACTTAACCTCAGGTTATGCAACCGCGCTTTCCGTCATTTGATGCGGCAATTTCGGCGCGCGACACTCGCCTGCAATGAAAACGCAAGGGTAGTGAGCATTCATGCATGTGTGTGTCCTCGGAGCGGGCGTCGTCGGTCTGACGACGGCCTGGAGTCTGGCCCGCGACGGCCACGACGTGACGATCGTCGAAGCGCGCGACGGCGCGGCGCTCGAAGCGAGCTTCGCCAACGGCGGGCAATTGAGCTACAGCTATGTCGCGCCGCTCGCCGATCCCGCCGTGCTGCCGAAGCTGCCCGCGTGGCTCCTGAAGCGCGACTCGGCGCTGCGTTTCATTCCGCGTTTCGACGTCGATCAATGGCGCTGGTGTGTCGCGTTCCTGCTCGCGTGCCGAAGCCATCGCGCGCGGCAGACGGCGCTCGAACTGCTGAGCCTCGGCGCGCTCAGCAAGGCTGCGCTGCATGAGATCGTCGGGAGCGAGCCGCTCGTGTCCGGCTCGTTCGACTACGTGCGCAACGGCAAGCTCGTTGTCTATCGCGATGCGCACGAGTTCGAACGCGCGCGGCACAAGATGGAACTGCTCGTCGAGGCGGGCTCCGATCAGCGCGCGCTCGACGCGCGCCAATGCGCGGCGCTCGAACCGGCGCTCGCGCAAGCGCAGCCGCTGCTCGCGGGCGGCATCCATACGCCGTCGGAAGAGGCGGGCGACTGTCAGCGCTTCACCTCGGCGCTCGCGGATGTACTGCAACGGCGCAACGGCGTGACGATCCGCTACGAGACGCGCGTGCGAGAACTCGTGAGCGACGGCTCGCGCATCGTCGCGGCGCGGACGGACGACGGCGATATCGAAGCGGACGCATTCGTCGTCGCGCTCGGACTCGGCAGCGTGCCGTTGCTCGGCGCGCTCGGCGTGCGTCTGCCCGTCTATCCGCTGACGGGCTACAGCCTCACGATTCATGATGCCGATCCGCGCAACACGCCGGGCGTCAGCGTGACGGACCTGCATCGCAAGGTGGTGTATGCGCCGCTGGGCGGGCGTTTGCGGATTGCGGGCATGGTCGAGATCGCAGGCCTGAAGGACGCGCAGCGAGCGGGGCGCATTGCGCTGCTGAAACGCCACGCGCAGGAGATCTTTCCCGCTGCCGGCGATTATGCGAGCGCGCAGACCTGGTGCGGCCACCGTCCCGCGACGCCCGATTCGAAACCGTTGATCGGCAGGACGCCGTATCGCAACTTGTGGCTCAATACGGGCCACGGCGCGCTGGGCTTCACGCTCGCATGCGGCAGCGCTCGCGTGATCGCCGATGCGATCGCGGGACGCGAGCCATCCATCGACATTGCGGCCTATGCATACGACCGCTGAACCCGTTGCATCAACAACCGCCACATAACGACAGTCACATAACAACCGCTACACCACAGGAGATGACATGAAAACGACGACGATGACGAAAGCCGCGCTTGCCGCGCTGATGACGACGGCCTTCGCGTGCAGCCACGCGCAGGCGCAAGACGAGAGCGCGACGCTGAAGAAGATCCGCGAAACAGGGGCGATTTCGCTGGGCGTGCGCGAGTCGTCGGTGCCGTTCTCGTACTACGACGAGCAGCAGCACGTGATCGGCTATTCGCAGGCAATCGCGCTGAAGATCGTCGACGAGGTGAAGAAGGAACTCAACCTGCCCGATCTCAAGGTTCGCGAGATTCCCATCACGTCGCAGAACCGCATTCCGCTCGTGCAGAACGGCACGATCGACATCGAATGCGGCTCGACCACGCACACGAAGGAACGCGACAACCAGGTCGCGTTTTCGAACAGCTTCTTCCAGTACGGCGTGCGCATGATCGTGAAGAAGGAGTCGGGCGTGAAGGACTTCGGCGATCTCGCGAACAAGACGGTCGTGACGACGGCGGGCACGTCCGAAGAGCGTCTGCTGCGCCAGATGAACGCGGAGAAGTCGATGAACATGCGCCTCATCAGCGCGAAAGATCACGCCGAATCGTTCCTCAACGTGAAGACGGGGCGCGCCGTCGCGTTCGTGATGGACGATCCGCTGCTGTACGGCGCAAAGGCGAAAGAGGCGAACGCGGACGAGTATTTGATCACGGGCACGTCGCCGATGTCGGAAGTGTATGGCTGCATGTTCCGCAAGGACGACCCCGGCTTCAAGAAACTCGCCGACGGCGTGATCGCGCGCTTGCAAACTTCCGGCGAAGCGGCGAATCTCTATCAGAAGTGGTTCACGCAACCGATTCCGCCGAAGGGCATCAACCTGAAATATCCGTTGTCGGCGGAGATGAAGCAGCTGTTCGCGAAGCCGAACGACCGCGCGCTCGATTGATGCGCATGCGTCGCGGCGTGTCGCGGGCAGATCAACCTGGAGACATGTCGTGACGCAACAGTCGGAAGCACAATCGCAATCGCAAGCACAAGGACAGGCGGCGAAGAAAGTCGCGCTCGTGACGGGCGCGGGCAGCGGCATCGGCAAGGCGACGGCGCGCAAGCTGCTCGCGAACGGCTACAGCGTCGTGCTGACGGGACGCAGGCAGGCGCCGCTCGATGCGCTCGCCGACGAAGCCCGCGAGCGCGGCGAGGACGCGTTCGCGGTTGCATGTGACGTGACGGACGCGGCGAGCGTCGCGTCGCTCTTCGATGCGATCCGGCTGCGCTATGGCCGGCTCGACGTGCTGTTCAACAATGCGGGCCGCAATGCGCCGCCCGTCGAGATCGACCAGATCGAACTCGACGACTGGCGCTCCGTCGTCGATACGAATCTGACGGGCGTGTTTCTCTGCACGCGCGCGGCGTTCGCGATGATGAAGGCGCAGACGCCGCAGGGCGGCCGCATCATCAATAACGGCTCGATCTCCGCGCATGCGCCGCGGCCGTTGAGCATCGCCTATACGGCGACCAAGCACGCGGTCACGGGGCTCACGAAGTCGGTGTCGCTCGACGGCCGGCCTTACGACATCGTCTGCGGACAGATCGACATCGGCAATGCCGCGACGGAGATGGCCGAGCGGATGGCGCGCGGCGTGCCGCAGGCGAATGGCACGATCGCCGTCGAGCCGCTGATGGACGTCGAATATGTCGCCGATGCCGTGCTGCATATGGCGAATTTGCCGCTGTCGGCGAACGTGCAGTTCATGACGATCATGGCGAGCAAGATGCCGTTCGTCGGGCGCGGATGACGCACGCTTACGGCAAGTCGGCGCATGACACGGCGCGTGTGCACCACGTAACGATATCGACGTGACACAGCGCCGTCGCGTCGCCCGACTTATACTGGACGCTCTCCCAAACGCTGGAAGTGGATGTGACTGCAGACAAGGCCGCGCGCCAGCCGGCCGACGACGATCCGCGCCCCACGCCACCGACGCGGCCCGATCCCGACGAGTGCTGTCATAGCGGCTGCGATACGTGCATTTTCGATCTGTACGAAGACGAGTTCACGCGGTATCGCGCGGCACTGGACGCGTGGGAGGCGCGGCATGCGCAGCCTTCCGCGCCCGAGTCGGTGTCTTCGCCCACGAACAAGCCGCGCAAGCCGCAAAAGTCGCGTGCAAAGCGTTGAGCCTGCCGCACGTCCACATCAGAACATCGTCCCGCCCAACTTCATGACCGACTCATGGAAGACCCGCCGCCTCCGCTGATCGAACCCCAGGCGCTCGCCGCGCTGCAAGATTTCGTCGAACGCCATCCACGGCTTTTCGTGCTGACGGGCGCGGGCATCAGCATCGATTCCGGCATCCCCGGCTATCGCGACGAAAACGGCGAATGGAAGCGTTCGCCGCCCATCACACTGCAGGAATTTCTCGGCTCGGTCGCGTCGCGTCAGCGGTACTGGGCGCGCAGCACGGTCGGCTGGCCCGTCGTCGCGCAGGCCCAGCCGAACGCCGCGCATCGCGCGCTCGCGCGGCTCGAAGCCGCGAGGCACGTGCGCGCGCTCGTCACGCAGAACGTCGACGGCCTGCATCAGCGCGCGGGCAGCAGCGAGGTGATCGAGCTGCACGGCAGCATCGGCGCCGTGGCGTGTCTCGATTGCGGCGCGCAGCATACGCGCGCGTCGATCCAGCAGAGGCTCATCGACGAGAATCCCGCGCTGCTCGATGTGATCGCCGAACCTGCCGCCGATGGCGACGCGCATCTCGAATGGCATGACCTCGGCGCGTTTCGCGTGCCCACGTGCCCCGATTGCGGCGGCCTGTTGAAGCCGGCCGTCGTGTTCTTCGGCGAGAGCGTGCCCAAGCCGCGCGTCGAAGCCGCGACGCATGCGCTGGAGGCCGCCGATGCCGTGCTCGTCGTCGGCTCGTCGTTGATGGTGTATTCGGGCTATCGTTTCTGCGTGTGGGCGCAGAAGATGGGCAAGCCGATCGCCGCGATCAATCTCGGGCGCACGCGTGCCGATCCGTTGCTGTCGCTGAAAGTGCAGGCGCCGTGCGGCGATGCGCTCGCGGCGCTGTCGGCGAGTCTTGCAGCGGGCCGACGAACCGGAACCGGCGTGGACGATTTCCGATGAGACTTTCGATGCGCTCGCGTATGATCGCGGCCTCGCGTAACGAATGCATACCTGTCCGTAACGGCTCACGATGGACTGAACCACGATGACCACGCCTGATCTCAACGCGCGTCAACACGCGCCCGCCGCCGAGCACAACCGCGAGCCGATCCTCGCCGTGCTCGAACGCGTGCTGCCCGCTGCGGGCACCGTGCTCGAAATCGCGAGCGGCACGGGCCAGCATGCGATCCACTTCGCCGCGGCGCTGCCGCAACTCGTCTGGCAGCCTAGCGATCCCGACGACGGCGCGCGCGCATCGATTGCCGCGTGGACGGCGGCGAGCGGTCTGTCCAACGTGCGCGCGCCGCTCGCGCTCGATGTGCGCGATGCCCAATGGGGCATCGATGCCGCCGACGCGATCGTCTGCATCAACATGATCCATATTTCGCCGTGGGCATCGGCGCAGGCGCTGATCGACGGCGCTGGGCGGCTCATCGGCCCAGGCGGCGTGCTCTATCTGTACGGGCCGTACCGGCGCGGCGGCGCGCATACGGCGCCGAGCAACGCGGCATTCGACGAGCAGTTGAGGAGCCGCGATCCGGCATGGGGTGTGCGCAACATGGAGGACGTCGTCGCGCTCGCGGACGCGGCGGGCTTCGCGTGCGACGAACCGATCGCGATGCCCGCGAACAACTTCAGTCTCGTGTTCCGGAAACGTCGGCCGTCGGCGAAAGTCTGACCATGCAGCCGATGCGCTCCGCCGCGACGCGTTTCGCGGACTAAGCTTGAAACGCGTGCCGCGTGCCGCGTGCCGCGTGCCGCGTGCCAGTGCGCCAGTGCGCCAGTGCGCCAGTGCGCCAGTGCGCCAGTGCGCCAGTGCGCCAGTGCGCCAGTGCGCATCGTGATGACGCGAAGGGAACGACGTCGCCGCGAATACGAGCGCCCTGAACCTTCGAGCAAGCAGCAAGCGGCGGACAGCATCCGGTGAACGGCCATGCGCGCCGTCGATGCGAAAGCGCGTCGAAAGGCGCACGCATCGTCGATGCCGGACAGGGACGAACGCCGGCGGGCGGGGAGCACGCGAGCGTCATCCGGGCATTTCTTTTATCCTTTCATCCTCGACGCCGCGCCTCCTCGATGGCTGGCGCGGCTTCACGACTTACTGGAATCTGGAGAATTCACATGGGCAAACAGGCAATCGGCGTAGTGGGGCTGGCGGTGATGGGCCGGAATCTGGCTCTGAACATCGAAAGCCGCGGTCACGCGGTGTCGGTGTTCAACCGCACCCGCGAGAAAACCGACGAACTGATCGCGGAGTTTCCCGACCGTAAGCTGGTTCCGACCTATACGCTGGAAGAATTCGTCGATTCACTGGAAAAGCCGCGCCGCATCCTGATGATGGTGAAGGCGGGCGAAGGCACCGATGCGACGATTGCCGCGCTGCGTCCGCTGCTGGAAAAGGGCGACATTCTGATCGACGGCGGCAACACGCATTTCACCGACACGATCCGCCGCAACCAGGACCTCGCGAAGTCGGGCCTGCATTTCATCGGCACGGGCGTGTCGGGTGGCGAGGAAGGCGCGCTCAAAGGCCCGTCGATCATGCCGGGCGGGCAGCGCGACGCATACGATCTCGTCGCGCCGATTCTCACCGAAATCGCGGCCAAGGCACCCGACGGCGAGCCGTGCGTCGCGTACATGGGGCCGGACGGCGCGGGCCACTTCGTGAAGATGGTGCACAACGGCATCGAATACGGCGACATGCAGCTGATCGCCGAAAGCTACTCGGTGCTCAAGCAGGTGGCCGGCCTGTCGAACGAAGAGCTGGGCGCCGTCTACACCGAGTGGAACAGCGGCGAGCTGGACAGCTACCTGATCGAAATCACGTCGAAGATTTTCAGCAAGAAGGACGACGAGACGGGCAAGGATCTCGTCGACGTGATCCTCGACCGTGCCGCGCAGAAGGGCACGGGCAAGTGGACGAGCCAGAATGCGCTCGACCTCGGCGCGCCGCTGCCGCTGATCACGGAAGCCGTGTTCGCGCGCGTGTTGTCGTCGCTGAAGGATCAGCGCGTCGCGGCAAGCAAGGTGCTCGAAGGGCCGGCGGCGAAGCCATTCTCCGGCGACCGCGCCGCGTTCATCGAGTCCGTGCGCCGCGCGCTGTATTTCAGCAAGGTGATCTCGTACGCACAGGGCTTCGCGCAACTGCGCGCGGCATCGGAAGAATACAAATGGGATCTGGACTACGGCACGATCGCGAAGATCTTCCGCGCCGGGTGCATCATCCGCGCGCGCTTCCTGCAGAAGATCACGGATGCCTACGCGAAGGACAAGGCGCTCGCGAACCTGCTGCTCGATCCGTATTTCCGCGACATCGCCGCGAACTACCAGAGCGCGCTGCGCGACGTCGTTATCGCCGCGACGACGGCGGGCGTGCCCGTGCCGGCGTTCTCGTCGGCGATCGCGTACTTCGACGGCTACCGCTCGGCGCGTCTGCCCGCGAACCTGGTCCAGGCGCAGCGCGATTTCTTCGGCGCGCATACGTTCGAGCGCGTCGACAAGCCGGGCAGCTTCCACGCGAACTGGTCCTGACGGAACGGCCAGCCGCTTTGCGGCTCGTTTCCGCTTCGCAGACCGGCTGTTTTTGCAACGCCCCGGCGCCCGCGCGGTGTCGGGGCGTTTCTCTTTCTTGCGGCGCGCATGGACCTTCCGGGCGCACGATGCACGATTTTTGAAACACAGTGTTGCGATTCGATGATCTAAAAAACGCATTTCATGCGGATTTCGTCGAATTGTTGCAATTCCGACAATAGAGTTTCGTTAAATAAGGGATTTCCCTAAGTCGTTTGCCTCCTTAAACTTGTCTCAACGCTGAACGAACACGGTGTTCGAAGCGAATCAAAAAACAAGTTCTCGGAGGTTGTCCATGAAAGCCCTGATTTCCGCAGCCGTTCTCGCTGCCGCTGTTGCCGCTCCCGTCGCATCGTTTGCCCAATCGAACCAGCAGCCGCTGACGCGCGCTGAAGTTCGCGCCGATCTGGTCCGTCTGGAAAAGGCCGGCTACGATCCGCTGGCCGATCGCACGGAATACCCGAAGAACATCCAGGCCGCCGAAGCACGCGTCCATGCACAAGACGCCGTCGCGCAAGCCGACACGACCGGCTACGGCGTGCAGACGAACGGCACGTCGCAAGCGTCGACCCGTTCGCTGGCCGATGAAAAAGGTCCGCGCTCGGTGTTCTTCGGCAACTAAGCCAGACTGAACGCTTCAACCGTCGCAAGGCGGTAAAAGAAACGCCGGCCAGGATAGTCCTGGCCGGCGTTGTCGCGTCTGGTGCCCTAAGACAAGAGCACGAAGAAAGCACAAAGAGCCGCCGCTCAACGCGGCATATGCGGTATCGCCTCGTTGCTCGCGACGTTCAGCTGATGCACCTGGCGATGCATCTTGTTCAACTGCGCCTGCGCGGCCGTGCGCTGCGCTTCGAGTTGCGCGACGTCCTTGCGCAACTGATGCTGACGGCTCGTGACGGTCTGATCCTGCGCGGACGTGCGTTGCAGGCTCTGGCGCAGACGCTCGGCCTGCGTCTCGTGTTCGGCGATCAGGCGCTTTAGCTGTTCGTTCTGCGCTTCGAGCTGCAAGCGGCGCGTCTGGCCGTCGGCGAGACGCGTCGCCTGTTCCTGCATGTGGTGAAAGAGCTGCTTCGCCGTGTTCATGTCGCTCGTGGTCAGCACGCGCCACAACTGATCGTCCTGCAACAGCGCGACGAAGTATTTCAATTCCCTTGGATAGAACAGCAGGTTCACCGAATAGTCAAAAGTGCGAAATACGTGAAACACGGTGAGCTCTTCGTTGTCGAGCATGCGCTCGACTTCGGTTGCGTCCGCCAGTTGCACGGCGCGTCCGTTCGGCTGCGTAGGCGCGAGCTGTACGGCATGCAGCGGCGTCACAGGGCGCAACGGCGGATTGACGGACGATGGGCGCGGAGTCGCGGACGGCGTGCTGTCGCTCATCGGTTCCTCGTCGACCTGGGCAGATTGGCTGTGCGGGACGTCGGGCGCTTCGAAGTGAAACTGATGCGCGGCGCCATTGCTGGCCGGCGCGCGACGCATGTGCAGAAGACTTTTCACGATGAATCCTCGATAGGCGGGCGAATTGCCGGACCTCGTCAGGGTTGCGGGCGCATCAATGCAGCGTGCGTTGCGGACGCGCGAGATCGTCGAATAGCGCATGGTCCGGTTCCAGCGCGAAGAGCCACGACTGGTCGTATTCGCTGAGGGTTTCGAGCGCTTGCCGCAACTGCTCGACGGCGACGGCGGGAATCTCGACGCTCGCCTCGACGCCGCTCGACAGCTTGCGCACGCTCGCCAGTTGCACGAGGGCATCGGCGGCTTCGGCGACATCGACGGCGAACACGAGATGCGCATTGAGCAATTCGACCAGCGCGGGCGACGCCGTCATCTCGTCGACGTTCAGTTGCACGGCAAGAAACAAAGCTTTGTTCATCGGACCTCCTCGCTGGCATCGAACCACTGATGGTGGACCGACCGTCTCGCGTATCGCCATGCGCACGCACATTCGTCTGACAGGACACCAGGTTCAGTATAGACGAGCACTTCAGCTATGCAATGGCTTGCGAACCGCATGAAACGGTCGTCTGCGGGATGCGAGCAAGCGGCGTGCACGATGGGGGACGGCCACTATAATGACCCTCCCGACACCGACATCGCGCGAGCAGGTCATGAAAATCGTCCGCAGCAGAACCTTTACCGCTGAGCGTGCGTGGGGCGCGCTCGATATCGCGAACATGAACGGCATCACGACGCGCCTGCACTGGACCGATCAGCCGTACAAGTGGCACGTCAACGATGGCGAAGAAGTGTTCGCGGTGCTCGATGGCCGCGTGGAGATGCGCTATCGCGAAGCGGGCGTCGAGCACTCGACGGTACTGGAGACGGGCGACGTGTTCCATGCATCGATCGGCACCGAGCACGTTGCGCATCCGATCGGCGAGGCGCGCATTCTGGTGATCGAGTCGGAAGGCAGCGTGTGACTGCTCGCCGAACGGCGAAATTGATTGGGATTGCGAACGGACTCAATGCGGACCCGATGCGTCGAGTCGGGCGATCCCGACACGTCGACGTCGGCGGCCGTCATTTTGCAGACCGATGAGCGAGGCATAATACTTGCGCTGCAGATTGCATTTTCGATCCCGCTACACGTTCAAACGACGGCAGGCTTTCGAGAGCCGCTGTCTCACACCGCGTCGAGGGCCACAAAAATGACAGTGAAACGGCAACACGTCGTCACGCAGCTTCTGGTTTCGCTCGCGGCCGCGAGCATGCTCGGCGCGTGCACGACGTATCCGTGGGAAACGACACAGGCGCCGGCGCCCACTTACCGGACGCAGGGCGGCGCAGCGGCCAATGGCGTGCCCGCCGGTTTCTATCGCGTGAATCCCGGCGATACGCTGCAAAGCGTCGCGGGCGCGTTCGGCCAGCATCCGCAGGACGTGGCCACGTGGAACGGGCTGACGCCGTCATCGCCCGTCGCGCCCGGCCAGGTGCTGCGCGTGGGGCCGCCGTCCTTCCCGCAGACCACGCCGGTGCCGACGCCCACGCCATCGACGACACCCGTTCCGCCTCCTGCCGCCGCGCCTGCCGGGCCCGTGCAGGGCGTGCTCGCGTGGCCGTTGCGCGGGCCGATTCTCAAGCCGTTCGTGCAGGGCAGGACCAAGGGCATCGTGATCGGCGGACGTCCGGGCGATCAGGTGAGAGCGGCCGCCGCGGGGCGCGTCGTCTACGCGGGCACGGGCATCGAGGCGTATGGGCCGCTCGTCATCATCAAGCACGACGACACGCTGATCACCGCCTATGGTCAGAACAGCCGGCTGCTCGTGCAGGAAGGCGATGCCGTCGCGCAAGGCCAGCCGATCGGCGAAGTGGGCACGGACAACAACGGCGTGCCGTCGATCCAGTTCGAAGTGCGCAAGGACGGCAAGCCCGTCGATCCGCTCGGGTGGCTGCCGCGATGAGCGCGCGAAAAAACCACGCCGCGCTCATCCAGCGGGCGCGTCTTTATCGGCATCACATCGGATGAATGAACCCATGCGGCGGCGCGCCCGCATCCATCCGCCAGACAACACATCGACAACCGACAGTTGGTCCGCAGCCATCACCCCAGCATGATGAAGTCGGCGCAAGCCCCTTCGCATAAGGCTTCGCGGCGTTATGGCATGGTGCGTGCAGCAAGTGAGCCGAGCACGGTGCCGCTCGCGCTCACCATTCCACATACCGTTGCCGGAGACACATCATGAACACTTTGCTTGTGAAAGATCTGCCCAGGGTCGATGAACTCGATCGCGAAACCGCCAGGAGCGTGCGTGGCGGCATGCTCACGATAAAAGCGCCGGAACCGCCGTCATGGCTCAAGCTCCCTGACGTGACGCTGCCCGCTCACGTGACGCTGCCCTTGCATCCCGTCGTCATGCCGTACGATGGTCCGATGCCGCAGGACCCGCGTCTGCAATGACGCAGGGTTGTCGACGGAGTTGATCCGCAAAATGCAACGAGGCGAGTCCGCAGCGCGGCTCGCCTCGTTGTCGTACGCGTCGTCGAATTCGTTCAAGCGCTCGGGGCCGGTCCACGTCCCATCAACCGCGATGCGAAGCTCATGCTTTGCACAGTCGCTTCGCATCGCGCCGGCAGTGACCTGCACCATGGACCGGCGGCCGATACTGTGTCACAACCGCCTGTCAGCGAACATCAGGATTCTTCGAAAATAACGCGCGAAGTTTCCTGCTCAAGCGATCGCGAGCTGCACGACCTTCACGATGACGAGCGCAACGGCCACCACCAGATAGCCGCGCAACGCGCCCATCCAGATGCGCCGCGACAGCGTCAACACGGGCTTCGGCAGATCGGCGAGCGGCGGCGTGCGCCACGCGTCGCGCTCCGCCTTGCCGACGATGCGAGCGGTCGTAGCGCCCGTCTGCAAGCCGCGTACGCGGCGCAGCGTGGTCGTCGCCGCGAGCACGATCACGGCGAGCAGCGTACCGCCGACGAGAATGTCGATGATCGCGTGTCCGCTGATGTCCGGATACACGACTGACGCCGTCAGCACGATCGACAGCAGCACCAGCGCCCACACCACGGAACCCGTGAACAGGTTCAGCCGCTTCGAGTTGACCCACGGCCCGAGCACGTCGCGATCGTTGCACAGCAGGAGCAGGAACACGGTCGCGCTCGGCAGCAGCACGCCCGCGAGCGTCTGCACGGCTTCCGTCAGCAGGCCGAGCGGGCTGCCCGGAATCAGCACGAGTCCCGCAGCCGCGGCCACGATGCCGAAGTACACGAGATAGAAGCCCTTCGCGTCGCCGACGCCTCGATGCAGCGAGTGACGGATCTTGAACACGTCGCCGATCGCATAGGCCGTCGACAGCGACACAGCCGCCGCGCCGATGATGCACGCGTCGAGCAGCGCAACCGCGAACAGCACGGCGGGCGTGCGGCCCGCATACTTTTCGAGGCCCGCGATGATGCCGCCCGCATCGGAGAACTGACCCAGCTCAGGCTTGCCGCCGAACAGCGCCGCGCTGAACGAGATCATCGCGATTGCGCCGATCAGCACGAACACGATGCCGATCCACAAGTCGGCCTTCTCGTACTTCATGAAGCGCGGCGTGATGCGCTTGTCGATCACGTAGCTCTGCTGGAAGAACAGTTGCCACGGCGCAATCGTGGTGCCGACGATGCCGATCACGAGCAGCATCACATCGGAGAGCTTCGCGTGCGCAGGCCATGCGGGCACGAAGAGGTGATGCGCCATCTGCGAGACGGGCGGATGGATCGTCACGAGCACGGGCACGAGCAGCAGGCTCATCACGCACAGCACGATCGCGAAGCGTTCGAAGCGCTTGAAGTCGCCGGTGCTGACGGCTGCCATCGTCAAGGCCGCCGCGATGCACACGCCCGCAATCTTCGACACGCCGAAGAAGTCGAGCACGAACGTGATGCCGATGAACTCGGTGACGATCGTCAGCGCGTTGAGAATGAACAGATCGATCACGCTGAACGCACCCCAGAACTTGCCGAAGCGCTCGAAGATCAGCCGCGCGTGACCGACGCCCGTGACGGCGCCCAGACGCAGCACCATCTCCTGGTTGACGTACAGCACGGGCACGAGCAGCAGCAGCGTCCACAGCAGCGTGGTGCCGTAGTTCTGTCCGGCTTGCGTGTAGGTGCCGAAGGCGCCCGCGTCGTTATCGCCGACCATCACGATGAGGCCGGGCCCGACGATCGCGAGCAGCGTGCGCAGACGCGCGCCCCAGCTGTTGCGCGGGGCGGTGTCGTGATGCGCGATCGTGCCGAACGCGCCGCGGATGTCGCCGATGTGCGCGTCGTCGAGAACTGCGGTGCGCGTCGGCAGGGCTTGTGGTGGAGTAGCCATTTTTATTCTCCCTTGAACGGATATTGGTCGAATGATTTCCGTTTAAACCGCCGACCGCTTGCTCAGGCGGCCAACGATCTCGTCAAACGCGCGAACAGCCGTCGCGAACACGCGGCGCCGTCGATCTTTCAGCGAAAGGAACGCGTCGTAGTGCGCGCGTGCTTCGCGGGTTTGCGGCAATGTCGAAAGAAGCAGGAAGTGCATGTCGGTTCTCCAGCACGAAGGCTCGTGCATGCGAGGCGGCGAGGGCCGGAGAATCGAAGTGATCGAATGCGCTCGGCTTGCCTGCCTCAGGTCGGTAAAGGCGTATCTGGGTTCGTCGGCTGACTGTCACTGTCGGGCATGGCGGCTCCATTTTCGTTGATGATGCGTTGGCGGCGTCGCGCGACGCCGTGTCATGCGCGGCACATCGGACATACAGGGCACACGATTTCGAACGGCTCGCGGCGAAGTGCGCCGGTTGCGTCGGGACAGGCGCATGCATGCCTGTCCCCGCGCATCGGCACGCGACGCATACGGCGCGGCGGGCATGCAGGGCCAAAGCGGGTGCATGGTCGCCAAACGCCGTTAAACGCCGCGAATCGCCGGCGTACGCGCACATGAGCGCAAGCGCCGCCACGCGAACGCGAGGCCGCAACGGGCGACCGCGATCGTGCGCGAATGCGCTACGCGCCAATGGCGCTAAACAGGATGCACGAGGGATGAAACTGCGACGCGCACCGTCTACCTGCTGGCAAGACGGCGGCTAGATGAGGGAAGCGCGGACGTCTCGCCGGTCAGGCGGCGAATCTGTTCGAAAACGTACTACTGCAACTGTCCAAGGCAACGCCCCTCAAATTGAGATAAGAGAATTTTATGCCCGCTCGGGAAGTCAAGTCAATCTGCTTCCTTAAGCAGAACCGAAATATGTGGGGCAGCGCGCATTCCGAACGGGCCTTGCTGCATGACGGCCGCGCCCGTCTGGCTCCCGTCTGCGCCCGCTTGCGTCGGTTTGCATTCGCCGCTTTGCCCGACCATACTGATTCGGTGTCGCATTCTTCAGGCGGAGCAGATGAGCCACGACGCCACGCAGGATCACGACGATCACCATCACGCGCACGAAGGCAGCGCGCTGCCCGAGATGGATCTGCGCGTGCGCGCGCTCGAATCGTTGCTGGTCGAGAAGGGCTACGTCGATCCGAAAGCGCTCGACGTGCTGATCGAAACGTATGAGACGAAGGTCGGTCCGCGCAACGGCGCGCGCGTGGTCGCGAAGGCATGGCGCGATGCGGACTTCCGCCGCTGGCTGCTCGACGATGCGACGGCGGCCATCGCGTCGCTCGGCTATACGGGGCGGCAGGGCGAGCACATGGTCGCGCTGGAGAATACGCCGCGCGTGCACAACATGGTCGTCTGCACACTGTGCTCGTGCTATCCGTGGCCTGTGCTCGGCTTGCCGCCTGTCTGGTACAAGTCGGCGCCTTACCGCTCGCGCGCCGTGATCGATCCGCGCGGCGTGCTCGAAGAATTCGGCGTCGCGCTGCCGGACGAGACGGAAATCCGCGTGTGGGACTCGACGGCCGAAGTGCGCTATCTCGTGCTGCCGATGTGCCCGCCCGGCACGCAAGCGCTGAGCGACGATGAACTCGCGGATCTCGTCACGCGCGACTCGATGATCGGCACGGGCTTGCCGCGCTCGCCGCACGAAGCCGCAGCGCGCAGCGGAGGACGATCATGAACGGCGCACAGGATCTGGGCGGAATGCAGTCGTTCGGGCCCGTCGTGTCCGAAGCCGACGAGCCGTATTTCCACGCGGACTGGGAACGGCACGTCCTCGCGCTGACGATCGCGATGGGCGCAACGGGCAAATGGAACATCGACATGTCGCGTGCCGCGCGCGAGAGCCTGCCGCCCGCGCAGTATCTGTCGAGCAGCTACTACCAGATCTGGTTCGCCGGCTTGCGCAAGCTGCTGACCAACACGGGCCTCGCGACGCCCGACGAAATCGACAGTGGGCAGTCCCGGCATCCCGCTGCGCCGTTGCCGCGCGTGCTCGCCGCCGATCAGGTCGAGCCGATGCTGTTTCGCGGCAGCCCCGCGTCCCGGCCCACGCCCCAGGCGGCGCGCTTTGCCGTCGGCGACACGGTGCGCACGCGGCTCGTCAACCCATCGACGCATACGCGCCTGCCGCGCTACTGCCGTGGCAAGCGCGGCCAGATCGTCGCCGTGCACGGCGCGCATGTGTTTCCCGATTCGAATGCGCTCGGGCGCGGCGAAGATCCGCAGTGGTTGTACACGGTACGGTTCGACGCCGCCGAACTCTGGGGCCGCGATACGACGGCGGCTTCCGTGTGCGTCGATTGCTGGGAGCCGTATCTGGAAGCGCAGAGCCCGGCATGAGCGCACCGGCTTTCACGTCGACGCCTCGCGCGTTGCTCGACGCGTTGCCCGGCTTGCCGCGCGACGACGCCGGCCCCGTCTTCGCCGCGCCGTGGCAAGCGGCGGCGTTCGCGATGACGCTCGCGCTGCATGAGCGCGGCGTATTCACGTGGACCGAATGGGCCGCGCAACTGGCGGACGCGATCCGCGACGCCCAGGCGCTCGGCGACCCCGATCACGGCGACACGTACTACGCGCACTGGCTCACGGCGCTCGAGCGCATCGCGATGGCAAAGGGCTGCGTGACACGCGACGGGCTGATCGAGCGAAAGAACGCATGGGACGCGGCGGCGCGCCGCACGCCACACGGCCAGCCGATCGAACTCGACTGAACGCCCGCGGCGTACGCACGGCCGACGACGCTCGCGCTTTGGCGAGCGCGAGCCGCCGTCACTGCACGGTCACGTCGTGACGGGGTCCTTGTCGGGGGGGCCTTCGGGACGCTGCGGCTCGTCGTTGTGATGGCCAGGCGACGGCGGCGTGAGGGGATCGCCCTCGGGGTCGCGCGTGGGATCGGCGTGCGGGTCGGGAATCGGACTCGTGTGCATGGCATGACCTCGTGGCAGAAGGTGGCGGACCCTTTCGGTGGCGGACCCCGCGGTGGCGGACCTTGCGGTGGCGGACCACTCGATAGCGGCCTCTTTCGATCGCGGACCCTTTCGTCGGCCCGACTGCCCGTCGGCCCGGTGCGAAGCGTCCTGCTTACATTAGCGTAGGCGATGACGCGCGAGCGTGCTGGCTCGATGGGCGCGGCGCGTGTCCGCGTGTTGCCCGCTGGATCAGTGCCTGTGCCTGCGTTGCCGGTCGACGGTCAGACGCCAGTAGCGCTCGGCAGCGAACACGTCGTCGCAGCCGTGCGGCCCGAACGCGCGCAACTGGCTCTCGTACGCACAGACGGCTTCGCGCTTGAGCAGCGTCTGACGCTCGTGGTCGGGCGCATGATCGGTCGATGGAGTGGCAGGCGTCGCGACGATTCCGCGTTCCGCGAGATCGACGAGCCTTTGCTGCACGAGCCCCGGAATCTGCCGATAGATGGCTTCTTCGTAAGCGAACCACTCGAGATGCGACATGCGCGGCAGGATTTCGCAGCACGCTTCGAACACGAGGCAATGGTCGTCGTGAAAGAGGCCGAGCGGCATCAGCAGCGTGTTCGCCGTCGAGCCGTAGATCGTTTCTTCCAGCGTTGCCGCGAGCTTCGACACGGACGGCGAGTCGTGATACTGCGCGTCGCGAAACGGCAGCCGCACGGGAATCGTCTCGAGCACGGCGAGCGCGTGGTTGTCCTCGATCGTGCGCGCGCGCATCGACTCGTGCGCGCTGGCGAAGCCGGCTTTCCCGTCCCATTCGGTGTGCATGTCCTGTTCGGGCGGCGCGGCGAACACGGTGCAGACGGCGGCGTCGGGATGCGACGCGAGCAGCGCGCCGCATCCGAAGACGGCGTCGTCGAAATGCGGCGACACGATGAACAGACGCGGGCTGGTTTCGCTCATGAGGTCCTGACAGAAGAGTGCGGCGGGTTCGTGGCTGATGCGGCTGGCGCGGTCGGCGGCGTGCCGCGTTGGCTGCGCGGCATGGCGAGAGCTGACGTCATCGTGGACAGCTTAGACCAACGATGCGAAGCCTGCTCGCCCGTTTCGCGGCGCAGCAGCGATTCGCAAGTGGCGTGCCTGGTCGGCGCATGCCTGGGCCGGTTTGCGCCTGTTTGCCCCCGTTCGTGATGGCGGTTCGATGCACGTTCAATGCTCGCTTGTGCCGGCCTGGTGCCCGCTTGCGCTCACACGCGGGCGTCGAAAGCCGGTGATGGGTTGCCTTCCCGTATCCGCTCACCGTGAAGCGCTTGCGGTCCCGAATCTTCTCACCTGAACGCGGGCGGCGCGCGTTCGACAGAAGCGGGCGGACAGGTGGAGCGCGCTACAGGTTGCGCAAGTCTTCGGGGGTATCGATATCGCTCAGCACGCCCGGATCGTCGACGTCGATGCGCGTCACTTCGTGCGTCGCGAAGAGCGCGCGGGCGCCCGTGTCGCCATCGAGCGCGAGCAGCGCGTCGCGATGTTGGACGCCGAAGCCGACGGGGTGCCCGCGTTGTCCGCGATAGTACGGCGCGACGATCGACGCGCCTGTGTCGGCCGCGCGCGCGACGGCTTCGATCGTCGATGCGGCGATGCGCGGCATATCGGCGAGCGCGACGATCCAGCCGTCCGAGTCTTCGCTCGCTTCGACGCCTGCCGCGAGCGTCGCGCCCATGCCGCGCTCGGCGTCTACGGAAAAGATCACGTGACAGCCGGCGTCGTTGAGGGCGCGCGCGAGCATTTCGGAGCCGGGACGCACGACCGCGATCACATGCGGGACGACAAGCAGGAGCCGGTGCGCGGACTCATAGGCGATGGGCGTGCCGTCGGGCAATCGGGCGAGCAGTTTGTTGTGGACGCCTTCCGGATCGAAACGCGATCCATATCCTGCGGCGAGCAGCACGCCGGTGGCGAGCGAAGCATAAGCCATGGGCGGCACCAGAAGGGGGAGTGAACACAGATTGTGCGGCGCAACGGGATGGCAGGCAAGGATTCATTTTTTTGTCGGCGACGGTGGTTGCTCTTTTTTGTGTCTGCAACGCGGGTTGCTTTTGACTTTTTTCGCGGTCATCCGCGATGTGGTTTGCGTCTGCGACGGTTTTTTATTGCGGTGTTTTCGTCTTCGCGTTGGCATCCGCGAGGTGCCTCGCGGCGCGGGCGTTGCCCCTGTGCGGGCCGCGCTCACTTTGTTCGCCGCCGCGCTGCCCGTTTCGGGCGATGTCGAAATGCCAGGCGTTACGGACAGCGCTCTCCGACCCGCATTGAGCTATGCTGTTTTGCCAGAGGTAGAGACAAAACGTACCTCGGGGAACCTGCGATGGGCGGAATCAAAATCGAGGCAAGCGATTACCTTGTTCTGGCGAGCGTGCTTCGCAGACGGACCGTAGAGAGTCTGTCCACGACGCGCGGGGGGGGGGGGGCGATCGAAGTGCACTGCTTTCTGAAATCACGCAACTCATCAAACTGATCGAGCCGGTTGCGTCACACGACATGTATTTCCACACGCATACCGAGCTGGCTCGCATGATGATTTCGGCGGACGATCCCATGTCCGCCCTGGACCACATTGTCGCGTTGCTTGCAAGGTGCGGCGACGTTCCGACGAAACCTCCGCCCCTGAGTCCTTGCGTCGGTTCCGACTCGGAATAGATACCTTCCTTCGTACCTTAGGGCTGGTCAGGCGAGCCAGCGTGCAGTGCAAACCTCAACCCGCGCAGCCCTAAACCCAAATCACCTTATCCAGCGTAATCGGCAAATCCCGCACCCGCACGCCCGTCGCGTGATACACCGCATTGCCGATCGCAGCCACGACGCCAGTAATCCCGATCTCGCCGATCCCACGCGAGCCGAGCGAGTTGATATGCGGATCGGGCTCGTCGAGCACGACCACATCGAGCGCGCCGACATCCGCGTTCACGGGCACATGGTATTCGGCGAGATTCGCGTTGATGAAGCGGCCGTACTGCCTGTCGAGCGTCGTCTCTTCTTCGAGCGCCGCGCCCATGCCCCACACCAGCCCGCCCATCAACTGGCTGCGCGCGGTCTTCACGTTCAGCATCCGCCCGACGTTGTAGACGGCCGTGATCTTCGCCACGCGAATCGTGCCCAGGTCCGCATCGACATGCACTTCCGCGAAAATCGCACCCCACGAATGAAACGAGTAGCGCTGCTTCTCGTCGCCGGGCTTCGTATCGGAGCTCGCTTCGATCGGCTGGCCGCCCGCGCGCGCAAGTATCGCCGCGATGGGGTCGCGCTTAGTCTGGTCCGACTTGCTCATCGCCCAGCCGCCTTGCACCGTCACGTCGCTTGCGGGCAGGCCGTACAGCGGCGAGCCGCGATCCGCGAGCGCCATTGAAACGAGCTTCGCGCGCGCCTGCTCGCACGCGTCGCGCACAGCCGGCGACACGCTCGCGACCGACTGCGAGCCGCCCGACACAGGCGCCTTCGGCAGCGACGAATCGCCCAAGCCGAAGCGGACGTTCTCCGGCGCGATGCCGAGCGCGTCGGATGCCACCTGCGTCATCACCGTGTACGTGCCCGTGCCGATGTCCTGCGTGCCGGAGACGACCGTCGCCGTGCCGTCGGGCAAAATGCGCGCGAGCGCCGACGCCTCGCTGCGGTTCGCGGGATAAGTCGCCGTCCCCATGCCGAGGCCGATCAGCGTATTGCCGTCGCGCATCGAGCGCGGCTGCGGCTTGCGCCGCGACCAGCCGAAACGCTGCGCGCCGATGCTGTAGCACTCGCGCAAGACCTTGCTCGACCACGGCTTGTTTTCCTGCGGATCGACCTCCGCATAGTTCTTCAGACGCAGGGCGACCGGGTCCATCTTCAACTGATACGACAGTTCGTCCATCGCCGTTTCGAGCGCCCACGAACCCGTCGTCTCGCCCGGCGCGCGCATGAAGGTCGGCGTGCCGACGTTCAGCGGCACGAGGCGATGCGTCGTCACCTGGTTCGGCACCGCGTACATCATCCGCGAGACCATGCAGCAGGTCTCCGTCCAGTCTTCGATCATCGACGTGTTCGAAAAGCTGTCGTGCCGCATCGCGGTCAGCGTGCCGTCGTGCTTCGCCGCGATCACCATGCGCTGCTCGGTGTACGGCCTTCCGCCGACGGGGCCGAACATCTGCGGCCGCTCGAGCGCGAGGCGAACGGGACGCCCCGTCTGCTTCGCGGCCATCGCGCACAGCACCACGTGCGACCATGCAGAGCCCTTGCAGCCGAAGCCGCCGCCGACGAACGGCGAGATCACGCGCACATCGTCGGGCTTCATGCCGAGCGTCTTTGCGACGGCCGTCTTTGTGCCCGTGACGCCTTGCGTCGAATCGTAGAGCGTCAGTTGCGGGCCGTCCCACACGGCCATCGTCGCGTGCGGCTCCATCGGGTTGTGATGCTCCATCGGCGTCGTGTAGACGGCGTCGACGCGCACCACGCCCGCCGCGAGCCCCGCGTCGTAGTCGCCGCGCGAGGTGTCCGTCTGACGGCCCTGCGGCTTGTCGGGCGCGTGCCCGTTAGGTTTCGCCTGCGAGAAATCGAGCGTCGCCGGCTGCGCGGCGTATGTGACCTGCAACTGGCGCGCGGCATCCGTCGCATGTTCGAGCGTATCGGCGACGACGACTGCGACCGGCTCGTTGCTGTAGTGGACCTGGTTGTCCTGCAGCAGCGACAGATGGCGTCCCGCAGGCGGCGCGAGCGCGGGGCGCCCGCCATTCGGCAGACGCGGCGCGTTCTGATACGTCATCACGAGCAGCACGCCGGGCAGCGATGCCGCGCGCCCCGTATCGATCGCCTGGATCGTGCCGCGCGGAATCGTGCTCGTGACGAGCACACCATGCGCGAGACGCGCTTCGGGAAACTCGGCCGCATAGCGCGCTTCGCCCGTGACTTTCAGCAGACCGTCGGTGCGGTCCAGTGGATGACCGATCATCGTGCTCATGCAAAACCTCCCACGCGTCCCGCAGCCTGATTCACCGCGCGCACGATCGCGTTTTGCGCGAGCCGCACCTTGAACGCGTTGTCGCGCTGCGGCCTCGCTTCGCTCATCGCGGCGGCTGCCGCGTGCCTGAGCGTTGCATCGGAGAGCGGGTGGCCTGTGATCATCTGCTCGGCGGCATTCGCGCGCCACGGCTTGTGCGCGACGCCGCCCAATGCGATGCGCGCGCTGCGCACCGTGTGGCCGTCCATCTGCAACGCAGCGGCGACCGACACCAGCGCGAACGCGTAGCTCGCGCGGTCGCGCACCTTCAGGTAATGCGCGTGCTCGCTATAGACGGAAGGCGGCAAATCGACGGCCGTGATCAGCTCGCCGGGACGCAGCGTCGTGTCGAGATCGGGGCGTTCGCCCGGCAGCCGGTGAAACTCGCTGAACGGAATCACGCGCTCGCCTTGCGGGCCGCTCACGCGCACGTTCGCATCGAGCGCCGCGAGCGCGACGCTCATGTCCGACGGATTCACGGCGATGCATTGCGCGCTCGCGCCGAGAATCGCATGCATGCGGTTATGGCCGCCGATTGCCGCACAGCCGCTGCCCGGATCGCGCTTATTGCAGGCGGTGAACGCGGTGTCGTAGAAGTACGGGCAGCGCGTGCGCTGCATCAGGTTGCCGCCGACGGTCGCCATATTGCGCAACTGCGCCGATGCGCCCGCGAGCAACGCTTGCGACAGCAACGGATAACGCTCGCGCACCAGCGCATGATTCGCGGCGTCGCTGTTGCGCACGAGCGCGCCGATGCGCAGGCTGCCGTCGGGCAGCGTCGAGATCGTATCGAGCCCTTGTATGCGCGTGATGTCGACGAGCTTCACGGGGCGCGTGACGCCGCCCTTCATCAGGTCGAGCAGATTGGTGCCGCCGCCGATGAACATCGTGCCCGGCTGCTGCGCGGCGCGCACGGCGCCCGCGACGTCGGCGGCGCGTTCGTAGGAGATCGCATCCATCGTGTTCTCCTTTACGCGACTTCGCTCGTCTTGATGACGAACGTGGTGTAGGTATCGCCCGTGCCGCTGCCGACCGTGCCGCGATGCGCGGACTGCACGGCCGCGACGATGTTCACGTAAGCGCCGCAGCGGCAGATGTTGCCGCTCATGCGCTCGCGGATCTCTTCGTCTGTCAGCTGGGACGGGCGGCGCCGTACGTCGGCCGTGACCGTGCTCGCGGCGCCGGCATCGAACTCCGACAGCAGCGCCGTCGCCGAGCAGATTTGCCCCGGCGTGCAGTAGCCGCACTGGAACGCGTCCTGTTCGATGAACGCCCGTTGCACGGGGCTCAGCTTGCCGTTGCTCGCGAGCCCTTCGACCGTCGTGATCGTTTCGCCTTCGTGCATCACGGCCAGCGTGAGGCAGGAGTTGATGCGCCGTCCGTTCGCGAGCACCGTGCATGCGCCGCATTGTCCACGGTCGCAGCCTTTCTTCGTGCCTGTGAGCCCCGCGTATTCGCGCAGCGCGTCGAGCAGCGTCACGCGCGGCTCGAGTTGCATCGTGTAGTCGCGTCCGTTGATGTTGAGCGTCACGGCGCGCGGCGGCACCGTTGCACGCGCAACGGGCTCGGCGGCGGGTGGTGTCTGCGTCTGCGCCTGGGCATAGGGCGCGCCGCCGACTGCGGCGGCGGCCGCCGCCGATTGCAGGAAGCGGCGGCGTGACGAGCTGGAAGGCGCAGCGTCGTGCTCGTCACGATGGGGCGCGTGCGCGTCGTGATGCGAGCACGAACCCGGACAGTCAGTGTGTCTGGACATGATGTTCTGCTTGCTCCAAATAATGTCGGCGCGAAGGGCCGACGCAGAGGTCGATGCAGGCTTGCGCCGCAGCGAAGCCGTTATGGCATTCGACGCAGGCAAAGCCCTTTCAATGAGCAATTTCGATGCCGCGGGCGCGCGGAACACGAAACGACGCGCGACTGCGGCCCGTTCCTCTCACAAACGATGACCTGAGACGCGCTATTCCGCTGCGAAAGAGAAGCGCTGCAAGAGCGGTATGCCCGCGCGTCACGACTTCACGTTGCACTTAACGGCGAACAAAGTAAATGGGTGAGGCGTCTTTCTTGCAGGCTTGAAAGCGAATCTTCATCGATGCATGTCATGCGTGTCGTCGACATGGCGTGCAGATGGCGCGAACATGGCGCGGCCATGGCGATCTTGCCTCGATGGCCTGCTCCTCTCGATCGCCGGTTGAAGCCGGTTGAATTGCTTGCGCGCCCATCTTTTCGCATTGCATCAACTCGCGTGTTCGAAGCAATCCACGCCGCTTCGTTTCTGAAAAGCCAATCCCGCCGTCCGGCATTCGAACGCCGACGCTGATCGAAAGCCGTTCGTTCGCCGCTTCGCGAGCCCGCATCCGATGCATGTCAACGATCTCGCTGTTTCGTCCGCAGCCTTGCTGCGCGGACTTGTGCGCGTGCTTGCTGCACGAATGGCATAGCCATTGCGATGTTGGGCGCGGACCGTCGTCCACGACGATGCGGCGCACCCGGCCTCGCGGCCCTATTCCGGCCGTATCTCGGTCCGCACTACTTCGACTACAGGAGACAAAGACATGGAAGGGCATTCGCAAGTCCAGGTGTTGGGCATCGATGCGGGCGGCACGATGACCGATACCTTCTTCGTGCGCGACGACGGTCGGTTCGTGGTCGGCAAGGCACAGAGCAATCCCGAGGACGAGTCGCTCGCGATCTTCAATTCGTCGCAGGACGCGCTCGCTCACTGGAAGCGCGACGTCGATCAGGTCTACCCCGAGCTGGTCACGTGCGTGTACTCGGGCACGGCGATGCTCAATCGCGTCGTGCAGCGCAAGGGCCTCGAGGTCGGGCTGATGGTGAACAAGGGCTTCGAGCACGTTCACTCGATGGGCCGCGCGATCCAGAGCTACTTGGGCTACGCGCTCGAAGAGCGGATTCACCTGAACACGCACCGCTACGACGAACCGCTCGTGCCGCTGTCGCGCACGCGCGGCGTCACCGAACGCACCGACGTGCAGGGCGAAATCGTCATCCCGCTGCGCGAGGGCGAAGTGCGGCAGGCAACGCGCGAGCTCGTCGAAGCGGGCGCGAAGGCGATCGTGATCTGTCTGCTGCAATCGCACAAGAACGGCGCGAGCGAGCAGCAGGCGCGCGACATCGCGCGCGACGAGCTGAAGGCATTGCGCGCTGAGATCCCCGTGTTCGCATCCGTCGACTACTATCCGCAGCGCAAGGAAAGCCACCGGATGAACACGACGGTGCTCGAAGCCTATGCCGCCGAGCCGTCGCGTCAGACGCTGAAGAAGGTCAGCGACCGCTTCCGCAAGCACGGCGCGAAGTTCGACCTGCGCGTGATGGCTACGCACGGCGGCACGATCAGCTGGAAAGCGAAAGAGCTTGCGCGGACCATCGTGTCGGGACCCATCGGCGGCGTGATCGGCTCGAAGCTGCTCGGCGAGGCGCTCGGCTACGACAACATCGCGTGCTCGGATATCGGCGGCACGTCGTTCGACATGGCGCTGATCACGAAGGGTAAGTTCGCGATCGCCTCCGACCCGGACATGGCGCGCCTCGTCCTGTCGCTGCCGCTCGTCACGATGGATTCGGTCGGTGCGGGCGCGGGCAGCTTCGTGCGGCTGGACCCTTATTCCGGAGCGATCAAGCTCGGGCCGGACAGCGCCGGCTATCGCGTCGGTACCTGCTGGCCGGACAGCGGACTCACGACGGTATCGGTGTCCGACTGTCACGTGGTGCTCGGCTATCTGAACCCGGACAACTTCCTCGGCGGCCAGATCAAGCTCGACGTGAACCGCGCGCGCGAGCACATCAAGGCGCAGGTCGCCGACCCGCTCGGGCTTTCCGTCGAAGACGCGGCGGCCGGCGTGATCGAACTGCTCGACCTTCAGTTGCGTGAGTACCTGCGCTCGAATGTGAGCGCGAAGGGCTACAACCCGACGGAGTTCGTGTGCTTCTCATACGGCGGCGCAGGGCCTGTGCATACGTATGGCTACACGGAAGGCCTCGGCTTCAAGGACGTCGTGGTGCCCGCGTGGGCCGCCGGCTTCTCGGCGTTCGGCTGCGCGTGCGCGGACTTCGAATATCGCTACGACAAGAGCGTCGATCTCGCGCTGCCCCAGCTCGCGTCCGACGACGACAAGACGCAAGCCGCGCAGACGATCCAGAAGGCGTGGGGCGAACTGGCCGCGAAGGTGATCGAGGAATTTCGCATCAACGGATTCGACGAGAAGGACGTGATCTTGCGCCCGGGTTTTCGCATGCAGTACATGGGCCAGCTCAACGACCTCGAAATCGAATCGCCGATTGCGGGCGCATCGACCGCGCAGGACTGGGACCGCATCGTCGAAGCGTTCGAAGACACATACGGGCGTGTGTATGCGAGCGCGGCGCGGTCTCCGGAGCTGGGCTTTTCGGTGACGGGCGCGATCATGCGCGGCATGGTGGTCACGCAAAAGCCCGTGCTGCCCGAAGACCCCGAAGGCGGCCGCACGCCGCCGAAGGAAGCGCGCATCGGCACGCGGCGGCTTTACCGGCACAAGCAATGGCACGACGCCGCGCTGTGGAAGATGGAGTCGCTCAAGCCCGGCAACGAGATCGCGGGGCCCGCGATCATCGAGTCCGATGCGACGACGTTCGTGGTGCCGAAGGGATTCGCGACCACGCTCGACAAGCACCGCCTCTTCCATCTCAGGGAAGTAAGGACGACACAAGGAGACATGCGATGAACATGATGTCCAGCAAGGAAGTCGGCTTTGCCGATCTGCTGAAGAACGGCCAGACGCTCAAGCAGTTCCGCGACGCAATCCTCGCGCGCACCGAACAGACGGGCCACTACAACGGTCTCGAGCGGCTCGAATTGCGCGAGAGCGACCCGATCCGCTACGAGAAGATGTTCTCGAAGCTGCGCGGCGGCCTCGTTCACGCGCGCGAAACCGCGAAGAAAATCGCCGCGAGTCCGATCGTCGAGCAGGAAGGCGAACTGTGCTTCACGCTCTACAACGCGGCGGGCGACTGCGTGCTGACGTCGACGGGGATCATCATTCACGTCGGCACGATGGGCGCGGCGATCAAATACATGATCGAGAACAACTGGGAAGCCAATCCCGGCATCAATCCCGGTGACATGTTCACCAACAACGACTGCTCGATCGGCAACGTGCACCCGTGCGACATCGCGACGATCGTCCCCATCTTCGCGCACGGCAAGCTGGTCGGCTGGGTCGGCGGCGTGACGCACGTGATCGACACGGGCGCCGTGACGCCGGGCTCGATGTCGACGGGCCAGGTGCAGCGTTTCGGCGACGGCTACATGATCACCTGCCGCAAGACGGGCGTGAACGACACGCCGCTGCGCGACTGGCTGCACGAAAGCCAGCGCTCGGTGCGCACGCCGAAGTACTGGATTCTCGACGAGCGCACGCGCATTGCCGGCTGCCACATGATTCGCGGCCTGATCGAAGAAGTGATCGAGGACGAAGGGCTCGACGCGTACGAGAAGTTCGCCTACGAGGTGATCGAGGAAGGGCGCCGTGGCCTGCAGACCCGCATCAAGGCGATGACGCTGCCCGGCAAGTATCGCAAGGTCGCGTTCGTCGATGTGCCGTACAACCATCCCGATGTGCAGACGTCGTCGGCGTTCGCAAAGCTCGACTCGATCATGCACTCGCCCGTCGAAATGGAAATCCGCAAGGACGGCTCGTGGCGTCTCGACTTCGACGGCGCGAGCCGTTGGGGCTGGCACTCGTATAACGCGCATCAGGTCGCGTTCACGAGCGGCATCTGGGTGATGATGACGCAGACGCTGGTGCCCACGCAGCGCATCAACGACGGCGCGTATTACGGCACGGAATTCCATCTGCCCAAGGGCGCATGGATGAACCCCGACGATCGCCGCACGGGACACGCGTACGCATGGCACTTCCTGGTGTCGGGATGGAGCGCGATGTGGCGCGGTCTGTCGCAGGCGTACTTCAGCCGCGGCTATCTCGAGGAAGTGAATGCGGGCAACGCGAATACGTCGAACTGGCTGCAGGGCGGCGGCATCAATCAGGATGGCGACATCCATGCTGTCAACAGCTTTGAGGCGTCGTCGTGCGGAACGGGCGCGTGCGCGATCAAGGACGGCCTTAATCATGCTGCCGCGATCTGGAATCCCGAAGGCGACATGGGCGACATCGAGATCTGGGAAATGGCCGAGCCGTTGCTGTACCTCGGACGCAACGTGAAGGCGAACTCGGGCGGCTACGGCAAGTATCGCGGCGGCTGCGGCTTCGAAACGCTGCGGATGGTCTGGAAGGCGCAGGACTGGACGATGTTCTTCATGGGCAACGGCTACATGAACAGCGACTGGGGGCTGATGGGCGGCTATCCGCCCGCGACCGGCTATCGCTTCGAGGCGCATCGCACGGGACTCAAGGAACGCATCGCACTGAACGAGAGCCTGCCGCTCGGCGGCGATACGAACCCCGAGTTCCCCGACTACGAGAATCACCTGAACGCGGGCGCTGTCATCAAGCGCGACCAGCAGTGCATGACCACGGAGGACTGCTACAGCAACTATGACCTGTATCTGAACTATCTGCGCGGCGGTCCCGGCTTCGGCGATCCGCTCGACCGCGAGATCGAAGCGATCGAGCGCGACCTGAACAACGTGCTGCTGCTGCCGGAATACGCGCAGAAGGTGTACGGCGCGGTCGCGACGAAGGACGCGCACGGCGTATGGAAGGTCGATGCGAAGCAGACGGCGCTGCTGCGCATCGAGATCCGCAACCAGCGCCTTGCGCGCTCGCAGCCCACGCAGGAATGGATGAAGGGCGAACGCGAGCGGATTCTGCTCAAGCATGCGTCGACGCAGGTGCAGCACATGTTCGCGACGAGCTTCGGTCTGTCGAAAAAGTTCGAGCAGCACTTCCGCGCGTTCTGGGAGCTGCCCGATTCGTGGACGCTGACCGAAGACGAACTGGATGTGCCGACCTATGGCTCGAAGTTCCGCATGGACCTGTCGAAGATGCCGGATGTCTGCACCGTCGTGCTCGTCGACGAATGAGCCACGCGATCCAACCGTAACCATCAGAGAGGCTGGAGATGTCTACTTACACCAAGGAACAGATCAGGAACATGGTCGACGGCAAGCTCGACTGGGACACGACGCTGCGCATGCTGTCGATGCCCAAGGACAGCGAGCGCTTTCAGATGTACGTCGAGTCATTGCAGCAGAAGCTCGGCTGGAAAGACCGCATCGTGCTGCCGCTCGGACCGCATCTGTACATCGTGCAGCAGTCGGCGACGAAGAAGTGGGTCACGCAGTGCGACTGCGGCCACGTGTTCTGCGACTACCGCGAGAACTGGAAGCTGCACGCGAACATCTTCGTGCGCGAGTCGGAAGAGGCAATGGACGAGGTCTATCCGCGCCTGATGTCGCCCGACACGCAATGGCAGGTGTATCGCGAGTACTACTGCCCCACGTGCGGCGCGATGCACGATGTCGAAGCCCCGACGCCGTGGTATCCCGTGATCCACGACTTCGAGCCCGACATCGACGCGTTCTACTCGGAATGGGTCAAGCTGCCCGTGCCCGAGCGCGTCGATTAGTCTGCTGTTTGACGCGTCGTAGCGGCTGTGTCCGCTTTTGACACAGGGTGTGAAGCAGCGTGTTCGATTTCCGGCCGTTCGATTTTCGGACGGCCGGTTTGTTTTCGGGCGCCGTAAATGCGCGCCGCCGACGCATCGCGCAACGGCACACCGGCCGCTCGCATGCATGGACCGGCTGGCGCGGCCATTGCTTTTGCAGACTGCGCCGCCGCGCCCGGAGGCGGCCGCTATCGGAGTAGGATATGCAGAGCGAAGGTCTGCTCGACGCGCTCGACGATAGCCGGGCAACCTCACAATTCGACGAAAAGGCCGATCACACGGCCTCGCGGCGCGCATTCTTGCGGGCCGTCAGGAGACACGCATGCAACAGACAGGAACGCCGATGGACTGGTTTTCCAGTCCGCAGCACGATGCCAGCATCATGGCCGCGTGGGAGCATCTGGTGGGCGGAGACGAATGGCATTCCACCGACGTGCGCAGCGTCGTCGATCATTCGTGGCAGCGTTGCCTCGTGAGCCGCGTCGATCCCGCCGCCGATCACGCGCCGCCGCCCGTCGGCGAAGACCAGTTGATGCAGTTGCGCGAGACGAACGTGCGCCTTCTCAACGCGAGCGTGCCGCTGATGCAGCAAACGCGCGAACTGCTGTCGCAGACGGGCACCGTGATGCTGCTCGCCAACCCCGATGGTGCGATTCTTCAGCAGGAAGGCGAGATGCGCATCGTCGAGCCCGCGCGCGAAGTCGGGCTGATACCCGGCTGCAACTGGACCGAGCTGAACTGCGGCACCAATGCGATCGGCACTGCGCTCGCACTGAAGCAAGCCGTGCAGATACACGGCGCCGAACACTTTTGCGCGGGGATCAAGCGCTGGACCTGTTCGGCGACGGTGATACGCGATCCCATCGACGGCCATGTACTCGGTGTGATCGACGTGTCGGGTCTCGCCGATACGTATAGCCGCTACAGTCTCGCGCTCGCCGTGTCGCTCGCTGGGCGCATCGAAAGCCGTCTCGCGAAGGACGCGATGGAGCGGCGTTTGCGTCTGCTGGATCGCTGCACGTCGGGCTTCGCTTCGCATGCATCGGATGCGATTCTCGTCATCGACGACGAAGGGCGGCTCGTCAAGGCGAACGCGCAAGTCGTGCCCGCGCTGCGCCGCCTCGGCTTCGACGTGCAACTCGATGCGGGCTTCGTGCTGCCCGGAATCGATTCGAAGGCCCATCATCCCGTGACGGCGAACGCGCCCGCGTGGCTGCGCTACGCGCGCGTCGAGACGCTCCGCGAAGGTGCCGTCGTGCTGGGGTTCATGATCGTGATACCGGGGACGGCGCACGTGCGCGGCGCAATCACGTCCGCGACGTCCGTGCGCGGACGGGACAGGCCGCGTGATGCGTCGAGTGCGTTCGGGCGCATCGTCGGCGACAGCAGCACGTTGCGCGCGGCCGTCGACAAGGCGCGCCAGCTTGCGCCGTCGAAGGTGCCCGTGCTGCTGCTCGGCGATACGGGCGTCGGCAAGGAACTGTTCGCGCAGGGCATCCATCAGGCGAGCGAACGCGCCGATGGGCCGTTCGTCGCGCTCAACTGCGGCGGGCTGTCGAGAGACCTGCTCGCGAGCGAGCTGTTCGGTTACGCGGAGGGCGCGTTCACGGGCGCGCGCAAGTCGGGTGCGGCGGGCAAGATCGAGGCGGCCGATGGCGGCACGCTGTTTCTCGACGAAATCGGCGAGATGCCGCTCGACATTCAGCCGCATCTGCTGCGCGTGCTCGAAGAGAACGAGATTTACCGGCTCGGCGAGAACACGCCGCGCAAGGTGAACTTCCGGCTCGTCGCCGCGACGCACCGCGATCTCAAGGACGCGATCGCGAAGGGCGCGTTCCGCATGGACCTGTTCTACCGGATCGCGGTGACGACGGTGTCGATACCGAGTTTGCGCGAGCGCGGAGAGGATCTGCCCGCGCTGATCGCGTACTGGCTCCGTCACCTGTGCGAGTGTTACGGCCTGCCGCCCAGGTCATTCGACGACGAAGCGTACGCGTGCCTGCTGAACTATGCGTGGCCCGGCAACGTGCGCGAGTTGCGCAATGCGATCGAGGGCGCGCTGCTGCTCGCCGATGGTCCCGCGATCACAGCGGACAAACTGCCCGCCGAAGTGGGCGCGGCGCGTCCGCCTGTCGCGCAGATCGCGCAACCCGAGTTGCACGAAGCGGTTGCGGCGACGGGCGAATCGCTGAAGATGGCGGAGGCCGAATACATTCGCCAGGCGTTGGCGCGGCATCGCGGCAATCTCACGCAAGCGGCCGCGCAACTGGGCATTGCGAAGAGCACGCTGTATGAGAAATTGCGCCGATACGATCTGCTCGCAGCAGTGAGCGATGTGCGGCGGCGCGGGACGTAAGGTTCATCTTCTTCTGACCTTTGACGATGTCGTGGCCGCTCACGCAACGCGCGAAACGGCATTCAATGTCGGGCGCGTTGCCGTGGGTGGGTAGACGCGCCACGATTTGTCGCCGTGCCGAAAGAAGACGATCGCATACGACCCGGACGTCTGCGATACGCTGACGCATTTGCAACCCGACATCGCATGCAGCTGGCCCTGTGCGCGCGAGATGCGGACCGAGATCGGCTGCGCGGAGCCGAACCATTTCTCGATCTGTCCGCGCAGTGAATGCGTATCGCCTTTCATGGCCGTCTCCTTGCCGCTTTGTCTCTGATCCATCGGCGCGCAGTCGAAATCAGGGGCGCCTGTTCCAGATAAAGCAACGGCCATGCCGAAGCGATGCGCGCGCATCGTCGACACGGCATCATCGACACGGCCAGATCAGAGAAGGTGAAGACGGTCAGTGCGTGCCGCGATGGCCCGACCGGACCGTACGGTTTTCGGTCGTGCTCGCGTCAGCCGGTACGAATCCCGTCCGCACGAGGCTCTTCATCGGTTCGAAGAGCGGCTCCGGAAGGTCCGTCCAGCGAAACCACGTCCATACCGAGCACTTGTCCGGCTCCATGAGTTGCGGCTGCGCGTCGGTCGAGACCGTGGCCTCGACAAAGCAGGTGACATAGTGTTTCCGAACATCGGGCATCACGTCATTGGTGTAGGGCGCCGGATAGACCGCTTCCAACGCGAGACCTGTTTCCTCCAGCACCTCACGCCGCGCGCATGACTCGATGCTTTCGCCGAACTCCAGGTGTCCGCCCGGAGGCGCCCATGTGCCCGCGCCATGCGAGCCGGCCCGCTTCCCGAGAAGAACCAATCCATCCCGAACGATGATGACCCCGACGCCAACCTGGGGCTGCGCATTGTTATCCATTGTCGAAGCCTGATGTGAGTTCGCGTGAAGGCGAGTTTGAATATGGCCCGTATCGTATCGGGACGTTGCGCGCAAGACAACGCGATGATTCGCGACGCTCGCTTCCGCGAAGTTCCGTTGATCGCTATCGTTCGATCGCAAGTTCACCCTCGTCCCTCAACGGAGCGCACCATGCGATTGAACGTCCTTTTGCGAACGACTCTTTGCTCTTCAGTGCTTCTGGCGATCATGCCGGCGATGGCCATTGCCGGCCCGTTCACGGTCAAGATCGATGACCTGAACCACGGGCGCTTCGCGAACGAACAGGTGTATGGCGGATTCGGCTGTCATGGCGACAACGTTTCGCCGCACATCTCGTGGTCGAACGTTCCACCGGGAACGAAGAGCATCGTCGTGACGATCCACGATCCCGATGCGCCGACGGGTGGACTCGGCTGGACGCATTGGGAGGTCGTCAACATACCGGCGTCGGAATCGTCGATCGGGAAGGGCGCTTCCGGCAATCCCAACGCGTTGCCGACGGGCGCCCTCGAAACGCTGACGGATTTCGGCGAGTCGAAATACGGCGGACCTTGCCCGCCTCAAGGAGAGACGCATCGATATGTCGTCACGGCATCGGCGCTCAGCGTTGCGCAGATCGACGTGAAGACGGCGTCGAGTCCCGCGCTCGTCGCCTATCAGATGCATGGAAAAGTGATCGCGCAAGCGCGGTATGTCGCGACCTATCACCGGGCCGCGAATTGAACGTTCGAAGTTGAACGTTCGACGTCGAGCATTCGATGCCGGGCGGGAGGTCACATGCGTGTCATCCCGCCGGCGTCGGCGGCTGCGCGGTCAGCTCGCTGCCTTCGAGCGGCGCAGCCATTCGTCGAAGCCGACGCGGCCCAGGCGCGCTTCACCCAGCGGCACGAGCGAATGCTCTTCGACGAGGCTGCCGAAGTATCGCGCGTTGGGATCCCTCACGACTTCACGCGGATCGCCGACGGCCTTCAGATAGCGCGCGATGAATTCGTCGAACGGCGCGCGCTCGGGGCCCGCGATCTCGACGATGCCGTTGCGAGGCGGCGCGATCCCGACATCGGCGACGGCAGCGGCCACGTCATCGGATGCGATCGGCTGGAAAAGGCCCGACGAAATCTTGACGACGTTTCCGTCCACGCTCGAATCGGCGATGCCGCCGAGAAATTCGAAGAACTGTGTCGAGCGGATGATGGTGTACGGGACGCCGGAGGTCACGATCAGTTTTTCCTGCGCGACCTTTGCGCGGAAATAGCCATTTTCCGGCGACCGTTCGATTCCGACGATCGAGAGCGCGACGTGATGCCGGACGCCCGCTTCCGCTTCGGCGGCGAGAAGATTGCGGCTGGAAGTCTCGAAGAATTCGAGCACCGCCTTGTCTTCGAACGACGGCGAATTGGCGAGGTCGATCACCACTTGCGCGCCCGTCAAGGCCTCGCTGAGCCCTTCGCCGGTGATCGCGTTGATGCCGCTTCTTGGCGATGCCGCGATGACCTCGTGGCCCGCGTCGCGCAGAATGGGGACGGTCTTCGAGCCGATCAGGCCCGTTCCGCCGATGACAACGATCTTCATGACTCACTCTCCTTGACTGCCGAATCGCGTTTGAGGACTTGCTCGGGCTTTGGCTCAACTTTGACAACAGGCGAAGCGGCGGCGCGCGTGTCAATACCCGCTGTCGGCGATTGCCTGTTGTCGCAAACGACCCGGTTGCGCAAGCGTTATTCGTGGCGCTCTCTGCGGGGCTTCGTGGAGGCGTATGTAACGCCGCACAGTCGGTGGCGTTCGCGGTGACAGAAGCCGTGAAGAATCGTCATCGGCCGGTGAGCCCCGTGCGTGTAAAAGCCGACGCACGTTTAACCATAGAACGTTTTTCGAAAAACAAAAAACCGCTGGCACGAGCCGGCGGTTTCGACGCAAGCGCAGTACTTCGATGAACGCGAAATGGCATCGGGCCTTGATTCGCTGCGAGTACAGCCACAAAAACAAAACGCGCCTTCAAACTTCGAGGCGCGTTTTGCTTCGGACCGGCGTTCGCTCAGTCGATGCCATGAAACACGGCATCGTCCGGGCCGAGATAGGCGGGCGGACGCCAGGCCGCATCGCGCATCGAATGCTGAACCAGCTTCTCGACGCCGAGCAGCACCGCGAAAATCGCCATCCGCACGGGAATGCCGTTGTCGGTCTGGCGGAAGATCGCGAGGCGCGAATCGTGATTCAGGTCCGTGCTCAGATCGTTCGCGCCGGGGCGGCTGTCGCGCGGCAGCGGATGCATGATCAGCGTGTCGGGGCCGCACACGGTATCGACGAGCGCCTGGTTGATCTGGAAATCGGGCGTGTAGCCTTCGAACGATTCGTCCGCGAAGCGCTCCTTCTGGATGCGCGTCGCGTAGACGACGTCCGCGCCGCGCAGACCGTTCGCGAGATCGTGCGTCTGCTCGACCACGTGGCCGTTGCGCGAAATCTGCTCGACGATGTACGAGGGCATTTCGAGCGTCGGCGGCGAGATCAGCGTGAACTTGATACCGCGATACAGCGCCAGCAGCTTGACGAGCGAATGCACGGTGCGCCCGTACTTGAGGTCGCCGACCAGCGCGATATGCGCGCCGTCGACGATCTTGCCCAGCCGCGAGAACTCGCGCTGGATCGTGTACAGGTCGAGCAGCGCCTGGCTCGGGTGCTCGCCGGGGCCGTCGCCGCCGTTGATCACGGGAATGTTGGTCGCGCGCGCGAATTCGGCCACGGAGCCCTGTTCCGGGTGACGGATCACGAGGGCATCGACGTAGCCGGCCATCACGCGGCTCGTGTCGTAGATCGATTCGCCCTTGGCCATCGACGAGAACGTGAAGCCCGTCGTATCGCACACCGAGCCGCCCAGGCGGCAGAACGCCGCGCCGAAGCTCACGCGGGTGCGCGTGCTGGCCTCGAAGAACAGATTGCCGAGCACCGCGCCTTCAAGCACGCGCGAGATTTTGCGGCGGCGCGCGATCGGCTGCATGATGTCCGCGACGCGGAACAGCGACTCGACGGCGTCGCGCGAGAACTGATCGACGGAAAGCAGTTGCGGCTTGCCTTCGAACAGAATCTGGCTGCTGAGCGATTGCGAATCTACGCTTTGCGTATACTTTTCCGCCGGCGCGCCGTTCACGACGATCTCCGACACGAAACGCTCGACGATTTCCGGCATCGCCCGCGATTCCTGCGAGTCGTCGGGCAAGAGCCACGTGTCGAGCGCGCGCTTCGACACGCCGATGCGCGTCGCGAAGCCGTCGCGGGTGAGGTTAAGACGCCGCATCGCGTCACGGAGAAAGGCTTGTTGCGGGACGCTCATGGGCTGCCTCTTTTTTCGTCAGGTGATTGATCGATATACGCGTTGCGTATATTAATTCGCCGTGCGAGGAAGTCAAGCAAATTCGTGTATCCGTTCGCCGAACGCGCGACGCTCCGGCACGCCGGATGCAGTGACGGCGGCAAGCCGCGCCGCTTTCCGGTTACACTTCCGTCCATGGAAACGGACTCGATGCTCCGCGAACGTCTCGAAACCAGCGCGCTTTTGCTCGCTGTGTTCGCGCGCGCCGCTGCTGCACAGGCATGCGCCGCTTCCAAGGCCAAAAAACAGCCGCTCATCTGACCGGAGCTGCTGTTCCGTCAGATGTGCGACGGAACAGCCTTATCCAGCCCGGTTTTCAAACTCCCGCTCCGATACTGCCTTCCTCGCCGCTGAACGGTTCCGATACGGTCGCGTTCGAGAAAAGTCATGTCCAATTTTTCGGGTATCTGGATTCCCCTTGTCACGCCGTTTGCCGCTGATGGCTCCGTCGACGAAAGTGCACTGCGCCGGCTCGTGAAGCTTTACGCGGAAGCGGGCGTCGCCGGCATCGTCGCGCTCGGCACGACGGGCGAGCCGTCGTCGCTCGACGCACACGAGCAGGAAGCCGTGCTCGCAGCCACGCTCGATGCCGCGCGCGGCGCGTTGCCCGTGATCGCCGGCGTATCGGGCAATAACGCGCGCAGCATGCGCGAGCGCGTGTTGCGCCTGAACGCACTGCCGCTCGCGGGGCTGCTGATCTCCGCGCCGTACTATGTGCGGCCGTCGCAAGCGGGCATCGCCGCGCACTTCGAAATGCTCGCCGACGCCAGCGAGCATCCCGTCGCGCTCTACGACATTCCCGCGCGAACCGGCGTGCGCATCGAGCCGGACACGTTGCTCTCGCTCGCCGCGCATCCGCGCATTCAAGCGGTCAAGGATTGCGCGGGCTCGCTCGACACGACGCACACGCTGATACTCGACGGCCGCCTGCAAGTGCTCGCCGGCGACGACATCCGCATCTTCGATACGCTCTGCATGGGCGGCAGCGGCGCGATCGCCGCGTCCGCGCATGTGTGGCCGCAGCGCTTCGTCGCGCTCGAGCGCGCGCTGAAGACGGGGCGCCTCGACGAAGGACGCGCGCTCTTTCACGCGCTCGTGCCGCTGATCCGGCTGCTGACGTCCGAGCCGAATCCCGCGCCCGTGAAGGCCGCGCTCGCCACGCTGGGCCTGATCGAAAACGAGCTGCGCGCGCCGATGACGCGTGCGAGCGAAAGCTTGCGCGAGCGATTGGCGGACATGATCGGCGCACATGATTTGCCTGATTTGCGCACCTGTTTTGCGCACCTGAGCGGTAGATGACGCGCATGTGAGGCACGCCGGATTGCGATTCGGGCTGTCCTGGCGCTGCGTTTCGCACGAGTGGCACGAGTCTCGCGAGTCGCGGACCGGCATCGGACTGCGACGAATCCGATGCCGTCCAATTTGAGATGTGCGTTTGGCGGGCAGCGTGATAATTCGCGCCACCCGTTTTTCATCACACTCAGATCGATTCGTCATCCTGCGTATGCTGATTCATCGCTTCACCATGCAACCCGCTGTGCTGCTCGTCGTTCGACTCATCGCGCAGTTCATCGCGCTACTCATCATGCGTCCGCCGGCTGCTCACGCATCGCATCGTGTGTGCATGCCGCGTCTCGATGCGCGCCCGACGAGGGGCGCGTTCTGATGTCGTTGATCTGGGGCACGGGCCGGAATCTGACGAACGGCGCGGTGCGTTTCGTCACGCGGCGCATGGCGTTTGCGATCGCGGTGCTGGTCGCGTGCGGCAGTTCCGCGCTGGCGTTGACGGCGGGCGTGATGATCGGCCGCGCGTGGCCGAAGAGCGACGCGGCCGCGCAGTCGGGCGACAGCCGCGTCCGGCGCGACTATACGATCGCGGAGCTTGGCAAGCTGAATGCAGCAATCGAACAGATGCAGCCACGTCTGACGCGGCTCGCATCGCAGGTCGCGACGCTGCACGACTTCGAAACGCGGCTGAAGACCATCAAGACCTTGCCGCGTCCCGTGTTCGCATCGCCGGCGCTTTCTGCAAGCGATCTGCTCGGCGACGATGCAGGCGACGATGTGATCGTCGGCGGCGCCGGCAACAAGGCGGACCGCGCGCAGGCGATCAAGGGCGCCGGAAAGGCGGGCGGCGGCAAGGACCACGGCGCCGCCAGCGAAGTCCGGGCAAAAGCGAACGAAGGCAACGACGACAATTCCGCATCCGATGGAAAACCCGCCAAACCCGGCGAAACAAAGAACGGCAAGGCGAGCGACGCCGCCGTGATAACGGGCGAAGGCGGTCCGTCGCTGCCGCCGCGCCGCTGCGACGAGCTGACGTCCGAACGGGTGCGCGACGCCGTCGAGATTCATCAGCAGATCGGCTGTCTCGTCGCGACGCTCGCCGCGCTGGAGCAGGAAACGACGATGCACGTCGCGAACTGGGAGTCGTTTCCGGGCCGTATGCCCGTCGACGGCGCGCACTTCGGATCGCCGTTCGGCAATCGTGTCGATCCGTTCACGCATCACCTCAGCTTTCATCCGGGCGTCGATCTCGTCGCGATGACGGGCACGCCGATTCTCGCCGCGGCGGGCGGCCACGTGATCCGCGCGGGCCCGGAGAGCGGCTACGGCAACGCAGTCGAAATCGATCATGGCAACGGCCTGATTACACGCTATGGGCACGCATCGCGAATCGTCGTGCAGGAAGGCGATCTCGTGCTGCCGCGCCAGCATATCGCCGACATCGGTTCGACGGGCCGTTCGACGGGGCCGCATCTGCACTTCGAGGTGCTGGTCAACGGCGCGCCCGTCGATCCCGCCGACTATCTCGCACTTTTCATGGAGCCGTCTCATGGCTGACCGCATCGGCGCATTGAGCCGCTTGCGCGGGCGCCGCATCACGCAGCGCGCGTATGAACTACAGCCCGTGCGCTCGCGGGGCACGCGCATCGCGACGTGGACGCTCGCTTGCATCGCATGTGTCGCGTGCGTCGTGGCGGGCGGCGCGGCGGTGCGGGCGTACGACTTGCACGTCGCGGCGGCGCACGCGTCATGCACGACGCCCACGACGCCGGCTTCGCGCGACGACGTACAGGACGCACTGATGCGCGCGCAACTTGCGCTGAAACAGGAAGCGGCGTCGCGCGCGACGGTGCAGAAGTCGGCCGACGCACTCGCAGTCGAAGTCGGCCGGCTCAAGGCTCAGGTGCTGTTCCTGCAAGGCCAGAGTCATTCGCGCCGTTAGCGCGGCGCGCGGTGCGCCGCATTGACGGCGCGTTCTCAACCTCAATCCGATATCGATCATGTTCAGCAAGAAGAAGTCACCCGGCGTCACCCAGAGCAAACTGGCCACCTTGATCGCGCACGACGTGTATGTGACGGGCGATCTCGAGTTCAGCGAAGGCCTGCGCATGGACGGTCATGTGAAAGGCAACGTCACGGGCAAGGCGGGGTGCGAGACGCTGCTCGTGCTGAGCAATCGCGGCTCGATCACGGGGAACGTGTACGGCTACGACGTGATCATCAACGGCACGATTACGGGCGACGTGATTGCCGATCACTTCGTCGAGTTGCAGGAGAACGCGCACATCACGGGCAATATCTACTACCAGCAGTTGAGGATGGATGTCGGCGCGTCCGTCGACGGCAAGCTCACTCGCCGGGAAGCGACGCATGCAGTCACGAGCCCGTACATCGAGCACGCGACAGAGCATGTGCCGCATACGGGCCACGAAGTGCAAGCCGTCGATCAATAAGGTTTTTGCAAAGGCTTGCCGCTCGTCACGCACGGGACAAAGCGGCGCAAAGCCGCAAGCCACGCGCATGCGCGAATCAGGCGGCCGTCATGCGGTCCTGAAGCAGTTCGCTGAACGCGTCGGCCGTGAGCGGCTTGCCGAGCAGAAAGCCCTGCATTTCGTCGCATTGCAGGTCCTTGAGCTTGTCGAGTTGCGAGGCCGTTTCGACGCCTTCCGCCACCACGTCCATTTCCAGCGAGTGCGCGAGCGCGATGATCGCCTGCACGATCGCGCTGCCTTCATGGCCGTGTGCGTCGAGCCCGTTCGTGAAGAAGCGGTCGATCTTCAACTGCTTCACGCGAAAGCGCTGCAAATAGGCGAGGCTCGAATAGCCGGTGCCGAAATCGTCGATTGAAATTTCGAAGCCGCTGTTCTGGAATTCGCGGATCATGTCGGTCGTCCTGGCTGCGTCCTGCATCGCGACCGATTCAGTGATCTCGAACATGATCTGGCTGCAATCGACGTTTTCGCTGTGCACGATCTCCAGCATCTTCTCGATCAGATCCGGCTGCGCCATCTGCCGGGGCGACAGATTGATCGCGACTTTCGTCGGCGGCAGGCCCGACGCTTCCCAACTGCGTATGTGGCGGCACGCCTCGCGCAGCACCCAATAGCCGATCTGCACGATCTGTCCGGAGCGTTCGGCGATCGGGATGAAGTCCATCGGCACGAGCGCGCCGAGTTCCGGGTGGTTCAGGCGGATCAGCGCTTCGGCGCCTGCGACGTCGCCGCTGTCGCCGCGAAACTTCGGCTGGAAATGCAGCGAGAAATAGCCTCGGTCGAGCGCTTCGTGCAGCGCGCTCTGAATCTTCAGCGTGCGCATCGCCGCTTCGTTCATGTGCGCTTCGAAGAAGCGATACGCGCTGCGCCCGCCACGCTTCGCTTCGTACATCGCGGCGTCGGCGTGCTTCAACAGCTCGTCGACGGAATCGCCATCCTGCGGATAAAGCGCAATGCCGATGCTCGGCATGATCTGCAGCGTCTGGCTTGCCGTATCGATGCCTTTGCGCATCCGTTCGAGCACGGCATCGGCCAGCTTCGCTGCGTCGTCTGGTGCGCCGAGGTTTTCGGCGAGCACGATGAACTCGTCGCCGCCGAGCCGCGACACGGTATCGGCACCGCGCACGCATTGCAGCAGGTTGTGCGCAAACGCTTTCAACACTTCGTCGCCGTATGCGTGGCCGAGCGAATCGTTGATCGTCTTGAAGCCGTCGATATCCATGAACAGAATCGCGAAGCTGCGCCCCGTGAACTTCGACACGACGATCGCGCGTTCGATGCGCTCGGTCAGCGTGCGGCGGTTGGGCAGATCGGTGAGCGTGTCATAGGTGGCGAGGCGGACGATCTGGCTGTTCAGCGACGACACGGAACCGGCGAGGAAGGTGGTGCGCGCATCGAAGCGCGACAGGATCAGCGTGACGATCAGAATCGCGAACGTGAACACCATGATCGTGGTCGCGAGCCACTGCGCGTTGACGCCGTGCGCCGCGCCGCAGATCGAGCCTGGCAGAAAGTCGGCGGCGGCCATGCCCGTGTAGTGCATGCCCGTGATCGCAAGGCCCATGACGCCGGCTGCGCCGATGCGCTTGGCCAGCACGCGATGCACGTTCGCGTCGCGCAACGCATGCGCGATCCACAGCGCCGTGATGGAAACCACGATCGCGACCGCGACGGACGCGGCGAACAGCGACGGGCGATAGTGGATGCCCGGCTGCATCTGCATCGCCGCCATGCCGGTGTAGTGCATGCCCACGATGCCGATGCCCATCAGCACGCCGCCCGTCACGAGCCGTTTGACCGGGAGGGCGGGGCGCGCCACCTGATAAAGCGCGAAGTACGACACCACGATCGCAATGCCGAGCGAATAGCCGGTGATCGCGAAGTCGTAGCCGAGCGGTATCGGCAGTGAAAACGCGAGCATCGCGATGAAGTGCATCGACCAGATGCCCGTGCCCATCGCGGCCGCACCGCCCGCGAGCCACAGGTGGCGCACGCGTGCGCGGGCCATCGTCGAAATGCGTCCGGCGAGGTCGAGCGCCGTGTACGACGCGAGCGTTGCGACAGCGAGCGACACGGCGACCAGACCCAGGTTGTAAGTGCTCTGCATGTCGGTCCGTTGCTAAAGGAATGTTCCCACAACGGGCTAACGGCAAAATCTTTAATTAATTGAGTAAAAATCCAAAACGCTTATTCGAAAACGTTTGGCGCGTTTTAAAGGCTCTTTTGATTTCGAGGATTTAAAAGAGGAGATTGCGCGTGTTATCCGCGAATTGGAACGCAATTCGTTGTCGGGCGCGCGGCGTCGCGAAGAAGAGAGCGATGCGTACCGCCGATGCAATTCGGCCAACGGCATCGAAGGAAACAGGAAGACAGCAGGAAGAAAGCAGAAAGAAAGGCAGGAAGAAAACAAACGAGGGCCGCAACAGCCGCGGCCCTCGTTCGACAGACTGAATTAAATGCAGTGCCAGCCGTCAATGCGGCAGAGCCGGGATCATCCAGCTCAACACGTGTTGCTGGAGGAACACCAGCAGGCCGAGCAGCAGGGTCAGGAACACGCTATGCCAGAACGTGCGGGCGAACACGACGCCTTCCTGGCCTTTCAGTTCCGTCGTCGAGACACCCGTTGCGATGTTCTGCGGCGAGATCATCTTGCCCATCACGCCGCCCGACGAGTTCGTCGCCGCCATCAGCACGGGATCGAGGCCCACCTGGCGCGCGGCCACGACCTGCAGGTTGCCGAACAGCGCGTTACCCGAGGTGTCGCTGCCCGACAGAAACACGGCCACCCAGCCAAGCGATGCCGAAACGAGCGGGAACAGCGCACCCGTCGACGCGACGCCCATGCCGAGCGTGTAGCTCATGCCCGAGTAGTTCAGCAGATACGCGAGGCCGACGATCATCATCACCGTCGCGATTGCAATGCGCGTCTGACGCCACGTCTTCAACACGCACTCGAAGAAGCTGCCGACGCTCGTGCGCGTCCACGCAGCCGTGATTACGGCCGCGAGCAGGATCGCCGTGCCCGTGCCGAGCGGCTGGAAGTCCCAGACGGCCGCATAAGGCTTGTTGTAGAGCGTCACATAGACGGCGTTGTGCAAGCCCGGCCATTTCACCTTGATGTCGCCGATCGACGCGATGTCGGCATGGACCCAGACGATCACCACCACGGACACGATGATCCACGGCAGCCAGCCGCCGTAGCCGACGCGTGCGCCGTTATTCTCGATGCCGGCGCTGCGCACGACGGCGAACTTGGGGTCGGGCTCGGGGCGCCAGACCTTGAGGAAGGCGATCGTCACGATCAGCGACGTGAGCGACGACAGCACGTCCGTGAGCTGGTAGCCGAGAAAGTTCGACGTGACGAACTGCGCGAGCGCGAAGCTGCCGCCCGACACGAGAAGCGCCGGCCACAGCTGGCGGATCGAGCGGAAACCGCCGTAGATGCCGACGACGTAAAAAGGCAGCAGCAGCGCGAAGAACGGCAACTGCCTGCCGACCATTGCGCCGAGGGTCGCGGCGGGCAGCGACGTCACGGCGCCGAGCACGGTGATCGGCACGCCGAGCGCGCCGAATGCGACGGGCGCGGTGTTGAAGATCAGCGTGAAAGTGAGCGCCTCCAGTGCGGGAAAGCCCAGGCCGACGAGCAGCGCGCTCGTGATTGCCACGGGCGTGCCGAAGCCGGAAATGCCTTCGAGCAGACATCCGAACGAGAACGCGACGACGAGCAGCACGAGCCGCCTGTCATCGGGCAGATGGTCCAGCATCCACTGGCGGAACTGCTCGAAGCGTCCGGACTTGACCGCGATGTTGTAGAGCAGCAGCGCGTTGACCACGATCCACATCACGGGTACGAGCGCGAGCGCCATGCCTGCGCCGACCGCATCGAACGCGATGCCGGCGGGCATGCCCCATACGCCCGTCGCAATCGCGAGACCGGCGATCAGGCCCGCCAGCGACGCCTGCCATGCGGGCCGGCGAAGCACGCCGAGCATGACGAGCGCAACCGCGATCGGCACGGCCGCGACGAGAAACGAAAAGAGAAGCGAATTGCCGACGGGCGTCAGCGGTTGTGCGAAAAGTACTCCTGGCGGTACGGCGGTTGTTAATGCCATATTGTCTTTGTCTCCTGTGTCCGTTCCCGGGATCGGCGAACTGGGTCTTCGATTTGTTGCTGGTCTGGGAATCGCAGTTTCTTTACCGCACGGACGCCCGGTAACGCTGCGTTTGTCGCTTGCTTTCTTTGTGTAATTCGATTCCGCAATACCCCAAACCTGGCGCATTTTTACTGCATCGCCGTGCAGTGTCTATCTGCCGTGGATGTGGTAATACCAGTTTGTGCGCAGTCGCGGAGAGCTCGGTGCAGACACAACCAGTGCGCATAACGATTGCCGCCGTGTAATCGCAGGAGCGTGGCGATCAACTAAAGGTGGTCATACCAGCCGGTCGACATGGCGGACGGGCGCTGCAGCGTGCTCGTTCGATGTTCGCCATGTGAAAATGGCGAGGCCCGCACATCGAAGCGAAGCAGAACACGAACGGGAGCAATGACATGACGTCTGATCCGATTGGCGCACGCGATACAGCAGTGGCGCGTCTGCTCGATCAAGCACTGCATCGCGATGCAGCCGATACCGTGATGTTCGCGCGCCTGATCGGCGCGAAGCTTGCGAGCGGAGAGGCGTTGCATCTCGGCCTCGCGCGCGACGCGCTCGACGCGTTGCTTTCGCGTCACTTTCGGGGTGCGCAGCCATTGCACTTTGCATCCGAACGCATCGCCTCATCGGAACATGAGCCCTTCGTCGATGCGATGCGCGAATTGCTGCTGCGCCATGAATCGGCGCGTCCGGCCGCCGACCGCGACGCGCAATGTCTCGCGACGATCATCGCGACGGCGTGTCTGCGCCCCGATCATCTATGGCGCGATCTCGGTCTCGATGGGCGCGATGATGTGACGGACATTCTCACGCGCCACTATCCGCAGCTCGTCGCGCGAAACATCGATGGCCTGCGCTGGAAGAAATTCCTCGCGCGAGAACTGGCGCTCGCAGAGGGGCGCGCGCCTGCGCCCGCGCCGGGCTGTCCCGGTTGCGAGGACTATGGCTTCTGCTATCCGGCCCGCTGATCGCCGCTGATCCGGGCAAACCCCCACGTGGAAACCCGCTGTCATATAGAATGACGCGCTTTTGCCCGATCTCGCCATGTGGTTCAAGAATCTCCAGCTTCACCGTCTTCCCGCTCCGTGGAATGTGAGCGTCGAGCAAATGGAAAAATGGCTCGCGCCGCATGCGTTCCAGCCTGCCAATAGCGTCGAGGTGCAGCGCCAGGGCTGGGCGTCGCCGCGCAACGACGGCCCGCTCGTCTATTCGATCAACAAGCAGATGCTGCTCACGTTCCGCGCGGAAAAGAAACTGCTGCCGGCGTCGGTGGTGACGCAGGTGACGAAGGCGCGCGCGCTGGAACTCGAAGAGCAGCAGGGCTTCAAGCCCGGCCGCAAGCAGATGCGCGATCTCAAGGAACAAGTCACCGACGAGCTGCTGCCGCGCGCGTTCAGCATCCAGCGCGACACGCGCGTGTGGATCGACACCGTCAACGGCTGGCTCGTGATCGATGCCGCGTCGCAGGCGCTCGGCGACGATGTGCTCGGGCTGCTGGTCAAGTCGATCGACCGCTTGCCGATCAGCAGCGTGCGCGTCGCGCAGGCGCCCGTTTCCGCGATGACGAACTGGCTGCTGGCGGGCGAGGGCCCCGTCAATTTCACGCTGGATCAGGATACGGAACTGCGCTCGCCCGCCGAAGGCAACGCGACGGTGCGCTACGTCGGCCACGCGCTCGAAGCGGACGACATGCGTCGCCATATCGAAGCGGGCAAGCAGTGCATGCGGCTTGCGATGACGTGGAACGACCGTGTGTCGTTCGTGTTGACGCCGTCGCTGACGATCAAGCGCGTGACGCCGCTCGACGTGATCAAGGAAGCCGCCGATCCGACCGCGCTCAACGACGACGAGCAGTTCGATTCCGACGTCATGTTGATGACAGGGGAACTCGCGAAGTTGCTGGAAGGGATTGTCGATGCGCTCGGCGGCGAGCTCGACGAAGGGATGGCGTCCGCGAAGGCGGCGTAATCGGCGTGGGGTTCGCGCGAAGCGAACCCCGTCAGTCGAACATATTCCTGAACGTGACGGCCACGATGACGGGCACGCACAACACCAGAGGAATAGCGAAGTAAGGCACTTCGAGATCGACGAACCAGCTATACACGAGCCAGCCGATTCCGGCGCACAGCGTACCGATGCCGATCAGCGCGGTGAGGACGTTCAGCAGCGTGGGCGACGGTTTCCAGCGCTTGTGTTCCTCGTTGGGCGGGGGCGATGTCATTGCAACTCCGGAGCAGATCGTCACGAGTTTCGATTCGTACAATTCTACTCCGGCAGCTTGCAACCGGCGCTACTCAAACGGCGCGCCGGAACGGCCTGAAAGCCACCCGCAAGGGCGGCTCGCAAGGGCTCCGGCGCGCTTTCGGCGAGCCTCCGATACAGGCGTTACTCGAAAGCCTTGTCGTTCGGATTCTTGTAGAGCGAGCGCAGGTTGTCGCTCATCGGGAAGTCGAAGTTCATGTTCTTCGGCGGCACGGGCTTCATGAACCACTTATCGTACATCGCGTCGATCTCGCCGCTCTTCATCACGTGCGAGAGCGTCTCGTCGACCACCTTGAGGAACTCCGGGTCGCCCTTGCGCAGCATGAAGCCATACGCCTCCGACGATTGCGGCGTGCCGACGATCACCCAGTCAGCGGGCTTCGCCGTCAGCGTGCGCGTGCCAGCGAGCAGCACGTCGTCCATCATGTACGCGACGGCGCGGCCCGTTTCGAGCGTCATGCGGCCTTCGCCGTAGTCCTTCGCGCTGATGATCTGCATGTTCATCTTCTTGTCTTCGTTCATCTTGCGCAGAATGCGCTCGGACGTCGTGCCCTGGTTCGTCACGACCGTCTTGCCGGCGAGATCCGGGAAGTCTTTGATGCCGGAATCCTTGCGCGTGAGCAGGCGCGTCGTCGCGACGAAGAATGTGTCGCCGAAAGCAACCTGATTCTGCCGCGACGTCAGGTTCGTCGTCACGCCGCATTCGAGATCGACCGTGCCGTTCTGCACCAGCGAAATGCGGTTCTGCGACGTCACGGGGATGAAGCGCACCTGAAGATTCGGCTTGTGCGTTTTCGCTTTCACCGCGTCGATGATCTTGTTGCACAGGTCCTGCGAAAAGCCGATCACCTGATTGTTCGTATCGACGTACGAGAACGGAACCGACGTCTCGCGATGGCCGATCGCGATCAGATTGGCGGACTCGATCTTGGTGAGCGTGGGCTGCGATTCTTGCGCGGTGGCATTCGCTGCCGAAGTGAGGCAGGTCGCTGCGACGCACAAGGCCAGCGCGAGCGAGTTCAGTCGTTTCATTGCAAGTCCCCTGTTGAATCTGGATCGATCGGTTTTGGACGGGCGAACCGTAAGGTCGGGCACGGTCCGGAGCATGCGTGCACGAATGTTGCCACAACAAAATTAATTGCAACATATGTTTAACCCTTAATGCCGCGGTCGTCCGACCGTTCGCGAGAGCACAGTCATATGCGCGGCGGATCGCGATGGCATGATGAATGCGGCGATCGCTTCTACACTTGTCGTTCCGTTTTCCGTCGAAAGCAAGGAGGAAACCGATGCACGCCGTTCGCACATGGATTGCAGGAGTCACTTTGATGACAACGCTCGCCGCGATGGCCCCGTTGTCCGCAGCTTCGCAGACTAACGCCGGCGCACCGCCGTCGCCGCCACCGGCGCCCGCGGCCGACGGCACGTTCCTGCTGACGATCTTCCTCAAGCACGACCAGTCGAAGCCGCTGCCGAAGATCAATCAGGAGCTTGCCGATCAGGGCTTTTACAAGGCGTTTCCGCCGCCGGGCATCGAGGTCGTCTCGTGGTACGTGATGATGGGCGTCGGCCAGGTCGTCACGCTGCGCGTGCCCGCCAACCGGTTGCGCGAAGTGAACCGCGCGATCGAGGAAACCGCGTGGGGCGGCTATCACACCGAGTTCTACCCGACTTACGACTACAAGTCGATCGCCGAGCAGGCGCGGGCAAAGAACGGCAAATGAGCGGACGCTCGCCGACGCGTCAGTACCACGGCGTATCGGCGAGTGCGGAGCCTGTGATCTTCGCGATGAAGTCGAGGAATGCGCGCACTTTCGCCGGCGGATGACGCCGCGACGGATAAAGCGCGTAGAGCGGAAAGCGCTCGTCGGGCCAGTCGGGAAAGAGATCGACGAGACGGCCGCTGTCGAACAGCGGCTGCGTGCCGAGCGCCATGATCTGCGCGATGCCGTGTCCGGCGAGGCACGCGCCGTGCATCGTCGATACGTCGTTGACCACTAGCCGGCCGCGCGCCGCGATGACGATTTTCTTGCGCGGCCGGTGAAATTCCCATACGAACGGACGTCCCGTTTCCGGGTCGCGATAGTGGATGCAGTTGTGCGGCTCGCGTTCGAGATCGGCCGGCTTGAGGGGGCGCCCGTACTTCTTCAGATAGCCCGGCGACGCAGCCGTCACGATGCGCGTTTCCAGCAGCTTGCGCGCGACGAGCGTCGACGGACGCGGCTCGCCGAAACGCACGGCGAGATCGAAGCCGTCGGCGATCATGTCGCCCAGCTGGTCGCGCGTGATCAGATCGAGATCGAGTTCCGGATAGCGTTCGACGAACCGGCCTACTTGCGGGCTCAGCACGATCTTCGAGAAGAACGGATCGACGTTCACGCGCAGCCGTCCGCGCACGGCCGTTGCGCCGCCTGCCGCCGAGGCCGCCGCTTCTTCGAGCCCGCCCAGCAGCGGCACGATCTGCTCGTAGAAACGCCGGCCTTCGTCGGTCAGCGTGACGGTGCGCGTCGTGCGGTCGAACAGGCGTATGCCGAGCCGCGCTTCGAGCCGCGCAACCGAGCGGCTCACGCCCGACTGCGACATGTCGAGCCGTTCGCCCGCGCCCGCGAAAGACCCGCTGTCGACGATCGCCGTCAGCACGCCCATGCCGTTGAGAATACGTTCGTCGAAGGACATCGCGCTCCTTTCTTCCGCGTCATGCATGACGCTGCTCATGATGCCATTGTGTCATGAGTCAAATGATATTCATGTCATGGTGTAAAGCGCCGCCGGCGACCACAATGCATCCCGTCGCAAGCATTTTCAATTGAACGGGAGTAGGCAGATGTTCGCTATTACGGGTATTACGGGTCAAGTCGGCGGCGTGGTCGCGCACACGCTGCTCGCGCAGGGCAAGCCGGTGCGCGCGGTGGTGCGCAGCGCGGAGAAGGGCGCGCCGTGGGCCGCGCGCGGCTGCGAAGTCGCGCTTGCCGACATGCATGACGAAGCGGCGCTGCGCCGCGCATTCGAAGGCGCCGAGGGCGTGTTCGTGCTGCTGCCGCCCGTGTTCGATCCGTCGCCGGATTTCGCGGAATCGCGCCGCAATATCGCCGCGTTGCGTGCGGCGCTGAACGCGGCGAAGCCATCGCGTGTCGTCGTGCTGTCGACGATCGGCGCGCAAGCCACGCAGCCGAATCTGCTGAATCAGCTCGGCATCATGGAGGAGGAGCTTCGCACGCTGCTTGTGCCAGTCGTGTTTCTGCGCGCCGCGTGGTTCTTCGAGAACTGCGCGTGGGATGTCGAGCCGGCGCGCACGTCGGGCGTGATTCCCGCGTTTCTGCAACCGCTCGACAAGCCCGTGCCGATGGTCGCCACCGACGATATCGGCCGCGTTGCCGCGCATCTGTTTCAGGACACGTGGACAGGCGCGCGCGTCGTCGAACTCGAAGGCCCGCGCCGCGTGACGCCGGATGAAATCGCGGCCGCCTTCGCGAACGCGCTCGACAGGCCGGTGCGCATGCAGATCGTGCCGCGCGGCGAATGGGAAGCGCTCTTTCGCGCGCAAGGCATGACGAATCCGTTGCCGCGCATGCAGATGCTCGACGGCTTCAACGAAGGCTGGATCAAGTTCGAGGCGCCCGCGTCGTCGCTGAAGGGCAGCGTGACGGTGGAAGCCGTGATCCGCCAACTGGTCGAACGCCCCGCGTAAAGCAGTCGGCCTGGCCGGTTGTGCGGTTTCGTCACGCGGCCGCAGCGGGTGCAGCGGACGGATGCAGCAGCACGGGAATCGACTTCGACGTCGGCGTATTGCACACGTCGCCGACGCTCGACAGCGGCACGAGCGGATTCGTCTCCGGGTAATAAGCGCCCAGGCAGCCGCGCGGAATGTCGTATTCGACGAGCAGGAAGCGCTCCGCGCGGCGCTCGATGCCGTCGTCCCAGATCGTTTCCATGTCGACCCACTCGCCGGGCCTGAAGCCGAGCATCGCGATATCGGCGGCGTTCGCGAACACGACGCGGCGCTGGTTGTAGACGCCGCGATAGCGATCGTCGAGCGCGTAGATCGTCGTGTTGTACTGGTCGTGCGAGCGCGTCGTCATCAGCGTCATCGCGCGTTCGCCGTGCCGCTTGCGCGCGCGCGTGATCGGCGTGTCGCGTTGAATCTGATGCACGATGAAGTTCGCCTTACCCGTATCCGTCTTCCAGTCGCGCTCGCGTGAAGCGACGCGCAGATGGAAGCCGCCCGGCTGCGCGATGCGTTTGTTGTAATCGTAGAAGCCGTCGATCGACCATTCGATTGCATCGCGAATCTTCGCGTAGTCGTTCGCGTAGGCGAGCCAGTCGACTTTCTTGCTGCCGAGCGTCGCGTGCGCGATCTGCGCGACGATGCGCGTCTCCGAAATCAGGTTCTCCGATGCGGGCCTGTTCATGCCGTACGAGACATGCACCATGCTCATCGAGTCCTCGACAGTCACGCCTTGCGCGACGCCGTTTTGCAGGTCGATTTCGGTGCGCCCGAGCGTCGGCAGGATCAGTGCGTCCTTGCCGTGCACGAGATGGCTGCGGTTGAGCTTCGTCGTGATGTGCACGGTCAGATCGCACGCGCGCAACGCGTCCCACGTGCGCGGCGTGTCGGGCGTCGCAATCGAGAAGTTGCCGCCCAGTCCGATGAACACCTTCACGCGGCCGTCGAGCATCGCTTCGATCGTCTCGACGACGTCGTAGCCGTGCATGCGCGGCGGCTCGAAATTGAACACCGTGCCGAGGCGGTCGAGAAACTCCTGCGTCGGCTTGTCCTCGATGCCGACCGTGCGATTGCCCTGCACGTTCGAGTGGCCGCGCACGGGGCACAGGCCCGCGCCCAGGCGGCCGATATTGCCGCGCATCATCATCAGGTTCGACAGCATGTGCACCGTCGCCACCGAGTTCTTGTGCTGCGTGAGGCCCATGCCCCACGTCGAGATCACGCGCTTGCCGCTCGCGTAGATGCGCGCGAGGTCTTCGATGTCTTCGCGCGCGACGCCCGATTCTTCGACGAGCGCTTCCCACCTTTCTTCGCGCAGATCGGTGGCGAACGCTTCGAAGTTCGCCGTGTGCTCTTCGATGAACGCAACGTCGAGCACGCGCTCGGCGTTCTGTTCGATCGCGGCATCGTCCAGTTCGAGAACACGCTTCGCAACGCCCTTGAGCAGCGCGAAGTCGCCGCCGATCTTCGGCTGGACGAATGTCGACGCGATCTTCACGCCCGCTGGCGACAGCATGTCCGCGACGTGCTGCGGGCTCGCGAAGCGTTCCAACCCGCGTTCGCGCAACGGATTGATCGATACGATGGTCGCGCCGCGCTTCGCGCATTCGCGCAGCTCGCCAAGCATGCGCGGGTGATTCGTCGCGGGATTCTGGCCGAAGATCAGGATCGTATCGGCGTGCTCGAAATCGTCGAGCGTCACCGTGCCCTTGCCGATGCCGACGGTCGTGGGCAGGCCGCGGCTCGTCGCTTCGTGGCACATGTTCGAGCAGTCAGGGAAATTGTTCGTGCCGTACATGCGCACGAACAGCTGATACAGGAAGGCGGCCTCGTTGCTCGCGCGACCCGACGTGTAGAACGCGGCCTGATGCGGGCTGTCGAGCCCCTTCAGATGCTTCGCGATCCGTTGAAACGCGTCGTCCCATGAAATCGGCGTGTACTTGTCCGTCAGCGGATCGAACACCATCGGGTTGGTGAGCCGGCCATGTTGTTCGAGCGTGTAGTCGTCCTGCTTCATCAGCTCGTCGACCGTGTGCTGCGCAAAGAAGCCGGGCGTCACGCGCTTGGTGGTCGCTTCCGCCGCGACGGCCTTCACGCCGTTTTCGCAGAACTCGAAGGTCGATGCGTGCTGCCGGTCCGGCCACGCGCAGCCCGGGCAGTCGAAGCCGTCCGGCTGGTTCTGCCTGAAGAGCGTCTTGTAGTTGCCGCCCGCGACCTTTTCCTTGATCAGGTTGATCGCCACATACTTCAGCGCGCCCCATCCGGCGGCGGGTCCTGTGTACGGTTCGATGCGGCCTGGCTTGGTGCTCTTGTCCATGATGCGTCCAGTGATGCTTGATGTGGATCAAGCGTAGTGGGGATTACACGTAGCGGGCGTGTACACAATGCGTGAAAGAAAAAGAGTACAGTTGAGACTGTTATCGACGAAATCGATAAATCACTGTGAACTGTGCTCAAAAGGCGGGCGGCGCGCACAATTGCGGTTCACGCGGTACGTGTAGTTCGCGTGTTTTGTGCGGCTCGTTTTGTGCGGTTCATTCATCGCGCGTCTCCGTCATGCGTTCGCCGCAAGGCGGCCGCGCTCACGTCAAAGGCATCCGTTGAAGCTCTACGAAGAACTGGCGAAGGAGATCGAAGGGCAGGTGAGGCGCGGCGTGTTCCGTCCGGGCGAGCGCGTGCCCTCCGTGCGGCAGACCAGCCAGCACCGGCAAATTTCGATCACGACTGTGCTGCGCGCGTACCTGCTGCTGGAGAGCAAGGGCATCATCCAGAGCCGTCCGCAATCCGGTTATTTCGTGCGGCTCGGCGCGAACGACGCCGCGCCCGTGCGGGAACTGGATGTGTCGAAGCCGATTGCCGTTTCCGCGCAGGTGGACGTGAGCCGGCTCGTGCTGTCGACGCTACGCTCGATCGGCAGCGACGAGGCCGTGCCGCTCGGCTCGCCGTATCCCGATCCCGCGCTGTTTCCGTTCCAGAAGATCAACCGATACGCGCACGCGGTCGGCCGGCGCAAGACGCAATGGGGCGTCACCGACGAGTTGCCGCCTGGCAATCCCGACCTGATCCGCCAGATCGCGCGGCGCTATCTGGAGAACGGCGTCGCCGTCGATCCGAACGAGATCGTCGTGACGGTCGGCGCAACCGAGGCGATCAATCTGTGTCTGCAGGCGGTCGCGAAGCCGGGCGACACGGTGGCCGTCGAGTCACCCACGTTCTACGCGATGCTGCACGCGATCGAGCGCATGGGCATGCGCGCGATCGAAGTGGCGACGCATCCGCGCGAGGGCATCGATCTCGGCGCGCTCGCGCAGATACTCGACAAGCGTCGCATCGCCGCGTGCATGGTGATGCCGAACTTCCAGAATCCGCTCGGCTTCCAGATGCCCGACGAGAAGAAGCGCGAGCTCGTCAAGCTGCTCGTGCGGCACGACGTGCCCGTGATCGAGAACGACGTCTATCACGAACTGTATTTCGGCGACGTGCATCCCGGCGCGCTGAAGAACTACGACCGCAAGGGACTCGTGCTGCATTGCGCGTCGTTTTCGAAGACGCTGACGTCCGCGTACCGGATCGGCTGGGCGATGCCGGGGCGCTATCGCGAGCAGGTCGAGAAGCTCAAGTTCCTCAACACGCTGACCACGCCGTCGATTCCGCAGCTCGCGATCGCCGAATATCTGAAGCAGGATGGCTATGAGCATCATCTGCGCAGGCTGCGCAAGGGCTTTGCGCAGCGCGCGCGGCTGATGACGGCGATGGTCACGCGCTTCTTTCCCGAAGGCACGCGCGTGTCGCATCCGATGGGCGGCTACGTGCTGTGGGTCGAGCTGCCGCGCGGCGTCGATTCGATGCAGCTGTACAAGCTCGCGCTGGAGCACGGCATCACGGTCGGTCCGGGCTATATGTTCTCGACGACGAACGGGTACAGTCATTGCATCCGTTTAAATTACAGTTACGCATGGTCGCCGGAAATCGAACGCGCGCTGGCGACGATCGGCAAGCTGGCGGCGGCGAGCTTGCGGCAATGAGTAGTGGACCACGGACGGACCGCAGACGGACCAGAGGAGATTCGATTTGAACCCGAATGACCCGGCACACGACAAGCACTGCGACGACACCGACGAGGACGGCGAACTCGATCCCATCGTCGAGCAGCTGCTGATGCTGCTATGGGAAGCGGCGCGCGAATCGTCGGGCAAATCGTGGTCACTCGCGAAGCTCAGCAAGCGCGCCGATCTGCCGATGAGCACGCTGCGGCGCTATCTGACACAGTTGCAGTCGGCGGGCGTCGCGGACGTGCAGATGGACGAGGAAGGGCGCGGCTCGGCGGCGCTGACGGCCGAAGGGCTCGAGCTTTGCGAGGCGCTGTTCGGCGAGCCGTGAATATGAGCCTTGAAAGCGAACCGCAGACGCGGGGCGTGGACGAAGAAAGCGTCGCGCTCAGGGCGTGGCTTCTTCGGATTGCGGCAGAAAAGAGAAGCGGCTGGCGGCGAGCATCACGCACGTGAGAATCGCGATGCCGATCAGGATGCCCGATAGCCGCAGCAGCGCGGGATGCGGATCGGCGGACCACGCGCGATCCTGCACGAAGACCATGATGAATGCGATCGTGAACTGCCGCCCGATGTAGCTCGCGCCCTGTTTGCCCGTCTGCACGTGACAGCCCGCCCACACGCCCGCCGCGAGCGCGAGCAGGCACGGCACGATCTGGCCGTGCATCAGCGGCAGCAGCGCGATGCCGACCGCGCCCGCGATCAGGCAGCCGGCCACGCGTTGCACCATCTTGTCGGCGACGGGCTTTTGCGAACGCACGACGAGCGACGACGGCGGCAGGATCAGCACCGCGATGGCCGTCACGAGCGCCTGCGCGAAGCCCGGCAGCGCGAGCGCATAGGTGAGCGCGGCGACGATCGACACGGTGATGCCGGCCTGCACGGCGAGCACGATGCGCGCGTGGCGCAGCGTTTCGAACGTGGGGCGTTCGGCGTCGGCGGATGCGGCGGCGGCCGCCGCGACTTTCGAGGTTGGGCGGCGTCGCTCGTACCAGCGGATGCCGAGATGAAACACGCCCGACACGACGAGGCACGCGAAAGTGCCGACACACACTTCGGCGACGCGCAGCATCGCGAACGACGCGGTCGGGCCAAACTGGAGCAGTTCGTGCGCCTGATACAGGACCATCACGGACGTGACGCCGCCGAGCACCCACGCATACGACGCCGACGAGCCGTTCGCGCGATACACGCACACGCCGCCGACCACGCCCAGCACAGGCACGAAGAGCCACGGACGATCGCCGATGACGGGCCCCGCGAGCACGGCGAACAGGGCGCCGAGTATCGTGCCGAGCACGCGATGCAGCGCCCGCTCGGCCGATGCGGAGAAGCGCGTCTGCATGACGGCGAATCCGCTGACCGCGGCCCACCACGTGTTCGGCAGATCCAGCAGATGCGCGAGCGCCACCGACAGCACGACCGAGATCATCGCCTCGATGCCGAACAGCGCGCGTTCGGCGGAGGGCTTCCAGGCCTTCAGTTCGCGGCCGAGCGCGAGCAGCGCGTCGCGGCCCGTTTGCTTGAACATGTGGGCGCGCATGCGCAGGCTCGGTCGAGAAGAAAGAAAGTCAGCGGGTCGCGATCGCGGCCGCCGCGCCCGCCATCATCGTCGCGCTGGCGCGATTCGCGATCTTCACGGCGCGGCGGCTCGTCAGCAGCGTGCGCGCCTTGACGGCGAGCAGCGCCCAGACGAAGTCGACGGTCATCAGCACGGCGAGCATCGTCAGCGTGAGTTCGAGCCACGCGAGCGTGCCGACGCGCGACAGGTCGATGATGGTCGGCAGGAGCGCGAGGTAGAACACCATGATTTTGGGGTTCCCGAGCGTAACCATCATGCCCGCGACGAACATGCGCCACGGCGACTGGCCGCTCGGCAGCGTGCTTTCGTGCACGTCCGTGGGTGCGAGCCACATCTTCCACGCGAGGAACAGCAGATACGCGACGCCCGCGAACTTCAGCACGATGAAGACGAGCGCGAACGTGCGCGCGACGACGGCGAGCCCGGCCACCGCGCAGGTGAGCCATAGCGCTTCGCCGAGCCACATCGCGGCGAGAAAGGGCAGCACGTCGCGGAAGCCGTTGGTGAGCACGCGCGCGACGAGCGCCGCAATGCTCGGGCCGGGAGAGCCCGCCGCGACGATCAGCGCGAGCGCAAAGACGAGAAGACCTGAAAGTGCCATCGAGTGACTCCTGACAAGCGTGCTGTCGTGCTGGGCATTATATCGGTGCGACGGGCGGGTTGTTTCGCAAGGGCGTGTAATGTCACTATGTCCGTTCGTGCGCAACCGTTCACCTGCAACCGTCGTATGCAACCGTCGTATGCAACCCCATAGCCCGATGCAAGCGCCCGCTGTACGCTACCGGCCCGCCGTGCCCGACGATGTCGCGTCGATTCGCTTCGTCGAATACGAGGCCGCGCAGCGTTTCGTGAGCGTCGGCCTGACGGGCATCGCGGCCGCGCGGCCGATGGATGCGCCGTTCGTGCTGAAGAAGGTGCGTGCCGCCGAGGTGATCGTCGCGGAGTGCGGCGGCGAATGCGTCGGCTTCGTGATGTTCGCGATGCTGCGCGCGCGCATTTACGTCGAAGCGCTCGACGTGCTGCCCGAGCAGGCGGGCCGGCGCATCGGCGCGGCGTTGCTCGAACACGTCGATGCGCGCGCACGCGAACGGGGCGCCACGCACGTCGTGCTCTCGACGTTCCGCGATGTGCCCTGGAACGCGCCGTACTACGGGCGGCTCGGCTTCAGCGTGCTCGAGGACCACGAACTCGATGTGGCGTTGAAGCGCATCCGCGCGCTGCGGATTGCGCGCGGCGTCGATGAAACGAAGCGCGTGTTCATGCGCCGCGTTGTGAAGCCCGTCGACTGATGCACGATATAAAAAACAAACGCGGCCGGAACAGTTCCGGCCGCGTCGTCGTGCTACCCGCTATTACGCTTGCGCGTGCAACCGAAGCATCAGCTCACCGCTTCGAGTGCCGGATAGTCGGTATAGCCCGTTTGGCCTTCCGCGTAGAAGGTCGCGGGAATCGGCTCGTTGAGCGGCGCACCCAGTTCGAAGCGGCGCACGAGATCGGGATTCGCGATGTACAGCTTGCCCCACGCGACGGCATCGGCGTCGCCCGTGTCCAGTAGCTTCTGCGCGCTGTCCTTCGTGAAGCTTTCGTTCGCGATATAGACGCCGCCGAATGCCTTCTTCAGTTGCGGGCCGAGGCGATCTTCGCCGAGCGCTTCACGCGCCGCGATGAACGCGATCTTGCGCTTGCCGAGTTCGCGCGCGACATAGCCGAACGTCGCGGCCGGATCGGAGTCGCCCATCGTGTGCGCATCGCCACGCGGCGCGAGATGCACGCCGACGCGATCCGCGCCCCACACGTCGATACACGCATCCGTCACTTCGAGCAGCAGTCGCGCACGGTTTTCGATCGGGCCGCCGTATGCGTCGGTGCGCGTGTTGGTGCTGTCCTGCAGGAACTGGTCGAGCAGATAGCCGTTCGCGCCGTGTACTTCGACGCCGTCGAAGCCCGCTTTCTTTGCGTTCTCCGCGCCCTTGCGATACGCGGCGACGATGCCCGGAATCTCCGAGATGTCGAGCGCGCGCGGCGTCACGAAAGGACGCTGCGGACGCACGAGGCTCACGTGTCCTTCCGGTGCGATCGCACTCGGCGCGACGGGCAGTTCGCCGTCGAGGAAGATCGGGTCCGACACGCGGCCCACGTGCCACAGTTGCAGGAAGATCTTGCCGCCCGCCTCGTGGACGGCGTCCGTCACGAGCTTCCAGCCTTCCACCTGCTCGTCCGACCAGATGCCGGGCGTGTCGGCGTAACCGAGGCCTTGCGGCGTCACCGACGTCGCCTCGGAGAGGATCAGTCCGGCGCTCGCGCGCTCTGCGTAGTACTTCGCCATCAGCGCGTTCGGCACGCGCACCTTGCCTGCACGCTGGCGCGTGAGCGGCGCCATCACGATGCGGTTCTTCAGTGTTAGATCGCCAATCTGGAGCGGGTCGAAAAGAGTCGGCATAACGTCCAATCCTTGCGGGCAACGGGCCCGTGTGTATGTGTCAAAACTGCATTCGGGGAAGAGCGAAGATGCGTGCGAACACGCATGACCGCCCGTCAGAGATCCGCGTTCATGTGCGCGAGGAACGCCGCGATGACGGCTTCGTTGCGCTTGAAGAAAACCCATTGGCCCACGCGTTTCGACGTGATCAGCCCCGCGCGCTGCAACGCGGCGAGGTGCGCCGACGTAGTCGACTGCGACAAGGCGCAGCACGCGTCGAACTGGCCCGCGCAAACGCCGTGTTCGTACGAAAGCTCCTGCTCCGGAAAGTACTTCTCCGGTTCGCGCAGCTTCGCAAGAATCGCGCGGCGCGCCGGGTTTGCCAGCGCTTTGTGGATCGCGTCGATGTCAATGGTCTTCGGGTTAGGCTTCGTGCTCATGAATCGTATGACAAACGAAAACGACAAACGGCGGGCAGACTCTCTGGCCGGGAAGTCGGCATCTGCATCGCTATGGGTCGAATCTTATATCGTATTTTCACGATATGAGCGCAAGTCCCTACGGTCAATGAGGGTGATAGGTGTCGTCCCCGCTCAAAGATTGAGCAAGGCATTCAATCACGTGGGTCAAAATTCGATGAAAACTACGGGCTCAGGTGGGTCAATTCTGCGTGAACATCAACAGCGAGGCGAAGAACCGATTGCATCCAGATCGGCCCCGTCTCGCGTAAAGTCCCAGCGTCAGAGCATGACTCCCGGCTTGTCGGCTTGACCGCTATGGGCGTCGTAATCTTGTCACCGCCGCCTTCAAACGCTTACGAAGGGATGATCCGTTCGTGTCTTAGCTTGTCGAAAAGAGCGAAGAACGCATCGGATGTACTCTGGTAATCGAGGAAGCGCGCCTTTCGGCTCTTACTCATGTCGGTCAGCACTTCCATTGGACGCCCGAGGTCGGCATCCGTGTGCCACCACGACGCAAGTCTTCCGATATCCGGTTCCTTCAATTGATGGCGCTCAGCAATCCGAGACCATTGCTCGCCTGCTTCGCGCATGCGGTTTTCGAGCGGGCGCAGTCTGCCATCGAATGGAGCGGGCTCGATGCCAAAGTATTGCGCGATCTGCGACCACATCCATTTCCATCGGAATACATCGCCATTCACCACGTTGAAGGCTTCGTCGCGGCCGTTCGGTGAGGTGCTTGCCCACTCCAGATGACGCGCGAGCAGACGCGCGTCGGTCATATCCGTGAGACTGTTCCATTGGACTTCGGAGCCGGGAAACACAAATGGTTGCCCGGTTTCCTTGCACAAAGTAGCGTATACGGCGAGCGTGGTGCCCATGTTCATCGCGTTGCCTAGCGCAAAACCAATGATCGTATGCGGGCGATGCACACTCCAGTTGAAGCCATATCGACGCGCTGCATCGAACAGCCTGTCTTCCTGTTCGTAGTAGAAGTTGTCGACGGGTTGCCGGCCCTGTTCCTCACGAAACGGCGTGAGCGGCACGCTGCCTTGCGCATACGCTTCGAAGGGGCCGAGGTAGTGTTTGAGCCCTGTGACGAGTGCGGCATGTTGGAGCGTGCCGAATGGCCCCAGCGCGTCCAGCGCGTGACGGACCATTGCGCCGTTCACCTCGATGTTCTCGCGCTCCGTCGCCTGCCGCGACCACGCGGTGAAGAAGACATGTGTGAAGTGCCGCCCGTGCAGTGCACGGGTGACGGAGTCGGCTGAAGTCAGGTCCGCCTTGACGGAGTCGACTCCGCTATCTGTCGCCGTGCGGCCGCGCGAGAGTCCGGTCACATTCCAGTCGCCGCGTGAGAGCAGATGCTGCGCAAGGTTCCCGCCGACGATGCCCGTCGCGCCAATGATGAGTGCTCGTTTTTCCATAAAGAGTAAGAGTGGGTGAGTTTGCGATAAAGCGAGCGCCTATACGCCTGCGAACGTTTTGCTGTCGGGTCGCACGCCGTCGAAAGCGCAGGTCAGCAAGCGGTGTATCGCTTCGAACGAGAGCGGCCTCGGGTTGAAGTAAGGCGCCTGCATGGCAGCCGATGCGGCCGCATGAATGTCGGTTGCGCGAAAGCCCAGCGCCTCGAGAGACACTGGCGCATGCAGCGCGCGGCCGAGATCATGAAGCGCGGCAGCGGGCTCCGGCGTATCGAGCGACTTGCACAGCCGTTCATGCGCCGCCGGAGCGGACGGCAGATTGAACGCCATCGAGTAAGGCAGGATCACCGCATGCGTTTCAGCGTGCGGCAGGTTGAACATGCCGCCAAGCGTATGGCAAACCTTGTGATGCAACGCCATACCGACGCTGCCGAGCACTGTTCCGCATAGCCATGCACCGTATTGGGCGCCTTCGCGTGCGGCGATGTCGTCCGGCTGCTCGACGATGCGAGGCAACGCGCGTGCGAGGCTACGTATGCCTTCCTCCGCGAAGAGCGACATCACTGGGTTGGCGTCCTGCGCATAGAGGCCTTCGGCTGCATGCGCAATCGCGTTGAGGCCGCTGGTGGCCGACAGCGCCCGAGGCAACGTCAGCGTGAGGCATGGATCGTAGATCACGGTGCGCGGCAACACACGATAGCTCTTGCCCGTCTTTTTCTCGCTGTCGGATGTGAGGCCGTAGATGGGTGTGACTTCCGAGCCGGCATAGGTCGTCGGGATGGCCAGGATCGGCAGCGAGGTTTCGAGTGCGATGGCCTTCGCAAGTCCGAGCGTCGAACCCCCGCCCGCCGCGATCAGTCCGTCCGCGCCCGCCGCGAGCGCTGCCGCGACGCCTTCCTGCGCCGTTTCGACGGGTACGTGCATGACGGCGCGGTCGAACACGTCCACGCAGCGCTCCCCCGCGAGCCTGCGAACGCGGTCGGCGAGGAAGCGCTGTTCGGGCGTGCACAGTACGAGCGCCCGGCGGATGCATAGCTCATCGAGCTCGTCCGCCAGGTGGTCGATCGCGCCCGTGCCGAACACAATGCGGCCAGGCCGGCTGGTGTAGGTGAAGGCAATCATAAGGACGGGCTCAGGACGAAGTCGAATGCGAGTGTGCTGAACGGCGTTGCCATCACCGTGCCGTCGGGCGCCGTACCGCCTTCATGGCGAATCCACGGCGCGATGAGCGATGAGCGTACGCCGAATACGGCATCCGAATCGAGGTAGCCGTCGCCTTCGCGAAAGACGTGCGTGACGAGCCGTTCGTAGCCGGGCGCCGTAATCATGAAATGCAGGTGCGCAGGACGCCAGGGATGACGCCCCAGCGCTTCGAGCATGCGTCCCACGGGGCCGTCGTGTGGAATCGGATAGGGCTCCGCCACGATCGAGCGAAAGTGATAACGCCCATCGGGCAGGCTATGCAGCACGCCTCTTGCGCGATGCATGTCAGCGCTGCCGTACTGGACGTCGTAGAAACCGTCGGCGTCCGCCTGCCAGACTTCGATGCGCGCGCCACTCACCGGCTCGCCGTCCGGGCCGCGCACCACGCCCGACACGAAGCAGGGCTCGCCGCGTGCGCCGTTGGCCACATCGTCACCGTTGCGATAGTCGGGCGCGTTGTCGACGAAGAACGGCCCGAAGACCGTCGCTTCCGTGCAGCCGTCGGGTTTGCGATGGGCCATCGCCGTCACGAGCATTGAAAGGCCGAGCGTATCCGACAGCAGAATGAATTCCTGGCGGCGCTCGTCAGTGATACGGCCGACATCGGTGAGAAAGCGAATGCCGGCTTCCCATTCGCGCTCGGTCAGCCCGACCTCGCGAGCGAAGTCGTGCAGATGCCGTACGAGACGGGTGACGATCGCCTTGAGCCGCTCGTCGGGTGCATGCTCGTGGCGCGCGAGGACGGCATCCGTGATGGAGTTCTCGTCGAGATTTCGCATGAGTCGAATCCGTGGTCTGACTAGCGGTTGTCGACGCGCTTGACGAACGGCCGGATATCCACCGAGCGCCAGATTCCCGCCTTGTTGAACGGGTCGTTACTGTTGAAGCGCATTACGTCGCCGATTTCGTCGGCTTCGAAAAGGAAGAAGCTGCCGATCATCGTTTCCTGGTCACCTGCCAGCAGCGGGCCCGACATGACCATCCTGACGGGCGAAGTGGCGAGATAGGTTTTGTGCTGTTCGTAATGGGCAAGACGGCGTTCGACCATATTGTCGTGATCGAGACAGTAGACGGTGTAGTGCATTGCGACTCCGGAATGAAATATGAGCGGTTCAGTGGTCGAGACCGGCTTGTGCTTCGACAGCGCGCACGATGGAGAAGAAATCCAGCTCTGCGCCGTCGCCCTGTGCGTAGCGCTCGAACTGCTCGCGCACGAGCGCCGCGGCTTTCATGGGCACTCCGGCACTCATGCCCGCATCGACGACGAGCGACATGTCCTTGAGCATTTGCCGCGACGAGAAGGCAGGCGAGAAGTCCCTTTTCTTCAAAGGATCGAGTTTGTATTTGACGAGCGGCGATGCCGCGACGCTATCGCCAATCACATCCAGCATGTCGCACCAGTCGAGTCCGCCCTTCGTGCCAAGTGTCAGTGCCTCGGCAAGCAGCACAGCTGTCGAGCCGACGAGATGATTGATGGCGAGCTTCAGATATCGTGCCTGCTGATCCTCGCCGACGTAGTACTGTCGCGCCGAAACGGCCTGAAAGGCTGGAAGAGCCTGGCCGTAAGAGTCTCGCGGGCCCGATGCGAAAACGGTCAGTTGGCCCTTTTCGGCGAGGACGGTGCTGCCCGAGACGGGCGCGCAGACATAGCCGACACCTCGTTTGAGCGCGGCATCCCGCACGTCGCCGGATGCTGCGGGCGACACCGTACTCATGTCGACGTAGGTGGCGCCGTCGTTCGCGCTCTCGATCAAGCCCTTTGCACCGAGTGCGATCGTTCGCAGCACAGCGTCGTCGGGGATGATCGAAAAGATGACGTGCGCCGAACGCGCGACGCCGCAAACGTCTTCAGCGCGGCGCGCGCCGAGTCGCACGGCCTCGTCTACGCGTGCAGCGTCGACGTCGTACACGGTCACGTCGAACCCTGCCTTAAGCAGATTGCGCAAGATGGGCGTACCCATCTTGCCGAGTCCGATCCAGCCTATCCGTTGTGCGTTCTGTTTCTCTTGCGTGTGCGGCATGTCGTCACCGTGTCTGGGGATTGATGAGGATCTTCATCTTGTCGCTGCCTTTGTCACTCAGCACGTCGAAGCCCTTTTCGACGACATCGTCGGCATCGATCAGATCGTGAATCAGCTTCTCCACCGGGAACTTGCCGTTCGCGATCATGCCGATGATGCGCGGCCAGATCGTCACGGGGTAGCACCACGTTCCCTCGATGCGGATATCCTTCAACGACCATTTCATGGGGTCGACACTCGCTGTGCCGACATGCAGCCCCGCCTGCACGACGGTGCCTGCCGAGCGCACGGCATCGACACAGGCGTTCAGCGCGTGCTGGTTGCCTGCGCACTCGATCGCGACATCCACGCCCACGCCTTCAGTCAGGTCGCGAATTTCTCGGGGCAATTCGCCGTCGGATGGATCGAAGATTTCGGTCGTCACGCCGAAACTGGCCATCTTCGCTGCGCGCGCCGCATTCGGCTCGCTGACGAAAATCTTCGTGGCGCCCGCTGCATGGCAGGCGAGGGCCGCAAGCACGCCGATCGGTCCCGCGCCCGTAATCAGTACAGTCGAGCCGACCGTGACGCCGCCCCGATCGACCGCATACAGCGCAACGGCGGCGGGTTCGATCAGCGCGCCTTGCCTGTCGCTCACGTTGTCTGGCAGTCGGTTCGCGTGATAGTCGTTGAGCACGGTATATTCGGCCATGCCGCCGCCGTCCCAACTGAGGCCGACGCAGCCCATCTTCGTGCACAGATGCCGCATGCCGCGCGCGCAGTAGTAGCACTGGCCGCACGACGCGAGCGGCATGACCGAGATGCGGTCGCCGCGTTGCACGTTCTTCACGTTCTCGCCGACTTCGACGACTTCCGCGCTGAACTCGTGGCCCAATACCTGAGGCGCTTTCGCGCCCGTCAATGCATGCGGTTCGGTCGGTACGACAATGGGGCCCGCCTGGTATTCATGCAGGTCGGTGCCGCAGATGCCGCACCACAGCGGCTTGACGATCATCTGATTCGCTCCCATGCCCGTCGGGTCCGGTACGTTTTCGACCCGGATGTCGTGTGCACAGTGAAAACGCACAGCTCTCATGTCTGACTCCTTGGTTAGTCGGGCCATTTCGAATGACCTCATGTGAATGTCGAAGGTTCAGCGCTGCCGGCGGCTCACATAGCAGGCCGATGCGCCGATGATGATCGCGCCCTTGACGATGATCTGCGCCTGCACAGGCATGCCGATCAGCAGCACGATGTTGAAGACGATGACGAGAATCGCAGCCCCTGCAAGGCCGCCCGGCAGCGAGCCACGACCGCCGGAGAGCGCGAGGCCGCCCATTACCGCGGCGACGATCGAATCGAGTTCGAAGCCGCGGCCGACCCAGTTGTCGACGATGCCGACATAACCCGACAACGTCAGTCCTGCGAGTCCCGCCAGCAGCGCACTGACCACGTAGCAGACGATGCGCACGGTGTCGGGACTGACGCCCACCAGTCGTGCCGCGACGGCGTTGCCACCCACCATGTACACGCGTCGTCCGAACGTGGACAGGTGCAGCAGCGTCCCGCACACGATCGCGCACGCGCCCAGCATCAGCACGTTGACGGGCACACTCGCTATCGAACCTGTTCCCATCAGGTGAAAGAGTGGCGGCACGTTGCCCGACGGTGCGCCCTGCGTGTAGGCGAAGCGCAGGCCATCGAGCACGACGGCAGTCGCGAAGGTCGCGAGAAACGGCGACACCTGGCGCTTCGTGACGAGCAGGCCGTTGAGAAGCCCGGCGCCGATGCATAGCAGTAACGTGACACCGAAGATGGCGGGAGCCGAATGGTTCGTGTCGTCGAACGCGGTGGCGATCACGGCCGCCGTCGCCATCACGGATGCGACCGACAGATCGAGCCCACCCACGAGGATCACGAACACCTGACCGATGACGACAACGCCGAGCGGCGCGAATTGCACCAGCATGTTGAGCACGTTGCCGGGACGCAGGAAGGTGGGCGACCATGCGCCGGAAAGCGCGACGAGTGCGACGAGAAACAGGTAGATGCCGTAGCGGCGCGCGAAGTCGAGTGAAAGCGCGCGGGCCTGCGTGGCGTCGCGACGCGGGGCGACCGAGTTCATGCGAGCCTCCGTTTCTGCTGGACGTTGACGCAGACGGCCGCGATGATCGCGATGCCCTGCACGATGAGTTGATACTGCGACGGCACGCCCGCGAAGTTGATCAGGTTATTGAGCATGCTGAGCAGATACACGCCGAGCAGCGTGCCGATCACGCCTCCGCGTCCTCCGCTCAGAATCGTGCCGCCGACGACAACGGGCGTGATCGATGCGAGCGTGTAGTTGACGCCGAGATACGGCTGCCCCGAGCCGAACTGCGAAGCGAGGTAGATACCCGTCAGACCCGCGCAGAGCGAGGAGAACGTGTAGACGAACAGAATGACCCGTTTGCGCGGGATGCCTGACAGCGTCGCGGCGTTGTCGTCGTCGCCCACGAGGTAGACGTAACGGCCAAGCCGCGTATTGCGCATGAAGTACGACACGCAGAGATACAGCAGCAGCACGATGGTCGCCGTGACAGGTACGTTCGCATAGCGGCCGTACACCAGTGCGTCGAATCCGTCCGGAACGCTGCCAGCCGGTCCGTTTGCGTAGTACAGGATGCCGCCTTGCAGCACAGCACCCATGCCGAGCGTGACGATCAACGGATGCACGCGCAGCCAGAGCACGAGCAGACCATTCGCGAGTCCCACCAGCACGGACAATGCGAGCGCAAGCGAAATTGCGGTGCTCCAATTGCCTTGTGTCGCATCCGAGAGTCCGGACGTCAGCGTCGCGGTAACGCTGATGAGCGAGCCGACGGACAGATCGATGCCGCCTGTGAGTATGGCGAGCGTCTGCCCGAGCGCGACGAGCGCGAGGCCGGTCGCCTGCTGATGGACGTTCAGCAGGTTCGAGAGCGTCGAAAAGCGATCACTGACGCTTGCACCGGTGACGAAAAGCACGGCGATCAATACGGCGACGATGTATCCGGCTCCATTCGACGCGACGTGACGCCTGATGAACCGGGCTGGAGCTTCAGTGTGCGAATGCATGAGCGCCTCCCGTCCGCGCGAGTTGCGCACCGCCTGTCGCGAGCGACATGATGTCGTGCTCGGTCATCTGCCCGCCGCGCACTTCCCCTGCAATGCGACCTTCGCGCATCACCAGCACGCGGTCGGACATGCCGATCACTTCCTGCAGTTCCGAACTGATCATCAGGATGCCGAGTCCGCGGTCGGTCAGCTGCCGCATCAGTCGATAGATTTCCGCCTTCGCGCCGATGTCGACGCCGCGTGTCGGCTCGTCGAGAATCAGGACGCTGGTGCATACGCGCACCCATCTGCTGATGAGCACCTTCTGCTGATTGCCGCCCGACAGCGTTGCAACACTCCCCGCAGGCCGCGCGCCAGCAATGCCGTATTCGCGGATGGCATCGGCGCCCGCCGTCCGCTCTTCCTTCGCGTTCAGCAAGCCCAGGCGAGACACGCGCTGCAGGGTGGTGGCGGTGACGTTCTGGGCGACATTCAGATACATCAGCAAGCCTTCGGATTTACGGTCTTCCGTGACGAAGCCGAGACCGAGGCGGATCGCCGTTGCCGGCGTCATTCGTGCATGGTGTGCGCCGCGCACTTCGATCGTGCCGCGTGCAGGCAGCGCACCGAAGATGCCTGACGCGAGTTCCGTGCGGCCTGAGCCGACCATGCCGGCAAGTCCGACGATTTCGCCCGCGCGCACCGAAAGCGAAGCATCGAACACGCGATTGCCGACCCGCAGTCCGTCGACCTTCATTAGCACCGTGCCATCAGGCTCCAATGCGGGCTTCGGCGGATAGATGTCGCGCATCTCACGGCCGACCATCATGCGCACGAGATCGGCGCGCGTCGTTTCGGACACGGGCTGCGTGCCGATCTTGCGTCCGTCTTTCATCACCGTCACGCGGTCGCACAGTTCGAATATCTCGTCCAGCCGGTGCGAGATATACACAATCGCGACACCGCGCTCGCGCAGCACGCGCAGCCGTTCGAACAACAGCTGAACCTCCTTGCCGGCGATGACGGCGGTCGGTTCATCGAGTATCAGCACGCGTATCTCGCTCGCCATCGCTTTCGCAATCTCGACCATTTGCTGACTGGCGACGGGAAGTGCACCGACGCGCTCCTGCGGATCGAGTTGCACGCCCAGTTCGCGCAGCAATGTCGCAGCGCGCTCGTTCATCGCGCGATGGTCGACGACCCCGAGCCGCGTTCGAGGCTCGATTCCCGCGAAGATGTTCTGCGCGACGCTCGACTGCGGAAACAGCACGAGTTCCTGATAGATGATGTGAACGCCGTGCGCCTTCGCATCAGCCGGAGACTTCCATGCGACAGGTTTTCCGTCGAAACGTATTTCACCTTCATCGGCCAGGTAGGCACCCGCGAGCACTTTCATCAGCGTCGATTTGCCGGCGCCATTTTCGCCGACCAGTGCATGAATCTCGCCGCCGCGCACACCGAAGCTCACCGAATCGAGGCTCTTCACGCCAGGAAACTGCTTGGTGATACCGCTGACTTCGATCACGTCTGGCTGCACAATCTCGCGGCCAACGTCTGAGGGAGTGGATGCGGGCGTGATCATTTCTCCCCCGGCAGCTTGATCTTGAACGTAGACGGGTTGTAGTCCGGCCCCATGCCGCCGTCGATGATCTTGTCGGGCGGACCTTTCGCGTCGACTACCTGATCGATGTACTGATCCGGATGAGGGACCGATGCCGTCTCGTCACCGCGCGTCAACGCAATTTGCGGGCTGATTTCGTAGATCTTCGGCAACGGCTGGCCTTGCAGAACCCTGAGCGCAACGTCGAGCGATGTGCCGCCCATCGAAGGCGGATAGCCGATTTCGAGCATCGGGATTTTGTACTTCAGCGCAAGCTGCAATGGCCCATTGAGGTCGGCCGTCGTATGCGGCGGAATTTCGCCCGGCTTGAATCCGGCAGCGAGGAATGCCTCGATCGAACCGGCAACGGGTAACCCATGCGCGCACCAGACGGCGTTGATGCTGTGCCCATACTTCGCGATCATCGCCTGCATCTGCTGCTTGGCCTTGACGGGGCTCCAGTCGGAATAGACGGTATCGAGCACCTTGATGCCGGGATATTGCGAAAACACTTCATGTGCAGCCGCTTCGCGATCGGCGCTGACGCTGGAGCCTGCCTGGCCTGCCAGCATGATCACGTTGCCCTTGCCGTGCAGCTTTTCGACGATCCATTGCGCCCACACGCGCCCCATCATCGCGTCCGAACCCGTCACGAACGAGACGAAGTTGTCCGATGAAATGCGCCGGTCTACCATGACGACGGGTACGCCCTGTTTCATCGCGCGCGTGACGACGGGATCGAGCGCCTTCTGCGTGTTTGCGCTGACAATCAGCAGATCCACACCGCGCGAAATCAGGTCCTGAATGTCGGCGGCCTGTTTGGCGTCGTCCATGTTGCCGTTGGTGATCAACAACTGCTTGACGAGATCGGGATGCTCGGACGCCGCCTTCATCAGCGAATGCTGCATCACGACGCGCCAGCTGTCGCCTAGACCGGCATTCGAAAAGCCAATCACATAGGGCGGCTTCTTCTTGAACCTGGCCGTGTCGGAGAACGGAATCTGCACGGCGGGATTGAACAGAAACGTGCGCGGTGCGCCTGTGTAGTCCGCGCGTGCGGCAAAGGAAGCCGTCAGGATGAAGGCCGCAGCGGCGCAAACGCTCGCACGGTGAAAGCGGGTCGAACGACGCATGGATGTCTCCGTAAATGTTCTGATATCTGTCGGGAGACACGCGCGTTGCGATGGTGTTCGTCAACGCGGCTGGCGGCAACATGCACGGGTAACGGGTTCTATAATCTGGCGTTACCGAGGCTGGACACAGCAGCGTGCTTCCCGACGGCGCCAATGTGGCATGGTTGACGAAGCGCATCTAGCAATTGCCATTACTAGTAATGGCAATAACAGGGAAGGCATGAGGAGGCGGGACATGGAGAAGCAGCAGCGTCTGAACGAACTGGCCGATTTTCTGAGGACGCGCCGCGCCCGCTTGCGGCCGGAAGACATCGACTTTCCGAGCGGTAGCCGCCGCAAGACGCCGGGCTTGCGCCGCGAAGAAGTAGCCGAGCGCGCCGGTATCAGCGTCACGTGGTATGCATGGCTGGAACAGGGCAGGGAAGTGAATGTGTCGTTCAAGACAATCGAGAGTCTCGCGAACGCGTTGAAGCTGTCGCCGCACGAGCGCACCCACCTGTTCGAGCTGGCCAACCATTACACGCCGCCTGGTCCGTATCCGATTGCACAGAACGTGACGGATACCGTTCGACGCATGCTCGATCAACTGGGCAACATGCCGGCGTATGTCGTCGACGGCAACTGGAATTACGTGACATGGAACGAGGCTGCCGTGCGCGTATTCGCCGATTTCCGCAAAATGCCTGTGGGCCGATGCAATCTGCTGTGGTTCACGTTCCAGAAGGAAGGCGCGCGTTCGCTCTTTCGAGGATGGGACGCCTACGCGAAATGCGTGCTTGCGCAGTTTCGCGGCGACTACATCCTGCGGCCGTCGGGCGAGGTGTTTCTGCGCGATCTCGTTGAAGAACTGAACGATACGGATGCAGACTTCTGCCGTTGGTGGGCCGAGCACGAAGTGCTCAAGCGCAGCGACTGGCGCAAGATCGTCGAGCATCCTATCGCGGGTGTACTGGAACTGGACGCGCTGTCGCTCGAAGTGCCGGATGCGCCCGGCATGCGCATCATGGTCTACACGCCGGCGCCATCGACGGACACTGCGCAGCGCATCGAGGCATTGATGAGAAGCAGTAAATCCCCACGAAGCCCCTTTGAGACTACTGCCGTCCTCGATACATTTCGGAAGGTTCGCAGATCGGGAACTGGACTGGACTGCTAAATCTGACGCTCCAGACGATCAACGGCCAATGGCAGCTCGCTCGTCCATCGACACGCGTGGACAGTCGGGAGACTGAATAGGAGCGGGCCCGGTCGTCGGGCCACGAGACGCGCTATCGACGCTTCCACTGCTGGGCGGTAGCAATATGGCGGAGAATCGACATTCCATCGCGTCCCACGGTTGCCTGGCAATTCGTTAGCTGTTCATCGGCCAGAAGGACACCTTATTCGTGCCAAACTGGACTCAGCATCCCGCCCAGTGCCTGATCGGCATTCGCGCTTGGGTCCGATGCTTCAAGCGACCGACGGTTCGTCACGACTCCAGCCATTGCCATCAGCAACGCGAGGGCCAGGTACGCTCCCGCCAGAGCGTCAATGACGCCGCCAATTCAGCCTGTTTGCAGGTCGTCACTTTGACCGCGACGTGATCATTCTTTGTGTGCGCTGGTATCTGCGCTACACACTCAGCCTGCGCGATCTCGTCGAGATGATGGCCGAGCGAGGGTTGTTGCTTGCTCACACGACGATCCTGCGCCGGGTGCGACGCTATACGCCCGGGTTCGTCAACCCGCCACGACCGTCCCGCAGGCGTGGCCACAGCCCTCTCATTCGCCTCCTGAGGGTTCAAGCAGGATCAACGCTTTTTCAGCCATATTCGCGCACCTGAGTTCGGGCCTCGCTTTGGCGCGGCCTCGGTAAACGAGCTGCTGGTCCCATCGTTCGCTCTCTAGGGAAATCCCCGACCTTCATTTCCTTGTGCACTTTCCCCTACTCCGTTACGTTATCGAAAATAGACATAGTTTCTATTATTCGTGCCGTAGGACATTCGCGGGAAGCGAAGGAGACAAGGATGAGTTTGAGATACCAGCTGCTGGTACTGACCTGGCTGCTTCAGTTCGTGAACTATCTCGACCGGGTGAGCATTTCCGTCGCCGGTCCGACGATGATGAAGGCGCTCCATCTCGATGCCGCGCAGTTCGGCTTTCTGCTTGCCGCATTCGCACTCGGCTATGCGCTGATGCAGTTGCCCGGCGGCTTCCTCGCGGACCTGTTCGGCACCAAGGCGCTGCTGGTCGTGGCGCCGGTCCTGTTCTCGGTCTTCACGGGGATGACGGGGCTTGCAACGTCGATGGCCGTGCTGATCGCGGCGCGCTTTTGCTTCGGCCTTGCGGAAGGATCGTGCAACGCCGCCGTCTATAAGGCCGTCGCCGACAACTTCAGCCACAAGGACGCGGCCAAGGCGCATTCCGTATGGCTTTCCGCTTTGGCGATCGGTCCGGCCGTGGTTGCGCCCGTCGTCACGAGCCTGCTGATGCACGGCGACTGGCGCAACGTGTTCTACGTATTCGCGATTCCGGGCGTGATCGTCGCGCTGCTGATCTTCTTCATCATTCCAGGCAAGGAGATCGAAGCGAAAGAGCGCACGCCCGACAAGTCGAGCCGCGCCGATCAATGGCGTCTGTTCGCGGGGCGCAAGAGCACGTGGCTGCTGTTCTTTGGCTATATGACCTTCAGCGTCGGCTACTGGGGCTTCCTCGGCTGGATTCCGTCGTATCTTGCCAATCAGCGGCATATCGATCTGAAATCGCTGGGCGTCGCGGCGTCGGTGCCTTATCTGTTCGGCTTCCTCGGCATCGTCGTGTTCGGCTGGCTCGGCAGCGGGCTCCTGCATCGCAGACGGCCTGTGCTGGTCGCGGTGGGCTATCTCTGCACGGGCCTCGCGCTGTATCTCGCGTACAGCGCCGACGACATCGTCGCATGCGTGATCGGTCTATCGGCGGCCGCGTTTCTGCTGTACGGCTGCCTGTCGCCGTATGCGGGGCTCGTCGCGCAACTGGCGCCGCAGGGCGCGCGCGGCGTGTTCGCGGGTGTCATCAATACAGGCGGGCAGATCGGCGGGCTGCTCGCGCCGCTCGGCGTGGGTTACCTCGTCAAGGCGAGCGGCTCGTACAACAACGGCTTTCTGTTCATGATCTCGGCGCTCGTCATCGGCGCGGGCTGCTTTGCGGCGCTTCAGTCGCGCGTGAATCGCACCGAGCCGGTAGAGGTCGATGCGAACGCCGCGATTCAGCAGAACGTATGACGCGCGCCTAGACGCCGTTAAAAGGGGCGTAGGGCGGCTGGAAGATCGACGTATCGCCGCCCAGCGCCTTCGTGAGCGCCGCACCCGCTTCCATTACCTTCGGCAGATAGACATCGAAGGACTTGCGATCGAAGCGAAAGCGCGGAACCCCGAGCGAGATCGCGCAGACGAGATCGTGTCCCGTGCGAAACACCGGCACGGCGATCGCGGCGCTTTCCGGCTCGCGCTCGCCGAGCGAGACGCAATAGCCGTTCTCGCGCACTTTCTTCAGATGCCCCTTCACGGCGCCTTCCGTGAACGCGCGCAATACATGACCCGCCGCGCCGGCATCGAGCGTCAGACGCTCGCCTTCACGCACATGCATGCGCACCGAGCGCTGCCATTCGACGCGATAGAGGCACAGGCGCTCGTTGCCCTCGCGCACATAGACCGCAGCGGTTTCCCCCGTTTCCTTGACGAGCGTGCGAAGCACCGGCAGCGCGTAATCGCGCAGACGGAACGAGCTCTGATAAATCATGCCGAGATGGAACAGCATAGGCCCGAGCATGTAGCGGCCGTCTTCCAGCCGCTTGAGATAGCCGAAGTGTTCGAGCGATTCGCACAGTCGAAGGATCGTGCTGTGGTAAAGGCCTGTCGCGTTGGTGAGATCGGTGAGAGTCATGCCGTCGATGCTGTCCTCGAAGGCTTTCAGGATCGAGAGCGCGCGGTTGACGGCCGCTACGCCAGGTTCTTCGGTTGCCATTGCTGTTTCCGGTTGGTTGCGCCGTTGTTTGAGTGTTGCCGCGTATCTTGCCGTGTAAGGCATGTAGCCCGCAAGGGTGACGGGTGTTGCCGGCTCGCGCAACTGCGTCGAGAGATGACATCGAGCAAAAATAGACGCGATGTCTATTTTCAAAGATAATGAATTCACGCCACTGTTTTCGGCAAGCAACAAGCGCAATCGGGAGGACGTGACCCATGCATCGCAAAGCCTTCGACGCATCGCACATCGGGCCGCTACGCGGCGTGAAGGTGGTAGACCTGTCACGGCTCGTCGCGGGCAACATGCTGACCTTGCAACTCGCGGATTTCGGCGCGGACGTCGTCAAGGTCGAGCCTTTGAAGGGCGACACGCTGCGCGCATTCCGCACGCAAGGCGCCGAAGTGTTCTGGAAGGCGTATGCGCGCAACAAGCGCAGCGTGTGCATCGACTTCCATCATGAATCGAGCGCGAAGGTGATCGCGAGCCTTGCGCAGGACGCCGATGTGCTCGTCGAAAGTTTCAGGCCCGGCACGCTGGAGAAAATGGGCCTTGCTCCGCACACCCTCCATGCGGCCAATCCGAAGCTCGTGATCGTGCGCGTATCGGGCTGGGGGCAGACGGGGCCGTACCGTCATCGTCCGGGCTTCGGCACGCTGGTCGAGGGCTATTCGGGCTTCGCCGCGATGAACGGCTTCGGCGATCGTGAGCCGGTGTTGCCGCCGATGTTTCTCGGCGACATGACCGCGGGCATCTATGGCGCGCAAGCCGCGATGGTCGCGCTGTGGGAAGCGCGCGTGAACGGCGGCAACGGCCAGGTAATCGACCTCTCGCTGTTCGACCCGATGATCTCGATTCTCGGTCCGCAGGTCGCGAACTATCAAATCACGGGCGGCGTGAAGGCGCGCACCGGCAGCCGTTCAAGCACGACGTGTCCGCGCAACACATACGAAACTGCGGACCACAAGTGGCTGTGCATCTCGACGTCGACGCAGAGCATGGCGCAGCGGCTCTTCACTGCGATTGGCCGTGACGACATGAACGCCGATCCACGCTACGCGACCAACAGTGCGCGTCTTCAACACGTAGGGGAGGTCGATCACGTGGTCGGATCCTTCATCAAGGCGCGCACGCTCGCTGAAAACCTCGCGTTCTTCGAGCACGCGGAAGTCACCGCCGGCCCCGTGCTCGACGCAAGCGAGCTTGCCGACGATGACTACGTGACCGAGCGCGAAAGCCTCGTCGAACTCGAGGACGACGAACTTGGCCACGTCGCCGTACATAACGTGGTTGCGCGCCTGTCGGCGACGCCGGGCGGCTTCACGCGTCCCGCGCCGAAGAAGGGCGAACACTCGCGCGACATTCTCGCGCCGCTCATCGGCGAGCGTGCGCTCGACGAACTCATCGGCTGCGGCGCCGTAATCGATGCCGCGTGCAATGCCGCACGTGACTGAGCCATTTCCATCAAGGAGCAAAGATGAACCGCGTTGGACAACCGATCGACTCGCCCGCAGTCTGGAAAGGTCCCGAACTCGACTGGATGCGCGAAGGCCTGCACGTTCTGAGCGATGCCGAAATAGCCGAGATCGATTCGGCGCTCGCGCATATGCACTCGCTCGGCGACATCGACTTTCCCGACATCAGTCCGGAGACCTTTCCGCTCGACACGATGGGCCGCTTCATGCGCGAGCTGCCCTCGTTCCTGCGCAATGGACGCGGCTTCATGATGCTGCGCGGCCTGCCACGCGAGCGCTACTCCGATGACGACATGACGCGCATTTACTTCGGTCTGGGCTCGTACATCAGCAAGCCTGTGACGCAGTCATACCTCGGCGACGTGCTCGGCCATGTGGTGGACGTGAGCGACTATGAGCCGAAATCGCGCGGCTATCGCAAAGGCGGAGGCCAGCTGATGCACACGGATTCGTGCGACATCATCGGCCTCATGTGTCTGCGCACCGCGATTTCCGGTGGCGAAAGCCGCATTTCCAGCGCACTCGCCGTGCATAACGAACTGCTGCGCACGCGGCCGGATCTGCTCGAAGTGCTGCACGAAGGGCTTTGGTGCAAGCGCACCGATGAAGACGGCCGCCGCGCGACGCGCACCTTCAGCGAACACAAGGTGCCATTTTTCACCGATAGCGCGGGCGAGATGATCTGTTATCTGCCGACCGGGTACGCGCGCCTCGCCGAGAAGAGCGGTCAGGTTCCGTTCAGCGAGCTCGAATCGGAGGCGCTCTACACGGTGCGCAAGATCGCGGCATCGCCTGAGTTCTATCTCGACATGGGCTTTCGCGACGGCGACATCCAGTTTCTCAACAATCGCGTGCTCGTGCACGGCCGTACCGATTATGTCGATGCACAGGCGCTCAACGAGCGTCGCCATCTGTTGCGCCTGTGGCTCACGGTGTCCGACTGGCCGGCGATGCCCGACGCGCAGGTGTTTCACAAGCCCGAGGATCTACGCATGTGGGCGCAATATCGACGCCCGTTCGCGGAACTACCGTCCACGCACGATCGCCTGCTGCTCGAAGCAGGGCAGGTCGCGCAGATGGTTGACTGAGCCGAGACCATGGCCTCGGCTCAGACGCTCGCGCAAAAGCTCATCGCAAAGGCGTGCGGGCGCGCCGCTGTCGCGGTGGGCGAGATCGTCACTTGCGCTGTCGATCTCGCGATGTTCCACGATTCGAGCGGCCCGCGCCGTCTCAAGCCGATGCTCGAAGGACTCGGCGCACCGCTTTGGGACAAATCGAAAATCGTGCTCGTGATCGATCACTACGTGCCCGAGGCCGATGACGAATCGCGCCGCATCGTGCGCATCGCACGCGACTGGGCCGTGCAGCAGCAGTTGCCCAACGTGTATGACAGCGTCGGCATCTGCCATGTGGTGCTGCCGGAGCATGGACACGTACGGCCCGGCATGTTCTGTGTCGGCGGCGATTCGCATTCGCCGACGGGCGGCGCGTTCGGCGCCTATATGTTCGGCATCGGCAGCACGGAGATGCTGGGCGTCGCGGTCTCGGGCCAGATCTGGGTGAAGGTGCCCGAGACGCTGCGGATGCGTTGGCGCGGACGCCTCACGCGCGGCGTGACCGCGAAGGACATGATGCTGCACATGATCGGCCGCTTCGGCATGAACGGCGGGCGCTATCAGGCCGTCGAGTTCTGCGGCGAAGCGGTCACGGCTTTGCCGATGCAGGAGCGCATGACGCTTTCGAACATGAGCGCGGAGATGGGCGCACAGACGGGTCTCATCGCGGCGGATGCGGTGACGCTCGACTATCTGCGCACAGCGGGCGTGACCGGCGAGATCGACCTCGCGCGCTGGCAAAGCGAGCCCGAGGCGCAAGCCGAAACCCATGACTTCGATGCCAGCACGCTCGCGCCGCAAGTCGCCGCGCCGCATAGTCCCGCGAACGCGCGTGCAGTCGATGCCTTCGACGATGTGGACGTGCAGGTTGCTTACATCGGCGCATGCACGGGCGCCAAGCTCGACGACCTGCGCGCGGCGGCACTCGTGTTGAAGCATCGGCGCGTGGCGCACGGCGTGCAACTGGTCGTCGCGCCCGCGAGCGTGCGCGACCGCGAAGCCGCGCGTCGCGAGGGCGTGATGTCGATTCTCGAGGACGCCGGTGCGCAAGTCCTCGCCACTTCGTGCGGCGCATGTTCCGGCTACGGCGGACAGATTCCCGAAGGCAGCACCGTGATCTCCAGCACCGCGCGCAACTTCAAGGGCCGCATGGGCGCGGAAACAGCGCAAGTCTATCTCGGCTCGCCCTACACGGTGGCGGCGTCTGCATTGCGCGGGCGCATTACTGATCCGCGCGGGGTGATCGCATGAGCGAAGGCATCGAAACGCATCGCGTGTGGCGCGTCGGCGCTGATATCGATACCGATGCGCTCGCGCCCGGCGCGTATATGAAATTCGGCATTGAGGAGATCGCGCGGCACTGCCTGCAACGGCAACGCCCGGCGTTCGCCGCAAATGTGCAACCCGGCGACGTCATCGTGGCGGGGCCGAACTTCGGCATCGGCTCGTCGCGCGAGCAGGCGCCTGCTGCGCTCGTGCAACTCGGCGTGCGCGCGGTGATCGCGCCCGCGTTCAGCGGCTTGTTCTTCCGCAATGCGTTCAACGTGGGGCTCGTGCTGCTCACGTGTGCGCAAGCCGAAGTGTTGGAGGAGGGCGAGCGCATCGCGATCGATCCGCTGCGCGGACGCATCACGCGCGCCAATGGACTCACGCTCGGCTGCGAGCCCTTGCCCTCATTCCTGCTCGACATGGCCGAAGCAGGTGGACTTTTCAATCTGCTGAAGAAGCGTTACGGAGCGGTCAACTCATGACACTCGCTGCAAAACTCGCGCGCGGAACCGTCCTGGCGCCCGGCGTGTACGATGCGCTTTCCGCGTTGATCGCCGAGCAGGCAGGATTCGATGCGCTGTATCTGTCGGGCGCGTCGATCGCTTACACCCGTTTGGGGCGCTCCGACGTCGGCCTGACCACCTTCACCGAAGTCGCGGATACGCTTGCGCGCATCACCGAGCGCGTGGGCCTGCCGGTCATCGTCGATGGCGACACGGGCTTCGGCAACGCGCTCAACGTCAAGCGAACGGTAAGAGGCTTTGAACGCGCGGGCGCCGCGATGATCCAGCTCGAGGATCAGACGTTCCCGAAGCGCTGCGGTCATCTGGACGGCAAGAGCGTGATCCCCGCAGTTGAGATGTGCGGCAAGCTGCGCGCCGCGCTCGATGCACGCGAGCACCGCGACACGCTCATTCTGGCACGCACCGATTCGCTCGCGGTTGAAGGTCTCGATGCCGCGCTAGAGCGTGCCGAACGCTATCTGGAAACGGGCGTCGATGCATTGTTCATCGAAGCCCTGCGTTCTGCAGAGCAGTTGGATGCCGCATGTGCGCGTTTCGCTTCGCGCACGCCGCTGCTCGCGAACATGGTCGAAGGCGGCAAGACGCCGGTGCTAAGCGCCGAAGCGCTGGCGGCGCGAGGTTTTCGCATCGTGATCTTTCCGGGTGGCGCGGCGCGCGCGGTCGCGCATACGCTGCAAGGCTTCTATTGCAGCCTGCGCGAGCACGGCACGAGCGCGCCGTGGAAAGAGCGCATGGTGAACTTCGACGAGATGAACGGGATCATCGGCACGCCGGAATTGATGGACGAAGCGAAGCGCTACGAGTGAGAAAGGCCGTGTATCGCCCCAGTGTCGCTCACCAGGCACAGGCGTGACCCGCGAGCACCCAGCGCTGCCGGGCGCCCCCCGCAAGCGCGACCATGACAGTGATCGCGCCGCCGATGCGCCTTCATCGTATTGTCTCGCTCGGCTGTCTCAGACGAAGATCAGGAGCGCGGCGCCGTACACGATCAGGCCGAGCGCGAAGGTCATGACCGTGAAGCCGAGCACGCGCTGCACGCCAACGCCTGCCATTGCGACGACGGGCGCCGCCCAGAACGGCTGCATCATGTTCGACACCTGCTCGCCCATTGCGACCGCCATCGTCGTCGCAGGAACGGACGCATGCAGCGCGACCGCGGCGGGCACGACGAACGGTCCCTGCACGGCCCAGTGGCCGCCGCCGCTCGGAATGAAGAACGTCACGATGAGCGAGCACATGTAGCTCCAGAACGGCAGCGTGTGCGCATTGGAGATCGCGATGAAGAAGTGCGAGATCACATCGGGCAAGCCGGTCGCGTCCATCATGCCCATGATGCCGCCGTAGAGCGGGTACTGAAGCATCATCGAACCGGTTTGCTTCGCGGCGTTCTTGATGGCGTCCGCATACGCGAGCGGATAGCCGTGCAGGATCACGCCCGCGATGAACATCACGAAGATCACCGCGTTCACGCCGGAAAACGCGATGTGCTGATAGTGCGTCAACACCATCAGTGCGATACCGACCGCGCCGATGAGCGCGCTGCCGATCCACGAATGCTCGATCCAGCGCGCGAAGCTCAGTTTGCCTTCGGGCTTTCTGCGAAGCGGCGCGTCCGGATGCTTTTCGGTGTCCAGCACGATGGTGTCTTCGTCGGCCGGCTTGAGCCACGCGAGCAAGAAGGGCATCGCGACCAGCATGACGAGCGTCGGCACGAGATTGAAGCGCGTGAAAACGGTGTCGCCGAAGGGCAGCACGACGCCCGTCAGCTTCTGTACGACGTTCATCGAACTGCCGGGCGTCGATTGCGCGAGCGCGATGGAACTCGAAATGCCGCTCGCCCACACGACCCAGCCCGAAAAGCCCGCCGCGACGATCCACGCGAAGTCGATGCGCATGCGCTTTGCCACTTCACGCGCAAGCAACGCGGCGACGACGAGACCCATGCCCCAGTTGAAGAACGAAGTCACCGCGACGAGCACGAACGTGAGCGTGGCGGCCTGCGCCGGCGTGCGCGCGATCGACACGAGCGCCTTGAACATGCGCTGCACCGGCGGCGCGTGCGCGAACGCGTGACCCGTGACGAGCACGAGCGTGATCTGAAACGCGAAGGTGAAAATGTCGAAGAAACCCTTGTACCAGCCGGCGATCATCTTCGGAACCGTCGCATGCGGCGCGAAGATCAGCGAAAGCGCGGCGACGATCGCGGTGATGAGGATCGCGAGCACGAACGGGTCGGGAATGGTGCGCTCGAACAGACGGATGGTCCCTTCCGTGAAGCGCGTCTTGCGCACGGGCGAGGGCGCGGCGGTGGATTTCATATCGTGTCTCCTGAAGTTTTGTTCTTTTAGATCGCGAAGCCGTACAGCACGGCGGGATTGGTGACGAGGATGCGCTCGCGTGTCGCTTCGCCGTCGGCCCATTCGGAGAGCAGGTCGAGCAGGAACGCGTCGTCGGGCTTGTGCGTTTCCGTCACGTGCGGCCAGTCGCTGCCCCACACCAGACGTTCGGGCACGGCTTGAACCCATGCGCGCGCCATCGGCGTGATGTCGGCGTAGCGGCCTTCGAGACCGGCTGCCGAATCCAGATACGGGCCTGAGAGCTTGATCCACGCGCGGCCCGCATCGGCGAGATTGCGCACGATGTCGAATGCGGCATGATGCACGCCGTCCTTCAAGGGCAGACGCGCGCGATGATCGAACACCATCGTCGCGGGCAGACGCTGCAGCATGGCTTCATGCTCGACGATCTGCTGCGCGGTCCAATGCAGTTGCACATGCCAGCCGAGTTCCGCGACGCGCTGCGCGAGCGGCTCGACCATGTCGAAACCGACGGCCGCATTCTTCGTCGTATAGAGGGTAAAGCGGATGCCGCGAATGCCGCCGTCATCGAGCGCGGCGAGTTCGTCATCCGCGACATCGGGATGAAGCACAGCGATGCCGCGCGCATTGTCGATGCCGAACTGGCGAATGGCATCAACGGTGACGGCGTTGTCAGTGCCGTAGATGCGCGGCGTCACGATCACCACGCGCTCCATGCCGATGCGCGCCTGCATCTTTCGATACGCGGCGACATCGGCGTTGGCGACGAAGCCGTCGATGTTCCCTTGCTTGAGGAACGCCCGGTCATAGATGTGGATGTGGGAATCGCATTTCATCGCGATGTGTCTCCGTGTTTCTTATGTCATTTCGCGCGGTCAGAGCACGGCGCGCTTCACACGCAATGCTTCGATTTGCGCATCGCTCAAGCCGGCTTCACGCAGCAATGCATTGCTATGCTCGCCGAACGCGGGCGCGGCGAACGGTTCGGGCAAGGGCGTCGCGCCAAAGCGCACCGGGTGCTTGAATCCGCGATACGCGCCCACGCCCGGATACTCGAAACGCGCGACCATATCCTCCGCGAGCACCTGGCTGTCGTCGAACATGTCCTCGACGCTGCGCGCGGCGGCGCACGGAACCGCATCGCCGAAGAGCGCTTCCCATTCGATTGCGGTGCGTTGTGCAAGCGCCGCATGCAGCTTCGGCACGACTTCATCGCGATGCATCGCGCGCTTCTTTACCGTGTCGTAACGCTCGTCGTTCGCGAGCGCTTCGAGGCCCGTCAGCTCGCACAGTGACTGCCAGAAATGCGGCGTGTTCGCGGACAGATACAGATAGCCTTCGCGCGTCGGATGAATGCCCGTGATGCCGCCCGATCGCATGTCGCGTCCGACATCTTTGGGCTCGCTATCCGCCCAGATCAGCCGCGCGGATTGCATCGTAAGCGCGCTGCGCAACAGCGAAACGCCGACGTACTGGCCCGCGCCGCTTTTCTCGCGCGCAAACAGCGCCGACGACACGCCCGATGCAACGAGCGCCGCCGCATAGTAGTCGACCACCGAGCCATACAGCACTTCCGGCGGACCCTCCTGCGGGCCTTGCAGCGTGCACATGCCGGTCATCGTCTGCAGTACCTGGTCATACCCGGCCTTGTCCTTGTTCGGACCGGTTTCGCCGTAACCCGTCACCGCGCAATAGATGAGACGCGGATTGATCGCGCGCAATTGCTCATACGCGATGCCAAGCCGCGCCGGCACGCTCGGACGAAAGTTATGCACGAGCACATCCGCCTGCCTGACGAGCGACAGCAGCACGTCGAGCGCTTCGGGTTGCTTCAGATCGAGCACGAGGCCGCGCTTACCGCGATTCACGCCGAGAAACGCGCGGCTTTCCGCTTCGAGCGTCGATGGATATTTGCGCAGGTTGTCACCCGAGGGCGGTTCGATCTTGATGACTTCGGCGCCCTGATCGGCGAGCAGCGTGCAGCCGTAAGGGCCCGCAATGTACGCGCTCAGATCGAGCACACGCACGCCGGAAAGCGGGCCGCCTCGACCAACGTTCTGTTCCATGAATCTCTTCTCCTTGCTCGATGCTTTAAACCGCGAGCGACGCGCGCTGCGTTTCCGACAACAGCCCGAGCCGCGCCGCGTCCTTCACGAGCACGCGGGCGCGCTCGACGAAGGGCGGATCGATCATCCGGCCATCGACGACATAGGCGCCGACGCCTTGCCGATTCGCCGTGCGCGCCGCTTCCACGACACGCACCGCATGCGCGATGTCTTCGTCGGACGGACGGAATACGTCATTGGCAATCGCGATCTGGCTCGGGTGGATGCAGCTTTTGCCGATGAAACCGAACGCGCGCGCCATCTGCGCTTCGGCGCGAAAGCCATCGATGTCCTCGATGTTGGCGAACGCAGTGTCGTACGCGAACACACCCGCTTCACCAGCGGCGATGCGCAGCGCGAACATCGCCTGTTGAATAGCCGCTGGCTCGCGACGCGCGATGCCGAGCGGCTCGAACAGATCGCCGAGACCCAGCTGCAATCCCGCGACACGCGGATGCGCGGGCGCCAGCTCCGACGCCATGCGCAACGCGCGCGGCGACTCGATGTTGAGCAGAAGCCCGATCGGCACGGTGACGCCGTTTGCGCGCTCGGCAGCTTCGAGAGCTTGCGCGGCGGCGAGCACGTCGTCCGGATGCTCGGGCTTTGGCAGATTGACGAGCGAGACGCCGTTACGCGCGATGGCGTCGATATCGGCGGCGAAATAAGGTGTGGAAAGCGCGTTGACCCGCACGATGAGCGTCTTGCCGCTGGCGAGTGCGTCGTCGGTGGCGAGAAGCGCGCGCAGCTCGGCGCGCGCCTGTGGCTTGCGCTCGGGCGCGACGGCGTCTTCGAGATCGAACGAGAGTGCGTCGGCGGCGCTCGCGAACGCCTTGGCGAAGAGTTCCGGGCGCGATGCCGGAACGAAGAGCTTGCTTCTCATGCGTCTCCCTTCCTTTTTGATATGCCGACCAGTCTACGGATTGCCACGTTTTAGATAAACTATCCACGTCTATCTTTAAACGAAAGCAAATCTATCCGATGGATACGGCATTTCTCGCCAACCTGCTGCTCGTCGTCGATACCGGCTCGATGGCCGAAGCCGCGCGCCGCGCCGGCGTGACGCCTGCCGCGATCGCGCAGCAGATGTCGGCGCTCGAACGTGAGCTGGGTGTGACGCTTTTCGCCCGCTCCGGCCGCACGGTGATTCCGACCGAGGCGGGGCATCGCGTTGTCGCGCGGGCGCGCGGACTGGTCGCGGAATTCGCCGAACTGAAAGCGCACGCGCTCGAAGGCGAGGCGGCGGGCGAATTGCGAATCGGCACGATCACGACCGCGCTGCTGAGCCTGCTGCCCGATGTGCTCGCGAACTTTTCCCGGGCCTTTCCGCGCGCCAAGCTGCTGATTCGCGCGGGCACGTCGATGGAGCTGTACGACACCTTGCAGCGCGGCGATCTCGATGTGGCCATCTGCCTGCATCCCGTGTTCGCACTGCCGAAGGCCTACGACTGGCATCTGCTGCGTGAAGAGCCACTCGTCGTGCTGGCGCCCGCGCACCTCGCCGGGGCCGATCCGCATGAACTGCTGCGCCGCGAGCCGTTCATCCGTTACGACCGGTCGCTGGGTGGCGGCAAGCAGGCGGACCAGTATCTGCGGGCGGCGCGCATCGTGCCGCGCGAGCTGTTCGAACTGAACGCGCTGATGGCGATCGCGATGATGGTCGATCGCGGGCTCGGCGTGTCGCTGGTGCCGCATATCGTCTCGCCGATGACGTCGGCACTTTCCGTCGCGCGGCTTGCGTTGCCGGTTCCGACCGAGCCGCGCCGCTTCGGCGTGGTGTGGCAGCGGGCATCGCCGCGGGCACGGTTGATCAATGGTTTGTTGCAGTGCGCGGATGAGGTGGTTGCGGCAAGTGTCGGGAAAGAGCTTGGAAGTGGGGCGAGGAAAGCTCCTTGAGCGAATCAAGGAAAAACGCTTGATCGTTGAATGGCGTCCGCGAGCGCGTGAAGATCTCAACACCCTCTAAAATGCCCCAGTCCCGTCAGCGGGCGATCGATGTGCGCGACGAGGCAGTGCCATGAATGTCCGCGCCGATTGCCCTGATGTCCCCAATCACTGCTTGTCCCAAACCTCTTGCGGCACCGGCAAGCCTTCGAGGTCGGCGGCGGTCAACGGACCGTCCGGTTCGATGCCGTGACTCTCGAGCATCAGCATCACTTGCCGCGTATGCTGCGCGGCGTGCCAGGCGGTACGTTCAAGGACTTCGTGAAAAGGTCGCGTGCCGTAATAGGTCTGTACCGTGTAATTGACACTGAGGTCCTTTTGCTCCGCCCACCACGCCAGTAATCTGGCACGCACGCTCTCACCCCACGCGGCGATGTCTTCGCCGCTCCAGCCGTCAGGCGGAAGATCGTCGAAGGACTCGAAACGCAGTGCAATGCCCTGCGACGCTTGCATCCCCATTTCGACCACGCGGAACATGTGAAAGGCGAGTCCCGCAGGCGTGCGATTGCGATTGCGAAACGGCGTCTTCAACTGATCGGGTTGGAACTGGCGAACATAGCGGGCATTCGCGCGCATCAGCAGGTCGAGCTTTGCGACCAGTTGCACCGGCGGCAACGGTTCCTGCACGCTGGTTTTCAGGTCGAGAAATTTGATGACGTCGTGGATCGATTGACAGAAGGTATAGCGCTTGCCAATGGACACGACAGGCACACTGCGCGCGCCAAGTTCGAGCAGTTGCGCGCGTGCGTCGGGATCGTTGTGCACGTCGAGCGACTCGAACTCGATTCCCTGTTCGGTCAGGAATTCCTTGGTGCGCAGGCACGAGGAACATCCCGGCTGCCAGAATAACCTGATACGTGCTGCACTCAGTGTTCCGATCATGATCTTCTCCACGAAACGGCGCCAACAATCCGACCCGTCAGCCCGACTTCGACAGGGTTTGATGCCACTTCAACAGCAGCAGGTTGACGACGGTGGCAAACACGAACAACAGGATGGCGAGCGCCATGATGGTCTGGGTATCGTTGCGGCCCATCGCAATCATCAGCATGTGGCCGATCCCGCTTTGCGAAGCGAACATCTCGCCAATGAGCGTGCCCAGCAGCGTCAGCGAGAAACCGATGCGCAAACCCGCGAGCACTTCGGGCACCGCCGCGGGCAGCAGCACATAGCGCGCGTAGGCCATCGGCGAGAGGCGGCACACACGAGCCGTCCGTCCGAACACGGGGCGCATGTTGCGCACGGCACCCATCGTGAAGACCGTAATCGGAATGATGCCGTGGATCACGCCGAACGTGACCTTGGCGTACAGACCGAGGCCGAACACCAGCAGCACCACCGGATACAGTGTGATCTTCGGGATAGCATAGAGGGCCATCAGAATCGGCTCCATGACGTCGCCTGCGAGACGTCGCGCGCCTAGCACCAGTCCCAGGCAAACTCCGCCGACGCATGAAATGGCGAAGCCCAGGGCGAATGCAACTGACGTGACCCGCAAGTTCTCAGGAAAGTCGTCGTCGCGCATGATCGACTTGAACTTGACGAACGTTAGCCATGGGCCTGGCAGTACGTCCGCGCTCAACAATGAGCTCGCGATCTGCCAGAGTCCCAGCAGAACCACGACTAGCAGCACACTATCGCTCCAACGCGAGTGCGAGCGTTTCGGTTTCAGCGCCGCGGTGGGAATCGTGCTCATGGGGCCGTCCTCCGCGTGCGGCTGTATAGGCGCATCTCGGCCATATGCAGCAACATGTTCAGCGTGCCGACGAAAATCAGCAGCAACAGCATCAGGCCATACATGGTCGGGTTATCGAAGTTGTTGTACGCGTAGGCAATACGAAATCCGAAGCCCGAGCCGGCCAGGACGAATTCGCCAGCAATCACCGCGATAAACGCATAGACGACGGTGAGCTTGATTCCGGTGAACACGAACGGCAAACTCGAGGGCAGGGTGATCAGCCAGATTTCGTCGAACGGGCTCATGCGCATGGCGCGAGCCGAACGAAGCAGGACGCGCGGCACCCGTTCGAGTCCATTGAGCGTGTTCGCGGCCATCGCCACGACGCCGAACAGAAAACCGATCGCCACCAGCGGCCAGCGATTCAATCCGAAGATCACGATCAGCACCGGATACACGACGAAGATCGGCACGGCGTAATAGGAGAGCAGCAATGGATCGATCACGCGCCGCACACGCGGCAATTTGAAGAGTCCCACACCAAAAGCGAAACCGCCCGTCACCGCAAGGACGACCGCGAGCGACGCATTGGCGAGCGTCTGCAGGATGTCGCGGGTGTAGTCGCCAGAGGCGAGCAACGCCCACGCGCCCTCGGCCATCTTCGACGGTGGAATGAACGAGACTGGATCGATCCACGCGCAGCGACTCGCGATTTCCAGCGCACCGACGAAGAGCACGACGAGAGCGAGGCGCCAGCGCGTGGCGCGATTCATAGCCGGCTCCCGAGTGCCTTTAGCGCTTCACCCCGCAGCAGCCCCCAGACGCGTGCGGTCAATTCGCCGAAGCGCGGGTCCAGCGCCGTATTGCTGTCGCGCTGCCGCGACCATCCGGTTTTGATCGTTGCGATGAATCGTCCCGGACACGCCGACATCACTCCGATGCGGTCCGACAGCAACACGGCTTCATCGATGGAGTGCGTGATGAGCATCACGGTCGCGCCGGTTTCCCGCCAGAGCTTGAGCATTTCCTCGCCCATCAGCAGACGCGTTTGCTGATCGAGCGCACCGAAGGGCTCGTCGAGCAGCATGAGGCGAGGGCGCATCACCATGGCGCGCGCAATGCATACGCGCTGCCGCATGCCGCCCGACAATTGCACCGGATACGAATGCGTAAAGGCTTTGAGGCCCATGAAAGCCAGCGCGTGCTCGACCCGTTCGCGAATCTCGCTCTCGGCGACGCCGGCACGCCGCGCGCCGAATGCGGCATTGTCGTAGACGTTGAGCCAGGGGAAGGTGGCGTCCTCTTGAAACACGACGGAAATACCCTCGGGAACCTTGTCGCGCACGGCCGTGCCTTCGAACATCACGTTGCCCGCACTCGCTGCGTTGAGCCCGGCAAGTACGTCGAGCAGCGTGGACTTGCCGCAACCCGACGGGCCTACGATCGAAAAGAATTCGCCCGTCTGCAAGCTCAGGCTCACTGGGCCGAGCGCATGATAAGGCGGTTTGCCTCGCTCTCCGGGATAGATCCGTGTGACGTCGGTGAGGGTGGCATGAATTCCGGAGAATGCCTGTTCAGGCGTGCTGGCGGACACCACGGATAAAGGCACGGCTTTCATGGGTCCACCTTACCGCGAGCGTTCGCCTGGCGGCAGATAGGATTCGTTGACGACCGTATGCCAGTCGAACGGACCCGGCTCGACGGCCTTGATCAGCACGAGACCCTTCGCGACCTCGTCCATGCTCGCATAGTTGAAGCGCCCGGTACTCCAGTAGTGGGGATCGGTATCGAGGCAATTGTCGATGGCCGACTTCGCGACGGCAGGATCGATCTTGTAAGCCTTCGCTAGAATCTGCGCGGACTCGTCACGATGCGCGGCAATATATTCGACGCCTCTTTTGCGGGCCTCGATGATGCCCGTCACGATTTCCGGATGGGCCTTCAGATAATCGGTGCGCACCACGCCGACAGTCTGCGTTTCAGCGGGCACGATATCGGTGGAACGGAACGCGATCTTCAACTGGTCCTTGTGCTGGCTGTAGGCGGGCTCGGTCATGTACGCGACGTCGACGGCGTGCTGTTGCAACGCGATCATCATCGTGCCCGATGCGCCTACCGGTTTGCGCTGCACCTGCCCGGTCAGCCCGGCACGCTCGAGACCGACGATCGTGATCATCTCGGTCATCGACTTCGGACTGCTATAGCCAATGGTCTTGCCCTTCATCTGTGCGATGCCTTGGACGTTGGAGTCCTTGAGCTGAACCCAGAGCAGGTCGGCGACGCTCTGCACACCACTATGAACGATCGTGATCGGCACACCTTGTTTGATCGCGGCAATGGCAGCCGGCAATGCGACCTCGCCGTAAGGTATCTCGGATGCCATCGCATTGCGTACCGAGGTTCCACCGCCTTCCGATGTGATGAAGCCGGTGACATCCACCCCGTTCTGCTTGAAATAGCCCTTATCCAGCGCGACGGCAAAGGGCACGCCATACATGCCATCGATCCAGTGCGTGACAGTCAAGGTTGCGGCCTGAGCGGTCGCAACACTCACAGCTAAAAATGGGGAGAGCACCGCAAGCCGCGCGAATCGGTAGATACCCTTCATCAGTTGTCTCCTGAACACCATTTTTGATTGTATGTACAAAGTGTAGGATAGTTTTTAGGCGAACCAGCCATCGCCCGCTATGGATGTTTACGCGAACCTCCCTTGTTTTACGGACATATCCAAACATGGGCTAAGGGTTTTCCTGACACACGTAATGCGAAAAGATTCTGGTTTTGTCCTACAGTTTTGACCAATACTAGATGCAACAGTTATCTGCTGTGCTTGCCAAACCAATGTCCACTACAAATGACGAAACCGTCGAGCAAACCGACCGCGCGCTGCGATCGGTGCTCGAACCGGCGCTTCGCACGGGGGAGACCGTTGAACGAACCGCTGCGCTGATCAGGCAGCAAATCGTGGAAGGGCGGCTCGTGCCCGGCCAGCGTCTGGTCGCTCGCGATCTGGTCGAACAGTTCGGCATCAGCCGAGGTCCGCTGCGCGAAGCGTTTCGACGGCTGGCCGCCGACGGCCTCGTCGATCTCATCCCTAATCGCGGCGCGACGGTGCGTCGTTTGTCGAATGATGAGATCGCGCAGGTCTATCAGATTCGCGAGGCGCTCGAAGGCTACGCTGCGCGGCGAGCCGCGCAGTTGATCGATCAGGGCGACAACCGGGCGCGTTTCACCGAAATCGTGGAGCGGGGCCGGCGTCATTTCACTGCGCCGGACTTCGCGGCGTTCATCGTCGACAACCGGCAATTTCATCGGATCATCGTCGACATATGCGAGAACCCGCAACTCAGCGAACTCATCGACAAGTATCAGCTACCAATCTTCATGCATCAGTTGCGCGAGCGTATCGGCGTGGATCAGATCGTGCGCAACTCGCTTGCGGAACATGAACTGATTGCGAGCGGCATTCTGGCTGGCGACCCCGAACGGGCGGCGCAGGCCATGCGCAATCATCTGCGGCACTCGGCGGACGAATTGATGAGGTTTCCACGCTAATAAAGCCGGCGTGTCGCGCATATCGACGAAGAGACCACCATGGGGCACACCCTTTTCGACAAGATCTGGAATCAGCATGTGATCGCCGAATTGCCGGGCGGGGAGAGTCTTTTACATGTCGATCGGCATCTGATGCACGAGCTCACGAGTGTGGCTGCCATTCGTGCTCTGGAGTCACGCGGCGCGACCGTCCACGATCCATCTCTGACGTTCGCCACGGTCGATCATGTGATCTCGACGCGCCCGGGCCGCACGGCAGGCGACGCGCGGTGGAGCACGATTGCGATCGATACCTTGCGCGAACAGACCTCGCGCCTCGGCATCGATCGCTTCGATGTCGACGACGGCCGGCAGGGCATTGTTCACGTGATCGGCCCGGAACTCGGCTTGACGTTACCGGGCCTGCTTCTGGTTTGTGCGGATAGTCATACCTGCACGCACGGCGCGCTCGGAGCGATTGCGTTCGGCATCGGGTCGTCCGAGCAGGTGCATGTCCTCGCGACGCAAACCATTCGGCAGAAGCGGCCCAAAACGATGCGGGTGCGTTTTGATGGACGCACCCAGCCGGGCGTCGAAGCAAAAGACATGATCCTTTATCTGATCGGCGTTCTGGGCACTTCGGCCGCGACCGGGTACGCGGTGGAGTACGCCGGTTCCGCGATCGAAGCACTGGAGATTGAAGCGCGGTTGACGCTGTGCAATCTGTCGATCGAACTCGGCGCGAAGGTCGGCATGATCGCGCCGGACGAGGTGACGTTCGCGTACGTGGCGGGACGCGATTATGCTCCCGCGGGCACCGCGCTGGAACAGGCGATCGTTCAATGGCGTCGGCTGGCGAGCGACGCGGACGCCGTGTTCGATCGGGAGATCGCGATCGACGCATCGCTCATTCGTCCGCAAGTGACGTGGGGCACGAGCCCCGAACATGTGATGGCGATCGATGGGCGCATTCCCGATCCTGCTGAAGAGCCCGATGCGATGCGACGGGAAACGCTCGAAAAAGCGTTGTCGTATATGCAATTGCAGCCGGGTCGCCGGCTCGATGAAGTATCGATCGATCGCGTCTTCATCGGCTCCTGCACGAACAGCCGCCTGAGTGATCTGCGCAATGCCGCGTCGATTGTAAAAGGCCGCCACGTTGCGCCGCACGTGCAGGCGTGGGTGGTGCCTGGCTCCATCGAGGTCAAGCGTCGTGCCGAGCGGGAAGGGCTGGATCATATCTTTATCGAGGCCGGTTTCGAATGGCGTGAGCCGGGATGTTCGATGTGCGTCGGTGCGAACGGCGATCGGGTGGGCAGAGGCGAGCGTTGTGTCTCGACGTCGAACCGTAACTTCGTCGGCCGTCAGGGGCCGGGTGCGTTCACGCATCTCGCGAGCCCGGGCGTGGCGGCAGCAAGTGCGATCGCTGGAAAAATCGCGATGCCCTCGACGGAGCGCGCCGCATGAAAGCTTTCACCGTATGCGAGGGCATTGCCGCACCGCTCGTGCGGGACAACATCGACACCGACATGATCGTGCGTGTCGAACGCATCGCCCAACTTCAGCGCGGCCAGTTCAAACCATGGGCATTCGAAATGATGCGCTACGACGCGAATGGCGACGAGGACGCGTCGTTCGTGCTGAACAGGGCGCCGTTCCGTCACGCGCAGATCGTGCTGTCGGGAAGCAATTTCGGCTGCGGCAGCTCACGCGAAATGGCCGTGTGGGCGCTGGAAGAATTCGGCATACGCTGCGTGATCGCACAGAGTTTCGGCGATATTTTCTACGCCAATTGCCTGCAAAACGGTCTGCTGCCGATTTGTCTGAGCGCGGCGCAGATCGACTCGCTGGTGTCCGCAGCCAGTCTCGGCGAACCCTTGCGAGTTGACTTGCGGACCCGCACGGTCGGCGTCGTCGGCGAGCCACCCATTCCCTTCGATTTCCCGGATGAGCGACGCGAGGCGTTGCTTGAAGGCATCGACGAAATCGATCAGACGCTCAGGCACAACGCGCGGATTCTCGCGTTTCAAAGGGACGACGCGTCGAAGCGTCCCTGGGTCTACGTGCGCAAATAGCGTTCAAACCAGCGATCAAACTCGGAGTTCGACCATGCCGACTACGGTACATGCAGGCGCAAGACTGGATCGATTGCCCACTTCGGGGTTTCACCGGCGCATTCTGTGGCTGATCGGCGCGGGCATGTTTCTCGATTCCTTCGATATCTATCTTGCAGGCGGCGTGCTCGGGGCGCTCACGCGCAGCGGCTGGTCGACGATGCAACTGAATGCGGCGTTTCTGTCGTCGACGTTCGTTGGCATGTTGATCGGCGCATTTACTGCCGGTATTCTTGGCGACGCGAAAGGCCGGAAGTTTACCTATCAGTTCAATCTGATGATCTTCGGGCTGGCGTCGATCGCGGGATCGCTTGCGCCGAACATGAACTTGCTCATCGTGTGCCGCTTTTTCATGGGCCTCGGATTGGGAGCGGAGATCGTAGTCGGTTATGGGTCGATCGGCGAATTCATTCCACCGGCCGTGCGCGGAAAATGGTCCGCGTATCTGTCGTTGATCACAAATTCCGCGCTGTTCTTTTCGACCTTTCTCGGCTATCTCATCATTCCATCCGTCGGTTGGCGCGCGATGTTTGCGATCGTCGGCGTCGGTGCACTCGGCGTTTGGGTGTTGCGCAAGAGGATGCCCGAATCGCCACGCTGGCTGGAATCGAAAGGGCGCTTCGAGGAAGCTGAAACGATTCTCGCCGGGGTCGAAGCGGAAACGGCTCAAAAACACACATTGCCGCCTATCGTCGAGGCGCCACGCGCGAAGACGACGACCACGAGGCTCGGCAGTCTGTTCCGGCCGCCGCTGTTGCGCCGCACGTTGCTCGCGGTGGTGATCCAGATCGCGATCAATGTGGTGATCTACGGATTCATCGTGTGGGTGCCGACTTTCCTGATCAAGCAGGGACATGGGATGGCGTCGTCGCTCGGGTATTCGTCGTTGATGGCGCTAGGAGGGCCGGCCGGCGCGCTCGTCGGCGTGCTGATCGCCGATCGCGTCGGACGCAAGAACGGGTTGATCGGCATTGGCCTGCTTGCGGCCGTCGTCGGCTGGCTGTACGGCAATTCGACCACCGTCGAGATGGCCACGTTGCTCGGCTTCGTGCTGTTCACGCTGACCTATCTGATGGTTGCGCTTGGCATCGCCACGTATATCCCCGAACTCTTCGCCACGGAAAACCGCATGCGGGCCAACGGCATTGCCGGATGCGCAGGGCGGTTATCGGGCATCGTTGCGCCGCAGATCGTCGTACTGATGTATGCAACGGGCGGCATCAAGAACGTGCTGTCTATGATCCTCGGCGCATTGATCTTGATGGCGCTGGTCCTCGCGGTGTTCGGCGTGGAGACGAACCGCCGTTCGCTGGAGGAAATCGCCGTCGTTCCCGACGATCCCTCTGTTCCCCATTCCGTCGCCGATGTTCCTGGCAACTGACTTCATCGACACTCGAAGGTAACTGCTCATGACCGCTAACTCCCGCAGAAAAGCGCTTAAATCCAGACTCGCTTCCGGCGAGATCGTCGTCGCGCCCGGCGTATTCGACATGATTTCCGTGCGTCTTGCCGACACCATGAAGTTCGACTGTCTGTACATGACCGGCTTCGGCACGGTGGCCTCCTATCTCGGCGAGCCGGATGCCGGCCTCGCGACCTACACAGACATGCTCAACCGTGTCAGCGCGTTTTGCTCCGCCGCCGAAACGCCGCTCGTTTGCGATGCGGACACCGGCTATGGCGGTTTGCTGAACGTCGCACATACGATACGTGGCTACGAACGCGCGGGTGCGGCCGGCATCCAGCTGGAAGACCAGGAGTTCCCGAAGAAATGCGGGCACACGCCGGGGCGCCGCGTCATTCCGCTCGAGGACATGGTCAAGAAAATCAAGGTCGCAAGCGAAGCCCGCGAGGACGAGGATTTTCAGATCATCGCGAGAACCGATGCACGCACGGCGCTCGGGCTCGATGAAGCGCTGCGCCGCGGCGAGGCATATGCGAAGGCGGGCGCGGACGTGATCTTCATCGAGTCGCCGGAAAGCGAAGCGGAGCTGGAGAAGATCGGCAAGTCGTTTGACCTGCCATTGCTGGTGAACATCGTGGAGGGCGGCAGGACCCCGCAACTCACGCCGGCTGAACTCCAGCGGCTTGGCTTTTCGCTGGCCATTTATCCGTCGGCGGGTTTTCTCAGCATCGCGCGTGCTTTGGAAAAAGCCTATGGAGAAGTTAAGGCATTGCGTGGCACCACCGGTCTCGAAGCCGAAATGATGCCGTTCAAGTCCATGTGTGAATTGATGGGCTTTCAGGCCATATGGGACTTCGACAAGGCGTACGCCGATTGACATCTGGCGCGTGCCGTCGATAACGCGAGCCGTTCGCCCTCGCCAGGATTAGCCGCATCGATGTGCTTTGTAGGAGAATGCACGATGGACTTCCCTTATAAAAGCGCGAACATGACTACGGTAGTGGAAGCAGGCGGGCGCTCGGGCGAAACCGTGGAACGCGTCGCCGCCGATTTGCGAAACCAGATTCTGGAAGGCCGGTTTGCGCCCGGTCAACGGCTCATTTCGCGGGACATCGTCGAGCTGACCGGCGTGAGCCGTGGTTCGTTGCGCGAGGCATTCCGCCGTCTTGAAGCGGACGGTCTGGTCGAACTCATTCCCAATCGAGGCGCTATCGTGCGCCGGTTGTCGCATGACGAAGTCGTGAAGGTTTTCGAAATTCGCGAGGCGCTCGAAGGGTTCGCGGCCCGGCTGGCCGCCACGCGAATTCATATCGGCGAGAACCGCGAGCGCTTCCTGGCCGTTCTGGATCAAGGACGGGTGCATGCTGTGCGACCGGTGTTCCTGGGCTTCATCAAGGATAACCGCGCGTTTCATCAGGAGATCGTGCGCGTCTGTGGCAATCCACAATTGGGCGAACTGATCGATAAGTACCAGTTGCCGGCGTTCATGATCCAGTTGCGCCAGACCATTGGCAGCGAACAGATCATTGGCAATTCACTCACTGAGCACGAGGACATTGCTACCGCGATTCTGGCGGGCGATCCGGACGCGGCGTACGAGGCGATGAAGCGGCATCTGTGGCACTCGGCGGAGATGATTCTCAAGCTGCCGGCGATGGTGGACAGGCGGATGGTGGGTGCAGGGTGACGGGCGGGGTCGGTGTGGCTTAGGTCGATATATAATTTGACATGCAGCGAATCAACGAATATTTAGGATACCGGGCATTATCACGGCGAGCACTGGAGGGGCAACGCGAGCGCGGGAGGGGCAGGGCATAGCTGCCGGCTTTTCGGCGTTTGCTGACGTTAAAGTGTAGGTCACTGTGAGGCAGGTCAAGGGCGCTTTGCCGCCATTCCCTCCGTCGTAGCCTCGAATGTCTGAAACCATTCCGACCGAACGAGTACTTGCGACCTATAGATGCCCTTTGATCGAGCGAGCCGCCTCCGGCCGCTTGTAAAACTGGAACGGTCATTTGAAGGCATCCGGGGTACATGAACCTCGACACCAGCAATGCCCGTCCCGACATCGTTCGGTAAATCCGAGTCAGGCAACGAACTGCAGGGGTTCGGCGCGCATGGTTGGTCGCCCGAGCACGAGATCACTTACCCGCTCGGCCAGCATGATGGTTGCAGCGTTGATGTTCGCGCTTGGCACAGACGGCATGACCGATGCATCGACGACACGCAGTCGCTCTACTCCGCTGACTTTCAGATCTGGACCTACGACGGCGGACGGATCGTGCTTCGCTCCCATCTTGCAAGTTCCACAGGGATGATACGCGCTTGACGCGTCCAGCCTGATGAACTCGTCGACGGCCGCGATTGCGGTTACATCGACGCCCGGCATGTCTTCACGATAATGAAAGCGACGGAAGGCGGGTTGTCGTGAAAACAGCAGGCCTAGCCGTACCGACTCGCGCATCACGCGCCAGTCTTCCTCGGTGTCCATGTAGTTCGGATCTATCGAAAGCGGGGCGTCGGCGTGCATCGACTTCAGTCGGACACGCCCACGACTGGTCGGGCGCATTGGACCCACTCCGATGCGATATCCGTTTGTTTGCCGCGTGGGTATCCAGTCCTTGTTGAAGAACACCGGGAAGAAGTGAAACTGGATATCCGGATGAGAAATGTGGGGGGCGCTTTTGAGAAAGGCGCCGACATGGCACTGGTTAACGGACGCAACGCCCGACTTGAAACCGAACCACTGCACGCCAGCCCACAGCATTCGGTGAAGTTGCAGCTCCCGGTTGAGCGAGACAGGTTCCCTGGTTTCGATCTGGATGTGACATTCGAGATGGTCCTGCAGATTTTCTCCGACCCCGGGCAACTCGACTCTCGGAGCTATCCCTTTTTCCTTGAGATGATCGACTGGCCCGATTCCTGACAACATCAGCAGTTGCGGGGAACCGAAGACACCCGCGCAAAGTAAAGTCTCCTTGCGTGCAGTGACGTTCACGACAGAGTCGCCGTGCAGCACCTTGAACCCGGTCGCCCTGTTGCCGATCAGGTTGATCTGCTCGAGTGTGCTCTGCGTCCAGATCGTCAGATTACCGTCGTCCTTGCGCGAGTGAAGGTAGCCGTATGAGGCGCTGTTGCGAATACCGTGATCAACGCTCATCTCGAAGCGCGACACACCTTCCTGCTGGTATCCGTTCACGTCGTCGGTGAGCGGAAAGCCAGCTTCGACGCCCGCATCGAGAAAGGCCTGGTTTAGCGGACAGAGATGCTCCTGACGCTGCGCATGAATGAACCCGTCTGTACCCCGATAAGCGCTGCTGACATCACTGTGCTCGATCTTCCGGAAGTACGGCAGACAATCCTTCCAGCCCCAGCCCGTCGCCCCTTCCTGCTCCCATCGCTCATAGTCGAGCGGATGACCGCGAAGCCATGTCATGCCGTTGATGGATGACGAGCCGCCGAGAACCCGACCGCGTGGCTGCTGGATGCGGCGGTTGTCGAGGTTCCGCTGCGGCTCGGTCTCGAACCAGTAGTTATATCGCGAGCTCGGCTTGAAAATCGATCTCAGGCCAGCGGGCATACGGATCACCCACGAATTGTCACGTGGACCCGCTTCTATCAGCAGTACCCGATTGCCGGCATCAGCGAGCCGACGCGCGAGCACGCAACCGGCCGAACCTGCTCCGCCGATTACATAGTCGAATTCCACAGCCTCGCTCATGATCACGCCCCTGTCGCGGTACCGCGATCGTCGTGATACGTGTAACGCGTTTCGATGGGCGCGGAGATCTCCCATACCGCCTCCGCGCCTTCGCCGATCGATACGAAGTCTCCGGCTTCGATGTCGAGTTGTACGCCATGTGCGAAGGTCAGCCGTGCGCGGCCTTTAACGACGTAGAACGTCGCGCCAGGTGCATAGCGATGCTGGAAGGTATTGCTGTCGCAATGCCACGTTTCCCAGTCGGTGGTGGTGTGTTCGATGTCGTCCGGCGCTCGTTGCCTGGAGATGGATGGAATCGTGATGGACGCGTTCATTTCGGATGTGGAGAGTGATAGTTGGGTTGGCGCGAAATGATGAGCGAGGCGCCGGGATTCGTCGTCGGGTGTCAAGCAGGCTTACCTGGTCCACTGCTGAACCAGCGGGCGGTTCGCATCGATCCAGGCCTTTGCGCCTTTTTCAGGGTTTGACACGCCCTGCTTGATGATTTCCGACATCAGGCTTCCCAGCGAGTTGTCATCCATCTTCCATTGCTGCAGCCACTGCTCCACGTCAGGATGTTGCTTCTTGAATGCCTGGGTTTCGATTCCATAGATCGAGTCCGTCGAACCGTAAGCGCCTTTTGGGTCCTTCAGATATTTGAGCTTGTATTTGGACCAGATCCAGTGAGGCTTCCACAGCGTCACGACGACAGGCTCCTTGCGCTGAATCGCACGTTCAAGCGACAGGACCATCGCAGACTCGGACGATGACTGAATGTCATAGTCGAGCTGATAGGTGGTCTTTGCCTTCTCCGTCAACTGCATGAGGCTGCTGCCGGAATCGATGCCGACGATCTTCGGGCGGCCACTGGACGCGAAGAGACTTTTGTTCGCATTCAACTGGTCGATGCTGTCCACGGCAACATAGTCAGGAACGACGAGGCCCAGATTGGCCTCCTTGAACCACGGCCCAATCTGCACCACTCTGTCTTTGACCTTGTCGAACGCAGGCTTGTCGCCTGACGGAAGCCAGACTTCGAAGGTCAGGTCGATTTTCCCCTGCGCGACGCTGTTGTAGATCAGCGCCTTGTCTGCGTTCTGCAACTGGACCTTGAATCCTTTCTCGTCGAGAAGGACCTTCCACATATTCGCGACGGCGATGTTCTCCGCCCAGTTGTTCACACCGATCGTGATCGACTTGTCGTCTGCACGCGCAGTGACGCCCGTTAGCAGAAAGACTATGGGCAGTAGCCACTTGAACAATCCTGGTAACCTGGTCATTTTCTACGCTTCCATTTGAGGGTTGAAACGGTCTGGCACATGCAGCGGCGCCTTGCTTATCGCAGCAAGGTTTCTTCGAACGGGAAAAGTGAAAGCAGGCGCGTTCCCGTCTCCGTCACGAGTAGTTGCTGCTCGAGCTTCACGCCTTCCTGTCCCCCGTGCTCGCCGATGTAGCTCTCGACGCAAAGCGTCATTCCCGGCTGGATCTCACCGTCATAGCCAGACGCGGCGAAGTCCGCGTGATGGTAGAGGTACGGATATTCGCCGGTCATACCGCACCCGTGTGCCGACAGGTAATAGCGATTCGCGTGATATCTGTCCGGAATGTTCCAGGCCTTGTCGCTGTATTCCCTGAACGTCATGCCCGGACGAATGATCCCGATGTTGTGATGGACCTGCTCGTGAGCGAGCTTGTAGAGCGTGCGCTGGTTCTCGCTCGGCTTATCCGGCCCGGCGTGGAAGGTACGGGAAAAGTCAGAGTAGTAACCGTGACAGCCGACGACATCGGTATCCAGCGCGATCAGCTGGTTTGGTTCGATCACATGGCGCGATGTTTCCTGGAACCAGGGGTTCGTTCGACGCCCGGCACTCAACAAGCGCGTCTCAACGTAGTCGCCATCCTGGGCAATGACCGATTGATGCAGCACAGACCACAACTCGTTCTCCGACATGCCGGGCTGAATCGCGTCCCGAAGCTTTCCGACGGCGGCTTCTGTCGCACGCAGTGAGGCGATGATGCACTTCAGTTCCTCGGCTGACTTGATGGCGCGTGCCATCTCGATCGGCTCTTGTGCATCCACCAGACGCACGCCATGCGCAGCCAGCGCAATCGCGGCTCCCGCGTTCATGCGCTCGATACCCACCGTGGGTTTTGGGCCGACGAGTTCGGTCAGCGTAGTCACCATGTCGGCCGCCCATGCCTTTTCGCGCGCCACTATGGCCGGGCCCGCCGCGACGAAACTGGCGGTTGATGATGGACGGACTTCGTCGATCGTCTCAAGGCCGTCGGCCAGGTGCTCGCAACCGGTGAACTCGAACAGAAGCGTCCGGCTTTCCGTGACGATGAGGTAGCGCGAAGGCGTGTTACGAGCGCAAAAAATCTGCATGTTGCGCGCGCCCGTGGCGTACCGGATGTTCACCGGGTCGCTGATGATCAAGGCCGCGATATCACGCTTTCGCATTTCGGCCCGGACTCTGCCAAGGCGATACGTTCGCACCGACGGGAGGTCGATGTCGGAGCCGTCCGAGGAGCGATCGAGCGACTGAAGATCGGAAAGATCGTGGCGCTCGCGGTGCCAATTTAGCGTAGTCATAAGACGTCCAGATGGGGAAAACACTAACCTCTAGTTATGAACCGTACCGCGACAGCCGACGCTTGGGAGTCTCGGTTCCGCCAACGTGAAAAAGACTTTACGAGGCACAAATTTCCCTGTACACAGATGAAATCTCATGTCCGTTGATAACTGTACGTTATGAAGAGCCTGCGCCATCGCCTTCCGCCGCTGACGAGTTTGATGTTTTTCGAGGCAGCGGCCCGGACGTTGAATTTCACGCGAGCTGCGGAAGAGCTTCACGTTTCACAGGCAGCAGTAAGCAAGCAGATCCGCCAGCTTGAGGAAGGACTCGGGTTCGTACTCTTCGAACGGGTCGGGCGACGCGTACAGTTGTCGCCGCGCGGAACGCAGCTTCATGGCAAAGTCAGCGCGGCGTTCAATTACCTCGCTGATGCCGTGGATGAGATCAGCGTCAAGCGGAGTGCGACCATGGTGACGCTGGCCGCAAACACAGCGATCTCGCATTTCTGGCTGAGTGAAGTCATGAAGGACTTCCGTGACCGCAATCCGAGCTTTTCGGCGAGCATTCGTACAATTACGTCCGATCAGCCTTCTGATCTGTTTGACGACAGCGTCGACCTTGTCGTGGCGTATGACCCGGGTCAGCGAATCGACTGGACGGCGCAGTTGTTGTTCGAGGAAGAGATATTCCCCGTGGCGAGTCCTGCCTATATCGAGAGTCATCCGCTGCTCAGCGACGATCCCGAAGCACTGCTATCACAGGTGCTTCTCGAGTACGAGCGCCTCCAGCCCAACTGGATCAACTGGTCTATCTGGTTCAAGTCGCTGGGAATTGAACCGAGCCGCGTGAGAGCGACCGAGTATGGCAACAACTACATCGTGCTTGTGGACGCGGCCACACGCGGACGAGGGGTGACGTTGGGCACTCGCCATCTTCTTGACGCAGAGATTCGCAGCGGAAAACTGGCTCGCCTATCGTCGTTGAGTGTGCGCCCTGGTCGCGGCTACTTCCTGATGCGCAATGACCAGCGTCCACTCAACCCCGAGGTTGAACAGCTGTATAGCTGGATCGCCCGTTACCGTGTGAACCAGGAGATTCGCGAAGGCACGTAGTCATCCGACCCGCGCGACAAGCGTAGCATCCATCGTCGAAATGACGCGATGAAGCGAGGCACGCGCCGACGTCCCGGCCACATATTCGCTGTCGGTTCTGTTGCGCGAAGTGGACGTTCATCCCGCATGCAGCGCATGCGTCTGAGTGCGCTCCGTCTGGCCGATCCCGGTCCGATAAAGCGTGGCCGGCGTGGTGGACCGTTGATCGTCCGCGTCGGGCAACAGCCGACCCGTTGCCTTTCGCCGTCCCCGGGTGAACGGCTTCAATAAGGTGTGCGTCGGACGTCCGACACGGCGACAGACAAGAGGCGTACTCCTTCAGCTCTCCACCTTTGAAATCTGCGGCTCGCGTTTTATCTTAGCCTGTCGCCGGGACTTCTCGTTGAGAATCTCATGACGCCGATGGTCGGTCATTTTCTTCCAGTCCCGGATTTCCTCTCGCGTCCGAAAGCAGCCGATGCAAAATCCGGTCTTGCCATCGATCGCACACACATCAATACAAGGCGATTTGACTGTCATCAGTCAAGCTCCGGATGGCGTCGAATTCACTTCGACCGTCACATGTGACAGACCCTTGAACCGCTTGAGAGCCGCGCGGTAGAAGCGCGAGTTGCGCCGCGCTTCACGGGTGGCCACTGACACGATCGCGCTCATGTGCCCGGGGCCGACGCGCCAGACATGAAGGTCGAGCACGGTGTCGCCATTGTCTTCGACGACATGACGGACGTTTTCGACCATGCGCTTATCGAGATTCATGTCGAGCAGAATGCCGCCCGTATCGCGCATCAATCCCCACGACCAGTTCGCAATCACCAGTGCGCCGATTACCCCTGCAAGCGGGTCCATCCAGACCCAGCCAAACGCACGAGCTAACAGGAGGCCGATAATCGCGAAAACAGAAACCGCGGCGTCGGCAATGACGTGAACGTAGGCCGATCGGATGTTGTGGTCACGAGTTGCGGCAGATTTTGCATTCGCGTGGTCGTGATTGTGTTCCTCGAATTCGATCCGATGTTGTCCGTTCGGCAGGCGGACTACTGCACTGAATGCGTGCGGCTCGGGTATCTCGTCCACCGACTCCAGATAGCCATCGCGATCGGCAAATCTGAAAATCTGGCGCGTGCCCTCGGGGCGAATCGTCGTAATTGAAACAGCATCGGCATTCAGTTTCGAGTAAGCCGTTTCAGGTGTGATGCGAAAGACAGGCGGAACACCGTCTTCGAAGACTGACAGGGTAAATTCGCCAGCGCTGTCAGAGATGCGATGCACCTCGTCCTCGTGACCGTGTTCGTCTTCATGACCGCGATCACCATGGCTATGCCCGTGACCATGACTGTGGCCGTGGTGATTGCCGCTCAACAGCCAGACACTCGCGAGATTGACCACCAGTCCAAGCACGGCGATAGGAATCGCCTGACCGAAGTCGATGGGCACGGGCGCGAGAAATCGCGACACGGCCTCGTAACCGATCAACAGTGCGATCATGACCAGCACGATGGCGCTGGTGAAGCCCGCAAGGTCGCCCAGCTTACCGGTGCCAAATACGAAGCGTGGATCCTTGGCATGCTTGCGGGCATAGGTGTACGCGAGTGCCGCGATCAGCATCGCGCCCGCATGTGTCGACATGTGCAGCCCGTCGGCCACCAGCGCGAGCGATCCAAACAGGCTGCCGCCTGTGATTTCAGCGACCATCATTGCGCCACATAGCACGATGACCGCCCATGTCCTGCGTTCGTTCTGTTCGTGGGCATCGCCCAGGAATATGTGGTCATGCCCGACGCCGAACGCGACATCTTTCCAGTCACTCATTTCAACTTCCGCTCTACAGGTTCGGTATCACTTGAAGTAGCTGTGGACTACTTCGATCAACTGCTCGGTCGCACTTCCTTCATCGTGAGCATGCTCGTGTTCGGCATCGACCAGATGCGTGCGTATATGGTCTTCCAGCACGACGGCCAGCAAGCCATTCATCGCGCCGCGGCAACTCGTGATGAGTTGCAGCACGTCATTGCAGCCGCGCTCGTCCTCAAGTGCGCGCTCGATGGCTTCGACCTGCCCCTTGATGCGGCGCACGCGATTGAGCAGCTTCTGCTTGTCGCGAATGGTATGACTCACGGGAGACTCCGTTATAGGGTGGGGGGGTATCCTACCACGCTCTCCTTCGAAGAGCACCGCCCACGCGCGAGCCCAATTTTACATATTGTAGATTCAGCTACATCGGTGTAGTTTACGCTACATGAAAACGCTAACTATCTGGTCGCTGCTTGTGCTGACCCTGCCGACTGAAAACGCAACCGCGCGCATGCGCTACTGGCGGACGCTGAAGGCGAAGGGATGCGCCGTTCTCCGCGACGGCATCTACCTGCTACCCCACACGGAAGAACGCGAGCAGATGCTGCGCGAACTGGGGGGGCCATCGCGGATAGTGGTGGGACGGCGCATCTGCTCCGTGCGCCGAGCATCGACGCCGCTCAGGACGAGGAATTCCGGACGCTTTTCGACCGCAGTGACGATCACGCGGAGTTCATGCGCACGCTGAAGGAGGCGCGAAAGACAGTGTCCGGCCAGTCGGCCGCCGAACTGACAAAGCTTCTCAGAAAGCTGCGCAAGGACTATGAGAGCGTCGTTGCGATCGACTACTTTCCGGGCAACGCCGCGACGCGCGCCGAGGCCGCGTGGCAGGACTTCATCGGGCTGGTCGACACGGTGCTGTCACCGGGTGAACCTCATTCGGCTGAACGGCCCATCCGCAGCCTGTCCGTCGGCGACTATCAGGGGCGCACGTGGGCGACCCGCCAGCACATGTGGGTTGATCGTGTCGCAAGCGCCTGGCTGATCCGGCGCTTCATCGATCGCGATGCGCGCTTCATCTGGCTCAAATCACCCGGCGCCTGTCCGGCCAACGCGCTCGGCTTCGACTTTGACGGTGCAGCCTTCACGCACGTCGGTGAACGCGTGACGTTCGAGGTGCTGGTCGCGAGCTTCGGCCTCGACAAGGATCCCGCGTTGCTTCGACTGGGCGAGATGGTGCATACGCTTGACGTCGGCGGCGCCCCCGTGCCCGAGGCGATCGGCTTCGAAGCAGTGATGGCCGGGGCAAGGGAGCGTGCAACAGACGAGGATCATCTGCTCGACGAAATGGGGCGTGTGCTCGATTCGCTCTACACGCACTTCGCGTCGGCTGCAAAAAACCGGGATGCAGGGAGACGCTCGTGAGCACGACGACAATGACGGCGCCCGGCTACACGCTCGGCCAGCTCGTCCTGTACATGCTGCGGCTGGGCACGTTCGGATTCGGCGGACCAGTGGCGCTCGTCGGCTACATGCATCGTGATCTGGTCGAGCAGCGCGGCTGGATCAGTGAGTCAGACTATCGCGAGGGGCTGGCACTCGCGCAGATGATGCCAGGCCCGCTCGCAGCACAGCTCGGCATCTATATGGGCCACGTGCACTATCACCTCGTCGGCGCGACGCTAGCCGGTATCGCGTTCGTATTCCCGTCGTTCCTGATGGTGGTTGGCCTCGGCTGGGCTTATGCCCACTTCGGTGGGCTGTCCTGGATGCAGGCAGCCTTCTATGGCGTGGGTGCGGCCGTCGTCGGAATCATTGCGATGAGCGCATACAAGCTCACCACGAGAACGCTAGGCAGGAACCGCCTCCTGTGGGCGATCTACCTGACGCTCGCCGCGACAACCGTCGTCACCGAATCCGAAATCGCCTGGCTCTTCATTGCGGGCGGCCTGATTAACTGGTTCGTCGTGGCTCCGCCAAAGTGGCTGAGCAAAGGCGGACTGAATGCGGCGGCAGCGGCGCAGTTACCGCTCGCGAGTGGTGTCCTCAGTGGCTTTGACTGGCCGCTACTCGGCCAGATCGGACTGTTCTTCGCGAAAGCCGGCGCGTTCGTGTTCGGCTCCGGGCTCGCGATCGTGCCGTTCCTTTACGGCGGAGTCGTCACCGAACATCACTGGCTCAACGACAGACAGTTCGTCGATGCCGTCGCCGTCGCGATGATTACGCCGGGCCCCGTCGTTATCACGGTGGGCTTCATCGGCTATCTGGTCGCAGGTTTCGCGGGCGCCTGCGTGGCGGCGCTCGGCACTTTCCTCCCTTGCTATCTGTTCACGGTGCTGCCTGCGCCGTACTTCAAGAAGTACGGCAAGCTGCCCGCCGTCAAGGCGTTCGTCGACGGCATCACGGCCGCCGCTGTTGGTGCGATCACCGGCTCGGTGATCGTCATCGCTCGGCGCTCCATTGTCGATTGGCCAACCGTTCTGCTAGCGGTCGCGACCGTACTGCTGCTGTGGCGTTTCAAGAAGCTGCAGGAGCCTGTCATCGTCATCGCGGCTGCGCTCATCGGTCTTGTCGTGTACCCGCTCATCCACTCGCATGCCTTCTGATTGTGTCGCGCGCGCATACGTGGCACGCCCATTACCGGGTTCAGGGATGGTTAGATGAACTCAAGGACCTCGGTGACCGGACGAGTCGCCTTTTGCAGACGGTTTTTGGCACGCTCCACGGTTCAACGGAAGCTCAGGACGTCGAGCACGGGCCGGCGCGGCTTCGACGGCCAGTTCCCCTCGCGCATCGGCCCGACCGCGAGAAGCATCACGGGGATCTCGTTGTTCGTGAGACCGTATTCCGTTCTCGCCGCGGCGGGGTCAAAACCGATCATCGGCGTCGAACCCCAGCCCATCGACCGGGCAGCGTAAATGATCGCGGCCGCGCCGAAAGTAGCGCTGCGGATCGCCTCGTCCCGCTGCTGCTGCGGTTTGTCGTCGTAAATGCCGCGGGCACCCTTTTCCGCTTCGGGAAGATGGTCCGCCGGCATGTAGCCCGCTTCCACCATCGGGCTAAAAACCGCGGGTACGGTGCTCGCATCAGCAAGCTGACCAATGATGATGAATGTCACGGCCGCTTCGTAACTAATCGCCTGGTTCCAGGCGATCGGGCGTAGCCGCTCCTTCGCCTCGGGCGAACGCACGGCAACGAAACGCCAGTTCTGGAAGTTGAACGAGGTCGGCGCCGAGGTCCCGATCTCCACGAGGGCGGTGATCTGTTCGTCAGTCAGAACAGCCTCGGGATCGTAATACTTCGTAGCACTGCGGCTCAGCATGGTTTCGATGACTGCATTGGTCATGACGAGGCCTTCGGTCGCATTGCGGGTCCGAGCGGTTTCGACGATGGAGGTGGTCATAACGGTCCTTTCATTCATAGGTTGGATAGGTTTAGATTACAGCCAGGCAGCAGCTGTTTCGAGACGAGCTCGGCTCAATTAAAGGCTCAATATGCTCATGTTTCTTCGAACCGACGATGCGCTCGCCCCCCGTGCTGCATGACGCAGTTGCAGACACGCGGTTCGTGTCTCTGGCGTTACAGAGATCAAACTGATTGTTGTAAATGGAGCAAGACGGTGCGAGGCGTGGCCTGCTGGAACAGCTATGGCGTGCCCGGCGACATTCGGAATTGGTTTTGCAAATAGTTAGAGAAGATCAAGCACATCTGCCACCGGCATGCGCGGCTTCTGCGGCCAGTTCCCAGCTCGCTCCGGTCCGACGGTCAACAGCATGGCGGGCACTTCGTTTTCGCCGAGGCCAAACTCGCGGTGCACCGCTTCGGCGTCAAAACCGATCATCGGCGTGGAACCCAGGCCAAAGGAGTGGGCGGCATAGATCATCGCCGCTGCGCCAAAGGTTGCGGTCCGCATGGCTTCGTCACGCTGGCGTTGGGGTTGATCGTCATAAAGACTGCGTGCCCGGCGTTCGCTCTCCGGCACCATATGTGCCGGCATGATCCCGGCTTCCACGACAGGTGCCAGGCGCTGCGGGAGTGTGCTCGCATCGGCCAACCTGCCAATGACGATGAAGGTGACGGCAGCTTCCGTGATCGCCGGCTGGTTCCAGGCGATCGGACTGAGGCGAGCCTTGGCTTCAGGCGTACGTAGGGCGATAAAACGCCAATTCTGTAAGTTGAAGGATGTCGGCGCGGTCGTACCGATGCGCACTAGCTCGCGAATCTGGTCGTCGCTCAGGGTGGCGGCGGGATCGTAGAATTTGCTGGAGCGGCGGCTCGTAATACATTCGATGACGGCATTGATCTTGGTAGTTGCGCTGGTCATGACGATTCCTATGGGTGTAGGGGGATCGAGGTACACAAATGTTTTGGCTCATGTGAACCTGCTGTCATTCAAGGTTCTGGAATGTGATACCGGCTGGCCCACTTCGATATCATCGCGGCGGCATAGTCCGCGTCGGCCCGGCGCGTAAGCAGGTGATCGGCGTTGTCGAGAGAAATGAAGGTCTTGTGGTGCTTCGCCGCGGCAAAAATGCGCGCGGCGTTTTCGATTCCCACCGTCGCATCGAGCGGCGAATGCAGGACCAGCAACGGAATGCGCAACTGCGCGATCCGTGAAGCCAGGTTGTGATGTGCAAGGTCGTCGACAAAACTCTTGCGCACGACGAACGGCCTGCCAGCTAGCAATACCTCGGCTTCTCCTTCCGTTTCGATGGTTTGAAGGCTTCGCCGATCGAACTGATGCAGAACATGGCTGGTATCAAAGGGGGCGCCCAGCGTGGCCACTGCACGAATGTCCGGCATCTCGCCAGCCGCCATCAAGACGGCAGCGCCACCAAGACTATGGCCGACGAGAATCGATGGCGACTTGCCGTCTCTCGCCATCGCGCTGCCGGCCGCGACCAGATCGTCCACGTCCGCGGCAAACGTCGTGTCGGCAAAGGTTCCACCGCTATTACCGGGTCCAGCAAAACCTAGGCGCAGCACGCCAATTCCATGAGCGGCCAGCGCGCGTGCGCCACGACTGGCGGCCAGGCTGTCCTTACCGCAAGTAAAGCAGTGGGCAAGTATGGCCCACGCGTGCGCTTCCCTGTCCGGCAATTCCAACTTGCCGGCGAGCCTGTAGCCACGTGGTCCGTCAAATTCAAAGGATGGTGCGGTCATAACTCAATATCACTGGTTTGGCACGCATTACATGAGCGCGCTGAAGCGCGACGCTCTGGATGGGTACTGCCGTGCCCGTCGGGCAAGGCCGCTTACTCGACGGCCGGAAAGGCCGGAAAGCCGACGTCGGTACAGTTGATACGGTTGAAGGTATCCGTGAAGATTCCGAGCGCGATGGTCAACGAGATCCCCGCCAGTTGGCTGTCGGTGCGGCCGGCCACGCGAATGGCAGCAACTTCCTCGTCGCTGATCGTGCCGCTCGTGGTGTGCAGGAGGGACACGAACCGCACAAGGGCATCACGCTTTCGCATCGCCCGTGGGCGGCCCCGCGCGAATGGCAAGCAGCGCATCAACCGGCAGGCCTACCAGTTCGCCGACGACGCCATGGGCGACCACGCAAACGTCGTAACTGGTCTTCTCCCTGATTAACAGCTTGATGATTTCGTGCTCCTGTCGGCTCAGGCTGCCGGCGTTCGTGTGGCCTGCGTGTCGAGCGCCGCAGCCAAAGACGCGGGTACAAGGTAGCCCAACGCGGCGTAAGACACGACCACCGGAAACCTTCTTCACTCGCACGTAGATATCGGCGCTAACGCCGGTGGCGGATTCGATGGCAGGAGTAACGATTCGGCTCATGGTGCGAAGTCTTCGTCAGGCGGTCAGGAGCTTTCGGTTGATGGGCATATGTGATCCATATGCGCGCGGACGATAAATCGGATCCCACGCCGTATCGGCTCACCAGAAAGCACACAAATCGCATCCGCTCGCGCAGTACCGACACCCCATTGGACGGAGTGTTCATAGCGGGGCAGGACATTGACGCGTATTACATACGCATCCGTAAGCTGGCACAATCTGGCCTTTCCGATGTCGTCTTCGGATGCACCGAAGGCAACCAGTCCATGGTGAATGTATGAGATTCGATATCGCGGACCTGCACCTGTTTCTTTGTGTGGTCGATGCTGGCAGCATTACAGCCGGGGCCCGACAGGCGAATCTCGCATTGGCGTCGGCAAGCGAGCGGATCAGTAACATCGAGTCGGACGCTGGTGTCCGTCTACTTGAAAGAAGCCGCGCGGGGGTGCTAACCACCGAGGCAGGAGAGGCGTTAGCGCATCATGCGCGTCTGATACTCCGACAGCACAGCCTGTTGCGGGGAGAGCTACGTGATTTCGGTGCCGGCGCGCGTGGTTCGCTGCTGTTGTACGCGAACACGGCAGCGTTGATGGGCCTCCTGCCGCAGAGACTCGCGCCGTGGCTGGCTCAGCGTCCGCGCCTGAACATTGATCTGAGAGAGCGTAGAAGTGCGGAGATCGTGAAGATGATCGACGCGGGCCTGGCCGAAGCGGGCGTGATATCGGATGCTATCAACCCCACGGGCGTCACCATCCAGCCCGTCGCGAGTGACCATCTCGTCCTGATTGTTCCTGTTGCGCACGGACTCGCAGAATCGAAGGCTATCTGCTTTGCGGATGTCACGGATGAACAGTTCGTTGGTCTGGAGGCCGGGAGTACGCTTCAGGACCATATCGACGAACTCGCTGCCGATCTGCACAAGACACTGGAATACCGTATCCGTATGAAGAGCTTCGAGGGATCGTGTCAGATGGTGTCACAGGGATTGGGGGTAGCGATCATTCCACTGGCCGTGGCCAGGCGCTATCGACGCAGGTATCCGTTCAAAATGGTCGCGATCAGCGATAAGTGGGCACGCAGGCGCCTTTGTCTGTGCTTCAAGCAATGGCACACGCTGTCGAGGCCGATGCAGAAGCTGCTGGCGCATCTCGGTGGCAGAGCGTAGACGCTGTAGCCGCGCGGCCGTCACCAGCCCGCGCACGCGCCGCGGCGCCAACATGAAGCGCGACTGGATTAGGGCGCGACCATACTCGATGGTCATCCGGTGCGCTGCGGATCGGTCGGAACATGACGGCCTCAGCCACTTGGTCGATGGGGCATCTCGAGGATGCGCATTGCCTTGGCTTCCTGATTAAATCGGCGCGCGTACAAGCAAATCGCGCAATACAACGGTGCAACCTTCTTCATCCAACTTGCCTCCGTTGCTACGTCTTGATTCGAGATCTTAATGAAGATATGGACTTATAAAGTCGTGCAATGTCGACCCTTAAAGATTGCAATGACGATCATCGCCGCGTTGGCGCCGCGACAGCAAACGCGGAAGACGCTGCTTTGTGGCGTTGGTTCTCCATGCTCATGCAAGAAGCCAGAATTCGGTGGTGTCGCGGTCATGCGGGATATTTCGTGAGCGTCGATCACCAGCACGTTGCCACAGAAGCAGATTTCGATGCTGCCATTCGGGCAGCAAAGAAAAAGTGCAGCAATATCACAGCTACTCGCAAGAGACAACTCCTGTGAACCGCCATGCAGCGGTTAGGCTCGCCGAGGATCCAACACGAAGAAATACTTCGATGTACCGTGGCCTGAGAAAAGCACCAATCATTCTCTCACGGAGCCAATACATACAGGGGCTCCTTGTCATGGAACGATGTGAGATCAGCTTACAGCCAGTGCCGTTCGCGCACCCGGGATTTACGTTCACCGAGTCGACGTAAAGCGTTTCTGAGAGAACACATCGAAAGCAATTTCGGTAGTACCTATTTCGAGCCACTTTTCTTCGGACGGAGTCGAAATTGAGTAAAGACGTGGTAATTGTAAGTGGCGTGAGGACCGCTATCGGTGAATTCGGCGGCAGCCTCAAGAATTTTTCCCCCACCGAGCTCGGAGCACGGGTGGTTCGCGAAGCACTATCGCGCGCCTCCGTGTCCGGCGATGAAGTGGGCCATGTAGTATTCGGCAACGTCGTGCATACCGAGCCGCGTGACATGTATCTCGCGCGCGCTGCGGCGATCAACGGCGGCGTGGCGCAGCGCACGCCCGCCGTAACGATGAATCGCCTTTGTGGTTCAGGTTTGCAGGCAATTATCTCGGCCGCGCAATGTATTTTGCTCGGTGACGCTGATATCGCAGTCGGTGGAGGCTCAGAAAGCATGAGCCGTGCACCCTATGCGCTACCCGCGGCGCGTTTCGGACAGCGCATGGGCGACACGCGTCTCGTTGACATGATGGTCGGTGCGCTCACCGATCCGTTTCAGTTGATCCATATGGGCGTGACGGCCGAGAACGTCGCACGCAAGTACAACATCTCGCGCGACGCGCAGGACGCACTGGCACTCGAATCTCACCGCCGCGCAGCCAATGCGATCGCGAGAGGCTATTTCAAAGAACAGATCCTACCTATTACGATTGCGTCGAAGAAGGGTGTGACGTCGTATTTGACACTGACGAACACGTGCGCCTCAACGCTTCGAACGACGATTTTTCGAAACTCAAACCGGTGTTCCTGAAGGAGGAAGGCACGGTGACGGCTGGGAACGCTTCGGGCATCAACGATGCCGCTGCCGCCTTGGTCCTTATGGAACGACGCGTCGCCGAGAAGCGCGGCGCAACCCCGCTCGCACGCCTGGTCGCATATGCGCATGCGGGCGTGGACCCGGCATATATGGGTATGGGGCCGGTGCCCGCTACGCACAACGTGCTGCAACGCGCAGGCCTGAGGATGAGTGATATCGACGTCATCGAAGCAAACGAAGCCTTCGCGGCTCAGGCTTGCGCAGTTGCCAAGGAACTCAATCTCGACCCTGCAAAAGCCAATCCGAACGGCTCGGGCATTTCGCTCGGACATCCGATCGGCGCAACGGGCGCGCTGATCACCGTCAAGGCCCTTTATGAACTGAAGCGCATCGGCGGCCGATACGCGCTTGTCACGATGTGCATCGGAGGCGGTCAGGGGATTGCAGCGATCTTCGAAAATCTTCAATAATTGAATCGAGGGAAACGCATGAAAATCGCGTCGTAGGTGCGGGTACGATGGCAGCGGCACCGCACAAGCTGCGGACATCGAGGGCTCGACGTCGTGATCGATGTCACCGACCCGAGAGCGATTTGAATGGGGGAGAACCCCACCGACATACGTCTCCTTCTGGTGCCTTTTCCATTTGAGGTATCTGACGAATGTTTCTCTGTCAGCGCGCCAAGGCAGAAGGTATGTCGTGCGCAAACACTGCGAAAGCGGTTGGCTGCGAGGAGTGGGGGCCGAACCTGAATCGGACGATCCGCGCGAAACGGAAATGGAATTCCCCCATGAGGTTCAGGCGCGAAATGCAGCGCGCGCCCTTGCTAACAAGCTGCTTAAAGAACTGGAGCCCTGAATTGCCGCGCCGACCATCGGAACCTCGGCAGCCACCGAAGCGACGAAAGCGGCGCCGGAGATAGCCATGTGGACTTGTCAAAACCGCAATGCAGTTTTGCGTTCGATCAGGTGGAAGCCCAGACCGACGAGGGCGGCTTTTTTCATTTGTCCTGGCTGCGACTACCGGAACAAGCTTGTGAACACCGGTCCAGACGCAACTGGGCGCCCGCAACTTGTCCAGCGTGACGAGTAGTGGGCCTTTGCGGAGCAGACCATGCGCTTCGACTACAAGGAGTTTCATATCGACGCGTCGCCTCTCGATGAAGGCGGTCGCTACTACGCCCGCGCGAAGATCTATCGGCGCGACCTGGCCGGCGGTGAAGCCGTAGAAATGAAGTATTCAGGTGATCTCGGCGATTACCCCTCCGACGCGGACGCTATCGAAGCGGCGCAGCGTTGGGCGATTCAATGGTGCAACCAGAACGGCGCTTAGGCCGCGTGCTACGGCCAGGTTCGCACCGCTTTTATCAATTGTCACCGTCTCGGGCGCGCCGTTTTGGTCGATGGATTTTTCGAAATAGCGCCGCGCCGCAGCCTTGTCACGATGGGCACGCAGTAGAAAATCCACAGTGTTCCCCTCCCTGTCGACTGCGCGGTACAAATACTTCCACTGGCCTCGGACCTTGACATACGTTTCATCCATTCGCCAGTTCCGGCCGACGGCTCGCTTGTTGCGGCGAAACGCCTTTTCCAGAACCGGCAACACTTTGATGGCCCAGCGGTGCGCGGTTGAATGGTCGACCGGGATTCCGCGCTCCGCCATCATCCCTTCCAGGTGCCGAAGGCTCAGCGGATACGCCACATACCAGCGGACACACGTCAGGATCACATCGAGCGGATAGTGCAAGCGCTTGAGCACCCGTGCCAAGGGTGGATTCAAAGTCGTTATCGAGCGTCCGACCGTTCATATTGTCATGGCACATGATACCCGACGCTTGCTGCGACAAAGCCGGTTCGGTGCGCTATCACCTTGGCCTGGTTACGCCAGGGAGCCCCGAGTGCTACATCGACGTGGAACGAATCCGAAGTTTCCCGTATTGTGCTCTTCTGCGACGTCGAGCGGCCGATGTATTTCCGCTGGGCGGCGGCGTTCAACCGCGCGTTTGCGAATATCGTGCTTCGCGCAGCCAGTTCCCCGAATGACGAAAACGATCGCACTGGCTTCCTGAACCGCGCGTTCAAACGCGTGTACGCGATACGCCGTGTCGGCAAGCGCCTGAAGGCGTGGCATCGACCGACGTATTAGGTCGTCAAGTGGGTGCTGTTCGGCTCGATATTTGCCAGCATTATCTACGCACTTTGAAGTGGCGGCCACACGAAGTACATCTGGTCACGCGTTGCTTCCCTGCGTCATGTAACCACGTCATGGATATCGTTATGAAGCAGTTCGTCGATCAACCGATTCGAGCCTGGGCCGATGACCGCTGCGGGGGAAGCCGTGATAAGGCAATTTGACAAAGCCGGTAAAATTGATAAGTTCGCCGAACGCTGTAACGAGTAGCTAGCGAATCGAAAGAAAGTGCGTGATGTTTTTTAAATGCCATATATCGAGCCCGTATATCACCAAAGGCTTAGTATCTTTTTTCTGTCGATGATATACGTTTAAGACGTGCGCTTTCTCTTTGCGTACCGGGCCTACCAGCCCACTGGCGGTTCTTCGGATGCTCCTGTCATCTCGAACGCCACTCGCGGATTTGCCGCGTTATTTTCTTCCACACACCCGGTAGAACGCCGGAAAGAACGCTTCCCGCAACCGGGTCCCCGCAGCAGCCGGAGTCGCTGGCAGCGGCCGTTTTGGCGCGTGCCGGGCGCTTCGCCCATTGCGTGTGAAAGCGGGCGCAAAACCTGAAACCTGATTTGGTATTGAAGGAGTAAACCATGAAGACGACGACGCTTCTCGTGCCCGTCGTGCTCCTGGGCGCGCTCTCGTTAGCGGGCGTAGCTCAGGCGCAGGACATGTCCTCGCAGCAAAATGCTCAATCGTCATCGACGGCTACCAGCACATCTTCTGACTCGTCCGGTTATGGTGGTGTATCCGGGAGCGCAAGTGCGAGTGGCAACACGACCCGGTTGGGACAGGGCAACTGCGGTCACCTGCCTCAATGCAACGCCGATAGCGGCCACTAACGCGCAGGTTGATGTCGTGGTCTCGCGGATCGGGGCCGACCCATCCGCGAGATCTCCGCCGCGTTGCCGCCGTTCTGAATGTTCTGCGACGGCTTCCGTCAGCATGAGTATCCATCATATAGTTCGGGTTCCTGAATTGACCAGTCCGGGAGCGCGACAAGTTTTGGCACGGACGCGCATGCCGAACGATCGACGATGCAGTAAGCCGCCATAGCGCGCACGCGGAATCGAAGCGAAGAGCGTTCGCTAGCGGCGAAACCAGGCATTCGCCACTGGCGACGCGAATGTCGGTCATGCAACCCTCAATATGTCCCGCGATCTCCTGCACGAATCGGCGCACAACATGCCGATACACTGAACGGCCGGCCGCTTTGCTTGTACATTACACAGTTGACAGCAACGCACCGAATGGACACGTCTGATGGCCGATCACGCCACCCCGCCTCTCGACAAAACGCGCGACGAGCCGCTCGCGTTCGCCGCTCAGGCCGCCCCTTGCGATGACCTGGCGGTCATCGCGCAACCCGCTTGCGATCGCATGTGCCGCCACAAGCGGCTCGCTCTCGCGGCGACGATTCTCGGCTCCAGCATGGCCTTCATCGACGGCTCCGTCGTCAACGTCGCGCTGCCTGCGATCCAGAGCGAACTCGGCGCGAACGTCGCGGCGATGCAATGGGTCGTCAACGCGTACCTGCTGCTGCTCGGCTCACTGGTGCTGGTAGGTGGCGCGATGGGCGACAAGGTCGGGCGGCGCACGGTATTCATTGCGGGCATCGGGTTGTTCACGGCGGCATCGGCGGCATGCGGCTTCGCACCCAGCTCAGGCGCGCTGATCGTGGCACGCGCAGTGCAGGGCATCGGCGCGGCGCTGCTTGTGCCGAGCAGTCTGGCGATCATCGGCGCGGTCTTCGACGAGCGCGAGCGAGGCCGCGCGATCGGTACATGGGCCGGCGTTGGCGCGATCATGTCGGCCGTGGGTCCCGTCGCGGGCGGCTGGCTGGTCGATGCGCTCTCGTGGCGCGCGATCTTCTATCTGAACGTGCCGCTCGCGGCGGCGACGATCGCGCTCGCGCTGTCGTCGGTGCCGGAGAGCCGCAACGAAGGCGCCGCGCGCCGTCTTGACTGGGCAGGCGCGCTCGCAGCCGCCGCCGGGCTCGGCGCGCTCACGTATGGCCTCACGCGCGCGTCATCGCATGGTTTCAACGATGAAGTAGTGATCGGCGCGATCGCTGCCGGAATCCTCGTCTGCGCGGTATTCATCGCGATCGAAGCGCGCAGCAAAGACCCGATGATGCCGCTCGACCTGTTTCGTTCGCGAGACTTCAGCGGCGCGAACCTCGTCACGTTGCTGCTGTACTTCGGCATGGGTGGCGCGCTGTTCTTTCTTCCATTCACGCTGATTCGCGCGCACGGGTACTCGGCGACGGAAGCTGGCGCGGCGCTGTTGCCCGTGCCTGTCGTGATCGGCGGGCTGTCGCGCTTCACGGGTGGGCTCGCGACACGCCTGGGGCCGCGCGCGTTATTGACCGTCGGCCCATTGGTTACGGCTGTCGGCTTCACGCTGCTCGCGCTGCCTGCGCTCTTCGAGACGGATCGCGAAACCTACTGGACGAGTTTTTTCCCGGGGCTCGTCGTGCTCGGCCTCGGCATGACGATCACCGTTGCGCCGCTGACGACGACCGTGATGACGGCCGTTCCCGCCGCGCGTACGGGTGTCGCGTCGGGCATCAACAATGCTGTTGCGCGCATCGCGAGCCTGCTGGCGATCGCCGTGCTCGGCATCGTGTTCATGTGGTCGCATGGCGCGGCGCTCGCGGTGCGCCTCGAACGGTTGAACATTCCGCCCGACTTGCATCGCGCCGGGCAACTGCTCGAACCCGACACGTCGACGATGGCGGGCGCGCACGCCGTGCCCGCGCGGATCATCGAGGCGCAGGCGGAAGCGATCGATGCGGGATTGCGAGCTGTCGCGCTGACGTCCGCGGTATGCGCGTTGCTCGGCGCTGCGTGCGCGGCGGCAATGATCCGCGGGCAAAAAACCAGGCACTGAAACATTCCTGGTTTGTGCGCATATTCACAAAAGCTTCTCACAATTGAACTAATGGGTCGAAGCCAAATACCGGTTCACGCCGCAACGGTAATTGCATGATGTTCAACGTTTCCGGCCAATAGCACTCGACTTAGAGCCGAAATTGTTGCAACGCCGCGATAGCTGCTAAGCTCGATGCATTGCTGGTTGTCTTAACGCGTGGAACCTCGTTTGAACCGGCATCAAATTCGATGTGTATCCGGAACACCAAGACTCATCGGCATAGAGAAGCATGTCTATGCCCGCAACGTGCGCGGGAGAGCGGCTCGTTTCATTGAGACATACCCCCATGCGCAGATTTCAGGTGTACTGTGCGACGACCTTTCAAATCACGGTTAAAAGAAAATGCAAAAGCTCTGCTGCCAGACTTACTTTTCCTTTCGCTTCTGCATCGAAAGGAAGTGGGGCGCTTTCCAAACCTGATCCGGCCGCGCACATTCAACGAGCAGATCTTGAGGAGAAGCCTGAAACCTGATCCTCGATACGCTCCTCTGACGGACAAGCTTGGCGTACGCGAATACGTAGGCAGGGTACTTGGAGAACAGTTCCTCGTACCGCTGATTTCGGAACCCGCGGGATTTACGCCATCCGTTTTCGATTCGCTTCCAGATTCCTTTGTCATGAAAGCAAATCACGGAAGCTCGTTCGTCGAAGTCGTGCACGACAAATCGAAAGCTAGCTTTGAGCAATTGCAGCGTCTCGCTGCCCGATGGCTGTCGACTAATTTCTATAGGAACGCTCGTGAGCGTCACTACAGGGACATCGAGCCGCGATTGTTCTTCGAAACGCTTTTGCTCGACAAGAGAGGAAAGATTCCTGCCGACTATAAGGTGCACTGTTTCGGCGGAAAAGCGGGACGACCCGAGATGTACATCCTGCACATCAGCGATCGCTTTGGGCAAGACCCGCGTGGCAACATCTATGACGCGAACTGGAATCATCTCGACGTGTCGGTCGGCGGATATGCCCGTAGTGTCAATGCGGAGCCGCCTCCCGATAACCTGGCGATGGTGCTCCAGGCCGCCGAGACCTTATCTCGAGGTTTCGACTATGTGCGGGTCGACCTGTATGCGTTCGACAATGCGATCTACTTCGGTGAATTGACTTTTACGCCTGGCGCGGGAGTCGTGCCCATGTTCCCCGATCATATCGATCTGGAGTGGGGCAAACTCCTGAGAACCGTGGGTTCTACGGGTACTCAATGAAGCGACTGCATCTGCAATGGCTGCGATGACGTGGACTACACCATGATGAATCCGCGCCGCATTCCGAGCATCACCGCCTCGGTGCGGTTGGTCGCGCCGAGTTTGCCGAAGATGGCGGAGACGTGAAATTTCACCGTGTTGTCCGAAATGTCGAGTTGTCGCGCGATCTCCTTGTTGCCGAGTCCGTCGGCGAGCATCGCCAGTACTTCGATCTCGCGTAACGTCAACGCTTCGAACGGTTCACCGGATGCCGCCTCGCGCGGCGGTTTGCGTCCCGTCAGCAGCTTTGCAAGGATGTCGGGTGACAGCACGCAAAGGCCCGCGGCGACGGCTTCGATCGACGCGACGATTTCGGCGGGCATCGCGTTGCGCGGCAGAATCGCCAATGCATCGGCGTGCAGCGCGTCGAGAATCCCGTCACTCTCCGGGTCGTCGCTCAACAGGACGAGCGCCGGTGGCGCGTGCCCGATTTCGAATAACGTCTTGAGCGCGTCGCTCGCCTCCTGGTCGATGTCGGTCACGACCACATCCGGCACCGAACCTGCAAGGCAATCGACGAGCGTTTCAGCGTCGGCTGCGCTACCCAGGAATTCAAGCGCCGGGTTCGCGTCGACAAGCGCTTCAACAACCGCTTGCAGGCTCGCGCGCACCTGCGACGATGCCGCAATCACCGCAACCCTCACGGGCGCCATGTGTACCCTCTGTCCATCCGACATTTCGCCGCTTCCCGGACCTCATCTGCACGCATTCCGTTGAGGGCGTTCGCCCACCGTTACCGAACACGCGTGGCGTTCGCCACCTCGGATCAACGCGATTTGCAACTGCTGTCCAATGCTCGCCGAGCCCAGCGCGGCGTGCACGTCGTCCATGTCGCAGCAAGGCTTGCCGTCCAGTTCGATCAGCACATCGCCTATCAGCACGCCCGCCTGTTCCGCAGGGCCGCCCGGCGCCAGCGAATTGATCAGCAATCCGCTGCTGAACGGCAGGTTCATTTTGTCGACCCACGCGTCCAGCAGGCTGACCTGCTGCGTGCCGACGCCGAGGTAGCCCCGCGAGACGCGCCCTTTGGCCAATAGCTCATCGGTGACGCGCTCCACGGTCATTCCGGGAATCACCATGCCGGCGCCACGCATCAGTGCCGACGTGCAGATGCCCATGACTTGCCCGCGCATATCCGCGAGAGCCGCGCCGGAGAAACCCGGACGCAGCCCGCCGTCCAGTCGCACGAACGCATCGAGCTGTCCACCTCTCCACGTGCGCCAGGAACCGCCTGTACTGCCGATTACGCCGAAATCAGCGCTGATGCCGAGATCATCCGCGCGCGCGACGGCGAGCGCGAGATGGCCCGGCTTCAGTGAGCGGGCATCGCCGGATTCGATCGGGTCCAGGTCCACGCCGTCCAGTTTCAGCACGCCAAGATCGGTGCCCGGATCGAGGCCCGCGAGGACTGCGGCGACTGTACGTCCATCGGACAATGTGACCTTGATCCCGTCCTCGCGCCTGATCGTGTGTGCAGCCGTCACGACGACGCCATGTCGCCAGATTACCCCACTTGACGGCATGCGATGCCGGCCGTGCACTGTCACGACACTTCGCGCGATTCGCCCGGCAATGTCTGCCAGATTGTCCGAGAAATCCATCAAAGGATTTCCGCTCGAAGATGTGGTTTCCATTTCAGGTCTCCTGCCAGTTGCGATGCGACGTGCTTGCGCGTCGCGTCATCGATTGCTCGGCTATCCGTGCGGACAGCGTTGTGACGACGGATTCACAATGACAGAAGAAGAGGGGGCGCACACCACCCAAATGGGTAGCCGGGTCGATGCAATGCGGACTTCGCGATGCAGCGCGAGACGGAGATCTACCCTGATGCCGCCATCGATCGTGCCGCACAGCGCGTCGTCGAACGGCTGCTTTGCTCACAGCACAGTCGAAACGCAGGCAACTGCTAGGCGAGCAACGACAAGGCATCGGCGAGCGAGAGCACCGTCGTGCGCGAATCGAACGCCGTTGAGAAAAGATGATCGTGGACGATCTGATCCGGGTCGTAGCAGCAATCCTTCACCGTGAACAGGCGGAAGTCCGCATCGCTGGCGTATGCAACCGACGACAGCACGACACCCGTCGACGCAATGCCCACCATCAGCAGCGTATCGATACCTTGCGCGCAAAGCCGCGCCTGCAGATCGGTACCAAAGAACACGCTCGCACGATGCGCGATGATGAGCGGTTCGCTAGCCTGCTGGCCGAGTTCCGGCGAGATCTGGTCGTCGATGAAAAGACCGAGTTGCTTGATTCCCTGGCCGTTCCTGTTCAACGGACTGACTTCCGGATAGCCCGGACTAAAGTGGATCTTGGCAAAATAGACGCTGACGCCTTTGGCCCGCGCGGCGTCGCACAGCTTGCGCGTATTGGCGAGCAAAGCGGGCGCGACCGATGGAAACAACGACAGGATGTCGGTCTGATAGTGCATGACCACCAGAGCGGTTTGCGTCGGAACGATCGCGGGAATCGGCATGTTCATGGCGTGCGTATCGGTGGGGCATTCCGTGCGCTGTCGATGGTCCGCCGGATCGGCGGGACACGGTTCGATGCGTGGCGACATAAGGCTACGCGATAAAGAAAGTGGCTCGACTCTACCACGGCCATCGTGAAGCGAAATTTCAACGGCGATGCGTCACCGGCTGGCTTGCGGAAGACGTCTCCGTTTTCCAGAGGTAAAGCTGCCGCGTGAGAGCAAGCCCGTGCAGCTCGATGAAACATGTCGATGCCTACCGCGTGTGCAATCGCGCCGCGACGTTGGCGAGATGATCGCGCATGCGCGCATAGGCGGCATCCGCATCGCGCTCCAGCATGCAATCGACGATCGCCTTATGCTCTGCCGCGAAGCGTTGCCGATTGCGGTCGTCGACTGTCTTTTCGCGCAACGTCGGACGCGCGCGCACGCCGTTGATCGCTTCCATCAACGCGATGATCGCGGGGTTGCGCGTCGCTTGAGCGATCAGCAGATGGAAGCGGTGATCCCACTTCTGCCACTCGTCGTCGTCGCGCGCAGTGGCGTTCTTGCGCGCGCAGTTCTCGAGTTCCGCGAGATCCTCGGGTGAGGCTTTGATCGCGGCCAGCGCGGCGAAGGCCGGTTCGATGGCAAGCCGCATCTCGGCGATATCGGCGGGACTCGTACGCGCGCCGAGTCCCGCAACCGTCGGCGTGAACCTGATAGGGCGGCTGCCCAGATAGGTGCCGCGTCCGACGCCGCGCCATACACGCCCCGACGCTTCAAGCGTCGACAGCGCGGCGCGCAGTTCGCGTCGCGACAAGCCGAGTATTTCCGCCAGTTGCCGTTCCGGCGGCAGCGCGTCGCCATCGCGCAGCCCGTGCTCGCTGATGAAGGCATTCAATGCTTCTACGCTCATCGCATGTCCCTCTCCGTTATTTGAACCAATATGTATTGGTTCAAAGTATAAAAAGCGTTTACGGGATTTGCAATGCCAATCGAATCAGAGCTTGACACCGCTTTTTTGTACGCAAACATTAAAACAACGACAGCGCATGCGCCGCTCCGAACGGAAAAGCAGCGAGCTATTTTTTAGAACCAAATATGAATTGGTTCAAAAAGGAGAAGTTCGATATGGGATTCACGACGCGCCCTGAACTGATCGGCACATTCGGCATGGTGGCGAGTACGCATTGGCTTGCCAGTGCGTCGGCGATGGCGGTTCTTGAGAAAGGAGGCAATGCGTTCGACGCCGCGGCTGCCGCGGGCTTCGTTCTGCAGATCGTCGAGCCGCATCTGAATGGTCCGGGCGGCGAGCTGCCCGTGGTGTTCTATTCGTCGCGGGAAGACCGGGTGCGCGTGTTGTGCGGTCAGGGCGTCACGCCCGCCGCGATGTCGATCGAACGCATGAAGCAGATGGGACTCGATGTCGTGCCGGGCACAGGCCTGCTGCCCGCCGTCGTGCCGGGCGCGTTCGGCGGCTGGATGGCGCTGCTGCGCGACTACGGGCAACTGCCGCTCGCCGACGTGCTGAGCTACGCGATCGGCTACGCAAGGAATGGCTATCCGGTGATTCCGCGCATGTCCGCGTCGATTCTCGCGATACAGGCGTTCTTCAAGTCGGAATGGAAGACATCTGCCGCCGAGTGGCTGAAGGACGGCGAAGCGCCACGCCCCAACGCGCTGTTCGCGAACCCGGCCATTGCAGCGACTTACGAGCGCATTCTGAAACTCGCGTCGTCGAAACAGGATCGCGCGGAGCAGTGCGAAGCCGCTCGCCATGCGTTCTATCGGGGCTTCGTCGCGGATGCAATCGATCAGTATTTTCGCGGCACGCCCGTGCTCGATACGTCCGGCAAGCGCAATTGCGGTCTTCTGACGGGCGACGATCTGGCGCGCTGGCAGCCGTCATACGAAGACCCGGCGTCGTTCGAGTACGAAGGGCTGACCGTGCACAAGACGGGGCCCTGGGGCCAGGGGCCCGTCTTCCTGCAACAGCTTGCATTGCTGAAGGGCTTCGATCTCGCGTCGATGAACCCGACGGGTCCGGACTTCATCCATACCGTGATCGAATGCGCGAAGCTCGCGTTCGCTGATCGCGAAGTGTTCTACGGGGACCCCAACTTCTCCGACGTGCCGCTGTCAACGCTGCTGAGCGAAGCGTATAACGATGAACGCCGCAAGCTCGTCGACGGCGAGCGCGCGTCACTCGAGTTCCGTCCTGGCGCGATCGGCGACAGCGCCGCGCGCGCCGCGATCATCGTCGCGAATGCAGGACGCGAGCAGCCGGGCGGATTCGGACAGGGCGAGCCGACCTTCGCACCCTTGCCGGAACTGCGCGGCGACACGGTGCATCTCGACGTCGTGGACCGCTGGGGCAACATGGTATCCGCGACACCGTCGGGTGGCTGGCTACAGGCATCGCCTGCCGTGCCGGGGCTCGGTTTCAACATCACGACGCGCGCGCAGATGTTCTGGCTCGAGCCGGGGCTGCCGTCGTCGCTCGGTCCTGGCCGGCGGCCGCGCACGACACTGTCGCCGACGCTCGTCACGCGCGACGGCAGGCCGTATGCCGCGTTCGGTTCGCCCGGCGGCGACCAGCAGGACCAGTGGTCGCTCCAGCTTTTCCTCAAGCACGTGCACGCCGGCATGAACCTGCAGGCCGCCGTCGATTCGCCGACCTTCCAGACCGCGCACTTTCCGGGCTCCTTCTATCCGCGCGCGATGCAGCTTGGAAAGATGTCCGCCGAAGCGCGCATTCCCGAAGCGACGCTCGCCGAATTGCGCCGCCGTGGACACGATCTCACGGTCGCGGAGCCGTGGGCGCTTGGCCGCGTCTGCGCCGTCGGCATCCGGGACGGCCTGATGCGTGGCGCCGCGACGCCGCGTCAGATGCAGGCTTATGCGATCGGCCGTTGAACGTCACATCTCAAGCAGATCTTCTGGAGCGCTGTCATGTCATCCATTGCTGCCCGCCTCGAGCGGCTGCCCCTCTCGGGCTTTCACCGCAAGCTGCTCGTGATCGGTGGACTCGGCTACATGTTCGACGGGCTCGATTCGTCGTCGCTCGCGTTTCTTCTGCCCGTCGTCAGCAAGCTGTGGCATCTGTCGAGCGTGCAAAGCGGGCTCGTCGCGAGCAGCACGTATATGGGGTACTTCTTCGGCGCGTTCCTGTCGGGAGTGCTCGCGGATATCATCGGCCGGCGCCGCATCATGATGTCCGCGCTTTCGATCTATTGCGTCGCGTCGTTTGCAAGCGGCATGGTCAACGACTGGCACGTGTTCTTTGCGCTTCGCATCCTGGCCGGCTTCGGCTCGGGTGCGGAAGCCGTCGTCATCGCGCCGTTCCTCGCTGAATTCATTCCGCGCCGCTATCGCGGCATGTTCTGCGGCGCGCTCGTCGGCTTCATGTCGTTCGGCTATGTGACGTCGTCGATTCTCGGCTATACGGTGATCGGCAAGTTCCCCGATGGATGGCGCTATATGGCCGTCATCACCTCGCTGCCGGTGGTCATGCTGCTCTGGTGGCGCAGGATGCTTCCCGAATCGCCGCGCTGGCTCGAAGCGCAGGGCCGTGTTCGCGAGGCGCTTTCGATCGTCGAGACCGTCGAGGCGTGGTTTGCGAAGCAGGGCATTGCGCTGCCCGAGCCGTCGGTCAGCGCAACGCCCCTGGCCATTCCCACGAAGCCGCGCGGTGCATTGGGCAACGTCGCGGCGATCTGGTCGCACAAGCTCGCGAAAACGACTGCGGTCAGCTGGCTAATGTGGTTCTCGGTCGCGTTCGCGTACTACTCGTTTTTCTCGTGGATACCTAGCCTGCTCGTCAAGGAAGGACTGACGATCACGAAGAGCTTCGGCTACTCGATTGCGATCTATGGCGCGCAGATTCCGGGCTACTTCTCGGCTGCGTGGCTCAACGAAAAGATCGGCCGCAAACGCGTGGTCGCGAGCTATATGCTGCTCGGCGGCGTGGCTGCGATTGCACTTGCTTTCTCGCACACGGCGACGCAGATCATGATGGCGGGCATCTGCCTGTCGTTCTTCATGAACGGTGCGTTCGCGGGCGTCTATGCATACACGCCGGAAATCTTCCCGACAGCGGTGCGCACGACGGGAACGGGCAGTTCGTCTTCGTTCGGCCGCATCGGTTCGGTGAGCGCGCCGATTCTCGTCGGCTTCGTGTATCCGGCAGCGGGTTTTCTGGGCGTATTCGGCATGACGACGGCGGTGCTTGTCGCGGGCGCATGCGTGGTGCTGGTGTTCGGCATCGAAACGCGTGGCCGCTCGCTCGAAGAGATCGAAGCGCAAGAGCTTGGCGCGCGCGCCGCGCCTTCGCCGCTTCCGTCGCGCGATGCGGCCTCTGTCGCGGCATCGGAACAGCAGGCGGCTTCCAGCGGACGCGCCGGTGCCGCCGCCAAACAGTTTTGATCACGCGAATGCACAGGGATGAACCGCATCATGCAGCACGACTCCACGCAGCACCACGCGCTCTCGATCGCCGATGTCTCGCTCCTTGCGCACGCGATCCGTCAGACCGACCAGCCGAAGGCCATCTTCGAGGCGGTCGAGCAGGTTGCGCAGAATGCGATCGGCTTCAGGCTTTTCACGATCATGTGCTTCGATGCCGAGCGATTCGAAGTCGAGCGGCTGCACTCGAACATGCTCGACGTGTATCCGCTGAGCGGCCGCAAGAAGAAACACGGCAGCGTGTGGGGCGAGCACACGCTGCGTGACCTGAAGCCATTTCGCGCGACGACGCCCGATGGCATCCGCGTCGCATTCGACGACCACATGGTGATGACGGGCATGGGGCTCGGATCGATTCTCAACATACCGGTGGCGTACAACGGCCGATGCGTCGGCACGATGAACATGACGCACGTCGCGGGCTGGTACACGCAGGCGCATGAAGAGATCGGCCTGCTGCTTGCTGCGTTCATCGCGGCGCCGCTTGCGTTGCATCAGGCGGCGAGCGTCAGCGCGACGTGATGCTGATGCGGCCGAACTGCTCGACAACCGCCGTCAATAGACCGGGCAGTTCGCCGCAGTGAGAGCACGGGAGCCTGCTTATGGCTCGCTGTGTCCCGAGCCCCGACCCCCGAGCCTTGCCGTTCAGGTCGACGTCTATTGCTCGATCTTCGGCTTCGGCATTCTGTCCGCGTATCCCGCGAGGCCAGCCTTCGATACCGTCATTCAGGCGATGAGCGGTCTGATGGACCCGACGCGCAGCGACGGCGAGCCGGTCAGGCTGGGCGCGTCCGGCGCGGACATTCCCGGCGGACAGGCGGCGCTCTTCGCGATCGTCGAAAATCTCGCCGGGTGTTCGCGGCAGGCGGCGACGTTCGTTGAAATTTCGATGCAGGACGTAGCCGCGTGGTGCGCGCTGTTCGCGTTGGGCAATCCCGCGCCGGCAGGCATCGTCGTGTTGTTTCAATGCGCCATCGGCAGATCCAGCCGCCACGTCAGATTGCTGCGCGCGCGCGTTTCGCAGCGAGTGTGAAAAAAGTCCGTGAGATAGATGCGCGGACGCGCCAGCAGGCCGCCCAGGAGTGCCCGTTCGTGCTGGTCGTACGCGCGATCGTCGAGGTCCGGCCGCTCGGCACGCAGGCGTTCTCCGTCGCGACGAAAGAGGCTGCGCGAAGCGCCGAGCACGGCAAGGTCGATATCGCACGCGAAGCGTTCGTCCAGTCCGGCCGGCGCGTTCGTATGCCGCGTCGCGAGAATCATGTCGCAGATGCACTCGCTCGCCGCGATACGGCCGTCCGCCCATTGCCGGAACCAGCTCGCGCTGCGTTGTTCGTTGTCCCGCGCGCCGGGCGCGTAGATCACGTCGTGGCACCACAATGCAAGCTCGACGGCATCGGGATGCGGAATCTCGTCGCGTGCCCGGTCGAAATCGCGCAAGCAGCGGCGCACGTGCTGCAGCGTGTGGTATCGACGCGCCGGCTCGGCATAGCGCTGCGCGAGGTCGGCGCAAACGGCCTCGGCACGCGAGCCGCCGCTGCGTGACCACAATGCGATGAAGCGCGCCTGCGTCTGCGTCATTTCGTTCGATTCCCGTCATGTGCCGATGCGCGCTCTTTGGGCGCGGCACGCAGCGCGGCGTCGCCGTCAGGCGGCGAACGCGTCGCGATGTTCAAAGAAACTCCCTGCGAATGTCGATGCTCGATCGTTGCCCGATGTTCCGGTAGTGATGCATGAGCCACATATCCGCCTCGTGCCTTCCCTTGTCGTGCAGGCCGCACAGGAAATCCCAATCGGCGTTGTACTTGCTGGACACGCTCAGCGTGCACATCGCGTCGTCGGATCGAATCGAATGGATCAGCATTTCCTTCATCTCGCCGCGCTCGATCTTGCCTTGCTGGATCAGCTCGGTCACGAACGCGACCGCTCGCATTTCGCGCATCAGCGACGAGTTGAAGCTGATTTCGTTGATGCGGTTGAGAATCTCGGCGGCCGACATCGGCACGCCCCGGCGAACGAGCGGATTGATGTGGACGATCACGATGTCGCGCGTGTTGCAGTTGTATATCAGCGGGTAGATGGCTGGGTTGCCCATGTAGCCGCCGTCCCAGTAGTGCTCGCCGTCGATGGTGATCGCCTGGAACAGCGTCGGCACGCACGCGGACGCGAGCACTGCGTCCACACAGACGTCGTCGCCCGTGAAGAGGCGGATCTTCCCCGTCTCCACGTTGGTCGCGCACAGGAAGAGACGGATGGGGCAGTGCTTGCGCAACGCGGCGAAGTCGACTTTGCTCTCGAGCACCTCGCGCAGCGGATTCAGATTGTTCGGATTGAACTGGTACGGCGAGAAGACGCGCAGCATCATGTCGGCAAACGCATAGAGCGGCGAATGATCGAGCCCGAAGCTGTGCGTCCCTTTCAGCCAGGGCATCCAGCGCAGCGGGTTGTAGCGGTCGGCGGAACGCGAGACGGCGCGCCAGAAGTCATGCAGCGCCTCGCGCGCGCCGTCCGCGCCGCCTTTCGACAAGCCGTACGCGAGCACCGTGGCATTCATCGCGCCGGCGCTGGTCGCGCTCACGCCCTCGATCGTCAGCCGGTCGTCTTCGAGCAGCCGGTCCAGCACGCCCCACGTATACGCGCCGTGCATCCCGCCGCCTTGCAATGCCAGCGCGACCGGCTTGCGCGCGTCGTCGGCTCGAGGTTCTGTGTTCTTCGTCGTCATTTTCGGTCTCGTCGGTCGCTGCAAATCGTGTTGCGCATCGGGCGCGGTGCGCCAGGCAGTCTTGCGCCGATGCGCCGATGCGCCGATGCGCCGATGCGTCGCTCGGCTGCCGGCGCTATTGGCCCAATCAGGCGTGGTCAGGTCCGCTCCGCTCAGGCCGGCTCACACCCAATCAGGTCCGCTCAGCCCGTCATCCTGTGTCCGGCGCCAGCGCATCGAGCAATGCTTTCGCCTCTCGCATATCGGCGGTGTCGAAGCCCTCCGACAACCCGTCGTACACCTGGGACAGCACGCTCCGCGCGTCCGCCGCCTTGCCCTCGTCCTGCCACAGACGGGCGAGGCTCGACGCGGCGCGCAACTCGAGCGATCTCGCGCCCAGACGATGAGACACGTCGAGCGCCGTGCGAAAACAGTGTTCGGCCTCGTCGCGGCGAGCCGATGCGCGTTCGTCGTTCTTGCCCCCGAGCAACAGGCTGCCCTTGAGCCGATACAGTTCCGCTTCGTACCAACGCTCGCCCGACTTTTCGACGATCGCCATGGCCTCTTCGAGTGCGCCGAGGCCGCTCGCCGTGTCGCCCGCGCGCCCGTAGCTGTCGGCGAGGAGCGCCAGAAAATACGGGCGATGGTCTTCGCCACCGGCGGCGCGGTCGGCGTCGAGGCCCCGCCGCATCTGGGCAATCCCCTCGTCGATATTTCCACGCTCGCTCAGCACCCAGCCGCAGAAAATGGTTCCCCACGCGAGCCAGTAAAGCAAGCCCTGTTCGGTCGACAGCGTGATGGCGGCTTCGGCATGCTCGCGGACCAGCGACGATTCGCGCCGAAGCTGATGCAACTCGGCCGCGAAGGCGAGGGCGAATGCCAGATTCGGTCCGTGGGCGATCTTGTGCGCAAGGGCAAGCCCCTCCTGGCAGCGCTTGCGAGCCTGATCGGGAAATCCCTGAAGCCATAAGGTCAGCGCGAGGAAGCTCAGCGCCCGGATGCCGGGGTCCACGCCGTGGGCGAACGCATGGGCCTGATGCCGCTCCGGATCGTAGATCGCGAGCGCCTGCTCGTGATGATCGCGGGCGTCGTCGAGATCTCCCTGCAGGAACAGGCACGCGCCGAGCGCGCCATGCGCCTCGACGAGCAGGGCCGGGTCGTTTGCACGGCGCGCCACGTCGAGCATCTGCGTCCCGAGTTCGCGCGCCGGCGCGTACTCCCCGTGCGTCATGTAATAGATTCTCAGGCCCAGTTGCGCCGCGAAGCGTTGCGCCGCGTCGCCCGTCTGCTCGCACAACGCGAGCGCGCGCGTATAGGCCGCGGCGACTTCCGGCGAGCCGTAGCCGCGCACGGACATCAGCGCCGGCCCCAATGAGAGCCGCAGCGCCAGTTCTCTTTGCCTGCGCTCCGGCGTGTCGGGCAGACGATCGAGCAACGTCAGCGCCGCTTCGAGGTGATGCATCGCATCGAGATGTGCGGCATGGCGGAGCGCCAGTTGCGCGGCGCGATGCAGATACTCGACGGCCTTCGGAAGGTTTCCGCTCAAGCTGTAGTGGTGTGCCAGTTCGCTGCTGTAATCGGCGATGCTGGCGGGAAACAGCGCCTCGATCGCCTGCGCGGTTCGCTCGTGCAGCGCGCTGCGCCGCTCGGTGAGCAGCGAGTGCCCGGCAACTTCCTGCGTGAGAGCGTGCTTGAACGAATAGTCCACTTCCGGAAATGCGGGCCGCTCGTAAATGAACTCGGCGGCCTCCAGATGGGAGAGAAGCTGGCGCAGATCGTCGTCCGCGCGCGCGATCTGGTCGCCGCAGATGAGCCGCACCAGGCTGAACGAAAACTCCTTGCCGATCACGGCGAGCGTCTGCAGCAGTTCTTTCTCGGCGACGGGCAGCCGATCGATACGGCCCGCGAGCACGCCTTCGACGGTCGTCGGAATATGCAACGTCGCGGGCGGACGCTCGATCCGGTAGCGGCCCGGCTCGCCGAGCAGCGATTTTTCCTCCGCGAGCGTCTGGACCACTTCCTCCATGAAGAACGGATTGCCTTCCGTCTTCTCCAGGATCAGCTGCTTGAGCGGCGCGAGGCCTTGGTCATCGCCGAGCAGCGCTGCAAGCAGTCCCTGCGCTTCGGCGGGACCAAGCGGTTCGAGCCGCAGCCGCGTGTATTGATTCTCGTGCTGCCAGCCGGGCCGGTACTCGGGCCGATAGTTGACGAGAAGGAGAATCCGCGTCTTCGGCACGCGTTCGATCAGATAGGCGAGAAAGGCTTCCGTTTCGCTGTCCAGCCATTGCAGGTCCTCGAACAGCAGTTCGATCGGCTGGTCCTGGCTCTCGCGCGCGAGGAGTTGCGTGATCGCATCGAAGGTCCGGTCCCGGCGGATCTTGGGGTCCATTTCCTCCAGCGCCGAACCGGGTTCGCCGATGCCCAGCAGAAACAGCAGATAAGGCACGAGACTCTCGAAGCTGCGTTGCAGTATGAGCGCCTTGCCCATCATCTTTTCGCGGCATCGGCGCTCGTCGTCCCGCGCGGTGATCTGGAAATAGTTCTTCAAAAGCTCGATCAGCGGCAAATTGGCAAAAGCCTTGCCGTGAGAAACCGAGAACGTTTCGAGCACCAGGCAGCCGTGTCGCGAACGCTCCTTGAACTCATGAAACAGCCGCGACTTCCCGACGCCTGCTTCACCGACCACGCCGACGACCTGCCCGCGCCCCTCCCGGGTCATCTCGAGCGCCCGGTTCAAGTGCTCCATTTCGACCTCGCGGCCGACGAACCGGGCCAGTCCGCGATGCGCTGCCAATTGCAGGCGCGTGCGCAGCGCGCCGGGGCCGAGGACTTCGTACACCGATAGCGGCGCGCGAATGCCCTTCAGTTGCGTGGCCCCCAATGACTTGAACTCGAAATAGCCTTCGGCCAGCTTGTGGGTGGACTCGCTGACGAGAATCGACGTGGGGGCGGCGATCCCCTCCATCCGCGACGCAATGTGGATCGTATGGCCGACGGGGTCGTAATCGGTGTGCAGGTCATCGGTGCGGATCGAACGCACGACGACTTCGCCTGTATGGACGCCGACGCGGATTTGCAGCGGAATGCCTTTCTCCAGACGGATGCGGTCGGCGTGGCGGCGCATCGCTGCCTGCATGCGCAGCGCCGCGAAGAGCGCGCGCTGCGGATGATCCTCATGGGCGATCGGCGCGCCGAACAGCGCAAGGATGCCGTCACCGAGCGACTTCGCCACATAGCCTTCGTAGTAGTGAACGGCTTCCATCATCAGCGCGACGACGGGGTCGATGAGGCGATGGGCCTCCTCCGGGTCCAGGTCGTGGATCAAGGCGGTGGAGCCGGCCATGTCCGCGAACAGCGCGGTGACGGTCTTGCGCTCGCCGGCGGTTTCGCCGCGCGCATCCATCGCCGCCTGTTCGGCCAGGATGCGTTCGGCGAGGTGGTGCGGCGTGTAATGGATAGGCGCCGGAGACGGCGACGAGACAGACTGCGGATGCGGGACAGGCGCCACGGATGCATCGGTCAGCGGCGCGCCGCATGCATTGCAGAATCTGGCCGACGAACTCGCCTCATGGCCGCAGCGCGGACACGTGCGCGACAGCATGGCCCCGCACGCTTCGCAGAATTGCGCCCCAGTGAGGTTTTCGAATCCGCAGTTTGCGCAGCGCATACTCCCTTCCCATGCCGAGCGCCATTACTTGAAGATTATGCTCCCGGTCCGGTTGCGGCACACCCGGTTGAACTGCAAATCACGTGCAGTCAGAGCGAGGCGCGGGGAGGGCGGCCCATTGTGCCGAATGAACGGCAGGCGGGTGTCTCGATCGAGCGGAAATTGCAGGGAAGGAAGTCACGCGTCGCGGGCGTCGGCGATCCGTACCCGGATGCGAAGCGACGGTCGCGGTGCGGTGTGGTGCGGTGCGGTGCGGGGCGCTGGTTGACTTGCGCCCCGCGATCGGCTGATCAGTTGCCGCGATACATCGGGTCGGCGTTGTCTGCCATCGAGGGGCCACCCGACTCGTATTTGGCGGGCTCGTTCCCGCCGACACCACTATGGCGTTCTTCCATCATGCGTGCCTGGGCTTCTTCGACGGCCAACGTTTGAGCGCTTTGGCCGCGTTGCGATGCAGGTCCGCCGTCATCGGGGCGATAGTACGGTGCGGGGCCATAGCCGCTCGCGAAGGCGGGTGCGGCCAACGAAGCGGAGCTTGCAATCAGCAAAGTGGCGATGAGTTTCGTGTTCATAGGTAGTCCTATATTAATAATTGAATTCCCGAATGTAGCCGGATCAGGATCATTGGGGCGCGCTATTCAACGTTGATGGAATGATGCAAATGCCCGCCGCGCGCAGACAGAGAGGCTCGAACGAACAAGAACATTGCTGGAATCCACGCAATATTGCTGACGCCGCGGCGAAAGCACGGAACCGGTCGTTGTCGCGCCCATCGCTGCAAATGCACAGGTTGTGCCAAAGCGGGTTCATCAGGCTCGCAAGCGATCGTAAGCCATGGAAAACAAAGAAGATTCGCGTTCGATCGCAATCTCTTCCGGCGAACCCGACGTGTGCCGATGTCCGGCTGACGACGAACACTTCGCGGTTCGCTGTCTGGTCTGATCCAACAGAGCTGGTCCACGCACACGCGTGGCGGATTCGACTCGGTGAGCGACTCGCGGGAACGTGATGCCGCAGGTCTGCCCTGGAAAAGACCGATACGTCACGGCCCGGATGAAGAACAAATTGCGCGCGATAAAGTTAGGAGAGCTTCACGCGAAGATTCGAAAAAGAAAGAACTCATTCAGCTGAAAAATGCGCATCTAAATCGATGAGGTTCTTTTGAATCCGGAATTGAGTGAGTTGTCGGAAATGGGCGTTCAAGTTCTACGGGATCTCTCGCTTTCGCTTTCCTTGTCGTTCGACCTGAACGGCGCGTCGGGAATGCAGTTGCAAGAGATCTTCGTATGACGAAATACGCTCTATCAACGATGTGGTTCTAATGCATTATTTTCATGCGGACTGTCCCGAATTCCGATTTAACATTTGTTCCCCGGCCTGAAGCTACCGAATTCGCGGGCCGGCTATAAGAGACTGGAACAATCTACTGAAATATCAAACGGCCTTTGCATCAATGGGTAATTAATGCCTGCAGGTAACGTTTAGTCCAGATAACACGGAGCGAGACAAACATGCTGAGCCCTCACGAATTCGCTACTCTCATGCTGGTCAAGGCTGCGCCCGAACAGATCGACCTTGGTCGCGAAGAACTGGATACGCTTCTGGAGCGTCAACTGGTGGCGCTGGAAAAACTGGCGTCCGAAGTGCAGCGTCCCCGTCTTACGCTTCACGGGGTTTCGGTCCTTCAGGCCATTACCCGAAAACACTAAGCTCGCGCGGACCCGGAACCTTATCCGCGGAATCCTCTCGCAAGGCGTTTGCGGCAGGCGTATTGCCGTTCGTCGTACGCGCGATGCGTTCCGAAGATGAGCGAGCGAATCAATCTCGCTTGAGCACCTGAAAATCACCCGTCATGTGCGTGCCACTTGCGGCGCGCATCATTGGTTTGCGTACATCGTCCGCAGTGGGACGCTCGCGTCAGACGCGAAGCGTCCGCATGCGGATCGCTCGATTCGGGGGCTTGATGATGCTCACGCAGGGACAGGTCGCCGCAATCCGGATGGCGACCCGTGCGGATGCGTCCGGCACTGTTCGGAACCACGGACCACGTGTCGCGAACCCATTGCGGGTAATGCGCCGAGAGCCGTGCAGAGAATCTGAAACTGGCTGAACCCGTGGCCGTTCGCGATGCATTGGACCATACCGGTATTCACATCTTGTCATGGCCAAACGGACTTCAATTGCGCTGGCATGTCGTTGAGCGTGGCGGCACCTTTGACCTTATCAGGAGATGTTATGCACTTCTACCACCACGGTGTAGCGATACAACCGGCGGTTGCAAGAAGCGGCAATACCTTTGTCGCGCGCGTATCCATTCTCGAAGAGGATGGCGAACTCACCTCGCTGGGTGATTTGGGGCATTTTGCGAACCGGCAATCAGCGATCGCGTTTGCCGTGAAGTGCGGTACTGCATTCGTTGACGAAGAGCCGATGCCGCGGCCACCCTGTGATATCCGCCACGCTTGAAGCGTGGCGGCCGCTACCGTTCGAATTCTTCTGGCGAAGCGGGTTATGTGGCCGCCCCGCGAACCGGCGAGGATTCAACCGGCCACTGGCGACACGACCCCTTTCTTGAGCAGCAGATTGCCATAGGGTCGCGTTTCCCCCGTCTGCACGATTGCGAAGCCGGCTCTCGCTCGCGCGTAGAACTCATTGCGCGCTAGCCCCTCGGCTTCGGAACATCCGTGGCGTTTCAACACACGCTGAAGGTCGAGCGTTGCGGGCGGAGGCGCGGGCAACGGATCGATCGGCGTCATGACCCAGGCGGCGCAAGGCACTGCCTCGTCTAACGGGAAAAGTCGCAGCACCTCGTTCGCAAGTTCCGCCGATGTGCAAGACGGCAACCGGATCAGCTGACGCGCGTGAGAAGCGGCGGGGAAGTTGGCATCGACCAGCGCGATCTCGTCGCCGTGCCCCATCGATGCAAGCGTGAAGAGCAGATCCGGCGACAATAGCGGAGAGATTCCCTTTAGCATTTTCGATTCACCTCATGCTATTTGATAAACCGGGTTTCGATCGGCATTCGGCATGCTGTCCGAATGCCGATAAAAACAAAGCGGCCAAACTCAGGTGATCGCGCCCAGTTGCCACGGCACGAACTCGTTCTGGCCGTAGCCATGCAGTTCGCTTTTCGACTTCTCGCCGGAAGCGGTCGCGAGCATCAACTGGAAAATCTCTTCGCCCAACTCATCGACGCTACGCGTGCCGTCGATGACCGCGCCGCAGTTCAGATCGATATCTTCCTGCTGCCGCTGCCAGAGCGCCGTGTTGGTCCCGAGCTTCAGCGATGGCGACGGCGCGCATCCGTAAGCCGATCCGCGTCCCGTCGTAAAGCAGATCAGGTTCGCGCCGCCCGCGACCTGGCCCGTCGCGGAGACGGGATCGTAGCCGGGCGTGTCCATGAACACGAGGCCCTGCGCATTGACCGGCTCGGCATAGCGGTAGACGTCAACCAGATTTGTCGTGCCGCCCTTGGCGACTGCACCAAGCGACTTTTCGAGGATCGTCGTCAGCCCGCCCGCCTTGTTGCCCGCCGACGGATTGTTGTCGAGGCTCGCGTCCATCCGCGCGCAGTACGCTTCCCACCAGCGAATGCGGGCGATCAGCTTTTCGCCCACTGCCTGCGAGATGGCGCGGCGCGTGAGCAGATGCTCGGCGCCATAGATCTCCGGCGTTTCGGAGAGGATCGCCGTGCCGCCGTGCGCGACGAGCCGGTCCACGGCCGCGCCCAAAGCGGGATTCGCGCTGATCCCCGAGTAGCCATCGGAGCCGCCGCATTGCAGGCCCACCACCAGATGGCTCGCGTCGACGGGCTGACGCTGTACCTGATTCGCGTCGACGAGCATGGCCTCGATCTGTTCGATGCCCGCGGCCACCGTGCGTGCGGTGCCGCCGCTGCTCTGGATCGTCAGCGTCTTCAGCGATGCGCCTCCTTGCAGTCCTTGCCCCTGCATCAGTCCGTCGATCTGGTTGGTCTCGCAGCCCAGGCCCACGATCAGCACCGCCGCAAAATTCGGATGACGCGCGTAACCGCCGATCGTGCGCCGAAGCACATCGAGCGCCTCGCCGTTCGCGTCGACTGCGCAGCCCTGGCCGTGCGTGAGGGCCACGACGCCATCGACGTTCGGATAGTCGGCGAGCGCCTGCGGGTTGATGTCGCGCCGGAAGTGATCGGCGATCGCGCGCGCGGCCGTGGCCGAGCAGTTCACCGACGTCAGTATGCCGATGTAGTTGCGCGTCGCCACGCGCCCATCGCTGCGCACGATGCCCTGAAACTGCGCGGGCGGCCTCACGTGCGCGGTCGGCCGGATATCGGCGCCGAATGCATAGTCGCGTTCGAACGAACCGATCGCGAGGTTATGTGTATGCACGTGCTCACCCGACGCAATGGAACGCGTCGCGAATCCGATGATCTGCCCGTAGCGTCGCAAGGGTGCGCCCGCTTCGACAGCGCGAACCGCGACCTTGTGCCCAGCGGGAATCAGCCCGCGCACCGTGACGCCATCGCTCAGACGCATGCCCGCCACGAGCTGATGCCGCGCGATCACGACATCGTCAGCGGGATGCAGCCGGATGACGGCATCTGTCGATGAGGCATTGGCGGCAGGCGCTCCCGCTGCAAATTCCGTAGTCGTAGCCATCAGATGGCCTCCGTGCAGGTGTCGACGGGCGCGGCCGCGCTTGTCGCTATGCCGTCGACGAGGCGTGGCAGGTTCCACGGATTCGCGTCGCGCAAAGCGGGCGGAAGGCTGGCGTCGGGATAGTTCTGGTAGCACACGGGGCGCAGAAAGCGCTCGATGGCCGCGCTGCCCACCGACGTGCCGCGCGCATCCGTCGTAGCAGGATAAGGTCCGCCGTGGACGATCGCATCGCTCACTTCCACGCCCGTCGGATAGCCGTTGAACAGCAGTCGTCCGACCTTTGTCTCCAGCGCCGCGAGCAACGCGGCTTGCTGCGCGAGATCGGTCCCGTCCGCGAGCACCGTCGCGGTCAGCTGGCCTTGCATCTTGTCGGCGAACGCGACGAAATCGCGTTCGTCGTCGAGTTCGACCAGTATCGTCGAAGGACCGAAGACTTCTTCTTCGAGCGCGTCGCCGCCGAGCAAGGCGTCGCGCGCGGCAATGAACAGATGTCCGCCGACGCGTTCATCCTGCCCGGCCGCCAGCAGTTCTTCGACACCCGGCAGCGCACGCAATTCCGCCACGCCGCGCCTGAAGTTCTCGCGAATGCCTGCGCCGAGCATCGGTTGCGGCGCGGCTTGTTCGAGCGCGTCGCGCAACGCCGACTTGAACGTATCGAGCGCTGGCGAGCGCACGCCCAGCACCAGACCGGGATTCGTGCAGAGCTGACCGCAGCCGAACGTCACGGATGCCGCCAGTTCCCGCGCGATCTGCGCGCCACGCCCGGCGAGCGCCGAAGGCAGCAGGAAGACGGGGTTCACGCTGGACATCTCCGCGAAGACGGGGATCGGCTCGCGCCGCGCCTGTGCGAGATCGAAGAGGGCGCGGCCCGCGGCGAGCGAGCCGGTGAAGCCCACGGCCTTGATCTGCGGCGCCTTCACCAGCGCCGCGCCTGTCGCCGCCGTACCGTAGACCATATTGAAGATGCCGGCCGGAAGACCCGACTTCGCGACGGCGCGCACGATCGCGTCGGCGACGAGTTCGGACGTCACCATGTGGCCGGGATGCGCCTTGACCACGACGGGACAACCGGCCGCGAGCGCCGATGCCGTATCGCCGCCCGCGACGGAAAAGGCGATCGGGAAATTGCTGGCGCCAAATACGGCCACGGGTCCGACGGCGACGCGATATTGCCGCAGATCGGGGCGCGGCAGCGGCGTGCGATCCGGCTGCGCGCGATCGATACGAACATCGAGAAAATCGCCGCGACGCACCGTGGCGGCGAACATCCGCAATTGATTGCTCGTGCGCTTGCGCTCTCCTTCGAGACGCGCGACGGGCAACGCCGTCTCGCGATTCGCCTCGGCGATGAACGACGCGTCCAGCGCGTCGATTTCATCGGCGATCGCTTCGAGAAGCGCGGCGCGCACGGTCGGGCTCGTCGCGCGAAAGGTGGGGAACGCCTGCTGCGCCGCTTGCGCTGCCGCCGTCACTTCGGCTTGCGTTGCCTCGTAGAAGCTGACGGGATAGCGCTCGCCCGTGATCGCATCGACGCTGTGCAACGGGGTGCCGGCCGCATGGCGCTCTCCGGCGATGTAGTGGTGTCCAAGAATCATCGAATTAGAACGTGAAAGTGAAATCTGTCGAGCGAAATCCGTGGAGCTAGGCCGTCATGCCGTCTCGGACCGGGACGAACGCTGCTTGATCGCGAACGAACGCTGCGCCACCGCGCCGATGCTCAACAGCAGGAGCACGCCGCAGCCGCCCGCGATCGCGAGCGCAAGCATGCCGGCTCGCTGGCTATGGAAGCTGGATTCGACTGCCGTCTTCAGCGTCGGCGCGAGAAAGCCGCCGAGATTGCCGAGCGCGCCGATCAGCGCGATGCCGCTTGCCGCTGCCGTTCCGCTCAGATAAGCGGTGGGCAGCGTCCAGAACAGCGGTTGCACGACCACGAAGCCAATCGCGGCAACACAGAAGGCCAGCAGCACGGGGACGAGTTCGTGTCCGAGCGTCGACAGCGCGATGCCCGTAGCGGCCATCACGAGCATCGCGATCGCGAATTGCCGGTGTTTGCCGCTGGCGTCGGCGATACCCGTCACGACGCGCAGCGCGATCAGCGCGCACAGCCAGGGAATCGCGGTTAGCAGACCGACCTTCAGGCCGACGGCCGTGCCCGTCAATTCGGAAAGGCGCGTCGGCAGATAGAAGATGACGCCGTAGACGCTGACCTGAATCGCAAAGTAGATCGCGACGAAGCGCATCACCTGCCAGTTGCGCAGCGCCGCGAGCGCGCTCGCGGGACCGTGGGCGACTTTATGGCGGTCTTCCGCCGCGATGGCGGCTTCGAGCGCGGCCTTTTCATCGGCGTTCAGCCAGCTCGCGTGGCGCGGCTTGCTGACGAGATAGAAAAACGCGATGACGCCGACCACTGTCGCCGCGATCCCTTCGATGATGAACATCCATTGCCAGTTGTGCAGCCCGAGCTGACCGCCCATCACCTCCAGCAACAGGCCGGAGAGGGGGCTGCCCAGCACGAGCGCGAGCGGCAGGCCGAAGTAATAGACGCCGAGCGCCTTGCCGCGCTGGCTTGCCGGAAACCAGTACGTCGAGTACAGGATGACGCCCGGAGAAAAGCCGGCCTCGGCCACGCCGAGAATGAAGCGCAGCACGTAGAACGACGTTTCGTTGTGGACGAACATCATCGCCGCCGACGCGAGGCCCCATGTCACCATGATCCGGCTCATCCAGACTTTCGCGCCCACGCGATGCATGATCAGGTTGCTGGGAATCTCGAACACCGCGTAGCCGATGAAGAAGATGCCGGCGCCGAGTGCATACGCGGCATCGCCGATGTTCGCATCGACCATCAGCGCCTGCTTGACGAAGCCGACGTTCGAGCGGTCGAGCATCGACAGCGCGAACATCAGCGCGAGGAACGGTGCCAGCCGGTTGCGCGCTTTCCTGATGGCGCCGGCGAGCGCGTCGTGGTTTGAAGCCTGGGTCTGCATTGTTTGTCTCCCGTGTCATGCAGGACGGTTGCCGTGCATGGCCACGTCATGTGTATCGATCGGTCCACCGACGCGCGCGGCCGGTGGGACGCACATTGAAATGCGAGTGGCGCGTATCGCGTATCGCGAGCCGCCAGGGCTGAATTCAGAGCGGCTTGCCGAGCAGCCCTCGTTGCGCGAGGTTGTTGATCAGCGCGCGCGCGCCGAACTGCCACGGCGCGATACGGTCGCTGCGGCCGACGCGGTTCACAAGCGTGCCGAGCGACGGCGTGGCGATCCGCACGATGTCGCCTTCCTTGTGCGTGAAGCCGCCGCCGGGCGCATCGCGATCCTCGACGGGCGCAAACAGCGTGCCGAGAAACAGCATCGCGCCGTCGGGGTACTGATGGATATCGCCGATCGTCTGCGCGACGAGATCGAGCGGATCGCGCGTGATCTGGTTCATCGAGCTTGTGCCGACCAGCACGAAGCCGTCTTCGCCCTCGACACGCAAGCCGATTTCCGCCTGCCGCACGTGATCGATCGAAAAGCTCTCGTCGAACAGGCGCAGGAACGGACCGATGGCGGTCGACCCGTTGTTGTCCTTCGCCTTGCCGAGCAGCAGTGCGCTACGGCCTTCGAAGTCGCGCAGGTTGACGTCGTTGCCGAGCGTCGCGCCCAGCACCTGGCCACGGCTGTTGATCGCGAGCACCACTTCGGGTTCGGGATTGTTCCACTCCGACTTCGGATGCAAGCCGATCTCCGTGCCCGTGCCCAGCGCGGACAGCACGGGCGCCTTCGTGAAGACCTCCGCATCGGGGCCGATGCCCACTTCGAGGTATTGCGACCACATGCCTTGCGCGATCAGCAGGGCCTTGAGTTCGCGCGCCTCGGTCGAGTCCGGACGAATGCTGGCGAGGCTGTCGCCGACGAGTGCCTGGATCTTCGCGCGAATCTGCGCGGCGCCAGCGGGATCGCCCTTGGTCTGTTCCTCGATCACGCGCTCGATCAGGCTGCCCGCGAACGTGACGCCCGCCGCCTTGATGACCTGGAGATCGCAGGGTGCGAGCAGATGCGCGCGGGTATCCGTGCTTGTGCCGCTTGCGCTGGCGGGCGCGCCCGCGAGGATCGACTCGAGACTGCCGATCCAGCGGCCAGCGGCATTGCGCACCGTGGCCACCGGGTCGTCGTGTTCCAGCAGGCTGCTCATGGTCGGCGCGACGTCGGAAATGTCGAAAACGCCATCGGCGCGCAGCACGACCACGGCCGGGCCGCCCGGCGTCGTGTCGGTCGGCGGCAGCCATGCGCGTCCGACCAGTGTGCCCTTGAAGCCGTCGTCGGGAAGCGTGTTTTTGGCGTCCAGCACTAGCGAGGTAGTCATCGTTATCTCCATGGATTCTTGTTGTCGCCCGGTCGCCCGGTCGCCCGCCAGCATCGTGGCGGCGTACCGGCAAGGTGCAAGGGTAAGGTGCAACGGTACGCGCGGCTCCGATAAACATCCAATCGTTTATTCGGTAATATCGATTCCGTTTCGTTATGAGTAAGGCGTGGTTTACCTGTATGGCCAAACATTCCGCTTCAGCCGTTCCGTCGGTGTCCGTGTTGACCCGATTGCGCTTCCGCCACCTGCAATTGCTCGATATTCTTGGGCGCACGCGCAACCTGCGCATCGCCGCCGAGCAGATGCACATCACCCAGCCCGCCGCGACCAAGATACTCGGCGACACGGAGGCCATATTGGGTGCGCGGCTGTTCGAGCGTCTGCCGCGCGAGATGCGTCCCACCGAACTCGGGATGTTTGCGTTGCGTTACGCCGGCGCTGCCGTCGCCGATCTCGGCAAGTTCGTGAACGAGCTGGATGCGCTGCGACTGGGCGGCCACGGTCATCTGACGGTCGGCGCGATCTCCGCGTCGGCGGCCGGCGTGGTGGCCGAGGCAATGCGGGATATCCTGCACAAGCGTCCGTTGTTGCGAATCCGGCTCGTCGAGCAGAGCAGCGATCAGTTGGTCGTGTGGCTCGAGGAGAGAAAGATCGACATCATGGTCGGACGCCTGACCGAGCCGCATCACCAGGCGCTGTTCGATTTCGAGAAGCTGTCGCTCGAGCCTGTGTGGGTCGTGTGCGGCAAGCGGCATCCGCTGCTGGACCGCGCGAGGCCCGAAGTGGCCGATCTCGCCGGGTGGCCGTGGATCCTGTATCCGCCCGCGACGGCTATCCGGCATCTGTTCGAGGAGACCGTGGCCGCTGCCGGCATCCGTTCGCTGGTCGGCATGGTCGAGACGCCGTCGATCTTCTCGGCACTGGCGCTGCTGCAGACAACCGACATGCTGTCGCTTCAGCCGCGTGCCGCCGTCGAAAAGTACGTCGACGAAGGATTGCTCGGGCGACTGGAGGTGCCCATTCGCCGGACGATGCCGCACTACGGCATCGTCACGCGCAAGAACGAGCCGCTGTCGGAGCCGATGCAGGAGTTCATTTCGATCTTGCGCACGGTCGCGGAGCAGTCGCACGCGTGATGACGACGCAGCGGCGCAGTCCTGGGGAGGGCGCCGCGTCTGTCGGTCGATGGCGCGGTGCGCACGCTGTTCACGCGTTCGAACGCGAAGAGCGTGCCGCAGCCCTCGCAATTAAACGGGCGCGTGTGTCGTTGCGTGGATCGCGTCGCCCGAAGATAGAGGCTCCGGCGCATCGGCGGGAATCAGGCCATCGGCCTTCAACGCTGCCCAGAATGCCGACGGAATCGGCTCGGTCATTGCCGCGCAGTTCTGTCTGATCTCGCTCGCGTTCCTCGCGCCGGCGATCACGCACGCGACCGCTCGCGGCGCATGCGTGAACTGCAGCGCGGCCGCCTTGAGGTCCACGCCGAAGCGCTCGCAGTGCGCGAGAAGTCTGCGCCGCTTGTCGAGCATCTCCGCCGGCGCCTCCGCATATTCGAACGTCGTGCCGCCGACGAGCAGCCCCGAGTTGAACGGACCGCCCGCGACCAGCTGCACGCCGCGCGCATCGCAAGCGGGGATCAGCGCGTCGAGCGCCGATGTGTCGAGCAGCGTGTATCGTCCGGCGATCAGAAACACGTCCGGGTCCGCGTCGTTCAACGTCATCAGGCACGGCTCGACGCGGTTGACGCCGAGCCCCCACGCGCCGATCACGCCCTGATCGCGCAGATCGCCCAGCGCCCGCATCGCGCCTTCGACGGCGATCCGGTATTGCCGCAGCCAGTCATCACCATGCGCATCTTCGGCGACGTCGTGGATATAGACGATATCGATGCGATCGAGTGAAAGACGCTTGAGACTCTCTTCGATCGAACGGAGCACGCCTTGCGCCGAATAATCGAATTCGACGCGAAACGGCAGTGCGCCGACGTATCCGTGCTGGACTTCGGGAACGGACGCATCGGGAATCAGCAGGCGCCCGACCTTGGTCGAGACGACGAATTCGTCGCGCGCACGATGCGCGAGCGCGCGGCCGAGGCGCTGTTCGGACAGACCCATGCCGTAGAACGGCGCGGTGTCGAAGTAGCGCATGCCGGCTTCCCATGCCGCGCTCAATGTCTCTTCAGCCGCTTCTTCGCTGACGCGCGCGAAGAGATTGCCCAATGGGGCCGCGCCGAAACCCAACGGTCCCGGCGGAATCAGGGCTTGCCTGTTGTTCACGGATTGCCTCGCAAGGTTGTTATTGGTCCCGCTCGCCGCGCGTATGCGCCGATTCGCGCCGCTTCATGCCGCTGCTTCATGCCGATTCATGCCGACTCGCGCCGCTTCATGCGTCGGAGAGCTGCGCCTTGCCCGTGCTTTTCGCTCGCCGCGCCGCGGGCTTCGCGGGCGCTTTCTGTGCGACGAGCGTAAGCCCGCTCGGTGCAGGCGGCGCGACGCACGACTGCCGGATCACCAGCTCGGGTGCGAACACGAGATGCTTGGGCGCGGCGTTCGTCCCGTTGATGCGCTCCAGCAGCAGGTTGAATGCGGCCTCGGCCATGGCATCGACGGGTTGGCGAACGGTTGTCAGCGCGGGAGAGAATGCGGCTGCCCAGGGGAAATCGTCGATTGCTGCAACCGATACATCGCGCGGACACGACAGGCCCGACTCGGAGATCGCGCGCATCACGCCGATCAGCATCTGGTTGTTGGTCGCGAAGATCGCCGATGGCCGCTCGGGCAACGCGAGGAGGGCGTGCGCGCAGTCGAACGCATCGTTTCCATTGAACGCGCCGTGCCGCACGAACTCGGGCACCACGTCGAGACCGGCGCCGCGCAGCGCTTCGACGAAACCGGCCAGGCGATCGCGGCCGGGCACGAGATGCTGCTGCCCCGCGATGATCGCGACGCGCGTGTGACCGAGACTGATGATGTGCTGCATGATCATCCGCGATGCCGCGACGTTGTCGAGGACGACCGAGTCGTAGTCGTCGGCGCGGATGATGTGATCGACCGTGACGATCGGCATGATGCCGACGTCATTGGGCAAGTCCTTGTATGACGCGTCGGGCCCTGCTGCGCAAATGATGGTGCCCGTCGCGAGATGCGCGCGAAGCATCTTCAGATATGAGCGCTCCTGCTCGATATCGCGTTCGCTGTCGCAGAGCAGGACCGCGTAGCCCTGCTCGCGCGCGCGCTTTTGCACCGAATGGACGAGCTCCGTGAAAAACGGGTTCGTGACGTCGGGCACCACGAGCCCGATGATCCGGGTCGCGCCTTTCTTGAGGCTGCTCGCCACGGTATTGGGCGCATAGCCGAGCGCGGCGACAGCCTTCTTCACGCGACCGGTCAGCTCGGGGCTGACATAGGACGAGCCCGACAGCACTGCTGAGACTGTCGCGAGACTGACCTGCGCAAGGCGCGCTACATCCTTCATCGTTGATGCCACGTCGTTTTCCGATATCAGTGAATGCCCGCCATCGCGGGCTGCCGCACCTGACGCCGCCCGTCGTCGAACGGGGAAACGTCGCCACGCTATTGCAACAGCTGTCGTCATGCGCGCGTCGAACCGCGCGCAATCGCAGCATGCGCCGCAACCCTTTTTATCGGGCGTCAGCGAATCCTCAACGAATCATATCCGCTTTCGATTCGCTTGGTAAAGCGTTTAGCGAAACGTTTCGTTTATGACGCGACATGGTTAACCCGATATTGGCTAAGACCGTGTTGACACGGACAACTGAGCCATCTACATTCTCGCCGAAACGTTTCACTAAACGTTTCGCTGAAACGTTCGGCGTCGAGATTGCGCGCCCCCAAAACTGGACGAGAAGAGATGAGTGAGACAGAAACACGGCAGGACGGCAGTCCTCGTCGCGCGCTGGTGTCGATCCGCAATCTGAGCAAGTCGTTTCCTGGCGTGCGGGCGCTCGACAATTGCCAGTTCGAGTTGCTGCCGGGCGAAGTGCACGCGTTGATGGGTGAGAACGGCGCGGGCAAGTCGACGCTGATGAAGGTGCTGTCGGGCGTTTATCAGAAGGACGAAGGGGAGATCCTGATCGACGGCCGGCCCGTCGACATTCCCGATCCGCGCACGGCGCAGGCGCTCGGCATCGGCATCGTTCATCAGGAACTGAACCTGATGAACCACCTGAGCGCCGCGCAGAATATCTACATCGGGCGCGAGCCGCGCCGCGGCATCTTCATCGACGAACGCGCGCTCAATCGCAAGGCCGAGGAGATTTTCGAGCGCATGCATCTGAAGCTCGACCCGCGCACGCCTGTTTCGCAGCTCACCGTCGCGAAGCAGCAGATGGTGGAAATCGCCAAGGCGCTGTCCTTCGATTCGCGCGTGCTGATCATGGACGAACCGACGGCCGCGCTGAACAACGTCGAGATCGACGACCTGTTCCGCATCATTCGACAGCTTCAGTCGAACGGTGTCGGCATCGTCTACATCTCGCACAAGATGGACGAGCTCAAGCAGATTGCCGGCCGCATCACGATCATGCGCGATGGCCAGTATGTCGGCACCGTGCCGGCGGAAACGACGCCGATGGAGACGATCATCAGCATGATGGTCGGCCGCCAGCTCGACACTTCGCCGCGCCATCCGGTGCAGCGCGCGAACGGCGAGATCGCGCTGGAAGTGAAGGGGCTCACGCGCGGCTCCGTGATTCGCGACGTCGGCTTTACGCTGCGCAAGGGCGAAGTGCTCGGCCTCGCGGGCCTGATGGGCGCGGGCCGCACGGAAGTCGCGCGCGCCGTGTTCGGCGCCGATCCCGTCGAGCGCGGCGAGATCCGCGTGCATGGCAAGAAGGTATCGATCAGATCCACGCAGGATGCCGTGCGGCACGGCATCGGCTATCTGTCGGAGGATCGCAAGCAGTTCGGGCTCGCGACGGGCATGGACGTGAAGAGCAACGTCGCGCTTGCGAGCATGGGCCGGTTCGCGTCGCTCGGCATGTTTCTCGACGATTCCGCGATTCAGCGCACCGCCGATCAATACGTCAGCCAGTTGCGCATCAAGACGCCGTCCGTGCACCAGCAGGTGCGCCTGCTGTCAGGCGGCAACCAGCAGAAGATCGTGATCGCGAAGTGGCTGCTGCGCGACTGCGACATTCTCTTCTTCGACGAACCGACGCGCGGCATCGACATCGGCGCGAAGACCGAGATTTACAAGCTGATCGATGCGCTTGCGGCGGATGGCAAGGCCATCGTGATGATCTCGTCGGAACTGCCCGAGATTCTCCGCATGAGCCACCGCGTGCTGATCATGTGCGAAGGCCGAATCACGGGCGAACTTGCGGCCGGCGAGGCCACGCAGGAAAAAATCATGCAGCTCGCGACGCAACGCGAACCTGTCGTTACCGAATGAATTCACGAGGATGACCATGACCAACACACCTAACCCCGTTCCATCGGCCGAGCAGGCGATGCCCCTCGCGCGCGAGCGCAACGCCTCGAACCTCGCCGCGAAGCTGTTTCATTCGGGTGCGCGCCAGAAGCTCCTCGCGTTCGCGAGCCTCGTCGTGCTCATCATCTTCTTCGGCGTTGCGTCGCCGCAGTTCCTGCAAGTCGACAACCTCGTCAGCATCCTGCAGGCGACCGCCGTGAACGGCGTGCTCGCCATCGCGTCGACGTTCGTCATCATCACGGGCGGCATCGACCTGTCGGTGGGCACGTTGATGGCGTTCTGCTCGGTCATGACAGGCGTCGTGCTGACCAACTGGGGCATGCCGCTCTATGTCGGGATTCTGGCTGCGATCTGCTTCGGCGCGCTGAGCGGCGCCGTGTCGGGCGTGCTGGTCGCGAAGCTGCGCATCCCGCCGTTCATCGCCACGCTCGGCATGATGATGCTGATGAAAGGCCTCGCGCTCGTCATTTCGGGAACGCGGCCCATCTATTTCAATGACACGCCGGGATTCACGAGCATTTCGCAGGATTCGCTGATCGGCAACTTCATTCCCGCGCTGCCGATCCCGAACTCGGTGCTGATCCTTTTCGGCCTCGCGATCTTCGCCGCTGTCGCGCTCAACAAGACGCTCTTCGGGCGCTACACGTTCGCGCTGGGCAGCAACGAAGAAGCCGTGCGGCTGTCGGGCGTCAACGTCGACGGATGGAAGATCGCCGTCTACACGATGGGCGGCGCGATCTGCGGCATTGCCGCGCTCGTGATGTCGTCGCGTCTCAATTCGGCTCAGCCTGCTCTCGGCCAGGGCTACGAGCTGGATGCAATCGCGGCTGTCGTGATCGGCGGCACCTCGCTGTCGGGCGGCGTGGGGACGATCACGGGCACGATGATCGGCGCGTTCATCATGAGCGTGCTCGTCAACGGCCTGCGCGTGATGTCGGTCGATCAGGAGTGGCAGATCGTCGTGACGGGCGTGATCATCATCTCCGCCGTGTATCTCGACATGTTGCGCCGGAAGAAGCAGCGGTAACAGCAGCAGTAACAGCAGCAGTAACAGCAGCAGTAACAGCAGCAGTAACAGCAGCAGTAACAGCAGCAGTAACAGCAGCAGTAACAGCAGCAGTAACAGCAGCAGTAACAGCAGCAGTAACAGCAGCAGTAACAG
>NZ_JAYMRZ010000006.1:0-347854 GCF_038900715.1 Paraburkholderia phymatum | reverse complement strand
GCCGCCAGCGTTCAATCTGAGCCAGGATCAAACTCTTCAGTTCAAACCTGTTACTGTTTTCGGTTCTTGACGAACCGGTCGCTCACTCAAAATCACTGACAGATGGTTCGACCGGGTTTCTCAACCCCGTCAAACCTTCCTCAATTTCTTTCTGTGTGAGACTCGATTACTTTTGCCTTCGGCAGCTCATACGAACCACCGCGCGCCATCATCGAGCACCCACACCTGTCGGCTGTTAGTTTTTAAAGAACATCCGCAGGAGGCGCCTTGCCTTCACTGCGCTGCTGCATCAGCAGCAGAGAAACGAAATTATGAAGAACCTTCCGGTGTTCGTCAACAGGTTTTTTGCATCATCGCTTCAAACCCTGCCGGCTACACCACCGCGCCGTTTCTGCCGCGGCCCCCGCTGCGTCGCGCCACAAAGTGCGCGCCCCGTACGAAGGAGGCGAATCTTAGGCCATCCACGGGCCGATGACAAGTGCGTGACGGAAGTTTTTTAACGTTTCACTTTTGATGCGCGCCCAGCACCGTCGGCAGCGGAATCGCGGCGGCCATCGCTTCGTAACCCGCGTCGCTGGGGTGGATATGATCGCCACTGTCGAACGACCGCTGCAGACGCGTCGGCTCGGCCGGATTACGCAGCGCGGCATCGAAATCCACGACTCCGTCGAACGCCCTGCTCGTCCTTATCCACTGATTGACCGCCGAACGGATCGCCTCACGCTGCGGCGGCAAATCCGCCGGCGTCAGTGTGGCCCCAAAAATGCGCATGCCGCGCGCGCGTGCCGCCGCAATGACCTGCTTGTAGCCAGCAATCAGACTCTCCGATGTAACGGTCGTATGCGGAAAGTCGCAATCGAGTCCGGCGCGCGCCGGCATCGCGGCAAAGTTGATGTCGTTGATGCCGATCAGCAGGATCACGGTCTTCACGCCAGGCTGGGCCAGCACGTCGCGGCCAAAACGAGACGCAAGCGCGTCCCCGTAGCAAGGGGAGTCGCTCAGCAGCCGGTTTCCGCTGATCCCAAGATTGACGACCGCTGTCGTCGTGTCGCCGCTCTGAACCACCCGGCGCACAAACGCGTCCGGCCAGCGACGATTCTGATTCAGACTCGAGCGCATCCCATCCGTGATCGAGTCACCGATTGCCGCAACCGTCGCCGACGAAGGCGCCTCCACCTGTAACCCCGTCACCCATGCGAACTGGGTAAATCGCTGGCGATAAGCGTCAGCGGACGTATCGGCTGCGTGGTTGCCGGGCATCGACACATAGTTGACCTGATTCGAAACCCGATGCCACGCGACTATCCGCTGCTCGCGCCCCATATAGCTGCTGACGGCATACGGTACGCCGGCCGAGATGCCGATCCGCACGGGATCGCTATCGATCTCCCCGCCCGCAGGCACACTCACCGCATCTTTTCCGCCGAACGTCACCCGCGCGTCCGCGCCGCTTTGAATGGCCGCGCCAGCCCCGATACCCGAGCGCGCGATCCGCAGATCCTCGATCACGAGCGGCGCCTTTCCATACGCGTTGCTGATGTGGATGCGCGCGACGTCGCCCGACAGCGTCGGATAGACGATCTGCCGAACCGTGCGTCCCGCGACGTCGGGCGTGCGGTACAGCGCGGGCGGATTGGGCATTTGCGGGATCGGCTGGAGCGCCGTAGCCCAGACCGTGACCCATGGCGTCTGCGCGCCCGCCGCAAAAACGGGCGCCGATGCGAACACAAGCGAAGAAACAACGGCGCCGCAGAGACCGACGAGAGGACGAGTGATCATTTCGACTGATTGTTGAAAAGGAGATAACGACGCAAGCCGCCCATTGTGCCCGATTGCATAGTGCAAACCCCTACCGATTCATCCCAAAAATTGATTAACCGACCGGACGGTTGGTTTATACTGCCGAACACACACCACTAGGACGAGAGCGTTCGACATGTACACGCAATCCCTCGACATTCCTGGCAACGTCGCCCCGCTCGACGCGGCCAACGGCTCTTCCGAACAGGCGCGCTTCGACGAAGTGATGGCCGCCGACGGCAAGATCGAGCCGCAAGACTGGATGCCCGACGCGTACCGCAAGACGCTGATTCGCCAGATTTCGCAGCACGCGCATTCGGAAATCGTCGGCATGCTGCCGGAAGGCAACTGGATCACACGCGCGCCGAGCCTCAAGCGCAAGGCGATCCTGCTCGCGAAGGTGCAGGACGAAGGTGGCCACGGCCTCTATCTGTATAGCGCGGCCGAGACGCTCGGCGTGTCGCGCGACGAGATGATCGACGCGCTGCATTCGGGCAAGGCGAAATATTCGAGCATCTTCAATTACCCGACGCCGACGTGGGCGGACGTCGGCGTGATCGGCTGGCTGGTCGACGGCGCGGCGATCATGAACCAGATTCCGCTGTGCCGCTGCACATACGGCCCGTACGCGCGCGCCATGATCCGCATCTGCAAGGAAGAGTCGTTCCATCAACGCCAGGGCTTCGACGCGCTGCTCGCGATGATGAAAGGCACCGACGCCCAGCGCGAACTCGTCCAGCAGGCCGTCAACCGCTGGTGGTGGCCCGTGCTGATGATGTTCGGCCCGAGCGACAAGGATTCCGTCCACAGCAATCAGTCGGCGAAGTGGGGCATCAAGCGCATCACGAACGACGACCTGCGCCAGAAATTCGTCGACGCGACCGTCGAGCAGGCCAAGGTGCTGGGCGTCACGCTGCCCGATCCGCAACTGAAGTGGAGTGAGGAACGCGGCCACTACGACTACGGCGACATCGACTGGGAAGAATTCTGGCGCGTCGTCAACGGCGACGGCCCGTGCAACCGAGAACGCCTCGCCACGCGCGTGAAAGCGCATGACGACGGCGCCTGGGTCCGCGAAGCCGCCCTCGCCCACGCCGAAAAACAGCGCCAGCGCGCGCAGCAACACGCCGCCTGAACGGCGCCCCGAATCTGGAAGCACAGGAAGGAGATAGCGATGAACAAGGAATGGCCGATCTGGGAAGTCTTCGTGCGCAGCAAGCAGGGACTCGATCACAAACATTGCGGCAGCCTGCACGCGGCCGACGCCGCGATGGCGCTGCGCATGGCACGCGACGTCTATACGCGCCGCCAGGAAGGCGTGAGCATCTGGGTGGTGCCGTCGTCGGCGATCACGGCATCGGCGCCTGACGAAAAAGCCGAACTGTTCGAACCGGCCGGCGACAAGATCTATCGCCATCCGACGTTCTACCAGCTCCCCGACGAAGTCAATCACATGTAAGCGCGCGTCATGGATATCACGCCCCAACACCTCGCCTACGTGCTGCGCCTCGCCGATACGGCGCTGATCCTCGGTCAGCGCAATGCGGAATGGTGCGGCCACGGCCCGATTCTCGAAGAAGACATCGCGCTGTCGAACATGAGCCTCGATCTGATCGGTCAGGCGCGTCTGCTCTACACGCACGCCGCCGAACTGGAAAGGACGCTTACCGGCAAGGCCCGCACGGAAGACGACTTCGCGTTCTTCCGCGCCGAGCGCGAGTTCGCGAACTACACGCTCGCCGAGCTGCCGCACGTCGGCCCGCTCGCGGGCACGGCGCACGCGGACAAGGACTACGCGGTCACGACCGTGCGCAACTTCCTGTACTCGACGCTGATGCTGCACGTGTGGTCCGCGCTGACGGGTTCGTCGGATGCGCAACTGGCCGCGATCGCTGCGAAGTCGATCAAGGAAACGCAGTATCACGTGCATCACGCGCGCGAATGGCTCGTGCGTTTCGGCGACGGCACGGACGAATCGCATCGCCGCGCGCAGGACGCGCTCGACTATCTGATGCCGTACACGCGCGAATTCTTCAGCGCCGATGCGACGGAAGACGCGATCGCCGCTGCCGGCATCGGCCCGAAGACGGCCGAGCTGGAAGCACTGTGGCTCGAAGACGTACGCGCCGCGCTCGACGAAGCGACGCTCACGCTGCCGGAACCCGTCAAGCACATCACCACGGGCAAGCACGGCGAGCACTCGGAGCACATGGGCTTCCTGCTCGCGGAAATGCAAAGCCTCGCGCGCCAGCATCCTGGCGCAAGCTGGTAATCCAAAGGTGAGTGAGACGATGACTTCGACCGCCCAGACAGCAGCCGTTGCAACGGATCGCGCGCTCGACACGGCCTGGGCCGTGCTCGAAGCGGTGCCCGATCCGGAAATTCCCGTCGTGTCGATCCGCGAACTGGGCATTCTGCGCGACGTGCGCCGCGCCGCCGATGGCGCGCTCGAAGTCGTCATCACGCCGACTTACTCGGGCTGCCCGGCGATGTCGCAGATCGCGGAAGACATCGGCCATGCGCTCGACGCCGCCGGTCTCGCGCCGTATCGCGTGCAAACCGTGCTCGCGCCCGCGTGGACGACCGACTGGATCACGGACGACGCCCGCGAAAAACTGCGCGCCTACGGCATCGCGCCGCCGACGGGCAACTGCGGCAGCGCCGTGCCCAACGCCAATGCCGGCGCGGGCGCGCAACAGAAAGTGATCCGCTTCGTTCCGCGTTCGCTGCCCGCGCCCGCTTGCCCGCGCTGCGGCTCGAAGCACACCGAACGCCTCGCGCAATTCGGCTCGACGGCATGCAAGGCGCTGTATCGCTGCGTCGACTGCCGCGAACCCTTCGACTATTTCAAACCCTACTGATATGGCCACTCCGCAATTTCATCCGCTGCGCATCCGGGAAGTGCGGCCTGAAACCGCCGACGCGGTCTCCGTCGCCTTCGAAGTCCCCGTCGAACTGCGCGAGCAGTATCGCTTCACGCAGGGCCAGTTCGTCACGCTGAAAACGCACATCGACGGCGAAGAGACGCGCCGCTCGTACTCGATCTGCGTCGGCGTCACCGATTACGATCGCGACGGCGAGTTGCGCATCGGTATCAAGCGCGTGCGCGGCGGCCGCTTCTCGAACTTCGCGTTCGACACGCTGCAACCCGGCCACACCATCGACGTGATGACGCCCGACGGCCGTTTCTTCACGCACCTGAACGCCGACCACGGCAAGCAGTACGTCGCGTTCTCGGGCGGCTCGGGCATCACGCCCGTGCTCGCGATCATCAAGACGACGCTTGAGATCGAGCCGCGCAGCACATTCACGCTGATCTACGGCAACCGCAGCGTCGACCAGATCATGTTCGCCGAGGAGCTCGAAGATCTGAAGAACCGGTTCATGAGCCGCTTCGTGCTGTACCACGTGCTGTCCGATGACATCCAGGACGTCGATCTGTTCAACGGCGTGCTCGATCAGCAGAAGTGCTCGGCGTTTCTCGAAACACTGGTGCCGCCGGGCACGATCGACGAAGCGTTCATCTGCGGCCCCGCGCCGATGATGGACGCCGCCGAAGCCGCGCTGAAGGCTGCGGAAGTTCCACAGGAAAAGGTGCACGTCGAGCGTTTCGGGACGCCGCTGCCTCAGGCGGGCGTGCCCGCCGCCGAAATCACCGACGACACGCCGACAGCCGACCTCGAAATCGTCCTCGACGGCAAGAAGCGCAAGCTGCGTCTGCCGTATCAGGGCTTGAGCGTGCTCGACGTGGGCTTACGCGCCGGACTGGCGCTGCCGTATGCGTGCAAGGGCGGCGTCTGCTGCACCTGTCGCGCGAAGGTGCTGGAAGGCGAAGTGAAGATGGAGAAGAACTACACGCTGGAGGAACAGGAGATCCGCGACGGCTTCGTGCTCACCTGCCAGTGTCATCCCATCAGCGACAAGGTCGTGGTCAGCTACGACGAACGCTGACGGTCGCGTGAGGTGAGGCACGGCGCGCCGCGCGTCTGCCGTGCATGCGCCGCGTATGGTTGTGCGCGCCGGTCGCTTTCGGCACGTCCGCGATCCGCTTACACTAGGGGCCGCTCGCCATGGGAAAGTCCTTTCCTCGACGAGCGGCCTTTTCCGTTGTACGGGCGAAGCGCGCCTGAACTGCAATCGAGCGGTGATCGAACCGCCCCGTCAATCACAATGAGCACGATCCACATCACGAACGGCGACATTGCCGCCGACTCGCTGCGTCAAGCGCTCAGCCACGCGGGCCGCGCCGACGCCGTGCTCGCTTTGCGCGACGACCTGGCCGTCGGTCCGTTGCGCGGCATCGACGAAGCACCTCATCTGCGCGCCGACTTCTGGCGACGCGTCACCGGCGACGTCACACGCAACTTCGCAGCCGAGTTCGACGCGCAGGCGAGCGAACTGGAAGCGGTGGTCGGCGGGACGACGCACGTCGTCGTATGGCACGGCCAGAGCTGCGCCGATCAGCTGACGCTGCGCCGCGTATGTTTCCATCTGCGCGAGATGCCGCAGCGGCTGAACGAAGCGCGTGTCTGCATCGACGATCTGACAGGCGACAGCGCCGCGCAACGCCGCGCCGATCGGGCGACGTCCGTCGGCATGTTCGCTCCGGCCGTGCTGCAACAGCGGCTCGCCACGGCCGCACCGATTTCGGTACTGCGCATCGGGCGTCTCGCGCTCGAATGGCAGGAGGTGAAGCAGGCCAACGCGGAACTGCGCCGCTGGCACGACAACACGTTTTCGAGCGGCACGTTCGCCGAACTGGACGAGTCGATCCTCGAACACGCCGCTGATGGCTGGCAATCCGCCGGGCGCGTCGCCGCTGCCGTGATGACGTCAAACAACGGCTTGCTGGTCAGCGACGTCATCGTGCTCTGGCGTCTGCGAGAGCTTGTCGCTGACGGCCAGTTGCAGCTACGCGGCGATCCGAACGCCTGGCAATCACTCGAAATGAATGTCGCGCGCGACACCTTTTCTCCTGTTTGAGACAAACCAGAACAATCATGGCCCGTACACGAGCCCCAGATCACGAGAGCCAGCGCGACCAGATCCTCGAACTGGCCGCCGCGAAATTCGCCCAAACGAGCTATCCGAGCACGTCGATGGCCGACCTCGCTGCGGCGAGCGGCACATCGAAAGCGCGCCTCTACCACTACTACGAGAGCAAGGAAGCGATTCTCTTCGACCTGCTCGACCGCTACACGAAGCGGCTGATGCTGATCATTGCCGAGGTCGAGGGCGCGAGCCAGCGGCGCGGACTCACCGAACGCGATGCGTTCGCCGAACTGATCCGCGCCTTCCTCTCCGAGTACGAGACGTCACACAGCCGGCACGTCGCGCTGCTGAACGACGTCAAATATCTGGTCGAATCGCAGCGCGAAATCATCCTGAACCGCCAGCGAGACGTGGTCGCCGCGTTCGCGCGGCAGCTCGCGCGCGCCTATCCCGAACGCGTCAGCCGTGAAAATCAGACCGCGCTCACGATGATGGTCTTCGGGATGATCAACTGGACTTTCACCTGGCTGAAGCCGGGCGGCCGGATGGGCTACCGGGAGTTCGCCGAGCAGGTCGTCGAGATGGTGGATCACGGGCTGCTCGCATCAAAGGCCACCGGCGCGGATCGCAACTGACACGCGATCGTTGCGTTCACGAAGACGGCGGCATCGGTACTTCCGATGCGCACGCCCTCGCTGATGACAAAACGATGTCGCGACGCAGCAATATGCGTGCCTTCGTTGCGGCAAGGCGACGCAGCACTGCCGCACGTTAATTCTATAATTTCACCTTACAAATCAATAAATTAAACAAATTGCGGCCGTGATTTTAGATTGCACGCTCGACTCTATTCGGGGTTTTCCCTAGGTCGCCTCCGGGTTTTCCATTAGAATGCTTATTGCGGCGCGTCATGCGCCTAGCTAAAGGAGAACCCACCATGAATAAGCAAACTGTCCGCGCCACCGAGCCGATCGTCGTCGATCGCTTGATGACCGTCGCCGGCCGCGCGCCTGTTCTGGTCCGGGAACTCGGCGAGAAAGACCGCAAGCGCCTGCTCGCCCACTTCCTCGAACTGGGCGCAGAAGATCGTCTGCTGCGCTTCGGCCAGATCACGCCGGACCACGTGATCGAGAACTATGTCCGCACGCTGGATTTCAGCCGCGACACTGTATTCGGCGTGTTCGACTGCCATCTGCGTCTGGTCGGCGTCGGCCATCTGGCCTATCTGCCCGCCGAGGGCAATACGCGCACCGCTGAATTCGGCGTGTCGGTGTCGGAAAGCGTGCGCGGTCAAGGCATCGGCACGAAGCTGTTCGAGCGCGCCGCCATCCGCAGCCGCAACACGCGCGTGACGACGCTGTACATCCACTGCCTGTCGCGCAACACGACGATGATGCACATCGCCAAGAAAGCCGGCATGAAGATCGAATACGCATACGGCGAAGCGGATGCATATCTGACGCTCGCGCCCGCCGATCAGAACAGCATCATCGCGGAAATGCTGCAGGAACAGGCCGCCGTCTTTGACTACGTGCTCAAGCGCCAGGCGCGCAGCACGTCGAAGCTCCTCGAATCGTTCATTCCGACCGCGATCGCCGCGTAAGCATCGCGCACAAGGAAATCCCAAAGGGCGGCTCTTCAACGAGCCGCCTTTTTTGTTTGCGCGTGCCTGCACATGCGTGCGCGCGCCGCCCCTCACAGCGGCAGCGCGGTGGTCTCCTTGAACTTCTCGAGCGAGAAACTCGACTTCACGTCGATCACCGACGGATGCCGCAGCAACTGCTCCTGCACGAATCGCGAGAAATGCGCCATGTCGCGCACCTGTACGCGCAGCAGATAGTCCATGTCGCCCGTCATCGCATGGCAGGCGACCACTTCCGGCCAGCCCTGCACGGCCGCCCGGAACAGTTCCGAATGCGTCGCGCCCGCGCGCCCCGGCGTACCGTCGGCGCGCGCGCTGAGCACGGGACCGCCGCGCTTTTCCAGCCGCACGTTGACGTAGGCCAGCAGATCCAGCCCCAGCATCTGCGGATCCAGAAGCGCAACATATCCACGAATCACGCCGGTTTCCTCCAGCCGCCGAATGCGGCGCAGACACGGACTCGGCGACAGATTCACCCGATCCGCGATCTCCTGATTCGACAGCCGCCCATTCTCCTGAAGAATCGCGAGAATCCGCCGGTCGATTGCATCTATCTCAATTTGAGCCATGTTCTGCCATCCAAAGCCGGCGAAGCGCCAGAAAGTAGCGTCAGCGTAGTGACCGGCGCTTAATTTCGCAAGTATTCTTCCAGCACGGGCAACTACACTGTTCTTCATCGAATCGCGCGACGCGCATCGGAAATCCGCATTTGAGGAGACAGATATGCAGGTTCCTACCTGGGAAAATCCCGTCGGCACCGACGGTTTCGAATTCATCGAGTACACCGCGCCCGACCCCGTCGCGCTCGGCAAGCTGTTCGAGCGCATGGGCTTCACGGCGATCGCGAAGCATCGTCACAAGGACGTGACGCTGTATCGCCAGGGCGACATCAACTTCATCGTCAACGCGGAGCCGGATTCGTTCGCGCAGCGCTTTGCGCGTCTGCATGGTCCGTCGATCTGCGCAATCGCGTTCCGCGTGCAGGATGCCGCGAAGGCGTACAAGCGCGCACTCGAACTGGGCGCATGGGGCTTCGACAACAAGACGGGCCCGATGGAACTGAACATTCCCGCGATCAAGGGCATCGGCGATTCGCTGATCTATTTCGTCGACCGCTGGCGCGGCAAGAACGGCGCGGCGCCACACAGCATCGGCGACATCAGCATCTATGACGTCGACTTCGAGCCGATTCCGGGTGCCGATCCGAACGCGACCGGCCACGGCCTCACCTATATCGATCACCTGACGCACAACGTTCATCGCGGACGCATGCAGGAGTGGGCCGAGTTCTACGAGCGCCTGTTCAACTTCCGCGAAGTGCGCTACTTCGACATCGAAGGCAAGGTGACGGGCGTGAAGTCGAAGGCGATGACGTCGCCGTGCGGCAAGATCCGCATTCCGATCAACGAGGAAGGCTCGGAAACGGCTGGCCAGATCCAGGAATATCTCGACGCGTACCACGGAGAAGGCATTCAGCACATCGCGCTCGGCACGAACAATATTTACAGAACGGTGGACGGCCTGCGCGCTTCGAACATCTCGCTGCTCGATACCATCGACACGTACTATGAACTCGTCGACCGTCGCGTGCCGAACCACGGCGAGCCGCTGGACGAACTGCGCAAGCGCAAGATCCTGATCGACGGCGCGCACGACGACCTGCTGCTGCAAATCTTCACCGAGAACCAGATCGGACCGATCTTCTTCGAGATCATCCAGCGCAAGGGCAACCAGGGCTTCGGCGAGGGTAACTTCAAGGCGCTGTTCGAATCGATCGAACTGGATCAGATTCGTCGCGGTGTCGTGCAGGACAAGGCGTAACGCACACTCTGGCGGCTAACGCCGGGCAAAGAAAAAGGCGAGGAATCATACGATCCTCGCCTTTTTTATTTTGGGATTTAAGAGCCGGCGCCCCTCGGTCCGCCGACTCTCGCTGTTCGTTCAGACGCGGGCGGCCTGGTTGGCCGCTCGCCGTCGCGCGTCAGCCACGCTGCTCCGTGTCGTCGGATGAGCGTTGCCGGTTCACGGCGACCGTTACCGCCGCGACGGGCGTCGTGCGCGTGACGGCATTCATAAGCGAGTTGGCGCTGCTCGAATGCACGGGCGCGCTCATCGCGAAGAATGCTGCCGAGACCATCAGGAAGGTCTGGATGTGTTTCGTGTTCATGCGTACTCCTTTTTTCGACTCCTGCACAGCGAAGCTCCGCAGCATGCGGAACGTTGCGATTCGTGCAGGTGGGGAGTTTAGACCGGCATTTCAAGTCGCGTTCGCACCGTTTCAAGCTTTTACACGCTGTAACACCGGCACACCAAAAAGATTCCGCCACGTCATAACTGCGACATTTTCCTGCGTGCGCCATCCCGCATCGCGGTGTTTTCAACGATAAGCGGCGGGTTTTTACCAGTGCTACCATCGCAAAAAAGCCGTCAATATGGCGACCCCGGCCGGAGCATTCACAAGATGCCGAGGCCCTGAAGGTTTTGGCGATCCCAACCTGGGTGGAGGAGTACACATAATGAATGCCCCGCTAGACGCTGGTCAGCGAGCCTCGCTCGAAGCCGCGTTGACTTCCGTCACGCTCGACGACAAATACACGCTCGAACGCGGCCGCGCGTACATGAGCGGCATCCAGGCGCTGGTGCGTCTGCCGATGCTGCAACAGGAGCGCGACAAGGCCGTCGGGCTCAATACCGCCGGCTTCATCTCGGGGTATCGCGGATCACCGCTCGGCGGCCTTGACCAGGCGCTGTGGAAGGCGAAGAAGCATCTCGCCGGACATCAAGTGGTCTTTCAGCCCGGCGTCAATGAAGACCTCGCCGCGACGGCCGTATGGGGCTCGCAGCAGGTCAATCTCTATCCCAGCGCCAAACACGACGGCGTGTTCTCGATGTGGTACGGCAAGGGCCCCGGCGTCGACCGCTCGGGCGACGTGTTCAAGCACGGCAACTCGGCCGGCTCGTCGCGTCACGGCGGCGTACTCGTGCTCGCCGGCGACGACCACGCGGCCAAATCGTCGACGCTCGCGCACCAGTCCGAACACCTGTTCAAGGCATGCGGCCTGCCCGTGCTGTTTCCGTCGAACGTGCAGGAGTATCTCGACTTCGGCCTGCACGGCTGGGCGATGAGCCGCTACTCCGGCCTGTGGGTCGCGATGAAGTGCGTCACCGACGTGGTCGAGTCGTCGGCTTCCGTCGATATCGATCCGCACCGCACGCAAATCATTCTGCCGACCGACTTCGAAATGCCCGAAGGCGGTCTCAACATTCGCTGGCCCGATCCGCCGCTCGTGCAGGAAGCACGTCTGCTCGACTACAAGTGGTACGCCGGGCTCGCCTACGTGCGCGCGAACAAGCTCGACCGGATCGAGATCGATTCGCCGCACGCCCGCTTTGGCATCATCACGGGCGGCAAGGCGTATCTCGACGTGCGTCAGGCGCTGACCGATCTCGGCCTCGACGACGAGACCTGCTCGCGCATCGGCATTCGCCTGTACAAGGTCGGCTGCGTGTGGCCGCTCGAAGCGCAAGGCGCGCAGGCGTTCGCGCGCGGACTGCAAGAGATTCTGGTGGTCGAAGAGAAACGCCAGATTCTCGAATATGCGATCAAGGAAGAGCTGTACAACTGGCCCGATGCGCAGCGTCCGCGCGTGTTCGGCAAGTTCGACGAGAAGGATGGCGCGGGCGGCGAATGGTCGGTGCCGATGGGCAACTGGCTGCTGCCCGCGCACTACGAACTGTCGCCCGCGCTGATCGCAAAGGCGATCGCGACGCGTCTCGACAAGTTCGATCTGCCGTCCGACGTCCGCGCGCGCATCGCGGCGCGCATCGCCGTGATCGAAGCGAAGGAAAAGGCGCTCGCGCGTCCGCGCGTCGAAGCCGAGCGCAAGCCGTGGTTCTGCTCCGGCTGTCCGCACAACACGTCGACGAACGTGCCCGAAGGCTCGCGCGCGATGGCGGGCATCGGCTGTCACTACATGACCGTGTGGATGGACCGCAGCACGAGCACGTTCAGCCAGATGGGCGGCGAAGGCGTCGCGTGGGTCGGCCAGGCGCCGTTCACGAACGACAAGCACGTGTTCGCCAATCTCGGCGACGGTACGTACTTCCACTCGGGCCTGCTCGCGATTCGCGCGGCGATCGCGTCGAAGGCCAACATCACGTACAAGATTCTGTATAACGATGCCGTCGCGATGACGGGCGGCCAGCCCGTCGACGGCACGCTGACCGTGCCGCAGATCACGCATCAGCTCGCGGCGGAAGGCGCGAAGAAGATCGTGATCGTCACCGACGAGCCCGAGAAGTACAGCGCGAATGTCGGCCTGGCTCCTGGCATCGCGATACATCATCGCGACCAGCTCGACGACGTGCAGCGCGAGCTGCGCGAGATCGAAGGCACGACGATCCTGATCTACGACCAGACCTGCGCGACCGAAAAGCGCCGCCGCCGCAAGCGCGGCGCATATCCCGATCCGGCGAAGCGCGTCGTGATCAACGAAGCCGTATGCGAAGGCTGCGGCGATTGCTCGGTGCAGTCGAACTGCCTGTCGGTCGAACCGCTCGAAACCGAGTACGGCACGAAGCGGCAGATCAACCAGTCGACCTGCAACAAGGACTTCTCGTGCCTGAAGGGCTTTTGCCCGAGCTTCGTGACCGTCGAAGGCGGACAGTTGCGCAAGCCGAAGGCGTCGGGCGCCTCAGGTGCATCGGGCGACACGATGCCGCCCGTGCCCGATCCGGAGATTCCCGCGATCGGCAAGCCGTACGGCGTGCTGGTGACGGGCGTCGGCGGCACGGGTGTCGTGACGATCGGCGCACTGCTCGGCATGGCTGCGCACCTCGAAAGCAAGGGCGTGACGGTGCTAGACGTGACGGGTCTCGCGCAGAAAGGCGGCGCCGTGATGAGCCACGTGCAGATCGCGAACCAGCCGGCCGACATCCACGCGACGCGCATCGCGATGGGCGAAGCGAATCTGGTGATCGGTTGCGATTCGATCGTGACGGCGGGCGACGAATGCGTGTCGCGGATGCAGAACGGCCGCACGCACGTTGTGCTGAACAGCGCGCCGACGCCGACGGCCGAGTTCATCAAGAACCCGAACTGGCGCTTCCCTGGCGCGAGCGCCGACACGGACGTGCGCGCGGCTGCCGGCGACGAGAACGTCGCGGCTGTCGATGCGAACCACTTCGCGGTCGCGCTGCTCGGCGACGCGATCTACACGAATCCGTTCGTGCTCGGCTACGCATGGCAGAAGGGCTGGCTGCCGCTCACGCACGAGTCGCTGATTCGCGCGATCGAGCTGAACGCGGTGCAGGTCGAGAAGAACCGCGCGGCATTCGAATGGGGCCGCCGCGCGGCGCACGATCTCGACGCCGTGCGTAAGCTCGCGCGCCCGCAGAGCCGCACCGACGACGACACGTCGAATGCCGCGAAGATCATTTCGCTGCATACGCCGAAGGCGCTCGATACGCTGATCGACAAGCGCGCGCAGTATCTGGCCGCTTATCAAAACGACGCGTACGCGGCGCGTTATCGCAAGCTCGTCGACGAAGTGCGGGCCGCCGAAACGAAGCTCGAAGCCGCCGACGGCCAGATGCCGTTGACGGAAGCCGTCGCGAAGAATCTGCACAAGCTGATGGCGTACAAGGACGAATACGAAGTGGCGCGTCTGTATTCGGACCCGGCGTTCGTCGAAAAGCTGAAGGCGAATTTCGAGGGCGACTGGAAGCTGAGATTCCATCTGGCGCCGCCGTCGACGGCGAAGAAGGACGCGCACGGCCATCTGGTGAAGAAGCAGTACGGCCCGTGGATGCTCAACGCAATGCACGTGCTCGCAAAGCTGAAGTTCCTGCGCGGCTCGGCGCTCGACGTGTTCGGCAAGACGGAAGAACGCCGCACCGAACGTGCGTTGATCGTCGAGTATGAAACGCTGGTGCGTGAGCTGATCGGCGGATTGACGGCTGGCAAGCGCGCGCTGGCCGTCGAGCTTGCGAACCTGCCGGACGGCATTCGCGGCTACGGCCACGTGAAGGAAAACAATCTGAAGGGCGTGCGCGCGAAGTGGGCCTCGTTGCTCGCGAAGTGGCGCTCGCCGGCGGGCAGCGTCGAGCAGCAGAACGTCGCGTAACGCTGAAGTTTTCCGCGCGTGCCGGCAGCACAAGACCGGCAGCAATAAAAAGGGCACCTCGCGGTGCCCTTTGTTCATCAAGCCACACTCCGGCCGGAAAGCCGCTTAGTTCGCGGCTTGCCGCTCCGCATTGACGTTCGCCGAAGCGATCGCCGTCATGTTGATGATCCGGCGCACGGTCGCGGCCGGCGTCAGGATGTGCACCGGCTTCGACGCGCCGAGCAGGAACGGACCGACCGTCACGCCTTCGCCGCCGATCATCTTCAGCAGGTTGTACGTGATGTTCGCCGCTTCGACGTTCGGCATGATCAGCAGGTTCGCTTCGCCCGTGAGCGTGGTGCCCGGGAAAGCCGACTTGCGCACCGCTTCCGACAGCGCCGCGTCGCCGTGCATTTCGCCGTCCACTTCGAGATGCGGCGCGCGCTCGGCGATCAGCTTGCGCGCCGCCGACATGCGTGCCGACGTCGCCGACGGTACGCTGCCGAAGTTCGAATTCGACAGCAGCGCGACCTTCGGCACGATGCCGAACTTCTCGATTTCGCGCGCGGCGAGAATCGTCATGTCGGCGAGTTGTTCGGCCGTCGGCACTTCGTTCACGTAGGTGTCGCTGATGAAGAGGTTGCGGCCCGGCAGCATCAGCAGATTCATCGCGGCGAAGTTGTCGACGTGCTCGGCCTTGCCCAGCACCTGCTCGACGTATTTCAGATGCTCGTGATACGTGTCGATCAGGCCGCAGATCATGCCGTCCGCGTCGCCGATATGCACGAGAATCGCGCCAATCAGCGTATTGAACTTGCGCATCGCGGCCTTCGCGACTTCCGGCGTGATGCCCGAGCGCGCGCCGATCTCGTGATAAGCCTGCCAGCTCTGCTGATAACGCGGATCGTCTTCAGGATTGACGATCTCGAAATCCTGACCGCACTTGAGCTTCGAGCCGATCTTCTTCAGACGCATCTCAATGACGCCCGGCCGACCGACCAGAATCGGCTTCGCGATCTTTTCGAGCAGCACGAATTGCGCGGCACGCAGCACGCGCTCGTCTTCGCCTTCGGCGAACACGATGCGCGCCGGCTGCGCCTTCGCGGCAGCGAAAACGGGGCGCATCACCATGCCCGAGCGGTAGACCGTCGCGCCCAGTTGCTCGCGATAGGCGTCCATGTCCTGGATCGGACGCGTGGCGACGCCCGAATCCATCGCGGCCTGCGCGACGGCGGGCGCGATCTTGATGATCAGACGCGGATCGAAAGGCTTCGGAATCAGGTAGTCGGGACCGAATTCCAGCGAATGGCCTTCGTAGGCCTTCGCGACTTCATCGCCCTGATCGGTTTCTTCCGCCAGTTCGGCGATCGCGCGCACGCACGCGAGCTTCATTTCTTCCGTGATCGTCGTCGCGCCGACGTCCAGCGCGCCACGGAAGATGAACGGGAAACACAGAACGTTGTTGACCTGGTTCGGATAGTCCGAACGGCCCGTCGCGATGATGCAGTCCGGGCGCACCTTCTTCGCTTCTTCCGGGCGGATTTCCGGCTCCGGGTTCGCGAGCGCGAGGATCAGCGGCTGCGTGCCCATCTCCTTGACCATTTCCGGCTTCAGCACGCCGGCGCTCGAGCAGCCGAGGAACACATCGGCACCCTTGATCGCGTCGCCGAGCGTGCGCGCGTCGGTGTGCGCCGCGTAGCGTTCCTTCGACGGGTCCAGATTGCCGCGGCCTTCGTAGATCACGCCCTTCGAATCGACGACGAGCACGTTTTTCTTCGACAGACCAAGGTTCACGAGCAGATCCAGACACGCGATGGCCGCCGCGCCCGCGCCCGAGCACACGAGCTTGACTTCCTCGAGCTTCTTGCCGACCACCTTGAGGCCGTTGAGAATCGCCGCCGATGCGATGATCGCCGTGCCGTGCTGGTCGTCGTGGAAAACGGGAATCTTCATGCGCTCGCGCAGCTTCTTCTCGATGTAGAAGCATTCGGGCGCCTTGATGTCTTCGAGGTTGATGCCGCCGAGCGTCGGCTCCAGCATCGCGATCGCTTCGACGAGCTTGTCGGGATCGGATTCGCTCAGCTCGATATCGAACACGTCGATGCCGGCGAACTTCTTGAACAGACACCCCTTGCCTTCCATCACCGGTTTCGCCGCGAGCGGTCCGATGTTGCCAAGGCCCAGCACGGCCGTGCCGTTTGTGACCACGCCGACGAGGTTGCCACGCGACGTGTACTTCTGCGCGTCGAGCGGCTCGTCATGGATGGCCATGCACGCGGCTGCGACGCCCGGCGAATACGCGAGCGACAGATCCAGCTGGTTCGAAAGCGGCTTGGTCGGCGTGACCGAAATCTTGCCGGGCTTCGGATTCTGGTGATACGCGAGAGCGCTTTGCTTCAGTTGTTCGTCCATTTTCTAACCTGCGAGACGTTAATAATTGGGCCCGGCTCGATACATCGCTACGTCACGTGCCGCGCTGGCCATTGCCGGGTCGATGCCCGGCAGCGGTGTTTCTCGCGTGCGCCCGTTGGGGACTGCGTCAAACTCCAGCGGAAAGCAAGCAGCGCTGAGCTTTTGCGGGTCGATTAGTGTACACCCCGGATGAGTCAGTTCGGGCCAGGTTTTGTACCGGACGGATAAGCGGGAGCCGCGCCAGCTCTTGCTGCAACGCGGCATGGAAGCACTGCCACCGTTCTCGCGGACGCCGTCATTCGAGCGCTGCGCCGCGGCGTTCGGGGATCAGAAAGAGCGTCGCGAGAATATCGAGCACGTAGATCGACGCGAGCGTGACGAGCGCCGCGCCGAACGAAAAGCGGGCAGCCAGCGCGCCGACCGCGACGGGGCCGAAGCCGCCCACCGCCCGGCCGATGTTGAACAGCACGTTTTGCGCAGTGGCGCGGGCGTCCGTCGGGTACAGCTCGGAAATCAACGCGCCGTAGCCGCCGATCATCCCGTTCACGAACACGCCCATCAGCGCGCCGCCTATCAGCAGCGCGGCGGGCGTGCTCAGGTGCGCGTAGACGAACACCATCACGACAGCGCCCGCCTGATAGAACAGAAACGCCGGCTTGCGGCCGAAGCGGTCGGCGGCGATGCCGAACAGCCAGATGCCGACGGCCATGCCGAGCACCGTGACCGCCGTCCATAAACCGGAGCGCGTCAGCGAGTAGCCGAATGTTTTCGACAGATAGGTCGGCAGCCAGATCATCAGGCCGTAGTAGCCGAAGTTCTGCACCGAGCAGAGAATCGCGACGCCCGCGCTCGCGCGTGTCGTGCTGGCATCGGCGACGAGCAGCTTCAAGGGCGCGTTGCGCATGCCGCGTGCGACCCGCTCGGTGAAGAGCGCCGGTTCCTCGACACTCCGCCGCACGAAAAATGACACCACTGCGGGCAGCAGACCGAGCGCGAACATGCCGCGCCAGCCGATCAGCGGCAGCAGCAGCGGCGTCAGCAACGCGGCGGCGAGCACGCCGAGTTGCCAGCCAAGCCCGACATACGACGACACGCGCGCCCGCTGCGCCGCCGGCCAGGCCTCGGCGACGAGCGTCATGCCGATGCCGAACTCTCCCCCCAAACCGACGCCCGCGATCGTCCGGTACGCGAGCAGATCGCCGTAGCCCTGCGCGAGCGCGCATAGGCCCGTAAAGATCGCGAAGATCAGGATCGTCCACGTGAGCATGCGCACGCGGCCGAAATAGTCACTCAAGACGCCGAAAATCAGGCCGCCCGCCACCGCGCCGATCAGCGTCCACGTGACAAGCGAGCCTGCTTGCGTCGACGTGAGGTGCAGATCGGCGGCGATCACAGGCAGCATGAAGCCGAGAATCAGCAGGTCGAAGCCGTCCATCGCATAGCCGAGCACCGACGCGATCAGCGCTCGCGCGGCATAGCCGGGGCGAGTATCTTGCGTGACGGCATTCGACGAAGAAGCGATGTTCATGTGCGGCGGTCCTTGCAGGCGTAGCTGGGTGCGAACGGAAAACGGCAAACGGCGAATGACCGATGACCGCGCGCGGCCATCGCTGAAAGTTGCAGTGGAAAATGTCGCGTGAGTGTAAAGGGTAAAGGCCGCGATCTGCCGTCACAATCTGGCCAAAAAGCATAGGCGAAGCGCCCGGACAGCCAGTGCAACGGCGATGCCGCGCGTCCGGGCGCCCTGGGACAAGTCCGAATCGGGTAAAATAACGGGCTACGCGCGCAGCAATCCTGTCAGTTTTTCAACTTTCCGGCGTGTTTCGCCCATCCGGGCGCCAGGTGCCACATCTGGTCACGCCACGCTTGCTGCGCCACCGGGCCGCGCGCCCGCCTCCCAGCTCACCACCCAAGGATTCGCCCATGACAGGCTTCGATCGCCAGACGATCTCCGACACGACCGCAAAAATGCTGCTGGAAGTCCAGGCAGTGCACTTCAACGCGGAAAAACCGTACATCTTCACCTCCGGCTGGGCGAGCCCGGTGTACATCGACTGCCGCAAGCTGATCTCGTACCCGCGCGTGCGCCGCGGTCTGATGGAGATGGCGGAAGCGACGATCTTGCGCGACGTCGGTTACGAGCAGATCGACGCCGTCGCGGGCGGTGAAACGGCGGGCATTCCGTTCGCCGCATGGCTGTCGGACCGCCTGATGGTGCCGATGCAGTACGTGCGCAAGAAGCCGAAGGGTTTCGGCCGTAATGCGCAGATCGAAGGTCTGTTGACGGAAGGTCAGCGCGTGCTGCTGGTGGAAGACCTGACCACCGACAGCCGCAGCAAGATCAACTTCATCAACGCGCTGCGCACGGCGGGCGCGCAGGTGAATCACTGCTTCGTGCTGTTCCACTACAACATCTTCAAGGAAAGCGTGTCCGTGCTGAAGGACATCGACGTCGATCTGCACGCGCTCGCCACGTGGTGGGACGTGCTGCGCGTCGCGAAGGAAAAGGGCTACTTCGATACGAAGACGCTCGACGAAGTCGAGAAATTCCTGCACGCGCCCGCAGAGTGGTCGGCGGCGCACGGCGGCGCGACGGCTGCTCCGCAGTAATTGTCCGCATCATGCGCCGGGCCGACGTCATCAGGGCCCGCGCGCAACCGGCGATGCCAACAAAAAGGCCGCCTGTCCGCAAGACAGGCGGCCTTTTCCTTTGGCACGCCAAATTCGTGTCGACCGGATTCAGAAACGCTCTTCCTCTGACGGCACGCCTAAGACTAATGCGCCGCAGCGCCTCCGTCGTCGGCCTCGCCCGGTGCATACGACGACAGATTCATCAAGCCGTTACTTTGCGCATATTGAAATAGTTCGGAATCTCGTTCGAGTCCGAGCTTGCGCATCGCCGTGTTCTTTTGAGTACTGATCGTCTTAATACTGCGATTCAGTTGCTCGGAAATTTCCTTGATGGTCATGCCCGAAACGAAGAGCCGCACCACTTCGAGTTCGCGCTTCGACAGGATCACTTCGTCGCTCTTGCCACCCGCGTTCATGCGCAGCGTGTCGAGCGACGCCTTCACCGACGGACTCATGTATTCGAGATGCCGGCTGACGTGCTGCACCGCAAGCCCGATGTGACTCAGATCGTCCGACTTGTTCACCACAGAAGTCACGCCAAGCTCATTTAGCCGCTTCAACAATGCGGCGTTTTCGAGCATCGTCAGGACAACAATAGGCAAGTCAGGAAAATTCCGACGCAAGTAACCGATCAATGGCAGGCCGTCGCCATAGTGCCCGCCGGGCATGGCGAGATCGGTGACGAGCACGTCGCACGGCGTCGTTTGTAACAACTTCACTAGCTCGGTGGATTGCTTCGCGCGCGCGACCACGCGAATACCCTGGAACTTGAGCAACGCCTGCTCGGCACCAAAGAGAATGACCGGATGGTCGTCGGCAACCACGACCCTGATGGGATCTTGCATGGCCCTCCCTTGTTCTGACAATCCACGCTCCGAAACTTCAGTCATGAAACTGTTTCTTAGTTCTAAATTTCTAGGACTTGTCTGCTTGCATGTGACCGCAGACGATTGCAGCGACTATAGCCGATTTCAGACCATACTGGCCGCTTACCAAGCACGAATGCTTTTATAAGATGTAATGTTAGACTCGATTTGTCGCTTGGGTATAAAAAAGGACAATAATCCTTCGTAAAGACAATTCTTTACGAGCCTGACAGGAGATTCGGCACATGCGCTTGCGTTGCCCGGTCGTTACGCCTGCTTCGTCCCGTTCGTTCCTGCCGTTTCTGTCTTTCGCGCCATCGCGGGTCGCGTCCGTCATCGCGTTCGCGTGCGCGGTTCACGCGTCCGCGGTCTTTGCCGACAATGCGTTCACCGTCACGAGCACCAGCTTTCGCGCGGGCGGCACGGTCAACAACGCACAGGTATTCGATCGCGACGACTGCAAGGGCAACAACCATTCGCCGCAACTCAGCTGGCATAACCCGCCCGACGGCACGCGCAGCTTCGCGATCACGATCTTCGATCCCGATGCGCCCGGACGCGGCTGGTGGCATTGGGCCGTCGTCGGCATCCCGGCGAATGTCGACCGGCTACCGGAAAATGCCAGCGCGTCCGGTTTTCTTAAGAAACTCGGCGCCGTGGAAGCGCGCAACGACTTCGACATCGACGGCTACGGCGGCCCCTGCCCGCCGCCCGGCAAGCCGCATCGCTACGTCATCACCGTCTATGCGCTGAGCGCGCCCAATCTCAGGCTCGCGCAGGGACGCCCTTCGGTGATGTTCGACCACGAGATCAGCACCGCGACGCTCGGCTACGCCCGCATGACCGTCATGTACGGCCGCTAGCCTTTTTCCAAGGCAGTCTCAAAAGCGATCAGGCGACGCCGTGTTTTCTCACGGTGTCTGAAAGAACCTGCTCGTGATGACAGAATGAACCTGCAACGTTCTGCCCTTGCCAGTCATTTCTTGAAACGATGGAGTTGTCCATGTCGAAGATCATCATCGTGTATCACAGCGGCTATGGCCACACGAAGAAGCTCGCCGAAGCGGTTCTCGCCGGCACGCTCGACGGCGGCGCCGACGCAAGGCTGATCGCAGTCGGCGAGCTCGACGACGCGGGCTGGGCCGCGCTGGACGCAGCCGATGCGATCGTCTTCGGCGCGCCGACGTACATGGGCGGTCCGTCCGCCGACTTCAAGAAGTTCGCCGACGCCAGTTCCAAGCCGTGGTTCGGCCAGAAGTGGAAGGACAAGATTGCCGCCGGCTTCACGAATTCGGCGACGATGAACGGCGACAAGTTCTCGACGATCCAGTATTTCGTCACACTCGCGATGCAGCACAGCATGATCTGGGCGGGCACGGGCATGATGCCGTCCAACACGAAAGCGGCGACGCGCAATGATCTGAACTATGTCGGCGGCTTCACCGGGCTGCTGTCGCAATCGCCCGCCGACGCTACGCCCGAAGAAGCGCCGCTACCCGGCGACATCGAGACGGCGAAGGTATTCGGCGCCCGCATCGCGGCCGTGACGGCGCGCTGGAAAGCGGGCCAGCCGGCGTAGGCGGGCGCGGCGCGTGCCGATCGCATGATCGTCCCGGCAGCACGGTCTGTCATGCCGCTGTCACCGTTGCGGCGCAACGTGTTTTTCGCCGAATCTGCACAAGCGCTGCACACGCGCCGCCAAGCAGCCTTAAAATGGCGTTCCGGCGCCGCGAGCGCCCCGTTTTCCGTAAGCCAGCGAGATCGAGATGAGCACGAAAGTTTTTGTCGACGGACAGGAAGGCACGACCGGCCTGAAAATCTTCGAATACCTGTCGCAGCGCGCAGACGTTGAAATCCTCCGCATCGAAGAATCGAAGCGCAAGGACATCGACGAGCGCCGTCGTCTCATCAACGCGTCCGACGTCACGTTCCTGTGCCTGCCGGACGTTGCGTCGCGCGAATCGGCGTCGCTCGTCGAGAACGACCGCACGGTGCTGATCGACGCGAGCACGGCATTCCGCACTCATGCTGACTGGGCGTACGGCCTGCCCGAACTGGCCCGCGCGCAACGCGAGCGTCTGCGCACGGCCAAGCGCATCGCGGTGCCGGGCTGCCACGCATCGGCGTTCGTGCTGGCGATGCGTCCGCTTGTCGAGGCGGGCGTGGTGTCGGCGGATTTCGCCGCGCACAACTACTCGATCACCGGCTACAGCGGCGGCGGCAAGAAAATGATTGCGGACTACGAAGCGGGCGGCAACGCGAAGCTCGACAGCCCGCGCCCGTATGCGCTCGGCCTCACGCACAAGCACCTGCCGGAAATGGCCGCGCACACGGGCCTGAAACATCCGCCCATCTTCACGCCGATCGTCGGCAACTTCTTCAAGGGCCTCGCGGTGACGACGTACTTCACGCCGAGCCAGCTTGCGAAGCCGGCCACGCCGCAAGAAGTGCAGGCGCTCTTCGCCGAGTACTACAGCGGCGAGCAGTTCGTGCGCGTCGCGCCCTTCAACGCGGACGACAACCTCGACAGCGGCTTCTTCGACGTCCAGGCGAACAACGACACCAATCGCGTCGACCTGTTCGTGTTCGGCAGCGAAGAGGGCTTCGTCACGGTCTCGCGGCTCGACAATCTGGGCAAGGGCGCGTCGGGCGCGGCGATCCAGTGCATGAATCTCGCGATCGGCGCAGACGAAGCGACGGGCTTGAAACGCTAACCGATCGCGCATGGACGGCACGGCCGTCCTCGCGCTTCACAAAGCCGGCATTCAAACGCCGGCTTTTTCTTTTGCAATCGCCAATCTGCGATTTAAAACGGCTAATTAAACGCGGCGTAATTCCTTTCGTTTTGCCGTCATTTCCAGCACACCTGAAAACCGGCATTTAATGCTTCCCTCCTTTCTGTATTGCGCATCTATTACCGCATAGGGAAATTCCCGATTTTTTTGCGAACGAGCGTTCGAAGATGATAGAGGCATTTTGCCGTATCGCCCGCCAGTAAAGGCGAAGGGCCAACGGACAGAAATCCGCTCATCACCGAAAGAACGCGTTTTTGTTTTAAAACGCGTGCCTCGAAGCGCCATGCGACTCTCCGCGAAAAATGGGCTGTTTGAATCGGACTTTTTAGACGATTCGTTCAATTGACAGCCTTAATTCCCGCAGCGAAATTAGCTCGCAAATTAGATCAGCAGGCAAACGTGGATCGGAGTTAAGGCGCTAAAGCCGCAACTCTGGCCAACAGGGAGACAACAGCATGTACGCCATTTCGAGAGGGCTGGCATGTGCCATTGCCAGCGCGCCGTTCTTGCTCGCCTGCGGAGGGGGAAAAGCGGATAACCCCGGCTCGATTCAGACGAGCCAATGCTCGGGATCGAGCTGCGGCGTGCAAGGGCCGCCTGCGTCGACGGCCAGCGCGAGCACGCTCTGTCCGGCCGATGCCGACATCGGCAAGAGCACCTACCTGGGCGGAGCCGGCAGCGGTGAAGTCGTGTCGCTGAAGATCGACGCCGTGATGATGACGTACTCGCTGACGTTTCTGGAATCGCCGATTCCCGTGTCGACGGGACAGGTCGACCAGACGCGCGCGGGCACGACCGTCACGGGCGCCGTCATGCATCCGCCCGCAGGCATGCTGCCCAACGCCGAGCAGACGCGCTGCGCGTTCATGCTGACGCCGGCTTCGGGCACCGCGCCGTCGACGGGCTCGACGTACACCACATCGTTTTCATCGGCGAATCCGCCGATTGTCTTCGTCGGCAAAGGCGTCGCGGGCGGCGGCATTCCGGGCGCGGACGTCTCGTACGCAGGCAAGAACATCGCGATCTACCAGAACGTCGGCGCCGTGCCGAGCCGGCACTTCGACTTCTATCCGTTCCTCGGCTTCGCGAGCACAACGACGGATCTCTCGAAGCTCGCCGGCACCTACAACGGCCTGCTGTATCACATCGAGCCATCGGCGAACTACGCGGCGGCCGCAACCAGCACGTCCGAAACGTTCGACGCAAACGGCGCGTGCTCGTCCACGACGAATCCGGCGCCCACAGCGGGCAACGCAAGCTCGACGGGATGCCTGTCGACGGGCGATCCGCTGACGCTCAACGCCAACGGCTATTTCGACAGCAACAACGCGCCGCGCATCGAAAACCAGTTCAGCTTGCCGCTGCTCGGCCAGAAGGGCACGTCGAAGGCCCATATGATCCTCGGGCAATTAAACGGCGCCACCGTCCCGGTCGTCGTCAGGACGGGCTATGTGTTCACCGGCACGGGCGTCATTCCGCTGGATGCGCAGGTCGACGACGAATCCGGTATCGCGATGCTCGCGAGCGCGACGCCGCTCGCGTCGGGCGGCTTCGACGGCGGCTATGTCGGCGCGGACTCGAACTTCAGGTACACCGCGTCGCTGATCCAGGGTGGCCTCGGCACCTTCATCAATCCCACCACGCAAGCAGCGGAAAGCGGCTTCGCGCTGAAGTACGGCCTCGGCAACCCCGGCGTCGTGAACGTCGGCGACGCGCAGGGCAAATCGGGCCTTGCCATTGCCGCGGGTGGGCTCTACGCGATCTTCATCGAGGGCACGGAAAACGGCGGCGTCGCGCCGACGTCGGCCAACGCCGACACGGCCAGTTCGCCGTACTTCAGCGTCGGCGCGCAGATCAGCAAGTGAAGCAAGTGAACGGCGTGGCATCGCGACGCGACCACGACCGCGACCACGACCGCGATTACGACCGGCATCGCGACCACAACCACGACCGGCAACCCGACAACAACACATACAGCAGGACGCAACGAACGCAGTACGGCAGCACCGCTAGATCACAAGACCGAAAGGCGGCTGGACTGGGAGCCGGCTGCCCACAACAAGACAGGGAGGCACAATGAACTGGAAGATTCTTTCGGCGCTAGCTTTTGCAGCGCCGTTGCTCGCGGCTTGCGGCGGTTCGGGCAGCGACGGTCCGCCGCCGACGGAAGCCCGCCTCTGTCCTTCGTCGCTCGACTACGGCACGATCTTCACGGGCGGTGGCGGCGACGGTGAACTCGTCAAGCTGCAACTCGACACGACGAAGATGACGTGGCAAGTCACCTACATCGAATCGCCGATCCCCGCGACGAAGGGAACGGTCGCGCCCACCCGCAAGGGACAGACAGCATCCGGCACGCTCACGCAGGAAACGCAACTGCCCACCAACAAGCTCAACCAGTGCGCGTTTCGTCTGAACGGCGCGAGTCTCGATCCGAACCGTCCGGCGCGCATCTTCGTCGGCGAAGGGGTGGCGGGCGGCACGATTCCGGGCGCCGAAATCCAGTTCGACGGGATTCTCGGCCAGGGTCAGGTGCCCGATACGACATTCCCGTATTACCCGTTCATCGGCTTCTCTTCGATCGAGAAGAATCTTGCCAACATCGCGGGCACGTACAACCAGCTTGGCTATCACCAGATTCCGTCGCAAAAATTCGTGCCGACCGTCGTCGATACCAAGATCACGATCAATGCCGACGGCTCCTGGACCGAGTGCGACAACGCAGGCGTCAACGCCGGCAAGTGCCAGCAGCCGGGCACGAACTGGGCGCAGTCGTCCGATGGCAGCGGCGCGTTCGAAATCGACAACTTCCAGGGCCAGGGCAAACCGACGCTCGCGACATCGCCCGTCGCCAAGGGCTTCATGATCGTCGGCAAGCTGCGCAACCAGAACGTGCCGATCCTGATCCGCACGGGCGTCGCGAATTCGTCGCTGACGCCGAATCCGCAGAACGGCCTGAGCGGCCCCGTCGCCGACGACGAATCGGGTATCTCGATCCTCGCGCCTCAAACGAGTATCGCCGTCAACTCGCAGAACGGCGAGTACATCGGCGTCGACAGCGAGTTCGACTATCGGACGAACGCGCTCGTTGGCACGCAGGCGACGCTGCTCGATCCGTTCAACCCGTCGCAAGCCTCGCTGACCAAGGCGCTGAACCTCGATTTCACGCAGACGGTGCCCGGTGTCGTCACGTCGACCTACGCGAGCGCGGCCGCAGGCAGCGCGCCGACCGGCAAGTTCATCTTCACGGGAAGCGTGTTCGGCTTCCTGGACCTGTCGAACGCGTCGTCGCCGTACTTCACGATCGGCGCTTTCGTCCAGTGATGGGCGCGCGCTCCGCACCATAAAACGCAACGAGGCGACCGCCCCTCGGCGCGTCTCTCTGCCCGCGCGGCAGAGCGGACGGCCGGGGCGCGGAGCAGACGGCATCGATAACGCCGTCGCCCGCGCGGCAGGCCGCCCGCTCAGGAGGAACAAAATGAAAAAGCTCTTGGTCGCGGCGTCGGCGGCCGCATTGGGCGCGCTCGGCACGCAGAACGCGCATGCGCAAAAGGCCGGCGACAACCTCGTCACGCTCGGCTGGTTCCACGTGATGCCGCAGGATTCGAGCACGCCGCTCACCACACACGTCGCGCCCGTGCCGATCAACACGCCGTTGCGGCTGCCGAGTTCGTTCACGTCGCCGGGCACGAGCCTGTCGACGACGAATGCCGACACGGCCGGTCTCGTCTTTTCGCGCTTCGTCACGGACCATTTCGCGGTGACGTCGGTGGCGGGCGTTCCGCCGAAGTTCCAGATCTACGGGCACGGCACGATCCGGCCGCCCGGCCCGGCGGGCGCGCTGGGCAAGCAGGATATCGGCGATCCCGCCGTCAATCCGATCGTGAAGAGCGTGCGGCAATGGAGCCCGGCGCTGATCTTCCAGTACTACTTCGGGTCGGCGACGGCGAAATTCCGGCCGTTTCTCGGCATCGGCGTGTCGTACAACTGGTTCAGCGACATTCAGCTGAACAATAACTTCGTCACATCGACGCAGGACAACCTCGGCGCGATTCTCGCCGCGGGCGCGGGCAAGCCGGGCAAGACATCGGTGGAAGCGAAGGCGTCGTCGTCATGGGCGCCCGTCTTCAACGCCGGTGCGATGTACAACATCACCGATCATTGGGGCGTGACGGCATCCGTCACCTATATCCCGCTGAAGACGACTTCATCGGTGATCATCAAGGCGGCGGACGGCACGGAACTGGGCGTATCGAAGGCTGAACTGAAAGCCGATCCGATCATCACGTACCTCGCGGTGTCGTACAAATTCTGACGACGCCGACGCCACCGCGTCTGATCGCACGGCCGCGCGCGACACCGTGTACGAAAAAATGGGCAAAAAAAAGCCCGCCATGGTTGGCGGGCTGAATCCATATCAGAGGAGACATGGAGGAGACAAAAACAACTATAGCAAACCCTGTGATGCGACGCAACATTTCGATTAGAGAGCAGCACTAGGTGGCACACGGGCGACATCTCACCGCATTGCACCTTTCAGGTGCATTTTTTGTGCTGCGCATCATGCTGTCGAGCCGGTCAACGGCCAGCAGGCGGCATCCTTTTGCAGCTTTTCGATCAGCGCGTCGCGCATCAACGCGATGGGCCGCATCAGGCGCCCGGGCAACGCGCCATGCACGAGCCACACGTTCAGGCCGCTACGAAAATCCGGCACGTCGAGAATGTGCAGCGACTCGCGCTGCGGGCTGCGCGCCAGTACTTCCGGCGCCGCCAGCCCCACGCCCAAGCCGCGCGCGACGAGCGACAACTGCAATTCCGAGCCGAATGCCTCGACGGCCACATTGAACGGCAACCCCGCAGCCGACATCGCGCGGCTCAGCGCCGAGCGCATCCCGCAGCCATCCTGATTCAGCACCCACGGATGACACGCCAGTTCGGCGAGCGTCGTCGGCTGCTCGGTGAAACCGAACGAGCGCGGCGCGACGACCACGGTCGGCTTGTACGCGAGCAGCGTCGCGGTGAGCGCTTCCGGCAACGGGACGCCTTCCGGCAACAGCACGACGGCGGCATCCGCCGACGCGCGCTCGACACCTTGCAGCAACCCCGGCGACCAGCCCGCCGTCACGCGCAGCGTGAGCTTCGGAAACGCGCTGCGCAGCCGGTCGATGGGCTGCTCCAGCGCGAGTTCGGACAGAAACGGCGGCACGCCGATTCTCAACTCGCCTGTCGGCTCGCTGTCGGGCGACGCGACGGACATCAGATCGTCGACGGCGCGCAGCACGGTACGCGCGAGCCCATACACCTCGTTGCCCGCCGCCGTCGGCCTGAGCGGCTTGCTCTGCCGGTCGAGCAACTCGATGCCGAGCATCGTCTCCAGATTCTGCACGCGGCGCGTGAGTCCCGGCTGCGTGAGAAAGAGCTTTTCCGACGCCCGCACCATCGATCCGCTTTCGACAACCGCGACGAACGCCTGCAAGTCTCGCGTGTTCAAAACAACCTCGCATAAACATTATCGAGATAATTCAATTGTCGCATAACGTCGGTATCCCTACGATAGGCTGGACCGAAACCTTCCGGAGTCAATCGATGAACCGACCCGCCGACACCTGTCCGCGCGCCGTCACCACACCGCCCTCGCCATCGTTGGCGCGATCGCCCGCAACGTCGCCGACTTTGACCACCCCGCTGACGCTCTTTTTCGCCGCGACCGTCGGCGTGATCGTCGTGAATCTGTCGGCGGCGCAGCCGTTGACGGGGCCCGTCAGCCGCGCGCTGAACCTGCCGCCGGAGCTGGCCGGACTGATCGCGATGCTGCCTCAGCTCGGCTACGCAGCCGGTTTGCTGCTGCTCGTGCCGCTCTGCGATCTGCTCGAAAACCGCCGGCTCATCGTCAGGACGCTCGCGTGCTGCGCTGTTTTCCTCGCGCTGTCGGCGCTCGCGCGGTCGGGCTGGCTGTTTCTGGCGTCGGTATTTCTGGCGGGCGCCACGTCGAGCGTGATCCAGATGCTCGTGCCGATGGCGGCGTCGATGGCGCCGGAAAGCCGGCGCGGGCGCGCCGTCGGCAACGTGATGAGCGGCCTGATGCTCGGCATTCTGCTGTCGCGTCCGCTTGCAAGCGTGATCGCGGGGTCGTTCGGGTGGCGTTCGTTCTACGGAATCGAAGCAGCCGCCGACGCGTTGCTTGCGCTCGTCCTCTACATCCAGTTGCCGAATCACAGGCCTCTCGCTCACGCGCGCTACACGGAACTGCTGCGCTCACTGTGGACGCTGCTGCGCACCGAGCCCGTGCTGCAACGGCGCGCGACGCTGGCCGCGCTCGCGCTCGGCGCATTCAGCGCGTTCTGGACGGCCATCGCACTGCGGCTCGCGCAGCCGCCGTTTTCGCTCGGCATGCAAGGCATCGCGGCGTTCGCGTTGGCGGGCGCCACGGGCGCGATCGTCACGCCGCTCGCGGGCTATCTCGGCGATCGCGGCGCGGAGCGCGCGACGCAGATCGTCTCGCATCTGGTGATGATCGGCGCGGTTCTGCTACTGGGTGTCGCGGGCGCGGGCTGGGGCGGGTTCTCGCCGGCCGCGCATCCCGTTGCGGCGCTCGCGCTGCTGGTCACAGGCGCAGCGGCGCTCGACGCGGGCGTCATCACCGATCAGACGCTCGGACGACGCGCGATCAATCTCATCAACCCGGCCGCACGCGGTCGGTTGAATGCGCTCTTCGTGGGAATCTTCTTTGTCGGCGGTGCGATCGGCGCCGCGCTCGCGGGTGCGGCATGGGCGTGGGCCGGATGGAGCGGCGTGTGTGCGATCGTCCTGCCGTTCACGATCGCCGTGCTGCTATTCGGATTCGTCGACCGCGCGGTCCGGTGGCCCCGGCATTGAAAGTGAGTTGCTCGCCGAAGGACCAGGCTAGCGCCGAACGATCGATGGCCGGCTCGCCGCGCCGAACCGCGTGACGAGCGTGAAGCGTCAGTGGCGCACCAGCGCCATCATCGCGCCGAAGCCGACGAACACACCGCCCGTCAGCCGGTTGAACGCTTTCGCGACGCCACTGGTTTTCAACTTCGCGCCGATCTGCGTGCCGCAGCCCGCGTAGACGATGTACCAGCTGATTTCCAGCACCGCCGTCGTGGCGACGAGAACCGCGAACTGAGGCAGCGTCGCGCGCGACGCGTCGATGAATTGCGGCAGCAGCGCAGCCGAAAACAGAATCGCCTTCGGATTGCTGCTGCCGACGAGAAAGCCGTTGCGAAACAGCGAGCCGCGCGAACGGGTGAGCTTGCTGCCGGCGTCGTCGGGCGAAGCCTCGATTTTCGCCGCCGCGATTTCGCTCGCGGGCGAGCGCCATGCCTTCACGCCGAGATAGATCAGGTACGCCGCGCCGAGCAGGCGCAGTGCGTTGAACATTGTCGGCCAGGCTTTCAGGAACACGCCAAGACCGGCGACGGATACGGCCAGCATCAGCATCAGCGACATCAGACAGCCGGCCATCGTGGCCGTCGTTTGACGCATGCCGTAGCGGGCGCCGTGCGTCATCATCAACAGCATGTTCGGACCGGGGATCGCGCAGACGACAAAAACCGTGGCCACGTACAGCCACCAGGTGTGCAGACTCATGATGCTTCGTGCTCGATGAAATGGAAAACGGGCGGGACGGACATTATGCCCGCCCCGCCCGTTGCGCGCCGAAACCCCGCCGCTTGCTGCCGCGAATGACAGCAAGGATCGACAAGCGACGACGCCGTTCAAGCCGGAATCAGTCGATTCGCGGCCCGCTCGCTATCGAGCGTCAGCGCCCCGCTCGCCGCGACGCGACCTGGCCCAGCACCGCGAAATCCTTCTCGCCGTCTCCGTGAGCGACGGCTTCGATCAGGCTGTCACGCACGACGCTCGCCACCGGCAGTGGCGTCGAGACGGAGTCGGCTGCCGCGAGCGCGAGCCGCACGTCCTTCAGGCCGAGCCGCGCCTTGAAGAGCGCCGGCTCGTAGCGCCGTTCCGCGATCATCTTGCCGTAGCCCTGATACACCGGCCCGGGGAACACGCTGTTCGTGATGACATCGAGAAAATCCTGCATCGCGACGCCATGACCGCCCAGCAGCGCCGATGCCTCGCCGAGCGTCTCCACGGCGGACGCGAGCATGAAATTCGCCGCGAGCTTCACGACGTTCGCCTGTTGCGGCAGCGAGCCGATGCGCCATGTCTTCTGACCGATCGAATCGAACACCGGCTGCACGCGGTCGATCGCCTCGGCGGGACCGGCGGCGACGATCGTCAGCTTCGCGGCGGCGGCCACGTCGGGCCGGCCCATCACGGGCGCCGCCACGTAGTGCACGCCGCGGCTCGCGTGCGCCGTCGCCAGCTCTTCGGCGAGCGAGACGGAAATCGTCGCCATGTTCACGTGGATCAATCCGCGCGGCGCATGCTCGAGCAACGACGCGCTGACGACATCGCGCAGCGCGGCATCGTCGGCGAGCATCGAGAAGACGGCGTCCCCGGCGAAGGCCTCGGCGGGCGAACCGACCACCTGCGCGCCGAGTCCGGCGAGCGGCTGCGCCTTGTCCGGCGAGCGGTTCCACACGCGCACGCTATGCCCGGCTTTCAAGATGTTTGCGACAATCGCGGCGCCCATCTCGCCGAGACCGATAAAACCGATGTCCATCAATAGCTCCTGTTCAACAGAACTCGCAGTAGAGCACAGCCGCAAGAGCCGTGCTCGTAATTGCCCATCGGCACTGCGCTGGACGCAGTGCGATACTCGCATCATGGTCACCGCGACTTTCCGCTTCTACGAAGAATTGAACGACTTCCTGGCGCGGCCGCTGCGCCGGCAGTCATTCAGTTGCGAGTGCGCGCGCGCCGCGACGGCCAAGCACATGATTGAAGCGCTCGGCGTGCCGCACACGGAAGTCGAGCTGATCGTCGTGAACGGCGAATCGGTCGGCTTCGAGCATCAGTTGCAGGAAGGCGATCGCGTTGCCGTCTATCCGAAGTTCGAGGCGCTCGATATCCAGCCGCTGCTGCGCGTACGCGAGCGCCCGTTACGCGTGGTGCGCTTCGTCGCCGACGCGCATCTTGGCGGGCTCGCGCAATTGCTGCGCCTGGCCGGCTTCGACACACTGTACGACAACCACTACGCCGATTCGCATATCGAGTCGATCGCCTCCGACGAAGACCGCATCGTCCTCACGCGCGACCGCGAACTGCTCAAGCGCCGCACGATCATGCATGGCTGTTATGTGCGCGCATTGAAGCCCGAAGCGCAACTGCGCGAGATTTTCGGCCGGCTCGATCTGGCGCGCACCGCACGGCCATTTCGCCTGTGCCTGACGTGCAACGCGCCGCTGCGGCGCATTGCAAAGGACGAGGCAATCGGACGCGCGCCCGCCGGCGTGCTCGAGCGGCATTCGCAGTTCGTGACTTGCGACATCTGCCGGCGGGTCTTCTGGGAAGGTTCGCACTGGCGGCGAATGCGCGCGCTGATGGATAGCGTGACGGGCGCGCAGGCTGCCGCGCAATGACCTTAGCCCTGCAGTCCGCGCACGACGCTGCTTAACCGGCATTTCAGGCGCGCGCGGTGCGTACAATGGCGGATTGCTTATTCGTTAGAGGCCTTCAGCATGGCAATGAAGAAATTCGACCTTGAGAAGAACAAGGCGCTGAAACTGGGCAACCAGATGAAACAGTCCCTCGCCGCCGACCGTTTCGGCAAGGCGTCGTCGCAACAGCCGCAACTCGACCGGCGCGAACAGCGTAAGCTCGATCAGGCGATGGGCCTCGTGCCGTTTGCCTGCAAGCTGCCGCAAGCGCTCGTCGATCAGTTGAAGGAGCGCGCCGCGACGCATCCGGAAGGCATGAACGCGCTGATCGCCGAATTGCTGGTCAACGGACTCGCAGCGAACGCCTGAACGCACGCAACGCGCGACGTCGTCGCGAGCCGTTCAGCTGCGCGAGTGGACACGTCTTGGGCACGTCTGCCCGCGCTGAAAATGCAAAAGGCCGAAGCATTCGCTTCGGCCTTTCTTGTTGCTACGCCAGCCACGCGGTGAAGTCGCCGGGGCCATCGAAGATGGCGAGCCGGCAACCGCTCGCGGCTGGCGCGACGAACGGGCTGCTTAGTTCGCCGTGCCCTTGTCGTTCGTACCAGCAGCCGAAGCGGCGCTCGACACGCCCGAACGCTTGCCGTGCGTCTTCAGTTGCTTGTGGGCGTGCTTCGGCTTGGCGGCGCTGGCGGCTGCCGGTGCTGCGTCGGATGCCTGTGCGAAAGCCTGAACGGACACGAGTGCGAGCGAGGCGGTGATGAGCGAGGCGATGATCTTCTTCATGTGTGTTTATCCCCAAAACCTGACGACTATTTAAGTCAAAACGTTGAATTGGAACAGCATGACGGTGAAGCCGGCCGGGCCACGCAGCGCCTCCCGGCTCCCCGCGGGGGAGTATCACGCAGCGTAGGCAGTTTGTCATCCCATAAAGTTGGACTGTATTTTCGGGGACACATTTAGCTTACCCGATGCTTTCACACCGTCGACGCTTCGCCGACGGCGCGCCCGGGTATCATGTCGGCTGCCGCGAATGCCGCCATGAATCGTCGTTTCGTCTGAAGAGATACGCGCCCTATGCGCCGTAGATCGCACGAAACGAGTTGCCTTGCAGGAAATCTCCGCTTGAAAACCGCCACCCGTCAACACCTGCGCGCGAATCTTCTGATGCTTGTCGCCGCCATGATCTGGGGCAGCGCGTTCGTCGCGCAGCGTCTGAGCCTCGATGCAATCGGACCGTTTCTCTTTACCGGGCTGCGCTTCCTGCTGGGCGCGTGCGTCGTGCTGATCGTCTGGTCGGTCGCGCGACGCCGTAAGCCCAGCGTCCCGGCCGCTACAACGCCCACGGTCTCGACTTCAAGCACGCGGACACTGTGGCGCGACGGCGCGTTGCTCGGCCTGCTGGTCGCCGTGTCGATTTCGTGCCAGCAGATCGGCCTCCAGTACACGAAAGTCGCCAACGCGGGCTTCATCAGCTCGCTGTATGTCGTCATCGTCCCGTTGATGGGCGTCGTGCTGCGCCATCAGACGGGCGTCGGCGTGTGGCTCGGCGCGACGCTGGCCGCGCTCGGCATGTATTTCCTGAGCGTCGACGAGCATTTTTCGATTCTGTACGGCGACTGGCTCCAGCTCGCCGGCGCCATCGTGATTTCCGCCCAGGTGGTGCTGGTCAGCCGTTTCGCGCGCCGGCACGATCCGCTGGCGCTCGCGCTGGTGCAATTCGTCGTGTGCGGCGTCGTGAGCCTCGCGATCGGACTCGCCGTCGATCCGCTGCGCCTCAGCGACATCGTCCGCGCCGCGCCGACGATTCTTTATGGCGGCGCGCTGTCGGTGGGCGTCGCGTACACGATTCAGGTGGTCGCGCAAAAAGATGCCGCGCCTGCACACGCAGCCGTGATTTTCAGCATGGAAGGCGTGTTCGCGGCGCTGGCCGGCTGGCTCGTGCTCGGCGAAACGCTCGCGGCGCGCGCAATGCTCGGCTGCGCGCTGATGCTCGCGGGACTGATCGTCTGCCAGGTGATGCCGATGTGGAGCGGACGGCGCCAGGTGTCGTCGGATTCAGCGGAACCGGCCTGACGCGGGGCCTTACCTGCGGCCGCGCCGGGATCATGCCGCGCGGGCGATCTCGGGCGATCTCGGGCGCTCACGGGTAACCAGGGCGCTCACAAGCAATCACGAACCGATCACAAGCGATTACGACCCGCCTCAGGCGACGGCCTGACCGGCAAACGCACTCTGCCAGCTTTCGTCTTCGGAATGGCGTTTCTTCGGCGTCGGCGGAAAGACGCACCAGCAGCCGTCGTCGTGACGAAAGAAGAAGAGCGAGCGCCGACTATCCGGCAACGATGTCTCGACGCGCACGTAGCGGGTGTTGTCCCACTTCGTGCGGCCGACCTGCGTGACGCGCACGGGCGCGGAAACAGGCCCCAGCCACTTGTCGACCAGAAAATGCAGCGACTGCTCGGTGGCGGGTTTCATGACGTTCTCCACGTCCTCTTTTCGCGGGAGCCTTCGCGCGCTGTGTCAGGCTTTTCCTGCTCTTCCTCCGCTGCCTCAGCTGCTGCAAGCTCCATCGCCCGTTGCGTCGCAGCTGCGCGAAGCGCCCTGCAATCCGCCGCGTGTCGCATGTCCGACAGTAGCCGAACCAGTTGTCGCGCGTTTCTACGTTTCATAACACCCCCCGCACTGCACAAGAGACTTGAGAAAGCACTTTAACTTTAGGCGTTGATCTCCCGTCTCTCTAGTTGTTTTGACGAAATAGCAACAGTCAGATTCGAATGGGAGCACTGAGTATTTCGTCGGTTTTTATCGTGTTCCCGCCGATGCACGCAGTCTGTGCGCTGGCGACCGCAATCCGTGCTGCGTGCGGCCCGCGCAACATCTGATGTGGCATCGAATATGCTGTTGCGCCGTACATGCGCGCGTCGACGAAAATCGATCAGTTGACCGAACCGGCCTTATGCGCCCATGTCCTCTGACATGCCGCAAGCGCTGCGCCCGCCGCAAGCAGACCTGCCGAATAGATGAGGCCGCGTTCGAGACCGGCGCCGTCGGAGACCCAGCCGATCACCGTCGGCCCGACGATCTGCCCGAACGCGAAGACAATCGTGAACGCGCTGATGCCGCGCGCCCAATGCGCGGCAGGCAGGTTGTGGCGCACGAACGCTGTCGTCGATGCGACGGCGGAAAGGAACGTCGCGCCGAACAGCAGCCCCGACGCAAACGCAACGGCGGGATGCGCGACGAGCGCCGGCAACAGCGTCGCGAATGCCAGCAGCGCATTGAGCAGGGCCAGCGCCTGACCGCCGCGCATGCGGTCGAGCAGCCGCGACCAGATGCGCGCGGAGACGATCGTCGCCATGCCGAGCAGCACATAGAAGCCCGTCACGACGCCTTCGCTCATGCCGTCGCCACGCAGGAGCGCGACGATGAACGTCATGTAGCCGATATAGCCGACGCCGAAAAGCCCGTAGCCGGACAGCGCGAACGCATAGCGCAAGACAGACACGTGCCGCGTCGTCGCGGCCGCTTCGGCCGCTGTGCTCGTCCGCAACACGTGCTGCCTGTCGACGCGTTTCGCAGCGATGCCGGCGACGATCGACAACGCGACGCATGCGCCCGCAAGCGCAAACCATGCGAATTGCCAGCCATGCACGGCATGCACGAGTGTCGCGGGCACGAGCAGCGCCGATGCCACGATGCCCCATCCCGTGCCGCCGTAGTAGAGGCCCAGAACGAGCCCTGCATCGCGCGGACTCGACGATGCGAGCCGCGCCGCCAGCACGCCGCCGCTCACGAAGATGAACGCGCTCGCAATGCCCGTCGCGACACGTTGCGCGAACAGCGTGTTCGTATCGGACAGCGTGCCTGTCGCTGCCATCAGCAAGGCCGTCGCCATGCATCCGCCGATAAAGAGCGCGGCTGCCGGCCAGCGCCGCGACAGTCGAGGAAACGCGAGCGCGCCAAGCAGATAGCCGAGCGCGTTCGCCGTGTTCATCGCGCCCGCTTGCGCGAAGCTCCAGCCGAGGTCCGTTTTCATCGACGGCAGCAGCAGCGCGTACGAAAAGCGCGCGAGCCCCAGCGCGATCGCGCTGCCCATCGACAGGCTGACCGCGAGCCACAGCGTCCGTCCGCGGCGCGGCAAGCGAGCGTCCTGCGCGGCGCGCGACGCGTCGCCGGATGACGCTTCTTCTTTTGTCCGCCGCTCGCCTCGTTCGATGAGATCGGTGAGGCTGATGTGGGTCCAGGAAAATGCGCGGCGAGCGAAGCCAGTCGTCATATCGTTGTGTGTGTCAATCGATTGGGCTATCACTGTACATCGCGAGCGCGCGTTCAGCGGGCATGCGCTTGGCATGCATCGAACGCGACGGGCACTTGCTGGAACCTTCGCTAGCCTGATAGCGTAATGCCCCCACTACAGAGACTGCTCTCGTGTTGAATCCGCTTCCGGCCATCCGTCACAGGCTTCGCCACCTCGAGCGCACGCACGGCGCGGCCGTGTCGCAAGCGGTCGGCAATCGCCCGTTCCTGACGGGCATCGCGGGCACGCTGATCGCAACGGCGATGGCGGGCCTGACGCTGGCCACGCTGTACGCCGGACGCACCGACGCGCTTGACCACGCACGCGAAACGTCGGCGAATCTCGTGCTGCTGATTTCGAGCGATATCGCGCGCAACGTCGAAATCTACGACCTGTCGTTGCAGGAAATCGTCCATCGCGCGCAGGAACCCGCCGTCTGGCAGATGCCCGACGAGTTGCGCCGCACGATGCTTTTCGATCGCGCGACCCTGGCCGCGTACCTCGGCGGCGCCTATGTCGTCGATACGCAAGGCATGCTCAAGGCGACACAGCAAGGCCCCGTCAACAAGACCGTCAGGTTCGACGACCGCGACTACTTCATCGCCCATCAGCGCGACCCGCAGGCGGGCCTGTTTGTTTCGCATCCGTACCGGTCGCGGCTGCGCGGTCGCGAGCTTTCGTTCGCGCTGTCACGCCGCATCGACGCACCCGACGGCTCGTTCGCCGGCGTCGCGCTGCTGGCGGTGCGCATCGCCTATCTGCAACGGCTGCTCGACAAGATCAGCACGGGTGAGGCGGGAACGGCCGCCATCCTGCTCGACGACGGCACGGTGCTCGCGCGCAAGCCATTTGTCGAAAGCCTGATCGGCGCCAACGTCAAGGGGATTCCCCTCTATGCCGACAGGCGGACAGCAACGGCAGGGTCGTACATCGACTATTCGCCCGTCGATCATGTGCAGCGCATCTACTCGTACGAGCATGTGCCGGGCACGCCGCTGGTGGTCGTCGTCGCGCCCGCCGTCGATGATGTGCTCACCCTTTGGCGCACGCGCAGCGTGATCGCGGGCGGACTCACTTTCATGCTGGGCGCGATCGTCGTACTGGTCTGCTGGACGCTTGCGTTCACGCTGCGCGACAAGGTGCGCGCGCAGGCGCGCCTCGCCGAGCTGGCCGCCACCGATCCGCTCACCAAGCTGAGCAATCGCCGCACGCTCGACCTGCATCTGGACGAGGAATGGCGCCGCGCGCGCCGCAACGGCGCGTCGATGTCGGTGCTCTTCATCGACATCGATCATTTCAAGCGCCTCAACGACACCTACGGCCATGCAGCCGGCGACGAAGTGCTGGCGGCCATCGCGGATTGCATCGCATCGGTGGCGCGGCGCTCGATCGACATGGTCGCGCGATACGGCGGCGAAGAATTTGCCGTCGTGCTGCCCGACACGGCGTCGAATGCAGCGATCCATGTCGCGGAGAAAATGCGCCGCGTCGTCGAGACGTTGCGCGTCGACCCACTGCCGCCCGATCACGGCGGCGTGACAGTGAGCATCGGTGTCGCGACATGCTGTCCCGCCGACGGCGGCACGCCGCCGGAACTCGTCGCCGCCGCCGACGCGCAGCTCTACGCGGCGAAGGCGGCTGGGCGCAATCAGGTGAAATCGGCGGAATGGACGCAGGCGCACGCGCCAACGGACGAGAGCCACGATCGCGCGGACCATGCCGATCCGGCGAAACGGCGTGCGTAGGCCGGAATGCGCGGGCCGCACCTGAATTGCGGGGAAAAACGCTCACTATTCGCGCGATGGCCGTGCGCGGCGTCGACGTAGACTTGTTTCCGTCTCCAGGTTCTCCATGATTCTCCACGCAGTCGGAATCATCGGGACGATTTGCGCGCCACGGCTTGTCCGTGGCGTTTTTCTTTTTCTGGTCGAAGCCCAAGAGCACTGGTGAGGCAGGCCGCGCGCATCAAAGAGACCGTGGCCGCTAGCTCTCGCGCTGGCCGCGCTCATCGCGCCCGGCAAAGCGCCGCGCCACCTCGTTCGGAATATTCTCCGGCGTCACCACCACCACCGACGACGACGCGCTCACCGCCGATATCGGCAGCAGCTTGTGAAAGCACATCACGTGCTGACACGCCGAGCGCATGTCCTGCCGCAAATCGTGATGCAGCACCGCCGTGATCGCGCGATCACGCAGCAACTGCACGTTCTCGCGATCCAGGTCGTGTCCGATGAAGCACTTCGGATGCTGCTTCAGCGACCCGAGCGCACGCAGAATCGCTGCGTTGCCGCCGCCCATCGAGTAGACGGCGGCGATCTTCTGCCCCGCTTCGACCGCCTTGCGCACACGGCCTTCCGTTTCCGCATCGAGTCCCTGCCCGCCGCTCGCGTCGATCAGCGTCAGATGCGCGTAGCGCTCGCGAAGCGTCGCGCGAAAGCTCGCCTCGCGCTCTTCCTCGCCGCGAAAGCGCTCGTTGCTCATCGTCACCAGCACGTTGCCCGCGCGTCTGCCGAGCCAGTGGCCGATCAGATACGCAGCCGTCGCGCCGCCGACGCGATTGTCGAGTCCCGCATACGCAATGCGCTCCGACGCCGGAATGTCGGTGAACATCGTCACGACGGGAATCTCGCGCTGCTTCAGCTCGGCGATCGCCTGCGCGATCTCGGGCACGTCCCGCGCTTTCAGAAATACGCCATGACTGCCGCGCCGCGCAATCGCGCGCAGCGCATCGACCACTTGCGCCGTCGTCATCGTCTCCTGCATCAGAAAGCGCGGCCGGAAGATCGCCGGATGCAGGCTCGGGATCGTGTCTTCGAGCGCGTCGCGGATCTCGTCGGCGAAACGGCGCGGCGCCTCCACGACGACATCGACGACGAGCTTGCGCCCGCTCGTCGCCATCGTCATCTGCTGCTTCTCCAGTTCCTTGATCGCCTGCATCACGCGGCGGCGCGTGTGCTCGCGAACGTGCACGCGGCCGTTCAGCACGCGGTCGACGGTGGCCGTGCCGAGCCCCGCCTGCAACGCGATTTCCTTGATCAGAAAGGGATGACTCATGGATCACCGAGGGATCACCGAACGAAAACGCCGCCCGTGTTTGATGTGTTTTTGATGTTTCGATGGTAACGCAGCGCCGCAGTTTGGCGATAAGCTGATTCGAAACATCCGGCAATCAGGTTGCATGGAACGGGAGACGACATGAGCCAGGACCCTCGGCGTTTTGCATCGGGCGCGCGCGCGTGGTTTCGCGAGGCGGACTGTTCCGTCGACGGCTTCGCGACGCTGATCGACACTTCGCGCGAAGCGCATGCACGGCCGCGCTTCGCCGCCGCCATCGAACAGGCGATTCCCGTGTACGACTGCGACGCGCTGCGGCCCGTCGTGGCCGATGCGTCGCGCCGTCCCGAGCTGCTGGCCGAATGGGCGGACGTGTTGCTCGACGGCGCAGGCGTGTTCGTGCTCAAGCGCGCCTACGAAGACACGTCTGCGATCGACGACGCAACCGCGATCTTCGAATCGATCATCCGAAGCGAGCGCAAGGCAGGCGGCGGCGCCGATCACTTTGCGAAGGCTGGCGCGAACGACCGCATCTGGAACGCGCAGGAAAAGCTCTGTCTTGCCGCGCCGGAAGTGTTCGTGCGCTACTTCGCGAATCCGATCCTGATGGCGGCCGCGCAAGCGTGGCTCGGCCCCGGCTATCAGATGACGTCGCAGGTGAACGTCGTTCGTCCGGGCGGCGAGGCGCAACAGGCGCACCGCGATTTTCATCTCGGCTTTCTCACCGTCGACGACGCGCAGCGCTTTCCTGCCCATGTGCATTCGATGTCGGCACTGCTGACGCTGCAAGGCGCCGTCGCGCACAGCGACATGCCCGTCGATAGCGGGCCGACCAAGCTGCTGCCGTTCTCGCAGCGTTATCCGCAGGGCTATGTCGCGTGGCGCCGCGCGGATTTCCGCGAGTATTTCGAATCGCACCATGCGCAGTTGCCACTGCAAAAGGGTGATGCGATCTTCTTCAGTCCCGCGCTTTTTCACGCGGCCGGTTCGAACCGCACGCGCGACGTGCAGCGGATGGCGAATCTGCTGCAGGTGTCGTCGGCTTATGGGCGCGCGATGGAATCGCTCGATCGCACGCGCATGTGCAACGCCGTGTTTCCCGCGTTGCGTGCGTTGCGCGCGCAACGACGCGTCGACGCGACGGAAGCGGCGGCCGTGATCGCGTCGTGCGCGGAAGGCTACGCGTTCCCGACCAATCTCGACCGCAATCCGCCCGTCGGCGGACTCGCGCCCGCGAGCCAGCAACAGATCTTCGCGACGGCGCTCGACGAAAACTGGTCCGACGAAAAATTCGCGGAAGCACTGCGCGATCTCGAAGTCCGCAACGCGACGCACTAGCTGTACGCACTAGTCACGCACTCACTCGAACGACGGAGACGACATGACGATAAGCACCATCGGCAGACGCATTCGGCTCGGACTGATCGGCGGCGGGCCGGGCTCGATCATCGGCGAGACGCATCGCATCGCGGCGCGGCTCGACGGGCACTACGACATCGTCGCGGGTGCGCTGTCCTCCGACCCCGAACGCGCGCGGCAGGCGGCGTCGAATCTCGGCATCGATCATGAGCGCGCGTATCCGTCCTGGCAGCAGATGATCGAAGCGGAAGCCTTGCGGCCCGATCGCATCGACGTGATCGCGGTGATGACGCCCAACGACTCGCATCACGCGATCTGCATGATGGCGCTCGACAACGGCTTTCACGTGATCTGCGACAAGCCGCTGGCCAACGATCTGGCGCAGGCGCGCGAGATCGCGGCGCGCGTCGACGCGACTCACGCGGAGTTCTGCGTGACGTACTGCTACTCGGGCTTTCCGATGGTGCGGCAAGCGCGAGATATGGTCCGCGCTCGCGAACTCGGCGAGATTCGCCAGGTGCATCTGCAATACGTGCAGAGCTATCTGGCCGCGCACGATCTGCCCGCCGGCTGGCGCACGGAAGCGGGACGCGCGGGGCGTTCGCTCGTGCTGATGGATATCGGCACGCACGCGTTTCATCTGGGCGCATACGTCACCGGGCTCGACGTCACGCGCGTATGCGCGGACGTCGGCTCGGCGATTCCCGGCCGAACCATCGACGATTACGTTTCCGCTCTGCTGCGCTATGAGAACGGCGCACGCGGCTCGCTCTGGGTGACGAACGCGGCGGCGGGCTCCGAGCATGGACTGAGCTTTCGCATCCACGGCGACGAAGGCGGACTCGAATGGCATCAGGAAGAGCCGAACCGCCTGATTCATCGCCGGCACGACGGCTTCGAGCAGATCATCACGCGCAGACTCGGCCCGACGATGAGCGAAGGCGCGCAACGCTCGACGCGCATCGCCATCGGCCATCCCGAAGGTTATCTGGAAGCGTTCGCGAATCTTTATACGGAGTTCGCAGAGCGTGTCGCCGGGCGGATCAGCGAAGGCGAACGGGATGACAGGCCTGCGCTCTTTCCCAGCGTCCGCGATGGCGTAAAGGGACTCGCATTCGTCGATGCATCGGTGAAGAGCATGGCAGCGGGCGCGTGGCAGGACGTCGAGCGCGCTTGAGCTATGGATCGTCTGTGCTGAAAAAAGAGCCCTGTTCCGCGGGGGAACAGGGCTCGGTGGATGAGTCATATCGTACAGGCGCGTGGATGCTTGCCGACTGCTGCTCATCACATGAAGCTGTTATTGGTCACGCTTCTTTTTGCTTCGATTTGGCCCCGCGCCTACTCCTTGCTGCTAACCCCAACTGCATTCTGTTGAATCGGTGAATCGACTGCTCGTTTGCCGCTGCTACGACTGCTGTTGCCGACTGCATGACTTCGCTATTGCGGTGCTGCTGCACTGGCGTATTGCTGTACTGCGCTACTGCTGTATTGGCGTATTGCTGTACTGCGCTACTGCTGTACTGCCCTACTGCTATTGCAAACGAGAACTTCAAACTGCTGATCGAATTGCAGGCAACCTACGGTCATGCACGACGCGGAGGGGAACCGCATCGATGGGGCTTGTTGAACCGTCGCTCCATGGAAAGAAGTATAGGAGCGGGCGCGCGCAATCAATTGGCTGAAGCGAGGGCGATTCGTGGCGCTGTTCGCCCGTTTGTTCGCGGACGGCCAGCGGCGCGCGATACGTTCACGTTGCGAAGCGCGTGCTCGCCGCGTGCGAACGGCAGACGCTGCCGAACAGCACGTCCGGATCGGCGCGGTCTTCGTCGGCCGTTTCACTGAGTTCGCGGAACGTCGCGACCAGGCTGTCCCACGAAGCGGACCAGCGGGTTTCTCTCAGACGGCTGCCCGTGCTGTCCGTGATGCGCAGGACGCCCGTGTCAGGAAAAAAAGTGAGCGTAACCGCGATTCCATCGATGACACACGTCGCGGTACAGGGTTTTGCTGCAAGCACGATCGCCTCCGGTTGATGAGTAGTGAGGTCCGCTTTCCTGGCGGGCGCGCAGTAAAGAGCAATGGGCATGCCAATGAAGCACTTGCGGGCCGCGAGGCTTGCTGCGCGCGGCGTGCCAGCGCTCACGCGCGATTCGCGAGCCAGCGTCAAAACGATGAGTGTTGGCCGGCTCCGCACACAATGCGCTCGCACTGCCTTTGGCAGACCGACACTGCGGCACTGCTCTTCACGCACGACCGATTCATCAATCCAGTGTTGTCCAGGGAACAGGCAAATTCCATCATCTGCTGCACATTCACCCGGTACGCATGCATTGCTCAATGCTTTTAACTCATCGATATGTATATGTAGTAGCAGTTAACAAGCGTCGCCGTTTTCTGTGGACAAGCATCAAATCCGCATTGCGTTCAATCGGTTGCGAAACGGATACCCATGCGCATAAGCGTGGGACCCGTGCCCGCAGCCTTGGATAACTTTTCTCATGTTCGAGTGTTCCGCGTGTTTACCCAGAATCCGCCCACAGCAATCGCCTCCGCGATATCCCCATGTTGTCCAGAGCATCGTGTGGACATCCGGATGTCGAGTCCGCGTGATTCACACCGTTCGTCGATTGATCGTTGCACTCTCGCGCGAGGAGCCTATAACGGAATTCATCGCGCTAAATCGCGGCGACGGAATGATCGCGTCGTCGCCGACAGGCATCGCTCGCTATCGTTAGCGTCACGAACGCCATACAGCGTCTGGAGAAAAGCCATATGGAAGAAAGCGAATTCAGCGCCTTCGAACATCGAGGCTGGGAACGGGCCGCGCAGCCTTATCACACGTATTTCGGTAACTTGACCATTCAGTCCCACGGCCCTTTGCTCGACGCGCTGAATGTCCGCCGTGGCGTCCGCTTCCTCGACGTTGCATCGGGCCCCGGCTACCTCGCCGCGTCGGCCGCTCAGCGCGGCGCGGATGCCGTCGGCGTCGACTTTGCCGAATCGATGGTCGATCAGGCGCGGCGCATCTATCCCGCGCTGACGTTCCGGTTCGGCAGCGCGGAAGACCTGCCGTTCCCCGACGAGTGTGTCGACGCTGTCGGCATCAACTTCGGGATGCTGCACTTCTCGAATCCCGAGAAGGCGCTTCTGGAGGCATTCAGGGTGTTGCGGCCCGGCGGCAAGATCGGCTTCACGAATTGGGCGACGCCCGACAAGGCGGCCGGATTCGCAATCGTGCTAAAGGCCATCGAAGCGCATGGCCGGATGGATGTTCAGTTGCCGCCAGGCCCGCCCTTGTTCCGGTTCAGCGACTGGGACGAATGCAAGCGTGTGCTCGTCGAGGCAGGCTTTCTCGACCCACGTGTGCAGGAAATCGGGCTGACCTTGCAGGCGCGAGCGCCCGGCGCGCTATTCGAGATGGTGAGGCGAGGCGGCGTGCGCGTCTCTGCGATCCTGAATGCGCAGACGCCCGAGGCGCTGGACTTGATCGAGAAGACGATCACCGAAGGGGCCGCGCGATATGAGAGCGCCGGCGAGGTTCGGATACCGATGCCGTGCGTGCTGGCCAGCGCGGCGAAGCCTTGAGCGTTCGCGAGCGAACGTCAGGCAATGGAGAAAGCGAGAGCTTGAATTCGAGGCGTTCCGGATACGACCGCCAACATGGCGCCGTATCCGGAACGCTTGCACGACAACAACAACAACATCACCGCAAAGCGGACGGCCTCACTCTACCGTGACCGATTTCGCGAGATTGCGCGGCTTGTCCACGTCCGTGCCGCGCGAGCACGCCGTGTGATACGCGAGCAACTGCAGCGGCACGACGTGCAGAATCGGCGACAGCAAGCCGTAGTGCTCCGGCATGCGGATCACGTGCAGGCCTTCGTCGTTGACGATCTTCGTATCGGCATCGGCGAACACGTACAGCTGGCCGCCGCGCGCGCGCACTTCCTGGATGTTCGACTTGAGCTTTTCGAGCAGCGCGTCATTCGGCGCGACCGTCACGACGGGCATCGCCTCCGTGACGAGCGCGAGCGGCCCGTGCTTCAACTCGCCTGCCGGATACGCCTCGGCGTGGATGTATGAGATTTCCTTGAGCTTCAGCGCGCCTTCCAGCGCGATCGGATAGTGCAGGCCACGGCCGAGGAATAGCGCGTTCTCCTTGCGCGAGAACTCTTCCGACCACGCGATGATCTGCGGCTCCAATGCGAGCACGCTGTTGAGCGCCGCGGGCAAATGGCGCAGATGGCGGATGTAGTCCGCCTCCTGCGTCGCGCTGATGTGGCCGCGCATCTTGCCGAGCGTCGCGGCGAGCACGAACAGCGCGACGAGCTGCGTCGTGAAAGCCTTCGTCGACGCGACGCCGATCTCGCGGCCGGCGTGCGTGAGGAACGACAGCTCGGTCATGCGCACCATCGCGCTCGTGGCGACGTTGCACACCGCCAGCGTGTGCTTGTGCCCCAGCGATTGGGCGTGCTTGAGCGCCGCGATCGTGTCGGCCGTTTCGCCCGATTGCGAAATCACGACGACGAGCGACTTCGGATTCGGCACCGAATCGCGATAACGGTATTCGCTCGCGATCTCGACTTGCGTCGGAATCTTCGCGATCGATTCGAGCCAGTACTTCGCCGTCAGGCCCGAGTAGTAGCTCGTGCCGCACGCGAGAATCAGCAGGCTGTCGATTTCCGCAAACGCCTTCGAGGCGCCTTCGCCGAACAACGACGCATCGAACACATCGGATTGCGGAATCGTGTCCGAGATCGCGCGCGGCTGCTCGAAGATTTCCTTCTGCATGAAATGGCGATACGGGCCAAGCTCGACCGCGCCGCCGTATGCCGCGACCTGACGCACGTCGCGCTCGGCCGGCTTGCCGTCGCGATCGAACACGCGGACCTTTTCGAGCGTCAATTCGCAGACGTCGCCTTCTTCGAGGAACATGAAGCGATCGGTGCTGCCCGCCAGCGCGAGCGCGTCCGACGCGAGGAAGTTCTCGCCTTCGCCGAGGCCGACCACGAGCGGCGAGCCCTGGCGCGCGCCCACCACCGTATGCGGCTGGTCCTTGTGCAGCACGGCGATCGCGTACGCGCCGTGCAGGTGCCCCGTCGCTTCACGCACGGCCGCGAACAGATCGCCCTGATACAGGCTGTGGATCAGATGCGCGATCACTTCCGTATCGGTCTGCGAGATGAACTCGTAGCCCTTGCCGCGCAGCATGTCGCGCAGCGTCTCGTAGTTCTCGATGATGCCGTTGTGGACGATCGCGAGTTCGTTGCGCGAGAAGATCGGGTGCGCGTTGTCGGTGACGGGCGCGCCGTGCGTCGCCCAGCGCGTGTGCGCGATACCCGTCACGCCTTCGAGGCGCGTCTCGCGCACCTGCTCGTCGAGATCCGCGACGCGCGCCACGCTGCGCGCGCGCTTCGGTTCGCCGCCCGCGAGCACGGCGACGCCGCACGAGTCATAGCCGCGATATTCGAGGCGACGCAATCCTTCGATCAGAACAGAAACGATGTTTCGCTGCGCTACCGCGCCGACAATGCCGCACATAATCAATGATCCTTTGCAGAGTTAGGGTCCGCAGCGCACCTCGCACGCGGCTCCCTTCAGCTTTTCTTCTTCGTCGGGCGCACGTAACCCTTCTTGCCCACCTGGGTCTTCTCGTTGAGCACGAGAAGGCCGTCTTCGACGTCCTTCCACACCGTCGTGCCCGCCGCGATCGTCACGCCGCGGCCGACGCGCACGGGGGCCACGAGTTGCGTATCCGAGCCGACGAACACATCGTCTTCGATGATCGTGCGGAATTTGTTCGCGCCGTCGTAGTTGCAGGTGATCGTGCCCGCGCCGATATTCACGCGCGCGCCGACATCCGAATCACCGATATACGACAGGTGATTCGCTTTCGACCCGTGACCCAGCACCGCGTTCTTCACTTCGACGAAGTTGCCGACGTGCGTCTCGTCCGACAGCGCCGCGCCCGGACGCAGACGCGCGTATGGGCCGAGCACGACCTGCGCGCCGATCTGCGCGCCTTCGATATGCGTATAGGCATCGACGCGCGTGCCCGCGCCGATGGTCGCGTTGCGGATCACGCAGTTCGGCCCGATCGACACATTGTCGGCCAGCGTCACCTTGCCTTCGAACACGCAATTCACGTCGATCGACACATCGCGGCCGCATTCGAGCGAGCCGCGCACGTCGATGCGCGCCGGGTCCGCAATCGTCACGCCCGCGACGAGCAGTTCGTCCGCGACGCTGTGCTGATGGATGCGCTCGAGTTCGGCGAGCTGCTGCTTGCTGTTGACGCCGAGCGTTTCCCACTCTTCGTCCGGCTGCGCGGTGACGACATCGAGGCCCGCTTCGATCGCCAGCTCGACCACGTCGGTCAGGTAGAACTCGCCCTGCGCGTTGTCGTTCTTCAGCGACGACAGCCAGCCGTCGAGACGCTTCGTCGGCATCACGACGATACCCGTGTTGATCTCGGCGATCTTCTGCTGCTCCGGCGTCGCGTCCTTCTGTTCGACGATGCGCTCGACCTTGCCGCTCGCATCGCGCACGATGCGGCCGTAGCCGGCAGGATCGTCGAGCGTCACCGTGAGCACGCCGTAGCCGTCGTGGCCGGCGCTATCGGTCAGACGCTTGAGCGTGCCCGCCTTCGTGAGGGGCACATCGCCGTACAGCACGAGCGTCGGCTGCGACGGATCGAGCAGCGGCAAGGCCTGCTGCACCGCGTGCCCCGTGCCGAGCTGCTGCTCCTGCAACGCGAATTGCACATCGGGTGCCGCGACGGCCGTGCGGACCTGTTCCGCGCCGTGACCGATCACGACGACGAGACGCGTCGGATTCAGTGTGCGGGCGGTATCGATGACATGAGCGAGAAGCGGCCGACCGGCCAAGGGATGAAGCACCTTCGGCAACGCGGAACGCATGCGCTTGCCGGTGCCTGCCGCCAGAATCACGATATTCATGACGTGGGCATCTATGACGAGTTTGGAGTGGGCGATTCTAGCACGGTGCGCATGACGGCAACGTTGCCCGGCAGACCGACAAATCCCCGCAAATGCCGGTGGTAAAAGGCTTTGCGGGGATCTGACGAAACTGTCAGAGATCGTGGAATGGCACGAAAGAGATGGTTTGCGACGCGTTTTGTTGCGTGCCGTTCGACGTGGAATCGGTCGAGCACGGCTCGTCGTCGAACGCGATATCGCCTTGCGGATCGGCTTCGCCCGTCGCGCGCAGGCTCGTGAACGGGAACAGCGTGTGGTCCATCAGATGCGACGGCACCACGTTCGACAGCGCGTTGAACATGTTCTCGACGCGGCCCGGGAAACGCTTCTCCCATTCGCGGATCAGCGCCTTCATTTCCGCGCGTTTCAGGTTCGGCTGGCTGCCGCACAGATTGCACGGAATGATCGGGAATTCGCGCAATTCCGCGTATTTTTCGAGGTCCGTTTCCTTCACATACGCAAGGGGGCGGATCACGACGTTCTTGCCGTCGTCCGATTGCAGCTTGGGCGGCATGCCTTTCAGCTTGCCGCCGTAGAACAGGTTCAGCAGCAGCGTCTGCAGGATGTCGTCGCGATGATGGCCGAGCGCGATCTTGGTCGCGCCAAGCTCGCCCGCCACGCGATACAGAATGCCGCGCCGCAGACGCGAGCACAGCGAGCACGTCGTCTTGCCCTCGGGCACGAGGCGCTTGACGATGCTGTACGTGTCCTGATTCTCGATATGGAACGGGATGTCCAGCTTGCTCAGGTACTCGGGCAGCACGTGTTCCGGAAAGCCCGGCTGCTTCTGGTCGAGGTTCACTGCGACGATCTCGAAATCGATCGGCGCGCGCTCGCGCAGACGCATCAGGATGTCGAGCATCGCATAGCTGTCCTTGCCGCCCGACAGGCACACCATCACCTTGTCGCCGTGCTCGATCATGTTGTAGTCACCGATCGCCTGGCCGACCTGCCGCGCAAGCCGCTTGAACAGCTTGTTGTTCTCGTACGCTTCTTTCTGCTCGCGGCGCGTCAGCGCGTGCTTGCGCTCGGCGGCTGCCGCTTCGGCGGCGGCGTTCGCGTCGACGCCCGTCAACGTTTCGGGAGCGTTCATCGCTCAGTCCTCTTTGATCTGGAAGACTTCGACGCCCACGGCATCGCAGTCGGGATAAACATCGGGCTTTTCCGTCGAAAGGCGCACGGCGCGGACCTGCGGATGCGCGAGCAGCGCCTTGGCGAGATCGTCGCAGAGCGTTTCCTGCAGATGGATATGCCCCTGGCTCACGCGCTGTGCGATCGTCGCGCGCATGAAGTCGTAATCGACGACTTCGCGCAGCTTGTCTTCGACGGGCGTCGACAGCGCGAGCGGCACGAACAGTTCGACGTTGATCACCACGCGCTGCTCGCCGCGCTTTTCGAACTCATGCACGCCGATGTTGATGTGCACCTCGTAGTTGCGCAGAAAGAGCCGGCGGCAACCAGCGAGCCGGGGATGAAGCAAAGCGGCAGACATGTTCGTTCCAGTACAAAAGGGCGCGTGCGCAAAAGGGTGCGTGCGGCACGCAGTTGCAATTGGGCGCGCGTTGCGGCGCGCCGGTGAGGCGCGACCTCGCGGTCAGGCGCCCGTCAAAAACATCACATCGCGCGGCAGCGGCACGAGATGCTGGCCGCCGTCGACGACCAGCGTCGTACCCGTGACGCCCCGCGCATCCGCGAGATACAGCGCGGCCGCGACGATATCCTCGATGCGCGACGCGCGGCCGAGCGGCGTGACCTTGTGCGCGGCCGCGAAGCTCTCCGGCGTCTGATCGCCGGATTGCAGCGTGAGGCCGGGCGCGAGGCCGACGATGCGCACCTTCGGCGCCAGCGCCTGCGCGAGCGCGACGGTCGCCGTGCCGAGCGCGGCTTTCGTCAGCGTGTACGACAGGTAATCCGGATTCATGTTGTACAGCTTCTGGTCGAGCACGTTGATGACCGCGCTGCGCAGCGCCTCGTCGTGCCGCGCCGCCTCGGGCGTGACTTCGTGCAGCATCCGCGCGAGCACGAGCGGCGCGCCGACGTTGATCGACGTCAGATGCAGCAACTTCGCGTAGCCGATGTCGAGCGCGGTGTCCTCGTCGAACAGCGACGCGTTGTTCACGATGCACGACGGACGCCCGAGCGCCGCGATGCAATCGGGCACCAGCCGCTCGACTTCCGCCTCGACGGACAGATCCGCCTTCAGCGCGACGGCGCGCTGGCCGAGCGCGGCGATCTCCGCGACCACGTCGTCGGCTTTCGCCTTCGATGAGCCGTAGTGCACCGCCACGTCCCAGCCCGCCGCCGCAAAGCCGACGGCCAGCCCCCGGCCGATCCGGTGCGAAGCGCCCGTGACGAGGACGACGCGCTCGCGTCGGGCGTTGGCGGCGGAAGTGTCGTTCGAGGCGGTCATTTACAATGCAAGGATGAATCCGAAAGCTCACCAACCCGATAGTTTACCTGCTCCCGGCCCGACCGCGCTCGCGCAGTCCGAAGCGCTGGTTTCGCGGATTCGCGCGGAGATCGACGCGAACGGCGGCTGGATGCCGTTCGATCGCTACATGGAGCGCGCGCTGTACGCGCCGGGACTGGGCTACTACAGCGGCGGCGCGATCAAGTTCGGCCGCCGCGCCGAGGACGGCAGCGATTTCGTGACGGCGCCCGAACTGTCGCCGCTCTTCGCCGAAACGCTCGCGCGGCCCGTCGCGCAGGCGCTGGGGGCGAGCGGCACGCGTCACGTGATGGAGTTCGGCGCGGGCACGGGCAAGCTGGCGTCCGGCTTGCTCAATGCGCTTTCGGAGCTTGGCGCGCGGTTCGACAGCTACTCGATCGTCGATCTGTCGGGCGAATTGCGCGAGCGCCAGCGGGAGACGATCGAAGCGCAGGCGCCCGCCATGGCCTCGCGCGTGCGCTGGCTCGACGCATTGCCGGAGCAGTTCGAAGGCGTGGTCGTGGGCAACGAAGTGCTCGACGCGATGCCCGTGCGGCTCTTCGCGCGCAGCGGCGGGCAATGGCATGAGCGCGGCGTCGCATTCGAGAACGGCGCGCTGCGCTTCGCAGACCGTCCCGTTCAGTCGACGCACGATGCCGCGTTCCTGCGCGATCTGGAAATCGACGGCGATGGCGATTACGTGGCGGAGACACACGAAGCCGCACTCGCCTTCACGCGCACCGTCTGCACGATGCTCACGCGCGGCGCGGCGATTCTGATCGACTATGGCTTTCCGCGTCACGAGTACTATCACGCGCAGCGCACGCAAGGCACGCTGATGTGCCACTACCGGCATCGCGCGCACGGCGATCCGTTTCTCTATCCGGGCTTGCAGGACATCACATCGCACGTCGAATTCACCGGGATCGCCGAGGCGGGCGTCGATGCCGGCGCGGATCTGCTCGGCTATACGTCGCAGGCGCGCTTCCTGATGAACGCGGGCATCACGGAAGCATTGAGCGCAATCGATCCGTCCGACATTCCCCACTTCCTCCCCGCCGCGAACGCGGTACAGAAGCTGCTATCGGAAGCCGAAATGGGCGAGCTCTTCAAGGTGATCGCGTTTTCGCGCGGCATCGACGGCACACTCGATGCGTTCGCACGCGGCGACCGTTCGCACACGCTGTGAGGCAAACACGATGATCCGCTGGCTGCTCACCACGTTCGTCGCCGTGGCCGTGCTGTCGGCGTGCTGGCCGTGGCTGCGCAAGCTCGGCATCGGCAGGATGCCGGGCGATGTCACGCTGCGTCTGTTCGGAAAGGAGTATCCGTTTCCGTTCATGTCGACGCTGATACTGTCGATGCTGCTGTCGCTGATCGCCCGGCTGCTCTGATTCACGCGCGCTTAATCACGCGTATTCCCTCACGCATCTTCCGACGGCGCTTCGTTCAACGCCTTCGCGACCGCGCGCACGCGCTCGCGATGCACGGCATCCTTGATCTTCGCAGGCTCGTCCGCATACGCGCTCGCGACCGCGCCCGCATCGACCGCGCGCGCCGCGACGAGCGCCTCGCGCAAGCGCTCGGCCTGCGGATAGGCCGCCGCCTCGAATCCGAGCCGGCCACGTGCGTCGGCTTCGCACGCCTGCAACGCTTCCGCGAAACGCGCGGGCTTGCGCAACGCGTCGCAGCGCTCGAATAGCCGCACGAGTCCCGCCGACTTCGTCTCCATCACGCGATGAATGTTGCCGTGCTCGCGCGCAACCAGCAGCGCGAGATCGCGGCATTCGTTCGGCACGCGCAGACGCTCGCACAACGGCTTGAGCAGATCGACGGTGCGCCCTTCGTGGCCGATGTGGCGCGGAAGAACGTCGTTGGGCGTCGTTGCCTTGCCGAGATCGTGCGTGAGCGCGGCGAAGCGCACCGTCAACGCGTAATTCTGCGCGGCCGCGTGATCGACGACCATCATCACGTGGACGCCCGTATCGACTTCCGGGTGATAGTCGGCGCGTTGCGGCACGCCGTACAGCGCGTCGATCTCCGGCAGAATGCGCGCGAGCGCACCCGATTCGCGCAGCACGTCGAACATCCGCGAAGGCTTCTTCTCCATCAGGCCGCGCGAGACTTCCTGCCACACGCGCTCGGGCACCAGCGCATCGACTTCGCCGGCCTCGATCATCTTGCGCATCAGCGCCATCGTCTCCTGCGCGATGGTGAAATCGGCAAAGCGCGCCGAGAAACGCGCGACGCGCAGAATACGCACCGGGTCTTCGAGAAACGCATCGCTGACGTGCCGGAACACGCGATTCTTCAGGTCCGTCTGACCGTCGAACGGATCGATCACGGGGCCCGTCAGATCGCCGTCCGGCGTCACCTCGCGGGCCATCGCGTTGACGGTCAGGTCGCGCCGCTCGAGATCCTCTTCGAGCGTCACGTCGGGCGCGTAGAAGAACTGGAAGCCGTGATAGCCCGCCGACGTCTTGCGCTCGGTGCGCGCGAGCGCGTACTCCTCATGCGTGTCGGGATGCAGGAAAACGGGGAAATCCTTGCCGACGGGACGAAAGCCCTTCGCGATCATCTGCTCGGGCGTCGCGCCCACCACGACGTAATCGCGATCCTGAACGGGCATGCCGAGCAGCTCGTCGCGGATCGCGCCGCCTACAGCGTAGATATTCATGCGCAGATGTCGTACTTGGCGATGTCATGTCCTTCGCGCAAGGCATCGCTGATCCACGCGTTCACGGCCGGCTGTTCCGTCACGCGGCGCGCGTAGGCGGCCGCCGCTTCCGACAGTTTCGGCTGCCACGTGTTGAAGCGCATCACGACGGGCGCGTACATCGCATCGGCAATCGTGAACTCGCCGAACAGGAACGGTCCGCCATACGTTTCGAGACACTCGCTCCAGATCGCGTCGATGCGCGCGACATCGGCGAGCGCGCCCGGCGTCGCGCCCTTGCCGGCGAACGACGCGCGAATGTTCATCCACATGTTCGAGCGCAGATCGCCGAAGCCCGAATGCATCTCGGCGCTGACGCTGCGCGCGCGCCCGCGCGCGGCGGCGTCGCGCGGCCACATCGCGTGCTGCGGATAGCGCTCGGCCAGCGTCTCGAAGATCGCGAGCGAATCCCACACGGTGACGCCATCGTCGGTGATCAGGCACGGCACTTTGCCCGAAGGCGAATGCGCGAGGATGGACGCTTCCGTCTGCGCTTCGGCCAATGGAATCCGCACTTCTTCGAATGGAATGCCGAAATGCGTGAGCACGAGCCACGGCCGCATCGACCACGACGAATAGTTCTTGTCACCGATAACGAGTTTCATGCTTTACCAGAAGTGAAGTTGAAGGGAACAACGGTTTGTGAGCTCAACGGCCCGCGCTCTCGCGGAACGTGTTGAAGCGCGAGCGGAACGACGAACCCGTCAGATACACGGGCGCGATCGTTTCGATGCTGGCCGGTTCGATATCGAGCTCGGGTGCGAGCGGCGCGCTGAGCACGGCATCGATTTTCATCGAGTCGAGATTGTCGCGCGAGATGACGGGCTCGCCCGGCGCGAGTTCGAACGACAGCGCCTGCAGCCGCGCAAGCGAATCCGGCAGACGGATGATGCGCGCATGCTTGCCGATCACCGAGCCGCAGTACTCGACGAGCGCTTCGAGCGTATAGACGGAGGGCCCGCCGAGTTCATAAGTGCGGCCCGTCGACGCGTCGAGATCCAGCACGTTGACGATCGCTTTCGCGACATCGCCGACAAAGATCGGCTGAAAGCGCGCGTCGGCCTTCGCGAGCGGAATCACGGGGAACACCCGTTGCAGGAACGCGAACTTGTTGAGGAACTGGTCTTCGGGACCGAATACGACGGACGGGCGGAAGATCGTCGACGCGAGCATCGACGACGCGTGAACCGCGCGTTCGCCGTCGCCCTTCGAGCGCAGATACATGCTCGGTCCGCGCGGGTCGGCGCCGATCGCGCTGATATGGATCAGCCGATGCACGCCCTTGCCTTCGCATGCGGAGACGATCTTCGTCGGCAGCTCGACGTGCGCTTTCGCGAACTCGGGGCCATACGGATCGCCGCGATGACCGTGCAGCACGCCGACGAGATTGATCACGGCATCCGCGCCCTCGACGAAGCGGGCAAGCTGGATGGGATCGAATACATCGACTTCGACCACGTCGATGGGAAGCAGTGTGAGATGCCGCGCGTTATAGCGTCTGCGGGTGGCGAGACGCACTGTCTTGCCGAGTTCGACGAGCGCGTTGACGAGGTGACTGCCGATGAAGCCGGAACCGCCGATGATCGCGATGGTTTGATGTCGCATTTTTCGACTCCCTGAAGGAAGCCGCGGCAACGGCTGAAAGTCGGGCGCCGCTGCGTGTGCGTATCACGCGGCGGCGGCCTGGCGCACCGTCATTGCAAGGGCGAGATGTAACCCAGACGCGCCTTCAGCGATTGCGGACGGCCTTCGAACAACGCTGCATAGTAGACCGTGTTGGATAGCACGTTCTTCACGTAGTCGCGCGTCTCCTGGAACGGGATGGCTTCCGCGAAAATCGCGCCTTCGACACCGTGCGGCAACGACGCGCGCCAGTTGCGCGGACGGCCCGGACCGGCGTTGTAGCCGGCCGTGGCCAGCACGGCGGATCCGTCGAATTCATTGTAGATCATCGACAGATAGTTCGTGCCGAGCAGGATATTCGTGTTGATGTCGTTCATCTGCGCGCGTGTAATCGGACCGAGGCCGATCTTCTTCGCGACCAGTTGCGCGGTGCCCGGCATCAGTTGCATCAGGCCGCTTGCGCCGACATCCGAGCGCGCGTTCATGATGAAGCGCGACTCCTGACGGATCAGACCATATGCCCATTCGACGTCGAGCCCGTTCGACTGCGCGTCGCGCTCGACGATATCGCGGAACGGCGACAGAAAGCGCAGCGAGAAATCGTGCTCGCTCTTCGTGCGATCGGCCGTGTTCACCGCGCGGTCGTACAGCTCGATACGGCGCGCGTACTCGGCGGCGGCGATCAGCTGGCGGTCGTTCATGTTGCGCAGCGGCCAGTTCCATTCGCGATTGCCTTCCAGACGCAGATTCAGCGAATAGAACTTCTGAGCAAGCGCGAAGCCCGGTGTCTTGCCCGCCTGCTCGACTTCGGTATCAGAGACGGTCGTCTTCGGCGGCACGATGATCTTCTGGCCGAGTTCTTCGGCGGCGAGCTGGCCGTAGAAGTTGTAGCCCTGTGCAATCGACTCGAATTCCTGGTTCGCGGTCGTCACGTCGCCTGCCTGCTTGAGCGCGCGCGCGTGCCAGTAGACCCACGAGGGCTGGCTGCGCAGCGAAGGCGGCATCTGTTCGATCGACCAGCGTACCATCGTCCAGTCGCCTGCGAGGAGCGCCACGCGCGTGCGCCATTCGTACGCGGGATTCGACAGCGGCGCATTCACCGACAGGCGATACCAGTCGACGGCGCCTGGCATCTGCTTCGCTGCCGCCTGATAGGCAATCGTGCCCCAGCCGATCGCGCGTTCAGGCGAGGTCAGCGACGGCGCGACGGAACCGAACGTTGCGGCTGCCATCGCCGGATCGTTGCGGGCCATGCGCGTGATCGCGAGCAACGCCAGTTGATGCGATTGCGGATCGGCGCCGACGCCGCGCGCGAGCAGCAACGGCGGCGTGCTCGCTGCCTGGTCGAAGAGCGTCGGATCGGGACGATTGTTGCCGAGCGCATCGACGAGCTTCGCGCCCGTGTTCGTCTGATTCTGTTCATACGCGAGACGGATCTGCTGCCAGACGTCGCCGCTGCTGAACTGCTGGTTGATCGCGAGCGAGGTGATCAGATCGACACAGCCGTCGCCGTAGTTTCGCGGCTCGACGAGCAGCGCGCGCGCCGCGTCGGCGACGTTCTCGCCTTTTGCCGCGCGCGATTCGAGCGCGTAGCACTTCACCTGCGTGTCGTCGTCGAGAACGAAGCGCGCGTATTGCTGGTCGAAGTTGCGCCAGTCGTGGCGCGCGCCGAGCACGACGAGGTAGTCGTTGCGCATGCGGTCCGCGATTGCCTGGCCGTCGTAGCGTTGCAGGAACGACAGCACGGGTGCATCGGGCGCGTCGACGCGCGGATGGCCCTGGTTGTCGAACAGCTGCGGCTTCAACTGGAAGTACTCGAGATACGAAGGCGCCGGGTAATCCGGAATCATCGCCGCGAGTTGCGCGGCGCGGCCAGCATCGTTATTGCGCGCGGCCTCGCGCAATTGCACGAAAATCTGGTCGTCGTTGTTGGGTGGGGAAAGCTGAATGGGCTTGACAGCGGAAGCCGTGCTGCACGCGACGAGTGCCGCAGCGGCGAGCGCCAGACTGGCCGCGCGATATACTCGGAAGAGGCGTTTGGACATCGTTATTTCTGGAGCGCGAATTGAACTCAAGCATAGCATGCAACCTCTGCGCAAAATCGAAAAAGGAACTGCGTACAACGCTTCTCGAAGCACGTCTGCATGCGGCTCGCGGGCCGGGTATCAACGATGCGCTGAACCGTCGCGTGCTTGATGCGTTGAAGCGCTTTGCGCCGAAGAGCGTAGGGTTGTACTGGCCGCTGTCGGGCGAGTTCGACATACGCGCCGCGATCGCAATCTGGCTCGCGACGGACGCCACGCGCCGCGCGAGTCTGCCCGTCATCACGGGCCGCGAGAAGCCGCTCGAGTTTCATGTGTGGACGCCGGACATGCGGATGCAACTCGGCGCACATCGCATCCATGAACCGACGTCAGGCGAAGCGATCACACCCGACCTTCTGTTCGTGCCGTGCGTCGGTTTCGATGCGGACGGTTATCGGCTCGGCTATGGCGGCGGCTATTACGACCGCACGCTCGCGATGTTTCGCGCCGCCGGGAAAGTGCCCACCACAGTGGGCATTGCGTATGAAGCATGCCGTACGGAAACGCTGCAGCACGAAGCACACGACATTCCGCTCGACGCGATCGTCACTGATGCCGCCTGGTATCCGCAAGAGAAAGAGACCGCCTGAGCGCGCGGTCGCAATTTCGTAAACAGTCTCAAAGCGATGCGGCCGCGCGCGCTGCCGTGTCGTAGATACCCGACGCGTTGCGCATCAGTTGCGCGGCCTCGCCGATCTGTTCATTGGTGAGGCCGCTTTCCTTAAGCGTAGCGATCAGACAGTTCTCACGCACCTCGCGATACTTCATGCACAGATCGCGCCCCGCCTGCGTAGCGGAAAAGAACACCTCCTTGCCGGTCTTTTCGCTTTTTACATACCCTCTAGCTACAAGCTTCTTGAGCGCATAGGTCGCGACGTGCGTGTCCTCGATGTTCAGCACGAAGCAGATGTCGGCGATCTTCTTGCGCCGCTCGCGATGGCTCACGTGATGCAGCAGCGACACCTCGATGGCCGTCATGTCCTTGTCACCGGCAGCCGCCATACAACGAACCATCCAGCGGTTGAACGCGTTGCTCGCCATGATCAGCCCATATTCCAGTTCGGACAGTTCCGCACTGAACTCGGAAACAAGATGTTCCGATGAGACGATTTTGGTCGGATGACGCGCCATGATGATTTTTTTAGCGTGATGGTTTGAAGGGAGTGTACGACTTCACTCACATCCGGGCGAGCCTGGGGAGATCGCTTATTGATAAATTGTCGATATTTTATTGAGAATGTACGCTACCCGTCGCAAGGCGCAGCGAACATCGTCCGACGAATCTGCTGCACTCGACCCAATCCAGGATTTCGATGACTGAACCCCGCATCTTTCCGTTCGGCGATACCGCGCTCGTCTGCGAGGCGCCGCCGCCGGCCACGCTCGATTGCCAGCGACGCGTCTGGGCGGCCGCGCAGGCCGCGCGCGACTGGCCGCACGTGCTCGAAGTGGTGCCCGGGATGAACAACCTCACGGTGATCTTCGATCCGCTCGAAGCCGATCCCGACGATCTGGCCTCGAAGCTCAAGGCCGCCTGGGAGGGCGCCAGCGCCGCGCCCGACGCTGGCCGCGACGTGGAGATTCCCGTGCAGTACGGCGGCGAGTACGGCCCCGACCTGAGGGCCGTCGCCGATCACACTGGGCTTTCGGTGAAGGAAGTCGTCGAGCGGCATGCGAGCGGCAAGTACATCGTGTTCTTTCTCGGCTTCCAGCCCGGCTTCGCGTACATGGGCGGGCTCGAAGACGCGCTGCACACGCCGCGCCGCGCCGCGCCGCGTCTCGAAGTGCCCGCCGGCTCGGTCGGCATCGGCGGTGCGCAGACTGGCATCTATCCGGCGACGTCGCCGGGCGGGTGGCAACTGATCGGCCGCACGTCGCTCAAACTCTTTGACCCGTCGCGCAATACGCCGACCCTTCTCCAACCGGGCGATCGCGTCCGCTTCACCATCGCAGGACTGCATCCATGATCGACGTGATACGCGCGGGTTTGCTGACGACGATCCAGGATCTCGGACGCCACGGCCACCGGCATCTCGGCGTCGCGATGGGCGGCGCGCTCGACCGGCTGGCGCTCGAAGTGGGCAACCGGCTGGTCGGCAACCGGCCCGATGCCGCCGGGCTCGAAATCACGTTGGGTCCGACCGTGCTGCGCTTTCTGCGCCCGGCGCGCGTCGCGATCACGGGCACCGAGTTCGGCGCGACGCTCGACGGCAAGCCTGTCTATTCGTGGTGGAGCCTGCCCGTCAAGGCCGGCCAGGAACTGACAATGAACACGGCGAAGCGCGGAATGCGCGGCTACGTATGCGTTGCGGGCGGCATCGACGTGCTGCCGATGCTCGGCTCGCGCAGCACCGATCTGCAAGCCGGTTTCGGCGGGCTCGGTGGCCGCGCGCTGCACGACGGCGACCGGCTGCCCGTCGGCGCGCCGCGTGCGGGCGCCGGTTCAGGCTTTTCGCCCGACGCGCCCGAGTTCGGCGTGAAAGCGCCCGCGTGGTGCAAGTTCGTGCTCGTCGACGAACCCGTGCGGCGCGGCCGTCATCCGTCGGGCGTCGCGTGGGCGCCGCCCATCCGCGTGCTGCCCGGCCCCGAGTACGACAGCTTCACGGCCGACGCGCAAAAGGCCTTCTGGAACGACGAATGGCTCGTCACGCCGAACAGCAACCGCATGGGCTACCGGCTGTCGGGCAGCGAACTGAAGCGCACGCAGAAGACCGATCTGCTGTCGCACGCGGTGATGCCCGGCACGATCCAGGTGCCGCCGAACGGCCAGCCGATCATCCTGATGAGCGATGCGCAGACGACGGGCGGCTATCCGAAGATCGGCGCCGTGATTCACGCGGATCTGTGGAAGCTCGCGCAGGTGCGACTGAACGGCGCGGTGCGCTTCGTTCCGGCTACGCCTTATGAGGCACGCCAGGCGCTGATCGAAGAACGCAAGTACTTGCGGCAGATCGATGCCGCAATCGGCATGCATGAAGAACGCTGCGCGCGCGTTGTCGCGTCCGCAGTGGCCTAACCAAGAGGACCATCATGGAAATCGACTTGAACGCCGATCTCGGCGAAGGATGCGGCTCCGACGAGGCGCTGCTCGATCTCGTCAGCTCGGCCAACATCGCGTGCGGCTGGCACGCGGGCGGACCCAACGCGATGCGCGACTGCGTGCGCTGGGCGGTGCAGAAAGGCGTGTCGATCGGCGCGCATCCGAGCTTCAATGACCCGGAGAACTTCGGCCGCAAGGAAATGGACCTGCCCGCGAGCGAAATCTACGCGGGCGTGCTGTATCAACTCGGCGCGCTGTCGGCGATCGCGCAGGCCGAAGGCGGGCGCATCGCGCACGTGAAGCCGCATGGCGCGCTCTACAACCAGGCCGCGCGCGATCCGAAGATCGCCGATGCGATCGTTTCCGCCGTGCACGACTTCGATCCGTCCGTCGTCGTGTTCGCTCTTGCGAACAGCGGGCTCGTGACGGCTGCGCACAACGCGGGGCTCGTCGCCGTCGAGGAAGTGTTCGCCGATCGCGGCTATCGCGCCGACGGTTCGCTCGTGCCGCGCAAGGAGCCGGGCGCGCTGCTCGACGACGAAGACGAAGTGCTCGAGCGCACGCTGACGATGGTGCGCGAGCAGCGCGTGAAGGCGGTCAGCGGCGAGTGGGTGTCCATCAACGCGCAGACGATCTGCCTGCACGGCGACGGCCCGCACGCGCTCGCGTTTGCGCGCCGCATCCGCGCGGCGCTCGAAGCGGCGGGCATCGGCGTGCATGCGGCCAGCGCGGCGCGCGTCTGATTCCGATTCCGGCACGCATGCCGCATGCACCATTCAGCAACCGACGCCCCGCTCTTTGCGGGGCGTTTGCCAAACGCAACGACAACGCTTGCCTGCGATTTTTTGAAGCAGCAGAAGTTCGGCAGTAACCGGGAAGTACCCGCAGCAACGACAGGCAGTCCGCCAAGCGGCCATCGAAGAGCCGCACGGCAAAGAGGGCATCCGCGCCGACATGGCGCGGAGTCAAGAGAGTTCGCCGCCACGCGCGGTGTCCCAACGCAGGACCACCTCTGGAGATCTAGATGCAGTCAACCGTCAACCTGTGGCCGCTCATTGGAGTTGCCGTCATCATCGTCGGGTTCGTATTGCGCTTCAACCCGATGCTGATCGTGGCCGCCGCCGCGGTCATCACCGCCGTCGCCGGGCATTTTCCGCCCGACAAGATTCTCGCAGCGATCGGCAGCGGCTTCATCAAGACGCGCAACATCCCGCTCATCATCCTGTTGCCGCTCGCGGTGATCGGCCTGCTCGAACGGCACGGGCTACGCGAGCGCGCGCAGACGTGGATCGCGAGCATCAAGGCCGCGACGGCCGGGCGTCTGCTGATCGTCTATCTGCTCGTGCGCGAGCTGACGGCTGCCGTCGGCCTGACGGGTCTCGGCGGTCATCCGCAGATGGTGCGTCCGCTGATTGCGCCGATGGCGGAAGGCGCGACGGAAACGCGCTTCGGCAAGCTCAGCGACGCGGTGCGCTACAAGCTGCGCGCGTTCGCGGCGGCAACCGACAACGTGGGCCTCTTCTTCGGCGAAGACATCTTCGTCGCGTTCGGCGCGATCGTGCTGATGGTCACGTTCCTGAAGGAAGCGGGCATCACCGTCGAGCCGATGCACGTCGCCGTGTGGGGCATTCCGACGGCCGTCAGCGCGTTTCTGATTCACGGCTTCCGGCTCTATCTGCTCGACCGCAAGCTCGAACGCGAGCTGCGCGGCAACGCGGCATCGCAAGCGGGCACGAACACCAACGACAACAACGCGGCAGGCAAGCACACCGCTCAATCGGCTACACGCGCGGCAACCGGGGACGAAGCATGACACTCACCATCAACTATCTCTTCTGGCTGGTCGGCATCGTGCTGCTGGTGATCGGCGGCATGATCGTCACGGACAAGGAACATCCGCGCCGCTTCACGGCGGGCGGCTTCTGGATCATCTATGCGGTGATCTTTCTCGTCGGCGACAAGCTGCCGCTCGAACTGGTCGGCGCGCTCGTGATCGCGATGGCGCTGATCGCCGGCTTTGGCGGCGTGACGGCGGGCAAGCCGAAGGTGTTGTCCGAGGGCACGCGCAAGGCGAGCGCCGCGCGTCTCGGCAACAAGCTCTTCTTCCCCGCGCTGACGATTCCCGCCGTCACGGTGATCATCACGCTCGGCGCGAGCCATCTGGTGTTCGGCGGCACACCGCTGATCGAGCAGAAGAACGTCACGCTGATCGGCTTCGGCATCGGCTGCGTGATCGCGCTCGCGTTCGCGTGCATGATGACGCGCGACACCGTCGGCCAGTCGATGAAGGAAGCGCGCCGTCTCGTCGATGCACTGTCGTGGGCCGCCGTGCTGCCGCAGATGCTCGGCATGCTCGGCCTCGTATTCTCGGATGCGGGCGTCGGCAAGGCGGTCGCGCACGTGACGACGGCTTACATCAGCCTCGACTACCGGCTGATCGCGGTGGCCGTCTACTGCATCGGCATGGCGCTCTTCACGATGGTGATGGGCAACGGCTTCGCGGCCTTTCCGGTGATGACGGGCGGCGTCGGCGTGCCGATTCTCGTCAACGTGTTTCATGGCAACCCGGCCGTGATGGTCGCGATCGGCATGTTCTCGGGCTATTGCGGCACGCTGATGACGCCGATGGCCGCGAACTTCAACATGGTGCCCGCCGCGCTGCTCGAACTGCCCGACAAGAACGCGGTGATCAAGGCGCAGGTGCTGACGGCGCTGCCGCTGCTCGTCGTGAACATTCTCCTGCTGAACTTTTTGATGTTCCTGTAGGGCTGTAGCGCTTCGCGCTGGACAGAAACGGCAGGCGGTCGATTTCCTGAAGCGGACCGCCTGCGCCGCGTCCTCGAACGCGCGGGGCGGCCAGCTCAATACGCGTCGACGACAAAGCCGCGCTGCCGCAGCAACTGCAACACGCCCTTCGGGCCGCCCAGATGCAGCGCGCCGATCGCGACGAACACGGGCTTGTTCGGCGCGGCGATCAGCAGCATCCGGTTGACGAAGCGCCGGTTGCGGTCGAACAGGATCTTGTTGTCGACCTGCGCGGAGATGCGCTTGTCACGCGCGAGTTTCTCCGACTTCGCCGCTTCCCAGGCGGCGATCGCATCGGCGTCGCCGACGCGCCATAGCCGGTGCAAGGTCTGCACATCGGCGACGTTATCGGCGGGCGTCTGCACGAGATCCTGCGCGAGCATTTCGCGCTGCTGCGCGAGCGTGAGCCCCGTGAACGCGCGCATCTGCTCGGCGAGCGTCTCCAGTCCGACGATCCTGCCCTTCTGCCTCAGATAGACGTTCTGCAACTGCGCCTCCGTGCCGTACTCGGTTTGCAGGCCGGCGCTCAGCGAATCGTAGGTTTCCACCAGCAGGGCGGCGAGCCAGGGCCGCATCTTCCTGATCTCGTCGAGCGCGGCGGGATTGCCGTGCAGGCGCATCGCGAGCTTGTGCCACAACGGCTCGGGCAGCAGCTTCGGCAGGCATCGGTACGAGCAGACGCCGTACTTCGACACATCGTCCTGCGAGACGAGCAGATCGTCGGGCGACAGTTCGAGCGCGAGCGTCGGCGATGCGGCGAGCGCGCCGAGTATCGGCGCACGGAATGGCTGGCCGGTCGGATAGTCGTTCGGATCGCCGACGTGCAGCGTGCCGAGCAGATAGATCGTGGTCGTGCCGCGCGTGGCGACATAGAAAGGCATGCGCGCCGGTTGCACGCGCACGGGGCCGCTTGCCGTGGTGCCGCTCGCCGTCGACGGCGGCGGATTGAAGCCGGGCAACGTCGCGCGCGGCTGAGGTGCATTGCGCGAGCCCGGCACGGGGACGGCGGGCCGTCCCGCCTGGTTGGCCTGCGCGCCTTGAGCGGCCGTGTTCGCGGCAGCGCCCGCAGCATGCGCGGGAACAATGACGGCATCCAGCCAATGAAACGAAAACTGCGCGGCGGCGAGCATCGCGCACGCGAAAACGCGCGCAGCCCGCCGCCGCATCGTCGCAGCGCGCGCGCCGCGCGCATGATCGACATGCGAACGACGCGCGTGACGGCGCGCAAGACGACGCGCCGCCACCCCGTCATGCATTCGTGTCGTCTCCCACCTCTTCGGCGCGATGACACGACACCTGACGGCCATCCACTTCGCGCAGCTTCGGCTCTTCCTTGCGGCAGCGCTCGATCGCATACGGGCAGCGCTGATGGAACGTGCAGCCCGACGGCGGATTGAGCGGCGACGGCATTTCGCCTTGCAGCTTGATCTGGATGCGGCGATCAGCTTCGAAGATCGACGGCGTCGCCGACATCAGCGCCCGCGTGTACGGATGCCGCGGCTTGCTGAAGATGCGCTGCTTGTCGCCGAGTTCCGCGATGCCGCCGAAGTACATCACCATCACGTCATCCGCGATGTGCTCGACCACCGACAGGTTGTGCGAGATGAACACATAGCTGGTCTTGAACTCGTCCTGAAGGTCCATGAACAGGTTCAGGATCTGCGCCTGGATCGACACGTCGAGCGCGGAAACCGGCTCGTCGGCGACGACGATCTGCGGATCGAGAATCATCGCGCGCGCAATCGCGACACGCTGACGCTGGCCGCCCGAGAACATATGCGGATACCGCTTCGCATGCTCGGGCCGCAAGCCGACGATGCGCATCATGTGCGCGATGCGCGCCGCGCGTTCGCCCGCGTTCAGTTGCGTGTTGATGGCGAGCGGCTCGTTGAGCGTCTGCTCGACGGTCTTGCGCGGATTCAGCGATGCGAACGGGTTCTGGAACACCATCTGCACGCGGCGGCGCAGTTGCGCAATCTTCTCGTGATTCGCGCCCGCGACGTCCTCGCCGTTGATCAGCAGACGACCGGACGTCGGCGATTCGATCATCGTCAGCTGACGTGCCAGTGTGGACTTGCCGCAACCGGATTCGCCGACCACGGCGAGCGTCTTGCCGCGTTCGAGCCGGAACGACACGCCGTTCAGCGCCTTCACGGTGCCATGGCCGAACATGCCGCGCTTCACGTCATAGTGGCGCGCGAGATTGTCGGCGACCAGCACGTGATCGCCGGCGGGCTTGCGGGCTCCATCATCGGGGCGCCGCGTTTCGGGTACTGCATTCATCGTGCGCCTCCGTGTTGAATGGCATCGCGAACCAGGTTCAGCGGCTTGATGCAGCGAACCTGGGCTGCGGCGTCGTGGTCCGCCATCGACGACAGCGCGGGCCGCGCCTTGTTGCAGTCGTCGACGACGTACTTGCAGCGCGGCGCGAAGAGACACCCCTTCGGGCGATCGTCGCGGCCCGGCACCATACCCGGCAGCGCGGCGAGACGCACCGCGCCGACGTTGTGCTCGGGAATCGCCGCGAGCAGCGCTTCCGTGTACGGATGATGAGGCGCGCTGAAGATATCGGGCACGCGGTTCGTTTCGATGATCTCGCCCGCGTACATCACGGCCACGCGCTGCGCGACCTCCGACACCACGGCCAGATCGTGCGAAATCAGCACGAGCGCCATGCCGCGCTCTTTCTGCAACTGCACCAGCAGTTGCATGATCTGCGCCTGGATGGTCACGTCGAGCGCGGTGGTCGGCTCGTCGGCGATCAGCAGCTTCGGGTTGCATGCGACAGCCATCGCGATCATCACGCGCTGGTTCATGCCGCCCGACATCTGATGCGGGAACGTCGAAATGCGGTTCTTCGCATCGGGAATGCCGACCTGGTCGAGCAGTTCGACCGCGCGCTTATGCAGCGCGTCGCCGTGCAGGCCTTCGTGCAGCTTCAGCACTTCCTTGATCTGATAGCCGACGGTATAGCTCGGGTTCAGGCTCGTCAGCGCGTCCTGGAACACCATCGCCACGTCTTTGCCGATGATCTTGCGGCGCGCCTTCGGCGTCGCTTTCAGCAGGTCCTTGCCGTTGAACGTGACTTCGTCGGCGGTGACTTTGCCGGGGGCGTCGATGAGGCCCATCAGCGCCATCATCGTCACGCTCTTGCCCGAGCCCGATTCGCCGACGACGCCGACCACTTCGCCGGGCGCCACGTCGAGGTTGATTCGATCGACAGCGGGCATGCCGCTGAAGTTGACCGCGAGATTGCGGATGGTCAACAGATTTCCGCTGGTAACGTTTTGCATGTCAGGCCAGCCGTTTGAGTTTCGGGTCGAGTGCGTCGCGCAGCCCGTCGCCGAGCAGGTTGATCGCGAGCACCGAGATCAGGATGGCGAGACCGGGCATGGTGACGATCCACCATGCGCTGTCGATGTAGTCGCGCGCCGACGCGAGCATCGCGCCCCACTCCGCCGACGGCGGCTGCACGCCGAGGCCGAGAAAGCCGAGCGCGGCGGCATCGAGAATCGCCGACGAAAAGCCGAGCGTGGCCTGCACGATCAGCGGCGCCGTGCAGTTCGGCAGCACCTGCGAGAACATCAGGCGCAGCGTGCCCGCGCCCGCGACGCGCGACGCCATCACGTACTCCTTGTGCAGCTCGCCGAGCGCCGATGCGCGCGTGAGACGCACATAGCCCGGCAGCGCGACGATTGCGATCGCAAGCATCGTATTCGTCAGGCCCGGACCGATGATCGCGACGACGGCCACCGCGAGCAGCAGCGACGGCAGCGCGAGCAGCACGTCCATGATGCGCATGATGGGCGTGTCGGCCCACTTCTCGAAGAACGCGGCGATCAGGCCGAGCACGATGCCGGGAATCAGCGCGAGCATCACCGACACGAAGCCGATCCAGAACGACAGGCGCGCGCCGTACATCAGACGCGAAAGAATGTCGCGGCCCGCTTCGTCGGTGCCGAGAATGAACTTCCAGTTGCCGCCGTCGAGCCATGCGGGCGGAATCTTCACGGAATCGCGGTACTGCTCGATCGGGCTGTGCGGCGCGATCAACGGCGCGAAGACCGCGACGAAGACCAGCACCAGCACGATGATGCCCGCGCTGACGGCGCCGCGGTTGCGCGAAAAGTTGGTCCAGAATTCGCGGGCGGCGATCGCACGGCCGCTGGGCGGCGTGACTGCCTGGGGGACGGTGTTTTGGATGTCTGCCATCATGCCTCCCGCCGAGCCGCCTCAAGGGAGGCATGCGCCCCCTCGGGGGGCAGCGAACGAATGTGAGCGTGGGGGTACATATTCATTACCTCGTATGGCGAATGCGTGGATTGAGCACGCCGTACAGCAAATCGACGACGAGGTTCACGACGATCACAAGCGTTGCGATCATCAGGATACCGCCCTGCACGACAGGATAGTCGCGCCGGCCGATCGCATCGATCAGCCATTTGCCGATGCCCGGCCACGAGAACAAGGTCTCTGTCAGCACCGCGCCCGCGAGCAGCGTGCCGACCTGCAGACCGATCACCGTCACGACGGGAATCAGCGCGTTGCGCAGCGCATGCACGACGATCACGCGCACCGGCGACAGGCCCTTCGCGCGCGCCGTGCGGATGTAGTCCTCGCGCAGCACTTCGAGCATCGACGAACGCGTCATCCGCGCGACGACTGCGAGCGGAATCGTGCCGAGCACGATCGCGGGCAGGATCAGATGCGACAGCGCCGAGCGGAACGAGCCTTCGTCGGTGCCCGGCAACAGCGAATCGATCAGCAGGAAGCCGGTCACGTGCGGGATGTCGTATTCGACCGCGATGCGGCCCGACACGGGCGTCCAGCCGAGCTTCGACGAGAAGAACATGATGAGGATCAAGCCCCACCAGAAGATCGGCATCGAGTAGCCGGTGAGCGCCGTGCCCATCACGCCGTGATCGACGACGGTGCCGCGCCGCAGCGCCGCGAACACGCCCGCCGGCAGCCCGACGATCAGCGCGAACAGCATCGCGCAGAACGACAGCTCGACAGTGGCGGGGAAGCGCGCAAGGAACTCGTCCATCACGCTGGTATTGGTGATGATCGATGTGCCGAGGTTCCCCTGCAGCGCATGGCCAACGTAGTGGACGTACTGGATGGGCAGCGGCTCGTCGAGTCCGAGGCGATGCATCGCGGCTGCGTGCATGGCTGGATCGACGCCGCGCTCGCCCATCATCACTTCGATGGGGTCGCCCGGGATCAGGTGAATGAGCGCGAACGCGAGGATCGTGATACCGATGAAAGTCGGTATGACCATCCCGATGCGGCGCAAAACGAATCGGAACATGGTTCGTCCCTATGGTCTTGGTGAGAAAAAACGCAACCGGCGACGAGGGCTCGTGACCCCGGTCGCCGGACCATTTCGACCAGTCTTCTAACCGAACGAAAAGCGTACTGCGTCTGGGACGCAGCGGGCAACGAAACCCGCCGCATCGCGAGATTTACTTCATGGTCACGCCGTCGAAGCGCGCATAGCCCAGCGGCTCGATACGCATATCGACGACCTTCTTGCTGACCGGCTGATACACCGTCGAGTGCGCGATCGGCGAGAACGGCAGCTGCTGCGCGAAGATCTGTTGAGCCTGCGTGTAGGCCTTCGTGCGATCCGCCTGAGCCGTCGTTTCGCGGCCCTTCTTCACCAGATCGTCGAATGGCTTGTAGCACCACTTCGAGAAGTTGTTGCCGTTCACCGCGTCGCAGCCGAGCAGCGTGCCGAGCCAGTTGTCCGGGTCGCCGTTGTCGCCCGTCCAGCCGATCAGCATCGTGTCGTCTTCGCCCGCGTGCGCGCGCTTGATGTACTCGCCCCACTCGTACGTGACGATCTTCGCCTTCACGCCGATCTTGGCCCAGTCGGCCTGAATCATTTCCGCCATCAGGCGGCCGTTCGGGTTGTACGCGCGCTGCACGGGCATCGCCCACAGCGTGATGTCGAAACCGTTCGGAAAGCCGGCCTTCGAGAGCAGCGCCTTCGCCTTTTCCGGATCGTAAGCCGGCATCTTCAGGCTCTTGTCGTACGACCATTGGGTCGGCGGCATCGGGTTCGTCGCGGCCTGGCCTGCGCCCTGGTAGACGGAGTCGATGATCGCCTTCTTGTTGATCGCCATGTCGAGCGCTTCGCGCACTTCGAGCTTGTCGACGGGCTTGTGGCTCACGTTGTACGCGAGATAGCCGAGGTTGAAGCCCGGCTGCGACGGCATGTCGATGTTCGAATCGGCCTTCAGCGGCGCGATGTCGGCGGGACGCGGATAGCTCATCACCTGGCATTCGTCGCGCTTCAACTTCTGCACGCGCACGCCCGGATCAGGCGTGATCGAGAAGATCAGCTTCGACAGCTTGACCGTGTTCGGCTTCCAGTAGTCCGGGTTGCCGTCGTAACGGATCGTCGCGTCCTTCGTGTAGCTGCGGAAAATGAACGGGCCCGTGCCGACCGGCTTCTGGTTGATGTCGGCGGCCTTGCCTGCCTTCATCAGCGAATCCGCGTATTCAGCAGACAGGATCGATGCGTATTCCATCGCCAGGTTCTGGATGAACGGCGCGTTGACTTCCTTCAGCGTGAACTTGACGGTGTACGGGTCGACCTTCTCGACCTTCTCGATCAGCTTGTCGAGGCCCATGTCGGTGAAGTACGGGAACTGCACCGGGTAGGCTTTGCGGAACGGCTGGTTCGGGTCCAGCATGCGCTCGAACGTGAACACGACGTCATCCGCATTGAATTCGCGCGTCGGCTTGAACCAGGATGTCGTGTGGAATTTGACGCCGTGGCGCAGATGGAACGTGTACGTCTTGCCATCGGGCGAAACGTCCCACTTCTCTGCAAGGCCCGGCTCGACCTTCGTGCCGCCGCGCTCGAATTCGACGAGGCGGTTGTAGACCGTAAATGTGTTGGCCGTGAAATCCACGCCGGTGGTGTACTGCGCCGGATCAAAGCCCGCTGGACTGCCTTCGGAGCAGTAGACGAGGGTCTTGTTCGGAATATCGGCGGCGTTCGCCAGTTGGGCTCCTGCCATCGATGCCGCTGCAGTCGCGACCAGCATCGTGAGCCGAGCCGCGCGCAACAGTTTGTTTTGCTTCATGTTTCCTCCAGGTTCAGCGCCGGCAAAAACCAGCGTAGCGCGATATTACTGAGCTTTGCCAGGGGCCACAAGCGGAGGAAATTCCTTGTGTTGACGATCGGAAACACCTGTGCCGGGGACTGCCGCGGGCCGCGCGGCAGCCATCCTGGACTAGAGCGAATTTGCGCAAAGAAGCGGCAAATTCGTTACTTCAAGCCGACGTTCCAGAATTGAGTTGGGCCAAACGGGTCGATTTTGAAGCCTGTGATCGACTTCGACAGCGGCTGATAAACCGTCGAATGTGCAATGGGAGTGAAAGGAACCTCCTGCTTGAAGATCTCCTGGGCCTCGGTGTAGTCCTTCGTGCGCGTGGCCATGTCGGTCGTGCTGCGGGCCTGCTTGATAAGGTCGTCGAAAGGTTTGTAGCACCATTTGGAAAAATTGCTGCCGTTGACGGCGTCGCAGCCGAGCAGCACGCCGAGCCAGTTGTCCGGGTCGCCGTAGTCGCCCGTCCAGCCGATCAGCATCGCTTCGTGCTCGCCGCTATGGGCGCGGCGAATGTACTCACCCCACTCGAAGGTGACGATCTTCGTCTTCACGCCGATCTTCGACCAGTCGGCCTGCAGCATCTCGGCCATCAGACGCGCGTTCGGGTTGTACGGACGCGAAACGGGCATCGCCCACAGTGTGAGATCGAAGCCATCGGGGTAGCCCGCCTGCTTGAGCAGCGCTTTTGCCTTGTCGACGTCATACGGCGCGTCTTTCAGGTTCTTGTCGTAGCCCCATTGCGTCGGCGGCATCGGATTCGTCGCGGCCTGGCCCGCGCCCTGGTAGACGGAATCGATGATCGCCTTCTTGTTGACCGACATATCGAGCGCGCGCCGCACGAGCACGTTGTCGAGCGGCTTTTTCGTCGTGTTGTACGCGATGAAGCCCAGATTGAAGCCCACCTGATGCGGCAGCGCGAGCGACGAGTCCGACTGGATCTGCGGAATGTCGGCGGGCTTCGGATAGCTCATCACCTGGCATTCGTTGCGTTTGAGCTTTTGCAGACGCACGGACGGATCGACCGTGATCGCGAAGATCAGCTTGCTCACCTTCACGACGCCCGGTTTCCAGTAGTTCGGGTTGCCGTCGAAGCGGATCGAATCGTCCTTCGTGTAGCTGCGGAAGATGAACGGCCCTGTGCCGACCGGGAACAGATTGATGTCGGACGCCTTGCCCGCCTTCAGCAACTGATCCGCATACTCAGCCGACAGGACCGACGCGAACGGCATCGCAAGCTGCTGGAGAAACGGCGCATCTACCTCCTTCAGCGTGAAGCGGACGGTGTACGGGTCGACCGCCTCGATCTTGCTGATGTTCTTCGCGAGGCCGAGATCGTTGAAGTACGGGAACGACACCGGATACGCCTTGTGGAACGGATGTTCCGGATCGAGCATCCGCGTATAGGTGAAGACGACGTCGTCGGCGTTGAAGTCGCGCGTCGGCTTGAACCAGGCCGTTGTGTGGAACTTGACGCCGTGTCGCAGATGAAACGTGTACTGCAAGCCGTCGCTGGAAACATCCCACTTTTCGGCGAGGCCGGGCTCGATATCGGTGCTGCCGTGACCGAATTCGACGAGCCGGTTATAGACGGTGTACGAACCGGCGCTGAACTCGACGCTCGTCGTGTACTGCGCGGTATCGAATCCGGCGGGACTGCCTTCGGAGCAGAACACGACCGTCTTGTCGGGCAGCGACGCCGCGGCGCTCAGACCGGGCGCGACGCATGCCGCGACAATCGCGACGGCGGACAAAATGGGCAGGCAGGACTGGCGAACTGCAGACAGCGTCGATGACATTGACATGTTGTTCTCCGCGAGGCAGTTGGGTCGAGTGCCTTTGGATCATAGTCAGTCAATATTCCGATTCAATATGGGTTTTCACTCCGCTTTCGTAGCAGCAAAGTGAATCGAAACGATGAGCGCGACAGTACGCGTGAAATGAAACGGGCGGTGTGCGCCTGCGCGCACACCGCCCGTATTTGCCGCTCGTAAAAGACTAGATGCGAGAGATCGGCGACGAAAGATCAGATGCAAAAGATCAGAGGCCCAGCCGCTCGCAAATGGCTTTCGACGCCGCCGCGCCGTTGAGCGTATAGAAATGCAGGCCCGGCACCTTCGCGTCGACGAGACGGCGGCACAAGTCCGTCACCACGTCGAGGCCGAATGCGCGGATCGCATCGCGATCGTCGCCGAAGCTTTCGAGCCGCTTCGCAACCCAGCGCGGCACTTCGGCGCCGCACATTTCGGAGAAGCGCATCAGCTGCGAGAAGTTCGTGATGGGCATGATGCCCGGCACGATGGGCACATCGACGCCGAGCTTGTGCGCATCGTCGACGAAGCGGAAATACGCGTCGGCATTGAAGAAGTACTGCGTGATCGCCGAATTGGCGCCCGCCTTCACCTTGCGCGCGAAGTTTTCCAGATCGTGACGCGGCGAACGCGACTGCGGGTGGTACTCGGGATACGCGGCCACTTCGATGCGGAACCAGTCGCCGAACTCGGCGCGAATGAAGCTCACCAGTTCCGACGCATAGCGCAGTTCGCCGACTTCGCCCATGCCCGACGGCAGATCGCCGCGCAGCGCGACGATATGACGGATGCCATGCGAGCGGTACTCGTTGAGAATCGCTCGCAGGCTTTCCTTCGACGAGCCGATGCACGACAGGTGCGGCGCGGCGTCGACGCCGTCCTTCGCCATTTCGAGCACGGTGTCGAGCGTGCCTTGCTGGGTCGAGCCGCCGGCGCCGAACGTGACGGACACGAACTTGGGCTTGAGCGGCAACAGTTGCGCGCGCGTGGCGCGCAGCTTGTCGAGCCCTTCCTGCGTCTTCGGCGGGAAGAATTCGAATGAAAGTTCGATGGGGTTCATGGTCCTGTTGGCAGTCCCGTCAGCCGACGCTGCGGTTGCCGAAGATGAGCGCGGACAGCAGCCACGAAACGATGCTGTACAGGATCGAGCCGAAGAACGCCGACCAGAAACCCGACACTTCGAAGCCCTTCAGCAGCGACGCGCACAGCCAGAAGCACAGCGCGTTCACCACCAGTATGAAGAGCCCGAGCGTGAGTATCGTGACGGGCAGCGTCAGCAGGATCAGCACCGGCCGCAAGACGGCATTGATGAGCCCGAGCACGAGCGCGACGATCAACGCAGTGCCGAAACTGCGGATGTGGATCGACGGCACAAGGTAAGTGATGATCAAAAGCGCGAGCGCGTTGATCACCCAGGTCAGCAATACAGTCATTTACAGCTCCTCGTCGCTTGCGGGCGTGAAGTCCGGGTTGAACGCCAGGGCATGCGCGAAGCACGGGACCGCGCGACGCATCGCGTGGGCCGCTTCTCGCCCTATGCGGACACATGTGAGGCCACGTGTGCGGCCATGCGTGCGGCCGCATCGGCCATCTGCTTCGTGCTTCTTGCTTCGCGCGATGCAGCCGCATGCCGTGGCACGCGGCTGCATCCGTCATGCCGCCTGTTTGCCGATCAGTAGCGGTAGTGGTTCGGCTTGAACGGACCGCTCTTGTCGACGCCGATGTATTTCGCCTGATCGGCCGACAGCTCCGTCAGGTTCGCGCCGATGCGCGCGAGGTGCAGGCGCGCGACCTTTTCGTCCAGCTGCTTCGGCAGCACGTAGACCTTGTTCTCGTACTTGCCGCCTTGCGTGAACAGTTCGATCTGCGCGAGCGTCTGGTTCGTGAACGAGTTCGACATCACGAACGACGGATGGCCCGTTGCGCAGCCGAGGTTCACGAGGCGGCCTTCCGCCAGCAGGATCACGCGCTTGCCGTCCGGGAAGATGATGTGGTCGACTTGCGGCTTGATGTTTTCCCACTTGTACTGGCGCGTCGACGCGACGTCGATTTCCGAGTCGAAGTGGCCGATGTTGCAGACGATCGCGTTGTGTCGCATCGCCTTCATGTGATCGTGATTGATCACATGGTAGTTGCCCGTTGCCGTCACGAAGATGTCGGCCTTGTCGGCGGCGTATTCCATCGTCACGACGCGGTAGCCTTCCATCGCGGCTTGCAGCGCGCAGATCGGATCGATTTCCGTGACCCACACGGTCGCGCCCAGGCCACGCAGCGATTGCGCGCAGCCCTTGCCCACGTCGCCATAACCCGCGACCACGGCGATCTTGCCCGCGATCATCACGTCCGTCGCGCGCTTGATGCCGTCCACGAGCGACTCGCGGCAGCCATACAGGTTGTCGAACTTCGACTTCGTGACGGAATCGTTCACGTTGATGGCCGGGAACGGCAGACGGCCTTCCTTCTCCATCTGATACAGGCGATGCACGCCCGTCGTGGTTTCTTCCGTGACGCCCTTGATGTGCGCGAGACGCGTCGAGTACCACGTCGGATCGGCGTCGAGATGCTTCGCGATGGCCTTGTACAGCGCGACTTCTTCCTCGTTCGTCGGCTTCGAGATAACCGAGCGGTCCTTCTCGGCCTTCGCGCCGAGAATCAGCAGCAGCGTCGCGTCGCCGCCGTCATCGAGGATCATGTTCGCGAATTCGCCGTTCGGCCATTCGAAGATGCGGTGCGTGAACTCCCAGTATTCGTCGAGCGATTCGCCCTTGAACGCGAACACGGGCGTGCCGCCCTTCGCGATCGCGGCAGCGGCGTGGTCCTGCGTCGAGAAGATGTTGCACGACGCCCAGCGGACGTCGGCGCCGAGCGCCTTCAGCGTTTCGATCAGCACGCCCGTCTGTATGGTCATGTGCAGCGAGCCGGCGACGCGCGCGCCCTTCAGCGGCTGCTGCGCCTTGTACTCTTCGCGGATCTGCACGAGGCCGGGCATTTCCGTCTCGGCGATGTCGAGTTCCTTGCGGCCCCAGTCGGCGAGCGACAGGTCGGCAACGACGAAATCCTTGGAATCTTTCGAATCGTATACAGCGGCGTTCATCACGCCCTCCTTTCTAAAAATGACTAGAAATGTGACGTGAGCGCCGTTCGATGCGGTTGGTTTGTAAGCGCGGCGCGCGTCCAATCCTTCCGATTGAAAGCCTTCGAGCCTGGCGGGCGGAACCCGTCGCAACGCTCCTCGAAGACGAACGGCGATTGTAGCAAAACGAGATGGCTTGCGGTGGGGCGCTTCGGCCTATGCCGATTGACTTGCCGGCGCTGCGCCGGCAGGCGGCGGCGTCAGATGCGGCGCCAGTTCGGCGTCGCGCAGTTCCTTGATTGCTGCGTAGGCGCGATGCACGAAGCGCCACGAAGCATCGCGGGTCGCGGCGATCAGATCATCGGGCGCGGCGAGCATGCCCATCGAAATGCGGAAATAGCGCTCGGCGTGAATCTCCGGGTGATAGTGCATGCGCACGCGCTTGCAGTCGTCGAGGCGCGGATTGCCGAAGATGTTCAGCAGCGCCAGCGAAAACGCGCCGTCTTCTCCGCCATGGCGCCGGAACACGTCATCGAGCGGAAAGCCGCCGAACGCCGCATAGACGGAACGGCGAATCACGAGGCTGCTCGGTACCGTGTTGCTCAGAACGGCCGCGTGGCTTTCGAATTGCGGATGCCCGGTGATGTCGGCGGGAAAGCCGCAAAAATCGACGTCGAGCCGGATCGACGGCTGATGCGGATGCTCCGCCATGAAAGCGGCGGCGCTCGCCAGTGCGCCAGGCAGGTACTCGTCGTCGGCGTCGATGAAGCCCAGCAGCGGATGAAGCGCATGCATCGCGCCCCAGTTCCGCGCGCGAGCCGCGCCGCCGTTGTGCGGCATGCGCAGCAGCTCGACACGCGGATGCTCACGCGCGTAGTGCGCGACGATTTCGGTGGAAGCGTCCTGCGAGCCGTCGTCGACCACGACGATTTGCGCCGCCTCCGGCTGCGCGACGCAGCTATCGAGCGTGCGGGCGAGCGTTTTCTCGGCGTTGTAGCAGGGAATGATGACGGAGATGGGCAGCATCGCGAGGACCGGCGACCGTGAAAAGACAGTGCGTCGATCATAAAGCCGACGCGCCGCCTTTTATCTCGATTTGGTCGCGGGTGCCTTCGAGTCAGAGCGGCAGCATGCTGAAAAGCGGCGCGAGCAGCACCATCACGACGCCGGCGATCATCATCGTCAGGCTGGCGACGACGCCCTCTTCGCTGCCCAGCTCGCGCGCCTTCGCCGTGCCGACGCCATGCGCCGCCGCGCCGAACAGCGCGCCGCGCGCGAGCCGCGTGCGCAGCGGCACCAGCGCGAGCACGATTTCGCCGAACAGCATCCCGCAGACGCCCGTCGCGATCACGAACAGCGCGGTCAGGTCTTTCGGAGCGTGAATCTTGTCGGAGACGGCGAGCGCGAACGGCGTCGAGACGGAGCGCGTCATCAGGCTGCGCTGCAATTCCGGCGACAGATGCAGCAGCTTCGACAGCGCGAGCGATCCGCCCACCGCGACAACGATGCCGACCGTCACGCCGACGGTGAGCGAAATCCAGTGACGCTTGAGCAATTCGCGATACTCGTAGATCGGCACCGCGAACGCGACGGTGGCCGGGCCGAGCAGCCACATCAGCCAGCGCGTGTCCTCTAAGTAGACGGCGTACGGAATCCGCGTGACCATGACGATCGCGGCGAGCACGGCGGGCACCGCGACGAGCGGCGTCAGCCACGGCGACCTGAAGCGCGCGTACAGCGCTTTCGACGCGAAATAGAGCGCCACCGTCAGCACGAAGCAGCCTGCGGCGATGAGCCGGGACGCGTCGTCGGCGAAAAGGGACGTGTAGAGGGCGCTCATGATGGCGTGACTCGCAACGGGGATTAGCGGAAGCTTCGGCGGTCGATGCCGCGCCCGGACTGACCCCGTTGAACCATCACGCGGCGCAGCGCGAGACGTCGTTCGAGGCGCGCGGCCTGCTCGACGGCGAACGCGACGGCCACCATCACCATCAGCGTGCCCGCGACGACCACGAGGGCGAGGCGCCAGCCGTCTTCGCGGAACAGGCCGCCGTACTGGACGGCCGCGACGGCCGCAGGGATGAAGAACAGCAGCATGTCGGACAGAAGCCAGTCAGCGCCTGCCTTGACCCAGCGCGGCGCGACGCCGCCGCAGAACAGCAGCGCGAGCAAAGCGACAAGCCCCACGACGCCGCCAGGCACCGGCAAGCCAAAGCGTCGCACGACGAAATCGGCGGCGAACCAGACGCCCGCGATCGCGGCGCTCTGCACGGCGATCCGGCTGATTCTCGCGAGCGGCGACTTCGCGTCCATGCGAACGGAAGCGGCGATACGAGCGATGAGCGGCGAGATCATGGCAAACCCTAGGTGACTTTTCGATGGGATTCAGTATAGGTTGCGGCGCAACATAAATAAAATGACTTAGAATTATTTACTCCATTCCAAATTGGAATTTCAGGACTACGAGGGCTACGAACATGGAACTGCGCGCGTTGCGATATTTCGTCGAGGTCGTCCGGCAGCAAAGCTTCACCATCGCGGCCGAGCAGATGTTCGTCACGCAGCCGACCATCAGCAAGATGGTGAAATCGCTGGAAGACGAGATCGGCTCGCCGCTGCTGCTGCGCGACGGCCGGCAGATGGTGCTGACGGATGCCGGGCGGATCGTCTATCAGCGCGGCCAGGACGTGCTCGCCGCCTACGCGCAGTTGCAGGCCGAACTGAACGATCTCGGCACGCTCGGACGCGGCGAACTGACGATCGGCATTCCGCCGATGGGCGGCTCGCTCTTCACGCCCGCCATCGCCGTGTTCCGGCAGCGCTATCCGAAGGTCGAGCTGAAGCTGTTCGAGCAGGGTTCGAAGGCGATCGAGGCCGCGCTGATTTCCGGCGAACTCGAACTGGGCGGCGTCCTGCAGCCCGTCGACCCGGAGACGATCGACGTGCTGCCGATGACACGTCAGGTGCTGTGGCTGGTCGCGCGCCGGGGCTCTCGCTGGGACGCGCTGCACGAAGTGCCGCTCGCCGATCTCGCGAACGAGCCGTTCGTGTTCTACGGCGAGAGCCTCGCGCTCAACGACGTCGTGCTGACGGCCTGCCGCACCGCCGGTTTTGCGCCGACCATCGTCGGACGCAGCGGGCATTGGGATTTCATGGCGGCGCTGGTGCTGGCGGGCGTCGGCATCGCGCTGCTGCCCGCGCCGTATTGCCAGCGGCTCGACGCGGCGCAGTTCACCTGCCTGCCCGTCGTCGAGCCGGAGATTCCGTGGGAGATGGCGATCGGCTGGCGGCGCAACGGCTATCTGTCGCACGCGGCGCGCGCGTGGCTCGACGTCGCGCGCGAGACGCTGCCGGGGCTGACCACCGACAACTTCACGCACACGCCGACGTTCGACGTGCCCACGCAGTCGCCGGATCGGCCGAAATCGACGCTGAAATGAAAAATGCCGCCCAGTTTGGGTCGGGCGGCATTCTGTTTTGCTTGCGGGCGCAGGGCGTTTATTGCGCGTGGGCCTGAGTTTGAGTGGCTTTTGTTTGTGCGCCGTGCGTGGCGCTCGCCGTAGCGCGCGACATCGAGCGCGCTCACTTGCTTGCGGGGGCGCGTGGCGTTTATTGCGCGCGGGCTTGAGCCTGCGCCTTCGCCGCCTGCGTTCGCGCGACCCGTGCCTGCGCGCCGTGCGTGGCGCTCGCCGTAGCGCGCGCGGCATCGAGCGCGCTCACCTGATACGTCGCGCCGAACAGCGCCTTCAGGCGGTCGGGCCAGCCGGCCGTCGCGTCGGCGGCCGCGCCGCTCAGCTCGACGCGCGCGCCGCCGATCTTCATCCCGGCGCCCGGCGTCTGCATCAACGGCAACAGCGCATCGATGTGCGCGAGCCAGTCGGCGGCCTTCGTGTTGTCGTCGACTGTGATATCGGCGTTGAAGTTGCCCGCGCCGAATTTCGTCGTCAGCGCGTTCAACAGCACGGATTTGTCCGCGACGTTCTGCACGGTTGCGGTGATCGCCGGCTTGCCGTGCTTGTAGACGGCGACGATCAGCCGTGAATCTTTCGCGGACGCGGATGCCTGCGGCTCGATCCTGCCTGTCGTGCTCGCCGCGTCGTTCGGCTGCGCTTCCGATGCGGAATGCACCGCCGCATCCGGCGTATCGGCGGATGCGGCAGCCGCGATCGTCGGGGTCGGAGCGGGAGCGGGAGTCGAAGCCGTTGCCGCGACCGCATTGCGGCCAAGGAAATTCACCGCCGATGGGCACTCAGCCAGCGCGACCAACATCAGCATCGCGGCCATCGCGCCGATCAGCGCCGACAAGGCCGCCGCGCCGAACCAGTGCTTCGCCTTCGGGCCGGCGTAGCGCACTTCGCGCACGGGCTGCGACGCCGGCGCGGCAGCCGCCGCAGATCCAGACCCAGACGCAGCAGCCGAAGCCGAAGCCGACGGCGCCGGTTCGGCCGGATCGCGAGCCGGCGCAGGCGCCGCAGCCGGCCGCTCGAAATGCGCCGAAACCGCGCGCACATGCAAGCCCACGGCATTCACGAACGCAGACGCACCGCCCAGCCCGAGCATCGTCGTCAGGCCGTCGTTCAGATGAGGCGCGATGGCCGGCAACTGCTGGCCGAGCAGCGTCGGCAACTGACCGATATTGACCTGATGAGCCAGAAGATGACGTTTCAGCACGCCCATCAGGATGCTGCCCGCAATGCCCGTCACCGCGTGCGTCGCGTGCGCGGGCACGCCTGTTTGCATCGACACGGCATCGCTCAGACCGTCGATGCGGCGCTCGAACGTATGCTCGAGCAACTGGCGTCCCGTCGACGACAGCTGCGTGACGCCCGTCGTGCTCGCGAAGATGCGCGGCAACTGCTCGCCGATATCCGCGTTGACTTCCTGGCCGAGAATCGTCGCGAACAGCGCGCGTGCGCCGTCGAGCGTCGCGCACCGGTTCAGGAGACCTGCAACGAGCGCCGGCGAGGCCGCGTCCACGACTTTCGCCGTCGCCTCCGGCGGCAACCCGAGGCAGTTCGACAGTTGCCGAATCACCGCTTCCGGCAACGCCGACCGGATCAGTTCAATCACATTGACACTCATCGATTCGTTTCCCTGAATTTCGAGCGCGCGCCCACACGCGCTTCATTGGGGCGCGATTATAGGAGCGGGAAAATCTCAGAAATGAAGCGATGACTGAATTTCGAGCTTTATCGGACTAATCCTATTTAGCTGCTGCGCCAGCGGGTTCATCCGCGATAACGGACGACGCGCGCTCGACGCGTGTGGCCGCGATGAAATCGGCGGCACGTTCTCCGATCATCACCGTCGGCGCATTCGTGTTGCCGCCGATCAGCGTCGGCATCACCGATGCATCGACCACGCGCAGGCCCGTCACGCCGCGCACGCGCAGCTGCGTATCGACGACGGCGTGTTCGTCGCTGCCCATCCGGCAAGTTCCGACCGGATGATAGATCGTGTCTGCATGCGCGGCGATCGTCGCGCGCAGTTCGGCATCCGTCTGACCGGGACGCGTGTAAAGCTCGCGCCCGCCGCACAGCGCAAGCGACGGCGCATCCAGAATGCGCCGCGACAGACGCACGCCGTCGACGAGCAGATCGAGATCGCGCGGATCGCCGAGAAACGCCGGATCGATGATGACAGAGCGATCCTTCTAAACGCATCGCGCATCGGCCCCCTATGATGAAAGCTTCCGTCCGCGCAAAGCCGCCCGCCCGGACATCGTTCAAACACGGTCTTTCGCGCGCCGCTGTCCGTACGCATGACTTGCGCGCTCGAATCAAACAGCGCCTCGAAAAATGAACGGCGCGCGTCCGTCAAACGGAGACATGCGATGGAACGGTTCGGCCCCGGCAAGACGCACGACGTGACCAATCAGGTCCCGCCGCTCGCGAACTACAACCTGTTTTCGAGCGATGCCGCGCTCGCCGCCGCCGTCGGCCGCGAAGGCGCGGCGTGGCACCGCGATGCGCTCACGCGTGACGGCGCCGCGCTGACGACACCCGAAGTCCTCGCGCTCGCCGATCTCGCGAACCGCCATACACCGGAACTCGCGACCTTCAACCCGCGCGGCGAACGCATCGACGCGCTCGAGTTTCATCCCGCGTGGCACACGCTGCTCGGTTTGCTGCGTCGCGAGGGCCTGCACGCACTACCGTTTTCCGATCCGCAGCAAGGCGCGATGGTCGCGCGCTGCGCCGGCTATTTCCTGCACGCGCAACTGGAATCCGGCTCGCTCTGTCCGCTGACGATGACGTTCGCGAGCATCCCCGTATTGCAACGCGAGCCCGCACTGTTCGACGCGCTGCGCGACAAGCTCTATTCGCGCGAACACGATTCGCGCGACGTGCCGCTCGATCAGAAGACCTCGATGACGGTCGGCATGGGCATGACCGAAAAGCAAGGCGGATCGGATGTGCGCAGCAACCGGACGCAAGCATTCGCGGCGAACGGCGGCGGACGCGGCGCGGCGTATCGGCTCGTCGGCCACAAATGGTTTTTCTCCGCGCCGCAGTGCGATGCGCATCTCGTGCTCGCGCGCACCGGCGATCACGAAGGCCTGTCGTGCTTCTTCGTGCCGCGCTTCGCACCTGACGGCAGCAAGAACGCCGTGCACATCCAGCGTCTGAAGGACAAGCTCGGCAACCGCTCGAACGCGAGCAGCGAAGTCGAGTTCTTCGATGCCTATGGCCTCATGATCGGCGACGAAGGACGCGGCGTGCCGACCATCATCGAAATGGCGAACTACACGCGGCTCGACTGCGTGATCGGCAGCGCGGCGCTGATGCGCGCCGCGCTCGTGCAGGCGATCCATCACACGCGCCATCGCAGCGCGTTCGGCAAGCATCTCGTCGAACAGCCGCTGATGCGCAACGTGCTCGCCGATCTCGCGCTCGAATCGGAGGCGGCGACGGTGCTATTCATGCGCCTCGCGCGCGCATTCGAAGACACCGCGAATGCGCCGGAAGAACGCGCGTGGCGGCGGCTCGTGACACCCGCCGCGAAGTACTGGGTCTGCAAGCGCACGCTCGAATTCACGGGCGAAGCGATGGAGGTATGGGGCGGCAACGGCTACGTCGAAGAAGGACCGATGGCGCGCTTCTATCGCGAAGCGCCCGTGAATTCGATCTGGGAAGGCTCGGGCAACGTGATGTGTCTCGACGTGCTGCGCGCGATGGAGCGCGAGCCCGAAGCGGCACAGGCGTTGCTCGCCGCGTGGCGCAAAGAAGCGCATGCGCATCCGGCGCTGAACACGGCGATCGAACGGCTGATGAACGCGCTGACGTCGGCGCCCGAAGCGCGCGAGGCGTCCGCGCGCCGCATCGCGCAGCAGATCGTGCTGATCGCGCAGGCGGTGTTGCTCGCGCAACATGCGCCGTCGTTCGTCGCCGATGCCTTCATCGCGACACGGCTCGGCGAAGGCTGCGGCGAGAGCGGCCGCGTGTATGGCACGCTGCCGTCCGCGTTCGATCATGCGGCGATCGTCGATCGCGCTTTCGCGGGCTGACTGCGCGGCACGACGCGCAACACAAAACAATAGAGAGAGAGAGACAAACGATGAAAAACGACCTGCCGGAAGTCGCAGCACTCGAAGGCCTGTTGCGCGAACAACGGGCCGCATATCTGCGCGCGCCGTATCCGTCGTGGGATCAGCGCGCCGCACAATTGAAGGCACTGCGCGACGTGCTGCTCGACAATCGCGACGCACTCGCGGATGCGATGCATGCCGACTTCGGCAATCGCGCGAAAGAAGAAATCCTGCTGGCCGAGTTTCTGCTCGTGAAAGAGGAAATCGACGGCGCGCTGCGTCACGGCAGACGCTGGATGACCGCGCAACGGCGCGCGACGAACAAATGGCTGTTGCCCGCGCGCGCGAAGATCGTGCCGCAGCCGCTCGGCGTGGTGGGGATCATCGTGCCGTGGAACTATCCGGTGCTGCTCGCGGTCGGTCCGCTGATCAGCGCGCTCACAGCGGGCAACCGCGCGATCGTCAAGATGTCGGAGCTGACGCCGCGCACGTCGATGCTCTTCGAACAGCTGATCGCGCAGACCTTCGCGCGCGATCACGTCGCCGTCGTCAATGGCGATGCAAAGCTTGCCGCCGCGTTCAGCGCTCAGCCGTTCGATCATCTGCTGTTCACCGGCTCGACGAAGGTCGGCCATGATGTGATGCGCGCCGCCGCCGAACATCTGACGCCCGTGACGCTCGAACTCGGCGGCAAGTCGCCTGCGATCGTCGGGCCGAACGCGCGCTTCGACTATGCCGTCGACAGCATCGTCGCGGGCAAGACGCTCAACGCCGGGCAGACGTGCATCGCGCCGGACTACGTGCTCGTGCCGCGCGGCAAGGAACAGGCGTTCATCGAACGGGCGCGCGTGCGCATGGCGCGCCTGTATCCGGATTTCGCGCGCAACCGCGATTACACGTCGATCATTTCGCCGCGCCATTTCGCGCGGCTGCAACGACTCGCCGACGAAGCGCGCGAACAGGGCGCGCAACTTCACACGCTCACCGATTCGACGGCCGATGCGAATACGCGCCGTTTTCCGCTCGTCGCCGTGACCGAGGCACCCGACGCGTCCACGCTGATGCAGGAAGAGATTTTCGGACCGCTGCTGCCCGTCGTTCCATACGATTCGATCGACGATGCGATTCGCTATGTCAACGCGCGGCCGCGTCCGCTGTCGCTGTACCTGTATGAAGAGGACAAGGCCACGATTGCGCGCGTCACGCGCGAGACGATAGCGGGCGGCATGTCCGTCAACGAGACGCTGATGCACCTCGCGTGCGAGAGCCTGCCGTTCGGCGGGGTCGGCGCGAGCGGCATGGGCGCGTATCACGGATACGAAGGCTTCGTCACGTTCTCGAAGATGAAGCCGGTTTTCACGCAGGCGCGCTTCAACGGGCGCGGATTGATCGCGCCGCCATACGGCAAGCGCGTGCGGGCACTGCTCGCCTTGATGATGCGGCACTGAGTTCCATCATGCCGCCGGTTTCCCTGGCGGCTACTGCGCCGTGCCCGATGGCGGCGTCGTGGATACGGTGAGTTCGGTGGACGGCACGTCGTCGGCCGCGCCGCTTTCCAGCCGATGCAGCCACGCCAGCAACTCCGCGACGGCCTGATACAACTGCGGCGGGATGCGCGAGTCGAGATCGACCTGCATCAGCAGCGACACCATCTCCGGTGCTTCGTGCACGTACAGGCCCGCTTCCTTCGCGCGCTGCACGATCATGTCGGCGACGAGCCCGTAGCCCTTCGCGACGACGCGCGGCGCTTCGTCGTGACCGTGCGAATCGTAGACCAGCGCCGCCGCGCTCTTGCGATTCGTGCGGCTCATTGCAGATCCCAGTCGAAGTTGTCGTCGTCGGCGTGCGAATGCGGCCTGCCCGCCAGCGCATCCGTCGACCTCGCATACGCCGATGCCGCGGCCGCCGCCGCAGCGGCCGCGCCGCCCGCGAGCGCATTCCCGCCGATCTCGCGGATCGACAGCCCGCTCAGTTCGATGCCCGCCTGCGCAAGCCGCTGCCGGAACGCGTCGCCCTGTGCCGACAGACGCGCCGCACCGCGCGGGCTCGCGAGCACGCGCGCGACGAGCCTTGTGCCCGTCAGCGTGAGTTCGGCGTCGACGGTGCCGAGGGTGGGCAGCGACAGCGTGAGGCGCGTGCGCCACGGATATTCGTCGTCGGCGGAAGAAGCGCCGCTGCCGCCGCGCGGCCATTCGTCGCCTTCCTGCTCGATCGTCCAGTCGAGGCGTGCGCCGGGCCATGCCTCGCCCGTCCAGCGGAACTGTCCCGTCGCGAGCAGATCGAGCTGCTGGCGCACGAGCGGAATCGTCGCGGGATGCAGCGACGCGGCCATCGACTGCGGCTGACGCCCGCTGCCGTCGTCGATGCCCGTTGCACTGGCCGAAGCCGCATGGGGTGCAGCGTGCTCGTCCGTCATGTCGATGATGTCGTGCGTCGCCATGTCGAACGTCGTGAAGCGCGCCGATTGCGCATGCGGTCCATCGGGCGCGCCGCGCGCAGCGAAATTCGCCGAAGCCGCCGCGCCCGGACCCGCGCCGCTCGACGGATGGCCTTGCGTCCACGACAGCGGATCGTCGGCGTCGTGGCTCCAGTCGAGCGGCAACTGCGACGCCATGTCGGCGAGATGATTCTGCGGCTCGGCGGCGAGCGATTCGACGGGCCGTTGCCCCGACAGCCACTGCGCAAGATGCGATTCGTAGAAGAGCCCGCTTTCGTCGACGGTGCGTCTCAGCGCCGCCGCGAGTTCGGCGACGGGCACGGGCGCCGCGACGACATTCGATGCCGCGTTCGATCCCTGCGCCGCGTTTGTGCCGGTTGTGCTGTTCACGCCGTTAGCGCCCTGCGATGCCGCCGATGTTGCCGCATTCCCCGCCGCGTTCGCCGCAGCGGAAGCGCCCGATGCGCCCGTCCCCACATCGAACAACGGCAATGGCGCGACATCGATGGCGGGCGCGGCGGGCCACACGGGCGCCCGGCCGACGAGCGCGGGCGTCGCCTCGCCGCCCGAGCGCGTGATCGCGTCGAGCGTCAGCGCGATGGCGGACAATGCCGTCTGCGCGGATGCGGGCAAAGGCGCGGACGTGGCCGCAACAGGCGTGGTGGGAGTTTTGACGTTGAGCGACGCGTCCGCTTGCGAGGCCGTCGCACCGGCGCGTGCGCCGACGGAAAGGAGGCTGTCGATGCGGCTAGCCAGCAGCGTTGCCACCGCCGAGTCGATTCCGTTCATGCCCGCTTCCTTTCGCGTCTTGACGATGCGTGGCCGCTAGCGGCGCGTGCGCCCATGCGGCTCATGTTGGACTGTGTTACTGGACGGGGATACGGCGCTCAACGCGCCTGGTAGAGTTCCTTCAATACGATCGCGGGGCGGGTCGGCGCAAAGAGCGCCTGCAGCTTCGCCATGCGCGGATTCGCCAGATCGCGGACCGTCGCGTCGTTCGCGAGAATCTGGCGGATCAGGTCGAACTTGCGCGCGCGGTCGTCCTCGGACAGCCGCTCGGACGATTCCGCGTCCTTCAGCGCATCGACGAGATGACGGTACTCGTCCTGCAACAGGACGAGCTCGTTCCACGCCGCGTTTCGCGCCGCCATCACCATCTGCACCGAAATCACTGCAATTGCCTCGTAGCGGGCAAGATATTCTTCGTTCGAATTCATCTCATGCTTTCCGCGGACGACTGCGTCACCATCCGCGCGATCTCCGGCGCGATTCCGAGCCAGGCTTCCTCGAGTGTCGCCAGCAAGCCGTCGACTTCGACAAGCATTGCTTCGCTTTGCTTGATGTTCGCCTCGAGCAGCCGCCGCGTCATGTACGAATAAAGCGCATCCAGTCGACCCGCGATTTCGCCGCCCGCTTCCAGGTTGAGCGCCTGCTGCAATCCGTCGCCGATGATCCCGATCGCCTTGGTGATCGCCTGCCCGCGCCCCGGAATGTCGCCCTGCTGCAGATGCATGCGGGCCTGCGCGATCGCCTGACGCGCGCCCTGATACAGCATCACGATCAGGCGGTGCGGGCTAGCGCCCATCGCTCCTGTCTCCAGGCCGACGCGAGCGTAGGCGTTGGCTCCAGAGTGTCCCGGGGAAAACATCGGCGCTCCTCCTGAATTGCAGATGACGATCGATACGACAGCGGCAGGCTTGCCCGGAAACGCGCTGCATCAGCGTGCAGCCCGCCGTCAGGCCAGCCCTTGTATCAAGGTTATCGGATCGTTCGAATAAAGCTTTAGGCCGCCGAAAGGAAGCGTCAAATGAAAGGCCGCCCGACGTGCGCCTGTGCGCCGCCGCGCGGCAGCTGCCGGCCGCGAGCGCCGCTTCAGACGGCCATCTGCATGATCTCGTTGTAGGCCGACACGAGCTTGTTGCGCACCTGCAGGCCGAACTGGAAGCCGACGTTGGCCTTCTGCATGTCCACCATCACGTCGTTCAGCGACACGTTCGGCGCGCCGATCTCAAATGCATGCGCTTCGCCGACCGCGTTCTGCTGGCCGTTGCTGATCTTGTCGATCGAGGCCTTCAGGGCCGACGCGAAGCCGCCCGCCGTGGCCGCGCCGGACCCGTTCGCGGCGGGCGCGCTGCTGCCCGCGGCCTGGGCGGCCATCGACTGCATCTGCTGCAACGCCGACGTGAGCGGATTGATGGGCACAGTCATGTTCTCTCCAGAAGTGGGATGCGGCGGGCATTCGCGCCATGCACCGATTGGACAGGAAGCATAGCAGCGGCCCCCTTCCGAAAGCCGCGAAAGTAAGGGGGAAACCCCCCGCTATTCGAAGCATCGGCTTGCCAGCCCATGCGGATAATCCCTAGCGTGAAAGTCTCTGCCGGTGCGCGCCGCAAGCCCGGGCGCCGCCGGCAGAACTCGAAAGCATTCCGGAGAAACCCGACGCATGGATTCGTCAGCCAACTCTTTGATCAACCCCGACGCCCGCATGGGCCTCGCCGGCGCGCAGCCGGGCACGGCAGGCGCTGCCACGGCCGGCGCAGCAGGCGTCGACCTCGGCGGCACGGGCGGCGGTGGCTTCCCCACGCGCTTCCCGGGCTTGCCCGCGTCGCTGTCGCAGATGCGCGGCAACCCGCGCGCGCCGCTGATCTTCGCGGTGGCGGTGCTGGTCGCCGTCATTGCGGGGCTGATCCTCTGGTCGCGCGCGCCGGACTACAAGGTGCTCTACAGCAACGTCTCCGATCAGGACGGCGGCGCAATCGTTGCCGCGCTCCAGCAGGCGAACGTGCCGTACAAGTTTTCCGATGCGGGCGGCGCGATCCTCGTGCCCGCCGACCAGGTGCATGAAATGCGTCTGCGCCTCGCCTCCCAGGGCCTGCCCAAGAGCGGCTCGGTCGGCTTCGAGCTGATGGACAACCAGAAGTTCGGCATCAGCCAGTTCGCCGAGCAGGTGAACTATCAGCGCGCGCTGGAAGGCGAACTGCAGCGCACGATCGAGTCGATCTCGACGGTGAAGACGGCGCGCGTCCATCTGGCGATTCCGAAGCCGACCGTGTTCGTGCGCGACCGCGAAGCGCCGTCGGCGTCGGTGCTCGTCAATCTGTATCCGGGCCGCATGCTCGACGAAGGCCAGGTCGTGGCGATCACGCATATGGTGGCGTCGGCGGTGCCCGATCTGCCCGTGCGCAACGTGACGATCATCGATCAGGACGGCAGCCTGCTCACGCAGGCGGGCGCCAACGGCAGCGCCCTCGATGCGACGCAGCTGAAGTACGTGCAGCAGATCGAGCACAACACACAGCAGCGCATCGACGCGATCCTCGCGCCGCTGTTCGGCGCAGGCAACGCGCATTCGCAGGTGAGCGCCGACATCGATTTCACGAAGGGCGAGCAGACGTCCGAAAACTACGGCCCGAACGCGAACTCGCAGCAGGCCGCGATCCGCAGCCAGCAGACCAGCACGGCGACGGAAATGACGCAGAGCGGCGCGCAGGGCGTGCCGGGCGCGCTGTCGAACCAGCCGCCGCAGCCGGCCTCGGCGCCCATCGTCGCGAGCGCGAACGGCGCAAGCGGCGTGACGACGACGCCCGTCAGCGACCGCAAGGACTCGACGACCAACTACGAGCTCGACAAGACCGTGAGCCACACGGAAAAGGCGACGGGCGGCATCAAGCGCCTGTCCGTGGCGGTGGTGGTGAACTACATGCGCGTCGTCGATGCGAAGGGTCACGCGACGATGCAGCCGGTTCCCGCCGACAAGCTCGCGCAGGTTACTCAACTGGTGAAGGACGCGATGGGCTTCGACCAGGCGCGCGGCGACTCGGTGAACGTGATGAACAGCGCGTTCACGACGATCCCCGATCCGGACGCCGACCTGCCGTGGTGGCGCACGAAGGACATGATCGCGCTGTACAAGCAGGCCGCGACGTATGCGGGCATCGGCCTCGTCGCGCTGTTCCTCTACTTCGCGATGGTCAAGCCGGCGCTGCGCCGCGCGTTCCCGCCGCCCGAGCCGCCCGCCGCGCTGCCGTCGCCGGACGAGCCGGTGCTCGACGGCCTGCCGGCCATGACCGCGATCGACACCGAAGAGGATGAAGGCACGCTGGTCGCGCTGGAAAGCGACAAGGCCAGATATGAGCGGAACCTCGAATACGCGCGTCAGATCGCGCGCCAGGATCCGAAGATCGTTGCAACCGTCGTGAAGAGCTGGGTGTCCGATGAGCACTGAAGGCGTATTGAAGAGCGCGCTCCTGCTGATGTCGATCGGCGAGGAAGAGGCGGCTCAGGTATTCAAGTTTCTCGGCCCGCGCGAGGTCCAGAAGATCGGCGTCGCGATGGCGTCGCTGAAGAACATCACGCGCGAGCAGATCGACGAGGTGCTGCACGAGTTCGTCGCGGAAGCCGACAAGCACACTGCCCTCTCGCTGGATTCGAACGAGTACATCCGCTCCGTGCTGACGAAGGCGCTCGGCGACGACAAGGCAGGCGCGATCATCGACCGCATCCTGCAGGGCAGCGACACGAGCGGCATCGAAGGGCTCAAGTGGATGGACTCGGGCGCCGTCGCCGAGCTGATCAAGAACGAGCATCCGCAGATCATCGCGACGATTCTCGTGCATCTGGACCGCGATCAGGCGTCGGAGATCGTCTCCTGCTTCGCCGAGCGCCTGCGCAACGACGTGCTGCTGCGCATCGCGACGCTCGACGGCATCCAGCCCGCCGCGCTGCGCGAACTCGACGACGTGCTGACGGGCCTGCTCTCGGGCAGCGACAACCTGAAGCGCAGCCCGATGGGCGGCATCAGGACGGCGGCGGAAATTCTCAACTTCCTGCCGAGCAATCACGAAGAGTCCGTCATCGACAACGTCCGCCAGTACGACGCCGAACTCGCGCAGAAGATCATCGACCAGATGTTCGTGTTCGACAACCTGCTCGACCTCGAAGACCGCGCGATCCAGCTGCTGCTGAAGGAAGTCGAGTCGGAAACGCTGATCATCTCGCTGAAGGGCGCGCAGCCCGCGCTGCGCCAGAAGTTCCTGTCGAACATGTCGCAGCGTGCAGCCGAACTGCTCGCGGAAGATCTCGACGCGCGCGGCCCGGTCCGCGTGTCGGAAGTGGAAACGCAACAGCGCAAGATCCTTCAGGTCGTGCGCAATCTCGCCGAATCGGGCGCGATCGTGATCGGCGGCAAGGCGGAAGATGCGTATGTCTGACCACGATCCCGTGCGCGAGGAAAGCCGCCCGGCCTACCAGCGCTGGGAGATGGCCTCGTTCGATCCGGTGCCCGAGCCGGAACCCGTCGACGACGGCGCTTTCGAAGCCGAGCTGGAACGCCTGCGCGACGCGGCGCATGCGCAAGGCGTCGCGTCCGGCCATGTCGCCGGCCAGGCGCTCGGCTACCAGGCCGGCTACGAGCAAGGCCGCGCACAGGGCTTCGAGCAGGGTCAGGCGGAAGCGCGCGCGGAAGCCGCGCAGCTCGCCGCGCTCGCCGAGACGTTCAAGGCGGCGCTCGACAACGCGCAGCACGAACTGTCCGAAACGATCGTCGCGCTCGCGCTCGACATCGCGCAACAAGTGGTGCGCCAGCACGTGCAGCACGATCCGACGGCGCTCATCGCCGCCGCGCGTGAAGTGATGGCGACGGAACCGGCGCTGATCGGCGCGCCCGCTCTGATCGTGAGCCCGGCCGATCTGCCCGTCGTCGAAGCGTATCTGCTCGAAGAATTGCAGACGCGCGGCTGGAGCGTGCGCACCGATCCCGCGATCGAACGCGGCGGCTGCCGCGCGATCTCCACGACGGGCGAAGTGGACGCCGGCATCGGCACGCGCTGGGAGCGCGTCGCCGCCGCGCTCGGCAAGGCAAGCACATGGTAAAGCCGACCATCGAAGACATTCAGCACAGCGACCTCACGCCGCTCGAACGCGAACTGGCGCTGGCGTCGTTCGGCACCGAGGCGCTCACCGTCGCGCAGATGGAGGCGTCGCTCGCGGCATTGGAATCGGCGATTTCATCGGCCCATGCGGGCGCCGACGCCATCACGTCCGATGCAACTCACGCCGACGCGAGCACTCCGCATCCCGCTGCACATCCCCTCGCTGCGCCCGCAAGCCGCGAGTCGGCGCCGCCGCCCAGGCGCACGCCCGACCCCGCGCTCGCCGGCAATCCGCATCTGCAAGCCTGGCGCGCGCGGCTGAACGGCTTGCGCGAACGCAACCAGATCGCGCGTCCGCTGCGCGCGTGCGGACGTCTGACGCGCGCGGCTGGTCTCGTGCTCGAAGCCGTCGGGCTGCGGCTCGCCGTCGGCGCGGAAGTGATGATCGAGCTGCCTCCCGGCAGCACGCGCACGATGGCGGAAGCCGAAGTGGTCGGCTTCTCCGGCGACAAGCTCTTTCTGATGCCGACGACGGAGGTCGCGGGGCTGCTACCCGGCGCGCGCGTCTATCCGCTCGAAACCGCGCCCATCGCCGATCCGATGGCGGGTGCGAAGCGTCTGCCCGTCGGCTGGGAACTGCTCGGCCGCGTGGTCGATGCGTCGGGCAAGCCGCTCGACGGATTCGGACCGCTCAACGCGAGCAACGACGCGCCGCTCACCGCGCCGACCATCAACCCGTTGCACCGCGAGCCGATTCACAAGGTGCTCGACGTCGGCGTGCGCGCGATCAATGCGCTGCTCACCGTCGGACGCGGCCAGCGCATGGGTCTGTTCGCCGGTTCGGGCGTCGGCAAGTCGGTGCTGCTTGGCACGATGGCGCGCTACACGAGCGCGGAAGTGATCGTGATCGGCCTGATCGGCGAACGCGGACGCGAAGTGAAGGAGTTCATCGAGCAGATTCTCGGCGAGGACGGTCTCGCGCGCTCGGTCGTCGTGGCCGCGCCCGCCGACGTGTCGCCGCTCCTGCGCATGCAGGGCGCCGCGTACGCGACGTCGCTTGCCGAATACTTCCGCGATCAAGGCAAGCACGTACTGCTGCTGATGGATTCGCTGACGCGCTACGCGATGGCACAGCGTGAAATCGCGCTCGCGATCGGCGAGCCGCCCGCGACGAAAGGCTATCCGCCGTCGGTGTTCGCGAAGCTGCCCGCGCTCGTCGAGCGCACGGGCAACGGCCCCGAAGGCGGCGGTTCGATCACCGCGTTCTATACGGTGCTGACGGAAGGCGACGACCAGCAGGACCCGATCGCCGATTCGGCGCGCGCGATTCTCGACGGCCATATCGTGCTGTCGCGCGTGCTCGCCGAAGCGGGCCACTATCCCGCGATCGACATCGAAGCGTCGATCAGCCGCGCGATGACGTCGCTCATCAGCGACGCGCATCTCGACCGCACGCGCCAGTTCAAGCAGATGCTGTCGCGCTATCAACGCAACCGCGATCTGATCAACGTCGGCGCGTATTCGGCGGGACGCGACGGCGTGCTCGACCGCGCGATCGCGCTGTATCCACGCATGGAAGCGTTCCTGCAACAAGGTTTTCGCGAAAGCGCCGGGTTCGAAACCAGCGTCGCGCACCTCGACTCGCTGTTCGGTTAAGGAGACTGAATGAGCAAGCACTTTCCGATCAAGACGCTAATCGGTCTCGCTCAAGACGACGTCGATGCCGCCGCGCGCAAGCTCGGCCGCGTGCAGCGCGAGCGCAACGAGATCGAAGCGCAGCTGAATTCGCTGGTCGAATACCGCGACGAATATCACCGACGCTTTACGGAAACGGCGAAGGCCGGCATGCCCGCCGGCAACATGCGCAATTTCCAGGCATTCATCGACACGCTCGACGCCGCGATCGAACAGCAGCGCCAGTTGCTGGCAGCCGCGACGGCGCGTGTCGAAGCGGCGAAGCCCGAGTGGCAGCGCAGCAAGCAGAAGCTCGGCTCTTACGAAGTGCTCGAAGCGCGCGGCATCGCGGTGCAAGCGCGGGCCGACGCCCGCCGCGAGCAACGCGACGCCGACGAACACGGCGCACGAATTCTCCGGATGCGGGCGGAAGGCGCATGAAGGCGCTTCCGCGCATCGCGCGCCATCTCGCCGTATTGCGCGCAACGGGACTGACACGACCAAACGAGATTTAGCATGTCGCCTCTTTCACTGATCAACTCACTGCTCGGCGCAACGAGCGGCACATCGGGCGGCAGCAGCGCGTCGAATGGCGCGAGCGCGGGAAGCGCGCTGCCCTTCTCGACGACGCTGCAACAAAGCATCGACGCGCAGAATCAGGCGCCCGCCGCGCCGGCGCCTTCCCCGTCAGCGCCCAGCGCAGCGCCGGCGCCGACGTCGACGCCATCGGCATCGGCATCGGCATCGGCATCGGCATCGGCATCGGCATCGAATGGCGCAACGGATGTGGGCAATTCCGGCGTTCACGACGCGCCGCCGCCCGACGACGCATCGAAGAGCGCGAGCACGGCCGACAGCTCGAACAGCACCGACAGCACGAAGTCCGCGAGTCAGACGGGCGGCGCGCAGCAGCCGTCATCGACGAGCGGCGCGAACGGCAAGGACAAGAGCGACTCCGCGTCGAAGCAGAACGCCGACGCGCCGACCACGAGCGCGGCCACGGCTGAAACGGCGGCTGCGGCAGCGGCGGCCGCCGCAGCCGCTCAGGCACAGGCCCAGGCGAGCAGCGCGGCAAATGCGGCAGCGGCAGCGACCACGGCCGACGGCGACACGCAGCCGACCGCGCCCGCTACGACGCCTGTCGCCGGCAACACGACGACGCCCGTGATCCAGACGCCTTCGAAAAAGATCGCATCGCTCGATCCGAAAGCCACGCAAGACGCGCTGCAGGCAGCGTTCGCCGCGATGGCCAGCGGCCAGGGCGCGGCGCCCGCGATGAACACGGCATCCGCGAAGGCGGGCACGCCTGCTACGGGCGACGCGACGCTCGGCGGCCACGGCGCGAACGCCGGCAAGGGCCTGCCGATCGGCGATTTCCACGGCGCGAAGGGCGACGCGGCATCGTCGAGCGCAGCCGCCACGGCCGCCGCATCCACCGGAACCGCGACGCCGCAAAGTTCCGCCGAAGCGCTTGCGGCGGCGACCGCGAACGCGCCGCAGAACGCCGCGCCCACGGCCGGCACCAACGACGCGCTTGCCGCGACCCAAGCGGCGGCGGCGGCGGCGGCGGCGACGGCAACGGCAACGGCATCGACGGTCGCGAGCCAGGCTTCCAATCCCGCGACGGCCGCGATGGCGAACGCCGTCGCGCCGCATGTCGGCACGTCCGACTGGGAAGACGCCTTCAGTCAGAAGGTCGTGTTCCTCACCAGTGCGCATCAGCAGTCGGCGGAACTCACGCTGAACCCGCGCGACCTCGGGCCGCTACAGGTCGTCCTCCAGGTTGCCGATAACCATGCACATGCCCTCTTCGTTTCGCAGCATCAGCAGGTGCGCGACGCGGTCGAAGCCGCGCTGCCGAAACTGCGCGAAGCGATGGAACAAGGCGGCATCGGGTTGGGAAGCGCGAGCGTCAGCGACGGCTTTTCCCGGCAGACCGGCCAGCAGGGCGACGGGCGCAGCGGCAGCGCGCGCGGCGGCCGGGGCGGCAGCCGTGGTGGCGACGCGGGCATCGGCGTCGCGGACAGCGCGACGGCCGTGAACGTGCCCGTGCGCCGCACCGTCGGACTCGTCGACACGTTCGCCTGATTCCGCGCGCACCGCGCAAGCGGCTCGCCGTGAGGGCGGCGGCCGCGCCGTGCTTCCCTGATAACGATTGAAGGCATGCGTTGCGCGCGCGAGGCCCGCGTGCGCATGCCGATGACGAAAACGACAGGAGCTTTCAGCGCACGGCCAGACGAGGCACGGGTGAAGCAAGGATACGCATCGCGCTTGCACCCGCATCGCAGCCATCTCTGAAGTCAAGGCAGCAGCCACGGCAGTGGTCGGCTGGGACATCGCGCGCGGCATGCGGCTCGCCGCGCCGCGCGTCGATCGAGGATCGGCGAGCGTGGCCGGAACGAGGCAAACAAACGAGCTAAACGTGAATATCCCTTCTTTTCGACCCATCGCGGCACTGTCAGACACCTGAAAATTCACCTACAGCATTGAGGCAATCAATTCCATGGCATCCACGACCGCAACCCAGCAAGCCAACGCGAAGCCCTCGTCCCCGGGCCTCGTCAACCGCATTGTTGTGATCCTGCTGATCGCGCTGGTCGCGGCAGGCGCAGCCGGCGCGGCCACCTGGTTCTTCATGTCGAAGCGCGCGCCCTCCGCCGCGACGGCGGCAGGACCCGTGATCGCAGCCGCTCCCATTTTCTTCCCGCTCGAATCGATGACGGTGAACCTGCAATCCGACGACGGCCAGCTGCACTACCTGCGCATCGGCCTGACGCTGAAGCTCGCCGACCAGAAGGTGCAGGAGCATCTGACCGAACACATGCCCGAGATCCGCAGCCGCGTGCTGCTCGCGCTGTCGGCCAAGCATCCGGACGAACTCGCGACGCTCGACGGCAAGAAGGCGCTCGCGAAGGAACTCGAAGCGCTGGTCGAGCTGCCGACCGAGCCCAGTGGCCTGCGGGTGCACGTCGAAGACGTGCTGTTCACCGAATTCGTCGTCCAGTAACGGCGCGCCGCGCTGACTGACTTGATCTTGAACCGCGCCATCCATCGCGAAGGGACGCACGAGGAATAGGAATGGGCCACGAAGAGTTCATGTCCCAGGAGGAGGTCGATGCACTCCTCAAGGGCGTTACGGGCGAATCCGACTCGCAATCCGGCGAGGCCGACAAAGGCGGCGTCCGCCCGTACAACATTGCGACGCAGGAACGCATCGTCCGCGGCCGGATGCCCGGCCTCGAAATCATCAACGACCGCTTCGCGCGGCTCTTGCGCGTCGGCATTTTCAACTTCATGCGGCGCACGGCGGAAATCTCCGTCGGCCAGGTGAAGGTGCAGAAGTACAGCGAATTCACGCGCAACCTGCCGATCCCGACGAACCTGAACCTCGTCCACGTGAAGCCGCTGCGCGGCACGTCGCTGTTCGTGTTCGATCCGAACCTCGTGTTCTTCGTGGTCGACAACCTGTTCGGCGGCGACGGGCGCTTTCATACGCGCGTCGAAGGCCGCGACTTCACGCAGACCGAGCAGCGCATCATCAGCAAGCTGCTCGGCCTCGTGTTCGAGCACTACTCGACGGCGTGGAAAAACGTGCGTCCGCTGCAGTTCGAACATGTGCGCTCGGAGATGCACACGCAGTTCGCAAACGTTGCCACCCCGAACGAGATCGTGATCGTCACGCAGTTCTCGATCGAATTCGGTCCGACGGGCGGCACGCTGCACATCTGCATGCCGTACTCGATGATCGAGCCGATCCGCGACGTGCTCTCGTCGCCGATCCAGGGCGAAGCGCTCGAAGTGGACCGCCGCTGGGTGCGCGTGCTGTCGCAGCAGGTGCAGGCCGCCGAAGTGGAGCTGACGGCCGATCTCGCACAAATCCCGGTGACGTTCCAGGAGATTCTCAACATGAAGGCGGGCGACGTGCTGCCGATCAACGTCCCTGAGCACATCACCGCGAAAGTCGACGGCGTGCCGGTGATGGAGTGCGGCTACGGAATTTTCAATGGTCAATATGCGTTGCGGGTCCAGAAGATGATCAGCGCAGCGGACACGATGAAGGAAGCGGGATATGACTGAGCTGAACTCGACACCCGATATGGACATGCCGGAAGAATCCAGGATCACTGATCCGGCGGCGGCCGTCAGCGCCGACGATGCTGCCCTCGACGACTGGGCGAGCGCGCTCGCCGAGCAGAACAACAATCCGCCCGTGAGCACGAGCACGGCGGGCGTGTTCCAGCCGCTGTCGAAGGTCGAGCCGACCACGACGCGCAACGACATCGACATGATCCTGGACATTCCCGTCCAGATGACCGTCGAGCTCGGCCGCACGAAGATCGCGATCCGCAACCTGCTGCAACTCGCGCAGGGTTCCGTCGTCGAGCTGGACGGCCTCGCGGGCGAGCCGATGGATGTGCTCGTCAACGGCTGCCTGATCGCGCAGGGCGAAGTGGTCGTCGTGAACGACAAGTTCGGCATTCGCCTGACCGACATCATTACGCCGTCCGAGCGTATCCGGAAGCTGAATCGATGAAACACGCTGTACGCCGGGTCGCGTTTTTTGCAAGCGGCGTGTCGCTTGCCCGCGCCCGTTTCCTGTCGACGGTTGTGCTGGCGGGTGTTGCGCTTTGCGCCAGTGCGTCGAACGTCGCGCGCGCCGCCGACATGAACGCCGTCAACAACGCCGCGAAGTTCGCCTCGAGCGTCGGCGCGGGAACGGCGGTGCCGTCGCTCGGCGTCGGCGCGGTGTTGCAGACGATCGTCGGGCTTGCCGTCGTGATCGGCCTGGTGTTCGGCTGCGCGTGGCTCGCGCGCCGCTTCGGCCTGCAACCGGGCCAGCGCGGCGGCATCGTGAAGACGATCGGCGGCACGTCGCTCGGCGGCAAGGAGCGCGTGGCCGTCGTCGAAATCGGCGATACGTGGCTCGTGCTCGGCGCGGCACCCGGCAATGTGCGTCTGTTGCACACGATGCCGGCGGGCTCGGCCGCAGGCGGAATCCCTCTCACTGGCACAGCCGCTGCGCCCGGCGCAGCCGGTTCGACTATCGGCGGTGGTCCCGCCCAGTTGAGCGGCACCTTCGGACAACGCTTTCGCGACGCGCTCAAACACGAAGCCAGCAGACGTTTCCAGCGGCGCGCGAGCGGAGAACAGTAAATGCAGTACGACCGATCTGACGCGCAGCGCGGCTGCGCTCGGGGTTTCCACGCCCTTTCCCACGTATCTTCTCGCGCCACTTCTTCGGCGCCCGCTTCGATGTCGATTCCCTTCGTGAAACGTGCAGCGCATGTGGCGTCGCGTGTCGCGCCGTTCGCGTTGCCCGCGCTGATGCTCGCGCTGCCGACGCTCTCGTTCGCGCAGACGGCGGGCTTGCCCGCGTTCAACACGAGTCCCGGCCCGAACGGCGGCACGACCTACTCGCTGAGCGTGCAGACGATGCTGCTGCTCACGATGCTGTCGTTCCTGCCCGCGATGGTGCTGATGATGACGAGCTTCACGCGCATCATCATCGTGCTGTCGCTGCTGCGCCAGGCGCTCGGCGCGCCGACGACGCCGCCCAACCAGGTGCTGGTCGGCCTCGCGCTGTTTCTGACGCTGTTCGTGATGTCGCCCGTGCTCGACAAGGCGTATAACGATGGCTACAAGCCCTTCTCCGAAGGCACGATCCAGATGGACGAAGCCGTTAAGCGCGGGGTCGCGCCGTTCAAGGCGTTCATGCTGAAGCAGACCCGCGAGAGCGACCTCGCGCTCTTCGCGCGCATCTCGCACGCCGCGCCGATGCAGGGCCCGGAAGACGTGCCGCTGTCGCTGCTGGTGCCGTCGTTCGTGACGAGCGAGCTGAAGACGGGCTTCCAGATCGGCTTCACCGTGTTCATTCCGTTCGTGATCATCGACATGGTGGTGGCGAGCGTGCTGATGTCGATGGGCATGATGATGATCTCGCCCGCGACCATTTCGCTGCCCTTCAAGCTGATGCTGTTCGTGCTGGTCGACGGATGGCAGCTGATCATCGGCTCGCTTGCGCAGAGCTTCACCTGATACCCGGGAGACTGACGCCATGACACCCGAAACCGTCACCACGCTCGCGCACGATGCGATGTACATCGCGCTGCTGCTGGCCGCGCCGCCGCTTTTCGTGGGATTGATCGTCGGTCTCGTCGTGAGTCTTTTCCAGGCCGCGACGCAGATCAACGAAGCCACGCTGTCGTTCATTCCGAAGCTGTTCGCGGTCGCCGTGACGCTCGTGCTGATCGGCCCGTGGATGCTCGCGAAGATGCTCGACTACATGCGCCACATGTTCACGAGCATTCCGACGCTCGCCAACTGAGCGCGCTTCTTTTTTTCTTCGACGCGCGATGTTCTCCGTCACCTACGAGCAGCTGAACGTCTGGCTCACTGCGTTCCTGTGGCCGTTCGTGCGGATTCTCGCGCTGATGGCGACAGCGCCCGCGTTCGGCGAGAAGTCGCTGCCGACTCGCGTGAAGATCGGCCTCGCCGCGTTCGTGACGATCGTCGTCGCGCCCACGCTCGCCGCGATGCCGCAGGTGACGGTGTTTTCGGCGCAGGGCGTCTGGATCATCGTCAACCAGTTCCTGATCGGCGCGGCGCTCGGCTTCACGATGCAGATGGTGTTCGCGGCGGTGGAGGCCGCGGGAAACTTCATGGGCATGAGCATGGGGCTCGGCTTCGCGACGTTCTTCGATCCGCATGCGGCGGGGTCGACGGACGTGATGTCGCGCTTCGTGAACATGATCGCGCTGCTGACCTTTCTCGCGCTCGACGGGCATTTGCAGATGCTGTCGGCGCTGATCCAGACATTTCAGTCGCTGCCCGTCGCGGCGAACGTGCTGGGCGCGAACGGCTGGCGCGTGCTCGTCGGCTGGGGCAGCACGGTGATCAGCGCGGGACTGTTGCTGTCGCTGCCCGTCGTGACGGCGCTGCTGATCACGAATCTCGCGCTGGGTATTCTCAATCGGGCTGCGCCGCAGATCGGGGTGTTTCAGGTCGGCTTGCCGGTGACTGTGATTACCGGGTTGCTGCTGATCCAGTTGATGCTGCCGAATATGATGCCGTTTTTTTCGCGGCTGTTTGAGAGCGGGATTGATGAGATGGGGCGGGTGGCGGCGGGGTTGAGGTAGTTTTTTTGTCTGCGACGCTTGTTGGTTTTTTTTAGCGTGCCGCTGGCATCCGCGATTGCCTGGATCTTTTAGCCTGCCGCTGGCATCCGCGATTGCCTGGATCTTTTAGCCTGCCGCTGGCATCCGCGATTGCCTGGATCTTTTAGCGTGCCGCTGGCATCCGCGTTGCGCCTCGCGGCGCAGGCGTTGCCCCTGTGCGGGGCGGCACCTACTTTTCTTTGCAGCGGCAAAGAAAAGTAGGCAAAAGAAAGCCGCTCACACCGCCAGTGCTCCGTATTACCCACAGGCTCTCAACGTCCCCATACTTCGCGCGGCCGCGTGCTACCTCATGCACGTTGCCAGCGCGTTGATCAAACGCCTCACCCACTTCACGCACCCGTGTTACGGCCCGCGACCTCAAATGTCCTCGGCCCCTTTGCGGCAAACTGTGTGTAGGCATTCGCACCACACAGGAAACCCTCGCCATGCGATGCGGCTCAAGTGAGGGCGATTCCCTGTACGACACAGCAACCTCATTCACTACCGACATGCGGCGCTGAAACGTTCGATGCCTTTAGCTGTACCGCGCGTGTATGAAGCGGGTCAGGCGTTTAGCGGGAGCGTTGGCAGCAAGCACAAGCCAGCATACTGCCGCTTGAAACACGGGGACGTTGAGAGCCCGTGGGTAGGGGTCAAGTGCGGGCGGTGTTAGCCCGCTTTCTTTTGCCTACTTTTCTTTGCGGCGGCAAAGAAAAGTAGGTGCCGCCCCGCACAGGGGCAACGCCTGCGCCGCGAGGCGCATATGCGGATGCCAGCGCAAAGGCAAAAAACACCACAAGAAAAGCCGTTGCAAACAAAAGCAAGGGCCGCCCCGCACAGGGGCAACGCCCGCGCCGCGAGGCGCATATGCGGGTGCCAGCGCAAAGGCAAAAAACACCACAAGAAAAGCCGTTGCAAACAAAAGCAAGTGCCGCCCCGCACAGGGGGCAACGCCCGCGCCGCGAGGCGCATATGCGGATGCCAGCGGCACGCCAGAAAAACCGCAAAAAAACCGCGGGCAACAACAGCCCGCCAATCAACCTCCGATGTAATCGAACAGCGACAGCTTCTGGATCATCGAGAAACCCTGCTGCGCAGCCTGCAGCGAGTACTGCGTCATCGTGTACTGGCTGATGACCTTGGTCAGATTCGTCTGCGTCAGATCGGCGAGATTGCTTTGCGTCTGCAGCGAATTGGATTGCGTGACGGCCTGCAACGCCTCGATCTCCTGCTCGCGTCCGCCCACGGACGTGTGGATCGTCGTCACGTTGTTCATCGTGTTGTGCAACTGGGTCAACGCCGTCCCCAGCGCGTTCGTCAGATTCGCCTGCCCGGCCGCGCTCGTCGACGGCGTTTGCAGTGCGGCGATCACGCTGTTCAGGTTCGCGAACACGTCGGTGCTCGACTGCGCGGCCGGCGTCACCGTGAACGAATCCCCGCTGTTCGGCGCGCCGGAAATCGTCACGCTCTGACCGCCAAGCGAAATCGCCTGGCCAGCGGCGTAGGTCTGCGCCGGACCTGCCGGCGTCCCCGCTGTCACGTCGGTGATCGTGTACGTGTTCGACGAGGTGAAGTCGATCTGGAACTTGTGCTGATTCGTCGGATCGGCGGTATTGGTGATCGACACATTGCCCAGCACGCCCGAGCCCGTATTGCTCGCAGAGCCTGCCCCAACGGGCGAGCTACCCGCAGCCGAAATGCTCCGGAATACGGCGTTCCCCGTGTCCCCCGTCGCGATGCTGCGGCTGCTCGTCACCTGCACGTACTGCACGCCGTTGTCGCCGTCGTATTGCACCGCGCCCGCCGCATCGACTGAAAACGCAGGCGTGGAGGCCTGATAGCCCCCATACAGATAATTGCCCGAAGCATCGGTGCCGTTCGCAAGCCCCATTAACTGATTGCGCAGACCCTGCAACGCCGTGGCAATCGAGCCGCGATCGCCGTCGTTGAGCGTCCCGTCGCCTGCACGCACGAGCTGCGTGCTGATCGACGTCAGCACGCTGCTGACGCTGGACAGCGAGCTGTCCTCGGCCTGCAGCGCCGACAGCGCCGTATTCTGGTTGCTCGCGTACTGCGACAGCGTCGTGCCCTGCATGCTGAGCTGCACCGCCTGCGCCGCGCCGACGGGATTGTCCGAAGGCGTCGCGAGGCTCACGCCGCTCGACAGCTGCTGATACAACTGCGCGAGCGTCGCCTGCTGATCGTCCATCGTCTGGACGTTCATGCCGAAATATTGCGAAGTAGAGATGCGCATATGCGTTCAACGCCTCACTGGAAGATGCCGAGGATCGTCTGGAACAGCGTCGAGGCCGTCTGGATGACCTTGCTGTTCGCCTGATACAGCTGCTGGTATTGCAGCAGGTTCGCCGCTTCCTCGTTGATGTTCACACCGGATATCGACTGCTGCGCCGTCGTGATCTGCGTCACGAGCGAAGCCTGTGCCTTGCTCGACGACTGTATCTGGTTCGTCTGGTTGCCGATGTCGTTGACGTAGTTCGCGTACGAGTCGGTCAGCGTGAGCGTGCCGTTGCCCATGCTCTTCGTCGTCACGAGATTCGACATCAGCTGCGCGTTGCGGCCGTCCTTGCCGCCCGACGGATTCGCCGCGATCACGAACGTATCGCCATTGGCGGGCGTGCCGGTGATCTGCAGCGAGACGTTGTTGATCGTGCTGCCCGTGATCGTCAGCGAGGCGCCCGTCGCCGGGTTGTACGGCACGTCGGGCGTCGTCGCCGTGATGTTGTATTGGGTCGGAGGCGTGCCCGCGATCGTCACGGTGGAGCCAACGGGGAAACCCGACAGCGAACCCGTCGTCGAGTCGTACGTCAACTTCGTCGGACTGCCGCTGGTGGGCACCGAGTAGCCCGCCGTCACCGTGCCCTGCGTCACCGTCGCCGTGCCCGTGTTCGCGCTGCCCGCCGTCACCAGAACCGGCGACGAAGCGGCGATCGCCGTGCCGCTGGTCGTCGTCAGCGCGAAGCCGTTCAGCGCGCCGCGCGTCGGCTCGATCGTGAACGAATCGCCCGCGTTCATCGTGGTCACGCCGAGCGAGAACTGCATGCCGCCGATCGGGTTGGAAAGGTTCGGCGCCTGGCCGACGACCTGGCCCGTCCCGCGATCGGTGAGCGTGTAGCTCGTCCCGTCATACGACAGCGTGTAGTCGCTCGACGGCGGCTGCGCCGGGTTCATCAGCGTGACGCCGAGGTTGCCGTTGCCCGTGTTGTTCGCGTTCGCATAGACAGTCGGATTGCCGACCGTGAAAAGCGCGCCGCCCTTGTTGCCGTTCAGGTCGATGCCGAGCGCATTCTGCGCGTTCACCTGAGCCGCGAAGCTCGTCGCAATCGCGCCGAGTTGCGCTTCGGCGGGATCGAGCGTCTGGCTGCGGAACGTCATCAGCCCGCCGAGCTGCCCGCCCAGCGCCGTGCTGTCGGGCAGGATCTGCGGCGTCGACGTGGCGGCCTGGCTCGCAAGGCCCGCGTATGCAACGGCCGTTTCCGTCGGGTCCGACGGCGACGTGACCGTCGTGAGATTGAAGCTCTTGTCCGCGACGACGAGCGGCTGGCCGTTGCTCATGAACACGCTATAGCCGCTGTCGCCTTGCACGACCTGCACGCCGACCATCTGCGACAGGTTCGACACGGCGAGGTCGCGCTGGTCGAGCAACTGGTTCGGCGGCTGGCCTTGCGCGCTCAGCGCCTGGATCTGCGAATTCAGTTGCGCGATCTGCGCGGTGTAGCTGTTGATCTGCTTGACGGTGTCGCCGAGCTGCGTGTTGACGCTCGCGCGCAACTGGTCGTACTGGTCGCCCGCCGCGTTGATCTGGTCCGCCAACGATTGCGCGTTGCTGACGGCGCTTTGGCGCATCGCGGGATTGGACGCATCGTTCGCGACGTTCTGCAGGCCCGTGAAGAAGCTCGTGATCGCGCTCGAAATGCCCGAGGTCGGACTGCCGACCATGTTGTTGAGCTGCGCGATCATGTTGTAGTACGTGGTCAGCGAACCGGACTGCGACTGCGCGTTGTTCAGCTCGGTCGTCAGGTACTGGCTGTACTGGCGCTGGATGGTCGTCGTCGACACGCCGCTGCCGACGTAGCCGGAGCCCGTGTACTGTCCGCTCGATTCCGCGTAGACGGGGCGCTCGACCGAATAGCCCGGTGTCGCCTGGTTGCTGATGTTCTGACCCGTCGTCGTCAGCCCCCATTGGGCTGCATTGAGTCCGCTGAGGCCGATGCTAAAGAGGTTGCTGGACATGCGTCATCCTGAAAGACGGCGTAAGAAGCGGCGCATGCAGCGCCGCCAGATTGACCGAACACTTTGTATATCGGCCTCGGCGCGCGAACATTGAGGGCCAATTGATGGCGCCGCATCATTTTTCGCCGCGTTTTTCGGTGCGCTTTTCTATTCGTTTTTCTATGCGCTTTCGCCGCGATGCATCCGGCATTTCTCGATGCAGGCCGTGCAGCTCGGGATGGCCGCGTGTGGACGCGCATGCGCTTGCGGCGAACACGGCCGCACAAGCGCATGCGTATCGAATCAGGTGAGGGTCGGGCGTGTTCGAATTCAGGCGCGCACGAGCGAGCGGCGCTTCATTTCGAGTTGCGTGATGAGGCGTTGCAGCGTGTTTTCCGCATTGCCCGGCAACGACAGGAAACGGAAGCCGAGCGTATAGCGCTGCGAGCCGTTGGGCAGCGCGATGGCGCGGTTCGACATCAGTTCGAGATCGAGTTGCAGCGTGCCGAGCGAACCCAGCGACACTTCCGTGTCGAGCAGGCGCACGCCGTGTTCGAGCGACGTCACGCGCTCGTCGCTGGTGCGCATCGCGATGCCGCCCAGCGACAGGTCCTGCACCTCAAAGCGGAAACCGTCGCCATCCGGCAGGCGGCCGCGGCAGATGTACGGATCGAGCAACGGCGCATCGACGCGGAAATACTCGCGGCGTTGCACGTAATACAGCACGTCGGGAAAATCGGCCTCGAACGAAGGACGGCCTTCGAACTTCGTTTCGCGCGGCGTCGACGTGACGAAGTGCACGCGCACGCCGTCGGGCGTCGCGTGGAAATGCCCTTCCGGCGAGGACAGCAGGCCCCGGTTCTGATCCGCGAGCGCGCCCCAGTCGAACGTAAAAGTACGCTCCCGCACGTCCACTTCGAGAATCTTCGTCACCAGCTGGCCGCCTTTGTACTGCACGGTCAGAAAATCGCCGCGGTTGAGCAGGTTGCGCAATTGCACGCCGATCTCAAGCGGATTGCGGCGGCCGAAGTCGACGCCTTCCGTCTCGCGGTCATCACCATTCGACTGGGTGGTATTCATGGCCTTGCCAATTTCTCTTCGTTCTTGCGGGCGCGCCACGCGAACTTGGCTGGCTGGTTCTCAGCCGGCCTTCCGGGGTCGCGAAACGCGCGTTGGACCGGATCTCATATACGGCATTCCGGTATCGGGTCTGACTGTTTAGCGGCAGCGTCAGGTCAAAGTTTAGACTGGTTTTGCGAAATATTTTTCGCAAACGTTTGACACTGCAACGAAGAAAGGATACGCCAATTTGCGCGCGAATCCCGAAAGTGGAAAGGCAGCATGAACGCGGCGAGCGCCGCGTCAGGAAACAGCGTCACACCATCTTCTGCATGATGGAGATGAGTTTTTTCGCGTAGTGCGGATCGGTCGCGTAGCCCGCGCGCTGCATGCCCTGCGCAAAGCCGTTCACGTCGCGCGAAGAATTGATGACTTGCGCATAGCGCGGATTCGACTTCAGGAAGCTCGCGTAATCGGTCATTGCTTCCTCGTACGAGTCATACGCGCGGAATTTTTCGACCACACGCTTCGGCCGTCCGTTGACGTATTCCGTCGTGACCGTCGCGACCGTCTTGCCCGTCCAGTCGTCGGTGGCCTTGATGCCGAAGACGTTGTGAGTCGTCGTGCCGTCCGCCTTCTTGATCTCGCGCTTGCCCCAGCCCGATTCGAGCGCAGCCTGGCCGATGATGAAGCGCGCGGGGATGCCCGTCGCCGCGCTGGCCGCCTGCGCGGGCGCAGCGAGCTTGTCGACGAACGCATCGACCTTTTCCGACGAGCCGTCGCCGTGCACGGGCGGCGTCAGCGCGCTGTTCGCCGAATAGCCGCGGCCCATACGCAGCGCGCCGTTGCTTGCGGGACTCGCATACGCCTTTGCGAGCGCGTTCAGCGCGGCGTTGTTGCCCGCATTCGCATCGTCGGCGGACATGCCCGAGTTGCGCATCAACTGCTTGAGCATCGCATCGGCCACGCCGATTCCCTTCGACGACATCTGCTGCGCAAGCTGCTGGTCCATCATCGACGTGAAAGTAGCCGTGTCGTGCGAATCGAACGGACCGTCGGACGGCGTTGCGTCGCGCATGCTCTTCAACATCATCTGCGTGAAGACGGCATCGAACTGCTTCGCCGCCGACTTCATCGCCTCGCGCGGATTCGCGGCCGCCTGGGCGCGCATCGCATCGAAGCCCTGCACGTCGAGCGCAAAGCGGTTCGTCAGGTCATTCGCTGCGTTGCGTGTCGTGTCGGAGTTCATTCTCGTTGTTCCCAAGGGTCTGTTTGCATATGAAACGTGCATGCGTTGCCCCGTAAAGGGCCGCCCGCAAGGACTGCGACGCAGCGAATACTGGACGTATTCGCAAGGAGCGTGACGCGGCGGGTGGCCCTTTACGGGGCAACCCCTGACTTCTGAATTCATTCATTCCAGGGGAACGCCCGAAACCGGGCGCATGGCGGCGTCGCGCGTCGCTTGTTTGGCGCAGCCAAACGGCGCTCCTTGCTCCTTGCCCTGCGCCCGGTTTCGGGCGTTCGCATGTACGTTTCATATGCAACAGACCCTAAATGATCTCAAGGTCGGCGCGCAGCGCACCCGCTGCCTTCATCGCCTGGAGAATCGACATCAGATCGGCGGGCGTCGCGCCGAGCGCGTTGAGCGCCTTCACCACTTCCGCGAGATTCGCGCCTGCCGTGACGAACTTGAGCGCGCCGTTGTCCTGCTTCATCGAAATCTGCGACTGCTGCGCGACCACAGTCTGGCCGTTCGAGAACGCGCCCGGCTGGCTCACGACGGGCTGCGTGTTGACGATCACCGACAGATTGCCGTGCGCGACCGCGCAGCTTTGCAGCGTGACCATCTGGTTCATCACGATCGAGCCCGTGCGCGCGTTCAGGATCACCTTCGCGGCGGCCTGCGCGGGCTTCACGTCGAGGTTCTGCAACTGCGCCATGAACGAGACCTGCTGCGCCGGATCGGCGGGCGCGCGCAACTGGATCGTGCGGCCGTCAAGCGCAACGGCCGTGCCGAAGCCGAACGTGTTGTTGATCGCGGACGTCACGCGCTGCGTCGTGTCGTAGTCCATGTCGTTGAGTTCGAGCTGCATCGTGCCCGCCTGCGAGATCGTCGTCGGCACCGAGCGCTCGACGATCGCGCCGCCCGCGATGCGGCCCGCCGCAAGCTGGTTCACCTGCACGCGGCTGCCGTTCGCGCTCGCGCCCGCGCCGCCGACGGCCATGTTGCCCTGCGCGAGTGCGTACACCGCGCCGTCCGCGCCCTTGAGCGGCGTGAGCAGCAGCGTGCCGCCGCGCAGGCTCTTCGCGTTGCCGAGCGACGACACGGTGACGTCGATCGCTTCGCCGGGACGCGCGAACGCGGGCAGCGAGGCCGTCACCATCACGGCGGCGACGTTTTTCAGCTGCATGCTGGAGAGCGCGTTCGCGCCCGAGTTACTCGCGCCCGCCTGCTGGTTGTTGATCGAGATGCCGAGGTTCGCGAGCATGTTCGCGAGCGTCTGCGTCGTGAACGGCGTCTGCATCGTCTGGTCGCCCGTGCCGTCGAGACCGACGACGAGGCCATAGCCGATCAGCGGGTTGTCGCGCACGCCCTGGATCTGCGCGAGGTCTTTCAGGCGTTCGGCGTGCGCGACGTGCGTCGTGACGGGCAGCGCCGCGCAGGCGAGCGCGACCACGGCCAGCGCGCGCGTCGCGAAGCTGAAAACCGGGCCGAAGATAGAAACGGTACGCATGATCACCACGGCGCGACGTTGAGGAAGAAGCGTTGCAGCCAGCCCATGTTCTCGGCTTCGTCGATATAGCCCTTCGCCGAGTATTCGATCTTCGCGTCCGCGACCTGCGTCGAGTAGACGGCGTTCAGGCCGTTGATCGTGTTCGGATTGACGACGCCCGAGAAGCGCACGAACTCGTTGCCCTGATTGATGAGCATCTGCTTTTCGCCGCTCACGACGAGGTTGCCGTTCGGCAGCACGTTCGTCACCGTGACGGTGATCGTGCCGTTGAACGTGTTCGCCGCGCTCGCGCCGCCCTGCGCCTTGAACGCGTTGTTGCCGCTCGCGTCGAGGTTCATCTTGCCGAACAGGCCGCCGAGAAAGCCCGACGTCGGCACGCCGAATTTCGTCGCGGTATCGCGGTTCGCGTTGGCGCCCGACGATTTCGTCGCGTTGATGTTTTCGGCGATGACGATGGTCAGGATGTCGCCGACGTTGCGCGGACGCTGGTCTTCGAACAGCGGCCGGCCAGCGTACCCCGGGTTGTAGATCGAGCCGGGCGTCTGCAGCGACGGCGGCGTCGGCGGAAGCGCCGACATCGGCTGCTGGGTGATCGGCTGCTTCGGCACGAGCCCGCAGCCGCCGAGCGCGACTGCGAGCGCGCCGGCGCACGCGAGCATCGAGGCTGCCCGCGCGCTGCGCAGAAGGACCGAAGTACGGGTGAGGTGCGACATCTTGATTACCGCCTGTCTGATTCCTGCTTTCAACAGCTCAGCCTGCTCAAACCGGCATCTGGCCGAGCGTCTGCAACATCTGGTCCGACGTCGTCACGGCCTTGCTGTTGATTTCATACGCGCGCTGGGTCTGGATCATGTTGACCAGCTCCTGCACGACGTTCACGTTCGACGCTTCGACGTAGCCCTGATTCAGCGTGCCCGCGCCGTTCAGGCCCGGCGTCGTGATGTTCGGCGCACCCGACGACGACGTTTCGGCGAACAGGTTTTCGCCCTTCGCGTCGAGGCCGACCGGGTTGATGAAGGTCGCCAGTTGCAGCGAGCCGATCTGCTGCGTGTTGCTCGAACCCGCGACCGTGATGGACACGGCGCCGTCGCTGCCGATGGTCAGCGATGTCGCGTTCTGCGGAATCGTGATCGCGGGCAGCACCTGATAGCCGCTCGACGTGACGAGCTGGCCTTGCGCGTTGGTCTGGAACGAGCCGTCGCGCGTGTAGGCGTTGGTGCCGTCCGGCATCAGCACCTGGAAGAAGCCCTGGCCGTTGATCGCCACATCCTTCGAGTTGCCCGTCTGCTGCAGGTTGCCCTGCGTGTACAGGCGCTCGGTCGCGACCTGCTGGACGCCCGTGCCGAGCTGGATGCCCGAGGGCAGTTCCGTCTGCTGCGTCGAGTTCGCGCCGGGCTGGCGGATCGTCTGATACAGCAGGTCTTCGAACACCGCGCGCGAGCCCTTGAAGCCATTCGTGCTGACGTTCGCGAGGTTGTTCGAGATCACGTCCATCTGCGCCTGTTGCGCGTTCATGCCCGTGGCGGCGATATAGAGTGAGCGGTTCACTGTTCTTCTCTCCTTTGTCGACCGGAGTTGGCGCTTTAGCGCTTACTCCGGTCCCATGCACTAGCGGTCGACCAGAGTTGGCGCTTTGGCGGTTACTCTGGTCCCATGCTTCGCGGTCGACCGGAGTTGGCGCTCCGGTCCCATGCAACTGGTTGTGAACGCAGCGTTGTTGTCGTGCGTTCCGTTGATTCGGTATCGGCTTAGCTGAAGTCGAGCAGCTTGTTCGCCGACTGTTCGTTCTGGTCGGCGGACTCGATCATCTTGGTCTGCATCTGGAACTGGCGCGCGTTGGTGATCATCGAGACCATCGCCGCCACCGGATTCACGTTGCTGCCCTCGAGCGCCCCCGCCGCCACGACGACATTCGGATCGGCTTCCGCCGGATTGCCGTCGGCGGTGCGGAAGAGTCCGTCGTCGCCGCGCGTGAGCGAAGCGGGATCGGGGTTCACCAGTTTCAGCTGATCGACGATGGCAATCGACGTCGGCGGATCGCCCGGAATCAGCGCCGATATCGTGCCGTCGCGGCCGATCGTCACCTGCGAGCCGGGCGGCACCGACAGCGGGCCGCCGCCGCCCACGACGGGCATGTTGCTGGCCGTCACGAGCTGGCCGTTTTCGTCGACGTGCAGGTTGCCGGCGCGCGTGTACGCTTCCGAGCCGTCCGGCGTCAGCACGGACAGCCAGCCCGGTCCCTGGACGGCGACGTCGAGCGGGTTGCCCGTCTGCTGGATCGGGCCGGGCGTGTAGTCCGCGCCCGGCGTCGACGACAGCACGAAAGTGCGCGTGGTGTCGTCCTGAATCGTGCTGCCGTCGCCGAACGCCATCGGCACGGCGCGGAACGTCGCGAGCTGCGCGCGAAAGCCGGTGGTCGAGGTGTTCGCGAGGTTGTTCGCGACCACGGACTGCTGTTCGAGCGCCTGCGTCGCGCCCGACATCGCGGTGTAGATGAGCCGGTCCATGATGGTGTCGGTGCGTCAGCGTTACAGGTTGATGAGCGTCTGGTCGACGGCCTGCTGGGTCTTGATCGTCTGCGCGTTCGCCTGGTAATTGCGCTGCGCGGTGATCAGGTTCACCAGCTCGCTCGTCAGGTCGACGTTCGAGTTTTCGGTTGCGCCGCCTTGCAGCGAGCCGTGGTTCGTCGAGCCCGGCACCGCCACCACTGCGACGCCCGAAGCGGCCGTCGCCTGGAACTGGTTGTTGCCGAGGTTGATGAGGCCGTTCTGGTTCGCGAAGGTCGCGAGCGCGACCTGGCCGAGCGCTGCCGTCTGGCCGTTCGAATAGTTGCCGGTGATGGTGCCGTCGGTGCCGATCGTGAAGTTCGTCAGCTGGCCGGCCGCGAAGCCGTCCTGCGTCAGCGAGTTCACGCCGTCCTTGCTGCCGAACTGCGTCGTGCCGCCGACCTTCAGCGTCAGCGTTTGCGGCGTCGACGAGCCGTCGTTGTTCGGAATCTGGAACGCGAAGGCGAGATTCGACGTCGTCGCCATCGCCGAATTCGTGCTGACCAGGTTGCCCGACGTATCGAAGCTCATCGTGCCGATCGGCGTCGTCGGCACGTTGCCGTCCTTGCCTGCATAGACGGTCCACGAGCCCGCTGCCGTCTTCACGAAGTACATGTCGACCTGCTGCTCGCCGCCGAGCGAATCGTAGACGGGCACGGACGTCGTATAGCTGTACGTCGCGTTGTCGTTCGGATCGAAGTTCTTGGCCGTCGGCTTGACGACGATGCTATCCGTCGCCGTCGGATTGCCCGTCAGCGTGATCGTTTCGCCGTTGCCGAGCTTGATCGGCGAGTTGCTGCTGAACGTGCCCGTCACGGGCGCCGAGCCAGCCGCCGACGACGTGACCGTGTAGCCGCCCGCACCGTCGAACGAGATCGTGTAGGTGTCCGCGTTCGTGCCCTGTGTCGCGTCGGTGATGGTCACGCCGTTGCTCGAGACATTCGCGTTCGTGCCCGTAACGCTCGGCGTGCCGAGCACGAGGGCGTCCTGCGCGTTCAGGTTGAGGCCCGCCGTGATGGTCTGCGTGGCCGTCGGCGCGATATTCGTCGTCGGCACCTGCAGCGGCACCGTGCCCGCCGTGTTGATGATGCCGTTCTTGTTCGCCGCGTAGCCCATCAGCTTCAGGCCGTCGGCGTTGACGATGTAGCCGTTCTTGTCGAGCTGGAACACGCCGTTGCGCGAGTACGTCACCGAGCCGTTGTTCGACATCTGGAAGAAGCCGTTGCCGTTGATCGCGACGTGCAGCGCGATGTCATCGCTCGAAATCGTGCCTTGCGAGAAGTTCTGCTCGACTTCCGACATGCGCGTGCCGATGCCGATCTGGTTGTTGACGGCCGTCGCGATCGAGTTCGCGTACATGTCGGCGAACTGCGCCTGGCCCTGCTTGAAGCCGACGGTGTTCGCGTTCGCGATGTTGTTGCCGATGACGTCGAGGTCGCTCGATGCGCCCGCCAGTCCGCTCAACCCTTGCTGATAACCCATGAAGGTCTCCGTATCCCGTGATGCCGAATGCGTTTAGATGATGGCGGCGACCGTCGACAGGCCGACCGTCTTGCCGTTCGAAAGGACGAGGCCGGGCGTGCCGTCCGTCTGCTTGATGACCCCTTGAACCGTGGCCGCCGACAGCGTGGCGGGCGAACCCGTGCCGCTTCCCGACGTGCTGGTGGCCGTGAACGTGTACGTGCCGTCGGGCAGCGCGTTGCCGCTCTTGTCGACGGGCGTCCAGCCGATGGGAATCGTGCCCGCCGACTGCTTGCCGAGATCGATCGTGTTCACTACCTGGCCCGCCGAGTTCTTCACCGTGATCTGCACATCGGTCGCGGCGGACGCGAGCGTGACGCCGAAGCCCGTCGCCTTGCCCGACGCCACCGAGAAGTTGTCGCCCGGCGCGAGCACCGTCGAGCTGATGAGGTTCGCGGCCTGCGTCTGCTGGTTCGTCGTGAGCTGCGACGCGAGCGAGGTCAGCGACGTGTTCAGCTGCTGGATGCCCGTCACCGTGTTGATCTGGGCGAGCTGCGAGGTCATCTGCGAGCTGTCCATCGGATTTGTCGGGTCCTGGTTCTTCATCTGCGCGATGAGCAGTTGCAGGAACGTGTTCTGCAGATCGCTGCCCGACGTCGCACTTGAAGCGCTGCTCGACGACGCGCTGTTCGTGCCGTTCATCGTGTCGAGCAACGTCTGCGACACCGTCGTGCCGTTGTTGCCGATCGTGGTTTGCGTGGTCAAGAAGGCTCTCCTCAGGTTCCGATCGTGAGCGTCTTCAGCATCAGCTGTTTCGCGGTGTTGAGCGTTTCGACGTTGGCCTGATAGGAGCGCGAAGCCGAAATCATGTTGACCATTTCCTGCACGGGGTCCACGTTGGGCAGCGTCACGTAACCGTTTGCGTCGGCGGCCGGATTGCCGGGGTCATACGACGTTTTCATCGGCGTCGGATCGTCGATGACGCCCTTCACCTGCACGCCGCCGATCTGCTGGCCCGAGCCCGTGCGCGCGCCGCCGATCGGGTTGACGGCGAACACGACCTGCTTCGCCTTGTACGGCTTGCCGTCGGGGCCCGTCGTACTGTCGGCGTTCGCGAGGTTCGACGCCGTCACGTTGAGGCGCTGCGATTCCGCGGACATCGCCGAGCCGGCGACGTTGAAAATGTTCATCAGGGATGGCATGGCTTTTCGACCTCTCTTGCCGGCGCACCGGCGTCTAGTCCCGTAGCGTTCTGGTTTTTAGCGTTGATCCAGCGCGCCGCCGCCTGTGCGGGCGACAGCGCAGTTCCATCAGCTGTTCGACGTGATCGCCGCCAGCATCGTCTTGATCTGTTGCGACAGCACCGTCATGCCCGCCTCGAAGTGCAGCGAGTTGTCGGCGAACTGCACGCGCTCGGCGTCGAGATCGACGGTGTTGCCGTCGAGCGCGGGCTGCGTCGGAATGCGGTAGGCGACCTTGCCGAAGTCGTCGGTCGGGCCGCCCGTCGCGACGAGACGCGCCTTGCCCGTCATGTGGCCGGCTTCCGTCGATGCCATCGACATGCCTTGGGTCACGCCCGCCGGCTGGGTCATCGCGAGCGTTGCATTGTTCGACGCGCCCGCCGTCATGCCGCCGCTTTTCTTCAGCGAACCGGCGAGCGCCGACGCGAAGTCGACGTCGCGCGCCTTGTATCCGGGCGTGTCGGCGTTCGCGACGTTCGACGACAGCAGCTCCTGCCGATAGGCGCGCACGTCGAGCGCCTGGCGGCCAAAGGCAAATTCGGCATCGAGTTTGTCGAGCATTGAGTTCTCCGTTGAACGGTCCGAGGCTTCCCGTTCGCTCGCGCCGATACGCGCTGTTTCGTAGCAGGCGTTTCGTTCGCGCGGGCCGGGATGGCCTTTTCGCATGTGGTGCATCTTATGGGCGGGGCGCAAGACTTAATCGGACGAATAGCCGGGGAAGGATGCCTCTATTCACCGTTTCTGCGAGGTGGCCTATCTCTAGAATGCGATTCGTACCGATGCATCAGATGGAGAACGACCATGCCCTCGCCTGCCGCCACCGCTTCGCGCCACGCTCGCCGCGCGGGTGCGCGTGCTGTCCGCACGCTGTCGGCGATCGCGCTGGTCGGCGCCTGTGCCTTCGTCTCGCATGCGCAGGCGCAGGAGAACGGCGGTCCGATCGTGATCGCCGGACCGGCAGAGAAGAATCCCGCCGAACTGCAAGCGATGGCCGAGCGCATGAATGCGTCCGCGCCGCGTGGCGTTGCGCCTGGCGTTGCTGCGCCTAGTGTGGCTGCGCCCGGCGTGGCTGCCGTGTCCGCGCCAGCCGCTGTGCCGCCCATGCTCGGCCCGAATCCGCGCAACGAAACCGACCGCTTCGCGCAAGCCGCGCATGCCGATGGCGCGATCGTGATTCCCGGCGCTGCCGAAGCCGCGGCTCAGAGGGAACCCGCCGTCGCGGCAAACGCGCCGGGCATGATGCGCGTGAGCCTGCAACCGGCCTCGCGTCAGGTGATGCCCGTCGTGGTCGCGCCGGCCCAGCCCGCCGCCCGCCAGACAGCGGGCGTGGAACCGATCGCCGTGAATCCGCCCGCCGGCAATGCATTCCCGAATGCCACAGCCGCGCAGCCTCGCGGCGGCGTCGCGCGCAATAACGCGGCGGCGTCCGCGCCGGCCGTCGCTGCGCAGGCGCAAGTGCAGCCTCAAGCTCAAGCTCAGGCTCAGGCTCAGGCTCAGGCTCAGGCTCAAGCGGCAGCGCCCGTGCCCGCTGGACAGCAGGACGGCGAATCGATCCGCCGGGCCGCGCTCGCCTATCTGCAACAGCAGTCGGCGGGATTGCCGGGCAAGGTCGACATCAGCGTGACGACGGTGTTTCCGCGCGGGCTCGCGGCGTGCACGACGCTCGAACCGTTCATGCCGACGGGCGCGCGCCTGTGGGGCCGCACGACGGTCGGCGTGCGCTGCTCGGGCGAGCGTCCGTGGACGCTTTATCTGCAGGCGAAGGTCTCGGTGCACGCGACTTACTATCTGGCGTCGCGAGCGATCGGACCGGGCGAACTGCTGACGGCCGCCGATCTCGTCGCCCGCGACGGCGATCTGACGCTCCTGCCGCAAGCCGTGATCACCGACCCCGCGCAGGCGGTCGGCTCGGTCGCGCTGATGCGCGTGTCGGCGGGCCTGCCGTTGCGCCGGGACATGCTGAAGAGCGCCGAGTCGGTGACGATCGGCCAGTCGGTCAAAGTGGTCGCGCAGGGCCAGGGCTTTTCGATTTCGGCGGAAGGCAGCGTGATGAACAATGCGTCGCCGGGCCAGCCGGTAAAGGTGAAGATGGCGAGCGGGCAGATCGTGCAGGGCATCGTGAAGGACGGCGGAACCGTCGAAATCCAGCTCTGACGACGCGCCGCGCGCGGTTACAACTTGAAAAACGTGTCTGATCGATTGCGCTAAAGTTCGACGGTGTGATTGCCGATATCACATTCAAATCGTTCAGGAAGCCAATCGTGAAAGTTGATTCCACTACCCAATCTGGCTTGCAGACGTTGAAAGACGGGCTGCAGCGCACGCAGCAAGGCGATACCGCCGCGACGGGCGGTGCGAGCACGGCGACGTCGAGCGCATCGACGGCCACGGGCGCGTCGGGTGACGCCAATGTGAATCTGTCGGGACTGTCGTCGCATCTGCAGAGCCTCGCGAGCGCGGGCACGTCGGACATCGATACGGCGCATGTCGAGTCGATCAAGCAGGCGATCAAGGACGGCACGTTGACGATCGACCCCGGCAAGATCGCCGATGGTGTGCTGGCGACGGCGCGCGAACTGCTGCAACAGAAGAGCCAGTCGGCCGGCAACTGACCGGCGTACCGATGCGGTGCGCCGGGAGCCGGGCGGCATGTATGACCAATCCGGTTTTGCGCGCGGCGCGAGCCGCTGCCTAGCGAGTTGTTAGTGATGAAAGACGCCCTGCTTGCCACCGTCATCGACGAATATTCCGCTGTGGAGCTGTTTGCCTCCGTTCTCGCCGCCGAGGAAAAGGCACTGACCACGGTGCATCCCATCGAGACGCTGCCGCCCATCGTCGAAAAGAAGATGGAGTTGGTTGAGAGGCTCTCGACTCTTGAGAAAGTCCGCGATTCACAGCTCGTGCAGCTTGGCTATCCGACGGGATGGAAGGGCATGGAGATGGCGGTCGCCAACGATTCGCGGCTTGCTACGCAGTGGTCCTTGCTGCAGAAGGCCGTCGAGCGCGCGAAGCGGTTCAACACGACGAATGGCGCGCTGATCCGGACTCGCATGGAATATAACCGGCGGGCGCTTGCCGCGTTGAACGTGGCCGTTGGGCCGGAGCGCGGCGCGCTTTATGGCCCGGATGGGCGGGTTCCGGCGTTTGCGGGAGTTTGATCTGGTTTAAAGGGGTTGCCCCCTTCTTATCTCCTCTCTGTTTTTCTAATTGACCGGTGCCTTTGGGTGCCGGTTTTGCTTTTTGTTCTTTGCTTTTGTCTGCGACTGGTCGGTATCGAACGCAGTTCAACTGCCTGCATCGATCTGCAACACATGAGCGGCGCGCAGCCTCTCGCCTAGCAGTTGGCCCATAGCCTCGCCGCACTTGTCCGCGGCGCTATCGGACAACATGCACGCGTCGCCTTCGGCACTTGCCTCATAGAGGGGAGTAGAAGCGACCTCGACCTTCGGGATGCCTTTGAGCGAAAACACCGTGTGGAACACGACACTGGACACTTCCATTTGCCAAACGACGCTGATCGGCAAAGTGCCGCGTCGCATGGACGAACGCGTGAATAGCCGTAGCGTATGACTTGGGCGTGTTGCCCGCAGCTGTGGCGCAATCCGCGCGGCTTGAGTCATCGAATGCACATCGATGAAATTTGTCGGAACGCCGCCCAGCGTGCTCTGAAGCCCTCGGCGCAGCCCGCTTCGATATGCATCTCCCATTGTGCCGAGCACTGGCGAGTCGAACACCCCATCGTCTACCACGACCAGTATCGCGTTCGGCGTAATCGGGAACGCACCCGCGTTACTTTCTTCAAGGAGGCGCGGCGCGTCAGCGGCACACGAGGTCAATTCGATGACAGCGGCACATAGTGCGAGAACCCGCAATTTCTTCATGGAAAACCGTCAGTTCATATCTTGTAGGTCGTCTTGGAGTGCCGCTACCTGAACTCACATCCGGGCCCATGCATGGACATCGCGTGATGCTCGATCGGGTGCGTCCTTGCCTCCAATGCGGTCGTATATCGACTGAAGTGTGCGGCATGTCGTCATGCGGCCGATATCGAACAAATTCGAAATTGCACTCGCGGCAAATGGCGCGCACGGCGCACGCGAAACAAAAGCCGCCGCTGCCGAAAAACGAAGAGCCAAAAACAAAAAAGCCGACCTTAAAAAAAGATCGGCTCTCACAAAACAAACCGCCCACAGGGCAAAAACAAAAAATCAGCTAGTCTCCGCCGAAGCCCAAGCCTGCTCGCGCAAGCGAGTCCGCAACCGCGCGACGGCCTGCGAATGCAACTGACACACACGCGACTCGCTGACCTCCATCACCGCCCCGATCTCGCGCAGATTCAAGCCGCGCTCGTAGTAAAGCGACATCAGCAGCTTCTCGCGCTCCGGCAGCCGGTCGATCGCCTCGACCAGCGCGCCGCGCAAGCTCTCGTCGAGCAGCGCCGACAGCGGATCGGAGTGATCGACGCAATAGCGGTCCAGAAACGGCTCATCGTCCGCGGAACGATCGAAGTCCTCGTAATAGATCAGCTGGCTGCCGTGCAAATCCTGCAGCATCGACTGATACTCTTCGAGCGGCATCTTCAGATGCTCGGCAATCTCCGCTTCGCTCGCCGACCGGCCCAGCGACTGCTCGACCTTGTGCACGGCCGTCTCGACCTCGCGCGACGTGCGGCGCAAACTGCGCGGCAGCCAGTCGTTGCTGCGCAGCTCGTCGAGCATCGCGCCGCGAATCCGCTGGCTCGCGTACGTCTCGAACTGCGCGCCCTGGTCTTCCTTGTAGCGGCTCGCCGCATCCAGCAGGCCAATCATGCCCGCCTGGATCAGATCGTCGAGGTCCACGCTCGCCGGCATCTTCGCGACGAGCTGCAAGCCGAGACGGCGCACCAGCGGCGCGTACTTCGTCAAAACGTCGGCCTGCGAAATCTTTCCTTGAGCGTTGTACATCGTGCTCCCCTTGTTCTTGCCGCCTTCAGGCGTGCTGCGCGGACGGCTGGTCGGCGAATTGCGCCGCTGTCACCGCCGCCGGCGGCACACTGTGTGCCCGTGACGAAATCGCTGGCCGCATCGGCCAGTACTGCAGTTCGGCTGCGATATGTCGAAAGTCGCGCGCAGCAGGTGCCGATGGGAACGCATCGACGACGCAGCGTGACAACTCCATGGCTCGCGCCATCAGAGGCTCGGATGAGACGCAGCCCGCCTCTTCCAGCGATACGGCGAGGTAGCGCCCCGCCACGCCCGCCAGGTTCTCAAACGCGACATGCGCGTCAGCGATGCTCTGCACGTGATTCATCAGCACGCGAAACTGCGCAATCGCATGCGAAAAATGCAGACGCTTCATGCACGCGTACGCATCGGTGATCGCCTGCGCCGCGACGCGCGTGACGACCATCACGTCATGCGACTGTCTTGCGAGCGCCGACAACGCGCCCTCGCGGTCCACCTGCGCATCGATCAGCACGACATCGGCCGATCCGCTCAGCACCACGCCCAACTGCTCCTTCGTGCAGCTTTCGCAATTGCCGCGCGATGCAGCGAGAACCGCAAAGCCGAGCGCATGCCGCCCCGCCGCTTGTTCGAGCGTCATCTCGCCGCGCATCACCGCGGAGAAATTGCCCGCGCCGCGCACGCCGCCGAGCGTCGCGCTCACCGAGCGCTCGCCCAGACATTCGTCGATCACCAGTACGTCCTTGCCCTGCTCCGCGAGCGCGGCCGCGAGATTCACCACCGTCGTCGTCGCGCCGACGCCGCGCGTGCCGCCCGCTACCGCAACGACCCGCGAGCCGGTGCGCGCGAGCAGCCGCCGCAGTCCTTCCGCCTGATCCTGCACAAACTTATCCAAAGCGAACCTCATGCAGATCGGCGGTCGAACGGGCCGACAGCGCCGACAGCAGCGCCGGCACGTCCTCGTCCTGCGGGACGAACGGCGAGTTGTCACGCGGAATGCAGAAAGCGCTCTTGATGAGAAATTTCTTCGTCGCGACGTACAGGTTCTCGGGCACCTTCTGTCCCGTCGACACGTAGTGCACGGACAGCTTGTAGCGGATCACCGTATCGAGCACCGCGCCGAGATTCGTCGCTTCGTCGAGCTTGGTCAGGATGCAACCGGCGAGCGGCTGCTGGTCCGGCGCGTTCTGATAGGCCTGCACGACTTCGTTCAGCGTGTCGCCGTGGCTCGTCGCGTTCAGCAGCAGCAGGCGCTGGACGGGTTGACCGGCGCGGCCCAGCATCGCGATCTGGTCGGAGACGAGCCGGTCGCGCTGGCTCATGCCGATCGTGTCGATCAGCACGATATGTTTGTTGCGCAGTTCGGAGAGCGCGAGCTGAAGGTCGGCGCTGTCCTTCACCGCATGCACCGACACGCCCAGGATCTTGCCGAAGATGCGCAGCTGTTCGTGGCCGCCGATCCGGTAGCTGTCGGTCGTGAGCAGCGCGACCTTGCTTGCGCCGAAGCGCATCACGCAACGCGCCGCGAGCTTCGCCGTCGTCGTGGTCTTGCCGACGCCCGTCGGGCCCATCAGCGCGAACACGCCGCCGCGCTCCATCAGCGCGTCTTCGTTTTCCATCACGGGCACGTTCGATTCGAGCACCGTCTTCACCCAATCGAGGCCCTCGTCCATGCTTTCGACGTCGGGCAGGTTGTCGATCACCATCTTCACGAGCTGCGCGGAGAAGCCGGCCGCGAACAGGTGCTTCGTCAACGCCGCATGCGTCGGGCTGCGGCGCTGGCGATCGGCCCACTGCAAGCCCGCGAACTGCTCTTCCATCATGCCGCGCATCGACGTGAGCTCGTTCATCACGGTCTCGTTGACCATCTGCTCGATACGCGATTTCACCGATTCCATCAGCTCGGCGGCCGACTTCGGCGTCATTTCGGCGGCTGCGTTCCGGCGTGCATCGGCAGCGTGGGTGATGTCGCCGCCGATGTCGTACGCGGCGGGCGTGTTCTTCTGCGATGCGCGGCGCGCGGCCAGTTGCGCGGCTTCGCGCGCCCACTCGGGCGTCGACCCTTCGTTGACGGCCGGCTCGCGCGGATCGACGGGCGTGCCCAAGCCGCGCGCGATCGCGGCGGCGGGCGTCATCGTCGGATTGGCGGCGGGGACCACGTCCTTGGCCGCGATGCGGCGCGCGTGATCGATCAGCCACGGATTCGTTTCGGCCATCGTGCGCGGACGTACGGGCACTTCCGGCATCGCGGGCTTGCTTGCCACGGAAGGCGCAGCCGATGCATCCGAGCGCAGCTCGCCGCGCGATTCGTGGCGCAGCTCGACGCGCACGTCGTCGCGCACGTCGTTGGTTAGGCGCGCAGCGTTCGATGCGCCCATCGGCTTGCTGTCGCTTGCCGGGCCTTCGCCGGCGGCCGCCATCGCGCCTTGCGGTTCGGCCTTCTCTTCGCTCGCGGCGAGCATGCGCTCGGTGCCCGCTTCCGGGCTCGCGCCGAACACCGACGAGAACACGTCAGGCATTCCGCTCGCGTATGGATTGACGGGCATCGACGGCATCGGCGCGCGCGTGGAGGCGCCTGCGTTCGTTGCGGGACCGGCGATCAGCGCCGTGCCCGCCGACGTGCTCGCGCCCGTCGTGCTCATCGCGGCGCTTTCCTGCGCACGCGGCGTGATTGCGTTCAGATCCCGGTCGGCGACCGCAACGATCTCGACGGTGCCATCTTCATTCGTGCGATTCGACAATACGACTGCATCGGAGCCCAATGCCTCGCGGACGAGACGCAGCGCGTCACGACTCGTTGCACCGACAAATTTACGAATGTTCAAGCTGGTTCTCCGATGAGCAGCGCGGACCGGCGATATACCGTTTCCCGATGAGATGAATTATTGCGAAAGACGTCCACCGTCCATCGGGCAATAAAGACGGTGAAACGCTGGCAATTCACGCATTCGGCGCCCGCTCCGGACGCCGGGAACGATCATTGAAGCCCGGCCGATCCGATCGGCGACGCGCGCCGCTGACCAACGCCAACGGGCGCGAAGCCTTGCGTATCAAGGCGTCGCCCGCGTCAACCCAAAGAGGCCGGCGTTCGGATCGGACTCGCTGTCCGCGAGACAGCGGCAAGAAATGCCGTGGCGATCCTTGCAATCGCGACGATCGCGGCGATCGCGGCGATGCCGGCGATCATCGCGAGTCGCCGCGAACGGACCGTATGGACCGCACGCGAACGCGCTCAGCCTCAGCCTCACCCCTGCATGCCGACCACGTTGACGACCCGCACATGCCGCGTATCGGGCACTTCCGCGTATGACAGCACCTTCAGCTGCGGCAGGCTGCGTCGCAGGAAGCGCGCGAGCATCGCGCGCAGCGAATGCTGGACGAGCATCACGGGCGCGAGACCGATGTTCTGCTGGCGCGTCATCGCCTTTTGCGTCTCCATCAGCAGCGTGTTCGCGAGACCGGGTTCGAGGCCGGGGTTCGCGCCCGTGTTGAGGGCCTGGCTCAGGAGCCGCTCCAGATGCGCGTCGAGTCCCATCACCTGGATGTCGCCATTGCCGGGGAACCACTGCTGCGTGATCGCGCGTCCCAGCGCGAGACGCACGGCCGCCGTGAGATCGTGCGGATCGGTGAACTTCGGCGCGTGCTCCGACAGCGCTTCGAGGATCGTGCGCATATCGCGGATCGGCACGCCTTCTTCCAGCAGGTTCTGCAGCACCTTTTGCAGCGTCGCGACGGGGATCACCTTCGGCACGACATCGTCGACGAGGGGCGCCGCGTCCTTCTGCATCCGCTCGATCAGCGCCTGCACTTCCTGGCGGCCGAGCAGTTCCGCCGCGTGCGTGACGACGAGGTGATTCAGGTGAGTCGCGACGACCGTGCTCGAATCGACCACCGTGTAGCCGTACACCTGCGCCTGTTCCCGCATGTTCGTGTCGATCCAGATCGCGGGCAGGCCGAACGCCGGGTCCTGGGTCGGCGTGCCGGGCAGCGCGGCCGTGACCTGACCGGGATTGATCGCGAGCCATTGGCCTGGATACGCCTCGCCGACGCCCACTTCGACGCCCTTGAGCGCGATCCGGTAGCCGTTCGGACGCAGTTCCAGGTTGTCGCGGATATGAATGACAGGCGGCAGGAAGCCGATTTCCTGCGCGAACTTCTTGCGGATGTTCTTGATGCGCTTGAGCAGTTCGCCGTCGGAATTCTTGTCGACGAGCGGGATCAGCCGGTAGCCGACCTCGAGACCGAGCGCGTCGATCATCGTCACGTCGTCCCAGCTGGCTTCCGCCGCTTCCGACGGTGCGAGCGCCTGCGGCACGACATCGACGAGCGCGGCCGCCGACTTGCTCTGCGCGGCGCGCTTCTTCATCATGCGGCCGAGCTGGATCGCGCCGCCGCCCAGCAGCAGAAACGCGAAGTGCGGCATGTTGGGGATCAGGCCCATCAGCACGAGGATCGAGCCCGTGATCGTCAGCACGCGCGGGTTCGTGAAGAGCTGGCCCGTCAGTTGGGTGCCGATGTCTTCGTCGGTCGCGACCCGCGACACGATCACGCCCGCCGCCGTCGAAATGACGAGCGACGGAATCTGCGCAACGAGGCCGTCGCCGATCGTGAGCAGCGTGTAGGTCTTGCCCGCGTCGCCGAAGTCCATGCCGTGCTGGACGATGCCGACGATCAGCCCGCCGATGATGTTGATCACCATGATCAGCAGGCCGGCGATCGCATCGCCGCGCACGAACTTGCTCGCGCCGTCCATCGAGCCGTAGAACTCGGCCTCCTGTGAGATTTCCGTCCGGCGCTTGCGCGCCTGTTCCTCGTTGATCATGCCGGCGTTCAGGTCGGCGTCGATCGCCATCTGCTTGCCGGGCATCGCGTCGAGCGTGAAGCGCGCGGACACTTCCGCGATACGCCCCGCACCCTTCGTGATCACCATGAAGTTGATGACCATCAGGATGACGAACACGACGATGCCGACCGCGAAGTTGCCGCCGACGAGGAAGTGACCGAACGCCTCGATCACGGCGCCCGCCGCGCCCGGCCCGGTGTGGCCTTCGAGCAGCACGATACGCGTCGACGCGACGTTCAGCGACAGCCGCAGCAGCGTCGAGAACAGCAGCACGCTCGGGAACGCAGCGAAGTCGAGCGGCTTCATCGTGTACATGCTGACGAGCAGCACCATCACGGAAAGCGCGATGTTGAACGTGAACAGCAGATCCAGCAGGAACGGCGGCAACGGCAGGATCATCATGCCGAGGATCATGCAGATCAGAAGCGGGCCCGCCAGTGCCCGCAGGTTGGTGCCGTTCAGCGCTTCCGGCCGTCGTGAAAGGAAACCCGCGCGGGCGTTCATGCTGATGCTCCGTTACCTTGAGTGTCGCCGCCGAGCGCGTCGGCGGCTTCCTGGTCCGCTTCGTCGTCGGGCACGCCGCCCTTGTCCAGTTCCGGCGGAACGTCGAGCTCCGTCGGCGCGACGGGCGCGACGCCGCCGTCTTCCTTGAAGCGGCGCAGTTGATAGACCCATGCGAGCACTTCCGCGACGGCGCCATACAGCGCGCCTGGAATCTCGCGATTCAGTTCGACGTTGTGATAGAGCGCGCGCGCGAGCGGCGGCGCTTCGAGCAGCGGAATGTTGTGCTCCGTCGCCAGCTCGCGGATGCGCGCGGCCACGAGGTTCACGCCCTTCGCGACGACCTTCGGCGCGCCCATTTCGCCGTCCGTGTATTGCAGCGCGACGGCGAAGTGCGTCGGGTTCGTCACGACGACGTCGGCTTTCGGCACGTTGGCCATCATCCGGCGGCGGGCCATCGCGCGCTGCTGCGAACGCAGACGCGCCTTCACGTGCGGGTCGCCTTCGCTCTCGCGATGCTCGCGCTTCACTTCTTCCTTGGTCATGCGCAGCTTCTTGTGGAACGACCACACCTGATACGGCACGTCGAGCGCGGCGATCACGAACATCCCGGCGACCGTCATCGCGCAGCATACGGCGACCAGATGGCCCGCGTTCGACAGCGCGATGTGCAGCGGCTGTGTCGCGAGCGCGAGGAAGTCGTCGCGCTTGTGCCAGATGGCCAGTCCGCCGATCAGCCCGACAACGATGATCTTCGCGAGCGACATCCCGAGCTGGATCGTCCCGTTGATCGAAAAGATGCGCCCGAATCCCGCGACGGGATTCAGTCGCCCGAAATTCGGCGACAGCGAACTGGTCGACAGCAGCCAGCCGCCGAGCGCCATTGGCGCGAGCAGCGCGGCGAGGCCCGTCAGCACCAGCAGCGGCAGCAGCACATAGAAGCCTTCACGCGCGATGGCGCCCGCGCTGGGCAGCGCGCGCTTCGTATCGAAGACGGTGTCGTGATTGAACGTGAACGCCGCGCGCAGCATCGCCTGCACGTGGTCGCCGATCATGCCCGACATCGCCCACGTGCCGAGAAACCCGGCTGCGACGAGCGCGAACGTCGCCAGTTCCCGCGAACGCGCGACCTGCCCCTCCTCCCGCGCCTTGCTCAGGCGCCGGGGGGTGGCTGATTCGGTTTTTTCGAGGTCGCTATCCTCTGCCAACGTGCTCTCCGGCTGCAAGGGCACCATGCCCTTTTTCAGTCAGAGCGATTATTCCCGCAGACGTCGAGCGGCGATTGGCGGATAAAGGCGGGGAAAGGGGGGTATTTCAAACGATGGGGCGGCACGAACATGCGCCGCTCAGGGACGCGGAAGCGGAAGAACGCCGCATTCGTTCGACGCGCCGGCCGGCCCGCGAGGCAGCGGGCCGGCGCGCGATCACGACGACATCAGAACGCGACGAACGGCGCCTGCCCGCCCGACGCGCGCTTGTCCATCCCGTAGTAGACATGGCGGCCGAAGAAGAACGGCAAGCCCAGATCGAACGCGCTCAACGAGCCGATCTGCCCGCCGAGGTCGTTGAACGCGAAGTTGCTTCCGGCGCTCAACAGGTTCTGCGTATTCGCGACGTTGAGTGGCACGTCGCCCGTCACGCCGTTCGCGCCGACGAGCGTGACCGTGCGTTGCTGCGTCGTGCCCGGACAGTAGAACGATGCCAGATTGCCGGTGCACAACGGCATCGAACCGTCCTGGAAGAAGTAGCCGTTCGAGCCGCTGTCCATGAACGTATTGGTCGTCGCGCCGTTGAACTTGCTGTTGACGAGATCGCCGGACGCATCGGTCGTAAAGGTCGTGATCCCCTGTTCCTGGCCATTGTTCGACTGCGTGCCGATGCCGAACACGACCGTCCCTGTCGCCGATGCCTGGCCGCTCGCTGAGATGGGCGCCATCTGCACGATCACGCCGTTGTTGTCGGCGGGGAAGTTAGGCACTGGGTTGGCCACCTGCTTCTCCCGCTCCGCGAGCGTGCGCACGCAGTTCGCGCCGTTGCACGCGTAGTAGTTACTGAACTGCGCGACGTTGGCCTGGACCGAGCAGGCCGGTCCGCAATCGACGGGCGCCACGCCGATGCCGACGATGCCGTTCGCGCCCAGCGCCTGCGCGGTGTTCTCGGCCGCGCCGTTTACGCAGCCGCCCGAGGGTATCGTCGCTTCGGGCAGGTCGCCGATCACCTGGATCGGAATGTTGCTCGCCACCTCGCCGCTGATCTGCACCGTCGCCGTGCGTGTCGTGCCCCACGTGAAGCCGTCGGCGAAGTGCGTGCACTCGGCGAGCTGTCCGCCCGCCGTCGCCTGCTGGATGGGCAGCGCGCTCGAAAGCGAGCCCAGCGCGGAATTGACGATGCGCACGCCGAAAGAGCCCGTGTCGAGCAGCACATGGTCGACGACCGTGCAGTTGGCGGCGTTCGTCGGGTCGCAGATCTTCATGCTGACCGTCGGTATGTTGATGAGGTTCGCGACGCCGCGGTCCACCGTCACGGCCACCGTGTTCGGCGCGTTGGCGGCAATCGGCTGCTGGCTGGGTCCGTTGTTGGCGCCCGACGAGGACGACGAACTTCCGCCCCCGCCGCCTCCGCCGCCGCCGCATCCGGCGACGAATGCCGTCATCGAGACGACGCAGATGGCGAGCACCGCCTTTACGACGTGGATGGACTTCTCGATCTTCGCAAATCGCATGATTCGTCTCCCGTCGTCACTTGATATCGGTGCCGCTTACGCCGGCCGGCAGTGCCTGCGGCAGGTAAGCCTGGCCGGAGAAAGCGCCCATATGGCCGCCCGAATGCACGACGAGCCCGTTGTCCTGCACGATGCCGGGGCCGTGTCCGCCGCCGCGCAACTGGCGTGCATTCGTCACGCCCGCCACGTATTGCGGGAAATAGCTGCCGAGCAGGTCGGAAAGGTCGGGCATTTGCGGCCCGCTCCATGCGAGACCGAAGACGCTGCCCGCCGTCGAGATGTACTCGCGCACGACAGTGCCGTTGCCGAGCGTGGTTTCTCGCACCGTGTACGACGGGGAGGTGCCGGCGGAAGAAGACGAAGCAGACGCGGCGGAGCCGGCGGACGCGCTGCGCATCACGGCGACGCCGGACGGCACGGGCACCGTCTGGGTCGTCGCGCCGGCGGGCGGCGTCATCGGGCTGCCGCCCAAGGCGGCGCTGGCGGGCGGCGAAACGAGCAGGCCCGGCAGCGCGCAACACAATCCAAACGCTGAAAAGACAGCGGCACGGCTAAAGCTAATCGACATGGTTTTATTCCTCCCCCCAATCGACACCGTACAGTGCCAGCAGTTCACGGACCCGGGTTGTTCATTCAGGAGAAAACGACGCGGCGGCGCACGCGGGCATCGTGCGTCCGACGGCGCCGAGCGCCGTCAAGCACCATCCTCCCCGGTCCGTAGTATGACAGCCGTTGATGAAGTGGCGCGGTGCGCGACCGCACGAACGGGCGTGCGGCGATGCAGTGAGCATCGATGCGGAAGGTGTCGAAGCGGGCGCTCACGGCTTCGCGCGAGGCCTGAAGCGGACGCCCGGGTGGGCGTTCGCGGACGGGATCGAAGGAAAAGACCCGGCTCGTATTGGGCGGCAAAGGACGCTGGGAAACGCTTCGAGCGGCGCGGCAAGACGTGCGGGCCGCAGCAGCGGGCCGGCCGGCCATGTGCGGCCGGCCTCAGACGAAGCCCGGCAACCTGGAACAAGCAGAACGCCTCAGAAGCAGCCCGGCAACCTGGAAGAAGCAGACCGCCTCAGAAAAAGCCCGGCGCCCTAGAAACCCAGGCTGGCAAGCAGATCGTCGACCTGGCTCTGGTCCTGCAACACGTCGGGCTTGCCTTCCGGATTGATCTGCGGACCGTTCAACAGGCTCTGCGGGCTCCCCGTCGGCGAGATTGGGTCGTGCTGGGCTTCCGCCACGAGTTGCGCCGCCGTCGCCGCGAACTGCTCGCGCCGCTCGGCCGCGATGTTGTCGATCAGCACGCCGAGAAGCTGTTGCTCGATCAGGTACACGACGTCCGTGATCTTCTTGATGACCTGGCCCGTCAGATCCTGGAAGTCCTGCGCCAGCATGATTTCGAGCAGTTGGGCGTTGGTCGCCGACGTGATTTCGGGCACGCCGCGCAGGAACGCGCGCGTGTCGTTCATCAGCGCGCGCACTTCCTCGCGCTCGATGGGGGCCGAGTACCACTGCTCCCAGCGCGCGTCGAGAGCGGCCGCGTCCTGCTGCAACTGCTCCTGCATCGGCTTCGCGACTTCGATCGACGACAGCACGCGCTCGGCCGCCTGCTCGGTCATCGTCGCGATGTATTTCAGACGGTCGCGAGCGTCCGGCACCGCTTCCGCCGCGCGCTCGACGTGCTTGTCGATCCCCAGCTCGCGCATCGAATCGCGCAGCGTGCGCGTGAGCTGTCCGATGCGTGCAAGGATGCGGTCGGTCGCGAGGTCGGTGCCGTCTTCCTTGGCGCCTTGCTCGTTGATCGATGGGTTCACATCAGCTCCCGGCTTTCGCCATCTTCTCGAGGATCTTGTTGAGCTTCTCGTCGAGCGTCGCGGCCGTGAACGGCTTCACGACATAACCGCTCGCGCCCGCCTGAGCGGCAGCGATGATGTTTTCCTTCTTCGATTCGGCCGTGACCATCAGCACGGGCAGATGCGCGAGCGACGCATCGGCGCGGATTTCCTTGAGCATCGCAAGGCCGTCGAGATTCGGCATGTTCCAGTCGGAAATCACGAAGTCGTAGCTGCCGCTGCGCAGACGCGCGAGGCCCGCCGCGCCGTCTTCCGCTTCGTCGACGTTCGAGTAGCCCAGTTCCTTCAACAGATTGCGGACGATCCGGCGCATCGTCGGAAAGTCGTCCACAACCAGAATCTTCATTCCCTTATCCATGTCCTGTTCCTTTTTCCAATCCAGATGGCGCGGTCACTGGCCCATCTCAATCACTTACTTGGCCGAGGCCGCATCATACGCGCTGAACGCGATCACCCATTGCAGCAAGACGCGCCATCACGCGCCGGCTCATTTCCGAAAGCGGCGCGATCTCGTCGGCGGCGCCCATCGCGATCGCCTCGCGCGGCATGCCGAACACGATGCAGCTCGCTTCGTCCTGCGCGAGCGTATACGCGCCCGCCTTGCGCATGTCGAGCAGGCCCGCCGCGCCGTCGCGCCCCATGCCCGTGAGAATCACGCCGACGGCGTTCTTTCCGGCATGCAGCGCGGCCGAGCGGAACAGCACATCGACAGACGGACGATGCCGGTTGACGGGCGGGTCGTCTGAGAGATGCGCGATATAGTTTGCGCCGCTGCGGGCAAGCAGCAGGTGAGCGTGACCGGGCGCGATATACGCATGTCCCGGCAGCACGCGTTCGCCGTGCTCAGCCTCTTTAACGGTAATCCGGCACAAACCATTAAGGCGTTGCGCGAAAGATTTTGTGAATCCGGGCGGCATGTGCTGCGCGATCAGCACGGCGGGCGCATCGGGGGGCAGCGGCATCAGCACTTCGCGGATCGCTTCCGTGCCGCCCGTCGACGCGCCGACGATAATCAGCTTTTCCGTCGACACGAGCGGGTTGTTGAAGAGCGGCGCGTGCGTCGCGGCGGCCGCAGCGGCTTGACCGGCTGCGGGCGCGTGATGGGCGGGCGCGGCCTGGCGCACGCGCGCGCGGGCAGCGGCGCGCACCTTGTCGGCGAGCTTTTCCGCGTATTCGAGCATGCCGTCGCGAATGCCGACGCGCGGCTTCGTGACGAAATCGACGGCGCCCAGTTCGAGCGCGCGCAGCGTGATTTCCGAGCCGCGCTCCGTCAGCGACGACACCATCACGACAGGCATCGGACGCAGGCGCATCAGCTTTTCGAGGAAGTCGAGGCCGTCCATGCGCGGCATTTCGACGTCGAGCGTCAGTACGTCCGGGTTGTGCTGCTTGATGAGTTCGCGCGCGACGAGCGGATCGGGCGCGGTCGCGACGACCGTCATGTCGGGCTGGCCGTTGATGATTTCCGTCATCAGGCTGCGAATCAGCGCCGAATCGTCGACGCACAGTACCTTGATCTTTTGCACAGCGCTCACGCCTCCTCTACCGTCCTGGCGTTGTTTGATTGAGTCGGGCGCGCGGACGCGCCGAATAATTCGATGCGCGGCTTCGCGCCCGCCGGACGCGCTGCACCCGCATTCGGGCTTGTTGTCGGATTTCCCGCCGGATTTGCCCCGGCCGATGCGTTCGCGCCGAACAGCTCGATGCGCGGCTTGCCCGCAGCGGGCGCCGCGAACAGCTCGACGCGCGCGCGCGCCTTTGCGAGTCGCTCGGCACGCGCTTCGGCCGATTGCCGCGCGAGCGCCTGCTCGCGTTCCGCGACGCCGGCTTCCTGTTGCAAACGCAGCTTCTTGACCATCACCTGGCCCGTGCGCGGCATGAACGCGACTTTGCGCGGATGGTTGCCTTCCAGGTCTTCGGCGACGATGGGAATCTTTTCCAGCGCGAGATAGCGGCGCACGAATGCGGAGTTGCGGTCGCCGATGTTCATCGTCGTCATGCCCGCGAGCACGGCCGCGCCGCCGAACACCTTCGCCTCGAAACGCTCGCGGCGGCCACCCGCCTTGATCAGCTCGTTGATCAGCACTTCCATCGCGTAGGCGCCGTAGCGCATCGAGTCGGAGGCGGCCTGCGCGACGTCGGCGCCGTCGTCGGGCAGCATGAAGTGATTCATCCCGCCGATACCCGCCGTGCGATCCTGGATGCAGGCCGCCACGCACGAGCCGAGCACCGTGACGAGCACCATGTCCTCGTTCGTCGTGTAGAACTCGTTCGGCAGCAGCTTGACGCCGGGGCGCTTGAAGTGATTGTCGAAATAGAGATTCGTTGCGATCGGCAAAGTGCTGCTCATGCGGGCACCCCGCTCGTCGCGCCGTGGCTCGCCGCACGATGCGCCGGGCGCGCAGCGCCTGCATCGCGAGTCAGCTCATAGACGGTTTGCCCGCGCAGACGGAACGCCTGCGTGACATACGTGAAGTTCTCCGAGTGGCCCGCGAACAGCAGGCCGCCCGGCTTCACGAGCGGCTCGAAGCGCGAGAGCACCTGCCCTTGCGTCGGCTTGTCGAAATAGATCATCACGTTGCGGCAGAAGATCGCGTCGAACTGCGTGTTCAGCCTGTAGTCGCGCTCGGTCAGATTCAGTTGCTCGAAGCGGATCATCGCGCGCAGCTCGGGACGCACCTTCACCATGCCCGCATGCGCACCCGTGCCCTTCAGGAAAAAGCGCTTGAGCCGTTCCTGCGACAGGTGCTTGACCTGATCGAACTGATACATGCCTGCCTCGCCTTTGGCGAGCACCTGCGTGTCGATGTCGGTTGCGAGCACGCTCGCGTGGCGTGCGGCCTGTTCGCCGAGCGCTTCGATCAGCGTCATCGCGATCGAATACGGCTCCTCGCCCGTCGATGCCGCCGAGCACCAGACCGACACGGGCCCCGGCCGGCGCGCGGCGAAGTCGGCGAGAATCGGAAAGTGATGGGCTTCGCGAAAGAACGCGGTGAGGTTCGTCGTGAGCGCGTTCGTGAACGCTTCCCACTCGGCGGGATCGTTGTCCGATTCGAGGAGATCGAGATATTGCCGAAACGAGTCGATGCCGCGCGCGCGCAGACGCCGCGCGAGCCGGCTATACGCCATGTCGCGCTTATGATCCGACAGCGAAATGCCCGCGCTGCGATGAATCAGCTCGCGAATGCGGGCAAAGTCCGCCGACGTGAATTCGAAATCGCGAGCCTGTTCGCCGGATTTCGTCGGCTCTGCCCGTTCAGGGCGCGGTTGCGCGCGCGTTGCCATCATGATGTTTTCCGTCTGCCACAGCGAGCGCCGCACCGCCCGTCGATCCTGCCCTTGCCGCTGTTGCGTTCAATGTTGCCTGCGTTGTCGCCGGCACTGCGTGATGTGCCGGCAGTCTGATCTATCCATGTGTCGTTCGTCAGAACGTTTCCCAATCGGCGTCGGACGTGGAGGCCGCGCTCGCCGTCTGACGTGCGGCGGGTTCCGCCGACGTCAACGGTGTCTTTCTGACGGCCGGCTCGACGCGCGACGGCGCTGCCGCTTCCGCCTTTGCGACGACCGGCTGCGCGGGCTTCGCCGCCTGCGCGACGGCGGCCTTCACACGGCTCTTCGCTGCGTTCGCGGACGGCGTGGCCGCCGCGCGCGCTGCTTGTGCCGTTTGCGCGCCATTCACGCGCCAGTGCCCGATCGCCGTCTGCAACGAGCGCGTCTGCTCTTCGAGCGACGCCGCCGCTGCCGCCGCCTGCTCGACGAGCGCCGCGTTCTGCTGCGTCACTGCGTCCATCTGCACGACGGCGCGGTTGACCTGCTCGATGCCGCCCGATTGCTCTTCCGATGCCGCGCTGATCTCGCCCATGATGTCCGTCACGCGGCGCACGGCCTGCACGATTTCGTCCATCGTCGTGCCCGCGCGGCCGACGAGCGCCGAGCCGCCCTGCACCTTGTCGGCCGAGTCGCCGATCAGCTCCTTGATTTCCTTCGCCGCGCTCGCGCTGCGTTGCGCGAGGCTGCGCACTTCGCCCGCGACGACCGCGAAGCCGCGGCCCTGCTCGCCCGCGCGCGCCGCTTCGACGGCCGCGTTCAGCGCGAGAATGTTCGTCTGGAACGCGATGCCTTCGATCACGCTGATGATGTCGACGACCTTGTTCGAGCTGCTCGCGATGTCCTGCATCGTACTGACCACCTGGCTCACCACTTCGCCGCCGCGCGTCGCGATGTCCGACGCGTTCACCGCAAGCTGGCTCGCCTGGCGCGCGTTCTCGGCGTTCTGGCGCACCGTGCCCGTCAGCTGCTCCATGCTGGATGCCGTTTCCTGCAGCGAGGCCGCCTGCTGTTCCGTGCGCTGCGACAGGTCGGTGTTGCCCATCGAGATTTCGCGCGCGCCCGTGTCGATCGACTCGACGCTCGCGTGCATCGACTTGAGCATCGCCGACAGGCTTTCCTGCATCTGGCCGACTGCCCGGAAGAGGCGGCCGATTTCATTCGTGCCCGACGTGTTCACCTGCTGCGTCAGGTCGCCCTTCGAAATGCGCTCGAAGCACGCGATCGCATCGTTCAGCGGCTGCACGATCATGCCGCGCAGCGCGAAGCGGATGCCGATCACCATCACCACTGCGAGCGCCACGACGCCGATGATCAGCGCGCGCATCGTCGCGATCTGCTCGGCGGCGTTCTCCTGCTGTTGCTCGGCGTGCGCTTGCAATCCCCTGACCATCGGGCTCACGGCGTCGTCATACGCGACGAACATCGGGCTGATCTTCGTGTCGGCGATCGCGTGATAGCCGGACAGGTCGCTTGCGCGCAGCGCGGCCAGCTCGGGCGTTACGCCGTCGTTCATCAGCGCCGCGCGCTTTGCGACCACGGCGTCGACCAGCGATTGATCGACGCCCTTCTTCGGGGTGTTCAGGAACGCCTGCCAGTTTTCGTTCGATTTGCCGAGCAGGAATGCCGCACGGTCGATAGCCTGCTTCGACTGTTCGATCTCGCCCTGCGCCGTCAGCGCGTTGACGCGGTCGAACGTGACGCGCGCGCGCAGCAGGTACGACGACGAATCGTTCAGCGTGCGGATCGCCACGATGTCGCCGTGCGCCATGCCGTCAAGCGCGTCGCCCGAGTGGCTCAGCGCCGTGAACCCAAGCGCCCCGACGATCACTGTCAGCGCAACGAGAATGATCCCCACGACGGTCAGCGTCGTCCGGATCGACCATCTGCTCAGCATTTTCTGCTCCCTGATTTTGCTGTACCGAAGCTGGCGCCCTGGCGCTCGCTCCGGTTCCCTGCACGGTTGTCGATCAGAAGTCGGCGCTTCAGCGCGTCCTCTGGTCCCATGCATGGCTGTCGTTCTTGCTGCGTTCCTGCGGCCCGCGTGATTAGCCGAGCGTTTCGATCAATGCCATTTCCCGGCTGGTCATCAGCTTTTCGATGTCCATCAGGATCAGCATGCGGCCATCGACAGTGCCGAGGCCCGTCAGATATTCCGCCGTCAGCGTCGCGCCGAATTCCGGCGCGGGCATGATCTGATCGTTGGCGAGCGTCAGCACGTCGGAGACACCGTCCACGACCATGCCGACCACGCGGCCCGCGACGTTCAGAATGATCACGACGGTCTGATGGTCGTACTCGACGCGGCCGAGGTGAAACTTGATGCGCATGTCGACGATCGGCACGATGATGCCGCGCAGATTGATCACGCCCTTGATGAAATCCGGTGCGTTCGCGATGCGCGTCACGCTCTCGTAGCCGCGGATTTCCTGCACCTTCAGGATGTCGATGCCGTACTCTTCGGCGCCGAGCGTGAAGATCAGGAACTCCTGACCGCCCGCATCGGCCTGCGCGTCGCGGCGGCCGTTCGAGCCGGCCACGCCGCTCGAATTGATGGATTGGACTTCTGCCACGTTAGCCCCCAAAAAACGGTTGGGATGAGTTGAATGTCAGGCGAACGCCAGCGACGCGCCGTGCGACGCCCGCGATTCGCGATTGAGTGCCGCCACGTCCACGATCAGCGCGACGCTGCCGTCGCCGAGAATCGTCGCCGCGGAAATGCCGTGTACCTTGCGGTAATTCGTTTCGAGGTTCTTCACCACGACCTGCTGCTGGCCGACCAGTTCGTCGATCAGCATCGCGAACCGGCGTCCTTCCGTCTGCATGATGGTGACGATGCCCTGCGTCGGATCGGTGCGCGCGCCGTCGACCGAGAACACTTCGTGCAGCGCGACGAGCGGCAGATATTCGCCGCGCACGCGCACGACGCGCTCGCCGTTCGCAACCGTGTAGATATCGTCGGCTCGGGGCTGCAGCGACTCCATCACGAAGTTCAGCGGCAGGATGAAAATCTCGCTGCCCACCTTCACCGACATGCCGTCGAGAATCGCCAGCGTGAGCGGCAACACGATGCGCGTCGTGCTGCCCTTGCCCGCATGCGACGTGATTTCGACATGGCCGCCCATCGACTGGATGTTGCGCTTCACCACGTCCATGCCGACGCCGCGGCCGGAGACATCCGTCACCTGCTCCGCCGTCGAGAAGCCCGGCAGGAAGATCAGGTTCCAGACTTCTTCGTCGGTCATCGTGTCGCTGACGGCCATGCCCTGCTTGACGGCCTTCGCGAGAATCTTGTCGCGGCGCAGGCCCGCGCCGTCGTCGCTCACTTCGATCACGATGTTGCCGCCGTGATGCGCCGCCGACAGCACGAGCTGGCCCGTCGAATCCTTGCCTGCCGCCTTGCGCGCCTCGACCGTTTCGATGCCGTGGTCGAGGCTGTTACGCACGAGGTGCGTGAGCGGATCGATGATGCGCTCGATCAGGCTCTTGTCGAGTTCGGTCGCCTGACCGAAGGTGACGAGTTCGACCTGCTTGCCGAGCTTCGCCGCCAGATCGCGCACGAGACGCGGGAAGCGGCTGAAGACGTAATCCATCGGCATCATGCGGATCGACATCACGGCTTCCTGGAGATCGCGCGCGTTGCGCTCCAGTTGCGCCATGCCGTTGAAGAGGCGATCGTGCAGCGCCGGATCGAACGTGCTGGTGGTTTCCGCGAGCATCGCTTGCGTGATCACCAGTTCGCCGACGAGGTTGATCAGCTGGTCGACCTTCTCGACACCCACGCGGATCGAACTGCCTTCGCCCGCATTCGCGGCAGCCGCCGGACGCGCCTTGCGATCGCCTTCGGCGGATGCGTGCGCGGCCTTCGCTGCGGCCGCTGCCGGCTGCTGCGCCTCCGCTGCGGGTGCAACGATTGCGGCTGCGGCAGGCTGAACGGCCTGCTCCATAGCCGGTTGAGCGGCGGGCTGCGCAGCCACGGCAGGCGCCGCCGCAACGGAAACCGCCGCTGCTGCAACGGCCGGCTGCACGACTGCGGCAGGCGCCCCCGCGCCGCCGCTCGCCATGCCCCCCGCAGATGCCTGCGCAACGGGCGCGGCTTCAGGCGCGCGAGGCGCGTCCTGTTCCACGTCGTTGGCCGGCGCCGCGCCGCGGCCTATCTCGATCTGACTTTCGTCGATCACGAAACAGCACACGGCAACTATGTCGTCGGACGACACATCGGAATCCAGCCACAGCGTGATGTCGCCGCCTGTCTTCACCTGCCCGACGATTCGGCCCAGGTTGCCCAACTCTTCGGTCAGGAGTGCCTGGTCCTTTTCCCCAACGCCCCGTAGCGTAATTTTCAGATGGGCTCCTGCGGCCGCATCGGATGGCGCAGCGCCGGTCTTTGCCGGTTCGTTGCCTGCCCATTCGCCTGCGGCTTCTACTGCCTGTTCGACCACGTGTTCCGGCGCATGCCCGTTCGCGGCGACTTGCGCGACGGCCGGCGCCGCCGGTGCCGGTGCCGCGGCTTGCGCGGGCGCCTCGCCGCGATTTTCCGCGTTCAACCGTTCGAGCTTCGCGCAGATCGCGGCCGCGACGGCCGCATCCGGCTCGGCGCTTGCGCGGTAATCGGCGAGCTGGCCCGAAAGCACGTCCTTCGTTTCGAGGAACGTGTCGATCATGTCCTTGCGCAGCACGAGTTCGTTGTTGCGCGCGCGGTCCAGCAGCGATTCGAGAATGTGCGTCGTCTCGGTCAGCGCGGTGAAGCCGAACGTCGCCGCGCCGCCCTTGATCGAGTGGGCCGCGCGAAAGATGGCCGCCAGATCCTCGGGATCGGGCTGGCCGACGTTCAGATTCAGGAGCAACTGCTCCATCTGCGCGAGCAGTTCGTCCGCTTCGTCGAAGAACGTCTGATAGAACTGAGTGATGTCGAGTGTCATGCCTGTGTCACCGCGAAAGTCCTGTCTGGCTTGCTATGCCACTTCCATTTGTCGTTTGCCGCCTGCCCGCCGCCGCGCTCACGCGAGCGCCGCGACCAGCTCGGTCAGCATGTCGGGGTCGAGCGGCTTTTCGATCCAGCCCGTCGCGCCCGCGTCGCGTGCTGCTGCCTTGAACGGTTCGCCGGATTCCGTCGTCAGGACGAGGATCGGCGTCGTGCGATATGCCGGGTTGCCGCGCAGCGCGGCGATCAGGTCGAGGCCGGTTCTGCCCGGCATGTGCTGATCGGTCAGCACGAGATCGAACGGCATCGCCAGCGCGTTTTCGAGCCCTTCGTCGCCGTCGGCCGCGAGCGTCACCTGATAGCCGGCACCCGTCAGCGTCGCGGCAAGGATTTGCCGCATCGCCGCCGAATCGTCGATTGCCAGAATGTGCCTGATCATTCCATCCTCACTGCGCTCACGATGGATCGCGGCTGCGCATTCCGGCGCGCGTCCGCGATCCGCTGTCTGTCATTGCGTCGCCGTTGCAGGCGCCGCGCCCTTGCCAGCCACGCTTTGCTCGACCACGGCCGTTTCGACCGCGCCGTTCTCTTGCGCGTCAGGCGCTGCGGCCTGAAGCGAGGGCGGCGGCGAAGCGGATTGCAGGCTGGGCTTTGCTCCGTTCACACCGGATCGCAAGGCGGGTTGCGGCCCGGATTGCTGACCTTGTTGCGGAGCGGGTTGCGTGATCTTTTGCAGCAGCGGCTTGCCGGCGCCGGCTGCGTCGTTCGACAAGGTGGTCGACGACGTGTCGTCGTGCATCATGGCTTCTTCCGACCGCTTGTTCAGCACGATGATGCTGATGCGCCGGTTCTCCGGATCGAGCGGATCGGCCTTGTTCAGGTTCTGCGTCGACGCGAGGCCCAGCACGCGCAACACCTTGGTCTCGTCCATGCCGCCCGCGATCAGCTCGCGGCGCGATGCGTTCGCGCGGTCCGCGGACAGCTCCCAGTTGCTATAGCCCTTGTCGCCGCCCGCATACGGCACGGCGTCGGTGTGGCCCTGCACGACGATGCGGTTCGGCACGTCGTTCAGCGTATTGCCGATCGCGCGCAAAATATCGCGCATGTACGGCTGCACGACGGCCTGCGCGGTCGCGAACATCGGCCGTTTCTGCGTATCGACGATTTCGATGCGCAAGCCTTGCAGCGTCGAGTCGATGCGAATCTGCTGCTTGAACTGGCGCAGCACGGGGTTCGCTTCGATCGCGGCCATCAGCTTCACCTGCAGGTCGTGCAGGCGCACCTGCTCGTGGCGCTCGACGGCGCCCTGCAACTGCTGCATCGCCTGGTCGTCGGCCCGCATCGCCGTGTGCTCGGCGCGGTTCGTCGAGCCTTCGCTCTGACGCGTGATGCCGTCCTTGTCGGTCGAAATGTCGCGACCGCTCGCCTTCATCGTGCTCGAATCGACGGCGCTGCGGTCGCCACCCCACAGCGTGATCTTTAGCGGCTGATTGAAGTAGTCGGCGATGCCCTTCAGCTGCACCGTCGATGCCGAACTCAGCAGCCACATCAGCAGGAAGAAGGCCATCATCGCCGTCATGAAGTCCGCATACGCGAGCTTCCACGCGCCGCCATGATGGCCGTCCTTCTTCGGCGCGGCGCGCTTGACGACGATTGCGCGGTCCTTGTCCTTGGCCATTGCCCGATTCCTCGCCCGTGTCCGCCGTTACTTCGCCTTCACGCGGCGCACGTGTTCTTCCAGCTCGGCGAACGACGGGCGTTCGGTCGAGAACAGCACCTTGCGGCCGAATTCGACGGCGATGGCAGGCGCATAGCCGTTCAGGCTCGCGAGGATCGTGACCTTGATGCACTGGAACATCTTGGTCGACTCCTTGACGCGCTGCTCGGCGACGCTCGCGAGCGGACTGATAAGGCCATACGAAAGCAGAATGCCGAGGAACGTGCCGACCAGCGCCTGCGCGATCATTTCGCCGAGCACGGCGGGCGGCTTGTCGGCGGAAGCCATCGTGTGCACGACGCCCATCACGGCCGCGACGATACCGAACGCGGGCATCGCGTCGCCGACCTTCATCAGCGCGTGCGCGGGCGCTTCGCCTTCGGCGTGATGCGTTTCGATCTCTTCGTCCATCAGGCTTTCGATCTCGAACGCGTTCATGTTGCCGCCGACCATCAGGCGCAGATAGTCCGTCAGGAATTCGACGATGTGATGGTCCGCAAGGATCTTCGGGTACTGCGTGAAAATCGGGCTCTTCTGCGGATCGTCGATATCCGCTTCGAGCGTGAGTGTGCCCTCCTTGCGCGCCTTCGCCAGCAGGACGTAAAGGAGCGCCATCAGCTCCATATAAACGTCCTTGTTGTACTTGGCGCCCTTGAACAGCGTCGGAATCACGCGCAACGTAGCCTTGATCGTCTTCATCCCGTTGCCCAGGATGAACGCGCCGAGACCCGCTCCAGCGATCATCAGCACTTCGACGGGCTGCATGAGCGCGCCCAGATGGCCGCCCTCCAGCGCATACCCGCCGAAGACGGACAACAGCGTAACGAGTGTTCCCACGAAAATCAGCACTGCCGAGCCCTCACGAAAGTCGACGGAGACCGTCGTTATTCAGGTTTACGGCAAACGGCTGGAAAACTTTGGGGGATTGGGATTCGGTGCGGGACGGTGTTAACCAGAGGACGCGAAAGCGCATGCAATTCAGCCGCCACGCGTGCAGATCAGCTGCGCGGCGCGCGCTCACGCGGACGCCTCGGCGCCGCCCGGCAGGGCTTCTGCGGGCGCGCTGGACAGCTTGCCGACGGCCGCTTGCGTTGCACCGCCGTGGGTGCCAGCGGCTTTGCGGGTCTTGCCGGCGCGCGACGGCGGCGCGCACAGGCCGCATACGAAGCCTTGACGTGGATCATGCGCATGGGCGACAAAATGTCCGCGACAGCGGGTGCAGGGCGTCGTCTGCAGCATGCCGGAGTCGAAGAAGCGCACCAGCGTCCACGCGCGGGTGAGACTGAGCACCGGCTCGTCGAGATGCAGCCGCACGTGTTCGAGATACAGCCGGTACGCCTTGACGATCGAGTGGATCGTCTCGCAGCCGCCCCGCTGCGACATGAACCGGTAGATGTTGTAGAACAGCGAAGCGTGAATGTTCGGCTGCCAGGTCGTGAACCAGTCCGTCGAGAACGGCAGCATACCCTTGGGCGGCGACTCGCCCTTCACTTCCTTGTACAGCCTGGTGAGCCGGTCGCGCGACAGCGTTGTTTCCGCTTCGAGCAATTGCAGGCGCGCGCCGAGTTCGATCAGTTCAATCGCCAGGGTGATCTCCCTGACTTCGAGCATCACGCTTTTTTGTGCCATCCGCCTCGCTTCCCGCGTCCGTGGCCCGTCTCGCCTTTTAGGCGCGCGATGCGGCGCGCTCCGGCGGGAACGGTGAAAGAGCGCCGTCGCCGGCGCGCGTAGGATTGCGTCTGTCTGCGTGTCTGCGGCGCGTGTGCGCGCCGGCCGGCGTCAGCCGATCTGCTCGACCGGCTGTCCAGCCATCAGGATGGCGGAGTGCGCCTGGGCGACGACACTCGCTTTGCCCTTGTCGGCAAGCGACGAGAGGATCTGGTGATCGTCGAAGCGGAAGCGGCACAGCAACTGGTTCGACGCAGCGAGTTTGACGGTCTGCGCGAGCGACAGATTGGCGAGCACGTCGGCGAGCTGCTCCGAGATGCCCATGCGAAACATGCCCATTGGCTTGTCTTCGCGCAGCAGGCGCTGGGCAAGCAACAGATACGACAAGTTCACTTCCCTAATTTCATTGAGCATGTCGCTTTGAGCGCTCATGAATCCCCCGGTTCGAACTGGCTGGTCAGGCCTATGTAAAACGTTTGCTCGCTCGCGTTAAAAAAATGCGAACGGCACGCTTATGGTCAGCATGCATTTTCTCGAAAGGGCCAGCCGATGGGAATCGGACATCCGCCTCAATTGGTTGACGGAAAAATCCAGAATTTCTGTAGGTCTTTTTCCTACAAATTTTCGACGCGGGATCTGAAGCGGCATAGAAGCGCATTGAAAGCGCGAGCCGGCTGCACGCAAGTGCGTGCAAAAAGATTGGGAAGCGGATTATGCGCTCATATCTGAAAGCCGACCAAGCGATTTTGCGCCGATACGTTCGGCAATGCACAATAAGGTCGGACGAAAGCATGGCGCAACATGCTGCGATATCTGGCGCAAAGTACGGGGGATATTGTCTGGATGTTCTTCCCGGCGAGCATTCCGGTACGATCCGTACACTTATTACGCATCATGTTTCGCGCTGTAACAACGTTAAGTGTTTGAAAAATAGCTCGAATTGGCGCGCCCGATCCCGATAATGGGACCTAGGGATAACCCGATTGGGTTTCCTGCGACGGGCGGCGGCACACCGCGCCCAACCGTCCGACAGGCTTCCGCTTTTTGCCACACGACAAGGCAGCGCGGCGCGAAGCCGTTTGCAAAAGGAGATCACGCATGCGAATCGCACAAATCGCGCCGTTGTATGAAGCTGTCCCACCGAAACTCTATGGCGGCACAGAACGCGTCGTGTCGTATCTGACCGAAGCGCTGGTCGATCTGGGTCACGATGTGACACTTTTCGCGAGCGGCGATTCAATGACGTCCGCCAAGCTCGAGCCCGCGTGGCCGCGCGCGCTGCGTCTGGATCCGACGATCCGCGACGCGCTCGCCCCGCACATGCTGCTGCTGGAGCGGGTGCGCAAGATCGCGCACGAGTTCGACGTGCTGCACTTTCACCTCGACTATCTGCCGTTCCCGCTCTTTTCGACGCTGGACACGCCGTTCGTGACGACGCTGCACGGCCGTCTGGATCTGCCGGAACTGCAGCCGGTGTTCGACACGTTCACGGACGCACCCGTGGTCTCGATTTCGGATTCGCAGCGTCTGCCGCTGCAGCAGGCGAACTGGCTCAACACGATCTATCATGGCCTGCCGGACCAGCTGCTCACGCCGCAAAGCCACAAGAAGCCGGAATACCTGGCGTTCCTTGGCCGCATCTGTCCGGAAAAGCGCGTCGATACAGCCATCAAGATCGCTGCACAAAGCGGTTTGCCGCTGAAGATCGCCGCCAAGGTGGACAAGGTCGACCAGGAATACTTCAAGCGGGAAATCGAACCGCTGCTGTCGCAGGCTCACGTCGAATTCATCGGCGAAATCAACGAGGCGCAGAAGCCGGAGTTCCTGTCGGGTGCGAAGGCGCTGCTGTTCCCGATCGACTGGTCGGAGCCGTTCGGCCTCGTGATGATCGAGTCGATGGCATGCGGGACGCCCGTGATCGCGTTCAATCGCGGCTCGGTGCCCGAAGTGATCGACCACGGCGTGACGGGTTACATCTGCGAGGACGTGCAAGGTGCCGTGGCGGCGCTGCAGCGAATCGACGAACTTTCGCGCACTGAGATCCGCTCGCAGTTCGAACGCCGCTTCAGCTCGAAGATCATGGCGCAGAACTACGTCGACAGCTACACGGCGCTCCTCGAAGCAACGCGCCGCCCGGTGCTGCGTCGCGTGGCGGTGGGCTGATCGTTATCGGTCAACTCTGCCGGAAGGCGTATTGGACACGTAAATTATTCAGGTCAATCGTTTGCGCGACCGTTCTGCCTTCGATTCGAATCGCTTCAAGAAAAAAGCCGCCTCCCCGGGCGGCTTTTTTATACCGGTCAATCCAAACTGCGCCAGTAGTGGAAGCGCTTTCTTAAATGCTTTTTAGCGCAATCAGTGGTTCCGCGGACCTGTAACGCCTTTGTGCGCATTTAACCGATCAGCACGTGGCGCATTCAGCCTGATCACCTTCAAGTGGCCTTCATCGTCTGACTGATTACGCCTCGCCGATCAGAAAGCGCTCGCGATTTTTGCCGGCAATCCATTTGGGCGGCTTTCCCCGGCCGCTCCACGTGCTCCCGGACTTCGGATCCTGATACTTGGCGGGCAGCGGCGCCTTCTTGGGCGGGCGCCCGCGGCGGGCCGCCTCCACAAAACCGAGGTCATTCGCGCTCAGTCCGTATTCCGCGATTTTCTGGCGGATCTCGGCAATCACATTGCCGACTTCATGACGGCGCGCTTCGTCGGCTTCTGCCTGCAAGCGAGCGATTTGCGCCTTGAGATCTGCGTATTGCGACATTTGGGCTCCCCTCTTTTTTCTAAAGTGGTTAGCACGGAGATTAGCCGGTGCAAACGAAATTCGCAATGGAGATGAATGCGTCTATCAAAAGTTTTTGTCTGAGTAATTTATTAAATCCGGTTGAATCGTTCAAAGAGCAGCCGGTTTATCACGAAATAATTCCGCGTTCGTGAATGACAATTCTTGACAGTCCCTTTTGTCAACGGTGCTTAGAATTTCCGCTCGCAAGCGCCTGTCGCCCGCGTTTCCATTCTTGAATTCCCACGCACTTATTAGGATTGCACACGATGAATCTCTTCAAGCGCCTAGCGGCGGAGCTGTTCGGCACCTTTTGGCTCGTTCTCGGCGGCTGTGGTAGCGCCGTCCTCGCGGCAAACTTTGCGGGTCCTGTTCACGGCCTCGGCATTGGCTTCGTGGGCGTGTCGCTCGCGTTCGGCCTGACCGTTCTGACGATGGCTTATGCCATTGGCCATATTTCCGGTTGTCATCTGAATCCCGCGGTGAGCGTCGGGTTGACGGTCGCCGGCCGCTTCCCGGCACGCGACCTCGTGCCGTACATCGTCGCGCAAGTGCTCGGCGCGGTGCTCGGCGCCTACGTGCTGTCGGTCATCGCTTCGGGCAACGCGGACTTCCATCTGGTCTCCAGCGGTTTCGCGAGCAACGGCTATGGCGACCGCTCGCCCGGCCACTATGCGATGCCGGCCGCATTCGTCTGCGAAACGGTGATGACGGCATTTTTCCTTTTCGTCATTCTCGGCTCCACCGACAAGCGCGCGCCCGCCGGCTTCGCACCCATCGCGATCGGCTTGTGCCTGACGCTGATTCACCTTGTCTCGATTCCCGTCACCAATACGTCGGTGAATCCGGCGCGCTCGACGGGTCCGGCGCTCTTCGTCGGCGGCGCTGCCGTCGACCAGCTGTGGCTCTTCTGGGTCGCGCCGATTGTCGGCGCCGTGATCGCGGGCATCGTGTATCCGCTCGTCGCAGGCGACGCCCGTCAATCCGTAGACGCGCAAGCTACGAGGGTCACTGCCTGAGGTCCGTTTGCTTGTCCGTCTAATAGAAAACGGGGCGCTGCGGCGCCCCGGTTTTGTTTGCGGGCGCGGCGCTCCGCATTAATAGATGGTTCAAATGTAAGGCAGGTTTACGGTCGCATTTACTGCATCGGTATGAGCGATTCGGCTGAGGGAAGATCCAGCCTGCTTTGGCCCGTGAGGACGGGCCGGCGTGGCGCGCTGACCCGGGCATGTCGGCATCGGCTAATCCGACGTTGGAAGAGCTTTCGCGGTGCGCATTGCATGCTTTCACTTCGTAACAACCTGTCGCAGTCCCGCCCACAGACGACGCGTAGATTGAACCTGTACGGCAAACACGCCGCATTCACAGGAGAAGCAACATGAAGCGCATCGTCACTCACATGCTCGTCGCAGCTGGCCTCGCCGCTGGCGCATGCGGTGTCGCACAGGCGCATACGAATCTGAGCATCGGCTTGTCGCTCGGCGCGCCCGCTCCGGCGTACGTGGCACCGGCGCCCGTGTACGCGGCTCCGCAACCCGTCTATTACGGCAACCGCTACTGGGGCGACCATCGCTATGACGGCTATCGACGCGACCGCGACTGGAACCGCGGCCGCGGCTGGGATCACGACAACCGCTGGAATGACAACCACGGCAACCACTGGAACGAGAACGGTCGCGGTTGGGGGTATCACGACTAAGGCCTTTGCGAGGCCGTGATCGAGGGATCGACGCGATTCCGATATCGCCGATGCCGGGTAGCATCTCTCGGCGACAGCTCGGGGGCACTCAAACACCGATTCCTCCACGCCTTCACATGGCGCGCGTCCCAAAATGGGCCGCGCGCCGTGTGAATCGGATGCGTTACGGGCTTACGCAGTCAATTCATCATCGAGTTCGAAGAGCTTGCGAAGGTGATACGCGACGCCTGCTTCGAAGTTGTTGCCGATGCGCGGCACGTTCGGCAGACGCGCGATCAGATCGGGATTCGCGTTGTTCATCATGAACGGATGGCCGGCCGTTTCGAGCATGTCGATGTCGTTCATGTTGTCGCCGAACGCGACACACTTCGCAGCCGGCACATTCAGCCGCTCGAGCACGACCTGCAACGCGCGCCCCTTCGACACGTTCGCCGTCATCACTTCGAGACAATCCGGCAGCGAGTAAGTCACGTACAGCGTCTCGCCGAATGTGCGCTGAAGATTGGCCGCCACTACGGCGAGATCGTTCGGGTCGCCGATGTAAAGCGCCTTCGCGATGTCGGCGCCGTCGTGCTGCTGCAGATCGATCACGTTATATGTGAAGCCCGAGTCCTGGTGATAGCGCAGCAGGTGCGGAGCATCGCGGTCGATCAGCCATTCGCGGTCGGCGAACAGGTTGACGATCACGCGTCCATGCTCGCCCGCGATCTCCCGCTTGACCAGTTGCTGGACGACGTTCGGATGCAGATCGTCGGCGAATATCATTTCATCGTCAGGCGCATGGACGCGCGCGCCGTTCGACGTGATCAGATACGGCCGGATGCCCAGTACGTCACGAATGCCAGCGACATCGCAATAGTGGCGCCCGGTAGCGATCACGATGGGCACGCCCTGCGATTCGAGCGCCCGCATTGTGCTGATCGTAAAGGGATCGACCTGATGGTTGCTGTTCAGCAGCGTTCCATCGAGGTCACTCGCGATAACTTTGTACATGGGAAGGCGGGCGGGCAGCGTCTGAAAACATCTATTTTATCGCCTCCAGGCGCGCACCCTTCCGTTCATGGCTCGCGATCGAGGCGCTCGTCCGGCTTTGAAGCGCCTACAGCGCCGATTCGCGCAGCCTCGCGCTGGGCGAGTTGCAGCGCGCCGTGCGCCGAATCCGAAATGGACTCGCGCAGACGCTTTCGAAATGGCGCTGGCACATACTCGCTCAATGGCTTGCCGAGCCCGCCGCACAGCGCGACAGGCAGCGCTCCTGACGGGTCCAGCGCGGCAATCATCTTGCCGATCTCGTCGCCCGCTTGCTCGAGCAGACGCGCCGCAAACGGGTGCTCTCGATGCGCGACGACGACAGGCGCGAGGCTCGCATAAGCGGTCTGATTCGCGTCGCACAACCATACGACGAGTCCATCGCGATCGGTTGCGCCGACATGCTTGACCAGTGCTTTCGAGAATTCGTCGGCGGGAACACGGCCGTCGAGCGCGTGCTGCGCATGCACGATCGCGCGCAAGCCGAGCCATGCGCCGCTGGCTTCGTCGGCGGACGGATAGCCGTAGCCGCTGACCATGCGGCTCGCGCCGCTACGATCGAGCACGGCTGCGACGCTGCCCGTCCCCAGCGCGACAATCACGCCCGGCTCGCCGCCATGCGCGCCGAGCAGCGTCGTGTAGGCATCGCTTTCGATCGCGAGTCCGGCCTGCGCGGGCGCCTTCGAGCGAAACGCAGCCAGCCAGTCCCGGTTGTTGACGCCCGCAAGGCCGCAGCCGAGCACGCAGTGTGACCAGTCTGCGGCAAGGCCGGCGCGTTCGAACGCCTGCGCGCTCGCGGCGAGGATCGCTTCCCATGCGCGCTCGACGCCCAAACCGAGCCCCGACGGCCCGGCCGTGCCTTGCGCGAGTTCGTGGCCTGCGGCGTTCGCCAGCACGACGCGCGTGCCGGTGCCGCCACCATCGACGCCGATTAGATAGAGGTCTTGATTCATCGATATGCTCAGTGATGTCTCAGTGATGTATTAGGGCATAGCGTGGCAGGTCCGCCCGCTCGCGACAATTAGCCGAATGGCCAGGTTGTCGCGGCTCTCCGTTCCGCTATGCTGGCGTGGCCTGATCGACGGGCGATCAACCAACCATGCAGGAGCCTGAACGTGGCTGAGCAGCGATGCAACTGGGCAACGAGCGAAGCGCTCGCACACTATCACGACACCGAGTGGGGCGTCCCCTCGCGGGATGACCAGCACCTGTTCGAAATGCTGGTGCTCGAAGGCGCGCAGGCCGGGCTATCGTGGTCGACCATATTGAACAAGCGCGACGGATACCGGCGTGCATTCTCCAACTTCGAGATCGACACGGTCGCCCGCTTTTCGCAGCAAAAGCTAGACGCACTCGTGCTGGATGAAAGCATCGTGCGACATCGCGGCAAGATCGAGTCCGCAGTGACGAATGCAAAGGCTGTCAGGCAGATCCAGGCGGAGCATGGTTCATTTGCGGATTTCGTGTGGTCGTTCGTCGACAACACGCCGATCCAGAATACGTGGACGACCTACAAGCACGCGCCCGCGTCGACGGAAGTATCGGATGCGCTCAGCAAGGCGCTGAAACGCTACGGCTGCAAATTTGTCGGCACAACCATCTGCTACGCGTTCATGCAGGCGGTGGGCATGGTCAACGACCATCAGATCGACTGCGCCTGCCATATGCGATGCGCGACACTCGGCAAGAAAGGGCGCAAGAAAATTTCAAAGTGATGTGTCCGGCGCCGATCTCATGAAGGCGCCAGCACGCTTTCATGTCGCGCCGTTGCAACAGCGGACGCCTTGTCGATCGGTACGGGGCGCGGCAAACCGTCCACTTTCCCCGCCGTCTTTTCCGATATCGAACAACGACACCCCGAAATGAAAACGGCGGTGTGGCTTCTTTCGAAGCTCACACCGCCGTTTGGCGTGCTTTCGCGTGCCGGAAGCGTGCTTAGTGCAGCTTCTTCGGCAGCATCTGGCTACGCAGGCGCTTGTGCAGGCGCTTCACTGCAGCTGCCTTCTTGCGCTTACGTGCCGTCGTCGGCTTTTCGTACGCCTGGCGCTCGCGCAGTTCTGCGATCAGGCCATTTTTTTCGATTGCGCGGCGGAAGCGGCGGATTGCCACTTCGAACGGCTCATTTTCTTTCAGAAGAATCGTCGTCATGTAATTCCTAAATACGCTTGATACGGTTAATGGCGTGGCGGTTAGCCCACTCACGCGCCGGCCCTCCGGTCGTTCCAGACTCTGGCGAAGCACAACTGAAACGAGAGGCAAAGCGGCCACGGAGGCCGGAAAAGAGAGGTGGGAGTTCACCGCGAAACGCGGGCAGCGCACGTTGCGGCGCCGCGCCTAGCTAGCGTTTCGCCACCAGTAACCCATGACGAAACGAGCAAAGATCTCAATTCACTCCCGATGATATCAGGAAATCGCCGCGCAGACCAGCATTTTAGCGAACCGCGTCAGGCACTTGCATCGTTCAGCGCACGCAGATCGGCGTCCGTGAGCTTTAGATTCACTGCTGCGACGAGGCTTTCGAGTTGCTTGACGGACGTTGCGCTGGCAATCGGCGCCGTGATGCTCGGCCGCGCGATCAGCCATGCGAGCGCCACCGAAGCCGGCGCGCTGTGATGGCGCGCCGCAATCTCTTGCAGCGCGTCGAGGATCGCGAAACCGCGTTCGTTCAGATACGCCTCGACCTTGGCGCCACGCGCGCTCTTCTTCAGATCTTCGCGCGAACGGTACTTGCCCGACAGAAAGCCGCTTGCAAGGCTGTAATAGCAGACGACCCCCAGCCGCTCTACCAGCGTGACCGGCTCGAGGTCGGTCTCATACGCCGCGCGGTCGTACAGGTTGTACTCCGGCTGGATCACCTGATATTCCGGCAGGCCGTTTTCCCGCGAAACCTTCAAGGCTTCCAGAACGCGCGCGCCGCTATGGTTCGACGCGCCGATCACCCGCACCTTGCCTGCCTCGATCAATTGCTGATATGCACCGAGCGTTTCCGCGAGCGGCGTCTCCTCGTTGTCGAGATGCGAGAAATAGACATCGATGTAATCGGTTTGCAAGCGCCGCAGCGAATCTTCGACGGCCGCGCGGATGTTGCCCGCCGACAATCCCTTGCGGCTACCGAGCATGCCGACTTTCGTCGCCAGCACGATCTTGTCGCGCTTGCCCGACTTCGCGAACCACTTGCCGATGATCGTCTCCGACTCGCCGCCGCGATTGTCCGGTACCCATGCCGAATAGACGTCGGCCGTGTCGATGAAATTCAGGCCGGCGTCGGCGAACGCGTCGAGGATCGAAAAGGATGTCGCTTCGTCGGCCGTCCAGCCGAACACGTTGCCGCCGAACATCAGCGGCGCGACCCGCAGATGCGATTTGCCGAGGTTGCGTTTCTGCATGACATCTCCATCAGAAAGGACAACGGTCCACCAAGGATACGCGGCCTTCGGATTCGTTACAGACACGTCCGGCGGCGGCTTGAGCGTCCGTTGCCGCATCCATACGCCCCCAAATTTCGCCAGAACGCCCCTAAAGTTTTCTTCTGACCACGCCGTCAACCAGGACAGGCGGCGGCGCAACGCATTCAGTCAAGCGCGACGCCAAGCCAAACAGCCTATCTCCGAGGCGTTTTATAAAGAGGACGCAAAATGCTGAATATCAACACCAACATTCTGTCGCTGACCACGCAGAATAACCTGTCGGGCTCGCAAAGCGCGCTGTCGCAGGCTATCAACCGTCTCTCGTCGGGCAAGCGCGTGAACACGGCTGCAGACGACGCGGCAGGTCTCGCGATCTCGACGTCGCAAACCGCGTCGATCAACGCACTGACGCAAGGCGCCGCCAACGCGAACAACGGTATCTCGATGGTGCAAACCGCTGCGGGCGCACTGCAGTCGACCGTCGACAACCTGCAACGTATCCGCCAACTGGCAGTTGAAGCAGGCGACGGCTCGCTGGATTCGAACGCACTGGCCAACCTGGACGCTGAAGTTCAAACGCGTCTGTCGGAAATCAACCGCGTTGCTACGCAAACGACGTTCAACGGTCTGAACATCCTGTCGGGCGCAAGCACGGTCAACTTCCAGATCGGCGCGTTCTCGGGCCAGCAGATCAGCATCGACTTCGGCAGCACGGTCTGGAACACGACGGGTCTCAGCCTGACCTCGCTGTCGGTTTCGACGGCAACGTCGGCACAGTCGGCAATGAACGCGATCGACGCAGCGCTGACGCAAGTCAATACCTTCCAGGCAACGCTGGGTGCAACGCAGAACACGTTCCAGGCTGCAATCACCACGACGCAAACGCAATCGACGAACATGAGCGCTGCACGTTCGCAGATCACCGACGCGGACTTCGCGACGGAAACGGCGAACCTGTCGAAGGCTCAGGTTCTGCAGCAAGCTGGCATCTCGGTGCTCGCGCAAGCGAACTCGCTGCCGCAGCAAGTTCTGAAGCTCCTCCAGTAACGATGATGCGAGGCGCGGCGAAGGCAACGACGCCGCGCCGCGGCAGACGCAGCAACACGCGTGTCTGCCGCGGAACAGGTTTTGAAAGATCGGGAGGCATGCCTCCCGAAGTGCATTGATCGCAGTCCACTATAAGCATTGAACCGCGCAGGGCGCGACCGAGAACGGAGTACCGGCATGACCACGACGGCGACATCCAGCACCACCAGCACTGATATCACCAGTCTTCTCGCCCAGGCGGGACAGTCCATTATCAGTGGCGCGACCAAATCGACACTGGATGTCGATTCGCTCGTGTCCTCGATCGTCACCGCCAAGACAGCCGGACAAACGGCCACGATCACCGCCAAGCAGAATGCGGACAACACCGAACTGTCGGCGATCGGCTCGATCAAATCGGCGCTTTCCGCACTCCAGACCGCGCTGAGCGGCCTCTCCGACGGCACGGCGCTGAGCCAGCTGACAGCGACGACAAGCGGCACCGGCATCGCTGCCACGATGTCGACTAGCGCGACGGCGGGCAACTACAGCATCAAGGTCAACAACCTCGCGACGGCGGCGAAGATTTCTTCGCAAGCCATCACCAGCACCGATTCGATTAGCGCAGGCTCGCTGAGCATCACGCTCGGCACGAACAGCGCATTCAACATCAACGTGACCGCGGGCCAATCGCTGGCCGACATTGCATCCTCGATCAACAACGCAGCAGGCAACCCGGGCGTCACGGCAACCGTTCTGACGGCGACCGACGGCCAGCACCTCGTGTTCCAGTCGAACGCGACAGGCCAGGCCAACACGCTGTCCGTCACGGCCACGGGCGTCAACTCGAAGCTGGCTTCGGGATATACCACGGTCACCTCCGCGCAGGATGCATCGCTGACCATCGACGGCAACGCGGTGACGAGCGCGAGCAATTCAGTGACAGGCGCGCTCACGGGTGTCACGCTGAACCTGACGAGCGCAGCCGTCGGCACGACACAGACCGTTTCCATCGCCACCGACACGACGGCATCGCAGACGGCCATCGACAACTTCGTCTCGGCGTACAACAAGTATGTCAGCACCGCTCAGTCGCTCTCGTCATACGACACGAGCACCTCGACGGCGGGTCCGCTGCTTGGCGACTCGATGCTCAACTCGATTTCGAGCGGGCTCGCAACGGCAGTCAGCAGCGGCGTGAAGACGAACGGCAGCACGTTTTCGCTGTCGGCCATCGGCATCGACCTGCAGCCGGACGGCACGCTGAAGGTCGACGACACCGCGCTGAAAAATGCACTGACGTCGAACAGCAGCGCTGTATCGTCGCTGTTCAATTCGACCAACGGCATGGGCGTGACGCTGAACAACCTCGTCACGACCTATACGCAGACGTCGGGCATCATCGACCAGCGCACGAACGCGCTGAACGCGGACCTGCAGAATCTCTCCGACCAGCAGACGAACCTGACGAACTACCAGACGACGCTGACCAAGCAGTACAACGCGCAGTTCACCGCGCTCAACACGCTGATGGCGCAGATGCAGAGCAACACGCAGTACCTCACGCAACTGTTTGGCGGCACGAGCAGCGCGGGCGCGCTCGCAACCAACAAGTAATCGGCACCTGATCGGCGAAAACACCCGGAGTAAAGCATGGCAAACGACGCGCTGACCCGCGCATATGGACTCACGAAAGAACTCGAGTCCGTCGCGTTGCAGGGCGACTGGACGCGCGCTGCGTCGCTCGTCGAGGCGTGCTCGCCGCTCTTTCGGCAGCTCGCGCCCGAACAATCGGCCGAAGCGCTCGACATGATCCGCGAAATCCACCGGATCAATGCGAGCGTCATGCAGCGGGCGCATGCCAGCCGCGACGAACTCGCGGCGCGCCAAAACGAAGCGATCAGCAAGATTGAAGCGGCGCGGCAGTATCAGATCACGGGGATCATGTCGGCGCGAAGCCGCTGAGAGCCGACTGCGCCAGTTGACGTTCCGTCAGCCGGGCCATCCGGGTTGCTATCCGAATTGCCATCCAATTGCCAGACTTCCCACGCTTTCGAATGGGAGACGGTGAAGTACCTTCCGAAGCCGCAGCGATGCGGCTTTTTTACTTTGCGCGTAGCCGCGCGCAGACTCACGCGCTGTCCGCGTCCAGGGGGACGCCGGCGTCAATCGCGCGAGGCCGCGCCCGTTGCAACCGATGCATACATGCCCGCCATCGCGTCTTCGAAGTTGCGCGCGAATCGTCGAGCGTCGCACAGCGGCGACGCGAGAAGCTGCGCGCGCAGACCGCGGCGCACGTCGGCGAGCGCGGCCGGGTCGCTCGCGAACGCGACCGCTTTCGCGACATAGTCGTCGTTATCGCGTGCGATCCATTCCGGCAATCCCGCCGTGTGCAAGATGCTTTCGCCGACATGGGACAGGAAGCGATCCCCCTTGCGCGTCAGCACGGGCACGCCCATCCACAGACCTTCGACGCTCGTCGTCCCGCCCGGATAGGGAAAAGGATCGAGCGCGATGTCGAGCAAATTGAAAGCCTCCAGATGCTGCCGGCGGTACGAATGGCCAAGCAGGATCAACCGATCGCGCGCGACGCCCCGTGCCGCGAGCGCACGAGCGATCCGGTCGGAGAATGGCGGTTGCGCGAACTGCGCCGACTTCAGCAAGAGCCGCGAGTCGGGCACCGCGCGCAGCACCCTGGACCACAACGCGATGACTTCGTCGTTGAGCTTGTTCGCGTTGTTCAGCGTGCCGAAAGTGATGAAGCCATTTGCCGCCATCGGCAACGGCCCGACTTCGACAGGCTCATCGGGCGGCGTAAAGCACAGGTAGCTGTCGGGCAGCCGCCAGGGCTTTTCGGTGAAGTGCGCTTCCTCATCGACGGGCAGCACGTACGCGTCGCCGAGAACATAGTCCATCTCGGCGATGCCTGTGGTGGCGAAGTAGCCGAGCCACGTGGCCTGCACGGGCGCTGGCTTCCCTGCGAAGAGCGGCAGCCGGTGATGTTTCGTGTGCCCGCTGAGGTCGAGCAGGACGTCGATGCCGTCGCGCCCGATCAGGTCCGCCGCCGCCTCGTCGCTTAACGCGCTGATATCGCGCCACACGCCGAAATGCGGCTTCAGTCGGGCGGTGACGTGGTCTTCGGAGGGCTGCGTCGCGTACGCGAAAAGCTGCACGCGATCGGGGTTCACTGCTGTGATAAGCCCTTCGATGAACACGGCAACGGGGTGCCCGCGCAAGTCGCCCGATACGAAGCCGATGCGCAAGGGCCTCGCTAGCACGGATGCGGGCGCGTGTTCCCAGCGTCGCGCCGCCGATGTCATGCTGCCGCCGAACCGGCGCGCATCGGCGAGCATTTGAACGGGGTCGCAATGAATCCAGCCTGCATGCTTGAAGAGCAGACTCGTATGCGCAAACCACAGGTCCGGATCGAGTTCGAGCGCGCGGCGATAGGCCGCGAGTCCTTCATCTGTCCTGTTGCTCGCGCACAGGATGTCGCCGAACGTCGTGAGCATGAGTCCCGTCGCGCCATCGCGGGACAGCGCCTCGCGGCAGCTCGCCAGCGCTTCTCCCGTTTTCTCCAGTCTGAGCAGCGTGACGGCCAGATTGTGATGCACGTTGATGTCGCCCGCGCCGAGTGCGATGGCCTGCCGGAATGCCTGCTCGGCCGCGGCAAACTGCTCCTGATCGAAGCAGGCAGTGGCTAACGTGACATAGGCAACGGCAAGACGGGGATCGAGTTCGAGCGCTCGCCGGCAGCTGGCGATCGCCTCGTCGTATCGCCGCAGCATGCGCAAGATACCGCCAAGGTTGCTGTGCGCAATCGCCAGTTCCGGGGCGAGTTGGAGCGCCTTGCGGCAATGCGCCTGCGCGCCTTCCAGATCGCCGATGTCGGTCAGCGCTGTGGCAAGCGTGTTGTGGGCGTGAGGATCGGTCGTGTCGAGACCGTGCAGCAGGCTCGCTGCCGCGCCCGCCAGGTCGCCTGTTGCGCGCAGCGCCAGGCCCAGTCCGTGATGCGCCACGTGCAGGTCCGGCTGCAGGCCGATGGCCTGCCGGTAGCTGCCGATGGCCGCATCCATCTGCTGCCGCGCCCGCTGCACGTTGCCCAGGTTGCTGTACGCCTGCGCATACCCGGGCGCCAGCGCAATCGCCTTGCCATAGCTCACCGCCGCTGCATCCAGCTCGCCCAGATCCTGCAGCGCATTGCCCAGGTTGTTGTACGCCTGCGCGGACTGCGGGCTCAGCTCGATGGCCCGCGCGCAGCAGTACATCGCCTCCTGCGCCCGCCCCGCTTCGCGCAGCGCATTGCCCAGATTGTTGTGCGCCTCCGCGTAGTCGACCTGCAGGCGCACCGCTTCCTGATACCGCGCGATCGCTTCCTCCAGCCGGCCGTGCTCGCGCAGCATGTTGCCCAGGTTGTTCAGGTACGCCGGCTCCCGCCGCGCCGCGAGCGATTGCTCCATCAGCGCAAGCCCCGCGTCGTACTGGCCCAGCTGGCAGCCCAGCAGACCCAGAAAATGCTGCGCATCCGGCTGCCCCGGCTCCTGTGCCAGGATCTCGCGGTACAGCGCCTGCGCTTGCCCCAGACGTCCCGCCTGGTGATGCCCGAGCGCGCGCTCCAGCAGCGCCTGCCGTTCGTTCATGACTCTTCCAGCGTCTTGTCTGCCCCGGCCACGTAGCGCGACCACATCTGCTCGAAGGCCGATTCCAGGCTGCGTGCAAAGCGCTTCGCATCGCACAGCGGCGAGTTCAGCACCTGGGCGCGCAGGCCCGCGCGCAATGTGTTCAGCTTTCCCGGATCGCCCGCATAGGCGAGCGCCTTGCGCACGTAGTCTTCCTCGTCTTCGGCAATCCACTCGCCCAGGCCCGCCGTGTGCAGCAGGCTTTCGCAGATATGCGTGACGAACCGGTCACCCTTCATGCCCAGCACCGGCACGCCCATCCACAGCCCTTCGGCCGTGGTCGTGCCGCCGCCGTACGGAAACGGGCTTAGCGTGATGTCCACGCGGTTGTACGCGTCCAGATACAGCGCGCGCGGCGACGGACCTTCGAGAATCAGCCGCCCTTCGTCGATGCCGTGCGCCGCGAAGCGCGCCTTCGTCGCCTCGCGAGCGCCCGGATGTTCAAGGCCCAGCGCTTTCAGGAACAGGCGCGAGTCCGGCAGCGCATGCAGCATCCGCGACCACAGCTCAACTACGTTGTCGCCGATCTTGATCAGCTTGCCGAAGCAGCCGAATGTGACATGCCCGTTCGAAAGCATCGGCAGCGGGCCGACGGACACGGACTCGCGCGGCGGCGTGAAGCACAGGTAGCTGTCGGGCAGCCGCCACGGCCGCTCGACGAAATGCGCCTCTTCGGTTTCGGGCAGCACGTGCCGGTCGCCAAGGAAATAGTCGATCTGCGAAAGCCCCGTCGTCGCAAAGAAGCCGAGCCAGCTGACCTGCACGGGTGCGGGCTTCCACGCGAACGCCGACAATCCAGAGAACTGCGTGTGGCCGGACAGATCGACCAGCACGTCGACCGCATCGTCATGGATGCGGCGCGCCAGCGCCTCCGGACCCAGATCGTGCACGTCGCGCCAAAGGCCGAACTTGTGCTTCAGACGGTCCGTCACCTCATCGTGCTTCGCGCACGTCGAATAGGCGATGAGTTCGATGCGGCGCGCGTCGATGTGGTCCAGCACGTTCTCAAGAAAAATGCCCGACGGGTGCTGGCGCAGATCGCCCGACACGAGTCCCACGCGCAACGCGCCCGTGCGCGTGCGTTCCGTGGGCAGATGACGGTACGGGCGCGCCGTGGCCGCCATCAGCGCGCCGCAGCGGCGCGCGTCGTCGATGAACCGTTCGGGCGTCACCGTGTGCGTGCCCGCTGCGCAGAACAGCAGCCGTTGATAGACGAGCAGCGGCTCGGCGGGATCGAGCGTCAACGCATCGCGATAGGCGTCGAGCGCGCTGTCGATATCGCCCTGTGCGCGCAATGTGTCGCCGAGATTCACCAGCATCGACGCATTCGGCCCTTCCAGCGCGAGCGCCCGCCGGCAATGCACGAGCGCTTCGTCCGTGCGCTCCTGCTTGAGCAACACCAGCGCAAGGTTGTGGTGCGCGCCCGCATCGTCATTGTCCAGTTCCAGCGCGCGCCGGTAGCTGCGCGTGGCGCCCGGCAGATCGTCGAGACTGTGCTGCGCATTGCCGAGCGCGTTCCACGCCTGCGCCTGTTCGGGCGACAACGCCACCGCGCGGTCGCTCATCGAAAGCGCTTCGGCAAACTGCTGCTGTCGCCGCAGCACGCCGCTCAGATTGCTGTACGCCTGAGCGTCGTCCGGCGACAGCGCAATGGCCTTGCGATAGTACGAGGCGGCTTCGTCGAGTTCTCCCTGATCGCGCAAGACCGTGGCGTAGCTGTTGATTACATCGGCCGTATTCAGCTTCAGACTGGCCCGCAAGCTCGCTGCCGCGCCCGCCAGGTCGCCTGTTGCGCGCAGCGCCAGGCCCAGTCCGTGATGCGCCACGTGCAGGTCCGGCTGCAGGCCGATGGCCTGCCGGTAGCTGCCGATGGCCGCATCCATCTGCTGCCGCGCCCGCTGCACGTTGCCCAGGTTGCTGTACGCCTGCGCATACCCGGGCGCCAGCGCAATCGCCTTGCCATAGCTCACCGCCGCTGCATCCAGCTCGCCCAGATCCTGCAGCGCATTGCCCAGGTTGTTGTACGCCTGCGCGGACTGCGGGCTCAGCTCGATGGCCCGCGCGCAGCAGTACATCGCCTCCTGCGCCCGCCCCGCTTCGCGCAGCGCATTGCCCAGATTGTTGTGCGCCTCCGCGTAGTCGACCTGCAGGCGCACCGCTTCCTGATACCGCGCGATCGCTTCCTCCAGCCGGCCGTGCTCGCGCAGCATGTTGCCCAGGTTGTTCAGGTACGCCGGCTCCCGCCGCGCCGCGAGCGATTGCTCCATCAGCGCAAGCCCCGCGTCGTACTGGCCCAGCTGGCAGCCCAGCAGACCCAGAAAATGCTGCGCATCCGGCTGCCCCGGCTCCTGTGCCAGGATCTCGCGGTACAGCGCCTGCGCTTGCCCCAGACGTCCCGCCTGGTGATGCCCGAGCGCGCGCTCCAGCAGCGCCTGCCGTTCGTTCATGACTCTTCCAGCGTCTTGTCTGCCCCGGCCACGTAGCGCGACCACATCTGCTCGAAGGCCGATTCCAGGCTGCGTGCAAAGCGCTTCGCATCGCACAGCGGCGAGTTCAGCACCTGGGCGCGCAGGCCCGCGCGCAATGTGTTCAGCTTTCCCGGATCGCCCGCATAGGCGAGCGCCTTGCGCACGTAGTCTTCCTCGTCTTCGGCAATCCACTCGCCCAGGCCCGCCGTGTGCAGCAGGCTTTCGCAGATATGCGTGACGAACCGGTCACCCTTCATGCCCAGCACCGGCACGCCCATCCACAGCCCTTCGGCCGTGGTCGTGCCGCCGCCGTACGGAAACGGGCTTAGCGTGATGTCCACGCGGTTGTACGCGTCCAGATACAGCGCGCGCGGCGACGGACCTTCGAGAATCAGCCGCCCTTCGTCGATGCCGTGCGCCGCGAAGCGCGCCTTCGTCGCCTCGCACATGTCGGAGGCCTTCAGCTCCGGTGCCTTGAGAAAGAGCCGCGAGCCGGGCAGCGCACGCATCAGGCGCGACCATACGGCGATCACCTTGTCCGTCACCTTCACGAGCTTGCCGAAGCAGCCGAACGTGACATGCCCGTTCGAAAGCATCGGCAGCGGGCCGACGGACACGGCCTCGCGCGGCGGCGTGAAGCACAGGTAGCTGTCGGGCAGCCGCCACGGCCGCTCGACGAAATGCGCCTCTTCGGTTTCGGGCAGCACGTGCCGGTCGCCGAGAAAATAGTCGATCGCCGTACTGCCCGTCGTCGCGAAGAAGCCGAGCCAGCTGACCTGCACGGGCGCGGGCTTGAAGCCGAAGATCGGCAGCCCCGTCCACGAGGTATGCCCGGCGAGATCGACGAGAACGTCGATACTGTCCGCGTGGATCTTGCGCGCCGCCTCTTCCGTCGTCATGCCGTGCACGCCGTGCCATTCGCTGAAGCTCGCCTTCAGGCTGCGCGTGATGTCGTCCTCGAATGCGTAGGTGCTGTACGCGACCGGTTCGATGCGCGTCCTGTCGATACGCTCGATCACGCTTTCGAGAAAAATCCCGACGGGGTGGCTACGGAGATCGCCCGATACGAAGCCGACGCGCAAAGGCCGCTTGTCGCGTGGCGAACCAGGCGCATGTTCGAAGGGCTGCGAGCGGATTCGCATCAACTCGCCGAAGCGGCGCGCGTCATCAAGCCATTCACGCGGTTCGAATTCCGGCGAACTCGTCATGGCAAACAGCATGCGAATGTAGACGGGCATCGCATCGCCGCCATGGGTCAGCGCCTCGCGATACGCTGCGATACCGCCTCGCACGTCGTTCAGCTGGCGCCGGATGTCGCCGAGCGTCAACAGCATCGCAGCATTCTTGCCGGCGATCGACAGGGCCTTGCTGCAGTTCGCGAGCGCATCGCCCGGTTTGTTCTGCTTGACCTGCACCATCGCAAGATAGTGATACGTCTGGGCGTTATCCGCGTCGAACTCGAGCGCGTATTGATGACTCAACTCGGCGGCTTCGAACTTTTCCAGCGAGTAGTATGCATTGCCGAGAATGTTGTACGCCGCGACATCGCGCGGAGCGAGTTCGATCGCGCGGCGCGCGTGGCTGACAGCGTCGTCGTATGCGCCCAGGCACCCGCACACGTCCGCAAGCTCGCAATGGGCGTGCGCGTTGTCCGGATCGACTGCGAGCACTTTCTGGTAGATCGCCGATGCCACGCTGAACTGCCGTTGCGCGCGCAACTGGCGGGCAAGCGCCATATGCTGGTCCAGTTCTTCGCGCGGCGGCATCGGATCGGCAAGTGCCAGCGCGCCTGCCAGATCGCCTTTCGCGCGCAGCGCCGCGCTCAGCCCCTGACGGGCCGCGCGCAGATCCGGCTGCAATTGAACCGCCCGGCGATAGCTGTCGATGGCGGCATCCGTCTGCTGCTGCGCGAGTCGCACGTTGCCCAGATTGCTGTGGGCCCGTGCGAAATCCGGCGCAAGAGCGATCGCCTTGCCATAACTCTTCGACGCGGCCTCAAGCTCGCCCAAATCCTGCAGCGCGTTACCAAGGTTGTTGTACGCGTGCGCGTAGTCCGGCTTCAATTCGATGGCCCGCGCGCAACTCTGCATCGCCTCGTGGGCACGTTTTGCTTCGCGCAACGCATTGCCCAGATTGTTGTGCGCCTCCGCGTAGTCTGCTTTCAGCGACACCGCTTCCTGATAGCGTGCGATGGCGTCGTCCAGACGTCCGTGCTCGCGCAGCACGTTGCCCAGGTTGTTCAGATACGCAGGCTCGCGCCGTGCCGCGAGCGACTGCTCCATCAGCGCGATGCCCGCGTCATACTGCCCGATCTGACAGCCGAGCAGACCCAGGAAGTGCTGCGCGCCCGGTTGTCCCGGCTCGCGCGCGAGGATCTCCTTGTAGAGCGCCTGTGCGTCGGCAAGGCGACCTGCCTGGTGATGTTCGAGCGCGCGCTCCAGCAACTTCTGCAATTCGTTCATGGTTCCCGTCGAATCGGCTGTCGGGTCGTGCCCCGTCGGTCGAAAAATGTCAGTAGGGATGCGCCTGGGCCGCGAAATCGATCAGCGAGCCGTTGTGCTCGATCATCACCGTTTGTGCATCAATCCCTTCGCGCGCCATTTCGGCAACGATGTCACGCGCGCGCCATTGCGTCGGAATGACGACCACGTCGACACCTGAAGCCTTCAGCACATCGCGGAATTCGATTTTCTGGCCGGTGCCCGGCACAAAGGTTCCTGCCTTGTGCGGATCGGAATCGACGACCAGTGGAAAGCGCTGCGCATCCGCGCCGAACTGGTGGATGAAAGCGGCCGCCTTGCCGGTGCCGCCCCAGATGGCGACACGTTTGCCCGACTCCGCCAGTTCGCCGAGCTGTTGCGCGATCGTCGCGCGGCTGACGATGGAGCGCGCCGAGAACCGCGCGGCGGCTCGCGCGCGCGCCTGGACGCCGGCGTCGACGGACAGCCGCACGAGCGCGTACACCACCTCGCCGTCGTAGCCATGATCGAGCGTGACGATCTCGCCGGCACGCGACATCAGTTCGCGGAACGATTCCGTCGTGAAATGCGAAACATGCTCGTAGAAGAAGTCCGCGAGACGGTCGGTTTCGAACACGCGGTCAATGCAGGGCACCTCGGCGAACAGCAGGCATGGCTTGCCCGATGCGGCCGCGCCCCATGCGAGTTGCTCGATGAGCTTTGCCGGTTCCGTCAGGTGTTCGAGCACATGGCGGATCAGGACGGCGTCGGGCGCGAACGCGGCCATGTCCGTGAGCGGCTCGAAAAGGCGCGCGTGAAACTCCACGCCCTTTCCCGTTTCCGGGCTGGCATTCGGGTCGAAGCCAACAAAGCGTCCGCCTGGGCGTGCCTGCGCGAGACCGCGGATGAAATGCCCTTCGCCGCAGCCGATCTCGACCACGTCCGGCGACGTCGGCAAATGTTCGAGCAATGCATCGCGGGTTGCGGCCAGGTGCCCCTTCCAGATGCCGCCGTTGTTGAACATCCGGTTCGGATTGCTTGCGTAGGGAATCGCGTCGTAATCGAAGCGATGATTCCACACGTGCGAGCATGACGGGCACTGCACGAAATCCTGCGTATGACGCGGCAGGTCGCGCGCGGCTTGCGCGGACGCGGGCCATGCGAGCGTCGCGAGAGTCTGCTCGCCCGCCGGAAAGAAGCGCGCGGCGACACTGTGCGCGCATACGGGACACGTTGCGCTGAGCAGATCGAAACTCATGACTTCACCATATTGCGGAAATGGGCGATGGTTTCCTTCAGGCCATCTTCCAGCGCGACGCCGGGTTGCCAGTCGAGATGCTGGCGTGCACGCGCGATGTCGGGACGACGCTGCACGGGGTCGTCGGCGGGCAGCGGCCGGAATTCGATGCGGCTCTTTGAGCCTGTCAGTCGCAGCACGCAGTCGGCGAGTTCGCGAATGGTGATTTCCGACGGGTTGCCGATGTTGAGCGGGCCCACTACTTCGTTTTGGTCCATCAGGCGCAGCAGGCCTTCGACGAGATCGTCGACATAGCAGAACGAGCGCGTCTGGCTGCCATCACCGTAGAGCGTGATGGGTTCGCCGCGCAGTGCCTGCATGATGAAATTGGAGACGACGCGGCCATCGTCGGGACGCATGCGCGGGCCGTACGTGTTGAAGATGCGCGCGACGCGGATATCGACGGCATGCTGGCGGTGATAGTCGAAGAACAGCGTCTCGGCGCAGCGTTTGCCTTCGTCGTAGCAGGCGCGCGGCCCGTTCGGGTTCACGTTGCCCCAGTAGCTCTCCTGCTGCGGGTGCTGCTGCGCGTCGCCGTAGACCTCGCTGGTCGACGCCTGCAGGATGCGCGCGTTGCAACGCTTCGCGAGGCCGAGCATGTTGATCGCGCCGAGCACGGCCGTTTTCACCGTCGATACAGGATCGCTCTGATAATGCACGGGGCTCGCCGGGCATGCCATGTTGAACACGCGGTCAGCCTCGACGTAGAGCGGCAGCCAGACGTCATGCCGGATCAGCTCGAAGTTAACCCGGCCGATCAGATGCGCAATGTTCTGCTTGCTGCCCGTGTGAAAGTTGTCGACGCACATCACCTCGTGGCCCGCGCCGACGAGGCGCTCGCAGATATGCGAGCCGAGAAAGCCCGCGCCGCCCGTGACCAGTATCGAATGCTGGGTCACTGCGCGTTCTCCGCCGCTGTTTCCAGGTGCTCTTCCCACATCCCGTGCAAGGCCGCCTCGAGATGCTTCGCGAAGCGCGGCGCATCGCATAGCGGCGATGCGAGCAACTGCGCGCGCAACCCGCTGCGTAGCGCGCTCAGGCGGCTCGCGTCGGCGGCGAAAGCAGCGGCCTTCTCGATGTACTCGTCTTCGCTGCTGGCGATCCAGTCCGACAGCCCCGCCGAATGCAGCATGCTTTCGCAGATGTGCGTGAGGAAGCGTTCGCCGCGCAGACACACGACCGGCACGCCCATCCACAGCCCTTCGACCGTCGTTGTGCCGCCGGGGTACGGAAACGGGCTCAACATGATATCGACGCGGTTGTACGCCGCGAGGTACTCGGCGCGCGGCGAGCGGCCCTCGAGAATCAGGCGGGCAGCGTCGATGCCGTGCGCGGCGAATCGCCCCAGCAGCGCCTCGCGCGCGTGATCGGAGTCGAGATGCTGCGCCTTCACGAACAGACGCGAGCCGGGCACGGCATGCAGCAAGCGCGACCACACGGCGACGGACTGCGCGGAGATCTTGGCCAGCTTGCCGAAATAGCCGAATGTGACGTGGTCGTTCGCGCTCATCGGAAGATCGCCCACGGCGACTGCGTCCGAAGGCGGCGTGAAGCACAGGTAGCTGTCGGGCAAATGCCACGGACGCTCGGTGAAGTGGCTATGTTCGCTGGCGGGCAGCACGTGGCGATCACCAATGATGTAGTCGATGGTGCGCAAGCCGGTGCTCGCGAAATAGCCCGGCCAGCTCACCTGCACGGGCGCGGGCTTGCGCGCGAACACGGGCAGGCGGTTGAACTGCGTATGGCCCGACGCGTCGATCAGCACGTCAATGCAATCGGCGCGGATACGCTCGGCGGCTGCGTCATCGCTGAGTCCCGCAATGTTCGTCCACGACGCGAAGCGCGGCTTGATGCGGAACGTCAGCAGATCTTCGACATCTCGCGTCGGATACGCGTGCAGTTCGATGCGCTGGGCGTCGAGGTTCGAGACGACGCTCTCCAGAAAGTATCCGACGGGATGCTGCTTCAGATCGCCCGACACGATGCCGACGCGCAACGGACGCGCAGCACGCGGCGTCGCCTCGACGAGCCAGCTCGTCGCGGGCGTCACGCCTTGCATGACGGCTTCGTCGAAGCGCGCCGCTTCTTCCCGGTAGGCTTGCTGCGTGAGGTCGCTGCGGTAGTTGAGCGCGAACAGCAGGTTGCTGCGCGGCACAGGCAAGTCCGGGCGCAGCGCGATCGCCGTGCCGTAGGACTCGATGGCGGCATCCAGTTCGTCGAGCTCCATCAGCGCGTTCGCGAGGTTGTTGTAGGCCTGCGCATAGTCCGGCTTCAGCGTGATGACCTTGACGAACGACTCGACGGCGCCATGCAGTTCGCCCTCGGCGCGCTGCGCGTTGCCGAGGTTATTCCAGGCGTCGACATAGTCCGGCACGAGCGCGATGGCCTGGCGGAAGCACTCGGCGGCAGCGGCAATGCGCTTGTTCGCCTGCATCACGTTGCCGAGGTTGTAGTAGTAGATCGCGTGCGGCTTGCTCGCGATGGCCGCCATGATCAGCTCCGACGCCTGCGAGTACTGGCCGAACTGATGGGCGATCAGCCCAAGCAGATGCAGCGCGTCGGCGTGTTGCGGATCGCTCGCGAGAATCTCGCGGTAGAGCGTCTCGGCCTCGTCGAGCCGGTCTGCCTGATGGTGTTCGACTGCTCGCGCGAGCAGCGCCTCGATGGCGCTCGCAGAAGCGGCTTCCGCCGGCGCGCTCGCGGCGCCCGGACGGCGCGGTGTGGGCATGCGCTCCCAGGCAGCAGGCGCGGCCTGCTCGGGTGCTTGCGGATTGCGTTGGACGAAATCGTTCATAGGTTCGATGGGTCGCACGGCACGCGCGACCGGTTCAATAAAACGTTCAAACGTGTCGACGAAAACCGGCTTTCCGGCAACGCGCAGTGGCGCGGCCAGGTCGCGAACCTGTCTCGCGACGCCTAGTCGTTGTACTTGTGCAGGTAGCGCACATACGCATCCCGCCAGCGCGGTGAATTGAAGCCGCCGCCGCTCTCGTGAATCGTGGTGAGCGCGAACGTGCCCATCCGTAGGCCCTTGAGTTCGGCTTGCCGGCAAAAGTCCAGATCGTAGAAATCGAAGGTGAAGCGCTCGTCGAAGAACAGCCCCTTGTCGTGCAGCACTTCGCTGTCGGCGGCGAGCAGCACGCCGTCGAGCAGCTTGCATTCGCGGCCCGGCGGCCCATAGAAGGACAGGTTCTCCCATGGATAGCCTTTGCCGTGCGCGACCGCACCGCTCAGGTACTCGGGCGAATCCATCGTGAAGGTCTCGTCTGGGAAGCACCATCCCGGTTGCCGCGGCATGCGGCGCGTGTTGCCCGCAAGGCCGACCACGTCGAAGCGCGCCAACGCCTCGCGAATGCGGTCCAGCAAGTAGAAATCTGGAATGTGCAGGTCGTCGTGCAGAAACACGAGGATGGCGGGATAGTCTTTCGCCTGTTCGATTGCGAGGTTATAGATCGTCGACAGGCCATCGCGGTTGTTGTCGAAGACCACCAGCTGTGGCGGATGGAAATAGCGCCACTGCGAGAGCGAACGGCCTAGCGCGGTTCGCGTCGCGAAGTTGTCGTAAGACTCGCGCGTCCCGCAGACAAATCGAACTGGCTTCATGAAAAAATCCAATGGAGACGAACATGTCAGGCGCGTTCGATGTGTGCGCACGTGGAGCGCGGACGTACCTGATCTGACGTTATTCTCGGTTGGGAGCGCAACAGCCGATCGAAGGATCAGACTGGGTAAACGGCCGTAATTCGGGGAACGGGGCGGAATGACGGGCGCTGGGAGGAGCGGCGTATGAGGTGCCAGGTGATTGGACCGCAATGCACCCCTGCTTATGCGGCATTGGCGCGCGCCCGGACCATTTCGAACACTTCGGAAATGTCCGCCATGTACTGCGACGAAGTGAACAGGTCCGCCGTCGGCGACTCCGTCAAGGCGTTCAGGTTGCGCCGCAAAGGCACCAGCTCCTTGATTCCCAGCGATTCGACAGCGTGCGCATAAGTCCGCGTCAGGTACTCCTTTGCGCGCGTCAGTGAATCTGCAGACATCCGGCCCGCCGCCGCTTCGCCTCGCACGAGCGCCTCCCACTCGTAGTACCCGGCAGCGATCGTTGGACTCGCGTTGCTCGAGTTCTGCGTGGGATGCCTGCGGAAACAACTGAGGTGCCCACCGACGAGCGTGAGCGGAGCACGCTCAGCGAGGTTCAGGTACATCGCAACATCGGTGAGGAAAATAAAGTTCCAGCCGCGGTATGCCATCAGCGACGAGGGATCGACTCCATCGCGAAGGATCATCACGTTGCTCGGCTCGCCGATGAAATTGTTTGCGCCCGCCACCATGTTGTGTACGAGAAACGCACGATCGACACGCGCCAGCTGGCCCGCCGGGAGCAGCGGTTGCGGAACCTGTACCACGTTGTCGTTGCTGTCGATTATCACGCGCTCATGAAATGCCATCGCCGAATCGGGATTGGCTTGCAACGCGCCCACCAGCGCCTCTACGGACGTAGGCATCAGCATGTCGTCGTCGTACAGCCACTTGACATAGGTTCCCGTCGCCCGCTGCCAAAGCGCCTCCGAATTGCGCCGGCAGTCGCGCAAACCGTGATGGAAATGCCGGATGCGCGGATCGTCGAAGCCTTCGACGATTTCGCGCAGCCTGCCATCGACGTTGTCGTCACCAACCAGAATTTCGATGTCAGTGAAGGTTTGCGCCTTTGCACTGGCGATTGCCTTCCTGAGATAGTCCGGCTTGTAAGCGGGAATGAGAATGCTGACGGTGGCCATTGATGCAGGATCCTGACTGACATCCCGCCGAGTCCATATTCGACGGAAACAGGGCGCCGTATGGGCGCCATTGAGTTAATCGCAGGATACCAACCGCCTGTGCAAGCCGAACGGGAGAACAGCCTGGGTTTTTCGGCCCATTTCAGCGTGTCGGCACCCATCTGTGTGCGCAGAGCGTTCGGCATGCCGCTCATTTATCGGAATTGGCACGCTTTGAGGTGGCTTATTGGGCAATCGATCTCCGAATCTGACGGCTATCCTCGGTACGTTGACACTGTGCCGCATTCACGCCATAGCTCACGCGGGCTCTTCATGGACAAGCTAATACCGGTAACCCAGCCCTTCTTGCCGCCGCTGGAGGCATTTCTCCCGTATCTGGAAAAGATATGGGAAAGCAAGCAGGTGACGAACGGCGGGCCGTTTCATGCCCAACTGGAACAGGCACTCTGCGAGTACCTTGGCGTCGAGTACCTCTCGCTCTTTTCCAACGGCACGCTCGCACTCATTACGGCCCTGCAGGCGATGAAAGTGACGGGTGAGGTCATCACCACGCCGTTCAGCTTCGTCGCGACGACACATGCGCTGCACTGGAATGGCATCAAGCCGGTATTCGCCGACATCGACCCGAAAAGCATGAATCTCGATCCCCAGAAGATCGAGGCGGCGATCACCCCGCACACGACAGCGATCCTTCCGGTCCATGTCTATGGCAACCCATGCGAAGTCGAGGAGATCGAACGCATCGCCGACACCTACGGCCTGCGCGTACTGTATGACGCAGCGCATGCATTCGGCGTACGCAAACATGGCGAGTCGATTCTGAAGTTCGGCGACATGTCGGTCTTGAGCTTTCATGGCACCAAGATCTTTAACACGTTTGAAGGCGGAGCAATCGTTTGCAAGGACGCGAAGACCAAGCGCCACATCGATCATCTGAAGAACTTCGGCTTCGCCGACGAACTCACCGTTGTAAAGCCCGGCATCAATGCCAAGATGAATGAAGTTCAGGCAGCCTTCGGCCTGTTGCAGTTGCAGTACATGGACGAGGTCGCAAGTGCCCGCGGACGCATCGCACAACGCTACCGCGATGCGTTCGAGGGTATCGAAGGTCTGATCCTGCATGAAGTGCCGCAGCACAGTACGCGCAATCACTCGTACTTTCCAATCCGGATCACGGATGAGTTTCCGATCAGGCGCGACGAGCTCTACGACGCGCTCCGTGAACGCGATGTCTGGGCACGTCGCTATTTCTATCCGCTGATCAGTCAGTTCCCCAGCTATCGCGGACTGCCGTCGGCATCGCCGGAGAATCTGCCGATTGCCAGCAAAGTCTCGCAGCAGGTGTTGTGCTTGCCGATTTACCCCGCTCTGGATGTCGAATCACAAGACAGGGTCATCGATGTCGTATTGACGGCAGCCCATTCCACGCAACTCGCCAGCGCGCTGAGCGACGAGTAGACCTCCCTTCATTCTGGCCTGTTCATTATGGGAAACTTGCTGACCTCGCCTGACGTTTACCTCAACGCTATCGTTGCGGTCAAAGGCGCATTGACCGAACAGAACGACGCTTCGACGCTCGGAGTGCCTGACGCGAACTACGATCGCATCGTGAGGAAGACAGGTGTTCGTAGTCGCCCTGTTGCGGGTCCCGGCCAATACACGAGCGATCTTGCCTTTGCGGCGGCAAAGGGCCTCCTTGCGGCACGCCCTCATACGGAAGTCGGGGCGCTCGTCGTCTGCACGCAGACACCGGATCACCTCATTCCTGGCGTGTCGTCACGCGTTCATGGTCTGCTCGAGTTGCCAAACGATTGCTTCGTGCTGGATATCAACCAGGGCTGCTCGGGATTCGTACTTGGAGCGCAAACGCTCGTCGCGCTGCAGAAGTCGTTTCCAACCGAAAAGAGCGCGATCCTGATCAACGCCGATACCTATTCGCGGCTTCTCAGGCCTGACGATGTGACAACACGCGTGCTGTTCGGCGATGCGGCAACGGCGGCGGAGTTCTCGACCCGACCCGAAGGACTGCGTTTTCTGTACTGCCACAGCTTCGCTGATGGCTCGGGCTACGACGCGTTCGTTGCCCATGGCTCGGCCTTGCGTTCGAGCGATCAGCCGTCCGGCATCTACATGGACGGCACCGCGATCTTTAATTTCGCGCTGCGAGAGATACCCGATGCCGTTCGACTGGCGCTCAGCGACAACGGTCTCGACGTCGGGCAGATCAGGAAGTTTATTTTTCATCAGGCCAACAGCTTCGTCACCGCGCAGCTCGTGAAGAAGCTCGGGCTGAGCAATGAACAGGTACCGGAAAACTGCGCTTATATGGGCAATACCGTTTCCGCGTCGGTTCCCATCTTGCTGGCCGAGCAACTGCCGCTGCTGCAACCGGGCGACATCGTGATGACCGTCGGCTTTGGCGTTGGGCTTTCATGGGGTGTGGCTCTATTCGAGTACGTAGGCTGAACAGCAGCCGGACACAATAGACAGAGGGGACGCGATGGTCTCATGGCGCCCCCTTTGCATGCACGATCGCCTTCATGGATGGTGACTTCCATCACCCGCCATCAAAACGTTGCGGGCATTTTCTTCCGTCAAATGCCGCTTATACCAATGTCCGATCGCGGTGATCGACGTTTCGTGATCGCCCATCACGCCAATCGTGGACGCCGACTCAAGCGCTTTCTGCAGCGCGTTGAACAGCACAACATCTTCGTCGACGACGCCCTTCTCGGCATGATGAATGCCCCACAGCAGATGAGGCTGGGGAGGCACGCCGTCCTTGAGCCGCGCCGTGAATACCCACGAGTGGTACTCGACTCGATCCGGCGCTGTCGGCACGAACTGCTGGAGATAGAAATGCTCTCCGTGAATCGAACCGAAGTTGACGTTCGGAAAGATGTTGCAGTCGAAGAATGCGCCCGGGTCCAAGGTTCTATCGAGCAATTTCGCGAACCAGCGTCGCCGATACGGCATCGCATAGCGTTTAATGATGCTCAGGTCTTTGAGCCGCACTGACTCAGCAGGCGGACCTCCGCGTGAGAACCTGACGTCCGCCAACGCAGAGCCTGGCCGAAAAAACGGCGAATGTTGCGTAAGCGGCTCGCCTGGCCCACCGTCGCCTTCGAACTCCAGCAACGGCGCGAGTGACTGCCGATGCACGAACTGGAAATGATTCCAGTCCAGTATGTTTTCGAAATTCAGCTTCCAGTTGTAGTGCCCGGTGAATGTCGAATACGAAACTTCCGGTGCGAAGTGAGGCGATACCTCGCGCAACAGCAGCAGCAGATCGTCGGAAAACTGCTCGGTGATCGGCAGCGGATCGTCGCTCAGATTGACGAACACGAAGTTGCCGACCGTTTCCACCGCGTAGCTGTGCAGCTTCAGGTTCGCCTGCTCCTTCTTGCATAGCCCGTAGATCTTCTCGTTCGGAATGCCGCGCAACTGGCCGTCGCCGTTGTAGCTCCAGCCGTGGTACGGACAGACCAGCCTGCGATTGCCGCAGTCGGCGATCTGGATGGGCATGCCCCGGTGCGCGCAGGCATTGCGGAAAGCGCGCAGCGTGCCGCCCGCGTTCTGGATCAACACAGGCACGCCACTGAAGTTGCGCACGATGAAGTCGTTTTCCGCCTGCAACTGCTGCGTCAGACCCGCCAGCAGCCACAGTTTGCCGAAGATCTTCTCCTGCTCGCGGTCGAACCAGCCCTGCTCCGTATAGCAGGCCGGCGGCAAAACCGGTTGCATCATGATGAAAGTGCGGTGTTGCTCGACAAGACCCGTACGGGGTTCTCGAAGACCGGCGAATAGAACGTGCAGGGCGCAATCGTTCCAGTGTATTGACGCGAAACGTTGAGATAGCTGTGTGCGCCGACCACCGTCGTGCGAGTGAGGCTGCTGTTGGCGCAGATGGTGACGAAGTCACCGATTGTCGACTTTTCGCGGATCGAAACGTTGGCTTCCAGCGTGACGTAGTTGCCGAGGCGCACTTCCTCGCCGAGTACGACGTTGGGGCGCAGCACGCAATGATGTCCAATCACGCTGCCAGCACCGACAAAGCAACCCGCATGAATGATCGCGTTCTCGCCGACGACCGCATCGGCGCTCACGTGCGCGGCCGGCGATATCAGCGAGACGGCCTGGTAGCCCAACGCTGCTACCTCGGCGTGGAGCGCGCGGCGCACGTCGTTGATGTAGAACTCGTTGACCGCGATCGCAATGTCCCACTCGGTCACAGGAAAGGCTGCGAGCCCGTTAAGGTCGAAGGTGTAATAGTCCGTCGACGCAATATGCAGAACCTCGATGCGACGCTGCGGATACGCTTGCACAGCCAGAGCATGCACATCGCGCAGCGTGCTATCGGGGCCTGCAATTAGCAGAGACTTCATGACAAGCCTTCTTCCTGTAGATGTTCCATGTACCAGCGTCCGACAACTGCAAGCGGTTCCTCGTGATCGCCCATCGTGCCGACCGTCGATGCGACCGACAGTGACTTTTGCAGTCCGTTCAGCAGCACGACGTCTTCGTCGATAACGCGCTTCTCGGCATGATGAATGCCCCACAGCAGATGAGGCTGGGGAGGCACGCCGTGCTTGAGCCGCGCCGTGAATACCCACGAGTGGTACTCGACTCGATCCGGCGCCATCGGCACGAACTGCTGGAGATAGAAATGCTCTCCGTGAATCGAGCCGAAGTTGACGTTCGGAAAGATGTTGCAGGCGAAGAACGAACCTGGATCGAGCGGCGCATCGAACAACTTCGCGAACCATCGTTGCGTGTACGGCATCGATGAGCGTCCGATGACGCTGATGTCTTTCAACCCGATGGGGTCGGCGGGAGGCAGTTCGCCCGTGAACCGGATGTCGGACAGCGGGGAATCAGGTCCAAAGAGTATGGACACGTTCTTTGACGCAGCACTAAAGCCCCCGCCGCTTTCGAACTGCAACAACGGCGCAAGCGTCTGCTTATGGACAAACTGGGCGTGGTTCCAGTCCAGTATGTTTTCGAAATTCAGCTTCCAGTTGTAGTGCCCGGTGAATGTCGAATACGAAACTTCCGGCGCGAAGTGAGGCGATACCTCGCGCAACAGCAGCAGCAGATCGTCGGAAAACTGCTCGGTGATCGGCAGCGGATCGTCGCTCAGATTGACGAACACGAAGTTGCCGACCGTTTCCACCGCGTAGCTGTGCAGCTTCAGGTTCGCCTGCTCCTTCTTGCATAGCCCGTAGATCTTCTCGTTCGGAATGCCGCGCAACTGGCCGTCGCCGTTGTAGCTCCAGCCGTGGTACGGACAGGTCAGCCTGCGGTTGCCGCAGTCGGCGATCTGGATGGGCATGCCCCGATGCGCGCAGGCATTGCGGAATGCGCGCAGCGTGCCGCCCGCGTTCTGGATCAACACAGGCACGCCACTGAAGTTGCGCACGATGAAGTCGTTTTCCGCCTGCAACTGCTGCGTCAGACCCGCCAGCAGCCACAGTTTGCCGAAGATCTTCTCCTGCTCGCGGTCGAACCAGCCCTGCTCCGTGTAGCAGACGGGAGGAAGCACCGGTTTGATCATGACGGAATGTCGGCGTACAGAATCGAATCGAAGTAGTAGTACGAGTGATGGCGCAGCCGGAAGCGGTAACGCGGCTCGATCTCGTGCACGAGGTTCGCGATATTCAGAAGGTCGTCGGCATAGTGATAACCCGTGATCGCCATGCGCGGCTTGCTGCTGGCTATCAGCCGACGTGCGCCCTGCAGGATCTTCACTTCGTGTCCTTCCACGTCCATTTTGATGAACGTCGCGCGCGGCACTTCGTCATCGAGCGTGGAGGCCTGAACCTGAACGTTGCCCGTATTGTCGAGCCGACTGCCCATGGTCCCGGTCTCAGAGAAACTGAGCACGCTGCGCGTGTCCGACAACGCGATATTGCTCGCCTTGAAACGCTCGAGGTTCGTAAAAACGCCTTTGCTCAGCGCTCCATAGTTGATCGCGTCGGGCTCGAACGCATAGATGGTGTCGTAACTCCAGTGGGTCGCCGTGAGCAGCTTGCGAATCGTGCTACCGACATGCGCGCCGATGTCACAGAAGATTTCCTCTGGCCCCATCGTAAACGTCAGGTCTTTGCCCGCAGGATAGGGCGAGAAATATTCGTCCTCAAGACTCAACAATACTGGGAGCACAGCGCGGCGATCGAGTCGCACGCGCAGCTCGAGCATCGCGCCGAGTGTCTGGATACTCAGGGCATCATCGAGCTTGTTCGCCAACGAAAGGTAGTCGGGCAGACGTTGCAGCGTCGCTTCACGCATCACGCTCGCCGTCTCGTAGATGACCGGCAGTCCGAGAACGTCGAGCACGGGAATAACGTCCAGTTCAGCGACGCCCGCCCGCGAAGCCAGTTTCGAGAAGTACTCGGCCGCGAAAGTCGCGTTGCCAAGATTGATTGCAAGCGCACCAACCGGTTTTGCTTGTGCAAAAGCCTGTGAGCCGATCAGTTCACAGCCGGCAACGGTTGTTTCGCGCAGAGTATCGTCGACGAGTACGACATGCTTGCCCTTCGCGAGAAGATTCCGGGCAATGGGATTTGCAAATGAAATACCCAGGAACGAGCCGGCCGCGAGCAGATAGATCGTGCGCGCGTCTTCGAGCGGCTGCGCAACACTCTTTGGCTGATGGAAACGAAGATCCGCGGTGAGCTGTTCGAATCCGTGCAGGGCCTGAGCGCGGGACATGGTATTCATATCTGATGGGGCTTAGCGTTAAATGGTGCGTGCCGGATTACCGAAAACCGTGACGCCTGGTGGTACGTCTTTGACGACGACTGAGCCAATACCGATGGTTGCACCATCGCCGATCTTCACGCCCTTTGCGATAGTCGTGCGCGGATGAATGGCGACGCCATTGCCCACTTGCACGCCACCGGCGATAAAGGTCATCGCACCGACCATACAATGCTCACCGATTTCGACGTCATGTCCGAGAATCGTGTACGTGTCGATATAGCCGAAGGCGCCGATGCGGCAATCCGTCGATACGACCGCGCCCGGCGTCAGAAACGTGCCGTGGCCAATCTGCGCGCGTCCCGCGACGGACGCGCGGCGCGTATAGCTGAAAAATTCAGCGCCCTGCTCAAGAAGAGGAGCAACGAGCTTCTTGCGCCACGTCGGGTCGCCGACAGCGGGAATGAAAATGTCGCCGTCCCGAACCTGGTACTCGAGCGGGCTGCCAAGTACGGGACAATCCAGTCCTTCAGGCATCTCCAGATCGGCGCGCGTATCGAGAAAGCCCGCCAGTTCGACTTCGTCGAGCATGGGGATGTCGTTCGACAGCACGTCGTACACAATGCGACCGAGCCCTCCTGCGCCGATAATTACAAGCCGTTTGCGCATATTCGCCTCATCCCACCGTGTGACCGCCGTCGAGTACCAGCGTCGTTCCCGTGATCCAGCGGCTCGCCTGCGACAGGAAAAAGATCGCCGCATGTGCGACGTCCTCCGGCAGACCAAAGCCAAGCGGATACCGCGCGAGCGTTTCCTCGAGCCCGCCCGTCGTGCTGCGCGCCGCTTCCAGCATCGGCGTTTCGACGAGGCCTGGCGCGAGACAGTTGATGCGGATCTTCTTCTTCGCCACCTCCATCGACAGACTGCGGGCCATCCCCTCCAGCGCAGCCTTGCTGCCGCCATAGGCCGAAACGCCATGCACGCCGATGTGCGCGGAGATCGAGGAAATGAACACGATAGAACCGCCGGCGAGGATCGCGTTACGCAGCAGCAGTTGCTGCGTCAGCAGCATCGGACCTACCGTGTTGGTGCGAATCTGGTCTTCGATGTGTTTGCGCGAAGCGAGCCGCAACGGCGCCAACATCGAGATGCCCGCACTGTGCACGACGCCGTCGATCTTGCCGACGTGCTTCACGAGGTCGCTGATGCTTTCGTCGTCGCCCAGATCGCATGCGAAATGGCCGTGCCCGACACCAGCCAGTCCGGCAACCACCGCTTGCAAGCGTGCTTCGTCACGCCCCGACGCGATGACCGTCGCACCTGCTTGCGCACAGCTTTGCGCGATCTGGCGTCCGATACCCGATGACGCGCCTGTCACGAGAATGCGCTTGCCGTTCAGCGAAAAAACTTCCTGGATGCTCATGACTCGATCAGCGCCGGGAATTTCGCGGACTCGATATCGACGATTGCGCCGCCCCACGACAGGCCGATGCCAAAGCCGCACAACAGCAGACGATGCTTCGCGAGATGCAACGTGTCGTGCAAGCGCGCGGTCATGGTCACCGGCAACGACGCGCCGCTCGTATTGCCGAAGTCATGTAGCGTCGACGGCACTTTTTCAGCAGGCAGCCCGAGCTTTTTGCGGATGGTCTCGTTGATCATCCGGTTCGCCTGGTGGAAAACGTAGTAGTCGACTTGCTCCTTGTCCATCTCTGCGTAGTGGAGCAGATTCTGGACGGCGGGCGGCACGCGTTGCGTCGAGAAGCTCAGCACGGCGGTGCCGTCGAGGATCAGGTCCATCGGCGACCGCGAGAAACCGTTCTCGTCGCGATGGGTGATCGTATGTTGGGTGGTGACAGGCTCGCGGTGGCCGCCGACGGGCAAAATGATCGCCTTGTGGCCGCTGCCGTCGCTGTTCAGATCGAAGTACATCGGCGCCGCGTTTGGATCGAATTCCAGCGCCGTCGCTGTGCCGGCGTCGGAGAAAATCGGATCCTTCAAGGAGCCTGCGCGGTCACCGACTAGCACCAGCCCCTTCTTGACCGCGCCCGATGCGATCATGCTGCCGAGAATATGCAACCCGAACGGATAGCCCGAGCAGCCGAGATTCACATCGAATGCAATCGTGCTGTGGGACAGACCGAGGCGGTCCTGCAAGATGATCGACGTCGCGGGGATGATGTAGTCCGGCGACTGCGTCACCACGATCAGCGCATCGATCTCATCGCGCGACCATTCGAGTTCGGCCAACAGCTTTTCGGTCGCGTCGAACGCGAGATCCGAAAAACATTGCCACTCCGGACAGAGACGGCGCTGCTGGATACCGATGTTGCGCACCAGTCGCTCGCGCTCGGAGCGCATCTGCGGCGGGGCATCTTCGATATTGTTGACGACGCGCTTGGGCACACAGGTCGCCATGCCCGCAAAGCGCACGTTTTGCAGAGTGGAAAGGCCCATGACGTTTTATCCGAGCAGCTTGCGCAGGTCAGCGATGGTGGCGCACTTCTTGATGTCGTCACCCGAAATGGTCGTGCCGTATTCCGTATCGAACATCACGATCACGCCGAGCGAAGCGAGGGAATCCCACTCGGGCAGGTCGGCCAGTGCCGTGTCCGCCGTTACTTCGACCGGCTCCTGGAAATCGACGGCGATCAGGAATTGCTCGATGAACTGCTCGATGCTGGGCATCAGATCGACGGGGGGCATGAAAATACTCCTTGATTGATGGCGTACCTGGCGAAATCGCTTCCGCCGAAAATGTATGAATGCCGCGCAAATTCGACGCGGCCATGCTCAGGTTTGCTGGAAGCGTCTGGTCGCCGCAGCCCATCAACCCTGTCCCGCCGGGCGAATGCCCGCCATGATGGCGGAGCGGCGCCTGGCTGCGCTTCGACACCGACCGATGCAAGACTCGCGGCAGATGTTGGCAATATATCGACGCCTCGACAGATCCAATTCGCGTAATAGAGGGCGATTACCCCGCCAATTAGCCGGAATGTGAACTAGCTGGAAACCGTGGCGCTTCGACTGCGCGAAGTCCTTCCGTTGATTTTCCCTGCGCGGGTCAAACGGATTTGTGAGCGAAGAAATGGCGTGTGGGTTCTGGGGCAAACGCTTGGACCCGCCCCTTGACTAGTGACCCGCTTGCCGATGGGTGCGAACGCGAAGAGCGGCCGGAAGGAAGGAGGAGGAGGAAGTGTGTGCCGAAACGGCAGTTGATTTGGCGCGCCCGGCTGGGATCGAACCAGCAACCCCTGCCTTCGGAGGGCAGTACTCTATCCATTGAGCTACGGGCGCATTCGGCGGAAATGCTCGACGAAAAGCGCTGCAAAATCACGAGGTTGATGCGATATGCGGCGCCAGAGCGAGACCGAGAGGATACCCGTTTTCAGGCGGCCCGTCCACCGCAGGCCCGCCGGCGCAACCCGCCAGGCCGTCGAAGGCGATATCCGATCGGTCACAAAACAGCGCCAGAACCGGAAAATGTCCGCGTAAACGCCTACTGAACACGCTCGAGGCCCGCGCACCGGCGCCGAAACCTTCCGTCTATAATCGTCCGTGGCTTATTGAGAACAAAGTCGTTGCCGTCGCGCTGTACCGCTCACAATACCCATGGGAGACGAGACAAGCATGAGCGAAGCACCACACGGAGCCCCGATCAAGACCCCCGGACAGCTGATCGCCGCAGTCATCGCCGGCTTTGCTGTCCCCATCGCCATCATCGTTCTGCTCGCCTACTACGTCGACAACTCGACTCGCACAGGCGCTGGCACCGATGGTCTGTCCGACGCCGTCGTCGACTCGCGCACCGCCCCCATCGCCAAAGTCGACATTCGCGACGCCAACGCGCCGCGCGTCTACAAGACGGGCGAGGAAGTGTACAAGGCCGTCTGCTCGGCCTGTCACGCGGCGGGCGCGGCGGGCGCGCCGAAATTCACCAACACGGGCGACTGGGCGCCCCGCATCGCCCAGGGCTTCGACACGCTCTGGCACACCGCGCTGACCGGCAAGGGCGCGATGCCCCCGCGCGGCGGCACGAGCCCGGACGACTATAGCGACTACGAAATCGGCCTCGCCGTCGCCTATATGGCGAACAACGCGGGCGCGAAATTCGCCGATCCGCCGAAGCCCGTGCCCGGCCAGCCGGCCGCGGGTCCCGCGGGCGCATCCGGTGCAGCGGCCGCTTCGGGCGCCGAAGCGGCATCGGGCGCAGCAGCAGGCGCGTCCGACACCGCCAGTGCGCAGGCCGCCGCCGCGATTGCCGCGATGAAGAACGTGCCCCAAAGCGCCGCGCCGGCATCGGGCGCGCAAAGCGCGGATGCATCGCAGGCGGGCAAGGCGCTGTATCAGCAGGTCTGTCAGGCCTGTCACGCAGCGGGCGTCCTGAACGCGCCGAAATTCGGCGACAAGGAAGCCTGGGCGCCGCGCCTGAAAGACCCGATCGACACGATCTACAACTACGCGCTGCACGGCAAGGGCGCGATGCCGCCGAAGGGCGGCTCGAACGCATCGGACGCGGACGTGAAAGCCGCCGTCGATTACATGGTCGGCGCGGCAAAGTAAGCAGCACGCATCTTCAGCCTCGGCCGCAACGAAAAATCCCCGCCTCGACCGGGGATTTTTCATTCATGCGGCATGCGCGGCCCGCGCATCACGCCTTCTGCAACAGCGCCTTCAGACTCGCAAGCCGGTCTTTCGGGGTCATCGGCGCTTCTTCCGGCGTCGGCGGCGGCGCTTCATCGAGGCCCATTTCGGGGATGAAGCGCGACGGCTCGCACACCACCGTCTCGCGCGCCCGCTTGCGCTTCTTGCACCAGTTCAGGTGCAGGCTGCGCTGCGCGCGCGTGATCGCGACGTACATCAGCCGGCGCTCCTCCTCGATGCGTGCATCGTCGATCGGGCCGTCGTCCTCGGTGCCGCCGCGATGCGGCATGATGCCTTCCTCGACGCCCACCAGAAACACGTGCGGATATTCGAGCCCCTTCGACGCATGCACCGTCGACAGACGCACCGCATCCGGGTCTTCGTCCTTGCCTTCGAGCATCGACATCAGCGCGACCGTCTGAATCAGACCGAGCAGATTCTTGCCGGTGTCGGTGAGACCGTCGGCGGTGTCGTAGCCGGTCTGCTCCGCGCCGGCTTCGGGTTCAGGCTTCGTGCCCTTCCGCTTGAGCCATTCGAGAAACTCCAGCACGTTCTGCCACTTCGCCTGGGCCTGGCGTTCGTCGAATGCGTCGTACAGATACGCTTCGTAGTGGATCGCTTCCATCATGTCGTCGAGCACAGACGTCGCCGCATCTTTCTCAGCGCGGTCTCGCAGACGCTGCATGAAATCGCAGAACACGCGCAACGGCTCGACCTGTCGCGCCGACAACCGCGCCTCGATGCCGCCCATGTACACCGCCTCGAACAGCGACACCTTCGCCTGGCCCGCGAACGCGCCGAGCGCTTCGAGCGTCGTGTTGCCGACGCCCCGGCGCGGCGTCGTGATCGCGCGAATGAATGCGGGATCGTCGTCGGCGTTTGCGATCAGCCGCAGATACGCGCAAATGTCCTTGATCTCGGCCTTGTCGAAGAACGACTGGCCGCCCGACAGCACATACGGAATGCGCTCGCGGCGCAGCACCTGTTCGAAGATACGCGCCTGAAAATTGCCTCGATACAGGATCGCGTAATCGCGAAACTGCGTGCGGCGCTCGAACTTGTGCGCCGACAGCCGGAACACGACGGACTCGGCTTCGTGCTCTTCGTCGTTGCACCCGGTGACGGTGATCGTGTCGCCCATGCCGTGCTCGGACCACAGCTTCTTCTCGAAGAGCTTCGGATTGTTCGCGATCACGTTGTTCGCCGCCGTCAGGATGCGCACCGTCGAGCGGTAGTTCTGCTCCAGCTTGATCACGTGCAGCTTCGGGAAGTCCTTGCCGAGCTGCGCGAGGTTTTCGAGCGTTGCGCCGCGCCAGCCGTAGATCGCCTGATCGTCGTCGCCGACGGCCGTGAACGCGGCGCGCGGGCCGGCCAGCAGCTTCACCAGTTCGTACTGGCACGCATTGGTGTCCTGATACTCGTCGATCAGCAGATAGCGCAGCTTGTTCTGCCAGCGGTCGCGCACCGGCTCGTTCTTCTTGAAGAGCTCGGCGGGCAGGCGGATCAGATCGTCGAAGTCGACGGCCTGATACGCGTGCAGCGTCGCAACATAATTGCGATAGACGATCGCGGCCTGATGCTCGTCCTCGTTCGACGCAATCGCCATCGCCTCTTCCGGCATGATGAGGCCGTTCTTCCACAGCGAGATGATCGTCTGGATCTTGCGGATGAAGCCTTTGTCCGTCGAGCCGACCTGCTCCTGGATCATGCCGAAGCAGTCGTCGGAATCCATGATCGAGAACTGCGGCTTCAGGCCGACGTGCTCGGCCTCCTGGCGCAGGATCTGCACGCCGAGCGAGTGGAAAGTGCAGACCGTCAACTGATTGACGGGCACCTTGCGGCCTTCCTTGCCGGGCGCTGTCAACGTCTTGCCTTCGAGCAGCTTGCCGACGCGCTCGCGCATTTCCGCCGCCGCCTTGTTCGTGAAGGTGACGGCAGCGATATGGCGCGGCTCGAAGCCTTTGTTTTCGATCAGATGCGCGATCTTCTGCGTGATCACGCGCGTCTTGCCGCTGCCCGCGCCCGCGAGCACGAGGCACGGACCGTCGAGATAGCGCACCGCTTCGCTTTGAGCGGCATTCAGGCCTGCGGACATCGTGTGTGGATGAGAAATGAATTGAGGGCGCTGCTTGACGAACGAGCGTCCCGGGAACATGCAGCGAGACGGCTCGAATGGCGCATCGTGTCGGATGGGTACAAGAGACGGGTGCAAGAGGCGGGTGCATGGCGCTTGCCGAACGCTCGGCCTCGCATCCCGTCCTGCATCCGTCTTGCATCTATCGCGTGCGCCACGCACTTGATTCCATGCGCTTTTTGCCGTTCGCGTGAGAAGAGCGATGTTAACACGAATGCTCTCGCGAATGCCCCGGCTCATGCCTTCCGGACAGCAGCGACGCGGCGTGCGCGTAACCCGCGCGCCGCGAGCGCAAGCGCGTCCGTGCCACAATTGCGCCGTTGCGCGCCGCCCCCGCCGCGCGCCGCTTTTTGCAGGGAACACGCATGTCTTCATCGCTGAAAATTGGCTTGATGGGCTATGGCTTTGCCGGCGCCACCTTTCACGCGCCGGTGATCGAACACTGCGGACGCGCGAGCGTCGCCGCAATCGCCACGGGGCAACCCGACAAGGCTCGCGCCGACTATCCGAACGCACGCATCGTCGCCGATATCGACGCGCTGCTCGCGCTGGCGGACATCGAATGCGTCGTGATCGCGACGCCGAACGACACGCACTTCAGCCTCGCGCGCCGCGCGCTCGAAGCGGGCAAGCACGTCGTCGTCGACAAGCCCGTCACGCTCACGGCCGCCGACGCGCGCACGCTCGCCGATCTCGCGCAGAGCAAGGGCCTGCTATTCGCGCCGTTCCACAACCGCCGCTGGGACGGCGATTTCCTGACCGTGCGCGAGTTGATCACAAGCGGAGAGCTGGGCCGCATCACGCATTTCGAATCGCATTTCGACCGCTTCCGTCCGGGCATCCGGCAGCGCTGGCGCGAGGAGGCATCGCGCGGCGGCGGTTTGCTGCTCGACCTCGGGCCGCATCTGATCGACCAGACGCTGACGCTCTTCGGCACGCCCGAGACGGTTTATGCATCGGTGAAGGCGTATCGCGACAACGCGAGCGCGCCGGACTACGTGCATGTGCTGCTCGGCTACGCGACCCACGAAGTCGTGCTGCACGCCAGCGCGCTGACGGCGATCGTCGCGCCGCGCTTCTCGATCCACGGCACGCGCGGCAGTTACGTGAAGAACGGTCTCGATACGCAGGAAGATCAATTGAAAGCGGGCCTGCGGCCCGGCGACGCCGGTTTCGGCGGCGGCAACGAGGCGGGCATGCTGCGCGTGCTCGAAGGCGAACAGGAAGTGCAGCGCGAACTGCCGACGAGCGACGGCGTCTATGTCGAGTTCTACCGCGCGCTCGCGGCTTCGATTCGCGACGGCGCGCCGTTCCCGGTCAGCGCGCAGGACGCCGTCGACGTGATGACGGTCATCGAACTCGCGGCTCGCAGCGACAAGGAAGGCGTGCGGTTGCCATTCCGGCGCGGCGCGTGAGAGCGGGATAGCGCTCCCCGCCTGCGCGTCTTGCCTTAGTCCCGACGATTTCGCTCAGGCCTTTGGCTTTGGCGCCTTCAAGCGTTCCGCGTCGCGCGGAACCCCTGCCGCCGCCGGCCCGGCGGCCCCGCCGGCAACCGACGGTCACGAAACCACGACGGCGCCGAGTCATCGCGTGCCGTCCGTCGTCCGTTGCTTGCGTGACGGGATCGACACCTTCCGGATCGACACCCTTTCAACAGGAGAACCTATGCAACGTATCGTTCGTGCGCTGGGCTGCTGCGCAGTGGTTGCGTCGCTGGCCGCGTGCGTCACCACGCGCCAGCAGAGCGCCCAGCCGCGTCCCGCGCCGAATCCGCACGAGTTGGCCGCACACCGCTTCGAGCAGGTCAACGGCCGTATCGACAACATGGGCCATCACATCGACACCCGCGTCGACGAGGGCCACTATCCGCCACCCGAGGGCGGCGCGCTGCACCGGCGTCTCGACGCGATCCGCCAGGAAGCGCACGACATGGCGGCGCAACACGGCGGCGGCCTCACGGGCGACGAGCAGCGTGTGCTGAATCAGGAACTCGATACGGCGGCAGCGGCCATCAATCGATGACTGTCTACGAAGAGAAAGCGCGGCACCTTACTCGAGCGGCAGCGTTTTTTGCATTGTTTCAGGTCGATCAAAGCCCGGTGGCGCATGGTTCTCCACGCGCATTTTTGACGCCCGGCGCACGCCCCCATTTCACGAAGTGCCCTGTGCATGGAGTACAAGTCTTTAAAGCTCTGCGAAAACCCGGCATTTCAGGCCAGTGACGTAGAAAGGTGAAGCTTTCCAAAGGAAACTGGCTATATACCACTGTACATATGAACAGTACCCGAACCGAAACGACCCGAACCTTGCGCGTGCGGCTGAAGGACAGGCACGCGGCTTTTTTGCGCGCGCAATCACGGGAAGTGAACTTCGTCTGGAACTACGTCAACGAGCTCGGTCTGAAGATACTGCAGCGCGAAGGTCGATTCTGCACGGCATATGACCTGCATCGCTATACGGCTGGTGCGACAAATGAAGGCTTGTCGCTGCATTCACAGACCGTACAGGCAGTTAATGAGGAATACGTTTCGCGGCGCTGGCAGTCTAAGAAACGGCGCCTGGCGTGGCGCAAAAGCAGCGGCGTTCGCCGCTCGCTCGGCTGGATTCCCGTGAAGGCATCGGCCCTGCGCTACAAGGGCGGACAGGTTTGGTATTGCGGGCAGCCACTTTCGTTGTGGGACTCTTATGGCCTACATCAGTACGCGTTGGGCGCGGGTAGCTTCAGCGAAGACAGTCGTGGCCGCTGGTATCTCAATGTAACCGTGAAGGTAAGGACCGCGGAGAAGAGCGCGGCGACGCGCGCCGTCGGCATCGACCTGGGGCTGAAGGACTTCCTTGCGACGAGTGACGGCGACAAGGCCGACGCTCACCGTTTCTATCACGACCTGGCGCAGGGCATTGCCGTAGCACAGCGGGCGAACAAGCCGCAGCGCGTGAAGGCGCTCCATGCGAAGGTGACAAACCGGCGCAAGGATGCCCTGCACAAGCTCAGTACCACCCTCGTACGCGAGTACGGGGCAATATTTGTTGGCAACGTGAATGCCTCCGGTCTGGCGCAAACGCGCGCGGCGAAGTCCGTGCTCGATGCGGGGTGGAGTACATTCCGAACCATGCTGCAGTACAAGTGCGCAGACGCAGGCGTGTGGTTCGATGAAGTCAATGAAGCGTTTTCTACCCAGACCTGTTCGTGCTGCGCAAGCCGCACGGGGCCGAAAGGTGTCGCAGGTCTTGGAATGAGGGAATGGCAGTGCTCCGGGTGTGGCGTCGTCCACGACCGCGACGTCAATGCAGCCCGTAACATCCTCGCTACGGGGTTGGACAGGTTGAACAGGGGCGGCGCGACGCTGGGCGTACCATACGGGCCTCGCTCTGTCTGAACCGCGGCCGGACGTGGCCGTCTAGCAGTAGGAATCCTCGGCCTTTCAAGCCGGGTAGGACGTCAATTGACAAGCCTCCCACCCTCGCGTACATTCGCCGCACGCGTCGGGAGAGCGCGCCGCCTGCTGTCGTCTTGAGCACACAGCAGCCAGCGCCGCCGAAGGGGCACACCCGCAAACTCTCAGGCAAAAGGACCGAACGCGTCGAAAAACCCGCTCGTCATCCGGTCGTAACGACCTCATTCGAATGAGCGCGCGTTTTTCGCACTCTGGAGAGCGGCAGTAGCGCCGATGCACACATGCTGCACGCGCAGGCTGCCCACCGAAGGGGCGCGCGCTATGCCAGCCAGCACTCCGCTGACGGCGGCGCAATCTCTCAGGTATCGAGGACAGAGGGGGCATGCAGTAACCGCTCGTTGGGCCACAGTCGGATCAGGCCGCGAGGGGTTTCGCCGCATGGCCTTTCCTGTTTTAGCGACGCCCGAGGCCCCGATGACCGAACTCAAACACACCCCGCTCCACGCCACGCACCGCGCGCTGAATGCCCGTATGGTCGACTTCGGCGGCTGGGACATGCCTGTAAACTACGGCTCGCAGATCGAAGAGCATCGCGCCGTGCGCACCGACGCCGGCATGTTCGACGTGTCCCACATGTGCGTCGTCGATTTAACCGGCGAACGCGTGCGCGCGTTCTTCGAGCGCGCGCTGGCCAACAACGTCGGCAAGCTGCAAGCGCCGGGCAAGGCGCTCTACTCCTGTCTGCTGAATCCGCAAGGCGGCGTGATCGACGATCTGATCGTCTACTACTTTTCAGAAGACCATTTCCGCGTCGTCGTGAACGCCGGCACGGCCGAAAAAGACGTCGCGTGGTTCAGCAAGCTCAACGACTCGGAAGGCTTCGGCCTCACGATCGAGCCGCGCCGCGACTACGCGATCGTCGCCGTGCAGGGCCCGAACGCGCGCGAAAAAGTCTGGGCGACGGCGCCCGCCACCCGCGCCGCCAGCGAAGGCCTCAAGCCGTTCAATGCGGCGCGCGTCGCCGATACGCCGTTCGGCGAGCTGACCGTCGCGCGCACCGGCTACACGGGCGAAGACGGCTTCGAAATCATCGTCCCCGCCACTCACGTCGAAGCGCTGTGGAACGCGCTGCAGGCACAAGGCGTGCGTCCTGCTGGCCTCGGCGCGCGCGACACGCTGCGCCTCGAAGCAGGCATGAATCTGTACGGCCAGGACATGGACGACAACGTGTCGCCGCTCGACGCCGGTCTCGCATGGACCGTCGACCTGTCCGCGCCGCGCGATTTCATCGGCCGCGCGAAGCTCGAAGCGGACGGCTCGAAGTCGGCGTTCGTCGGCCTGATCCTGCACAAGGACAACGGCAAGGCGGCGGGCGTGCTGCGCGCGCATCAAAAGGTCGTCACGCCGCGCGGCGAAGGCGAAATCACGAGCGGCACGTTCTCGCCGACCATGCAGGAATCGATCGCCTTTGCGCGCGTGCCGACAGGCGTGCAGCCGGGCGACGTCGTACACGTGCAGGTACGTGACAAGGCACTTCCTGCCAGCGTGGTTAAACTGCCATTCGTGCGCAACGGCAAAGTGCTCGTGAGCTGATCGTTACCGAGCTCGCGATGAGCGTCACGAGACAGTCACCAGACAGACACTAAAGCGTCGCGTGCGTCCCATCCATCAAGTCAACCGAATCAAACCGTTTTAGGAGCATCCGATGAGCATCCCGGCCGATCTGAAATACACCGAATCGCACGAATGGGTCCGCACCGAAGCGGACGGCACGCTGACGGTCGGCATCACCGACCACGCGCAGGAAGCGCTCGGCGACATCGTCTTCTTCGAAGTGCAGCAACTGGGCCAAACTGTCTCGGCAGGCGATACCGTCGCCGTCATCGAATCGGTGAAGGCCGCTTCCGATATCTACGCGCCCGTCTCGGGCGAGATCATCGAGGCGAACACGAACGTCACCGATACGCCCGATGCCGTGAACGGCGCGCCGTATGACAACTGGCTGTTCAAGATCAAGCCGGCTGCGGACGCATCGCAGGACAAGCTGATGGACGCCGCCGCATACGGCAAGTCGATCGGCGAATAAGTCATCTACCCACGACAGGCGCGGCGTTCACGACTGGCGAGCGCCGCGCCGGCAGGAACATTCAATGAAGCTCGAACACCCGGATCATCTGATGAACCGCACTCCCCTCTCGCTCGCCGCGCTCGAAGTGCACGACGCCTTCGCTGAGCGGCATATCGGCCCCGATGCGGCCGATCAGCAGTCGATGCTCGAAGCCCTCGGGTTCGCATCGCGCGCCGCGTTGATGGACGCGGTGATTCCGAAGACGATCCGCCGCCAGGACGCGCTGCCGCTCGGCCCCTTCGCCCAGCCGAAGAGCGAAGCCGAAGCGCTCGCCGCGCTGCGCGAACTCGCGGACAAGAACCAGGTGTTCCGCTCGTACATCGGCCAGGGCTACTACAACACGCACACGCCCGCCGTCATCCTGCGCAACGTGCTCGAAAATCCAGCGTGGTACACGGCCTATACGCCGTATCAGCCGGAAATTTCGCAGGGCCGTCTCGAAGCGCTGCTGAACTTCCAGCAGATGATCGTCGACCTGACGGGTCTCTCGATCTCGAACGCTTCGCTGCTCGACGAAGCGACGGCCGCCGCCGAAGCGATGACGCTGCTGCAACGCGTCGGCAAGCCGAAGTCGAACATTTTCTACGTGGCAGACGACGTGCTGCCACAGACCATCGAAGTCATCAAGACGCGTGCGAAGCCCGTCGGCATCGAAGTGAAGGTCGGTCCGGCCGCCGATGCCGCCAGCGCGAATGCGTTCGGCGTGCTGCTGCAATACCCGGGCGTCGACGGCGACGTGCTCGACTATCGCGCGCTCGCCGACGCGATCCACGCAGCGGGCGGCCACGTGGTCGCCGCCGCCGATCTGCTCGCGTTGACGATCCTCACGCCGCCAGGCGAATGGGGCGCGGACGTGGCCGTCGGCAACTCGCAGCGCTTCGGCGTACCCGTCGGCTTCGGCGGTCCGCACGCTGCGTATCTCGCCGTGCGCGACGAGTTCAAGCGTCAGATGCCGGGGCGTCTCGTCGGCGTCACCGTCGATGCGCAGGGCAACCCCGCGCTGCGTCTCGCGCTACAAACGCGCGAACAGCACATCCGCCGCGAAAAGGCGACGTCGAACGTGTGCACCGCGCAAGCGCTGCTCGCGATCATGGCCAGCATGTACGCGGTCTATCACGGCCCGCGCGGCCTGAAGACGATCGCGCAGCGCGTGAACCGCATCGCCGCGCTGCTCGCGGCAGGCGCGAAGCAGCTCGGCTACACGCTCGTCAACGAGTCGTTCTTCGACACGCTGACGTTCGAAACGGGCACGCGCACGCAGGCGCTGCACGACGCAGCGACAGCCAAGCGCATCAATCTGCGCCACGTGAGCGACACGCGTGTCGGCATTTCGATCGACGAAACCACGACGCGCGCCGATCTCGCCGATCTGCTCGCCGCATTCGCGCAAGCCGCGTTTGTCAGCGACGTGCCGCAAATCGATGAACTCGACGCGAAGCTCGGCCAATCGAACACGTTCCCCGCGACGCTCGAACGCGAAAGCGCGTACCTCACGCATCACGTGTTCAACCGTCATCATTCGGAAACGGAAATGCTGCGCTATCTGCGCAGCCTCGCGGACAAGGACCTCGCGCTCGACCGCTCGATGATTCCGCTCGGCTCGTGCACGATGAAGCTCAACGCCACGTCGGAAATGCTGCCCGTCACGTGGCCCGAGTTCGGTCAGATCCATCCGTTCGCGCCCGCCCAGCAAACGGTCGGCTACCGCGAAATGATCGATCAGCTCGAACAGATGCTGGTCGCGGCCACCGGCTACGCGGCCGTGTCGCTGCAACCGAATGCGGGCTCGCAAGGCGAGTACGCGGGCCTGCTGATCATCCACGCGTATCACGAGTCGCGCGGCGAAGGTCATCGCGACGTCTGTCTGATTCCCGCTTCGGCGCACGGCACGAACCCGGCGTCCGCGCATATGGCGGGCATGCAGGTCGTCGTCGTCGCGTGCGATGCGCAAGGCAACGTCGATATCGAAGACCTCAAGAAGAAGGCCGCGCAGCACGCCGAGAAACTCGCGGCGATCATGATCACGTATCCGTCGACGCACGGCGTCTTTGAACAGAACGTCCGCGATATCTGCGAGATCGTGCATGCGCACGGCGGCCAGGTGTATGTCGATGGCGCGAACATGAACGCGATGGTCGGCCTCACTGCGCCGGGCCAGTTCGGCGGCGACGTCTCGCACCTGAACCTGCACAAGACGTTCTGCATTCCGCACGGCGGCGGCGGACCGGGCGTCGGTCCTGTTGCTGTCGGCGCGCATCTGGCGAAGTTTCTGCCGAACCAGACGTCGACGGGCTACGAGCGCGACGCGAACGGGATCGGCGCGGTCTCCGCTGCGCCGTATGGCTCGGCGTCGATCCTGCCGATCTCGTGGATGTACATCGCGATGATGGGCGCGAAGAACCTGACGGCCGCGACGGAAGCCGCGATCCTCAACGCGAACTACGTCGCGAAGAAGCTCGCGCCGCATTATCCGGTGCTGTACTCGGGCCCGGGCGGACTGGTCGCGCACGAGTGCATTCTCGATCTGCGCCCCATCAAGGAAACGAGCGGCATCAGCGTCGACGACGTCGCGAAGCGTCTGATGGACTATGGCTTCCACGCGCCGACGATGAGCTTCCCGGTGCCGGGCACGCTGATGGTCGAGCCGACCGAATCGGAATCGAAGGAAGAGCTTGACCGCTTCATCGAGGCGATGATTGCGATTCGCAATGAAATCCGCGCTGTCGAAGAAGGCCGCAGCGATCGCGAAGACAATCCGCTGAAGCACGCGCCGCACACGGCGGCTGTCGTCGTCGCGAACGAGTGGGCACATGGTTATGCACGCGAGACGGCGGCGTATCCGCTGCCCACGCTCGTCGCGAAGAAGTACTGGCCGCCCGTCGGCCGCGCGGACAACGCGTATGGCGACCGCAATCTGTTCTGCTCGTGCGTGCCGATGGCGGACTACGAATAAGGCCGCATTCAGCGCATCGATATGTTGAAGTAATGTGAACCGCGCGTCGCGTCGAAGCGTGTCGCGCGGTTCTGTCCATTGTCCTGTTGCTTGGCGCGTCAAACCGTTACCATCACACACCGACTCAGCCCAAAGGAGTTTCGCATGGTGCGACAGGTGCGAATGATGCAATTCCGGACACATCGTACGCGTGCGCCGCAACAACGCTTTTCCCCCTCGCCGCTTGCGGCGCTGTTGATGATGGTCGCCGCGTTCTGCGCGCAAAGCGCACATGCCGCGATGAACCTGTGCGCCGCGCCCGCGCTGCAAACCAGCGAGCGCACCAACGCCGATCCGGGCGTCAGGGCACTGGTCAGCAACGTTCAGGCGCACCTGACCGAGCCCGCGCACGCGGTGCGTCAATTGCATACGGAAGGCACGCTGCCGCACGAAGGCATCTACGATCAGAGCAAGGACGCGGAGAAAGATCTCGACTTGCTGCGCGACGCCGCGCTCGCATGGCGCGCAACCAGCGACGACCGCTATCTGAAGCTCGTCGACCGTCTGCTGTATGCATGGGTGACGACCTATGAGCCGTCGTTCAATCCCATCGACGAAACGCCGCTCGAAGGGCTGATCCTCGCGTACGACATGACGGCGAGCGCGCTGCCCGTCAAGACGCGCAACGCGACGATGGCTTTCCTCACGAAACTCGCCAACGGCTACATCGCGCAGATCGACGCGCAAAAGCGTCCGCTGACGGGCACGTTCCGAAACAACTGGCAGAGTCATCGGGTCAAACTGATAGCGATGGCGGCGTTCACGCTCGACAACCGCAAGATGATCGACGCGGCGCAGCGTCTGTATGTCGAGCACATCAACGACAACATCGCACCCGACGGCATGACCGTCGATTTCGGCGAACGCGATGCACTGCACTACGTGACCTACGATCTTCAGCCGCTCGTGACGGCCGCGCTCGCGGCGCGCCGCCACAACCGCAACTGGCTCAACGAGCGCGCGCCGGGCGGCGCGACGCTCGCCGCCGCGTTGAACTGGCTCACGCCTTACGCGAGCGGCGCGAAGACACATGACGAATTCGTGCATTCGAGCGTACCGTTCGATGCAAAGCGCCGCGAAGCCGGCATACCCGGCTACAGCGGACAGTGGGACCCGAAGAATGCGGCCGAGCTGTATCACCTCGCCGCGCGGCTCGACGGACGCTACACGCCCGTCGCGCTGAAACTGGCACCGACGCCGCCCGCGTGGCTCGCCGTGTGTCTGCCGTTGCCGGCGCGTTGATCACGCGTCGCGTATTGGTCGCCGAATTCGGCACATTCTGCTGCCGCGTTACCCACGCAGTGCAGCACAAACGAAATTCTTGCTAGCAGGAGCAGTCATGGCAGTCAGCGTTTTCGATCTCTTCAAAATCGGCATCGGTCCGTCGAGTTCGCACACGGTCGGTCCCATGCGTGCAGCGCTGATGTTCGCGCAAGGGCTCGAGCGCGATGGGCTGCTCGACAACACGGCATCGGTGAAAGTGGACTTGTACGGTTCGCTCGGCGCAACGGGCAAGGGCCACGGCACCGATCGCGGCGTGATGCTCGGCCTGCTCGGCGATGCGCCCGATACCGTCGATCCCGATACGATCGCCGCGCGTCTCGAACACGTTCGCACGTCGCGCACGCTGGCGCTGCTCGGCAAGCACGACATTCCGTTCGTGCAGAAGGAGCACATCTCGTTCTACCGGCAGGCGCTGCCGGAACATCCGAACGGCCTCAAGCTGCGCGCCTTCGATGCGAACGGCGAGACGCTGCGCGAATCGACGTATCTGTCGGTGGGCGGCGGCTTCGTCGTGACGGCGGGCGCGGCGAACACGAAGGTGCTGTCGGCCGTCGATCAGTTGCCGCATCCGTTCCACACGGGCACGGAACTGCTCGAAATGTGCAAGGCGACGGGCAAGAGCATTGCGCAGCTGATGTGGGAAAACGAGTGCGCATGGCACACGGAAGAAGAGACGCGCGCAGGCCTGCTGAAGATCTGGGACGTGATGCAATCGTGTGTCGCGCGCGGCTGCGGCATCAACAACCCGGACGCGAACGGCAACCTGCCCGGCCCGTTCCAGGTGAAGCGCCGCGCGCCGCAACTGTATCGCGCGCTGACGGGCAATCCGGAACGCGCATTGCAGGACCCGCTTTCGATGGTCGACTGGATCAACCTGTACGCGATCGCCGTGAACGAAGAGAACGCAGCGGGCGGACGGGTGGTCACGGCGCCGACCAACGGCGCGGCGGGCATCATCCCGGCCGTGCTGCACTACTACACGCGCTTCATGCCGAACGCGAACCAGCAAGGCGTGTTCGACTTCCTGATGACGGCGGCCGCCATCGGCATTCTGTACAAGCTGAACGCGTCGATCTCCGGCGCGGAAGTGGGCTGCCAGGGTGAAGTGGGCGTCGCGTGCTCGATGGCGGCGGGCGCGCTCGCGGCCGTGATGGGCGGCACGCCGCTGCAAGTTGAGAATGCCGCCGAAATCGGCATGGAGCACAATCTGGGCCTCACGTGCGATCCCGTCGGCGGCATGGTGCAGATTCCGTGCATCGAGCGCAACGCAATGGCTTCCGTGAAAGCGGTGAACGCGGCGCGCATGGCGTTGCGCGGCGACGGCAGCCACTACGTGTCGCTCGACTCCGTCATCAAGACGATGCGCGAAACGGGCGCCGACATGAAGACGAAGTACAAGGAGACTTCGCGCGGCGGGCTCGCGGTGAATATCATCGAATGTTGATCGCATGTTGATGCCGCTTTTACGAATGACATCGGCGCGAGTCTCGGCGTAAGCTGTCGAAGCTCTTCTGACTGGAGGTGTCTTCGCAATGTCGCTGTCTTCCGATGCTTCATCTATGACGACCGGCGCGCGGCTCATCGTCGACGCGCTGTTGACGCATGGCGTCGAGCGCGTGTTCTGCGTTCCCGGCGAAAGTTTTCTGGCGGTGCTCGATTCGCTGCACGACGAGACCTCGCGAATTCAGACGGTCGTGTGCCGTCACGAGGCAGCGGCGGCCAACATGGCTGAAGCCGTCGGCAAACTGACGGGCCGTCCCGGCGTGGCGATCGTCACGCGCGGCCCGGGCGCGACGCACGCATCGATCGGCGTGCACACGGCGTTTCAGGACTCCACGCCGATGATCCTGCTGATCGGCCAATGCGCACGCGAGCATCTCGATCGCGAGGCGTTTCAGGAAATCGACTATCGACGCATGTTCGGGCAGATGGCGAAGTGGGTTGCGCAAATCGACGACCCGCGCCGCATTCCCGAGTACATGAGCCACGCATTCCATACGGCGACATCGGGCCGGCCCGGTCCCGTCGTGCTGTCGCTGCCTGAAGACGTGCTGAGCGAAGCATGCGCCGCGATGCCGGGCGCGCCCGCGTATCAGCGCGTGGCTGCTGCGCCGGCGCCGCAACAGATCGAGCGTCTGCGCGGTTTGCTCGAAGGCGCAAAGAAGCCGGTGGTCATCGCTGGCGGCAGTGGTTGGACGCCGCAAGCGTGCGATGACTTGCGCACGTTCGTCGAAAACTGGCAACTGCCCATCGGCCTCGCATTCCGCTTTCAGGACACGCTCGACAACGAGCACGCGAACTATGCGGGCGATGTGGGTCTCGGCATCAATCCCGCGCTCGCGAAGCGCATCGAGGATGCGGACGTGCTGCTCGCACTCGGCCCGCGCCTCGGCGAAGCAACGACGGGCGGCTATACGCTGCTCGACATTCCGAAGACGAAGCAGACGCTGATCCACGTTCATCAGGGCGCGGAAGAACTGGGCCGCGTGTATGCCGCCGATCTCCCGATCGTCTCCGGCATGCCGGAGATCGCATCGATGCTCGCGGCGCTCAAGCCATCGGCGAAGCTGGCCTGGGAAGGCACGGCAAAAGAGGCGCACGACGCGTACCTCGAATGGCGCAAGCCGCGCGCGATCCCCGGCGACGTTCAGCTTGGCGAGATCATGCAGCAACTGCGCGAGCATCTGCCTAAGGACGCGATCCTGACCAACGGCGCGGGCAACTACGCGACGTGGCTGCACCGGCATTTCGCGTACCGTCATTTCCGTTCGCAGCTTGCACCGACAAGCGGCGCGATGGGCTATGGCGTTCCCGCTGCGATCGCCGCGAAGTCGATGTATCCGGACAGAACAGTCGTTGCGTTCGCAGGCGACGGCTGCTTCATGATGTCGTCGTCCGAGCTTGCGACGGCGATACAGTACGCGCTGCCCGTGATCTTCATCGTGGTGAACAACAGCCACTACGGCACGATCCGGATGCATCAGGAGCGGCACTATCCGAACCGCGTCCACGGAACGGGCCTCACGAATCCGGACTTCGCCGCATTCGCGAAGTCGTTCGGCGCGCACGGCGAAACGGTCGAGCGAACGCAAGACTTCATGCCCGCGTTCAAGCGCGCGCAAGAATCGAAGAAGCCGGCCGTCATCGAAATCCGCCTGCCGCAGGAAGCGAGCACGCCAGGCGCGACGCTCGAGCAGATTCGCGCGCAGGGTAGAAAGCTGCGCGGGGAGTGAGACAGGCGCGTACAAGCGCGCACTGCCGGCGGAATACGCGACATGCGCGACATACGCGGCATAAAAACAAAAGCCTCGCAGAGCAAAAACTCTGCGAGGCTTTTTTTCGTCAATCGATCAGGCTGCGACGCTCAGCCAGCAACAACCGCCAGGCGCCACACGCCTTAACGGCAATTACTTGCCGCCCACGCTTTGCAGCGTCGTCCACTTGCCGTCGACGACCTTGTACAGCGTGATGCCGCCGTTCTTCAGATCGCCCTTCGTGTCGTAGGCCAGATCCTTCGTCGTCACAGCAGGCATGTTCGTCTTCGCGAGGATCGGCAGGTACTTGGCCGGATCGGTCGAGTTCGCCTTCTTCATTGCGTCGAACATTGCCATTGCGCCGTCGTACGCGTACGGCGAGTACGTCTGAACGTCTTCACCGAAGCGCTTCTTGTACTTCGCGACATAGTCCTTGCCGCCCGGCATTTCTTCCAGCGGCAGACCCGCCAGCGAAGCCACCGTGCCGTTAGCCGCATCGCCTGCGACTTGCAGGAACGTCGGTGTGTGCACCATTTCGCCGCCCATCAGCGGAGCCTTGATGCCCAGCGTCTTCATCTGCTTGACCATCGGCGCGGCCTGCGAATCGGCGCCGCCGTAGTAGATCAGATCCGGCTGGACCGACTTCAGCTTCGTCAGGATCGACTTGAAGTCGACGGCCTTGTCGTTCGTGAATTCACGGTCGATGATCGTTCCGCCCGCAGCCTTCGCTGCCTTCTCGAACTGGTCGGCGAGACCCTGGCCGTAAGCCGTGCGGTCGTCGACGATCGCAATCTTCTTCATGCCCAGGCTCTTCACAGCGAACGTGCCCGCGACGGAGCCTTGCTGCGTGTCCGAAGTCATCATGCGGAACGTCGTCTTGAAGCCTTGCTGCGTGTATTCCGGAGCCGTCGCCATCGCGATCTGCGGAATGCCCGCGTTCGCGTAGATGCGCGATGCCGGGATCGTCGTGCCCGAGTTGAAGTGGCCGAGCATGCCCTTGATGCCGTCGTCGACCAGCTTCTGCGCGACCGTCGTGCCCGTGCGCGGGTCAGCCTGGTCGTCGGCTGCGTCGAGCACGAAGCGAACCTGCTTGCCACCGATCATCGGCTTCGTCGCGTTCATGTCTTCGACTGCGAGCGTGATGCCGTTCTGGAAGTCCTTGCCGTAGTGCGCCTGTGCGCCCGTCATCGGGCCGGCGAAGCCGATTTTCACGTCTTCGACCTGCTGAGCGTGCGCAGTCCCCGCCAGCGACATGGTCGCGAACAGCGTCGCGCCTGCCAGCTTTTTCATCGTGTTTTGCATATCTTCTCCTTGGTACCAGGTGTGGACGGCGCGGTGATCGGGGTCGCCGTCTCGCGCCATTTTTTTGAATCGATCAAACGAGGTTCGCTCAGCCGATCGTCATCAAATTCGCATTACCGCCTGCTGCTGCCGTATTCACGCTGACCGAACGTTCCGTCAACAGACGTTCGAGCGCGTAATCCTCATCGCCGCTCTCGAGCGCGCGCGCCGCGACGCCCTGCACCGAGACGATCGGCCCTGCGCGCTTCGCGACATCCTTCACGAGCGTCAGCAGCTCGTCGCTGTCGCCTTCGAAGAGCACGGCATCGAACGATGCTTCCGCGTTCTTCTTCACGCTCGCGTACTGCTTCAGCGTGGCGGGGAGCGCAGCATACAGTTGCTCGCCCGCCGCGCCTTCGAACAGTGCCTTGTTGCCCGTCGCAAGCGCCGCCGCGAACTGCACGCGTGCGCCGCTTGCCGTCGACGCAACGCACAGCACCGCGCCGCGCGCGCCGAGCGTGTACGTGTTGCGCTCGCCCGTCGGACCGGACAGCACGGCCGTCGCGCCCGCCGGAATGTGCGCGAGGTAGCCGTCGCAACGCGCGGCGAGCACCGGCTCGCGTTCCGCGATCAGCCAGTCGCGCAGCGCCGTCAGCGCAGCGGCTGGATTATCGCTTGTCGCGCCGTCGGCTGCACCATTCGATGCGCCGCTCGATGCAGCATTCTGCGCGCCTTGCGAGGCATCCACGATCAGCGTCTGCGCGAGCGACTTCGGCAGACCCGCCGGACGCGTCGCGAGCAGACGCTGCAGATACAGCGCGCCGCCCGCCTTCGGACCCGTGCCCGACAGCCCTTCGCCGCCGAACGGCTGCACGCCCACGACTGCGCCGATCACGTTGCGGTTCACGTAGATGTTGCCCACGTGCGCGCGGCTGATCACATGCGCGATCGTTTCGTCGATACGCGTGTGGATGCCGAGCGTCAGTCCATAACCCGTCGTGCGGATCTGTTCGAGCAGCTTGTCCAGCGCGCTGCGGCGATAACGCACGACATGCAGCACCGGACCGAACACTTCGCGCTTCAGTTCGTCGATGCTATCGAGCTCGATCAGCGTCGGCGGCACGAACGTACCGGCCGCGCAGCCGTCCGGCGCCGGCAGCTGCGTGACCTTGCGGCCCTTCTCGCGCATCGCAGCGATGTGCGCATCGATACCGCGCTTCGCTTCGGCGTCGATCACGGGACCGACGTCGATCGACAGACGGTCCGGATTGCCGACAGCCAGTTCCTTCATCGCGCCCGTCAGCATTTCGAGCGTGCGGTCCGCGACGTCGTCCTGCAAACAGAGAACGCGCAGTGCCGAACAACGTTGACCGGCCGAATCGAACGACGATTGCAGCACGTCCGCGACGACCTGTTCTGCGAGCGCCGACGAATCGACGATCATCGCGTTCTGGCCGCCCGTTTCGGCGATCAGCGGAATCGGCTTGCCTTCCGGATCGAGGCGGTTCGACAGCGTCTTGTTGATGAGGCGCGCGACTTCCGTCGAGCCGGTGAACATCACCGCACGCGTGCGCGCGTCGGCCACCAGAGCAGCGCCGACCGTTTCGCCGTCGCCCGGCAGCAGCTGCACCGCGCCTGCGGGCACGCCCGCTTCGCGCAGAATGCGCACGGCTTGCGCGGCGATCAGCGGCGTCTGTTCAGCGGGCTTCGCGAGCACCGTGTTGCCCGCCGCGAGCGCGGCGGCCACCTGGCCCATGAAGATCGCAAGCGGGAAGTTCCACGGGCTGATACACACGACGGGACCGAGCGGACGATGCGTATCGTTAGAGAACTCGTCGCGAATCTGCGCCGAGTAGTAGCGCAGGAAGTCGATTGCTTCGCGGATTTCAGCGACCGCGTTCGGCAGCGACTTGCCCGCTTCGCGCACGACGAGGCCCATCAACGTGTGCATCTGCGCTTCGAGCAGATCGGCGGCACGCGTGAGGCAATCGGCGCGCGCTTCGACGGGCGTCGCCTGCCAGATCGGCGCAGCGGCGACTGCATGCGCGAGCGCGGCGCTCACATGCTCCGGCGTCGCTTCGACAACCGTGCCGACGACGTCGCGGTGATCCGACGGATTGCGCACGTCGCGTGCATTGCCGACGGCGATCTCATTGTCTTCGAGCATCGGCGCAGCGCGCCACGGATGATTCGCGCTTGCCAGCAAGGCCGAGGACAGCGACGCGAGACGATGCTCGTTCGACAGATCGAGGCCCATCGAATTGCTGCGCTCCGCGCCATACAGATTGCGCGGCAGCGGAATCTTCGCGTGCGGCGCGCCGAGCGGCATGATCTTCGACGCTTCTTCGATAGGATCGGCGACGAGGTCCTTGATGGGCACGCTCTCGTCAGCGATGCGGTTCACGAACGATGTGTTCGCACCGTTCTCCAGGAGACGGCGCACGAGATACGCGAGCAGCGTTTCGTGCGTGCCGACGGGCGCATACACGCGGCACGGACGGTTCAGCTTGTCGCGGCCCGTGACTTCTTCGTACAGCGGCTCGCCCATGCCATGCAGGCACTGGAACTCGTACTGGCCAGGATAGTAGTTGCCGCCCGCGAGGTGATAGATCGCCGAGAGCGTGTGCGCGTTGTGCGTCGCGAACTGCGGATAGACGGCATCGGGCGCGCCGAGCAGCTTCTTCGCGCACGCGAGGTACGACACGTCTGTGTAGATCTTGCGCGTGTACACGGGATAGCCTTCGAGGCCATCCACTTGCGCGCGCTTGATTTCCGTATCCCAGTACGCGCCCTTCACGAGGCGCACCATGATGCGGTGACGGCTGCGGCGCGCCAGATCGACGATGTAGTCGATCACGAACGGGCAGCGCTTCTGATACGCCTGCACGACGAAGCCGATGCCGTTCCAGCCTTGCAGTTCCGGATCGAAGCACAGCGCTTCGAGCAGATCGAGCGAGATTTCGAGGCGGTCCGCTTCTTCGGCGTCGATGTTCAGGCCGATGTCGTAGCGGCGCGCGAGGATCGCGAGCGCGCGCACGCGCGGCAGCAACTCGCTCATCGTGCGTTCATGCTGCGAGCGCGAGTAGCGCGCATGCAGCGCCGACAGCTTGATCGAAATGCCCGGACCTTCGTAGATGCCACGGCCGCCCGCCGCCTTGCCGATCGCGTGGATCGCCTGCTCGTATGACGCGTAGTAGCGCTGCGCGTCGGCTTCCGTCGTTGCGGCTTCGCCGAGCATGTCGTACGAATAGCGGAAACCGCGTGCTTCGAACTTGCGGCTGTTCGCGAGCGCTTCGGAGATGTTCTCGCCCGTGACGAACTGCTCGCCCATCAGGCGCATCGCCATGTCGACGCCCTTGCGGATCAGCGGCTCGCCGCCCTTGCCGATCATGCGCGTCAACGCCGACGACAGACCCGTTTCACTATTCGTCGTCACCAGCTTGCCGGTGATCATCAGGCCCCACGTCGCCGCGTTCACGAACAGCGACGGCGCGTGGCCGACGTGCGAGCGCCAGTCGCCCTTGCTGATCTTGTCGCGGATCAGTGCGTCGCGGGTCGCGCGGTCGGGAATGCGCAGCAGCGCTTCTGCGAGACACATCAGCGCGACGCCTTCCTGGCTCGACAGCGAGAACTCGTGGATCAGCCCTTCGACGCCACCGCCCGAACGCTTGCCGCGCAGCGCTTCGACGAGACGCGTCGCCATTGCCTGCACGTCGCTCGCGATGTTCGCGGGCAGGCGCGCCTGGCCGATCAGGAACGGCACGCACTCCGGCTCCGGACGACGGTAAGCCGCCGTGATCGCCGCACGCAGCACCGATTGCGGCTGCACGCTCTGCGCGAATTCGAGGAACGGATGCGATGCGTCGCTCTCGTCGGAATCGGCGGCGACGCCGTCGGCCAGCTCGGTTGCGTTCTGATGGCCCGACAGTTCGGCGGGCAGCTGACCGTGCTCGATCTTCTCGAGGTAAGCGAAGATCGCCTGCTTGATCAGCCAGTGCGGAGTGCGTTCGAGACGCGTGGCGGCATCTTTCAGCCGGGTACGCAAAAGGTCGTCGACCTTGACGCCAAGGGTGGTGCTCGCCATGTTTCCTTCTTCATGTGCCGGACGGACGCCGGCCAAAGACTAAAAAGTTGGGCGAATCGTACCCCTCTCAATAAAAAGGTGCAACCAGTTCGACGAATCGGTTGCACCCGTCGGCGAGCCTTGCTGCACAAGGGTTTGCGGTCGGAGTGCACCGTTCCGATGCACGCGGTTGCGCTCGGTGTTTTCCCTGGATCGGTTTTATCCCGACACACCCTTATCGAAAGCCGAATCGCGCCGTTATACCGGTCATCATGTGCGCAGCGACGCACGGTACGGGGTTCGACGTCTCGCTAAGACAGGGTGGCCGGAATGGAAAAGTGGATCGTGATAACAGGGATCTGGATGATGTTCGCGTCGTGCATGGTGCTGTTCATCCGTGGCGCCACGGGCCCGTCGCGCAACGAGTTGCGGCCCGTCGAAGTGAACGACGGCGAGCGCGACGCGAAGCAGCCGGAGTCGTTTCGGGTCTGACGGCCGGCGCGTCTTTCAAGCGTTGACTCATATGACGCGAGCGCGCCTTTGACGGACCGAAAGTTCTCGCGCCCGACAGATCAGCAGTGACGAGGCGAGAACCGGCTGCAACTGTCGCGAGGCGCGACGAGCCGATCGCGCACGACGCACAGCCGGCTGTCGGCGACGCTCGCGCCGAATCCCGAACCGAATACAGCGAGACCCGGAATGCTCTGCTCAAGTGAATGCCGATCGTCGGCACGGAACCGGCAATCCGCGCAGCAAGGCCGGCGCGCGCCGGGCTGCGCGCCGATGTTGTCGTCGAGAACGGCGGGTGCGCTCACGAGCGCTGTCCCAAGCTATTCCAATACGGTGCGAACACGTGCGCGGACAGCGCGTAGCCGATGGCGATATTGACGGCCACGCCGACGGTGAACGCGATAAACGGCTTCACGCCCGTCGCCGCGAGCGAACGGATGCGGGTCGTCAGCCCGATGCTGAAGAAGCAGAAGATGAACGCCCATGTGCGCAGCGCGGTGATCGGCGCGACGAACTCCGGCGTGACCACCTTGCGATAGTCGGCGAGCGAGTAATGGCTCGCGATCCACGTAACGAGCGCCGACGCGATCACAAAGCCGATCACGAACTTCGGGAAGCGCGCCCAGATCTCGCGCGCATCGGCTTTCGCCGCAACGCCGTTTTCGCCGGATTCCCAGCGCGTCGTCGCGACGATCGCCAGCAGAAAGGCCCAGATGCCGATCCAGATGTCGCGGCCCACCACCTTCATCAACGTGAACGCCTGAAGCGACGCCTCCGGCGCGCCCGCGATCGCGCTGCCCGCGTGCTTCGCGAAGTCGCCGTAGGCTTGCGCGGCAGCGATGCCCGCCGCGTCGGCGAATTCGGAGGTGCCGATCCATGCGCCCGCAACGGCCGTCGATAGACCGAGCGAGCGCGACACGAACGGCAGCACGAAGATCATCACGATCGCCCACAGGATCACGAGCGTGATCGCCACCGACGCATGCTCGCGCTTCGCGCGCACTGCGCCCGCAATCGCGATCGACGCCGATACGCCGCACACCGCGCCGCCGACGGCGAGCACCGCGGCGAAACGTCTGTCGAGTCCGAACGCCTTGGCGGCGAAGAAGATCACAAAGAACGTGACGAGCGAAACGATCGTCGCCTGTCCGACGGCGACGGGGCCCGCCCAGACGAGCAGCGTGAACGGCAGCGTCGCGCCGAGCAGCACGATGCCGACCTTGATATAAAACTCGACGCGCAATCCCGCGGAGAACCACTCAGGCAGGCGGAACACGTTCGAAATCAGCAGTCCCAGCGCGAGCGCGACGAGCGGCGGTTCGAGGTTGTACTTCGATGCATTGGCCCACGCGCCCACTTCGAAAATCAGGATCGACGCGATGAACAGAATCGCGAACGACGGCAAAAAGTGCGCGACCCGTTGCCTGACCGCGGAAAGGCTCACACCGAACAGCGCGGCAAACACGATGAACAGCGCGACATAGTTCGGCAGATGCTTCGCGAAGTCTTTCCCGGCCGCGCCGAGGTCCGACCATTTCGCGGGCGCCGTCGCGAGCCATTTGATGCTGCTGCCCGACGCGAACAGCGCCCACGCGACGACGATCACCAGCAGGCCGACCCACACGGCCCACCAGTCCTCCGTCGAGAAAAGTCCGCCGCCGCGCGCCGTGCGGGCGGGTTGCGATGGCTGGGCGCCTGCCGGCAAGGTGTGTTTCGTATCGCTCATTGCATTGCCCCGGTAGAAGAGGTTGCGGCGCGAGGCGTTATCGATTGTTATGAAACATGCGCCGATCCGGCGAAATATAGTCGAGCGAAAACGCGAACCGAAACGACCTTTTGCTCTATCGATATGACTTGAAGGGATTTGCGCGCAGATGCGCGCAAGAAGCGAGCGGCGAATGGCCGGCTAGATGTCGAGCGGATCGACTTCGATGCTCCAGCGCAGCACGCCTTTGATCGTGCGCAACGCGGGTTGCCATGCGCGCAACGTCGCCCGCAGCGCCGCGCGCGATGCACTTTCGACCAGCAATTGCGCGCGATGCACATGCATCACCTTGACGATGGTGAGCGGCACGGCGTCGTAGACGGTCACGCGGGCGGCGGCGGGAATGTCGGCGAGCGCGCCTGCGGCCTGTTGCAGGAAGGTGAGCGAGGCGTCGAGCGTGCGGCCCTCGGCGCGCAGCATCGCCTGATAGACGAATGGCGGCAGATGCGCGTCGCGGCGCTCGGCAAGCGTCGAATTGGCGAAGCCGATGTAATCGTGGCGAGCCAGCGCGTGATACAGCGCGTGCCGCGCATAGCGCGTCTGCACGAGCACTTCGCCCGGTAATCCGGCGCGGCCCGCGCGGCCGCTCACCTGCATCAGTTGCGCGAAAAGCCGTTCGCTCGCGCGGAAATCGTGCGAAAAGAGCGCGGTATCGGCGTTCAACACGCCGACCAGCGATACGCGCCGGAAATCGTGCCCCTTCGCGATCATCTGGGTGCCGACCAGGATATCGACTTCCCCGGCATGAACGTCGGAAAAAAGCGCCTGGGCGCTGCCTTTGCGGCGTGTGCTGTCGGCATCGATACGCAGCACACGCGCGCCCGGCACGGCGCTCGTCAGCGCTTCTTCGACGCGCTGCGTGCCGCGCCCGAGCGGCGCGATATCCACGTTCCCGCATTCCGGGCACGAGCGCGGAATACGCGATTCCCAGCCGCAGTGGTGGCAGCGCAGCGCGCGTTCGGGCTTGTGCAGCACGACGTAGGCACTGCAGCGCGGACAGCCCGCGACCCAGCCGCAAGCGTCGCACGCGAGTTGCGGCGCGTAGCCGCGACGGTTCAGGAACACGAGGCTTTGCTCGCCGCGTTCGAGCCGCGTTTTCAGCGCCGCGATCAGCGGCCCGGAAAGGCCTTCGACGGATGCGCGTCCGCGCCGCCGTTCTTCTTCGAGGTCGATGAGCCGAACGCTCGGCAAGGCCGCGTCGGCGACCGCGCGGCGCGACAACGTCAGCCGCTTGTAGCGCCCCTGCTCGACCTGCCACCAGCTTTCCAGCGACGGCGTCGCCGATCCCAGCACGACGGGCACGCCGAGCTGCTTCGCGCGCCAGACGGCGAGATCGCGCGCCGAATAGCGCAAGCCTTCCTGCTGCTTGTAAGCGGGGTCGTGCTCTTCGTCGACAACGATGATCGACAGATGCGGCAGCGACGCGAGCACCGCGAGCCGCGTGCCTAGCACGATGCGCGCGCGCCCTGTGTGCGCGGCGAACCAGTTGCGGGCGCGTTCGCCTTCGGCCAGGCCGCTGTGCAAGGTGACGATCGCGGTATCGTCCATCGACGCGAAGCGCGCGCGGAAGGCTGCTTCGAACTGCGGCGTGAGGTTGATCTCCGGCACGAGGACGAGCGCCTGTGCCTGCGGATTCGCCGCCAGCAGCGCCGCCAGCGCGCGCAGATACACCTCCGTCTTGCCGCTGCCCGTCACGCCGTGCAGCAGAAATGGCGCGAAGCCTTGCGCGTCGCGGATGGCTTCGACAGCGGCCGTTTGTTCGTCGGTGAGCGTCGGCAGTGTCGAATTCTGCGGCGCGTGATGCTGCGAAGGAAGCGGCGCGGCAGGATCGATCACGTCGAGCGCGACCCAGCCTTCCGCTTGCCACGCTTCGAGCGTCGCGGTGGCCTTCGGATGCAGCGCGCGGGCATCGGCGGCAGGCAGCGACTCCGCTTCCGCCAACGCGGCCGCGAGACGGCGCAGCGCGCTTGCGCGGGCGGGCAACGCATCCGGCAACGCGGCGCGGCCAGCGGGCAGCAGACGATAGTGTTCTTCAGGCGCCAGCAGCCGCGCCCAGCGCGCCGCGTCGCGCAACGCCTGCGGCAGCGCCGGCAGCGCGACTTCGCCGATGCCGCGCTGGTAGTAATCGGCGGCGAACTGCGCGAGTCGCAGCCAGTGTCCGGAAAGCGGCGGACACGCGGCGCACACGCCGGCCACCGACTTCAGCCGGTCGGGCGGCACTTCACTGTGAGCGGTCACTTCGGCGATAAGCCCGACTACGTGGCGCTTCCCGAACGGCACGCTGACGAGCATCCCCGGCGCCGGCGACAGCGCGGCGTCACAGCGGTAGTCGAAGAGCGTCGGCAACGGATGATCGAGCGCGACGCGGACGTAGGTGCCCGTCAGATCGTCGATCCGCATAGCCACCGTTCGTCGGGACGGTTATTCACAGGCTGACAGCCCCCGAGGCCACACTTAAAGTAAAACTTCAATTTCGGCGCTAAGTTTTGAATTTGCATCGACAATTGCGCCTCGTCCGCCCCGCCTGTGGATAACTTTGTTGAGAACTCGGTCCGAATGCGCCGAAGACCGCGCCACGCGGGCCTCTCTGTGGGATAGCGCACATTTGTCTTAAGATCCGCAAAGCCTTGTCACTCAAGGGATTGATCAGAAATCCGCGGATCTTTCGAGGCCAGTGCGACAATCAATCCCTCTACTGCGGCGCAACGTGACAAATGTGCATAAGTCAAGTCTTGACAACCTCGAGAGCGCCATTGGACGGCCTTTGGAACGCTAATTTCCCCTTTGGCCGAGAGCATACGTCGCTGCATCGCAACAAAACCGTCACATTGCGATGGGCCCGCCTTATGCCGGTTGATTGCCGCCCGCTGCACGGATCGCGCGGCTGTGCCGATGCACTTCGTCGACCAGTTCGGCGACGTGCTCCGGCGGCGTGAATTGCGAAATGCCATGCCCCAGATTGAAGACGTGACCGGGGTGATCGCCGAAACTGTCGAGGACCGCGCGCGCCTCGATGCGAATCGTCGACGGCGGGGCGAACAGCACGGAAGGATCGATGTTGCCCTGTAACGCGACCTTCCCGCCGACGCGCTCTCGCGCCTTGCCAAGGTTGACCGTCCAGTCGAGTCCGACGGCATCGACGCCCGTCGCCGCAATCTCTTCGAGCCACAGGCCGCCGCCTTTGGTGAAGGTGATCACAGGCACGCGGTTGCCGTCGTGCTCGCGCTTCAACTGGCTCACCGCCTGCCGAATGTAGTGCAGCGAGAAGCGTTGATAAACGCCGTCGGCGAGCGCGCCGCCCCACGTATCGAAGATCATCACGGCCTGTGCGCCCGCTTCGATCTGAGCGTTCAGATAGGCGGCGACCGCCTTCGCGTTGACGTCGAGAATGCGGTGCATCAGGTCCGGACGGGCGTAGAGCATCGACTTGACGGTTCTGAAGTCGTCCGAGCCACCGCCTTCGACCATGTAGCACGCGAGCGTCCACGGACTGCCCGAAAAGCCGATCAGCGGCACGCGCTGACGGCCTTGCGCGTCGGTGAGCGCGGTGCGGATCTGACGCACGGCGTCGGTGACGTAGCGCAGTGTGCTGTCGATATCCGGCACTGCGAGGCGCGCGACGTCGTCCTCGGTGCGCACGGGGCGCGCGAATTTCGGACCCTCGCCCACCTGAAAATCGAGACCGAGGCCCATCGCGTCGGGGATGGTCAGGATATCGGAGAAAAGAATCGCCGCGTCTAGCGGATAGCGGTCGAGCGGCTGCAACGTAACTTCCGTCGCGTAGTCGGGATTCTTCGCGAGTCCGAGGAAACTGCCTGCGCGGCTGCGCGTCGCGTTGTATTCCGGCAGATAGCGTCCCGCCTGGCGCATCAGCCAGATCGGCGTGTAGTCGGTCGGCTCACGCAGCAGCGCGCGCAGAAAAGTGTCGTTGAGAAGGTTATGGGCCACGTCGCTTGCAACTGAAGGCAAAGCGGCATTTTAACCGTTGAGCGTCGGCGGCAACCTGCATGGTCCCCGCAATTGCTGTTTGTCCTATGCCTTCCTGCCGATGGTCACAGATAGTTGCGCAGGCTATTATCCGTTCCGTTGATTCACAAAAAACAACGATAGAGGAGATTCAATGAAGAAGAACGCCCTGCTTCTCGCCGCTGCAATGTGCTGCGCCGGCGCCGCCCATGCGCAAAGTGCCGCATCCGTCCCCGCAACTTCAACGTCACGCCTCGACGAAATCACGGCACGCGGCACGCTGCGGGCCTGCACAACGGGCGACTACAAGCCGTACTCGTTCTACAAGCAGGACGGGCAGTTCGAAGGCATCGACATCGACATGACAGAATCGCTGGCCAAATCGCTCGGCGTAAAGGCGGAATTCGTAAAGACGTCTTGGTCGAATCTGATGAACGACTTTGTCGCGAAATGCGACGTGGCTGTGGGCGGCGTATCGACCACGCTGGACCGCCAGAAGCGCGCGTTCTTCACGGAGGCGTACCAGGTGGACGGCAAGACGCCTATCGTGCGCTGCGACGACGTCAGCAAGTACCAGACGGTCGCGCAGATCGATCAACAGTCCACGCGCGTGATTTTCAATCCGGGCGGCACCAACGAGCGCTTCGCGCGTCAGTTTTTCAAGCACGCGAATCTGACCGTGTATCCGGATAACGTGACCATCTTCAAGCAGATTCTTGCCGGCAAGGCCGACGTGATGGTGACGGATGCGTCCGAGACGCTCCTGCAGCAGAAGCTCAACCCCGGGCTGTGCGCCGTGCATCCGGACAAGCCGTTCCAGTATGGGGAGAAGGCTTGGATGGTGCCCCGTGGCGACGTCGTGTTCCAGCAATACGTCGACCAATGGCTGCACCTCGCGCGCGAGAGTGGCGAGTATCAAGCCATTTCCGACAAGTGGCTGAAGTAAGCCGAAGCACGCCAAGTTTGTGACGGCCGGGCAGTCGTACTTACCTATTGAGGCGAAAGGCTGCCTCTGTCCGTCATGCGCAATGTTTGCGGTTCGCCCGGCGCGCGACAAGTCCGGGCAGGACGGTCGGTTAATTCCGCATTGCAGCACTACTTCGGTCGCGCGGGCAAACGCAGGTTTCAAACAGGCGCAGTTCGGATCGGTATGAACATTCGGGTCGACAGTTCTGTACTCCAACGTGATGCATTGCATTGGCGGGCTTGCCAGCCATGACGCAATGCAACATACGCCTCGAACGAGACGCTGAAACGAGACAAAATGCGCTGAAAAGGTATCGGTAATAATTGCGCTTAAATCGCTTCGCTATCGCAATAAATCCCGCTGCGCCTTATCTGGCGGGCGTTACAACCTGAAACACTTTGTTACCGCGCGAGCGAAGTAATTCGCCCACAATGCCTTTCACGGGTTCAGCACGGATGCGGCCGGGTAGTAGTGTCTTCGGACAACTCGACGGCTGGTCGGCGTAAGCGCCGAAGCTCTCTTACCAGGGGCATCTCTGCTGGAGTCGTGATCGGCGTCGATCGCGCCGGTTGATCGGTTCCTCCAATGGTCTCCTCGCGCTAACCCCGTAGCGTGTGGTTTTTAGCGGGCTCCAGGCCCGCTTTTTTTTTCTCTCGCCAAACGTTTGCGCGTCCGTCTCCGTGTGCGAACCGGCATCTCCCCTCTAAAACAAAACGCCGTGTGGTTTGCACACGGCGTTGAGTCCTCGTTCCGGATAATGGCGATACGCCGTCACGCCGTCTTGTCTTCCTTGAGATGAAGTTCGCCGATCATCCGTTCGCGCATCACGAACTTCTGGACCTTGCCGGTGACGGTCATCGGCAGTTCATCGACGAAGCGGATGTATTTCGGAATCTTGTAGTGCGCGATCTGGCCGCGACAGAATTCCTGCACTTCTTCGGCCGTGAGATGCTCGCCGGCGCGCAGGACGATCCATGCGCACACTTCTTCGCCGTACTTCGCATCGGGCACGCCGAACACCTGAGCGCTCTGAATCTTCGGGTGCCTGAAAAGAAACTCCTCGATCTCTCGCGGATAGATGTTCTCGCCACCACGAATCAGCATGTCCTTCAGACGGCCGACGATATTGCAGTAACCCTCGGCGTCGATCGTCGCGAGGTCGCCGGTGTGCATCCAGCCGTCGACGACGCTTTCGCGCGTTTTCGCTTCGTCGCCCCAGTAGCCCTTCATCACCGAATAGCCGCGAGTGCATAGCTCGCCCGTTTCGCCGACAGGCGCGATGTTGCCGAGTGCATCGACCACTTTCACCTCGAGGTGCGGCTGAATGCGTCCGACCGTCGTCGTCCGTTTGTCCAGCGGATCGGTCGTCGAGCTTTGGAATGACACCGGACTCGTCTCGGTCATCCCGTAAGCGATCGTGATCTCAGCGAGATGCATCTGCGAAACGACGCGTTTCATCGTCTCGATCGGGCAAGGCGAGCCGGCCATGATGCCGGTGCGCAGCCGCGACAGATCGAACGTCGCGAAGTCGGGGTGGTCGAGTTCGGCGATGAACATCGTCGGCACGCCGTGGAGCGCCGTGCATTTTTCCTCGGCGACGGCGGCCAGCGTTGCGCCGGGCTCGAATGCCTCGCCCGGGAAGACCATCGCGGCCCCAACCGACACGCAGGCCAGAACCGCCAGCACCATGCCGAAGCAGTGATAAAGCGGCACCGGAATGCAAAGCGAGTCCTGCTCGGTCAGTCGCATTGCCATCGCGATATAGCGCGCATTGTTCACGACGTTCCGGTGCGTCAACGTCGCACCCTTCGGATTCCCGGTCGTTCCACTCGTGAACTGAATGTTGATCGGGTCATTGGCGTTGAGCGTTGCGCCGATTGCGTCAAGTTTCGCGGGATCGTAGGCGATTCGGCCACGCTCGACGACATCAGAAAACGTCAGCATGCCCGGCGTCTCTGCATCGCACATGCGAATCACGATGCGTAGGTCCGGAAGGCGCGCGGCGTGGAGGTCTCCGGGAGTTGCAGTCGCCAGTTCGGGCGCCAGTTCCTGAAGCATCTGCAGGTACATCGACGATTTGAACTTCTCGGCCGAAATAATCGCTTTGCAGCCGACCTTGTTCAGCGCGTATTCAAGCTCGGCAAGGCGATAAGCGGGATTGATATTGACGAGAACGGCGCCGATCCGCGCAGTTGCGAACTGCGTCATCAGCCATTCGACGCGGTTCGGCGACCAGATGCCGACGCGATCGCCCTTCTCGATGCCCAGATCCAGCAATCCCGCCGCCAAGGTGTCGACTTCTTGCAAAAACTCCGTCCAACTCCAGCGAATCTGCTGCTCGCGAAACACCACGGCGGGACGTTCGGGGAAGCGTCGGGCGGTATCGACAAGAAACTGACCGACCGTCGATTCGCTAAGCGGCACGTCCGTCGAACCCCGCACGTATGACAGCCCGTTCTTCGGCTCGATGATTGCGCCCTCTCCTGCAGCTTGCGTTGCCATGGTGGTGTCTCTAGAGGTGAATCGCTGTATTGAGATGAGTTTGCGACCGATTGTGCCCCGGTCCTAGACCGATCGGCATCAAGTCTTACCCGCAACTTTCTAGCTGCTCGGGCACTGCCGGTATGATTTTGCTGACCTTTCCGTAAACGTCAAGTAGAAGACAAAAAAAGCAGCCACAAGGGCTGCTTTTCGAACGATGCTGCTTAATGCTGTCCGCGCAGCTTGCGCAGACGCTGGATCGCGGCCAGCTGTGCCGTCGCATACGCGAGTTCCGCCTGCGCGGTCGCATATTCGAGGTTCGAGCCGGTGTTCTGCAGCGCTTCTTCCGCGCGCTTGCGAGCCTGCTCGGCCTTCGCTTCGTCAAGATCCTTGCCGCGGATCGCCGTGTCGGCCAGAACCGTCACTGCGCCCGGTTGGACTTCGAGAATACCGCCAGCGACGAACACAAACTCTTCTTCGCCGTTTTCAGCTTCGATACGCACCGCACCCGGACGAATCCGCGTGATGAGCGGCGTGTGACCCGGCAGAATGCCGAGTTCGCCCGCTTCGCCCGGGAGCGCAACGAACTTTGCCTGGCCCGAGAAGATTTCCTCTTCCGCGCTGACGACGTCTACCTTGATGGTTGCCATTTATGTCGACTCCTGTCGACGAGTGTTAGCGCTTTGGCGCTTACTCTCGTCCCATGCAACGCTGGTTGAGCGTAGGACGAGGCGCCGGGCTTGTGCGCCGGCCGTCTTGCGACAGCCAGCGCGCGCGAGCCGGCGCCCGCTTCGATACACCCACCCAGCCTTTACTGGATCTTCTTGGCCTTTTCGAAGGCTTCGTCGATCGTGCCGACCATGTAGAACGCCTGCTCCGGCAGGTGATCGCACTCACCGTCGACGATCATCTTGAAGCCACGGATCGTTTCCTTCAGCGGCACATACTTGCCCGGCGAGCCCGTGAACACTTCAGCAACGTGGAACGGCTGCGAAAGGAAACGCTGGATCTTACGAGCGCGCGCGACCGACAGCTTGTCTTCCGGCGACAGTTCGTCCATGCCCAGAATCGCGATAATGTCGCGCAGTTCCTTGTAGCGCTGCAGCGTCTGCTGAACACCACGCGTGATGTTGTAGTGCTCTTCGCCGATCACGTGCGGGTCGATCTGACGCGAGGTCGAATCGAGCGGGTCCACTGCCGGGTAGATACCCAGCGAAGCGATGTCACGCGACAGCACGACGGTTGCGTCGAGGTGGCCGAAGGTCGTTGCCGGCGACGGGTCCGTCAAGTCGTCAGCAGGGACGTACACGGCCTGAACCGACGTAATCGAGCCCGTCTTGGTCGACGTAATACGCTCTTGCAGCTTACCCATTTCTTCCGCCAGCGTCGGCTGATAGCCCACTGCCGACGGCATACGGCCCAGCAGCGCCGACACTTCCGTACCGGCCAGCGTGAAACGGTAGATGTTGTCAACGAAGAACAGCACGTCGAGGCCTTCGTCACGGAAGTGCTCGGCCATCGTCAGGCCCGTCAGCGCAACGCGCAGACGGTTGCCCGGCGGCTCGTTCATCTGGCCGTACACCAGCGCGACCTTATCGAGAACGTTCGAGTCCTTCATTTCGTGGTAGAAGTCGTTCCCTTCACGGGTACGCTCGCCCACGCCCGCGAACACGGAGTAACCGCCGTGCTCCTTCGCGATGTTGTTGATGAGCTCCATCATGTTGACGGTCTTGCCCACGCCAGCACCGCCGAACAGGCCCACCTTACCGCCCTTCGCGAACGGGCAGATCAGGTCGATAACCTTGATACCCGTTTCGAGCAGTTCCGTCGACGGCGACAGTTCGTCGAACGCCGGCGCCTTCTGGTGGATCGAACGCGTCGTCTCGCTCGAGATCGGGCCCGCTTCGTCGATCGGACGGCCAAGCACGTCCATGATGCGGCCCAGCGTCGGCTTGCCAACGGGCACGCTGATCGGCTTTGCGGTGTTCTTCACCATGACGCCGCGGCGCAGGCCATCCGACGAACCCAGACAGATGGTGCGGACAACGCCGTCGCCCAGCTGCTGCTGGACTTCGAGCGTCAGTTCCGAACCTTCGAGAATGAGCGCGTCGTAAACCTTCGGCATGTGTTCACGCGGGAATTCCACGTCGATCACCGCGCCGATGCACTGTACGATCTTGCCTTCTACCAAAGCAGTAGTACTCATCGCTTTTCCTTTAGATACTCAATTCTTCACTCGCGCAACGGCGCAGTTTCGGTGGACTCGCCAGATGGCGCTCCCGCGTGTCGACGTCAGCGTCAGACTGCCGCGGCGCCACCGACGATTTCCGACAGTTCCTTCGTGATCGCTGCCTGACGGCTCTTGTTGTACGAGAGCTGCAGTTCGTTGATGACCGTCTTCGCGTTGTCCGAAGCGGCCTTCATTGCGACCATCCGTGCCGACTGTTCCGACGCCATGTTTTCCGCGACGGCCTGATAGACCAGCGCTTCGACATAACGCACCAGCAGTTCGTCGACGACGGTTTGCGCGTCCGGCTCGTAGATGTAGTCCCACGACGTACTCGGCGTCGGGCTACCCTTCTCGTCCTTGCGCTCGAACTGTTCCGCCGACAGCGGCAGCAGTTGCTCGATCACGGGCTCCTGCTTCATCGTGTTGACGAAGCGCGTGTACGCGAGGTACACAGCCGAGAGCTTGCCTTCCGAGTACATGTCGAGCTGAACCTTCACAGCGCCGATCAGCTTTTCCAGGTGCGGCGTATCGCCCAGTTGCACGACGTTCGACACGACCTTCGCGCGCAAGCGGTTCAGAAAACCCAGACCCTTGCCGCCGATTGCCGTCGCTTCGAGCGTCTTGCCCTGACCTTCCAGCTCCTTGAACTTCTGGAGCGAAGCGCGCAGCACGTTCGTGTTCATACCGCCGCACAGACCCTTGTCTGTCGTGACAAGGATGAAGCCTACCGACTTCGCGCCATCGTTCGTCACCATGAACGGATGACGATATTCCGGGCTCGCACTGCTCATGTGCGCAGCGATATCGCGGACCTTGTCGGCGTACGGGCGAGCAGAGCGCATGCGCTCCTGAGCGCGGCGCATCTTGGATGCGGCCACCATCTCCATCGCTTTCGTGATCTTGCGCGTGTTTTGCACGCTCTTGATCTTGCCGCGAATTTCCTTCATTCCAGCCATTGCTTGCTCCTTGATCGAAACAGCGCGGACGCATTTACATGCACCGCGCGCTGCTTCAAGGTCCGTTTATGCCTTGCGGATCACTCGCGGATCAATAAGCGCCCGACTTCTTGAAGTCCTTGAGTGCGGCGTGCAGCGCGCCCTCGTCGTCCTTCGACAAGTCCTTGTTGTCTTCGATGCGCTTGACCAGGTCAGCATGCTTCGACTTCAGGAATTCGCGCAGGCCCTTTTCGAAAGGCAGCACTTGCGAAACTTCCAGATCGTCGAGGTAGCCGTTGTTCGCTGCGAACAGCGACACCGACAGCTCCCACACTTGCAGCGGCTGGTATTGCGGCTGCTTCAGCAGTTCCGTCACGCGGCGGCCGCGCTCCAGCTGCTTGCGGGTTGCTTCGTCGAGGTCCGATGCGAACTGCGCGAACGCTGCCAGTTCACGGTACTGTGCGAGGTCGGTACGGATACCGCCCGACAGCTTCTTCACGACCTTCGTCTGAGCCGCACCACCGACGCGCGACACCGACACGCCAGCGTTAATAGCCGGGCGGATACCTGCGTTGAAGAGGTCGGTTTCCAGGAAGATCTGGCCGTCGGTAATCGAGATCACGTTCGTCGGAACGAATGCCGTCACGTCGCCTGCCTGCGTTTCGATGACGGGCAGTGCCGTCAGCGAGCCGCTCTTGCCCTTCACTTCGCCGTTCGTGAACTTCTCGACGTACTCTTCCGAGACGCGAGCAGCACGCTCCAGCAGACGCGAGTGCAGATAGAACACGTCGCCCGGGTAAGCTTCACGGCCCGGCGGACGGCGCAGCAGCAGCGAGATCTGACGATATGCCCAAGCCTGCTTGGTCAAGTCGTCGTAGACGATCAGCGCGTCCTGGCCGCGGTCGCGGAAGTATTCGCCCATCGTGCAGCCGGCGTACGGCGCCAGGTACTGCATCGCGGCCGATTCCGAAGCCGAAGCGGCGACGACGATCGTGTATTCCATCGCGCCCGTTTCTTCGAGCTTACGAACCACGTTCATGATCGACGAAGCCTTCTGGCCGATCGCGACGTAGATACAGATCAGGTCCTTGCCCTTCTGGTTGATGATCGAGTCGACAGCGACAGCCGTCTTGCCGCACTGGCGGTCGCCAATGATCAGCTCACGCTGGCCGCGGCCGATCGGCACCATCGAGTCGATCGACTTCAGACCGGTTTGCACCGGCTGCGACACCGACTTACGCCAGATCACGCCCGGAGCAATCTTTTCGATTGCGTCGGTCATCTTCGCGTTGATCGGGCCCTTGCCGTCGATCGGGTTGCCCAGTGCGTCGACCACGCGGCCGATCAGCTCCGGACCCACCGGCACTTCGAGAATGCGACCCGTCGTCTTGACGATGTCGCCTTCCGAGATGTGTTCGTATTCACCCAGAATCACCGCGCCGACCGAGTCGCGCTCGAGGTTCAGCGCGAGACCGAACGTGTTGCCCGGGAATTCGAGCATTTCGCCCTGCATCACTTCCGACAGGCCGTGGATACGCACGATACCGTCGGTCACGGAGATCACGGTGCCCTGGTTGCGAACGTCTGCGCTCGCTTCAAGGCCCTGGATCCGGCTCTTGATCAGCTCGCTGATCTCAGAGGGATTGAGTTGCATTATTCGCTCCTGATAGTCAATTCTGTTGCGTGCCAGCCGCCACAACCACGTGAGGGCTTCAGGCGGTCAGAGCCGTCTGCATGCTGGCGAGCCGCGCGCGGACCGAGGTATCGAGCACTTCGTCGCCGACCGTCGCGCGAACGCCGCCGATCAGCGACGGGTCCACTTGAACCGTCGGCTTCAGCTTGCGTTTGAATTTGCGTTCGAGGCTCGCGACGACGTCGTCCAGCTGCGCACCTTCGAGGGGGAATGCGCTGACGATCAGCACATCGGCCGCACCTTCGCGGGCGTTCTTCAACTCTTCGAACTGCGTGGCGATTTCGGGCAAGAGCGGCAGACGGTGATTGTCAACCAGCATCTGGACCAGATTCTTCGCCTGCGCATTGTCCTTGAGCGGCGATTTCAGCGCGGTGAGCAGCAGATCGCTGATCTGCGCACGGCTGACTTTCGGGCTCGAGGCAATCGACAGCACATCGGGCAGACGCGCAACCTGTGCCAGCTCCTGCACGAGCGTGGACCAGGCGGCGATGTCACCAGCTTCGGCCACGCCAAACAGCGCTTCTGCGTACGGACGGGCGATGGTTGCAAGTTCGGCCATGATCAGAGCTCGGCTTTGAGTTGATTCAGCAGGTCGGCGTGGGCCGCCTGGTTGACTTCGCGCTTCAGGATCTGTTCGGCACCCTTCACGGCGAGCGCGGCGACTTCACCACGCAGCGCTTCACGCGCCTTCACGACCTGCTGTTCCGCGTCGGCTTTCGCCTGAGCGATGATGCGCGTTGCTTCAGCTTGCGCCTGTGCCTTGATTTCGTCGGCGACCGCGACTGCGCGCTTTTCGGCGTCAGCGATACGTTGCTGGCCGTCGTTGCGTGCCTGAGCGAGTTCCTGGTCGACGCGCTTGTGCGCGGCTTCGAGTTCCAACTTGCCCTTTTCAGCGGCCGACAGGCCATCGGCGATCTTCTTCGAGCGCTCGTCGAGGGCGTTGATCAGCGGCGGCCACACGAACTTCATCGTGAACCACGCGAGGATCAGGAACACGACCATTTGCGCAAACAGGGTTGCGTTGAGATTCACGGTGTTTCCTTAAACGTTGCTTGATCGGAGGGGGAAACGGCAAGGCGCTCATCGATTCAGTGCTCGATCAGCGCCTTAGTGCCCGTTCCGCTTTGCGCCTTATCAGTTATAGATCAGGCGCACACTTCCGAGGAACCTCAGCCTGCCAGCTTCGACAGCAGCGGGTTCGCGAACGCAAACAGCATTGCCACACCGACGCCGATCAGGAACGCCGCATCGATCAGACCAGCAAGCAGGAACATCTTGGTTTGCAGCGGGTTCATCAGTTCCGGCTGGCGAGCGCATGCCTCGATGTACTTGCCGCCCATCAGGCCGATACCGATACAGGCGCCGATTGCACCCAGGCCGATGATGATGCCGATACCGATGGCGGTCAGACCCTGGATGTTGGCGATGAAAGCTTGCATGATCACTCCTTTGTGAAAAGTCTTTTTGGAACTGGGATTTAAGAAAAAACTAAAGCAGATAGAGGTTCGACTCGCCGTGTTAGTGCTTGTCGTGTGCCTGGCCGATGTACACCAGCGTCAGCATCATAAAAATGAACGCCTGCAGAAGCACGATCAGGATGTGGAAGACCGCCCACACGCTGCCTGCGATCACATGGCCAATGAAGCCAAGCAACGTCGTGTCCGCGCCGAAGGTCCAGAGGCTGCCGAGCAGGGCAATCAGCAGGAACAGCAGTTCGCCCGCATACATGTTGCCGAACAGCCGCAGCGCGAGCGAAACCGTCTTCGCGACGAACTCGATAATGTTCAGTGCAAGGTTCGGGATCCACAGCAGCGGATGCGCGCCGAACGGAGCGGACAGCAATTCGTGCACGAAACCACCCGCGCCCTTGATCTTGACGTTGTAATAGATCATCAGCACGAACACACCGAGCGCGATGCCAAACGTGCCGTTCAGGTCGGCGGTCGGCACGATCCGGTGGTGCGAGATGATATCGGATAGGCCGAGCCAGCCGATCACACGACCAGGCAGATCAACGGGAAGGAAGTCGAGCGAATTCATCAGCGCGACCCAGACGAACACGGTCAGAGCGAGCGGTGCAATGAACGTACGGTTGCCGTGGATAATTGATTTCGATTGATCCTCGACCATTTCGACGAGCATTTCGACAGCACACTGGAAACGGCCCGGAACGCCGGACGTTGCCTTGCGCGCAGCGAGACGCAGCACGAGGATGGTGACGAGACCGCACACGATCGACCAGAAAAGCGTATCGATATTCCAGACGTGAAGATCGAAGACCGACGTCTGATGAGCGGTGGAAAAATTCTGCAAGTGGTGCGCAATGTACTCGGACGGATCCAGAGCGCGCGTTCCTTCGCTAGCTGCCATATCGTTAATGCCACCCAAATTGTCGAAAATCTTTCCGGGCCGCTCCCGCCGCAATTCTGTCTTGCGGGAACACGCCAGCGCGGGCCTTTGTCGAACCCGCGCGCCTCGTTGCTGACGCCGTGCGTCAGCCAGTGTCTCGTTTGCTTCAGCGCCAGGCGAGCGCGATCCAGTACGTCTTGAGAGCGATCAGGTAGGTCACGAGCAGCGGAATCCACCGTACATCGTGATACCAGAATGCGATGGCAATGAACATCGCAATCGTTGTCCCCATCTTGAGTGCTTCACCGATCATCCAGCTCATCACCGTTTCGGCGCCACTCAACTTCTTAAGACGTGCCGCGAACAATGCGCTCGGCACCCAGCAAATCGCTCCTCCCAGGAAGGCTGACAGCGCAGCATCGCCCGGCGGCTTGTAGAACAGCCACCACAACAGCGTCGCACCCAGGGACAAAACCATTTGCGCAATCACGACCTTGAACGGTGTGACGCGCGATGGACGACTCACGTTCGGACCAAACAGTTTTTCGGCCTCGGCCCGTGTGAGCGGAACGATATTGTTATCTTGCTGCTCGGCATCCCACGCGTCGTCATGCGTTGCGCTGTGACCGCCGGACGCTTGCGAACCTGTGCGATCTTCGCGGTGTTCGTCGTGCCGTTGTTGCGGCGTTTGGTTCGACGCTTTGACCGCCATCGCAGTGTTCCGCAAAGTCCTGTTTAGCCCGCGAGCTTTCGCACCGCTTACGGGGTTGCCTAGCAAATAAATCCGGGCGATTGTAAGCGATAGTTGCAGGCAATTCAAGACTTTAGCCCGGCCAATAACAGGCATGAGATGGCGCTTCATGATGCGGGAAAACGCCCATTTTCATGCGGTCGGACTTCAAATGTAAGGCGGTCGCGACAGACCGGGAAATGCCGCTGGAATTGTGTTACGAGCACAACGTTGCGAGCGCATTTCGGTCGCTCGCACAAGTGTCAAAAATGCAACAGAAGCCACCCGCCGACCACCCCGCTCACGACCCAAAACGGAACCGAAAACAGGTGGAACTGCAGCCACATTCCGCGCTGTCCTGAAAGCCTCATTGCAATCAGATTCGCCAGCGAACCGATCGCAAATCCGAATCCACCGACACTCGCTCCGAACGCCAATGCGCGCCAATCCTTTGAGAACTCAGCCAGCATGATCGCTGCTGGGACATTGCTGATGAACTGCGACAGTACAGCACTTGCGGCATAGGCTCGCAGGGGTGTCGTCAGATGCATTTGTCCGACTGCTGCGTGTACCCAAGGCAATGCTGCGAGGCTTCTCAAGACGATGAACATGAACACGAAAATCAGCAGCAGAAGCCAGTCGATCTTCATGACGATTCGTGGCCGCCAGAAGATAAATCCGACGCCGACACCGATCAGTCCTATGCCTGGACGATGCGCATCCGCAAGCAGCACAAACGCGGCGAACAAAAGCAAGGCGACGCCGAGCAGCGGACGATCGACAGGATGCGGTTCTGTGTCTTTCGACAGATCCAGGTCGATGCGCTTGAACGCGAGCGCCGTCAGCGCATACAGCATCGCCATCAGCGCCGCGCACAACGGCGCCAATGCCAGCACGAATCCCGCGAACGAAACGCCGCTCGTCTGCCAAAGGAACAGATTCTGCGGATTGCCCAGTGGTGTGAGAACCGAGCCGGCATTCACCGCGATCGCGATGAAGATCACGAGCCGCTTCAGCGGCAACGGTGTCAACTCGTTTAACGACAACGCGAGCGGCACGACGACGAACAACGCGACATCGTTCGTGAGCAACGTCGACAGAGCGGCGGCGAGCGCGATCAGCAGAAATGCCAGCGCACGCTGCGAACGGATACGATGAACGACGCGATGCGCGAGCCACATCAGGAATCCTGAATGTTCGACCGCCTTCGTCAAAACCAGAAGCCCCGCGAGGGTCATCACCGTTTGCCAGTCGACGAGCGCAGGGAGCGACGCCCATGGACGCGGATGGAGTATCTGCAGCGCGATCAATGCCGCGACGAGCACGGTCAGCACCGGCTCTTTCGCCGCATAGCGAATGACCGCGCGCAACAAATTTTGACGAGGCTTCAGCGCTCGGTCGGCAGCAGGCATCGGATGAATCTTTATGCAGCGGCCGCGCTGCCCCTCAAGCGGGCAAGAATACCTTCGAGTGCGTCGAGATCGCCGAAGTCGACGAGCACCTGCCCTCGTCCGCGCCGTCCGAGCTTGATCTTCACCGTCGCGGCGAGCAGATCCGACAATTCCTCTTCGAGCCGGCGCGTATCGCGGCCACCGTCGTTATTGACCTTGGCCTTTACGGCGGGCGCGACCTTCGTTGTCGTCGTGACCAGTTTTTCGGTTTCGCGCACCGACATCCGCTTGTTGATCACCTGATTCGCGAGCGTGATCTGCGTGGCGGCATCGACGGCAAGCAATGCGCGCGCGTGCCCCATGTCGAGATCGCCGGCGAGCAGCATCGTCTGAACGGGGGACGCGAGATTCAGCAGGCGCAGCAGATTCGACACTGCGCTACGCGAACGCCCCACCGATTCGGCCGCCTGTTCGTGCGTGAAATCGAATTCGTCGAGCAGACGCTGAATGCCCTGCGCTTCTTCCAGCGGATTCAGGTCTTCGCGCTGGATGTTCTCGATGAGCGCCATCGCGGCCGCAGCCTGATCCGGCACATCGCGGACCAGCACCGGCACCTCGTCCAGCCCGGCCAGGCGAGCCGCGCGAAAACGTCGCTCGCCTGCGATGATCTCGAATTTTTCAGGCGAGATCGGACGCACCAGAATCGGCTGCATCAAACCCTGCGCGCGAATGCTCGCCGCCAGTTCCTGCAACGCGCCCTCGTCCATTCGTGTGCGAGGCTGGTACTTGCCTGCTTGCATCTTGTCGAGCGGCAGTGTGTGCGGCGCGCCGTTGATCTTGACGGCCTCCGTGAACTCCGCGCTGCCGCCGAGCAACGCCTCCAGCCCTCTGCCCAAACCTTTTTTCCGTGCTACTGCGTTCATCGTGGTTCCTCGATCCGCTTTGGATGGATGGCGCTGCGTCATAGAGCACGCACCCGTTCGATCATTTCCGCGCCGAACTGCACATAAGCCTGCGCGCCGCGTGACGCGCGGTCGAACACGACGCCCGGCAAGCCGTAACTCGGCGCCTCGGCAAGTCGTACGTTCCGCGGAATGACGACGTCGAACACCTTGTCGCCAAAGTGCTCTTTCAGTTGTTCCGATACCTGCTGCTGCAACGTGATGCGCGGATCGAACATCACGCGCAACAAGCCGATTATCTTCAGATCACGGTTCAGGTTCGCGTGGACCTGCTTGATCGTATTGACGAGATCTGACAGGCCCTCGAGCGCGAAGTATTCGCATTGCATCGGGATCACGACGCCGTGCGCGGCACACAGGCCGTTCAGCGTCAACAGTGACAGCGCCGGGGGGCAATCGATCAGAACGAAGTCGTACTCGGACACCACATGCGCCAGCGCCTCTCTGAGCTGGCGCTCGCGATTTTCCATGCTGACGAGCTCGACTTCGGCGCCCGCCAGTTCGCGATTGGCAGGCAGCACGTCGTACGAAACGGCTTCCGACTTCACGCGCGCATCTGCGACCGACACGCCGTCGACCAGCACTTCGTAAACCGTGTTCTCGCAAGCGGCCTTGTCGACGCCGCTCCCCATGGTGGCGTTGCCTTGCGGATCGAGATCGATGAGCAGGACCCGCTGTCCCTGCGATGCGAGGCTCGCGGCGAGATTGACCGCGGTCGTCGTTTTGCCGACTCCACCCTTCTGGTTCGCAACGCAGAAGATTTTTGCCATCTTTTTAGTGCCCCTTTGCAGCCTGTTTAGTGAGATTGGATCTGATCATCAGCCTACTGCGACTTCGACCAGATGCCGTTCGGCATCCAGCGATGGCACTTTGAGACGAATCACCTGCTTGACATGCGCGCCCTCAGGCAAGCCCTCGATTTCTCCATCGGGTCGCACGCCCTTCATCGCCCAGATGGCTCCGTTATCCGCGACGAGGTGACGGGCCAGTGTAACGAAATCCGCGAGGTCTGCGAACGCGCGCGAGACGATCACATCAAATTTTCCCGGAACTTCGCCGCCGGGTCTCAGGCTTTCGACCCGCCCCGTAACCACCGACAGATTCGCTAGGCCCAATTCCGCCTTTGCCTGCGACTGGAAGGCCGATTTCTTCTGGACGATATCGTTGACGGTGACAGAGCAATCGGGGAAGACGATGGCCAGCACGATGCCGGGCAAACCGCCACCCGAGCCGACATCCAGTACCGACGACGGCCCAACGCTGGCGAGATGCGGAACGATAGAGAGCGAATCCAGGATGTGCTGAATCAGCATCTGGCGCGGATCACGGATTGCTGTCAGGTTGTAGACGGCGTTCCACTTTCCCAGGAGCGCGACGTAATCGAGCAGTTTGCTGTGCTGGTCCGCGCCCAGGTCGATGCCCAGCTCACGCGCACCTTCTTCCAGGAGGCCGGCGAGCGCCTCGCGGCCGGCCACTGCATTGGAACGCGCCGTCATTGAGCCACCGGCGTGCTGTCGGTGCCAGCGTCGGCGGGCTTTTGCGAGCGGCGGCCGAGACCGCGCTTAAGATGGACCATCAGCAGCGAAATGGCGGCCGGTGTAACCCCCGAAATACGCGAAGCCTGACCAATCGTTTCAGGACGGAACTGCATCAGCTTCTGACGCACTTCGAACGACAGCCCCCGGACTTCGGCGTAATCGAGGTTCTCTGGCAATCGCGTGTTTTCCTGTGCTTCGTTTCGCTCGATCTCACCTGCTTGCCGCTCGATGTAGCCCTGATATTTCACGCCGATCTCGATCTGTTCCTTGATCTGCGCGAGCAGCACTTCGTCGTCGGCAAGCGGCTCGACCGGGCCGCAGGTGCCTTCCCGCAGACCGCAAACGCCGTCGTACGAGACGCCCGGACGACGCAAAAGGTCGGCGAGGCTGTATTCATGGTCAATCGGCTTGCCGAGCAGCGCAGTCGCTTCCTCAGACGAAAGCGTCTTCGGGTTGACCCACGTTGTCCGCAGCCGCTCTGTTTCACGTGAAACAGCGTCGCGCTTGCGGCTGAAAGCGTCCCAGCGGGCATCATCAACGACACCCAGTTCGCGCCCGATCTCCGTCAGACGCATGTCCGCGTTGTCTTCACGCAGGCTCAAGCGATACTCCGCACGGCTCGTGAACATCCGATACGGCTCGGAAACACCGCGCGTCACCAGATCGTCGACCAGCACGCCCAGATAAGCCTGATCGCGACGCGGCGTCCACGCCTCCCTGCCCTGGACGTACAAGCCAGCGTTAATACCCGCCAACAGCCCTTGCGCGGCGGCTTCCTCATAGCCCGTCGTGCCGTTGATCTGACCGGCGAAGAACAGGCCGTTGATCACTTTCGTTTCCAGCGACGCCTTCAGCCCGCGCGGATCGAAGTAGTCGTATTCGATTGCATAGCCGGGACGAAGGATGTGCGCGTGCTCGAGACCGACCATCGAGCGAACGAGCTCGAGCTGGACGTCGAACGGAAGGCTCGTTGAGATGCCATTCGGGTAAAACTCATTCGTAGTCAGCCCTTCCGGCTCCAGGAAGATCTGGTGCGATTCCTTGGAAGCAAACCGATGAATCTTGTCCTCAATCGACGGACAATAGCGCGGACCAACGCCTTCGATTACGCCGGTGTACATCGGCGAACGGTCCAAGCCACTGCGAATGATGTCGTGAGTCTGAGCGTTCGTATGCGTGACCCAGCACGGCACTTGGCGCGGGTGCTGCTCGACGCGTCCGAGGAACGAGAAAACGGGAATCGGATCGAGATCGCCCGGCTGCTCTTCGAGCTTCGAAAAATCGATGGTGCGGCCGTCGATACGCGGCGGTGTGCCCGTCTTTAGGCGGCCTTGTGGCAGCTTCAGCTCTTTCAGACGCGCCGAGAGCGACACTGCAGCGGGATCGCCGGCCCGTCCACCCGTGTAGTTATTGAGCCCGACATGAATCTTCCCATCCAAAAACGTGCCGGCCGTCAAAACCACCGCACGCGAGCGGAAACGGACGCCAACCTGCGTCACCGCGCCCACGACGCGATCGCCTTCGACCATCAGATCATCGACGGATTGCTGGAAAAGCCAAAGATTCGGCTGATTTTCGAGCCGTCGACGGATCGCCGCCTTGTATAGCACGCGGTCAGCCTGCGCACGAGTAGCGCGGACTGCCGGACCTTTCGATGAGTTGAGAATGCGGAACTGGATGCCGCCTTCGTCGGTTGCTGCCGCCATCGCGCCGCCGAGCGCGTCGACCTCTTTCACCAAATGGCCCTTTCCAATGCCGCCAATCGACGGATTGCAGCTCATTTGACCGAGCGTCTCGATGTTGTGCGTCAGCAGGAGCGTCTTATTGCCCATGCGTGCGGACGCCAAAGCGGCTTCCGTGCCGGCGTGGCCGCCGCCGACGACGATTACGTCAAACTCTGTGGGATAAAGCATCGCAGATCTCACGCCGGACCCGCCGTGAGCCTTCAAGAAAAAAATATATGGGCGAAATTATAGCGGGTTCGCTTTTGACACGAATTTCGTCCAATGGGCATAGGAATAAAAAACGGCGTGTTTCACGTGAAACACGCCGTTCGTTTGACAGCGAAACTGCCAAAAATTCCTGCGGCTACGCTACCTTTTTCGTAAGCCCCAGATACGTTTCGATCACACGCGGATTTTGCGCCAGCGCTTCGGCCTCGCCTTCCAGAGCCAGCTCGCCCGTTTCCAGTACGTAGCCGTAGTCCGAAATTTGCAGTGCAGCGCGTGCATTCTGCTCGATCAGAAGCGTCGCGACGCCAGTCTGTCGCAACGCGCTGATGATGTGGAAAATCTCCTTCACAATCAGCGGCGCCAAGCCGAGACTCGGCTCGTCCAGCATCAACAAGTCTGGCTTACCCATCAGCGCGCGACCGACCGCCAGCATCTGCCGCTCTCCGCCTGACAGCGTTCCCGCCGCCTGCTTGCGGCGTTCCTTCAAGCGCGGGAAAAGCTCGAACACGGGTTCAAGCTGATCCAGATAGTTGCGATCGCCGGCGCGCTTGCGACGATACGCGCCAAGCACGAGATTGTCTTCGACTGTCATCGTCGCGAACAACTCGCGCTTCTCCGGCACGAGACACATGCCGCGCGCCACGCGTTTTTCGACAGGCACAGCGCTCACGTCTTCGCCGTGATAAGTGATTGCGCCCTTTGCGTGCCCTGTCAGCGGCAGCGCGCCCATGATCGCGTTGAGCAGCGTCGACTTTCCCGCGCCGTTCGGACCGATCACGGTAACGATCTGACCGGGATGCACCGCAATCCTCGCGTTGTGCAGCGCTTCGACCTTCCCGTAGCGGACCGACAGGCCGCCCACTTCGAGAATCGGCTGCGTCGCGGCTTGATTCGTCGTTTGATTCTCCATCACTCCACCCCGCCCAGATAGGCTTCCAGCACGGCCGGATCGTTCTGCACATCCTGCGGAAGTCCTTCCGCGATCCGCGTCCCAAATTCCATCACCACCAGTCGGTCAGTGAGATTCATCACGAAGTCCATATCGTGCTCGACGAGCAGCACGCTCATGCCCTCCTCGCGCAGCTTGCGCAGCAACGTCGCCAGTTGTTGCTTTTCCTGGTAACGCAGGCCCGCCGCAGGCTCATCGAGCAACAGAAGCGTCGGGTCGCAGCAAAGCGCACGTGCAATCTCCAGAATCCGCTGCTTGCCGAGGGCGAGACTGCCCGCTTCGTCGTACATATGCTCTTCCAGGCCGACGCGACGGATCTGCCGGGCGGCTTCCGCCATCAGACGAGCCTCCTCTGCGGCGTTCAGGCGCGCCACGCTGCGCCAGACGCCGGCATGTCCGCGCAGGTGCGCGCCGATTGCGACATTCTCCAGCACGGTCATACCCGGCAGCAGCTTCACGTGCTGAAACGTCCGTCCGATGCCGCGCTTGACGATTTCACGTGAATTCAGCCGGTCGATACGTTCGCCGCGGAACGTGATCGCGCCGCTCGTCGCTTGCAGCACGCCCGTGACCAGATTGAACGTCGTCGACTTGCCCGCGCCATTCGGGCCGATCAGACCGATGATCTGCCCCGCCTTCACATCGAAGCTGACATCGTTCACGGCGACCAGACCACCGAACTGCTTGCGCGCCTTGTCGACGACGAGCAGCGCTTCGCCCGTCGCCGGCTTGCTGCGCTGCGGCAACGCATCCGCGTGATCGGGCACATGCGCGTGCGGGCCGCGAGGAAAGATCCGCGCGACGAACGGCCACACGCCCCGGCGAGCGTACTGAAGCAGCAGCACCATCAGAATGCCGAAGACAATGATCTCGAAGTTACCGTTCTCGCCGAGCAGCTTGGGCAGCAGCGTCTGCAGGTAATCCTGGAGCACGGTCAGAATGGCAGCGCCTAGCACTGCGCCCCAGACGTGCGCGACGCCGCCCACCACCGCCATGAACAGAAACTCGATGCCGTGGTTGAGACCGAACGGCGTCGGGTTCACCGCGCGCTGCAAATGCGCGTACAGAAAGCCCGAGATTGCCGCCAGCACCGCCGCATAGACGAAGATCACGACCCGCATCCACGCCGTATTGACGCCCATCGCCTCCGCCATCAGCCCGCCGCCACGCAGCGCACGGATCGCCCGCCCGGGACGGCTATTAAGCAGATTCTGAACGGACACGACCGCGCCGAGCACGACGATCCAGATCAGGTAGTAGATATGCCGGCCGGATTCGAGGTTGATGCCGAGCACATTCAGCACCGGAATTCCGTTGATCCCGTCGTATTTGCCGAGCATCTCCATGTTGCCGAACAGGAAGAACAGCGCGAGGCCCCACGCGATCGTCCCTAGCGGCAGAAAATGCCCCGACAGCCGCATCGTCACGGCCCCGAGCAGCAGCGCGATCAACGCCGTCAGAACGACGCCGGCGATCAGCGCAAGCCACGGCGAGACGCCGAACTGCGTCGTCAGATACGCGGTCGTGTAGGCGCCGACGCCGACGAACGCCGCCTGCCCAAAGCTCGTCATCCCGCCGATTCCCGTCAGCAGCACGAGACCGATCGCGACGATCGAATACAAACCGATGTAGTTCAGCAGCGTCACCCAGTACTCAGGCACGCGGATCGGCTGCGGCAGCACGGGCAACGCGAACATCACCACGAGGAACAGCCAGAAGAACTTGCTTTGCATGATGCGTTTCATCGCGTCACTCCTCCTCTTCTTCCGCGTGCGGGCTGGCGAGACTCCGCCAGAGCAGCACCGGAATGATCAGCGTGAACACGATCACTTCCTTGTACGAGCTGGCCCAGAACGACGAATACGACTCCAGCAACCCGACGAGTATCGAACCTGCCGCAGCCAGCGGATAACTGACGAGCCCGCCGATAATCGCCCCGACAAAGCCCTTCAAACCGATCAGGAAGCCCGAGTCGTAGTAGATCGTCGTGAGCGGCGCGACGAGAATCCCGCACAGCACGCCGAGGCCTGCCGCAAGCGTGAACGCGAGGCGCCCGGCCTGCGTCGTGCCGATGCCGACGAGCCGCGCGCCGAGCCGGTTCACCGACGTCGCGCGCAGCGCCTTGCCCGAGATCGAGCGGTCGAAGTACACGTACAGCACACCGATCAGCACGACGGCCACGCCGACCACCCACACGCTCTGCCCTGAGATCGACATGCTGCCGACGTTGAACGTGGCATCTGTGAACGCGTTGGTGCGGGAGCCTTCCGCGCCGAACATCACGAGCCCGAGGCCGACCATCGCGAAATGCACGGCCACCGACACGATCAGCAGCAGCAGCGTCGTCGCTTCGGCAACGGGCTCGTAGGCGAGGCGATAGACGAAGGGCCCCATCGGCACGACGATCAGCAGCGTCAATGCGATCTGCGCGATCATCGGCAACGGCTGCATGAATGCGCCGCGCGTGATCGCATAGACGGCGACAGGGAACAGCAGATATTTGCCCACCAACGTCACGAGCGTGCGCGCCGCGTGACGCCGCCGCTCTGCATGCCGCGCCATGCCCGTCACTTCGACGACGAAGCATGCAAGCCCCATCGCCATCAGCAGCCAGCAGGTCGCCGGAAACTTCTGCGTCTGCAACGCGGCGAGCGTCAGCGCACCGTACGAAACGAACTCCCCTTGCGGGATGAAAATGGCGCGCGTCACGGAAAACACCAGCACCAACGCGAGCGCGAGCAATGCGTAGATCGCGCCCGTCGTGATGCCGTCCTGCGCGAGGATCGCCGCAATTGATAGATCCATACTTCCTCGTCCTGGAACGTCGAAATCGAAACTGAGAAACAGAGAGAATCGGCTGAGCGACTCACTAACCGTGAAGCGAAGCCGCAGTTCATAAAACAACTGCCGCGCCTGAGAAAACGACGCGGCAGAGCTTGCCATTGTTATCGACCAGAAATGGCCGCGTGACTTAAGAGACGTCGTGCTGCCTCATTGCCACGCGTTGCGAGAGATGCGCGCCTTCTTAGTCGTTCTGAAGTTTCCACTTGCCATCGGAGATTTCGACGATCACGCGTGCGCGCTTGTCGAGACCGTTGTGGTCGGTGGCGGTCGTGTTCATGATGCCGTGCGCGAGTGGCAGATCCTTGACGTTCTCGAGCGCATCGCGCAGCGCTACGCGGAATGCTTCCGTGCCCGGCTGGCCCTTCTTCAGCGCTTCGGGAATCGCGCGCTGGAGCATCTGGCCCGCATCCCACGCATGACCGCCGAACGTCGCGACGGAGCCCGCGCCATACGCCTTCTCATAGGCATTCTTGTACGCTTCCGACGACTTCTTCACCGGGTTCGAATCGGGCAGCTGATCCGCGACGAGAATCGGGCCTGCGGGCAGCAATTCGCCCTCGCAATCCTTGCCGCACACGCGCAGGAAGTCGTTGTTCGCGACGCCGTGCGTCTGATAGATCTTGCCCTTGTAGCCGCGCTCTTTCAGCGCCTTCGCCGGCAGTGCCGACGGCGTGCCCGAACCCGCGATCAGCACGGCATCCGCATTCGATGCAACGATTTTCAGCACCTGCCCCGTCACCGACGCATCGGTGCGGTTATAGCGCTCGTTTGCCACGAGCTTCAGATGATGTGCATTCGCTGCCTGGCTGAACACCGTGTACCAGTTCTCGCCATACGCATCCGCGAAGCCGATGAACGCAACCGACTTCACGCCGTGCTTTTCCATGTAGTCGGCGATTGCATCGGCCATCAAGCCATCGTTTTGCGGCGTCTTGAATGCCCATGTGCGCTTCCCGTCCATCGGCGAAATGATGGCAGCCGATGCCGCGAGCGAGATCATCGGCGTCTTGCCTTCGGCGATCGGGTCGAGCATCGCGAGCGAATTCGGCGTCACCGTCGAGCCGATGATCGCATCGACGTGATCTTCGTCGATCAGCTTGCGCGTGTTCTGCACTGCGCGGCTCGTATCCGATGCGTCGTCGAGCACGATGTATTGCACGCTCTTGCCTGCGATCTCCTTCGGCAGCAACGCAATCGTGTTCTTCTCCGGTATGCCGAGCGATGCGGCCGGTCCCGTCGTCGACAGCGTGACGCCGATCTTCACTTGCGCCATCGCTCCCGTCGCGCCGCAAACGAGCGCCATTGCAATCGCGGAACGGACCCACTTCTTTGTCGTTTTCATTGCATGTCTCCAAACGCTTTAAATGCGTGTCGTAATCCAGTTCGAGAACCGGGTAACTGAATCTAGTTATCGGGTATAAGCCTGCCAAGCATGGTTTTCCCTGCTCGTTGCAATTGCGTCAAAGCCAGGCTTTACCGCTTTAGTTGTCTCCCCTGTCAATCAGAGTGAAGCTGCACTGCTTTATTCGATTCATCTCGCGTGCAATAAAAAAGACGCGTCAACTGCCCGCGTCTTTTTGAATGAATTCGAATTCGTTAATTCGCCTCGCTCAGTCGGAAGCAAGCTTCCATTTGCCGTCGACGATTTGCACCATCACGCGCGCCCGCTGATCGAGACCCGCGTGATCGCTCGCGCTCATGTTGAAGATGCCGTGCGAGCCCGGCATGTCCTTCGTGCTTTCGAGCGCGGCACGCAGTGCTTCACGGAATTGCGGCGTGCCCGGCTGGCCCTTCTTCAACGCGACGGGAATCGCACGTTGCAGCAGCAGGCCGGCGTCCCACGCATGGCCACCGAAAGTCGAAATCGAACCCGCGCCATTCGCGCTTTCATAAGCGTGCTTGTATGCGAGCGATGCCTTCTTCACAGGATTCGAATCGGGCAATTGATCGGCGACCAGCAGCGGACCCGCAGGCAGATACGTGCCCTCACAGTCCTTGCCGCATACGCGCAGGAAATCGTTGTTCGCGACGCCATGCGTCTGATAGTACTTGCCCTTGTAGCCGCGCTCGCGCAGCGTCTTTTCCGGTAGCGCGGCCGGTGTGCCCGCGCCGGCGATCAGCACGGCATCCGGGTTCTGCGACATCATCTTGAGCACCTGGCCCGTCACCGACGCATCGTTGCGCGCGAAACGTTCATTCGCGACGACCTTGATCTTCGCGAGGTCGGCGGCCTTGCCGAATTCCTTGAACCAGCTCTCGCCATACGCATCCGAGAAGCCGATGAAGGCCACCGTCTTCACGCCGTGATTCGCCATATGCTGCGCAATGGCCGTCGCCATCAGGATGTCGTTTTGCGGGGTCTTGAAGACCCACGAGCGCTTTGCATCCATCGGTTCGACGATCGTCGCCGCCGCTGCCATCGAGATCATCGGCGTTTGCGTTTCGTTCGCGATGTCGATCATCGCCAGCGAGTTCGGCACGACGGTCGAGCCGATCAGCGCGTCGACATGATCTTCACTGGTGAGCTTGCGGGCGTTCTTGACGGCTTGCGTCGAATCGGTTGCATCGTCGAGCACGATGTAGTCGATCTTCTGGCCCGCGATTTCCTTCGGCAGCAACGCGCTGGTGTTCTTCTCCGGAATGCCGAGCGAGGCCGCCGGCCCCGTTGCCGACACTGTCATGCCGATTTTCACGTCCGCCCATGCCGCGCCGCTGTACGTTGCGCACACGCCTGCCGCGACCAGTGCCGCGCTGATCCAACGCAATGCCGACTTCATTCCGCTCCTCTATGCCCCGATGTTCGAGTTGATTCGAATACGTTGAAATGCCGACCCGATGGTCAGCGAATGGCGAGTGTAGCGGACGCATACTACGCGCGGCAAGCGGTTTGAAGGCTTTGAATCTTTGGGGGAAATGCTGCGGAGAACGCGTGCGAGGGCGCCAGAATTACAATGCGGCGCGAGGGCCGAGCATGCGCTATTAAAGCGATCGATTTCGGATGCGGAAAGTAAAAAGCGCTGTTGGACTAGATCCAACAGCGCTTTTGTATGGGCACTGAGTGCCTCATTGTCTCCTCGTTCTCCACCTGCAAAATTCGGTGCATCAGAACTGTGTGAAGATTAAACGGGGACGGTTACACGGGCAACTAGCATTTACCCTAGTGGTGCAGTGCCGCACAAAATTGGGGCGCGTTCCTGTAGTTTCGCTTCGTTTTCGGCGCAAATCAGCCGAGTTATACGATTGATTTGCGATTGATCTGGACCCCGAATCAATTTCAGTCACCGCTCAGGCCCGGAGCGGTTTGAAGCGCTGAACGATCTCGCCGACGATGCCGCGCCTGAACGCCAACACGCAGAGAATGAAGATGATGCCCATCACGATCGTCGCGGACTCGCCGAGCGAATGAAACCAGTCGACGCCCGTCACCGACGCAATTGCACCGCCGATATCGCCGAGCCGGTCTTCGAGCGCGACGATCAGCGCGGCGCCCAGCAGCGGCCCGAACAGCGTGCCCATGCCACCGACCAGCGTCATCAGCACGACGAGGCCTGACATCGTCCAGTATGCGTCGCCGAGCGTTTCGAAGCCGAGCACGAGCACCTTCAGCGCGCCGGCAAGACCCGCCAGACCCGCCGACAGAACGAACGCGAGCAGCTTGAAGCGATTGGTGTCGTAGCCCAATGAGATCGCACGCGGCTCGTTCTCCTTGATCGCGATCAGCACCTGCCCGAACGGTGAATGCACGATGCGCACGATCAGCAGAAACGCCAGCACCATCACGACGAGCACGATGAAGTACAGCGTCAGGTCCGACGAAAGGCTCAGCGCGCCGAACAGCTTGCCGCGCGGCACGCCTTGCAGGCCGTCTTCGCCGTGCGTGAACGGCGCTTGCAGGAACACGAAGTACACCATCTGCGCGAGCGCAAGCGTCACCATCGCGAAGTAAATGCCCTGACGACGAATCGCGAACAGGCCGACGACCAAACCCAGCAGCGTCGCCGCCGCCGTACCCGCAATCACGCCGAGTTCGGGTGACAGGCCGACCGTCTGGATCGTGTAGCCGGTGATGTAGCCGGCCGTCGCCAGGAACATCGCGTGGCCGAACGACAGCAGGCCCGTATAGCCGATCAGAAGATTGAACGCGGCCGCGAACAGCGCAAAGCACAGCACCTTCATCACGAACACGGGATATGCGCCGGCAAACGGCGCGACGATGAGCGCGATCAGCAGCAAACCATAGAGCGCTTTTCTCTGCATCATTTTTCCTTGCCGAAGAGACCCGCCGGACGCACGAGCAACACGAGCGCCATGATCACGAAGACCACGGTCGCCGACGCTTCCGGATAGAACACGCGCGTGAACCCTTCGATCACACCGAGCAGCAGGCCCGTGAGAATCGAGCCCATGATCGAGCCCATCCCGCCGATAACGACGACAGCGAACACGGTGATGATCATCGGCTGGCCCATCAGCGGCGAGACCTGGATCACGGGTGCAGCGAGCACGCCTGCAAACGCGGCCAGCGCGACGCCGAAGCCGTACGTCAGCGTGACCATCACCGGCACGTTCACGCCGAATGCCTCGACGAGCTTCGGGTTCTCCGTGCCCGCGCGAAGGTACGCGCCGAGGCTAGTCTTCTCGATCACGAACCACGTTGCGAAACACACGACCAACGACGCGAACACGACCCACGCGCGATAGTTCGGCAGGAACATGAAGCCGAGATTGGTCGCGCCTGCAAGCAGCGAAGGCACGTCGTACGGCTGACCCGACGAACCGTAGATCGACCGGAACACGCCTTCGACGACCAGTGTGAGACCGAACGTGAGCAGAAGGCCATAGAGGTGATCGAGCTTGTACAGCCAGCGCAGCATCGAGCGTTCGATCAACACGCCGAACAGCCCGACGATCAGCGGCGCAAGGACGAGCATCACCCAGTACGGCAGACTGAAATACGACAGGCCCATCCACGTGAGCATCGCGCCCAGCATGAACAACGCGCCGTGTGCGAAGTTGATCACGTTGAGAAGACCGAAGATCACGGCCAGTCCCAGACTCAGGATCGCGTAGAACGAACCGTTCACGAGTCCGAGCAGCAGCTGGCTGAGCATCGCCGGTAGCGGAATGCCAAAGATATCCATTGAAGCCGTCGTCAAAGTGAAAGCGGCATGCACGCGTCAGGCCTGCGAAGGCCCGACACGTCCAGCACGCAGAACATCGACGCCTGCTTCGTCTACATGAACGAGACGGGCAGGCGCTCCTCGGCGCCGCTTACTTCCACAGTGCGCAGCGCGTTTCCTGCTTCGTCGTAAAGGCCTGTTCCCCCGGAATCGTGGCGGTGATCTTGTAGTAATCCCACGGCTCCTTCGACTCGGCCGGCGTCTTCACCTGCATCAGGTACATGTCGTGGATCATGCTGCCGTCCTGACGGATGTAGCCCTTTGCATAGAAGTCGTCGATCTTCTGCTTCTTTAGTTGCGCCATCACCTTGTCGGCGTCCGTCGAACCGACCGTCTGCACGGCCTTCAGGTAGGTCATCGTCGCCGAATAGTCTGCCGCCTGCAGGCTCGACGGCATCTTCTTCATCTTGTCGAAGTAGCGCTGCGCCCACTTGCGCGTGGTGGCGTCCTTGTTCCAGTACCAGCTGTCTGTCAGCACGAGGCCCTGCGTCGTTTCGAGGCCGAGGCTGTGGATATCGTTGATGAAGATCAGCAACGCAGCGAGCTTCATCGACTTCGTGATGCCGAATTCCTTCGCGGCCTTGATCGCGTTGATCGTGTCGCCGCCCGCGTTCGCGAGGCCTAGGATCTGCGCCTTCGATGCTTGCGCCTGCAACAGGAACGACGAGAAGTCCGATGCCGACAACGGGTGACGCACAGCGCCGACCACCTGGCCGCCATTGGCCTTGACGACGTCGCTGGTCGCCTTTTCGAGCGCCTTGCCAAACGCGTAGTCAGCCGTCAGGAAGTACCACGTCTTGCCGCCCTGCTTCGTCACCGCCGAGCCGGTGCCCTTCGCGAGCGCCGTCGTGTCGTACGCATAGTGAATCGTGTACGGCGTGCACTGCTCGTTCGTGAGCGTATCGGCGCCCGCGCCGACGCTGATGTACACCTTGTGCTTTTCGCCCGCGACCTGGTTCATCGACAGACCCGTCGCCGAGTTCGTACCGCCGACCAGCATGTCGACGCCGTCGCGGTCGAACCATTCACGCGCGCGCGAAGCGGCGATGTCAGCCTTGTTCTGATGGTCCGCATACACGACCTGGATCGGCTTGCCGTTCACCTTGCCGCCGAAATCCGCCACTGCCATGCGAATGGCTTCGAGACCGCCCTGCCCGTCGATGTCGGCATAAAGACCCGACATGTCGGTGATGAAACCGATCTTCACTGCATCGTCGGCAGCCCGCGCGCTGCCCGCCGTCAATGCGACGCTTGCGGCAGCCGCAAAACAGATTGACGTGAGTCGCGCGAGTGTCTTCCTTTTCATTACTGTCTCCTTCTTTCTGCGTTGTGGTTGTCAGAGGCAATCAGGTGCTTACACCCCGAGAAGATCGTGCAGCACCGGCATTTTGCTTTCGAGCTCCTTGGCGCCGAAGTGCTCGACGATGCGTCCATGCTCCATCACATAGAAACGATCGGCGAGCGGCGCCGCAAAGCGGAAGTTCTGTTCGACCATGACGATCGTATAGCCGCGCGCTTTCAGCGTCACGATCATGCGGGCGAGGGCTTGCACGATCACAGGCGCAAGACCCTCGGAGATTTCATCGAGCAACAGCAGGTTCGCGCCCGTACGCAGAATGCGCGCGACAGCGAGCATCTGTTGCTCGCCGCCCGACAGACGCGTGCCCTGGCTCATCCGCCGTTCCTGGAGATTGGGAAACATCTGGTATATCTCGTCGACGGACATCATCAACGACTTGTCGCCAACGGGTGGCGGCAGCAGCAGATTTTCCTCGCACGACAGGCTCGAAAAAATGCCGCGCTCTTCCGGGCAATAACCGACGCCGCAATGAGCGATTCGATGCGTCGGCATCGAAATCGTTTCGCGCCCGCCGACACGGATCGATCCCGTGCGGCGCCCCGTCAGGCCCATGATCGAGCGCAGCGTCGTGGTGCGGCCGGCGCCATTGCGGCCGAGCAGCGTGACGACTTCGCCGCGGCTCACGGTCAGATCGACGCCGTGCAGAATGTGCGATTCCCCGTACCACGCCTGCAGGCCGGCGATTTCCAGCGCCGGTTCGCCGTTCACTGCGCTGACTGCCGTGTTTTCCTGTTCGCTCACTGTGCTCATGCATGCGCTCCGGCAAGCGCCGCGTCCGCACTGCCCATATAGGCTTGCATGACGAGCGGATTCTTCGATACTTCCGCGTACGTGCCTTCGGCGAGCACCTCGCCGCGTTGCAGGACGGTAATCGTGTCGGAGATGCCGGCAATCACATTCATGTTGTGTTCGACCATCAGGATCGTGCGACCGCTCGATACTTTTTTGATCAGCGCAGTCACGCGGTCGACGTCTTCGTGACCCATGCCTTGCGTCGGTTCATCGAGCAGCATCAGTTCAGGTTCCATCGCGAGCGTCGTCGCGATTTCGAGCGCGCGCTTGCGGCCATACGACAGTTCGACGGTGCGCACGTCGGCGAAATCGGTCAGACCGACCTGCGTCAGCAAATCGATTGCGCGGTCATCGAGTTCACTCAACGTGCGCTCGCTCTTCCAGAAATGAAATGCCGTGCCCAACTGACGCTGCAAGCCGATGCGCACATTCTGCAATGCCGTCAGATGCGGAAATACAGCGGAGATCTGGAATGAACGGATGATGCCGCGGCGCGCGATCTGCGCCGGACGCTCGCCCGTGATGTCGACGCCGTTAAAGACGATCTGACCCGCAGTGGGCACGAGAAATTTGGTGAGCAGATTGAAGCAGGTGGTCTTGCCTGCACCGTTCGGCCCGATAAGCGCGTGGATAGAACCACGCTTGACGCGAAGGTTCACACTGTTGACTGCGGTAAAACCCTTGAACTCACGTGTGAGCCCGCGCGTTTCGAGTATCGTATCGCCGAGAATCATGTTCCCTTCCATGCGAAGTAAGGCGAAGCACTACGAGTTTTATTTCGCGCGAGGATTCGGCGCGACTGTTGATTGGCGAAAACATCCCCGAGCCAATCGTGGCGTGGTGCACCAACGCGGACGGTGATCCATGCCGCACCACGCAGCATGGGTGCCATTGTCTCGCCAATGATGCAGCGCAATCATTGGGATTTGCACTTAGTGTTTAATGCGACCTTCGCCGAATGAAACGTTAAACGTTGCGTGTCATGCAACGGACATCGTAGACGCGGTGTGCGTTTCGATCGTGACAGCGTCTCTTCGTGCGCGACGGTCAGCGCGAATCATGTCGCTCGCGCGCTCGGCGATCATCAACGTCGGCGAGTTCGTGTTGCCCGATGTAATGGTCGGCATCACGGATGCATCCACGATGCGCAGCCCTTCGACACCTAGCACACGCAAGCGGCTGTCGACTACAGCGCCTGGATCATCGGCCGTGCCCATGCGGCACGTGCCGACAGGATGAAAGATGGTCGTGCCGACATTGCCCGCGGCGGTCTGCAATTCTTCCTCGGTCTGAAACTGAATGCCGGGCAGGATTTCTTCTGGCTTGTATCGCTTCAACGCAGGCGCGGCCGCGATACGGCGCGTGAGACGCAATGCATTAGCAGCCACATGACGGTCGTAATCCGTCGACAGATAATTCGGCGCGATCAACGGTGGCGCATGCGGATCGCGCGACTCGATGTGAATGCTGCCACGCGATGTAGGCCGCAAATGACACACGGATGCCGTGAACGCATTGAAGCGATGCAGCGGCTCGCCGAACTTGTCGAGCGAAAGCGGCTGCACGTGATACTCGAGGTCGGGACGCGTGAGCGATCCGTCGTCGACATCGGACTTCGCGAACGCACCGAGTTGCGACGGCGACATCGACATCGGCCCGCTCTGCATCAACAGATATTGCAGGCCGATCATCATCTTGCCCCACCAGTGCGCCGAGGCCGTGTTCAACGTGCGCACGCCGTGAACCTTGTAGGCCATGCGCAACTGCAAATGGTCCTGAAGATTTTCGCCGACGCCGCGCAGATCATTCACGACGTCGATGCCCAGATTCTGCAAACGCGCGCCGTTACCAATGCCCGACAGCTCGAGCAGTTGCGGCGAGTTCACCGCGCCCGAACTCATGACGACTTCGATGCGCGCCTTCGCGATGTACTCGACGTTGTCGCCGCGATATTCGACACCCACGCAGCGCTTCCCTTCGAACACGACGCGCTGCGTATGCGCGCCTGTGATGATGGTGAGATTCGGCCGTTTCATAGCAGGCCGCAAAAACGCCTTCGACGCGTTCCAGCGAATGCCCCGCTTCTGGTTCACATCGAAGTAGCCGACGCCCGTGTTGTCGCCGCGATTGAAATCGTCGGTGGCGGGAATACCCGTTTCCTGCGCGGCTTCGGCGAACTTCTCAAGAATCTTCCATTTGAGGCGCTGCTTTTCGACGCGCCATTGACCGCCCGCTCCGTGAAATTCGTTCGCGCCGCCGTGGTGATCTTCGCTGCGCTTGAAGACGGGCAGCACGGCATCCCACGACCACGACGCATCGTTCGTCACACGCGCCCACTCGTCGTAGTCTTCGCGCTGGCCGCGCATGTAGATCATGCCGTTGATCGACGAGCAGCCGCCCAATACGCGGCCACGCGGATACGACAACGCGCGTCCGTTGAGCCCGGGTTCCGCGCGCGTTTTATAGAGCCAGTCAGTGCGCGGATTGCCGATGCAATAGAGGTAGCCGACGGGCACATGAATCCAGTGGTAATCGTCCTTGCCGCCTGCTTCGAGCAGCAGCACCGTGACGTCGGGATCTTCGCTCAGGCGATTGGCTAGCACGCAGCCCGCCGTGCCCGCGCCGATGATGATGTAGTCGAACTCGCCTTCGAGTTTTCTTGCACTCGTTGCGCTCGTTGCGCGCGATTCTGCTGTCGTGCTCACCCTTGTCTCCTTCGCATGGCCACGTTGCATGGCATCTCGTTGCGGTTTGGGCGTTCGGTGTGTCTGCGGCTTTCTTTTTCTACTGTGTCGTGCGGCATTGCCCTCGAACGAGGACAATGCCTTTGCGCTGCTATTGCACTGAGGCCGCCTTACTTCGCGACTGGCATCGTGAACTCAGCGCCCTTCGCGATGCTGTCCGGCCAGCGCTGCATCACGCTCTTGTAGCGCGTATAGAAGCGCACGCCTTCTTCGCCATACGCATGGTGATCGCCGAACAGCGACTTCTTCCAGCCGCCGAACGAGTGCCACGCCATCGGCACGGGAATCGGCACATTGATGCCGACCATGCCGATCTGAATCTGCCGCGAAAACGCACGCGCGACGCCGCCATCCGACGTGAAGCACGACACGCCGTTCGCGAACTCGTTCTTGTTGATCAGCTCGACGGCCGAAGCGAAATCGGGCACACGCACGACGCACAGCACCGGACCAAAGATCTCTTCGCGATAGATCTTCATGTCGGTCTTCACGTTGTCGAACAGCGTGCCGCCGAGGAAGAAGCCCTTCTCGTGACCGGGCACCTGATGACCGCGTCCATCGACGACGAGTGTCGCGCCTGCGTCGATACCGGCATCGATATAACCCGACACTTTCTGACGATGCGCGGCCGTGACGAGCGGACCCATCTCAGCTTCGGCTTCCATGCCGTTCATGATCTTCAGCGACTTCACGCGCGGCGTGAGCTTCCCGATCAGTTCGTCTGCGATATGACCGACTGCGACGGCCACCGAAATCGCCATGCAGCGCTCGCCGGCCGAACCATAGGCCGCGCCGATCAGCGCATCGACAGCCTGATCGAGATCGGCATCCGGCATCACGACGAGGTGATTCTTTGCGCCGCCCAGCGCCTGCACACGCTTGCCGTGCTTCGTGCCTTCCGTGTAGATGTATTCCGCGATCGGCGTCGAGCCGACGAACGACAGCGCGCTCACATCGGGATGAGCAAGCAGCGCATCGACGGCCACCTTGTCGCCATGCACGACGTTGAATACGCCGTCCGGCAAGCCTGCTTCCTTCAGCAGTTCGGCAAGACGGTTCGATGCAGAAGGATCGCGTTCCGACGGCTTCAGCACGAATGTATTGCCGCACGCGATGGCGACGGGGAACATCCAGCACGGCACCATCATCGGGAAATTGAACGGCGTGATGCCCGCGACGACACCCAGCGGCTGACGCAGATTCCAGTTGTCGATGCCGCCGCCGATCTGATCGGTGAAATCGGTCTTTAGCAGATTTGGAATGCCGCACGCGAACTCGACGATCTCGATGCCGCGCATCACTTCGCCCTTCGCATCGGAGAACACCTTGCCGTGCTCGCGCGTAATCAGTTCCGCGAGCTCGTCGTGGTGACGGTCGAGCAATTCCTTGAACTTGAACAGCACGCGTGCGCGTTTGATCGGCGCCGTTTCGCTCCATGCGGGAAACGCGGATTTGGCGGCGGCGACGGCCGCATCCACTTCGGCGACGCTCGCGAGCGGCACGCGCGACGTCACATCGCCCGTCGCCGGATTGAACACGTCGCCGAAGCGCTGGCTCGTGCCATCGACGGGATGCCCGTTGATCATATGCGTCAACGCGCGCGCTTGCGCCCGGGTCTGATCGGTCTCGCTCATGGTGTCTCCTGGTTTGCGGAAGGTTGTGCTTTTGGATGGTCGATGCTGCGGCGCAATGCCTGCGGCCCCTCACGTCATCATCCAAGCGTAATCGGCAAACGCCCCCCGAATCCAATGAGTAATGCTCAACTGCGATATAAGGCGCGTTAATATCAGTGGATGGACCTGACCTTGCTGCGAGCATTCGCAACGGTCGCGCGACAAGGCAATCTGACGCGCGCCGCGGCGCAATTGCATCTGACCCAACCGGCCGTCAGCCTGCAGATCAAGAATCTGCAGGCCGCGCTCGGCGTGACGCTTTTCACGCGCACGTCGCATGGGCTGGCGCTCACGCGCGATGGACAGGCGCTGCTGCCGCACGCGGAGCGCGCGCTCGCGGCCGCCGGCGACGTCGAACGCGCGGCGGCCACGCTGCGCCAGGAAGTGCGCGGGCGGCTGCGTATCGGCACGATTCTCGACCCGGCGTTTCTGCGGCTCGGCGGCTTTCTGAAGCAGCTCGTCGAAACGTGGCCGCATATCGAAACGCAGTTGCGGCACGGGATGTCGGGCTGGGTGCGCGATCAGGTGCGAGCGGGCGAACTCGACGTCGGCTATTACATCGGCCAGCCCGCCGACGATGAAGCGCGCGACGGCGCGATCTTCCATGCCCTCACGCTGACGCACTTTCAGTATCGCGTGCTAGCGCCCGCCGGCTGGAAGGATCGCGTGAAAGGCGCGCGCGACTGGCGCGCGCTCGCCGCGCTGCCGTGGATCTGGACGCCGCCTGCGTCCGCGCACAACCGGCTGCTCACGCGCCGCTTCGCCGAGGCGGGCGTCAAGCCGATCAAAGTCGCCGAAGTGGACCAGGAACCGTCGATGCTCGATCTCGTCAAATCGGGCGTCGGGCTCACGCTCGCGCGCGATTCGACGGCGCTCGCCGAAGCGCACGCGCATGCGCTGACGATCGTCGAAGGCGTGACGGTGCCGACCGAACTGACGTTCATCACGCTCGCCGCGCAGAAGGACGAGCCGGCGATCGCCGCGGCGTTGAAGCTGATCGAACAGCAGTGGTCGACCTGAGCAGCGAGCGCATGAGGGGCGCATGACTCGTCGCATCGCGCGATATCAGCCGACCTCATGACACTGCGGCATTTTCAGCGTCTTCGCGCACCAATTGAGAACCCATCGAGCACCCTTCAGGCGCCGTGGCCTTTAACTACATCGTCATGAGCTTTTTGCTAGATTGACGCTTTGCCGTTTTCCCGCTGTTCCTGGAATTCGCTTCAAATCACGCCTTCAAATCCAGATCCCTTTTGGCCCTGACGGGCCTCTGACGATCGGCGGGCGCACCCGGCTCATCGAGGCAGGCGGTCCCGTCGTCAGAAGCCGTTCACTCTCACCTTCCGACAGGAGCTTCACATGGCACGCAACATCGAAATCAAGGCCCGCGCCCAGCAATTCGAGCAGCTTCGCGAGCGCGCCGCAGCCCTTTCGCCTGACGCTCCGCTGATTTTCCGCCAGCAGGACTTCTTCTATGACGTGCCGCGCGGCCGTCTGAAGCTGCGCCAGTTCGACGACGGCACGCCTGCCGAGCTGATCTTCTATCAGCGCGACGACCGCGACGGCCCGAAAGCGTCGTACTACACGCGCAGTCCGGTGACGAACCCGGAGGCGATGCACTCGCTGCTCGCCACCGCGCTCACGACGCGCGGCATCGTCACGAAGGAGCGCCACGTCTATATCGTCGGACGCACGCGGATTCATCTGGATCGCGTCGACGGCCTCGGCGATTTCGTCGAACTCGAAGTCGTGCTCGCGCAGGATGACGACGAAGAAGGCGGCGAGGCCGAAGCGCACGCGATGTTCGCGAAGCTCGGCGTGCCGGAATCGGATCTCGTCGCGGTCGCGTATGTGGATATGCTGAATGATGAGCCGTTGAAGGCCGCCTGACCCACGAAAGGCCCGCCCGTCAAGCGGCTGGCGCGCCCGGCGCCAGATGGCCGAGCGGCAGTGGGCCGTTGCGCTTGAACGTCGTCAGCACGATGTTCGAGCGCACGCTGTCGACGCCCGGCACGCGCATCAGCTTCTTCATCACGAACGACGACAGCGCGTTCAGATCCGGCGCCACGATGCGCAGCAGATAGTCTGCATCGCCGACCACGGCATGACATTCCAGCACCTCGGGCAGCACGTCGATCTGCTGCTGGAACTGCTCGATGATCGAATCGCCGTGATGCTTGAGCTTCAGGCTGGTGAATGCCGTCACGCCGAGCCCGAGCTTTTCCGGCCGCAGCACGACGCGATAGCCGTCGACGACGCCGATCGCCTCAAGCCGCTGCAAGCGCCGCCCGATCTGCGACGGCGACAGCGGCACCTGCTCGCCGAGTTGCTGGTGCGTCGCGCGCCCGAAGCGCTGTAGCACGTCAAGAAGCGCCAGATCGAAGTGATCGAGCTCTACCATGTGATTTCTCCGCATCCTTTAGCTATTCGATGCACGATTATCGCATCTAATGGCCATATCGCGCCCAACTTGCGCCCTTTCCGCGTCCCGCCCGCTCTACACTTGCACGGCCTAATTTCCCGACCGAAGCAGGTGCTGCAAGCCATGTCCGTCCCAAACACCGCGAAACTCAAGGAGCAATTCGACGCCGGCCTCGAAACCCGCGCGGACTTCACCATCGACCAGCCGATGCATCGCTATGGCGCGGTCGATCACGCGGTATGGAAGCAGCTCTATACGCGGCAGACGGCGCTGCTCAAAGGGCGAGTCTGCGACGAGTTCCTTGAAGGCGTCGAGCGCCTGAATCTGTCGCCGGAAAGCGTGCCGTCGTTCGATGCGATCAACGAGCAGTTGATGCCCGCAACCGGCTGGCGAATCGTCGCCGTGCCGGGCCTCGTGCCGGATCAGGTGTTCTTCGAGCATCTGGCGAACCGCCGCTTTCCCGTCACCTGGTGGATGCGCCGCCCCGATCAGCTCGACTATCTGCAGGAGCCTGACTGCTTTCACGATCTGTTCGGCCATGTGCCGCTGCTGATCAACCCCGTTTTCGCCGACTACATGCACGCGTACGGCCGCGCGGCCCTCGCCGCGCGCGATGCGAACGCGTTGCCGCTGCTCGCGCGCCTCTACTGGTACACGGTCGAGTTCGGCCTGATCCGCGATGCAGCGAGCCCGAACGGCGTGCAAATCTACGGCGCGGGGATCGTGTCGAGCAAGGGAGAAACGCTCTACAGCCAGCAAAGCGACGCGCCGAACCGCATCGCGTTCGACCTCGAGCGCGTGATGCAGACGCAATACCGGATCGACACGTTCCAGAAGACCTACTTCGTCATCGACGATTTCTCGCAGCTGTTCGACGTCGCGCGCACCGACTTCGCGCCGCTGCTGGCAAGGCTCGCCGACGCAGCGCCGCTTCCGGCAGGCGAAGTACGCGCGACGGATCGCGTCGTCACGCGCGGCACGGGCGAAGGCTGGGCGACGGACGGCGACGTCTGACGCAGCGCGCTGCAGCGCACGTTCAACCGTGAAAAAATAGAACGAATCCGCGCGCAGGCGCTGCGCCGACGCGCACGCTCTCAACAGGTGACACGATGACGATCCAGAAACTTTCTTCCAATGACCGCGCGACACAGGTCGCGCAACTGAACGGCTGGCAGAACGTCGAAGGCCGCGACGCGATCACGCGGCAATTCAAGTTCGCCGACTTCAACGAAGCATTCGGCTTCATGACGCGCGTCGCGATCAAGGCGCAGGAGATGGACCATCACCCTGAGTGGTTCAACGTCTACAGCAATGTCGAGATCACGCTGTCGACGCACGATGCGAACGGAATCACCGAGCGCGATATCCGCCTTGCGCGTTTTATCGACGAAGTGGCAAGCCGGAAATAACGCGGGGGATTAATGCGAAAACGATGCGCGGAGGGTTGATCCGAAGAAAGCAAACCGCGCTCGAAAATACAGATGAAAGCCCGAAGTGAAAGCCTTTTGCAGGTCATCAGGCGACCAAACCTTCACTTCGTTAGGCCGTTTTTAATGGACACGTAAGAATCCCACGCGGCGCGCGCATTCTCGTCCAAACCTTCCTGCGTCAGCGTGGTCTGACGCTGTACAATCATCAGCGCATACGGCTTGGAGAGCGCGCTTGCCTCCTTGCACAGAACGAGTTCGTCGCCGCTCGAAGGCGAGCGGGTACGCCAGAAATTGATCGCGGCTTCCAGTTCGTAGATCGTAATATCGGACATGGCTTGCTGATCTGTCGAAGGCCGTATCGAACGGCACGTCGCACGGCATTCTGTGCAGCAGGCGCCCCGGCGAACCGCGTGCCTCATGCCTAACCCATTGTACTTGAGCGAAATCCATGCGACTCCTTCTGATCGAAGATGACCGCCCAATCGCACGCGGCATCCAAAGCAGTCTCGAACAAGCCGGCTTTACCGTCGACATGGTCCACGACGGCATCTTCGCCGAACAGGCCCTCACGCAAAACCGCCACGAACTCGTGATCCTCGATCTGGGCTTGCCCGGCATCGACGGCATGACGCTGCTCTCGCGCTTCCGTCAGAGCAACCGTCATACGCCCGTGATCGTGCTGACCGCGCGCGATGAGCTGAACGACAGGGTGCAAGGCCTCAACTCCGGCGCCGACGACTACATGCTGAAGCCGTTCGAGCCCGCCGAACTCGAAGCACGCATTCGCGCCGTGATGCGCCGTAGCGGGCCGCACGGCGACATGCCGCGTCCCGAAGTGTCGCTGGGCGGCGTGCGTCTGTCGGGCGTCGATCGCCGCATCTTCAACGACGACAAGCCGCTCGAACTGTCGCCGCGCGAATTCGCCGTGCTCGAAATGCTGCTGCTGCGCCACGGCCGCGTCGTCAGCAAGGCGCAGTTGCAGGATCACCTGACGCATTTCGGCGGCGATCTCGGCGATACGGCCATCGAGGTCTATGTGCACCGGGTGCGCAAGAAACTGGAGAACTGCCGCGTCGAGATCGTCACGGTGCGTGGCTTCGGCTATCTGCTCCAGGAAATCCGACAGGCGTCATAATTGTCGTCAGACCGTCTGGTCTGACGGCGTCCGGGCTGTCCGACAGGCGACCGCGAGCGCATCCCAATGCGCGGCGGTCGCCTGTGCCATTCAGCCCGGCAGCGGCCAGCCAGGATCGCGCGAGCCTCGCGTTGCACATGTGATGCATCTCGCGCGACCCGTCGAGCGTGCGCCGCTGAAACCCGCCGTTCAAACGCGTGCTGACGCTGCCGATCGTCCGTCGGCACCAGCCTTTTATCGCGGGTTCGATCATGCCCTATCCCGCCGCGAATAGCCTGCGCCGCCAGCTGCTGCGCCGGCTCGCCGCTCCGCTTTCGCTGCTCGCGCTGATGAGCGGCCTCATCGCGTACTGGCTCGCGTGGCAATACACGCAGCACGTCGTCGACCGTTCGCTCGCCGATCTCGCGACGGCCATTTCGAAGCAGATCCAGATCGCCGGTCCCGATGCGCCGATCACGGTGCCACCGCTCGCGCAGGCGATGTTCTCCGATCCCGTCGAACAGCTGGTGTACCGGATCAGCACGGGCGATGCCGAAATCGCCGGCGATCCGAAGCTGCCGCTGCAAGGCACGAACGTGAGGCGCATGCACTACGCGTATGTGTTCGAAACGCAGCACGAGGGCACGGCCGTCCGCGTCGCACAAGTACGCGTCGATCAGCCGACGGGCAATCCTGTCGTCATCGAAGTCGGACAGCCTGTGCGTCACCGCTTTCGCATCGCCGCCGAGTTTCTGATCGCGATCATGATGCCGCTGCTGCTTCTGCTGCTCGCCGGCTGGGTCATCGTGTGGCGCGTCGTGAACCAGCAGCTCAATCCCCTCACCGACCTCGCCGATTCGCTGAACCGGCAGACACACACGTCGCTCGAACCCGTCGACGAAACTTTCGTTCCCGTCGAAATCCGTCCGCTGACGGGCGCGCTGAATGGTCTGCTCGACCGCCTGAAAAGCGCGCTCGACGCGCAGCGCAAGTTCATCGCGGACGCCGCACATCAGCTGCGCACGCCGCTCACCGCGATCAAGCTGCATGCGGAGCAGGCGGCCATCGCACGCGATCCGCAGCAGACGCTCGCGGCCGTCAAGGAACTGCGCGCGGCCGCCGATCGCGCGGTACGTCTGTCGAACCAGCTGCTGTCGCTGGCGCGCGCCGAGCCTGGCGAACAGGCCGCGCGTTTCGTCAATCTCGATGTCGCGTCGCTCGCCTTCGACACGGGCGCCGAATGGGTGCCGCGCGCGCTCGCCGTGCATGTCGACCTCGGTTTTCAACGGCTCGACGATCCGTCGAACGATCATCCGCTGGTTGCGCGCGGCAATCCCGTGCTGCTGCGCGAAGTGATCGCGAATCTGCTCGATAACGCGCTGAAGTATGTGCCGCCATCGCGGCTCGACGGCGCACGCATCACGATGACCGTCTCGCAGACCGTGGTGGATGGCGTCGCGATGGCGGAAGTCACGGTCGAGGACAACGGCCCCGGTGTGCCGCCGAAACAGCAGCCGGATCTCTTCAAGCGCTTTTTCCGCGGCGACGGCCAGGGGCAGAGCGACGGGAGTGTCGATGGCGGCGCGGGTCTCGGCCTGGCGATCGTGCACGACATCATGGTGCTGCATCGTGGCAGCGTCCACTATGAAGACACGCCTGAAGGCGGCGCGCGCTTCATCGTGCGCCTTCCCGTTGCGACGGGTGCGGTGCTGGCCGACCGCGAGCCCGTGCGCGACACAAAAAAACCGGCGCATGCGCCGGTCGATCCGTGATGACTGTCCGATAACGGGATCGTGAACGCGCTGCCTTCGTCACGGCAGCGCGCCACTCACTTTTTCTTCTTCGACTTCTTCTCGCTTTTCTTGTCCGGCTCGGCGAGCATCGTGCCCCGGCATTTGCGCGCGCCGCAGCGGCATTCGTATTCTTTCTTCAGCTTCTTCGTCTGCCGCGCGTCGATCACGAGCCCGTAGTCGTAGAACAGTTCTTCGCCGGCGCCGATATCGCGCAATGCGTCGATATACACGTGGCCGTCGATTTCTTCCGCCTCGCAATTCGGCGCGCACGAGTGGTTGATCCAGCGCGCGCTATTGCCCTTCACCTTGCCGTCGATCACGTCCCCGTTGTCGAGCGCGAAGTAGAACGTGTGATTCGGTTCGTCCGGATTGTGAGGATGGCGCCGCAACGCTTCCTTCCACGAGATCCGTTCGCCCTTGTATTCGATCAGGCGCTCGCCGGCTGCGATCGGTTCGAGTGCAAACACGCCTTTGCCGTGCACGCCCGATTGACGCACAGCGATCCTGCGTGAACTCATTGAATCAATCCTTTGTAGAACGTTGGGTGAGCAAGCTCTTGTTCGGCGCTGCCGCCGCGCTGTGTGCCGCGTCCGTCATGCTGGTTTTCTGACGCGGATAGCAAACGCGGCGCCGTGCTGGCGCCGCGTCGACATGTGATGCACGAAGCGTCACAACCGAAATCGTACACGGATGATGCGGCTTCGTTCAACCGTCAAACGTAGACATCCGCAATTGCGGCGAACGGTTCGCGGCAAAATCCTGCGCGCGGAAACGCAAACAGGTCAGCGCTGACCGAACGAGATGTCACCGAACAGCGTCTTCTGATCGCGCGGTTGCGAGCGCCAGTATTGCGGCGGGGCATCGACGCTCGCGCCGAGCTTTGCGGCCGCGTGCCACGGCCAGCGCGGATCGTAGAGCATCGCGCGCGCCATCGCGACGAGATCCGCATCGCCGTGTTCGATCAGGCCGTCGGCATGCTCAGGGTCCGTGATGAGGCCGACTGCGATCGTCGTCATGCCCGTCGCCGCCCTCACCGCTTTCGCGAACGGCGCCTGATAGCCGGGCTCGAGCGGAATCTTCTGCAACGGCGACACGCCACCCGACGACACGTCGATCCAGTCGCAACCGCGCTTCTTCAACTCGTGCGCAAACGCGATCGTGTCGTCGATCGTGATGCCGCCCTCGACCCAATCGATCGCCGACACGCGCACACCGACGGGCTTGTCGGCGGGAAACGCGGCACGCACGATGTCGAAGATTTCGAGTGGAAAACGCATGCGGTTTTCGCGCGAGCCGCCGTATTCGTCGGTGCGCTGGTTGGCGAGCGGCGATAGGAACTGATGCAGCAGATAGCCGTGCGCGGCGTGTACTTCGAGCGCATCGATGCCGAGACACGCCGCACGGCGCGCCGTCGCTGCAAACGCTTCACGAATGCGATTGAGGCCTGGGTTGTCGAGCGCAAGCGGCGGCTCTTCGCCAGCCTTGTGCGGGAGCGCCGACGGCGCGTGCGGCAGCCAGCCTCCTTCGGCGACGGGAATCAGTTGCCCGCCGTCCCACGGCACGTGACTCGATGCCTTGCGGCCCGCATGCGACAGCTGCATCGCCACATGCACTTTCGAATGCTTGCGAATCGCGGCGAGCACGGGCTTCAGCGCTTCTTCCGTCACGTCGTCCCACAGGCCGAGATCGGCGGGTGTGATGCGGCCATCGGGCTCGACGGCCGTCGCTTCGATGCACAGCATGCCCGCCCCTGACAACGCGAGATGGCCGAGGTGAATCATGTGCCACGCGGTCGCTTCGCCGCGTTCGGCCGAGTACTGACACATGGGTGACACGACGATCCGGTTTGGCAGCGTCACGCTACGCAGCGTGAGCGGAGTGAAGAGAGCGCTCATGGCTTGGGATGCCCCGTTCAAACTCAAGAGCGATCGAGGATAGCACCCGGTCCGATTTGCTGCAGACGCAGGCTGCTTCGCCGCCGTCATGCCGGAGCCGCGCGGCAAATGAATTGAATCAGCGTTGAGCGGCGGGTGTATCGAGGCGCTTCGTCCACGATTCGACCTGGCCGCTTGCGATGCGCCTGATCGCGATCTTCCGCCACGAAGCCGTGAGCGTATCGAGCTTCGCCATGCCTTCGAGCGCGCGCAGCTCATCGCGATCGACGTACAGCACGCGCAACAGACGCTCGACGGTCCACTCGGCATGAGGACGTGCAAGCCGTTCGATCGTATCGCCCGCGCCATCTCACCGGCTTCGAGCACGCGGTAGTACCAGCCGGTACGGCGCGTGTCCTGCACTGCGCGCGACATGTCCGCGCGGCCGAAACGCAGGTTCAGCTTCCAGCATGGCTGTCGCGGCTGCGACACCTGCACGATCGCGCCGCCGATCCTATACACGTCGCCGACGCAGACGTTCGTTTCCGTCATGCCGCACGTGCTGATGTTTTCGCCGAACGCGCCGGGGCCATCGAGCCGCGCGAGACCGCACTCGCCCGCCTGCCATTGCGCGCGCCACGCCGCGTAGTGATCGAACGCATAGTGATGCAGCGCCTGTTCGGGGCCGCCGTGATGCTTGAGTTCGGCTTGCTGGTCGCCTTCGAGTCCCGTTTCGCCGAGCCACACGCGCCCTTCGACGGGCGTCTTGCCGATTGCGCTCGTCTTGCCATGCTCGCCGAGTGGCGCAATCTTGCCGGTCAGCACGGCATCGACGGTAAAAACGCGGTTATCCACAGCGGTCTATTGGAAATTCAGGACTTCGTTGCGAGCTGATCGAGCCATTCCCCGAACATCGTGCACGCCGCGGCTTCCAGCGTCGGGCCGTGCATCGCCGTATCGGCACGCAGCTTGCGCACGTCGAGGCCATGCCCTGCAATTTCACCCGCATTGCCAATCAGCCACGGCTCGAATCGGTCGGTGCGGATTTCCGGATGGCATTGCAGGCCAAGCACGTGCTTGCCCCATGAGAACGCCTGGTTCTGGCAGGCAGGCGTCGATGCGAGATGCACCGCGCCTTGCGGAAGATCGAATGTATCGCCGTGCCAATGAAGCATCGACGTGTGCGCCCCATCGAGATGGCGCAGCGGCGAACGCTTGCCCGCGTCGGTGAGCGTCAGCGGCGTCCAGCCGATTTCGGTGTTGCCCGATGGATAGACGCGCGAGCCGAGCACGCGCGCGATCAGTTGCGCGCCAAGACAGATGCCGAGCGTCGGCAAGCCGGCCGCGATGCGCTTTTCGATCATCGCGACGAGCGGCCCGAGCGTCGGGTAACGGTCGTCGTCATACGCGCTGATCGGGCCGCCGAGAATCACCATCAGCGACGGCAGCACAGGGTCCGGCGCCTCGATGCGCGCGAAACCGACGTCGAGATAACGGACGGGGCGCCCCCGGTCGCCGAGCACCCGTTCGAGACTGCCCAGATCCTCGAAGTGCACGTGGCGTATGGCCAGAACTTCGTGATTCATCGGCAAATCCCACCATCAGGTTGACTAAACACGCCGAACGACGCGGCGCAAGACACGTCGCCTGCCGATGCATGGGCGACGCGCGCTCAGCCGGCGCCGATCGATCGGCGGCCGGCTTCGCAGTTTAGCCGACTCAAGCTTGCTGCGCGAAGATCTTCCAGGTCTTTTTCTGCGTGGCGGCGTCGGCCGTTTCGTGCACCGAGCAGTCCAGACGCAGATCGGTGTCCGCCATCGACAGATCGAGCAGTATGCAGCGATGCGGCGTTTTCTTCGGGTTCTTGCTCGGTTCGAAATGCGTGCATGTGACGCACATCCGGTGCGGCGGGATATGGCCTTGCACTTCGAGCTGGCGCACGGTCTTCAGCAGCGTGCGATAGAACGTCGATTGTTCTTCGTCGCGCAGCGTGCCGACCGCCTTCGCGAGGAAGTCGGGCCATTGCGCAGCTCGCTTGGCCGCGGTGCGGCCGCGCGCCGTCAAACGCACGGCGAGCGCGCGTCCGTCGTCGAGGGCGCGGCGCTTTTCGACGAGGCCCTTGCTTTCCAGTGTGCTCACGGCATCGCTCGTGGTCGCGGCCGTCAGCGCCGTTTCACGGGCGATTTCGCCGAGACGCATCGGCCCCTTGCGCTGCATCAGCAGCACGAGAATCTCGCCTTGAGTCGGCGTCAAACCCGCGCCTTCCGCCCACTCCCATGCCTGGCTCCGCATCGCCGTGCTGAGTCGCAACAGGCTGTGGGTCACCCGCCCGGTTGCCTGCTCTCCGTATACGCCTTCGCTCATAGTCTTTCGTTCGTTTGTTGACTGCATGCCGTTGCGCGTCGACATCCGATCTGCGATGCCGGCACGCCGACAGTCTGTTGGGGACGACGATTCGCCGGTCAACCCGGTTCGCCGATATCTACTATCTCAAAAATACCCGTGACGCAGGCCTGTTTCGGCCGCTTGCACAGGCGCTGCTAACGCTCCGTGTTCCGTTGCGACTGTTTCGCTTTCCTGCCCGAAACCAGATAGCAACGACGAAAAACGACATTCTATTCGAGAGCGGCGAATCGTACAGCTAAGTTATCCCATGCAATCTGTGGATAACCCCGGGATAAGACCGGGACGGCTTGTGCGCCGATTCTTGATAACAGGAGCGTGGACGAAGGTCCGGCAGATCGTTGTCCCTGGTTCCCGGTCGCGATGCACGACGGATCCGCGCGGTTATCGTTTACACAGTCTATTGAGTTTTCAGGAAATTATTCGGTTATCCACAGGCAAACGCAATGCTTGTTAACTACTACTACGTTTGTATACGTAAACATTGGAAATACCTGAAGGACCCGTCACCGGCATTCGAAAAACAAAAAAACCCGCAAAAAAGCGGGTTTCGTCGGCGTGATGCTCCTTCGCCTATTTGCCGCGCAGCGGGAGCGCCAAAAGCGCATACCGCATCGAATCCTCCCGTCCGGCTCACGCGCGCCATTGCAGGCACTGCTGCCGCACGGCCTCATGCAGCGATTTTTCCTGCTTGACCACGTCGCGCAGCCACGTCGCATCGTTCACCTGACCGCGCGCGATCGCGCCGATTTCCTCGAGCGCGTTACCCGAAGCCAGTGCATCCGCGTGAGGCGCGATGCGTTCGAGCGTGTGGATGATGTCTTCGGAAATGGTGCGGCGTTCGCCCGTCTGCGGATCGATGCAGGTGCCGGCGAGGCCGAAGCGGCAGGCCTCGAAGCGGTTGAACGTGTAGACGAGGTAGTCGTCTTCCTTTGGCGTCAACGGCTTGTCGAGCAGCAGATGCCGCGCGAGTGTCTGGATGTAGCACGCGATAGCGGCCGCGCGATCCACCGAGAGCGGCGTGTCCATCACCCGTACTTCGATCGTGCCGAAGCCGGGCTTGGGCCGGATGTCCCAGTAAAAGTCCTTCATGCTGTTGACGACGCCGGTATGCACCATCTTCGAAAAGTATTCCTTGAAGCCCTCCCACGTGAGGACGAACGGCGCGCGGCCCGACATCGGAAACGCGAACACGGAATTCAGGCGTGCCGAGTGAAAGCCCGTATCGACGCCCTGCACGAACGGCGACGACGCCGACAGCGCGATGAAATGCGGGATGTAGCGCGACATCGAATGCAGCAGGAACAACGCGCTATCCGCATCAGGGCAGCCGATGTGCACGTGCTGGCCGAACACCGTGAACTGTTTCGCAAGATAACCGTAGAGTTCCGAAAGGTATTGAAAGCGCGGCGTATCGACGATCTGCCGTTCGCTCCATTGCTGGAACGCGTGCGTGCCGCCGCCGCACAGACCGACGTTCAGGCGATCGGCCGCGGCGACGAGCACGTCGCGAATCGCTCTCAAATCGGCGACGGCCTGCTCGTGCGTCGTGCAGATGCCCGTTGACAGCTCGATCATGCTTTCGGTGATTTCCGGCGTGATGTTGCCGGGAATCTTTTCGTCCTTGATGAGCCGCATGAGATCCGTGCCCGCTTTGGTCAGATCATAGTCATGCGTGTTGACGACCTGCATCTCCAGTTCGACACCGAACGTGAACGGTTTCGAATCGACGAAGGCTTCGAGTGACATGGCGTTTCCTGATTCATGTCGGCCGGACGGCGAACGATGTCGAACGCGTCCGGCCGGATTGACTGTCGGATGCCGCGGCTAGGCGCATCTGATGCGCGAAAGATTTGCCGCGCTTTTTGCAGACCTTCGTGCTGCGCTTATTGTGCCGCGCTCATCCGCGCTGATGCGTATTCACTCGCGCCGCTCGCCGACGAGCGCGAGCGAGCGGTACACGAGCCAGGGCCCGACGAGCTGCAATACGACGATCGCGCACATGACGATCGCGCGCAGCGTCGGGTCGAAATTCGGATAAAGCTGGTAGGTGTCGTCGACGAGCAGATAGGCGAGCGCAGACATCGGCGACAGCGACAGGCCGAGCGCCATGCCCTGCTTCATGTTCAGACCGCTCGGCCTGGCGAACGCGAGCACGCCGACGAGCTTCGCGATCAGCCGCGCGACGATCAGTCCGACGGCGGCGATACCGCCCATCACGATGTCCTTCCATTCGAAGGTCGTCAAGGTGAGCACGAACAGAATCACCGTCAACAGCCAGCCGGCCGTGCCGAAATGCTGCGGCCAAAGCTGCGGACGCGCTTCGAGATTCTTCACGATGATGCCCGCGGCGAGCAGGCTCAATATCGTCGACAGCTTGAAGACATGCGCAACCGCGATCGCCAGCAGCACAAGGCCGAACAGCGCGACGAACGAGTGCTCGTCCTGAAGATTCACACGCTTGTAAAAGAACGTGATGGTCCGCGCGACCAGGTACGCGAGGATCAGCGAACCGATCAGCAGATAAAGCGGCTGAAGAATCGTCGCCAGCAGATTGCCGTAGGCCTCCTGATGCAGCCAGCCCGACGCGAGCTTTTCGACGATCACGGCATACATGCTGTTCAGCGCGGTGAGCGTCATCAGCCGCTGCGTGACCTGGCCTTCCGCGCGCAACTCGGTTTTCAGCTGGATCACCATCGCGGGCGATGTCGCCATCGCAATCGACGCGAGCACGAGCGCCGTCACCGTCGGCACTTTGACGAACAACAGCACGAGCAGCACGAGTACGAACGTCAGCGTCGATTCGGCGACGCTCGACACGATGAGCCATGTATTGCGGCGAATCCAGCGCAAGTCCAGCCGGCTGCCGAGTTCGAACAGCAGAAGACCGAGCGCGACATCGAGCAACGGACGCGCGGCCGACGACGACTCCGGATCGATCACGCCGGACCCCGCCGCGCCCGCGATCAGTCCGATCACGGCATAGCCGGAAACGCGCGGCAGATGCCACGCGCGGTAGCACAACTCGCCGACGAGCCCCGCGGCGAGCAATGCAAGGCCTGCCCAGAAAATGGCATCGGGCGTGAGCGGCCAGGCAGGAAAGAATGAAAACGCCGACTTCATCGTGGTGGCTTCTCCTTTACGACAACCGCTGGCAACGCGAACGGGCAAACGCCGGCGGCACGCGAAGCGCAAGCCGTATCCGCTGCCGCGATCGGTTCGCGTCTACCGGCGTTGCGAGCTGTCAACGATCGGATGAAAAACTGAAACGAACACGCCGATGCCGCGTGACTACGGGCGGCCCGACGTGAGTGAAAAGAGCGCCGTCGACTTTTGAATCAGATTCTGGTGGTCCGGCAACCGTTCCATTGGCGCGTCGGTTGCGGAGGCAAAACACGACGCGGAAGAACGGCGATTGTGCCATAGGTTTTTTACGATTGACGGAAAAGCGTCGAACAGACAGTCAAAGCGGTAAAAACGTACGCTAATTACCTGACAACAGGAAAAAGCGACCGACAACAGCCCGCTGTTCGCGGCTGAATGCCCTGCTGCGCCGGGTCCGAGCGGGTTCGCCAGGAGGAGTTCTGCGTTGGATCGTCATCCCGTTCGGGCGTTCAAGCAGCCCAGGCTTTTTGGCTTTGGGCTTCGCGCACGCAAGCTCGCTCGCGAAGCGAGCCGGGCGGACTTTTAAACAGAGAAGAAACGATGCCGCCGCGCGTCGATTCACCGCACGCGTTTTATCTGTAGGTTTACCTGTATGTATACGTAGTAGAAGTTAACAAGGGCGCTGCATTTCTGTGGACAAGCCGTGTTTACCGAAACGAATCAGCGTCTTGCCGAACGCATAACCGGATGCGTTTGATGTGCGCGCCGGATAGGCTTCAGCGGATAACTTTTCACGTGTTTTCAGGAGCGCTCGAGTTACCCCGTTTACGTCCACATCGATTCCACACGAGTTTCGCGTGCAATTCTCCCGGTTATCCACAGAGTGCCGTGGATAACTTTTCGACGGGAACGAAAGATCAGCGTGCGGTTCCTTGACGCAGCGCGCGCAGCAGAAAGCGCGCGGGGTCGAGGGCTTCCGCGAGTTCGCGCTCGACCGGCCAGGGCTCGCCTTCGATCTGCGACGCGATCAGTTCGGCGCCGAGCGACGCCCATATCAGTCCGCGCGAGCCGAACGCGAACGCGCCGTAGAGTCCCGGCGTGCGCGGCAGATCGAGTGGCCACGCGCCGCGCAGCCTGTCGGCGTCGCGAATGGCGGCCGCTTCGTCGGCGAACGCGCCGATCATCGGCAAGCGATCGCTCGCCACGCATCGAAACCCGACGCGCCCTTCCAGCGACGCCAGCTTTCCCATATCGATTGCTTCGCCCATATCGGGAAGCAGGCGCGCGATGCGCTCGATGTTTTCGATGTGCGCGTCGGCGCGCAAGGCGGTGTCGGGATCGTCGATGTCGTAGCTCGCGCCCGTCAGCGTGACGCCGTTGGGCAAAGGCACCGCGTATCCTTCGCCGATCACGGGCACGCGCAGCGCTTTTGCCGCGCTCTCGGGCAGCAGCGTCAATTGGCCGCGCACGCTGCGCGTCGGCGCGTGGCGCAAGCCGGCGACGCGCGCTGCTTCATGCGCATTGGCAAAGATGACGACAGGGGCCCTGGCGATCGCAGCGCCGTCGGCACCGAAGACGACCCACTCGTTGCCCATGCGTTCGACGCGCGCCGCTTCGACATCGAAGCGCCGGTCGAGCAACGCTTGCGACGCGTCGCACTGCGTCGCGCACAGCGACGCAGGCGAGATCCAGCCGCCATGAGGAAACAACCAGCCGCCTCGCGCCACGCGCACGTTCGCGATGCGGTGCGCATCGCCGGAGGAAACGGGTGTCACGTAGTCCTGTGGATACGCGAACGCGGCGAACGCTCGAGCCATCGCGACGGCTTCGCCTTCGTCGGCGGCGATTTGCAGAAGTCCTTCGGGACCGCGCATCGGACGATGACCGCGCTCTTCCAGCGACGACCAATGCCGCAACGCATAGAGGAAACCGGCGCGTGTGATGCGCGAGCCGACGCTATCGTCACGCGACATCATCGGATGAAACACGCCGGCGGGATTGCCCGATGCATCGCGGGCGACGGCCGGATGCCGTTCGAGCGACGTCACGCGCCAGCCGCGCGCAGTCAGACGCTCGATTGCGGCGCAACCCGCGAGCCCCGTGCCGATGACGATCGCATGCCGCTCATCGACGGCAAGCGGCAGCGGTGGCTCGTGACGCCGCACGCGATAGCGCGGCGCAAAGCGTCCGACGAGCATCGCCCGCTTCCATCCGAATCCGTCCACCTTGCGATACTCGAAGCCGGCTTGTTGCAGCGCGCGTTTGACCTCGCCCGCGCTCGTATAAGTGGCGAAGGTCGCCTGATCGCCGGCGAGGCGCGCGAGCGACTTGAAGATCGCGGGCGTCCATAACTCGGGATTTCTGGCGGGCGAAAAGCCGTCCAGATAGAACGCATCGGCGCGCAGCCAGAGCGAGTGCAGCGTCTGCGCGGCATCGCCGAAGACGAGCGTGAGCGTCACGCGGCCGTCTTCGAATTCGAGCCGATGGACGCCGGGCACGAGCGTCGGCCACGCATCGGCGAGCTGCCGGGCGAGCGGCGCAATCGATGTATCTGCAACAGCCGGCGCGCTTGCTGCGATCAGATCGGCTGCCGAAAACGGATGCTTTTCCGTCGAGACGAAGTGCAGCCGCTGGCAGCGGTCCGGGTCCGCGCGCCATGCGGCCCACGTCGCGAGAAAGTTGATGCCGATGCCGAAACCCGTCTCCAGCACGGTAAAGAGCCGCCGTTTTTGCCAGCGCCCGGGCAGATCGTTGCCCTTGAGAAAGACATATTCCGCCTGCTCAAGCGCGCCGACCGCGCTGTGATAGATGTCTTCGTAACGCGGGGAATACGGTGTGCCGTTGTCGCGAAAGGCAAGAATGGCGGGAACGAGCGGCTCGGTCATGCGCGTCGAAATGCAGTGCGGAAGAATGAATTCGGGAGGAATCCGGGATAAATCCGGGTGTCGGCGAACGTCCTCTTGAACGCTGTTCGCGACGCTGCAACCTTGGGCCAACACCCGTCAAAGCCCGTCCAGACGCCGCCTGACGGCCGTTCCAGACCGGTCGAACGTTGGCAAAAACCAACGCTGACGGGGCTTTGAGCGCTGCCATTAGCGTCTATTCGATGCGCTCGAAGTAAAAAAAGCTGCTTTCCATGCTGTATAAGGCGTTGCAGCGTGTAATTCTTCGAAACCCTTATCCAGATTGGGTTTGCGCTGCGCTATCATAGCAAGCGCCGCGAGGGAAGCGGCAGCACGGTGCTCTGCGCGGTGCCTGGCGTGCCGCGGGAGTGCGGGGTATTCCCGAGCCGTCGCTGCTCGACGGCGCGGCGCGCGCACGTATAATCGGCGCGTTCGCGCTGTTCGTGTCAACCTAAACCAGAAAGGAACCTTAATGAACAAACAGGAACTGATCGACGCCGTCGCAGGTCAGACGGGCGCCAGCAAGGCTCAAACCGGCGAAACGCTGGACACGCTGCTTGAAGTCATCAAGAAGGCTGTGGCGAAGGGTGATGCAGTCCAGTTGATCGGCTTCGGCAGCTTCGGTTCGGGCAAGCGCGCAGCACGTACGGGCCGCAACCCGAAGACGGGCGAAACCATCAAGATTCCGGCCGCAAAGACCGTCAAGTTTACGGCTGGCAAGGCGTTCAAGGACGCAGTCAACAAGCGCTAAGCATCAGCGCCTGATTTGTTGACACCCGCCACTGGCGGGTTTTTTTTCGTCCGCGTTTTGCGACGGCGGGCGTCAGTCGATCATTCGATCATGTTCAATGATGATGGTGATGGCCATCGTCATCGTGATGGTGATGATGCGCATGATCGTGGTCGTGATCATGTTCGTGATCGTGATCGTCGTCATCGAGATCCCACGCGGGGAACGGGTCCGGCAGTCGTCGCCAGCCTTCGGCGCCTAATGCATATTCGGCGTCCGTCAGCAGGCACGCATCGAACTTCGCACGCCACTTCGCCGGGTCGATATCGACGCCGATCAGCACCAGCTCCTGGCGACGGTCGCCGATCGTGAAGTCGTCGGCGTCGCCATACCAGTCCGCCGCGATCTCTTCCAGCAACTCGTCGTCCCCTTCGGGCCATTCGCTGCGATCCTGCGCGGCCCACCACGTTCCGGCAGGCACGGGACGGCATGCGCCGCCCGCCTGCGACAGCGAACCGCCGATGTCGTTGCGCGTCGCGAGCCAGAAGAAGCCCTTGCCGCGCAGCACGCCTTTCCATTCCTCGTGAAGCAGCGACCATAGACGCTGCGGATGAAACGGCCGCCGCGCGCGATAGACGAAGTGCCCGACGCCTTTGCCCTCGCCCGCTTCCTGATGGCTGAGCGGATCGTGCAGCAACGCGAGCCAGCCCGCCGCGTTGGACGTCGCGTCGTAATCGAAGCGCCCCGTTCCGATTACTTCGTCGGTGGGCGCGTTGCCGTAGCTGCTCGCGATCTGCGCCGCACGCGGATTGAGCGCGGCGAGGATCGCTTGCAGATGTGCGAGATCGTTGGCGGAAACGAGATCGGCCTTGTTGATCACGAGCACATCGCTGAACTCGATCTGTTCGATCAGTACCTCGACGATCGTTCGGTCATCGTATTCATGGGCTGCGATGCCGCGCTCGGACAGCGCATCCGTCGACGCATAGTCGCGCAGAAAATTCGCTGCATCGACAACCGTCACGGCGGTATCGACACGCACGCGCGCGGCCAGCGATTCGTCCTCGATGATCGACTCGACGAGATCCATCGGGTCGTCGATACCCGATGCTTCGATCACGACGGCATCGAAGCGATCAGCCGCCGACGCGAGTTCCAGTATCTGTTCGAGCAGATCTTCTCCGGCTTGCACGCAGACACAGCCGTTCGGCAGTTCGATGCGCGATGCCGTGGAAGACGCGGGCGCTGCGTCGTCGATATCGACACGAACGGCAGCAAGATCGTTGACGATCGCGGCGACGCGCGGGCCGCTGCGGTTGGACAGAATCTGATCGACGAGCGCGGTCTTGCCGGCGCCCAGAAAACCGGAAATCACGGTGACGGGCAAAAGCGGCTGGTTCATCGTGGTGCGAAAAACTTGAAGGTGAAAGACGCATGCGCCGGTCGGGCGTCAAACAGCGGGCCTCGGACTCAGACGGAACTGGACGCGAGCCGGCAGCAGCACGAAGCCGCATTGTGCATCAATTGGCGGGAGACCGATGCGTGTCGTTGTCCGCGGTGACGGACGTGCGTGCCCGACCGTTGACGGGAGGCATCAGGTTCCACTTGCGAAGTATCGCGACGATTTGCCTTGCGTACTCGTCGCGCAGCGATGGCGTTTCGGAATGGTAAGCACCGACGGCCGCCCACGTGTTGCCGTACTTGTTCATCTTCTGCCGCAGATGCCATGCGGCGATGTACACGTTCTTGCACGGCTCCATCAACGTGCCCTGCGAGATGCCGTACTGCGCAAGCGTCGGCAGATGCACGGAGTTGATCTGCATGACGCCGTAGTCGGTCGAGCCGTTCGCGTTCTTGTGCACGGCGGCCGGACGGTTATGCGATTCCTGCCAGGCGATGGCCCGCAGGATCAGCGGATTGACCTTCTGATAGCTGGCGGCCTCGTCAAAGCAGTCCGCGCGCGCAGACGCGGCGCCCAGCAGCGCTGCGAGCCCAACGGCGACGGTGAGTGAGGACGGCTTCATCGGTCAAGATGACAAACTATGTCGGTGTGCGAACGGAAAAACGGTAAAGACGACTCGAGACCCTTATCCGGCGGGCCTGCATTCGGGAAATCCCGCTAAGCATGTTATGCTCAAACGACTGAATCCGCCCGTATCATACCGGCTGGATATGTCGAGTCAAAGTTGGCCAACCGACATAAGCCAGTAAATCGCGGCCAAAGGGAAACCGTGTGTAACAACGTACGGTTCGAGTCATAAACTTTCAAGAACGTAACGAAGCACGCAATCAGACGACAGTCTGATCGGAATCGTTAGAGGAATCGCACTGGCCTTTCGGCTTTTGTGACATTTCCGACACGAAAAGCTGTTACTGTTCATTGTTTTCGGTTCAGGGAAGCAAGGCATTCCCGGCATTCGCTGCTGTGGGAACGTCGTGTCAGACCGAGGACGACCTTGTGTCGGCCGGTCGTCCACTGTGCATGATCGTCGGCGGATCACACCGCCGGCTTCGAAATCCTATCCATGAGAAGAAATCGTATGGCATTGCGTCGCGTGGCGACAGCGCTGCTGGTCGCTGGCATGATCACCGCGCACACTGCACACGCACAGGTGACGCTCAATTTCGTCAACGCCGACATCGACCAGGTGGCCAAGGCGATTGGCGCTGCGACAGGCAAGACGATCATCGTCGACCCGCGCGTGAAAGGGCAGCTGAATCTCGTCTCCGAGAATCCTGTCCCCGAAGACCAGGCGTTGAAGACCTTGCAGTCCGCGTTGCGGATGCAGGGCTTTTCGCTGGTGCAGGATCACGGCGTGCTGAAGGTGGTGCCCGAAGCCGACGCGAAACTGCAGGGCGTGCCGACCTACGTCGGCAATACGCCCGCGGCGCGCGGCGATCAGGTTGTCACGCAGGTGTTCCAGCTGAAGAACGAATCGGCGAACAACCTGCTGCCCGTGCTGCGTCCGCTCATCTCGCCGAACAACACGGTCGCGGCGTATCCGTCGAACAACACGATCGTCGTCACCGACTATGCAGATAACGTGCGCCGCATCGCGCAGATCATCGCGGGCGTCGATACGGCGGCCGGCCAGCAGGTGCAGGTCGTGCAGCTGAAGAATGCGAACGCGATCGACGTCGCAACGCAGATGTCAAAGATGCTCGACCCCGGCTCGATCGGCAATACGGATGCGACGCTGAAGGTCTCCGTGCAGGCCGATCCGCGCACGAATTCGCTGATGCTGCGCGCGTCGAACGCGGCGCGCCTCGCGGCGGCGAAGTCGCTGGCGAAGCAGCTCGATGCGGCAACGGGCCAGCCTGGCAACATCCACGTCGTGCAGCTGCGCAACGCGGATGCCGTGCGTCTCGCGAAGACGCTGCGCGGCATGCTCGGCAAGGGCGGCAACGAATCGACGTCGTCGGGCGGCGGCAACGCGGCGAACACGTTCAACCAGGGCAACTCGAGCTCGTCGACGGGCGCGTCGGGCCAGCCTCCGCTGCCGGGCGGCTCGCTCGGCGGCTCGTCATCCTCGTCGATGGGCAGCAATCCGCTCGGCGGCGGCGGCGGCAGCAGCTATGGCGGCCAGGGCAACAACAACGCGGCGTTCCTCGGCGAAAAGGAAGGCGGCGGCGGCAACGAAGAGAACCAGCCCGGCGGCATGATCCAGGCCGATTCAGCGACGAACTCGCTGATCATCACCGCGTCCGACCCCGTCTACCGCAATCTGCGCAGCGTGATCGACCAGCTCGATTCGCGCCGCGCGCAGGTGTACATCGAGGCGCTGATCGTGGAGCTGTCGGCGACATCGAGCGCGAATCTCGGCATCCAGTGGCAGGGCGCGCTGCTGTCGAACAGCGGCAACAACGGTCTTTACGGCAGTTCAAACTTCAATACGAACGGCAGTCAGGGCATCGTGAACCTGACCGCGCAGGGCGCGATCATCGCGAACAACCCCGCCGCGGCACTCGCGACGACGGGCACGAACCTGCTGAACAACGGCGTGAACATCGGCCTGCTGCACCGCTTCGGCAATGTGTTCGGTCTGGGCGGCCTGTTGCAGGCGCTGGCGCAGTCGAGCGACGCGAACATTCTGTCGACGCCTAATCTGATCACGCTCGACAACGAAGAAGCGAAGATCGTCGTCGGCTCGAACGTGCCTGTCGTGACGGGTTCGTACGCGACGCCGACCGCGAACGCCGCGACGTCCGTGACCGCGTTCAACACGTTCGACCGACAGGACGTCGGTATCGTGCTGCACGTAAAGCCGCAGATCACCGATGGCGGCATCATCAAGCTGCAAATCTATTCGGAAGACTCGTCCGTCGATCCGACGTCGACGAATAATCCGGGCGGCGTGACGATCATCAAGCGTTCGGTGCAGTCGACGGTGCTGTCCGACGATGGTGAGATCATCGTGCTCGGCGGCCTGATGCAGGACAACTACTCGAACGGCAACAGCAAGGTGCCGCTGCTGGGCGACATCCCGTGGCTGGGCCAGCTGTTCCGCTCGGAAAACAAGACGCGCACGAAGACCAATGTGATGGTGTTCCTGCGGCCCGTGATCGTGCGCGATCAGGCGACCAGTTCGTCGATTGCGTTGAGCCGTTACGACTATCTGCGCGCGCAGCAAGGCGGATATCAGACGGACAATAACCTGATCCGCGACAAGAACGTGCCGATGCTGCCGCCCGCGCCGCCAGGACCGAATGAAGGCGGCGTACCGGCACAGAACCTGTTTGACTTCAACAGCATGACGCGCCGGCCGCCGGCGCCGAATGGCGCGAGCGATGTGTATGGTCCTAATGGCGCGAATGGGACGAATGGTGTGAACGGCGCAAACGGTGCGAACGCTGTGAACGGAGCAAATGGCGCGAACAGCACCAACGGCGCGAATGGTGTAAACAGTATGAATGGCACGAACAGCGTGAACGGCACGAACACCGCAAACGGCGCCAATGGCACGAACGGATCGCCGGGCACGCCAGGTGCTGCAAACCAGGGCACGATGGCCTCACCCGGAGCAAGACCGTGAGCACGACGCCGCTTTCCGGGCCGCACGCCGCCGCTACGACGGAAGGCGTACGCGAAGCACCGGAAACATCCGCTCAACCTGCGCGCGAAGCGCCCTCTCCGCTCGCCGCGCGGCTCGTGCCGTACGGCTTCGCGAAGAGCGGTCAGATTCTCGTCGCGCATCAGCACGCCGATACGATCGAAGTGTGGATCAGCGAGCGCACGAGTCAGGCCGCGCTCGCCGAAGTCGCGCGCAATTTCGGCGCGGTATCGGTCGTGCGCACGAATGCGGATGAACTCGCGCAGGCGATCAATCAGGCGTACGCACGCCAGGACGGCAGCGCGGCGCAGGTGGTCGGCGAAGTGGAAGGCGAAGTCGATCTGTCGCGTTTGATGCAGGACATTCCCGAAGTGGAAGACCTGCTGGAATCCGAAGACGACGCGCCGATCATCCGCATGATCAACGCGCTGCTCACGCAGGCCGCGCGCGAGCAGGCATCGGATATTCACATCGAGCCGTTCGAGAATGCATCGGTGGTGCGTTTTCGCGTCGACGGGACGCTGCGCGATGTGGTGCGTCCGAAAAAGGCGCTGCACGGCGCGCTGATTTCGCGGATCAAGATCATGGCGCAGCTCGACATCGCCGAGAAGCGTCTGCCGCAGGACGGCCGCATTACGTTGCGCGTCGGCGGACGGCCAGTCGACGTGCGTGTCTCAACGCTGCCGACGGGTCACGGCGAACGCGCGGTGCTGCGTCTGCTGGAGAAAGACGCGCAGCGTCTGAATCTCGAAGCGCTTGGCATGGCGCCCGATACGCTCGCGCAGTTCGACAAGCTGATTTCGCGTCCGCACGGCATCGTGCTCGTCACGGGTCCGACGGGTTCGGGCAAGACGACGACGCTTTACGCGTCGATGTCGCGGCTCGAAACGGCGACGACGAACATCATGACCGTCGAAGACCCGATCGAATACGACCTGTCCGGCATCGGTCAGACGCAGGTGAACGAGCGCATCGGCATGACGTTCGCCCGCGCGCTGCGTTCGATTTTGCGTCAGGACCCGGACATCATCATGATCGGTGAAATCCGCGACCTCGAAACGGCGCAGATCGCGGTGCAGGCGTCGCTGACGGGCCACCTCGTGCTCGCGACGCTGCACACGAACGACGCCGCATCGGCCGTGACGCGTTTGACGGATATGGGCGTCGAGCCGTATCTGCTCGCGTCGTCGCTGCTCGGCGTGCTCGCGCAGCGTCTCGTGCGGCGGCTGTGTCCCGTGTGCAAGGAAGAGCGCGAAGAAGAAGGCGGCCGCAAGGTGTGGCACCCGGTCGGCTGCGACAAGTGCGGGCATTCGGGCTACGCGGGGCGTCGCGGCGTGTATGAACTGCTCAACGTCGACGAGTCGATTCGCACGCTGATTCACCGCAATGCCGCCGACGCCGAAATCGCCGACGCGGGTCACAAGCAAGGCATGCGCACGTTGCGCGAGGATGGCGAGCGCTGGCTGGCGTCGGGCATGACGTCGCTCGAGGAAGTGATACGCGTGACGGGCGGAGTCTGAGCCCATGCCCGCATTCCGCTTCGAAGCAATCGACGCCGCAGGCAAGGCGCAAAAAGGCGTGCTCGATGCCGACAGCGCACGCGGCGCGCGCACGCAGTTGCGCACGCAAGGGCTCACGCCGCTCGTCGTCGAGCCGGCCGCGACGCGCACGCGCGGCGAGCGCAGCCAGCGGCTGTCGCTGGGGCGCAAGCTCTCGCAGCGCGAGCAGGCGATTCTCACGCGGCAACTCGCGAGCCTGCTGATCGCGGGCCTGCCGCTCGACGAAGCGCTCGCCGTGCTCACCGAGCAGTCGGAGCGCGACTACATCCGCGAACTGATGGCGGCGATCCGCGCCGAAGTGCTCGGCGGCCATTCGCTCGCCAACGCGCTGTCGCAGCATCCGAAGGATTTTCCCGAGATCTATCGCGCGCTCGTCGCCGCCGGTGAACATACGGGCAAGCTCGGTCTCGTGCTGTCGCGCCTCGCCGATTACATCGAGCAGCGCAACGCGCTCAAGCAGAAGATCGTCCTCGCGTTCACCTATCCGACCATCGTCACGATCATCGCGTTCGGCATCGTCACGTTCCTGCTGAGCTACGTGGTGCCGCAGGTCGTCAACGTGTTCGCGAGCACGAAGCAGCAGCTGCCGATTCTCACCGTCATGATGATGGCGCTCTCGAGCTTCGTGCGGAACTGGTGGTGGGCCGTGCTGATCGCGGTCGTGGTCATCGTCTATGTGGTGCGTTCGATACTCGCGCAACCGGCGCCGCGCCTCGCATTCGACCGCTGGACGCTGACGGCTCCGCTCTTCGGCAAGCTCGTGCGCGGCTATAACACGGTGCGCTTCGCGAGCACGCTCGGCATCCTGACGGCAGCGGGCGTGCCGATCCTGCGCGCGCTGCAGGCCGCGAGCGAAACGCTCAGCAACCGTGCGATGCGCGGCAACATCGACGATGCGATCGTGCGCGTGCGCGAAGGCACGTCGCTGTCGCGCGCGCTCGGCAACACGAAGACGTTTCCGCCCGTGCTCGTGCACCTGATCCGCTCGGGCGAAGCGACGGGCGATGTCACGACGATGCTGGACCGCGCCGCCGAAGGCGAAGCACGCGAACTCGAACGCCGCACGATGTTCCTGACGAGCCTGCTTGAGCCGCTGCTGATTCTGGCGATGGGTGGCGTGGTGCTGGTGATCGTGCTGGCCGTGATGCTGCCGATCATCGAGTTGAACAACCTGGTGCAGTGACAGCAGGTGTCATTCTCAGCATTGCATCCGCGCAGCAGAGAATGAAATCAGCGCACGTAAATGGTCGGACCGGGCGCGTTCGCTGGCAGGAACACTTCGGTGCGCGCGCCGTTGCGATCGATGATGATCGAGCGCGCGCGCACTTCGGCGAGCTTCGCGCCCTGCATGATCGTGGCGCCGAGCGACACGGCATGCGGCGGCTCGCCGCCCGTGCTGACGATCGCGGCGGCGCCCTCGCCCAGCGCGAGAATGCCGGACAGGTGGATGTCCTGATTCGCGGTGCGCGTGAGCTGGCCGCCGAACAGCGTCGCCGCCTGCTCCGTCGAAACAGGCGCGCGCACGGCAGCCGCGGGTACGGGCGGCGCATGCGACGTGAGCGTGACGATCCAGTAGGTGAGCGTCGCGCAGAACACCGCGAACAGTGCGAGCGAAATGAGGCGGATCTGGAGTGCGTTCATGCGTGTCATTGTACGGACTCTCGTGAATTTTGCGGCGTGTCGAAAGCGTTCAGCGGCGTGACATTAAAATGACCGGCCGGACGTGCAAGGTACTGCATTCTCGATGTATTTCATGACGTCCGGTCGACCAATAATTTTTCCAATGAGGTAGCAAGCTATGCAAATGTGGACCAGTCGCCGCAACGAGATCGCGAATACGCATGCGAACCTGCGTGCGCGTCGTCAACGCGGGTTCACGCTGATCGAGATCATGGTCGTGATTGCGATCCTCGGCATTCTGGCCGCGCTGATCGTGCCGAAGATCATGAGCCGTCCGGACGAAGCGCGCCGCGTGGCCGCGAAGCAGGATATCGGCACCGTCATGCAGTCGCTCAAGCTCTACCGGCTCGACAACGGCCGCTATCCGACCCAGGAGCAGGGCCTGCGCGCGCTGATCGAAAAGCCGACGACGGACCCGATCCCGAGCAACTGGAAGGACGGCGGCTATCTCGAGCGTCTGCCGAACGATCCGTGGGGCAATACCTATCAGTACCTGAATCCGGGCGTGCACGGCGAGATCGACGTGTTCAGCTACGGCGCGGACGGCAAGCCGGGCGGCGAAGGCAACGATGCCGACGTCGGCTCATGGCAGTAGGCGTCGTTTGCATCCCTGATATTGACATTGATCGTTACCGGCACCATGCGACCGTCCGACTGCACGCTTCACGCATCGTCATCACGTGCGGCCACCACGCGCGCTGAATGCGCTGATGGCACGCACGCGGAAGCATCGTGCGTGATCGCTCGCGGCGATGCGTCGCGCGCGATTTCGCATAGGCGGCAGCGCGGTTTCACGCTGCTCGAAATGCTCGTGGTGCTGGTGATCGCGGGGCTGCTGGTGTCGCTCGCGGCGCTGACGATGACCCGCAATCCGCGCACCGATTTGAACGAAGAGGCGCAGCGTCTGGCGCTGCTGTTCGAATCGGCGGGCGACGAAGCGCAGGTGCGCGCGCGGCCGATTGCGTGGCTGCCCGTCGAAGGCGGTTTTCGTTTCGATATCCACACGAACGACGGCTGGCGTCCGCTGCGCGACGACGACCTGCTCGGGCCGCGCCAATGGGAAGGCGGCGTGACAGGTGTGGCGATCGACTATCCGGGCTCCGACACGCACTCGGAGCGCATCGTGTTCGGCACCGAGAGCATCGATACGCCCGTGCAGGTCACGCTGATTTCCCCGGTAGGCCGCGCGACGATCGTCGGCACCGGCAACGGCCGTTACGAGGTGCGCTGATGATGTGCGCGCTTCGTCTGCGCCGTTCGCGCGGCGCTGTGAATAACGCCTTGGTCGAAGGCTTCACGATGATCGAAGTGCTGGTCGCGCTGGCGATCATCGCGGTGGCGCTCGCTGCATCGCTGCGCGCAGTCGGCAGTCTCGCGACGGGCGAAGCGGACCTGCACCGGCGCCTGCTGGCCGGCTGGAGCGCGGACAATGCGCTCGCGCAGTTGCATCTGGCGCATACGTGGCCCGATGTCGGCACGCAGAGCTTCGACTGCTCGCAGGGCAACCTGCAGCTGATCTGCACGGAACATGTGAGCGCGACGCCGAACCCGATATTCAGGCGCGTCGAGCTTTCGGTGACGACGCCCGGACATCCCGGCAATCTCGCACAGCTGGTCACGGTGATCGGGAATGAAACGAACCGTTCGCTCTAGGCCAGGCGTCGCGTGCGATCGCCGTTCGCCGCTGCTCGCGAAGACGGCGGGCGGCTTCACGCTGATCGAGCTGCTCGTCGCGATTGCGATTCTCGCGGTGATCGCGGTGCTGTCGTGGCGTGGACTCGACCAGATCATCCGCGGACGGCAGACGATCACCAACGCGATGGAAGACGAGCGCGTGTTCGCGCAGCTGTTCGACCAGATGCGCATCGATGCGCGCGACGCCGCATCGGACGACGAAGCGGGCGAGCCGGCCGTCGCCGTGAACGGCAATGCGCTGCAGATCGTGCGCTACATGCACGCGCCGGGCACGGCGCCGCGGCTCGTGGTCGTGCGCTACCGGATCACCAGCGGACGCGTCATCCGTTATGCGTCGCCGCCGCTGTCGAATATCGGCGAGGTGCGCCGTGCTTTGGGCGGAGGCGAGAACGAAAGCTGGAGTTCCGTGCCGCTGATGGGCGGCGTCGGCGCGATCACGGCCAGGCTGTATGTGCCGAAGGTCGGCTGGACGATGCAGATGAAAGACGTGCAGTCGGCGATCACCGAGAACGACAATAACCTCAAGGTTCCGCAGCTGGGCAATGCGCCGTTGCCCCGTTCCGTGACGGGACTCGAGGTGAGTGTCGGGGCCAGTTCGCTGGCGCGGCCTGTCGTCCGGGTTTTTCTTGTGGGGGAGTGATATGCGTGCTCGCCGTGTCGTCTTGCCCTCTCGTCAACGCAGCAGCCAGCGCGGCGTCGCCATCGTCAGCGCGCTGCTGGTGGTCGCGCTGTCGGCGATTCTCGTCGCCGGCATGCTGTGGCGTCAGCAGGTGCAGATCCGGCGCATCGAGAACCAGCGGCTGCTCGCGCAGGCGCAGTGGGTGTCGCGTGGCGCGCTCGACTGGACGCGCCTCATTCTGCGCTCTGAAGGCGATACGTCGGCGGGCATCACGTACCTCGGCGGCGTGTGGGGCGTGCCGATCGCGCGCACGCGCCTGTCCGACTTTCTCGGGCAGATCGGCGAGGTGCGCGCGCAGGAAGGCGCGGCAACTTACGTGTCCGGCTCGATCGAGGACGCGCAGGCCAAATTCAATCTGCGCAATTTAGTGTCGACGGCCGTGCCCGGCGCGCTCACGCTGAACATCCAGCAGGTCGAGGCGTTCCAGCGGCTGTTGCAGTTGCTCGGCATCAACGGCCAGCTCGCGAAGACCACGGCGCTCCAGTTGCGCGCCGGGCTGCGGATGTCGGCGACGCGGTTCCAGACGCCGACCAATCCGCTGACGGGCGCCTCGCAGCAGAGCCCGCAGACGGCGCTTCAGGGCGGCGCTGTCGGCGGCGGCAACTATACCGATCAGCCGGGCCTCGAAGATACCGACCAGAATGCGCCCGTCGCGCCGATCCAGATGACGGGCGTCGATTCGCTGCTCGACGTGCCGGGCTTCACGCCCGAGATGATCGCGCGGCTGCGCCCGTTCGTGACCGTGCTGCCGACGGCGACGGCCGTCAACATGAATACGGCGCCCGCGGAAGTGATCGCGGCCATCGTGCCGGGGATGAGCCTGTCGAGCGCGCAGGCTCTGGTCGCGCGGCGCGAGACCGTGTTCTTTCGCAACGTCGGCGATGTGCAGCTTGCGGTGCGCGGCACGGGCGCCCAGCAGCTCGTGTTCGATCCGAACCAGATGGATGTGAACACCAGTTACTTCTTTGTCCACGGCCGCGTCGAGCACGAGCGCGCCGAGGTCGACCGCACCACCCTCATCTACCGCGACGCGCTCACGCACACGACGCGTATCGTATGGGGACGAGACCAGCTATGAACATTGCAATTTCCCGAGAGAGTGGCCTTTGAGCACGCTGATCGTTCTTTTGCCGCCGCGTGATCCGGCGGTGCCATCGCAGGAATGGCAACTGCCCGACCTGCCGTTCCTGCTGCTCGACAAGTCGGGCCGCATCCAGCGCGCTGGCCGCTCGGCGCCGGGGCTGCTGCCGCGCGCGTCGTCGACCGTGCTGATGATCGGCGCGCGCGACTGCCTGATGCTCGCCGCCACGGTCCCGCCGCTCAAGGGCCCGCGCCTGCGTCAGGCGCTGCCGAACGTCGTCGAGGACCAGCTGATCCAGGACCCGCAGACCACGCATATCGCGCTCGACCCGCAGGCGCTCGACGGCAATCGCCATGTGCTCGCGATCGTCGATCGCGGCTGGTTCCGCTTTATCGTCGAGGGCTTTATGGCGGCGGGCCATCGCAATGTGAAGGCGGTGCCCGTCGCGCGCTGTCTGCCACAGCCCGCCGCGGCCACGGCCGCTGCGCCCGCGCCGGAAGTGCATGCGGAACAGGCCGTCGCGGCGGGCGCCGATGCGGAGTCGCCGCCGCCGCGCGAAGAACCGGCGGCCGACGGCATCACGCCCGTCGTCGCGGCGGTGCTGGGTAACGTGATGTCGTCGACGGCCGTCGTGCTCGGCGAGGAAGCCATCGTCGATGCGGCGCCGCCGCGCGTCGAGCTCGCGCTCACGCGCGGTGCGCTGGGCGAAGGGCTCGCCGTGCCTGAATCGGCCGTGAATGCGACGGTCGCAGCGCTCGCCGGCAACGCGCCGGTCACGCTTTACACGCTCGTCGATCTGCCCGGCAGCGAGCCGCGCCTGTCATCGACCGCGCAGCCCGGACGCGGCTCGCCCATCACGGGCGCGCTGCCGCTGTCGTTCGAGACACTCGCGCGCAACGCGATCCAGTGCCGCTTCGATCTCTGCCAGTTCGAGTTCGCGGTGCAGCCGTGGCGGCTCGATCGCGCGACGCTGCGCCGTCTGCGCCTGCCGCTGTGGCTGCTGGCGGGGACCGTGCTGGTCGCGATCATCGGAGCGAACGTGCAGTGGCTGATGCTCTCGCGCCAGCGCGACGCGATCAACGCGCAGATGGCGGAACTGCTGCTCAACACGTTCCCGAAGACGACGGTCGTGCTCGACGCGCCGGACCAGATGGCGCGCCAATTGCAGCAGTTACGTGTCGCGGCGGGCGAGCTGTCACCGGATGATTTCCTGTCGCTCGCGGACGGCCTCGCGCGCTCGCTCGGGCCCGTGCCTGTCAACGGACTTGCCGCGCTCGAGTATCACGACCGGCGGCTTGACGTGACGTTCAAGCCCGAAGTGAAAGTCGATGCCGATTTCCAGCAGCGGCTGACGCGCAATGGCCTGAACGGTGCGATCGATAGCAACACCGGCAAGTGGACCATCAGGAACGGACAATGAAAGCTGAACTCTTGAACGCGTGGGCCGGTTTCTGGGAAGCACGCACGGTGCGCGAGAAGGCGCTCCTCACGTGGGGCAGCGCGGTGCTGGCTGTCGTGATCGTGTGGTCGGTGCTGTGGGCGCCCGCGCAGGAAGGCCGTGCGCGGTTGCGCGAATCGATTCCGGGCCTGCAGCGCCAGCTTTCGCAGATGATGGCGCAGGCGAACGAGGCGCGCACGCTGTCGGCGTCGGCCCAAGGCGCTGCGCCGACCGGCGGCGCGCTCAAGGATGCGCTGACTGCCTCGCTGAACGATCACGGTCTCGCGCCGACGCAGGTGCAGGTGCTCGGCAATGCGGTGCAGATCCAGTTGAAGAACGCGTCGTTTCCGGCATGGACGCAGTGGCTCGACGACGCGCGCCGGCAGTTCAAGGTGCAGGTGTCCGAGGCGCACGTGACGGGGCTGAAGGCGGACGGCCAGGTGGACCTGACGGCATCGTTGCAACCCGCGACCATCAAATGACGGCGCTGACACGGGACCACGCATGAATGTCTGGATGCGGCGATTGCGCGTCGCGCTGCCCTGGATCGTCGTCGCGTTTATCGCGAATCTGGTCGTGTTGCTCGTGATGGCGCCTGCCGCGTGGATCACGCCGCAGTTCTCGAAGGCCACGCAAGGGCACGTGAATCTCATCGATCCATCCGGGTCGCTGTGGCATGGCTCGGCTTCGCTGATGCTCGCGGCCGGGCCCGGCGCCGAAGCGGCGACGCTGCTGCCGGGGCGCATCGAATGGCATACGTCGTTCTGGCCGCTTTTCATGGGCCGCGTGCGCATGCAGATGCGGCAAAGCGAAGCGATGCCCGACCCCGTCACCGTCGACGCGACGCTGCGCAGCGCGACGCTTTCGGGCGGCACGATCGCCGTGCCGGCCTCGCTGCTCGCGGGCCTCGGCGCGCCGTTCAACACGCTCGATCTGCAAGGCGACGTGCGCCTCACGTGGACCGACTGGCGCAGCTTCAACCGGCAGACCTACGGCCAGCTGATCGTCACGCTCAACGACATGAGCTCGCGCGTCTCGCGTGTGAAGCCGCTCGGGTCGTATCGCGTGGTGTTTCAGGCACAAGGCGCGGCGGGCACGCTCGATCTGACGACATCGAAGGGACCGCTGCTGCTCACGGGTCACGGCACGCTCAGCGAGGCGTCGACGTCGTTCAACGGCCAGGCGAGCGCGACGCCCGATGCCGCCGACAATCTCGCCGGATTGCTGAATGTGCTGGGACGCCCGACGGGCCCCGGACAGGTTGCGCTGACTTTCACACACTAACCTTCGCGCGGGTCATAGCGGGTCACAGACGATCACAAAGACAACGGCCGCCATGTTTTGCGCATGGCGGCCGTTTGCGTTTGCGTTGCGTTCGAGTCGTGCGTAAGTGACGCTCAGCCTTGGGTTCAACCGGCAGCGGCTGCCTTTGCGACAGGCGCGGCGGGTGTAACAGGTGTGGTGGGCGCAGCAGGCGTCGATGCCGGCGCGGGTGCCGCGACGCCGCCCGTCTCGCGGTTCATCTGGGATGCATCCCAGCCGCCGCCCAGCGCCTTGACGAGACCCACCGACGACACCATCCGCTGGCCCCCAATACTCGCGAGCTTCTGCTCGGCCGTGAACGCGATGGTTTGCGCGCTCAGCACGTTCAGATAGTCGACGGTGCCGGACTTGTACTGATTGGTGACGATGTCGAGCGCCTGTTGCGCGGACTGCACGGCTGCCTGCTGCACCGTGATTTCCCGTTCGAGGATGCGCAGCGACGCGAGGTTGTCCTCGACGTCCTGGAATGCCGTTAGCACGGTCAGCCGATACGTGGCGACGTCCTGGTCATACGCGGCGCGCGCCGCTTCCGTCTGGGCGCTGCGCAGGCCCGCATCGAAAATCGTCGCCGCCAGTTGCGGGCCGAGCGTCCAGAAGCGCGACGGCGCCGTCAGCAGTTGCGAGAACACCGAGCTTTCGAAGCCGCCGCTCGCGGATAGCGTCAGCGTCGGGAAGAACGCGGAAATCGCGACGCCGATCTGCTCGTTCGCCGCCGCGGCCTTGCGTTCCGCCGACGCGATATCCGGCCGCCGTTCAAGCAGCGCGGACGGCAACTGCGCGGGCACGGCGGGCGGCACGGCGTCGAGAGGCGCGGGCGGCAGCGAAAAGGTCGAAGCCGGTTCGCCGACCAGCACGGCGATCGCATGCTCGTTCTGTGCACGCGCGACGCCGTTGTCGATGGCCGAGGCTTGCGCCGATTGCAGCTGCGTTTGCGCCTGAATCACGTCCGAGCGCGCGGCGACGCCTTGCGCATAGCGGTTCTGCGTGAGCGTGAGCGAGCGTTGATAGGCAGCGACCGTGTCATCGAGCAACTTTTGCTGTGCGTCGAGCGAACGGATATTGAAGTAGGTTTGCGCGAGCGTGGCCTGCGCGGAAAGGCGCGTGTTCGCAAGATCGGCAGCCGCGCTTTGCTGGCCGGCCTTTTGCGCGGCGACGGTGCGGCTGACCTTGCCCCACAGGTCCGGTTCCCAGGTCGCGTCGAGCGACAGGTTGTAGCTGTTGCTGATCGTGCCCGAGCTGCTGAGCGATGAAGTCGTGCCGCCGCCTCCGCCCGTCACGGAGCCGCTGAAGTTGCGGCTCGGCGAGCGTGAACGCGTGGCGTCTCCCGACGCGCTGATCACGGGGAAATACGCAGCGCGCGCTTCGCCGACGAGCGCGCGCGCCTGCCGGTACGCGGCGGCGAACTGCGCGATGCTCTGGTTCGACGCGTTGAGCTTGTCTTCGAGCGCGTTCAGTTGCGGATCGTTGTAGATGCTCCACCAGGTGCCACGGTCCTGCTGGTCGGCGGGCTGCGCGACTTTCCAGCCGTCGGCGGCTTCCTTGTACGAAGCGGGAACGTCGACGGACGGCCGTTTGTAGTCGGGACCGACGGCGCAGCCGGCAAGCGCGACCATCAGCGCGGCGGCGACAGCCACGCTCAGCACGCGTGGCCGCGCGACGTTCCCGACTGCGGCGCGGGCGCGCGAAGTTCGATCAAACTGCATGCAAATGAATTCCTGTCGATTCGGATGGCGCGACGCGCCGACGCTGTCGCTGAGCGGCCGCCCGCGCGACAACCGGCGCGTCTCTGCGATGGCTCGAATGGTAGCTTACGCGGCGCCTGCGACGAAAACAGAAGAGTAATGCGGCACGCGCTTAACGTGTGTTACCGACGGTGAGCCGACGGTTACGCGCCGTTACGGGGCGGTGCGCCGGGGCGTGGCGAAACGAAGGCCGCCTGTCGCGGCGGCCTTGGTCGACGAACAGCGGATGAACCAGGATGAACCCGAATGAACCCTTTAGACGCGCGAATCGGCCGTCGTCTGCCGCGCCTGCTTGCCTGCGGCGGCGCGGCAAGGCGGCGCATCCGGACGCGCCTGGCAGATCGTTGCGGCGGGCGCGATCGTCTGACGGTTGCCCGTGGTACGGGCCTTGAGCGGAGCCGCCAGCAGCGCGACGGGCCTGACGGCCTGCGTTCTGGCCTTGCGCGAGCGCCGGCGTTCGATCCACGCGAAGAGCAATACCCCAAGAGACCCACCCGGCAGAACGAAGATCACCGCATACAGGGCCAATTTCCACCAGCGGTGGGCCCCTTGAAGTGTTTGTAGCGCGGACTCGGTCAATGAGCGGCTCCAGCCGCCGAGGGTGTTTTTCAGGTACAGCATCGCGGGAATCCTCTGTGCGCCAGCAAAGGAAGGCGCACGCAAGTGCGGTCAGAACATGGTCTCCGATGACGCGGATCGCGTAACTCGTTGCCTGTAATAATATTGACCATGCAATTAATTTGACCATGCAATTAATTTTCAAGATACTGTGCTTCGCAGCATGGTCTTGTGTTGTTTTTCGGGATGGCATTTCCTGTCGGCCGCGAACGCGTTTGACTTCACTGCCTGAGCAGATAAAATTCCCGAAATCCATGCGGTGCGTACCCGCCCTGCGGTTTCCATCAGAATTCTCATGACAGACGGCCCGTATCAGCCGGAGTCGATTCATCTCGAGTCGAGCCTCGGTTATTACCTGACCAAAGCGCGGAATGTGCTGGTCGACCGCACCGATCGGGCGGTCGCGCACCTCGGGCTGACGACGCAGCAGATCGGTGTGATCCTGCTGCTTTCGTGCGGCCGCGCGACGACGCCGTTCGAGCTGTCGCGGGCCATGTCATACGACAGCGGGTCGATGACGCGGATGCTCGATCGCCTCGAAAAGAAAGGTCTGATCGCGCGCTCGCGCAGCGACAAGGACCGGCGGATTGTGAAGCTGGAACTCACGGCGCAGGGCCTTCACGCCGCGTCGCAATTGCCGGAGATCGGCGCAGCCGTGCTCAATGAGCAACTGCGCGGTTTTTCCGAAGCGGATCTGGCGACATTGATCGATTTGCTGAGCCGTTTCATCGCCAACGGCATCGATGCAGGAAGCGGCGCTGGCGGATGTGGCGCTGGCGGCGAACACGAGGAAGAAGAGCACGGCTCGTCTGCTTCGAGCGACGACGTGTAAGCGGCCGCGCCAAGCGCGGCTTTGTTTTGGAGATATAGCTGTCTGGGCAGAGAATGTCGGGACATGAAAGTGCGGCCATATGCGGGCCGCATTTGCATGTCGCGGCAAGTTCTTCCGCCCCGACAGGGAGAATAGCGAATGAGCGCATCGGCTTCCGCTTCCGACGATACGACGGCTGAATTGCCTGCATCTTCCGACGCGCCCGCGTCCGACGCAGCGCCACCCGGCGCGTCCGTGTCTGGCAGTCCTGCCGCACCGGCCCCCGCCCCGCTTGCCGGCGGGACGCTGGCGCTGCTCACCGTGGGCCTCGCGTTGGGCACGTTCATGGAAGTGCTCGACACGTCGATCGCCAACGTCGCCGTGCCGACGATTTCCGGCAGCCTCGGCGTTGCGACCAGCGAAGGCACGTGGGTCATTTCGTCGTATTCGGTGGCGTCGGCGATCGCCGTGCCGCTGACGGGCTGGCTTGCGCGGCGCGTCGGCGAAGTGCGGCTGTTCACGCTGTCGGTGCTGCTGTTTACGCTTGCGTCCGCCGCCTGTGGCTTCGCTCAGAACTTCGAATCGTTGATCGCGTTTCGTCTGATCCAGGGGCTCGTGTCCGGGCCGATGGTGCCCTTGTCGCAGACGATTCTCATGCGCTCGTACCCGCTTGAAAAACGCGGCCTCGCGCTCGGCTTGTGGGCGATGACGGTGATCGTCGCGCCGATTTTCGGCCCTGTGATGGGCGGCTGGATAACCGACAACTACACGTGGCCGTGGATCTTCTACATCAATCTGCCGATCGGCCTGTTTTCGGCGGCGTGCGCGTTTTTGCTGCTGCGCGGACGCGAAACGCCGACGACGAAACAGCGCATCGACGGCATCGGGCTCGGTCTGCTCGTAATCGGTGTCGCGTGTCTGCAGATGGTGCTCGACCTCGGCAAGGACCGCGACTGGTTCAACTCGACGTTCATCGTCGCGCTCGCGATCATCGCGGTGACGTCGCTTGCCTTCATGCTCGTGTGGGAGATGACGGAGAAAGAGCCGGTTGTCGACCTGACGCTGTTCAAGGACCGCAATTTCGCACTCGGCGCGCTGATCATCTCATTCGGCTTCATGGCGTTCTTCGGCTCGGTGGTGATCTTTCCGCTGTGGCTGCAGACGGTGATGGGCTACACGGCGGGCCTCGCCGGGCTCGCGACGGCGCCTGTCGGTCTGCTGGCGCTCGTGCTGTCGCCGATGATCGGGCGCAACATGCATCGGCTGAATCTGCGGATCGTTGCGAGCTTCGCGTTCGTTGTGTTCGCGTTCGTGTCGCTGTGGAACTCGACGTTCACGCTCGATGCGCCGTTCAATCAGGTGATCCTGCCGCGCCTCGTGCAGGGCATCGGCGTCGCGTGCTTCTTCGTGCCGATGACGACGATCACGCTGTCCAGCATCACGGATGAGCGTCTGGCGAGCGCCTCAGGTTTATCGAATTTTCTGCGGACCTTGTCCGGCGCAATCGGTACGGCAATCAGCACGACGTATTGGGAAAACGACGCGATCTATCACCACGCGGTGCTGTCGGAATCGGTGAGCGCCTATTCGGCGAATACGACGTCTTATAGCGATCTGTTGGCGTCGTTGGGTCTTAAGGGGCAGGCTGTGACGGCGCAGCTGAACGAGATCGTCACACAGCAGGGCTACATGATGGCGACCAACGATTTCTTCCGCATTTCGTTTGCGTGTTTCATCGTGCTCGCGTGCCTGGTGTGGGTGACGAAGCCCCAAAAAGGCGCGGCGGCGTCGATGGGACATTGACGCCGCCGCTGGAATGGAAGCTTGATCGCTCCCGATACTTCGCCGCGATAGCGGGGATTACTTGCCGTCGATCTGAATTTCGACTCGACGGTTCTTCGCGCGGCCGGCTGCGGTCGTATTCGGCGCGACGGGCGATGCGGCGCCGTAGCCTTGCACGTTCCACCTGGAAGCACGCATGCCAGTCGCTGCCAGATACTTCTGCACCGAACGGGCACGCGCTGCCGAAAGACGCTCATTCAGTTTCGCCGAGCCGGTGGAGTCGGTGTAGCCGGCGACCGTCAGACGTTCGATACCGACATCGCCATTCTGCGCGATGAAGTTGTCGAGCTTCGCGGTTGCTGCGGGCGTCAACACGGCACTGTTGACGGCGAAGTTCGCGTCGGACTGCAACGTCACCTTGCGCACGGACGCGACGACAGGCGCCACGACGGGCGCGGCGACAGGCGTTGCTATGACGGCGGGCGCTGGCGTCGCGACGGTGCGCGTCTCGCACTGGAACGTGATTTCGCGCCGCTCGTTGAGCCACACGAAATCTGTCGATTTGGGATCGGCGGGGTCGATGCGTTTGACCTGCTTGTCGCCGCAAAGACGCTTGACTTCGTCCATGCAGGCCTGAATACCTTCTGCCAGACCGAGACACTGCACACGATACGCTTGCGTTCCGTCGGCGAGCGTGACGATGTCGGTGTTGTGGGTTGGGCCTGAATACGACGTGCAGCCCGCGATACCCACAGCGCATGCAACTGCCGTCAACGTACGAATAAACATAAAGACTTTCCCGATGATGAAAATAAGCCTGCGAGACGATGCGTGTTGCGAGGCGAATTCCCAATCGGAGAAGTCTTAAAGATGCTTTGGCGACTCTTGAGTGTTCTTACTGAGAGACGGGCTCCCCTGTTGGCGACGACGTCGATTGCCCGTTCGTTCCGGCCGATTGACCGGACGTCGACGGTGCCGCCAGACTCGGCGAGCTTCCCCGCACGAACTGCTTGAAATCGGCGCCGGCTTCCCAAGGATTCGGCTTGCATCCGAGCGAACTGTCGCAATGCGCGGCGAAACCGATCGTCGACGTGCCGTCGTTGTTCGGCGTCTTCGTGATCTCAAAGGCGAGCGCGCGCTTGCCACCTTCGGGGCCCGTCGTCTGGATCAGCGAATCCGTCGCGGTCGCGACCTCATAGCGAGAATGCGTCGTGACCCACGAGTGCGCGCGCTGCCACCAGGCGTCGCATTGGGCTTTGCTCGTACAGGTCAGCGGCGCGGTCGCGATCTGCATCACATCGGGATTGACTTGCCCCTGCGTCGAACAGCCAGCGGCCAGCACGCAGAGCACGGCCATCAGATTTCTTCTCATAACCGGACTTCCTCCCATTTGTATGGCCGAGCGCTAAAGCGCTGCGTTATGAAAGTTGGACCGCAGTCGCAGCGGCATGTTTCATCAGGTGAGCATGCTGCACGCAAGCCGATCGGCATTGAGGCAGCGCAACATCGACACACAGCAATTTCCGGCCCAGACGGGATTTGATGCAGCCACAAAAAAGGCAGCACGGGGCTGCCCTTTTTGCTGCGCGGCTCAGACTCAAACGCGCGCGGTCTTTGGCGCTATACGCTGAAGCGGTTCAGCGTGTAAGCACGGTACGCCGCGACGAACGCGTCGAACGAACCGATTTCTTCGCGCTCCAGCTTTTGCTGCTGGCTCAGCGATTCGATGGCCAGCGCGGCGAATTCCTGCGCTTGTGCCGGGTCCAGCGGACGCGCGCGGAAATGCTCCGCGTGCGCGACGCTTTGAGCGAGGCCGAATGCGAGAAAGCTTTGCTGTTTGTCGCGCATGATTCGCAGCACGCGGGCAGATGGCGTCAGCGACGCGTCCGCGAGCTTCGCGCGTTGCACGGCGACCGAGCGTGCGTGGCCGTCGTCGCCGCGAATCCGGTCGAGCGCGACGGCTGCGTGATCGATCTTCGCGAGCAGTTCATTGGCCCAGTCGAGCATCTTGACGGGTTGCCCATCGCGGATCAGTTCGAGGCCGGGCTTGCGCCCTTCCATCGTCACGCGGCCGAAGTTCTGATTCGCTTCCGTGTAGGCCGGCGGCGGAAGCGGCGCGCTGTCGTCGAGCGCGCAGACGAGCAGATAGGCGTCGAGAAAACGCGCCGTCTCGAGCGAGATGCCCGTCGGCTCGAACGGATCGATGTCCATGCAGCGCACTTCGACGTACTGCACGCCGCGCGCGGCGAGCGCGTGCAGCGGACGCTCACCCGAATACGTGACGCGCTTCGGGCGGATCGTCGAGTAGAACTCGTTTTCGATCTGCAGCACGTTGGTGTTGATCTGCACCCATTCGCCGTCGCGTTGCGTGCCGATTGCCTCATACGGCGGATACGGCTGGCTGACGGCTTTCGCGAGCGCGTCGAGATAGCCCTGCAACGTGTCGTAGTCGGCGTGCAGCGCGGCTTGCGCGGTCGTGTTCGAATAGCCGAGGTCGCTCATGCGCAGGCTCGTCGCATACGGACGATAGAGCGTGTCGGCGTCGAAAGTTTCGAGCGTGTGCGGACGGCCGCGCAGGAAGCGCGCGTCGAGCGCCGGCGACGCGCCGAACAGATACATCAGCAGCCAGCTCGTGCGCCGGAAATTGCGGATCAGCGCGAGGTAGCGCTCGGACTGGAAGTCGACGGCGTTCGCAGTCGATTGCTGGTCGGCGCGAAGGAGCCGCCACACTTCTTCGTTCAACGAATAGTTGTAGTGGACACCCGCGATGCACTGCATCGTGCGTCCGTAGCGCAGCGCGAGGCCGACGCGGTACACGTACTTCAACCTGCCGATGTTCGACGTGCCGTAGTCCGCAATGGGAATCTCGTCGTCCTCGGGCAGCAGGCCCGGCATCGAGTTGTTCCACAGCAGTTCATCGCCGATTGCCGAATACACGAAGCGATGCAGCGTGTCCAGACGCTCGAGCGTGGTCGAAGCGTCATGCTCGGCTGGCGTGATGAGTTCGAGCAGCGCTTCCGAATAGTCAGTGGTCAGCGAAGGATGCGTGAGAGCCGAGCCGAGCGCGCGTGGATGCGACGTCATCGCAAGATGGCCGTCCACCGTCACGCGCAGGCTTTCCTTTTCGATGCCGCGCAAACCGGTCGTCAGCGCGTCGCGCTGCGGGCCGGATGTCAGCACGGACAGGCGGTGTAACACCGCGTCGGTCGTGCGGGAGAGTGTCGTGTTTGGCATTGATGCGGGTCGAACATCGTCGGCCGCCATGCGCCGCACGGTGCTGCTCGGCGCGGTCGACAACGTTCGGCGGAATTTTCGGTAGCGGGCACTTTAACATCTCGCCAGAACGGCTGCTTGGGGGCCGTTTCGGGCGGCTAGTCGCGCTTGCGCGCGGCACATGACGGCGCTCGCACGCGACTCGTGACCGCGCTTGTCCGCGATGTCCGGTCCGCGTCCTTCACTCTACGCCGAGCTGAGGCACGAAGTCGATCGATGGTATCTGCGCAAGTGTGCGGAAGGTCGCTAGCCGCCGCGTGCCGCGCCCGCGCGATCGGCGACTTCGTTCCACAGATGCATGGCCGCATACGAGCGCCACGGCCGCCATGCGTCGGTGCGCGCGCGTTGCTGGTTGGGGCGGACGAGCGCCGGATCGCGCGCGGCGATCGCCTGCATCAGCACGAGATCCCATGCGGGCCACGCGTCGGCGTCACGCCACGCGCGCATCGCGACGTATTCGACCGTCCACGGACCGATGCCCGGCAGCGCGAGCAGCGACGCGCGCAACTGTGCGACATCGACCGATGCGTTGCCGACGTTATCGACGCTGGCGATGCTGTCGACTGGCACGTCTCCCGACGCGACGGCGCGCGCAAAACCCTGCAGCGCTTCGATGCGCTTGCCCGGCATGCCGATCTGTGAAAGATCGACGGCGGCGAGCGCGGCGGGTGTCGGGAAGCGCCATGCCGTCGTTTCGTGCGGGTGGTCCTCGATGCGTTCGCCGGCGCGCTGAACGATTCGTCCGATGATCGTCGTCGCGGCTTTCACGCTGACCTGCTGGCCGACGATCGCCCGCACGACGAGCTCGAACGCGGACCACGCGCCGGGTACGCGCAGACCCGGCACAGCATCGACGAGCGGCGCGAGCCAGGGATCGGCGGCAAGGCTCGCGCCGATTGCTTTCGGATCGGCATGCAGGTCGAACATGCGCGCGATCGGCGCGGAGAGCGCGTCCGCGTGACGGCTCGCCGCGCCGTCGATCGTGGCGACGATGCAGCGTCGCTTTGGATGCTTGTGCACGGCAAGCGTGCCGCTGTCGCCGTTCCAGTCGATCGCGCGGCGCCATACGCCTTCTTCGACTGCTTCGACGCCGGGCGTCGCGCGGCCCGCAAAAAAGCGCAGAACGCGCGGCCAGTCGTACGGAGCCTTGAACGGCAGTTCAAGCGTTGCGGTTGCGGTCGGCGTGGTGCTCAAGCGGCGTGATCCATGTCGGCGATGGGTTGGGTGGCTTTGCGTTCGGCTTTCGCTTCGTCGTCGGCTTTCGCTTCACCGTGCGCTTCCGCGTCGAGCAGCATCGCCTTGCGCGCGACGCCCCAACGATAGCCCGCCAGTGCGCCGCCTTTCTGCACGACGCGATGGCATGGTATCGCGAGCGCGACGGGATTCGACGCGCACGCGCTCGCGACGGCCCGCACAGCGCGCGGCGAGCCGACTGCTTCGGCGATCTGCGAGTAGCTGCGCGTCTCGCCGTAGGGGATGCGTCGTAGCGCTTCCCACACGCGCTGCTGGAAAGCGGTCGCGGCGATGTCGAGCGGGAGGTCGAAGCGCTGACGCTTGCCGCGCAAATACGCATCGATCTGCTCGATGAACGGCGCGAGCCGCGCGGTGTCTGCGATTAGTTCCGCGCTCGCGAATTCCTTGCGCAGGCCGTCCACGAGCGGCGCTTCATCGTCGCCAAAGGCGATCTTGCAGATGCCTTTGTCGGTCGTCGCGACCAGCACGAGGCCAAGCGAAGTCTGCGCGCTGGCGTAGTGGACGCGCAGTCCGGCACCCTTGCGCCGATACTCGGAAGGCGCCATGCCGAGTTCGGCGGCCGCCGTGTCGTACATGCGCGACGGCGAGCCGAAACCTGCGTCGACGGTCGCGCGCGTGACGTCCGCGCCGCGCTGCAATGCGTCGCGCAGCGCGGCGCCGCGTTGCGCCGCCTGGTACTGGCGCGGCGACACGCCGACCACGCGCTTGAAGAGCCGCTGCAAGTGAAACGGGCTGACGTGCACGGCCTCGCTCAACTGCGCGAGCGTGAGGCGCTGCTGCGGATCGGCGTCGAGCGCGGCGCACGCGCGATTGACGATATCGAGCTCGCGCGGCAAGCCACCCGGCTGACAGCGCTTGCATTCGCGATAGCCGGCGGCGCGCGCTTCGTCGGTCGAGCCGAAAAAGTCGACGTTGTCCCGCCGTGGCAGCCGCGATGCGCACGACGGACGGCAGAATACGCCCGTCGTCCGCACGCCATAGAAGAAGGCGCCGTCGGCGGACACGTCGCGGTTCAGAACGGCTGCCCAGCGTTCGTCGTCGGTGGCGAACGCGGCGGGAGCGGCTTTGGAGAAGGCTGTGTTCATCGTTTGCCCCGAGGGACGGTTTCGATGCTTACCACTTTAGCGAGCAAGCTCACACACTACGCTCCGGTTCTTGCTCTGTCATTTGGCTCGCATGATCGACTGCGGCTGGCCCTGGGATTCCCAAATTTCGGGACAAAACACGTCGATGAAAAAAGTTGGGGTTTTCCCTTAAAAAGTTATTGCGTCGCATCAAGCCGGCGTGTATAGTGATTTCTGTCTCCTCCATGTCTCCTCCTGATATGGATTCAGCCCGCTCCAATCGAGCGGGCTTTTTTTCGTCCGCAGTTTTTGCACTTCGGTCCCCTGCCGGGCCGGAAGAAGCGCCTCTAGCCTCAGCCCTTGCACGGGTTTCCTTCTAAACTGGGTTCTTCAACATGAACTCCACGAATGGGACGCCGTGCCATGAAATTCCAGATTCTCGATATTGACCACGTCGTGATCCGCGCCGCCAATCTGGAGGCGATGACGCGCTTCTACCGCGAGGTGCTGGGCTGCGCGCTGGAGAAGGAACAGCGCGATCTCGGCCTGATCCAGCTTCGGGCGGGACGCTCGCTGATCGATCTGTTGCAGGTCGGCGGGAAGATCGATCGGCCGGAAAGCGGCGTGCCCGGCGCGGGAAAAAACATGGATCACATCTGCCTGCGCGTGGAGCCGTTCGACGCGGATGCGCTGAAGGCCTGGCTGACCGAGCAGGGTGTTCGGATCGGCGAGCAGGCGACGCGCTACGGTGCGGATGGTTATGGTCCGTCGCTGTATCTGTTCGACCCAGAGGGCAACATGGTCGAACTCAAAGGGCCGCCGGACGCGACGGCATGAGCGGAAGACGCGATTTTTAGGTACACAGAGCGGCCAATTGGCTCAGCGTCCGCCGTGCGCGGCGGGGCGTGCGTCGGCGCTGGCTTTGAGAACCGTCCATTCGACCGGCACGGCATCGGCGGTTTCACTGCCGAGCCACGCGGCGTTGTCCTGCACGGTGCATTGCAGGCGCATCGTCCGTTCGGCCAGCGCGGCAAGCTCGGGCGCGACGTTTTCGCCCAGCGACCACACCGTCACGTTCCGCAAACGCTCGACCTTGTTGCGCACCCCTTGCCACCAGATGTCGGAAGTCTTGCCGCCGTAGGCGATCACGATCACCTCGTTTGCGCGGCTGCTGGCCTTGGCGATCCGGCGCTCGTCCGGCTGACCGACTTCGATCCAGGTGTCGATTGCGCCCGTCAGGTCTTTGGCCCACAGATCGGGTTCGTCGATATCCGACAAGCCCTTGCAGAATTCGAGGCGTTCCTGCGCGAACAGCGCGAACGCGGCCACGCGGACCATCATCCGCTCGTTGGTTTCCGAAGGGTGAAGCGCGATCGTCAGCGAATGGTCGGCGTAGTAGTGCCGGTCCATGTCGGCGATCTGGAGTTCAGCTTTATAAATTGTCGATTTCAGAGCCATGCTGCAACCTGGTCCAGCGAAAGCGGACCGGATAGTGAATAGAGAGTCTGCGTACCTTGCCATGATCGTTCCCTGCCTTGCAGCGGTCACGCCTCGGTTCGCGCGTCTCGCCGTTGAACACATAGCCGGTTGCCGCTGAGCCGAACTGTGGGCCGTTGTTGCGTCAACCGCGCTGCTTTCGCTTCACTTGGAAAGCAGCAACATGTGTGCCGAACTGGCGTGTCTTCGGGCCGTCGCGCGGGCAATGCGTCCTACCGCAAGGTGGGAGCGTGATGATACCGAATATGCCGGGGTGGCATGACAGCCTGATGAGGCACGCCAGGCGGCGTTCGCGATGGTCTGGAACGAAGAAACAGACGGCTTTGCGTCGAATGTGCGGGACTGGCGGAGAATTAATGGCCGGCTTAAAGCGGCGAGAAAATGCAAATGGCCAGACGAGAGTCTGGCCATGTTAAACCCCGAAAGAAGCTCTTTCGTTCAGATGTCTGCTCACACCCGACAACCAATGTCGGGTGAAATCCAACTTTAAGAGCCTATTGCTTGATAAAGCGGTCGTTAGTCCAAAGCCCCTGAGTATCACTATTGCCGGCATTCACGAATTCGACGTCATGGCCGACTACGCGAACGACGCGGAATTCCGAATTCTCCGGCGTCGAGATGCATTGATAACCCGAGAAGAACTCCTGCATTTTCTGCTGCTCGCCTGCCTGTGCGTGCTGATTGACGGCGTCGAGCTTATCTTTCGACAGGCACCCATACGCATTCGCCTTGAATTGCACCGTTTGTTGGGGCTTGATCACGACGTCCTGTGCCTGCGCACTGGCTGCCGCGACTAAACCCGTCAATGCGAAAAGAATGGCGACTCGCTTTTTCATGGTTACCTCCGTGCGGGTTACTGCTCGGTTAGCTAGGTGTTTAACTGCCGGAAAAGACGCACAACTAAAAATCTAGGAGAACTGTATTGAACGGCAAGCACATCTTGTGTGCGCTCGCAACAGCGGCGAATTGTCGCAGTGATCGTGCGACCGTTTGAACGCCGCACCCATGTCGCTGCGAGGCAAATGTCCGGCGGATTGCAGATTGAGATCGCGAGTTGAAAGCGTCTCTGGATAACCGTTCGCCGGTGAGATTCGCGTTTACGCTTAAACGCTTTTATGCAACTTGCGATAACGCATTTGCGTCTTGACGCATTGCACACAAAGTCATTCGTCTAATTCATCAAATGCTCGGTCAAAATGAAGTGAATGCAGAATAAAAAGGATGCCTGAGTGCGTTCCCGCTTCGGACGCACGTGCGTGCAAATGCGAAATGGCGGCTTGCGCAGGCGCGAGGTTCGTGGATAAATCGACCGCCTCACAGGAGACTTTTCATGACACTCGCTCACTGGCTCCCCTTCGCCATCGCGTCCGCGATCCTCGTCGCGATTCCTGGGCCTACCGTGCTGCTTGTAATTTCGTACGCGCTCGGCCACGGCCGGCGTTACGCGTTGGTCACGACGGCGGGCGTCGCACTGGGCGATCTGACGTCGATGACCGCGTCGATGCTGGGACTCGGCGTTGTACTCGCTGCGTCGGCGACGCTGTTCACGGCGCTCAAATGGGTTGGCGCGGCGTATCTGATTTACCTCGGCATCAAGCTATGGCGCGCACCCGTCTCGGCGGGCGATGCTTCTGCCGTCGGAGAAACGCGCACGGGCCGCATCTTCGCGCACGCATACGCGGTGACGGCGCTCAACCCAAAGAGCATCGTGTTCTTCGTGGCCTTCGTTCCGCAGTTCATCGATACGCAGGTTGCCACGTGGTCTCAGATCGCGATTTTCGAAGCCACCTTCGTTGCGATCGCGACGTTGAATGCGCTCGGGTATGCGCTGCTCGCATCGGCGGCGCGGCGCGCGATTCGCAGCCCGCGCGTGCAACGTGGCGTCAACTGTACGGGCGGAACGCTGCTGATCGGCGCTGGACTGCTGGCGGCCGCATGGAAAAAGGCGACGGCCTGAGCGCAACGTGATGCGCGAAAGCGATGAAGCGGGCGCGCGTTTTGCGCGGCCAGAAGCGCGCACATGGTGTGCGCGGTGGATCGCACGCAGCGGCACGCAACACGCCTACAATGAAATCGTCGCTGTTCCATCGATCTGGAGGACACTGTGATCGAGCATCTGATTCTGGGCGCGTTTCTCATCGTGCCGCTTCTCATCGCCGCCTTTCTGTTTTCAGACGAGCTTTGGCAGGAGCATCGCCAGGCGCTGCACGACGAAGAACACCACAGACGGATGGACTGGCGGCATCCGATACGCAGCCTGCTTCACCATTAATCGGATCACTGACGACGGGAGCGGAAGGAGGCTGCTGTGCTGGCCTTCACTTTTTCGTGGACGGAGTACTGGTTGTTCATGCTCGCGCTGATTCTGATCAGCGTCGTGCTGACTTCCCTGTGCGGTTCGGTGCCGCGCGCGCCGGAACCGCATGATGACGATACGTAGCCTTCTCTTCTCAGCGCGCGCATTTTCCCCTTCTTCGCTCGTGGCTGCTTAAGCGGCTATCGATTCGCGGCGCGGTCTGACCGGCGTTCCATACTCGGTGCGTCGTCGAAACGACGCCCAAACATCGTTCTGTTCGCCCGATTCTCAGTCGACGCCCATGCGGACGCTTGAGCTCATCCGATGTCCCTTTTTGCGCTCGACATCGCGTCAAACCCTATTTGTTTTTGTAGGGCGTGACTGGCTAAAATGTGGCTACAGTAAATAATCAGATGTAAGTAATTTTGGCCTTGTCCGGACCTTGCCGGGGGACACATGAACCGACTGATCGATCAGGAAATTGCACATATTTCGCGCGTCATGTGGCCGGCGCTGCTGGGCGATCTTGGCGGCCCCATCCTTTCTCCTGACTACTGGCGCAAGCGTCTGCACGCACTGCTCGACGCGCCTGCGGTTACGAAAGCCCAGCTTTGCGCTCTCGATAGCCTGCTACTCCAGCTTGACGACTATCAACGGCGCGGCATTCTCGCGTATTCGACGCCAGTCGCCGATCAGTCGGCGCACACCTGCGAGGAGCAGAGTTCCGAGCCGGTCGCCGTTCAGGAATGACGGGCGCCGATCATTCTGCGAGACCTTTGGTTGCTTGATTGCGAAAACTCGCATTTCGCGCCAGAAGCTTGATAGATTAAGGCGTTTGGCGGTCTGTCAAATTCTCTGTGTACCTAAAGCTACGGCTGACGCTGCTCGATGTTTTGACAGAGCCGCATCGATTAGAACCTCGCATGACTTGTCGCTCTCCCTTTGTCAGCAAGGGTTTCCACATATGACTGCGCGTATCGTGTACCAATAGCGCCGCACAAGCTATTCGATGCCCACAGCCCGAGGCCGTCCCAACGAAGCATGCGTTCCGTCGCCGAGCTGTGCCTCCACGAAATCCGCCCACAGTTGCATCTCGTGTGGACTCGGAGCGCTGTCATTACGCTCGTGCCGTGAAACGCCGACTGATTGGTCTCGGTCGCTCTCGTCCGCAGTCGATTGCGCCAGGGCGCGAAGATGGCTCGCAGCGGTGCGACGAAAATCGTGCAGCACGAAATGTTCGCCCTGCATTCCCAGCGTCTTGAGCGCCTGATTCAACGTACCCTTTGCGATCGGGCGGTCCTCGTCTCCGCGGGTCGAAGGAAAGACGTAAGTGCGGCTCGCCTTTGATTCGCGCAACTCGCGAAGCATTGTTACCACCTGCGCCGAGAGATAAACCCGGTGTTCGCGACCATTGCCGGCGCGCGCGGCGGGAATCGTCCAGATACCGGCGTCGAGATCGATCTCGCGCCATGTCGCTTCGATCAACTCCGATTTGCCAGCCATTGTCAGTATGAGCAGATGCAGGGCTAGCTTCAGCGGCCGGCGGATGTCCGAGGTGTAAATGGCGCGCAGCAGGACGCCGATCTCGTGAGCGGAAAGCACTCGGGTGCGGCCGTCATGGTTGGCGATCGTCCGGGCCGCAATGGACGCGGCAGGATTGGCGTCGGCGAGATGCCGCGCGATCAGGAACACGTACAGCCGCTTGACGACGTTGCGTGTGTGCAGCGCCATCTGAGGCGCGCCCCGGCGCTTGATGGCGTCGCAGATCGACTGGATGTCCTCGGTCGTGACCTGCGCGATCGGTTTGTGCCCGATCGCGGGCAGGATGTCCTTGTCGAGCGCGCGCTGCGTGGTTCGCCGATACTCTTCGGACTTGCGGGCGATTTCCGAAGCCACGTAAAGCTCGGCGGCATCGCGCAGTATGTCGACGCGCTTTTCCGCGCCTCGATCCTGTCGCGCTATTGAGACGGGCGAAAGACCTTTCGCAACCATCTCCGCGTACTTTTGCGCCCGTGCCCGGGCGACGCGCAGCGACATCAACTGGTAGTCGCCGATCGTCACCATCGGTTGCCGACGCCCGTTCAGCGTGTAGCGGAAACGCCAGACCTTCTTCCCGGTCGGCATGACTTCGAGGATGAGCCCTTTGCCGTCGGCCACGCTGTAGCGTGTGTCGCGTGACTGCAAGGCACGGATCTGGGATTCGCTGAGCGGTGTCGCGAGTTTCGGCATCGGTTCGATTTGGGTACACAAGGCGCGTCGGAACCGCAGTTTATCTCGTTGTGTACCCAAAAATGCATGCGAGAAGCTTATCCATCGGGTGATAGCTTATCAGCGCAAAACCGTAATGCAGCAATAACCGGATAACCACGCCTGCCGGCTACTTCCCGATACAGAACCTGCTGAAAATCACACCAAGCAAGTCATCCGATGTGAATTCCCCGGTGATCGAGTTCAACTGCTCCTGAGCCAGCCGCAGTTCTTCTGCGAAAAGATCGAGCGCCTGCGAGTTTTGATCGGCATGTTCAGCGGCCAGTCTTAGATGTTCCTGCGCCGCTCGCAGCGCGATCAGATGCCGTTCGCGTGCCAGATAGACACTCTCCGCGCCAGCCTGCCAACCCGCAATGCGCAACAGTTCGCCGCGCAGCAGGTGGATGCCGTTCCCCGTCTTCGCCGACAGCCGAACCTCGCACAAGTCGACATCACCGATGCCGTTCAGGCCAACCACGCCCGGCGCGACGTCCGTGAGATCCGTCTTGTTGATCACGCGTACGACAGGCACACCTGACGGAAAGCGCGCGGCGATCGATTCGTCGTCGGGTGTCACGCCCGAGCGCGCGTCGAGCAGATGCAGCACGACGTCGGCGCGCTCGATCTCGCCCCAGGTTCGCTCGATGCCGATCTTTTCCACTTCGTCTTCCGTCTCGCGCAACCCAGCCGTGTCGATCACATGCAGCGGGATGCCCTCGACCTGGATCGTCTGTGCAACCTTGTCACGCGTGGTGCCCGCGATCGGCGTGACGATTGCCAGCTCGGCGCCGGCGAGCGCATTAAGCAGCGACGATTTGCCGACGTTCGGTTGCCCGGCCAGCACGACCGACAACCCTTCGCGCAGCAGCGCCCCTTGTCGCGCTTCGCTCAGCACGAGCGCGAGACGATCGCGGATGCGCGCAAGCTTGCCGCGCGCATCTGCCGCTTCGAGAAAGTCGATTTCCTCTTCGGGGAAATCGAGGGTCGCCTCGACGAGCATTCGCAGCGTGATCACCTCTTCGACGAGCGCGTGGATGTCGCGCGAGAACGCGCCTTCCAGCGACCGCCCAGCCGAGCGCACGGCCGCTTCCGTGCTCGCCTCGATTAGATCCGCGACGGCCTCGGCTTGCGCCAGATCGAGCTTGTCATTGAGGAACGCGCGCCGCGTGAATTCGCCCGGCTCCGCGAGACGCAGGCCGAACGCGCGACCCGCGTCGATGCATCGCTGCAGGATCAGCTGAAGCACGATGGGACCGCCGTGCCCCTGAAGCTCGAGTACGTGCTCGCCCGTGTACGAATGCGGCGCGGGGAAATACAGCGCGATGCCGCGGTCGAGTGCGTTGCCGCCGTCGTCGAGAAACGGCACATAGCTGGCATGACGCGGCGCGAGCGTTTGCCCCGTCAGCGCCTGCATCATCGGTTGAGCGGCCGCTTCTCCGGCGCGGCCAAACGAAATCCGCACGACGCCTATCCCGCCTCGGCCGGGGGCTGTAGCAATGGCGACGATCGGATCGGAATCGGTGGCGAGCATGGAGGAAAACCGGAGAAAACAGGAGGAAACGGGAGAAATTGGTCAGAAAAACGTGCGCGAACGATGCGCCGAACGCCTGGCATTGTAACGCGCGCTCAAGGCGGCCTCGCGCAGACAATGCGCTGCGCTCGCTCATACCGCGAGCGTGAGCTTATCTCATATGAGATAAGCCATGGTCAGCACCGATATAGAAAAATTCCGACCGTTCATGTAGTCTCATCCTTACGGATAAAGGATTTGCGGGTCTACAAATCTTCGAAGGGACAAATCCGATCGTGTGCTGCTGCGAGATAGGCAAATCTAGGACGCGCTAAATGTAGCGTGTACGGTTGTCTACCTGTGGGGCGTCGGACTGCACAATTTGTGGATGCCAACCCTCGAAGAAAAAGCGGCCTTTGCCGAGCGACTGAAGTTCGCGATGAGACGCGCCCCGGAAAAGCTCAAGGGCGGGACCGATCTCGCGCTGCATTTCAATCTGCGCCATCACGGCGACCAGCCCGTCTCGCCGCAGACGGTACACAAATGGCTGAGCGGCCGCACGATTCCAACCGACGACAAGCTTCGGACGCTCGCCGATTGGTTCGAAGTGGATATTCATTGGCTGCACTATGGGCCTTCGCCGAGCGGATCGACAAAAACTGTTCCGAAGCCTCTGGTTCGCGGCGAGAAATATCCGCTTTCGCCGGAGACGCTCGAACTGGCGTCGAAGATCGAATCGCTGACGCCGCATCATCGCTATCTTGTACAGGAATTGATCGCGCAGCTATACGGCGACGCCGACAATTCATAAGAAAGACCCAGACATAAAAAAACCGCCCGGCACTAACCGGGCGGTTTTCTTTTTTCAGAGGGCTTGGGATCGGACTGTCCGACGTCCGATTCCAACTTCTGATCAGGCAGCCTTTTTCTTCTGCCCCATCATGCGCGTGATGTAGTACTGCTGGGCAATCGACAGCACGTTGTTCACGACGTAGTACAGCACGAGACCTGCCGGGAAGAAGAAGAACATCACCGAGAACGCGATCGGCATGAACATCATCATCTTGGCCTGGACCGGGTCGGGTGGCGTGGGGTTGAGCTTCGTCTGAACGAACATCGAGACGGCCATCAGCACCGGCAGGATGAAGTACGGATCTTGTTGCGACAGATCGTGAATCCACATGATCCACGGCGCGCCGCGCATTTCCACCGACGACAGCAGCACCCAGTACAGCGAGATGAACACCGGAATCTGAATCACGACGGGCAGACAGCCGCCGAACGGATTCACCTTCTCAGTCTTGTACAGCTCCATCAGAGCCGCGTTCATCTTCTGCGGATCGCCCTTGAAGCGCTCGCGCAGCGCCTGCATGCGCGGCGTGATTTCCTTCATGCGCGCCATCGACTTGTAGCTTGCCGCCGACAGCGGGAAGAACACGGCCTTGATCAGCAGCGTCAACAGGACGATCGCCCAGCCCCAGTTGCCGACATAGCTGTGGATCTTTTCGAGCAGCCAGAAGAGCGGCTTCGCGATGATCGTCACCCAGCCGTAGTCCTTCACCAGTTCGAGACCCGGCGCGATGCCTTCGAGCATGCGCTCTTCTTCCGGACCGGCGAACAGGCGGGCGGACACGTCAAGCGACTGTCCGGGTGCGATGGTCTGCAGCGGCTGCTTGACGCCAACGCGATACAGCGACGGATCGATCTTCTCGACGTAGATGTCACGCTTCACGCCCTGCTGCGGAATCCACGCCGACGCGAAATAGTGCTGCACCATCGCAATCCAGCCGTTGTCGGCGGAGTTCGCGTAGTCCTGCTTGTGCTTGTCGATGTCTTCGAAGGTCAGCTTCTGGAAGTGATGCTGCTCCGTGTACACAGCAGGTCCGATGAACGTGTGCGAGAAGCGCGGCGTCTCGACGGGCTGGCTGTCGCGCACGAGTTCCATGTAGGCGGTCGGCGTGACGGGCGTCGAGCCGACGTTCTGGATCTTCGTGTCGACGTTGATCACGTAGCTGCCGCGCGTGAACGTATAGGTCTTCACGACCTTCACGCCGCCCTTGACCGGCGATTCGAACGACAGCTTCAGCGTGTTGCCCGTCATGTCGGTCGGCTGACCGGCAACGGGCGTGAACACATCGGTGTGGTTCGGGAAGTCGCCGCCGAGCAGGCCCGTGCGCGCCAGATACGTGTGATCGGCGGTATGGTCGAACAGCGTGATCACCTGAGCCGGCTGCTTGCCTTCGCCCGGCTTGAACAGCGTGAGCTTCGACAGCGTGCCGCCACGCGTGTCGATCTGGCCGCGGTAAACGTCAGTGGTGAACGAAACCAGTTGCGCCTGCTGCGCGGCGGATGTCGTCGATTCCGGTGCTGCGGCGGTCGTCTGCGGCAGCTCAGCGGGTTGGGTTCCCGTCGTCGACGAGCCCGGCGCGGCGGTGCTCGCCGTCTTGGTCTGCGTCGCGCTCGGGAAGAACATCGACTGGCGTCCATGGTCGCGCTGCCAGTTGTCGAACAGCATGACAGCTGACATGAAGAAGATGACCCATAGGACGGTGCGTTTGATATCCATGCGTTGTCTCAGTGTCGATGGCACAGCGCGTCAGCGCTTCTTAGGAGTTGGAGGCGGGACAAGATCGATGCCGCCCGCCGAAAACGGGTGACAGCGGCACAGGCGCCTTGCGGCGAGGTAAGTACCACGCGCGGCGCCATGATACTGGATTGCTTCGCGCGCGTAATCCGAACAGGAGGGATAAAAGCGGCACCGATTGCCGAGCATGGGACTCACGGCAATCTTGTAGAAACGCAGTAACGCGATCAGTACCGTTTGCATGACCAGTGCGGCGGGACTGCACCGCCCGTTGTGAAGCGCTGGACGGCAGCGGCGCTTCGAGGCTGTGCGGATGTCATGGCGTGGTGGGCGGCGTGTCCGCCCGTTGCGTTGCCGACCCGGTTGCCGCCCCCTCGCGCCGGGCGATTTCGCGTGCCACCTTGTCGAGCAGCACATCGATTTCGCTGTGGCACAACGCTTTCAACGGCGGCGACGATCCGCTGGGCATCGCCTTCCGGTCGAATTTCGTATGCAGACGCAGCAGCACGTCCCAGCCGCCAAATTCCGCGCGGCGCACGCGAAATGCTTCGCGCGCGAGACGCTTCACCAGATTACGCGTGACCGCGCGCGGCGCGTACTTCTTGCCGATCACGAGGCCGAGGCGCGCTTCGTTGCCCGTCGGCCGCGCGTACACGACGAAGTGCGCAGTGCGGCGCCACGGGCGCAAACGAAAAACGGATGAAAATTCATCCGTTTTCAGCAGCCTTGCGGCTTTGGGAAAGGCTGCGGACGCCTGCACCGGAACGACGTTCTGATGCGGCGCGTCTGCCGTTCCCGCAGCGTGGCGGGTGTCGGACACAGCGCGCACTCGGCTTGACCGCGTTTCTGCCTGCCTTAGATGGCGAGGCGTTTGCGGCCCTTCGCGCGGCGTGCGTTGATGACCTTGCGGCCGCCAGCGGTCTTCATGCGAACGCGGAAGCCATGGGTGCGCTTGCGGCGCGTCACGGAAGGTTGGTAAGTACGTTTCATGTTGCTCTCACTTGTTTGAGAAATAACCGCGCGAGCATCGCTGAAAGTGCAATGGCCGGAGGTTCGAAAATTGGTTTTCGCGGAACCCGCTATTTAAGCCGGTTTTCTCTGACTCGTCAATAGCTTAGGCAGACGATCCACAGGCGGCGTCATTTTACGTTGTTTGATCGGGCCCTGTGGATAACTCACTTGGCCTGCCGTTTTGGCGGTAGAATCTCGCCTTACTTCCCAAGAATCCTGCACGCCGCCCCGGCCCGCTTGACCCCGCAAACCTTTGTGGCACAAGCGTCTGGGGCTTTTCCGCCTGGCAGCTTCGGGCCTCGTCGCGTATCCCGCGACCATAGCGCCGGCGGAAAAGCGTCGCAAACATAACGATAGCAACTTGATGAACGAATTCTGGCAACACTGTTCCGCATTGCTGGAGCGCGAATTGACGCCCCAGCAGTACGTGACGTGGATCAAACCGTTGGCCCCGGTCGCCTTCGACGCCAATGCAAATACCCTGAGCATTGCCGCGCCGAACCGTTTCAAGCTGGATTGGGTCAAGAGCCAGTTTTCCGGGCGCATCACCGACCTTGCGCGCGATTTCTGGCATTCCCCCGTCGACGTCCAGTTCGTCCTCGATCCGAAAGCTGGCGTGCGTGCGGCGCCTGTCGCGCCGCCGCGGCCGTCGACGGTCGGCGCGAACAGCGCCGCCGCGGCCGTCGATGCGGCTGTCGGCGCCGTGCAAGCGGCCCAGTCGGCCCGCGCGGGCGGCATGGGCGGCCTCGGCGCGCCCACGAACGCAGCCCAGCTGACCGACGATGCCGCCGACCTCGATCTGCCCAGTCTCGACGCCAACGAGGCCGCAGCGGGGCGCCGCACGTGGCGTCCGGGCGCGGCCGCGCCGGCGGCGAGCGGCGAAAGCGATTCGATGTACGAGCGCTCGAAGCTGAACCCCGTGCTCACCTTCGACAACTTCGTGACCGGCAAGGCGAACCAGTTGGCCCGCGCCGCCGCGATCCAGGTCGCCGACAACCCGGGCATCTCCTATAACCCGCTGTTTCTCTACGGCGGCGTGGGCCTCGGCAAGACGCACCTGATTCACGCGATCGGCAACCAGTTGCTGATGGACAAGCCCGGCGCGCGCATCCGCTACATCCACGCGGAGCAGTACGTGTCGGACGTGGTGAAGGCGTACCAGCGCAAGGCGTTCGACGATTTCAAGCGCTACTACCACTCGCTCGACCTGCTGCTGATCGACGATATTCAGTTCTTCTCGGGCAAATCTCGCACGCAGGAAGAGTTTTTCTACGCGTTCGAAGCGCTCGTTGCGAACAAGGCGCAGGTGATCATCACCAGCGATACGTATCCGAAGGAAATCTCAGGTATCGACGACCGTCTGATCTCGCGCTTCGACTCTGGCCTGACTGTCGCGATCGAGCCGCCGGAGCTTGAGATGCGCGTCGCAATTCTGATGCGCAAGGCGCAGTCGGAAGGCGTGAGTCTGAACGAGGACGTCGCGTTCTTCGTCGCGAAGCATCTGCGTTCGAACGTCCGCGAACTGGAAGGCGCGCTGCGCAAGATTCTCGCGTACTCGAAGTTCCACGGCCGCGAGATCACGATCGAGCTGACCAAGGAAGCACTGAAAGACCTGCTGACCGTGCAGAACCGGCAGATTTCGGTGGAAAACATCCAGAAGACGGTCGCCGACTTCTACAGCATCAAGGTCGCCGACATGTATTCGAAGAAGCGGCCGGCCAACATCGCGCGACCGCGCCAGATCGCAATGTATCTCGCGAAGGAGCTGACGCAGAAGAGCCTGCCGGAAATCGGCGAGCTGTTCGGCGGGCGCGATCATACGACGGTGCTGCACGCGGTGCGCAAGATCGCCGACGAACGCGGCAAGGACGCGCAGCTGAACCACGAGTTGCACGTGCTGGAGCAGACGCTGAAAGGCTGAACGGGTTGAGGGCCGGATCTGACCGAAGGATGCGTCGAACCTGTCGGAAAATTTGATCTGTTTATTGCGCGAGTCACCCCCAATTTAGGGAAGTGCTTCCATTTTCAGGCACAATACAGGTTTAACCGCCCGGCAAAAGCGGGCGGGATTTCACGCCGTGACTGGCGCAGTACGGCGCCGGCGGGGGGCCGGGGCCGCGCGCTTCAACATTGCCGGGCAAGGCGCGCAGGCCGACACATCAACGAAGGAACTCTATGCAACTGGTCAAGACCGAACGCGATAACCTCCTCAGGCCGCTGCAAACCGTGAGCGGCATTGTCGAACGCCGTCATACGTTGCCGATCCTCGCCAATTTGCTGATTACCAAGAACGGCCCGGACGTCTCGTTCCTGTCCACCGACCTCGAACTGCAAATCACCACGCATGCCGATTTCGGCGTCGGCGGCGAGTCCGTGGCCACGACGGTGGCTGCGCGAAAGCTCCTCGACATTCTGCGCGCGATGCCCGACGGGCAGGTCACGCTCACCTTGAACGACAAGCGTCTGACCGTGCAGTCCGGCAAGAGCCGTTTCGCGCTGCAAACGCTCGCCGCAGACGAGTTCCCTACGGTCGCTCAAGCTAAAGACTTCGGCGCGAACCTCGCGGTTCCCCAAAAGACGTTCCGCCAACTGCTCGGCATGGTTCACTTCGCGATGGCGCAGCAGGACATCCGTTACTACCTGAACGGCATGCTGCTGGTGGTCGATGGCGATCAGCTGATGGCCGTCGCGACGGACGGTCACCGTCTCGCTTTTTCGTCGATGAAGATCGAAGGCTCGTTCGCGCGCCAGGAAGTGATCATTCCGCGTAAGACGATTCTCGAACTGCAACGCCTGCTCGAAGACATCGACGACGTACTCAAGATCGACATCGCGCCGACGCAGGTGAAGTTCACGTTCGGCGGCGTCGAACTGGTGTCGAAGCTGGTCGAAGGCAAGTTTCCGGACTTCCAGCGCGTGATTCCGAAGTCGCACAAGAACACGTTCGTGATCGGCCGCGAAGAGCTGCAGCGCTCGCTGCAACGCGCGGCCATTCTGACCTCGGACAAGTTCAAGGGCGTGCGCTGCATCGTCGAGCCGGGCCAACTTAAGATCATGTCCACCAACGCGGACCAGGAAGAAGCGCAGGAAGAACTCGAAATCGCCTATCAGGGCGACAGCATCGACATCGGTTTCAACGTCACGTATCTGCTCGACGTGCTCGCGAACCTGAAGGTCGACATGCTGGAAGTGAGCCTCGGCGACGCCAGTTCGAGCGCGCTGATTACGATTCCCGAGAACGACCAGTTCAAATACGTGGTGATGCCGATGCGCATCTGACGCGTCCAACACGAAGAACACACCAAGGGGCGCAGCGCCCCTTTGGTGTTTTTATGGTGTTTTGTAAAGCCTCGAGCAGCAACGAAGCAGTAACGCAGAACCGGAAGAAATCCATGACTGAACTGAACAATTCGCAACCCGATAACAGCTACGGCGCCTCGTCCATTCAGATCCTCGAAGGTCTGGAGGCCGTGCGCAAGCGGCCGGGTATGTACATCGGCGATACGTCGGACGGGACCGGTCTGCATCACCTCGTGTTCGAGGTGCTCGACAATTCGATCGACGAAGCGCTCGCCGGTCATTGCGACGACATTCAGGTCATCATCCACGCCGACAACTCGATTTCCGTGACCGATAACGGCCGCGGCATCCCGACGGGCATCAAGCGCGACGACAAGCACGATCCGAAGCGCAGTGCCGCCGAAATCGTGATGACCGAACTGCACGCGGGCGGCAAGTTCGACCAGAACAGCTACAAGGTGTCGGGCGGCCTGCACGGCGTGGGCGTGTCGTGCGTGAACGCGCTGTCGTCGTGGCTGCGCCTCACCGTGCGCCGCGACGGCAAGAAGCACTTCATGGAATTCCATCGTGGTGTGCCGCAAAACCGCGTGATCGAAGAAGTGGACGGAGACCGTCTGTCGCCGATTCCCGTTGTCGGTGATACGGAAAACCGCGGCACCGAAGTGCACTTCATGGCCGATGAGAAGATCTTCGGCAACGTCGAATACCACTACGACATTCTGGCGAAGCGTATCCGCGAACTCTCGTTCCTGAACAACGGCGTGCGGATTCGTCTCACGGATCAACGCACGGGCAAGGAAGACGATTTCGCGTTCGTCGGCGGCGTGAAGGGCTTCGTCGAGTTCATCAACAAGACGAAGACCGTGTTGCATCCGACTATTTTCCACATCGTCGGCGAGAAGGACGGCGTGGGCGTCGAAGTGGCGATGCAGTGGAACGACAGCTACAACGAAAACGTGCTGTGCTTCACGAACAACATTCCGCAGCGCGACGGCGGCACGCACCTGACGGGCCTGCGCGCGGCGATGACGCGCGTGATCAACAAGTACATCGTCGATCACGAAATCGCGAAGAAGGCGAAGGTCGAGACGTCCGGCGACGACATGCGCGAAGGCCTGTCGTGCGTGCTGTCGGTGAAGGTGCCCGAGCCGAAGTTCAGTTCGCAGACGAAGGACAAGCTCGTCTCGTCCGAAGTGCGCGCGCCTGTGGAAGAAGTGGTCGCGAAGGCGCTCGAAGAATTCCTGCTGGAAACGCCGATCGACGCAAAGATCATCTGCGGCAAGATCGTCGATGCGGCGCGTGCTCGCGACGCCGCACGCAAGGCGCGCGAGATGACGCGACGCAAGGGTGTGCTGGACGGCGTCGGTCTGCCGGGCAAGCTGGCAGACTGCCAGGAGAAAGATCCTGCCAAGTCTGAGATTTATATCGTCGAGGGTGACTCGGCGGGCGGTTCGGCAAAGCAGGGCCGCGACAGAAAATTCCAAGCCATTCTGCCGTTGCGCGGCAAGGTGCTGAACGTCGAGAAGGCGCGTTACGACAAGCTGCTGTCGTCCGAGCAGATCGTTACGCTGATTACGGCGCTTGGTTGCGGCATCGGCAAGGACGACTACAACCTCGACAAGCTGCGTTACCACCGCATCATCATCATGACGGATGCTGACGTCGACGGCGCGCACATCCGCACGCTGCTGCTGACGTTCTTCTATCGTCAGATGCCGGAGATGATCGAGCGCGGGTACATCTACATCGCGCAGCCGCCGCTGTACAAGGTGAAGGCGGGCAAGGACGAGCGTTATCTTAAGGACACGGCGGAGTTGAACGCGCATATGCTGCGCTTGGCTCTGAATGGTTCTGAGCTGATAGCGGCCGAAGGCGCGACGCCGATTGCAGGCGATGCGTTGGGCGAATTGGCTCGTTCTTATCTGCTGGCGCAGGCTGTCGTAGATCGTCTGAGCAAGCTCTACGACGAAGCTGCGCTCGAGGCCGTGATGGATGGCGCGACGATCGATCTGTCGAGCGAGGAATCGACGGAAGCATCGGCGCGCGCGCTCGAAGCCAAATTGCGCGACGATCCGCTCAAGCCGGAGATCAACGTGATCGCAATGTACGACCCGGTGCGCGAACTGCGTTCGCTGCGCGTCGAGCGCCGTCATCATGGCAATGTGAAGGTCAGCGTCATCGACGAAGAATTCCAGCTGACGGCCGACTATCAGCAACTGGTCAATACCGCGAACACGTTCAAGGGCTTGATCGGCGAGGGCGCAGTGATCAAGCGCGGCGAGCGCAGCATGGCCGTGGGCGACTTCAAGAGCGCGATGAAGTGGCTGATCGCCGATGCAGAACGGAACGTGTCGAAGCAGCGCTATAAGGGACTCGGTGAGATGAATCCCGGACAGCTCTGGGAAACGACGATGGATCCGAACGTGCGACGTCTGTTGCGCGTGCAGATCGAGGACGCGATTGCGGCGGATGGGATCTTTACGACGCTGATGGGCGATGAAGTGGAGCCGCGTCGGGCGTTTATCGAGAGTAATGCGCTGCGGGCGGGGAATATTGACGTTTGAGTTTGTCGGCCGCCGGCGGTCGCGAACATCACAACATCTACCGTAGGCTTCTAAAAACTCCAACCGGCAACGGTTGGAGTTTTTTTATGAGCTTCAAATTCACCGCAACCTTTTCGCATACCGACCGCGAACCACTTGCGAAATATATGTCGACAGCCCGCGGCCACGGACAGCAAGACGCTTCATTTTCTCCACGTCTTGCCGACCCGGGGTCGCGTAGTCGTACAGATAGACCTTGCCGTCCGTGAATCCCACAACGATAGCGTCCGGACGGGTTTCGTAGGCGACCACGCCCGATCGGCCGCTCAGATCCCGATACCGTGGCATTTCGCTCTCCGCTCGGCGCATCCGACTTCAGACGCGATGCAACAGAGCACGAACCATTCCTAAACCAGCGGCAGACAGATATCCGTCAGCAAATTTGCCGGCGCGGTCTCTTTGGGATTGTTCAAATACTCTTCGAACACAGGCGCGTCCGCGGCCTCGTGTTCCGAGTTCACCAGCCACTCGCCATAGAGCCACTGATAAGCCGCCGCCATATCCTCGTAAGGCCCTTTGTGCCGCAACACGGCGTACTTGCCGCCGGCAATCGACGTGACGCTGACAGGCCCGCCGCCCGACACATCGACTGGCCGAGGCAGCCATACGCCGGCTTTAGACCGCAATTCGTTTTCGGCGACGGCGGTCGGATCGTCGTAGAAGATCCCGATCATCCGCATCTCGCCGGACAGCAGCCCACGCGATGCCAGCCAGCCCATCAGCGTTTCGAACGCCTTGCCGATCTGCATATATGGTCCGACGTGATCGACGGTCAACACATCGAAGCCCGCGATATCCCGAATCACCACATCTCTCATCGTCATTTGATTACCTCCTGAATCTGCAAGAGACGGCCGGAACAGGCGATGCGTCCCGGCATTCCGATACTGCGCGGGCGGCATGCATGGGCGGCGTGCATAAGACGGCGCTGGATGCCCGCGAGAACGACTGCAAACTGCTAGGCCCCCACCGCGCGGCATGTCGCGCACGATGACCGTGGTCGCTTCTGGCAATCAATCGTAGAAGAAGGAGCGGCAAAGTTCACGACAGCACGCAGCGATTTTCCGCATCCTTCGTGCAGGCCGCGTGCCGACCAAGACCACGCGTCATTCAGCCCGCGTTTTTCAGCGACGACTTAACCAGGTTCAGTCGCGCACGCACTCAACGCCCTCATCTTTGCCGATTTTCGATAACACCTCGATTTATGGCTTCCTACCATCGCCAGATGCCGCCGGTAACAGGCCCGCTGCGAAGGCCAACGACGCGGGTCCATCAACTGGCAACTTCGAAAAGGGAGCCTCCGATGAAAGCAGAGTCGACAACCCAGCACAAAGGCGTCGTCACGCATCACGAGTTGAAGCAGACGCTCGGCACCTGGCAGCTTTGGGGCATCGCCGTCGGCCTCGTGATCTCCGGCGAGTACTTCGGCTGGAGCTATGGTTGGGCGAGTGCGGGCACGCTCGGCTTCGTGATCACCGCGCTTTTCATCGCCGCGATGTACACGACGTTCATCTTCAGCTTCACCGAACTCACGACGTCGATTCCGCACGCGGGCGGCCCGTTCGCCTACGCGCGCCACGCGTTCGGACCCACGGGCGGTTACATAGCGGGCGCGGCGACGCTCGTCGAATTCGTGTTCGCGCCACCCGCAATCGCGCTCGCGATCGGCGCGTATCTGCACGTCCAGTTTCCCAGCCTCGAACCCAAGCACGCGGCGATGGGCGCGTACCTCGTGTTCATGGCGTTGAATATCGTCGGCGTGCAGATCGCGGCGGCGTTCGAACTGTGCGTGACGCTGCTCGCGATTTTCGAACTGCTGGTGTTCATGGGCGTCGTGTCGCCGGGCTTCCAGTGGGCGAACTTCACGAAGGGCGGCTGGGCCGGCTCCGGCACTTTCAGCATGGGCGCGTTCCATGGCATGTTCGCCGCGATTCCGTTCGCGATCTGGTTCTTCCTTGCGATCGAAGGCGTCGCGATGGCCGCCGAGGAAGCGAAGAACCCGAAGCGCTCGATTCCCATCGCCTACGTGACGGGCATTCTGACGCTCGTCGTGCTCGCGATCGGCGTGATGGTGTTCGCAGGCGCGGCGGGCGACTGGACGAAGCTCGCGAACATCAACGACCCGCTGCCGCAAGCGATGAAATACATCGTCGGCGAGAACAGCGGCTGGATGCACATGCTCGTGTGGCTCGGCCTGTTCGGCCTCGTCGCGTCGTTTCACGGCATCATTCTCGGCTACTCGCGGCAGATCTTCGCGCTCGCGCGCGCGGGCTACCTGCCCGAATGGCTGTCGAAAGTGCATCCGCGCTTCAAGACTCCGCATCGCGCGATTCTCGCGGGCGGCGTGATCGGCATCGCGGCGATCTACAGCGACGAGCTGATTCAGTTCGGCGGGCAGACGCTCACCGCGAATATCGTGACGATGTCGGTGTTTGGCGCTATCGTGATGTACATCGTCAGCATGCTCGCGCTGTTCAAGCTGCGCCGCACCGAGCCTGACATGGAGCGTCCGTTCCGCGCGCCGCTGTTTCCGTATTTCCCGGCGTTCGCGCTGGTGGCCGCCGTGATTTCGCTCGCGACGATGATCTACTTCAATCTGCTCGTCGCGCTCGTGTTCGCTGCGTTCGTCGCGCTCGGTTACGGCTACTTCCTGATGACGCGCCAGCAACGCGAAGTCGCGCCGGCTGATGTTCTTCTCGAAGAATGAACGCGTGCGAGCACCGAATGCAACAGACACACTGACGTACACGCAACAGGCCGCGCGGTAGCCGCGGCGACGGAGTACACGATATGAGCTACACGGAGACAATCGGCAGCCGCACGTATCGGTTTGGCGATCTGAAGACGCTGATGGCGAAGGCGAGCCCGCTGCGTTCCGGCGACCAGCTCGCCGGCGTCGCGGCGGCGAGCGAGGAGGAACGCGTCGCCGCGAAGATGGCGCTCGCCGACGTGCCGTTGCGCACGTTCCTCAACGAAGCGTTGATTCCATACGAGAGCGACGAAGTCACGCGCCTCGTCATCGATACGCATTCGGCCGAAGCGTTCGCGGAGATTGCGCATCTGACCGTGGGCGAATTCCGCAACTGGCTGTTGTCCACTTCGACGGATACGGCCGCGCTCACGCGTATCACGAAGGGCCTCACGCCCGAAATGGTCGCGGCCGTGTCGAAGCTGATGCGCAATCAGGATCTGATCCTCGCGGCGCGCAAAAGGCCTGTCATCACGCGCTTTCGCAATACGGTCGGCTTGCCGGGCCACATGTCGGTGCGTCTGCAACCGAATCATCCGACCGATGACGTGAAGGGCATCGCCGCATCGATGATCGATGGCCTGATGTACGGTTGCGGCGACGCGATGATCGGCATCAATCCGGCGTCGGACAGTCTGTCGGCGATCACGAATCTGCTCGTGATGATCGACGATTTCCGCACGCGCTATCAGGTGCCGACGCAATCGTGTGTGCTTACGCACGTGACCAATACGATTTCGGCAATTGAAAAAGGCGCGCCCGTCGATCTCGCGTTCCAGTCGATAGCCGGCACCGAGAAAGCGAACGCGAGCTTCGGCATTTCGCTCGCGCTGTTGCAGGAGGCGTATGAAGCGGCGCTGTCGCTCAAGCGCGGCACCGTCGGCGACAACGTGATGTACTTCGAAACGGGGCAGGGCAGCGCGCTGTCGGCGAATGCGCATCATGGCGTCGATCAGCAGACATGCGAAGTGCGCGCGTATGCCGTCGCGCGGCAGTTCAATCCGTTTCTGACGAATACGGTCGTGGGCTTTATCGGCCCCGAGTATCTGTACGACGGCAAGCAGATCACGCGCGCCGGTCTCGAAGATCACTTCTGCGGCAAGCTGCTCGGCGTGCCGATGGGCTGCGATATCTGCTACACGAATCACGCGGAAGCCGATCAGGACGATATGGACAATCTGCTGACGCTGCTCGGCGTCGCGGGCATCAACTTCATCATGGGCATTCCCGGCGCGGATGATGTGATGCTCAATTACCAGAGCACGTCGTTTCACGATGCGCTGTATGTGCGTGAGGTGCTGGGTTTGCGTCGCGCGCCCGAGTTCGAAGAGTGGCTGGAGTCGATGCAGATCACCGATGCACGTGGCGCGTTGCTCAATGCGCCCGCGCGTCAGCCGCTGCTCGAAGGCGCGAGCGAATGGATGGGCATCGCATGAGCGATTCGATCGAAAAGAATGCGTGGCAGACGCTGCGTGCCTTCACGAACGCGCGCATCGCGTTGGGTCGCGCGGGCAATTCTCTGCCGACTGCGCCGCTGTTGGCGTTCAATCTTTCGCACGCGCAGGCGCGCGACGCCGTTCACCATCCGCTCGATGCCGACGCGTTGCACGAACAGTTGCGCGCCCAAGGCTTCACGTCGCTCGACGTGCATAGCGCCGCGCCGGATCGCGAGCACTATTTGCGGCGTCCGGATATGGGGCGGCGTCTTTCGGGCGAGAGCCGCGATCTATTGAACAACGCCGCGAGCGACGATCCGCCCGAAGTGGTTTTCGTCATCGCCGATGGACTCTCCGCATTTGCGGCTTCAAAGCAGTCGATCCCTCTGTTGCAGGCCATCACGAAGCGCCTCGCGGACTGGAAGATCGGCCCCGTCGTGGTCGCGCGTCAATCGCGTGTCGCGTTGGGCGATGAGATCGGCGAGTTGTTGCAGACGAAGCTCGTCGTGATGCTGATCGGCGAGCGGCCCGGGCTCAGTTCGCCGGATAGCCTGGGCATCTATCTGACGTATGCGCCCAAAGTCGGATGCAGCGACGCGCAACGCAACTGCATTTCGAACGTGCGGCCGGAAGGGCTCGCCTACGAAGCAGCCGCCCACAAGCTGCACTATCTGTTGACGCATGCGCGCCGTTTGGGGCTGACGGGTGTCGGTCTGAAGGACGATAGCGATGCGCTGCTTCAAACGTCCGAAGCCGCATCGTTGATCGCGGACGCTTCGAGAAAATAGCAAAGCGCCCAGCCGTCATGCCACGGCTGGGCGCATACCGCGTTAACTTCGCCAAGGCGGCGTCAGAGCGCATCGGCACGGCTTACGGGATGCTTGTCGAGCCACGCGTTCTCGTCATCATCGAAAAGGCGCGAGCGCGTGAGGAATCGCAGCCCTGTCGGCCGCTCCAGCGAAAACATGCCGCCGTTGCCCGGCACGACATCGATGATCAACTGCGTGTGCTGCCAGTACTCGAATTGCGATTCGCTCATATAGAACGGCACGCCTCCAATCGTGCCGAGCCATACGTCCGATGCGCCGACCATGAACTCGTTCGACGGAAAACACATCGGCGCGCTGCCGTCGCAACATCCGCCCGACTGATGAAAAATGACGGGTCCGTGCTCGGCGCTCAACTGCTGAATCAGTTTGATGGCCGCATCGGTTGCCACGACACGCGCAACGCCTTCGTCATTCATCGCGCTTCCTCTTTCATTTGATCCGCGGAAAAAGCGGGCGAACCGCATCAAGCGATTCGCCCAACAGGAGCACGACGCTCAGAAGAAGCCCAACGGCTTGTCGCTATAGCTGACGAGCAAGTTCTTCGTTTGCTGGTAATGGTCGAGCATCATCTTGTGATTCTCGCGCCCGATACCCGACTGCTTGTAGCCGCCAAACGCCGCGTGCGCCGGGTACGCGTGATAGCAGTTGGTCCACACGCGGCCCGCCTGAATCTCGCGGCCGAAGCGATACGCGCGTGAGCCATCGCGCGTCCAGACACCTGCGCCGAGGCCATAGAGCGTATCGTTGGCGATCTCAAGTGCTTCTTCTTCGTTCTTGAACGTCGTCACGGAGACAACCGGCCCGAAGATCTCTTCCTGGAAGATGCGCATCTTGTTGTGACCGCGGAATACCGTCGGCTTCACGTAGTAGCCTTTCGCGAGTTCACCGTCGAGCTTGTTCTGCTCGCCGCCGATCAGGCATTGCGCGCCTTCCTGCTTGCCGAGATCGATATACGACAGGATCTTTTCGAGCTGTTCCTTCGATGCCTGCGCGCCGATCATCGTCTTCGCGTCGAGCGGATGCCCCTGCTGAATGGCGGCGACGCGCTTCAACGCGCGCTCCATGAAGCGGTCGTAAACCGATTCTTCGATCAGCACTCGCGACGGGCACGTGCACACTTCGCCCTGGTTCAGCGCGAACATCGCAAAGCCTTCGAGTGCCTTGTCGAAGAAGCTGTCGTCCTTGTCGAGCACGTCGGCGAAGAAAATGTTCGGGCTCTTGCCGCCAAGTTCCAGCGTAACGGGGATGATGTTCTGGCTCGCGTACTGCATGATCAGGCGGCCCGTCGTCGTTTCGCCCGTGAACGCGATCTTTGCGATGCGCTTGTTCGATGCGAGCGGCTTGCCCGCTTCGAGGCCGAAGCCGTTGACCACGTTCAGCACGCCAGCAGGCAACAGATCCTGAATCAGTTCGACCAGCACGAGTATCGACGCAGGCGTTTGCTCGGCCGGTTTCAGCACGACGCAATTGCCTGCCGCGAGCGCGGGCGCGAGTTTCCAGGTCGCCATCAGGATCGGGAAATTCCACGGAATGATCTGGCCGACCACGCCCAGCGGCTCATGAAAGTGATAGGCGACGGTGTCGTGATCGATCTCCGAAATGCCGCCTTCCTGCGCGCGGACCGCGCCGGCGAAATAGCGGAAGTGATCGATCGCGAGGGGAATGTCGGCGGCCATCGTTTCGCGCAGCGGCTTGCCGTTGTCGATCGTCTCGGCGACGGCGAGGCGTTGCAGGTTCGCTTCCAGACGATCGGCGATCTTGTTGAGGATGTTCGCGCGCTCCGTGGTCGAGGTCTTGCCCCAAGCCGTTTTCGCGCGATGCGCGGCGTCCAGCGCGAGTTCGATGTCGGCTTCGCGTGAACGCGGAATCGACGTGAACGGCTCACCCGTAATCGGCGAAACGTTGTCGAAGTACTCGCCGCCCGCCGGCTTCACCCACTCCCCGCCGATGAAATTTTCATACTGCTTCTTGTACGGAAACTCGGTGGTCAGAAACTTCATCTCTGCGTGATTCATCTGCGTGCTCCTCACATGATCGGATAGTCGATGTATTCGTTTGGGCATGTCACCCGGCTGAGCGGTCTTCTGCTGCCGCGGGTCCATATCGCCAGAAGTGTGCCAACGAGCGCGCGCATGCAGCCGATGCCGGTGCACGCGGCACTGTCGCGATGCACGTCACGCGATGCACGCGAGATTGCTCAGCGCTGGCGTTGCATCCATGAGCAGTTCGACGAGCGAGTGTTCATCGAATGAACAGCGCGCGTGCCTTGGAATGGAGAGTTGGCGGAGGTTCTTTCGGCATGGGACTTGCGTCGATGTGCGCTTGTTTGTTCAATGTCACATGCAGGTGCATGTTCATCATCGACGCCCATATGACGACCGATCTTTTCTCTCCGTTCTCGCGCGTGCCCATGTGCCGCGTCGAAACGAGCGTCGCGCACGACGCCGATGAACAGGCGCGCAATCTTCGCGGCTGGACGCAGACTTACGATCAGCTCACGGCAGGGCGCTTCGTCGGCAAGCTGACGGGACTGCATCTCGACGCGATGCACGTGTTCTGCGAGACGACGAGCCAGACGTTGCGCCAGACCTGCGAAGTGCCGGAGGACGCGTACTGGTTCGGCATTCCCGCCCATTCCGCGAACACGGGCCGCATCGACTCGCATGCAATCGGCGACGATGCGCTTGCGTTCCAACGCGGCGGCGTCGAATTCGAACTCTTGACGCCGGGCGGCTACGCGATCTTCGGCGTGGTCGTATGCCGCGACGTGCTGCATCGTCATGCAGCGGCCGTCGAACACTCGGACATGATCGATCAGGCCACGCACACAGGCGTCGTTCCGATCGACACGAAAAACAAGGCGCAATTCTGCGCGCTGTTGCGCAGCGCACTCGACGATACGGCAAGCGCCGCGCTTTCCACACGCGCCCGCTGCAACCTGCAAGCGTCGGTGCTGTCGTCGCTGTTCGATCTGTGCGCGAGCGCGTCCGTGGAACCCGCCGCGCTTCCCGCGATCCCCGCGCGTCCGCGCAGACAATGGATCGTCTCTGCCGCGCGCGACTATGTGCTCGCGAATCGCGAGCGTCCCGTCAGCGTGCCTGAGCTGTGCGAGCATCTGCACGTCAGCCGCCGCACGTTGCAGTACTGCTTTCAGGACGTGCTGGGTCTCGCGCCCGCGAGCTATCTGCGCGCGATCCGCCTGAATGGCGCGCGCCGCGATCTGTGCGATGCCGCGCCCGGCGAGCGCACGGTGCAGGACGTTGCGGCCGAGTGGGGCTTCTGGCATCTGAGCCAGTTCGCGACCGACTATCGCAAGCTGTTCGGCTTGCTTCCTTCAGAGACGCTCAAAACGGTCCATGCGCCCGCGAACGCGCGGTTGACTCACTAAAAACGTATCTCGCGCGTTCTTGCCGGGCTCGCCTGCGCGCATCCGTTAAAATTACGGAATGCGCGAACTTCCTTCGCCGCCCGATCAATCATCCTCATCGACGACATAGCAGGCTGCGCTGTATCCGTTCCATTGCGTGGACCGATCGATCAGCGCCTTGTGTGCATTCGCGTTCTTCGCATGCGACGGAACGCGCTCAACCGATCAAGCTGGAGAATCAACGTGTTTACTTGCATCAACCAGAGCTGCGGCGCGCAGTGGGAACAGTCCGACGTCGTCATCAAGAACGAAGGGCAGGGTCTGCTGTTTCGCTGCCCGATGTGCGGCGCCCGCAACTATGTCGAGCGTTTCGACGCCGACGACGGCACGATCGTCTACGAGCAGATCGAAGGCCGCCCGTATAACTGAAGCCCGCACAACGACATGACAGACAAGGCACGTCCCTTCAGCGAACTGCCGCTCTCGCCGGCGGCGCTCGCGAATCTCACGCAACTCGGCTATGTCGAGATGACGCCGATCCAGACCGCAAGCCTGCCGATCGCGCTCGCCGGCCACGACCTGATCGCGCAGGCGAAGACGGGCAGCGGCAAGACGGCGGCGTTCTCGCTCGCGTTGCTCGCGCGGCTCGACGCGCGCCGTTACGCGGTGCAGGCGCTGGTGCTGTGCCCGACGCGCGAACTTGCCGATCAGGTCACGCAGGAAATCCGCCGTCTCGCGCGCGCCGAGGAAAACATCAAGGTGCTGACGCTGTGCGGTGGCACGCCGATGCGTCCGCAGACGGCGAGCCTCGAGCACGGCGCGCACATCATCGTCGGCACGCCGGGCCGCATCATGGATCATCTGGAGCGCGGCAGCCTCGCGCTCGACGCGCTCAACACGCTCGTGCTCGACGAAGCGGACCGCATGCTCGACATGGGCTTCTTCGATGACATCGCGAAGGTCGCGCGCCAGTGTCCGAAGGAGCGGCAGACCCTGCTGTTCTCCGCGACGTACCCCGAGGGCATCGCTAAACTGAGCCAGCAGTTTCTGCGCAACCCGAAGGAAGTGAAGCTCGAAGAGCGTCACGACGACAGCAAGATTCGTCAGCGCTTCTACGAAGTGACGGAGGACGAGCGTCTGCATGCCGTCGGTCTGCTGCTGAATCACTACCGGCCTGTCAGCACGATCGCGTTCTGCAACACGAAGAACCAGTGCCGCGATCTGCTCGACGTGCTGCGCGCACAGGGCTTTCACGCGCTCGCGCTGCATGGCGAACTCGAACAGCGCGAGCGCGATCAGGTACTGATCCAGTTCGCGAATCGCAGCTGCTCAGTGCTCGTTGCGACCGACGTCGCCGCGCGCGGCCTCGACATCGCGCAACTCGAAGCGGTGATCAATGTCGACGTGACGCCCGATCCGGAAGTGCACGTGCATCGCATCGGCCGCACGGGCCGCGCCGATCAGGAGGGCTGGGCGCTGAGCCTCGCGAGCATGAACGAAATGGGGCGCGTGGGCGGCATCGAAGAGGCGCAAGGGCGCGACGTCGAATGGCATCCGCTTTCCGAACTGAAGCCCGCAAGCGACGGGCCGCTGTTGCCGCCGATGGAGACGCTCCAGATACTCGGCGGCCGCAAGGAAAAGATCCGCCCCGGCGACGTGCTCGGCGCGCTGACGGGCGAAGCGGGCTTCAACGGTTCGCAGATCGGCAAGATCAACGTGACGGAGTTTTCGACTTACGTCGCCGTCGATCGCGGCATTGCCCGTGACGCGCTGCGCAAACTGAGCGCAGGCAAGGTCAAGGGCAAGAAAGTGAAAGTGCGTCTGATGGACGAATGAACGTGACGGCAGCGCGTGGCGCGCGCTGCCTCTCTTCTCTGCAACGCTGCTGCAAACCCGCCCTCGCATCACGCCTCATCATACCCTTTCATACCTGCGGGATTACCCTGCCGTCGTGCGCATTCCGCTTTACTCCGTTTGCGCAAGCGCCTTCGCGTGCATTCGCGCATCGCGCCGCAGCATTCTCCGCATGAGCGAAACGCATGCCGCGCATGACAAACTTTCGATTGTTCTCGCGCGCGCGTTGTTGCCTAATCGTTCAAACTGGACGGGACCGACGCATCACGCATGGCCCGCCGATTTGCAGCGAGGAGGAGGAATCCCATGCAGAGCGCTTTGCAAGCACGCTCGAAGTTGCCGGACGTCGGCACGACGATCTTCACGGTCATCGGTCAACTGGCCGCAGAACACAATGCGCTGAACCTGTCGCAAGGCGCGCCGAATTTCGCGCCCGACGAAGCGCTGGTCGATGGTGTGACCAAGGCGATGCGCGCGGGTCACAACCAGTACGCGCCAATGGCGGGCATCGGCGCATTGCGCGCGGCGCTCTCCGCGAAGGTGGAAACGCTGTACGGCGTCCACTACGATCCGTCGACGGAAGTGACCGTGATCGCAAGCGCGAGCGAAGGGCTGTACTCGACGATCAGCGCGCTCGTGCATCCTGGCGATGAAGTGATCTACTTCGAGCCGTCGTTCGACAGCTACGCGCCCATCGTGCGGCTGCAAGGCGCGAAGCCGATCGCGATCAAGCTCTCGTCGAACGACTTCCGCGTGAACTGGGACGAAGTGTCCGCCGCGATCACGCCGAAGACGCGGATGATCATCGTCAACACGCCGCACAATCCGACGGCGACGATCTTCAGCGACGCTGACATCGAGCGCCTGAAGGCCGTCACGCGCAACACGGACATCGTGATTCTCTCCGACGAAGTGTATGAGCACGTCGTGTTCGATGGCGCGAAGCATCACAGCATGGCGCGTCATCGCGAGCTTGCGGAGCGCAGCGTGATCGTGTCCTCGTTCGGCAAGTCGTATCACGTGACGGGCTGGCGCGTCGGCTATTGCCTCGCGCCTGCCGCGCTGATGGACGAGATTCGCAAGGTCCATCAGTTCATGGTGTTTTCCGCCGATACGCCAATGCAATACGCGTTTGTCGAAGCGCTTGCGAATCCGCAGAGCTATCTGGGGTTCTCCGAGTTCTATCAGCACAAGCGCGATCTGTTGACGCGCGAACTGCGCGACTCACGCTTCGAGCTGTTACCGAGCGAAGGCAGCTTCTTTATGCTCGCGCGTTTTCGCGGTTTCTCGGATGAAAAGGACAGCGACTTCGTGCTGCGCCTGATCCGCGATGCGAAGGTCGCGACTATTCCGCTGTCGGCGTTCTATACGGACGGCACGGATGGCGGCCTCATTCGCCTGAGTTTTTCGAAGGACGACGACACGCTGATCGAAGGCGCGCGGCGTCTGCGCTCGATTTGAGGACGAGGGAGCAACAAGCGATGAGGCAGGAATCGATCAACGCAGCCGTCGTGCAGATGAGCAGCAGCTCTGACGTCCTGCAGAATCTCGGCGAAGCGCGCCGTTGGGTGCACGAGGCGGCGCGCAAAGGCGCAACGCTGGTCTGCTTGCCTGAATACTTCTGCTGGATCGGCGATGACGAAATGCAGCGCGTTGCGCTCGCCGAAGCATACGGCGATGGCCCGATCCAACACACGTTGGCGGAACTGGCGCGCGAGACGAATACGTGGCTGATCGGCGGCACGGTGCCGATCCGGCCGTCGCAGGGGCCGCAGGTCGGCACGCATGCGTACAACACGTCGCTCGTGTTCGATCCGTCGGGGCAGTGCGCGGCACGCTACGACAAGATTCATCTGTTCAGCTTCAACCAGGGTGCCGAGCAGCACGCGGAAGGCGATACGATGGTCGGCGGCGATAGCATCGGCTCTGTGTCTGGGCCGTTCGGCGCGCTGCGTCTGTCGGTGTGCTACGACTTGCGCTTTCCCGAGCTGTATCGCGCGGCACCCAATGCCGACGTGATCGCCGTGCCCGCTGCCTTCACGCACACGACGGGGCTCGCGCATTGGGAGTTGCTGTTGCGCGCGCGGGCCGTCGAAAATCAGGCCTTCGTGCTCGCGTCCGGTCAGTGCGGCACGCACTCGAACGGATGGCGGACTTTTGGCCACAGTATGATCGTCGGGCCGTGGGGCGAAGTGCTCGCGCGTCACGACGACGAACCCGGCATCGCTCTCGCGACGCTGACCCAGAACGCGCTCGATGAAGCGCGCAACCGTCTGCCGGTGCTCACGCATCGGCGCATCGCTACGCCGTCTGACGTGCATTGAACATAAAGGGAAGGAGATCAACGATGAAGCTTTTGAAGAATCTGCTGATGCTGGCGTGCGCGTTTGCATCGGTTGCGACGGCGTCGGCGATGGCCGCCGATGCGACGACGCTGCGCTATGGGCTCGAAGCGCAATATCCTCCGTTCGAATCGAAGGGTTCGAATGGCGAATTGCAGGGCTTCGATATCGATATCGGCAACGCGGTCTGCAAGACGGCCAACCTGAAATGCAGCTGGGTCGAAACGTCGTTCGACGGTTTGATTCCTGCGCTGCAAGGCCGCAAATTTGACGCGATCAACTCGGCGATGAACGCGACGGAAAAGCGCCGCCAGGCCATCGACTTCACGAACGTGATCTACCGCGTGCCGACGCAGCTGATCGCACGCAAGGACAGCGGCCTGCAGCCGACGCCCGAATCGCTGAAGGGCAAGCGGGTCGGCGTGTTGCAGGCGTCGATTCAGGAGACGTATGCGAAGGCGCACTGGGAAGGCGCCGGCGTGACGGTCGTGCCGTATCAGGACCAGAACCAGGTTTACACGGATCTCGTCGCGGGCCGCCTCGATGCAACGCTCGTGCTAGCGCCCGCGGGGCAAACGGGCTTTCTGTCGCGTCCCGACGGCAAGGACTTCGCGTTCGTCGGCCAGGCGGTGCGTGACGACAAGATTCTCGGCAGCGGCATCGCGTTTGGCATCCGCAAAGGCGACACCGCGCTGCGCAACCAGTTGAACGCGGCAATCGCGAAGGTGCAGGCGGACGGTACGGTCAAGACGCTCGCGCAGAAGTACTTCGGCAATATCGACGTTTCGGCGAAGTAAGCTGTTTCGTTTTTGTGCCGCGCTTTTGTACAACGCGCCGCATGGCTTCGGTCATGCGGCGCGTTTCTTTTTGCCTAACGTCTGACGAATGAATCGTTGAAAGCGGTTGGAATAAAGTCCGCAATGGTCCTGTTAGCGCATCAGGAGCCTCATTTTGTACGACTGAACCGCCATGTCCCGCACTCATTCGCCGACCGACCCGCCGCTCACCGAAGCGGACATGCAGGCGTTCGCCGACGGCAACCTGCCGCCGGACCGGGCGGCGCGCGTGCGCAAATACCTGGGCTCACGGCCGCGCGAGGCCGAGCGGATCGCGTTTTACCGGCATCTGAACATGCAGATGCGCGACGTCTTTGAGGGCGCGTTTGCGCAGCGCATTCGCGCGCGGCACGCGGAGCGTGCGCAGGCTGTCGATTTCCGTTCGAGCGCGCGCACCTTCTTTCTGCGGCGTATTGGCGTGGCGTTGCTCGGCATCGCGCTGCTCGTGTCGTCGGTGAGCGGGTGGTTTTTTGCGTCGCGCGTATCGACCGAAATGCTCGATGCGACGGCCGTGATGGCGCTGATGCGCGCTTCCGGTCAGCGAGACGCGAGTGCAACCGTGACTGTGCTCAAGGACCCGCATGCCGCCGATCTTGCGCCGATGGGGCTGAGGCTCGTCGACGCGAGAACGCGTCGTCCGAACGCGTTCGCCCGTATCGACATACTGGACTACCGGAATGCGGACGGTGATGCCGTCGTCCTCGCTTCGTCGTCGGCGCCGTTCGCAGGCGACAAGCCGCATTGGTCCGCGCAACGCGTCGGCGACGTGCGGATTCTGATGTGGACCGCCGACGGCAAACGCTATGTGCTGGCCGGACGCGCGACGACGCACGGACTGATGCGTGCCGCCGATGCGTTGACGACGCACTAACCATGCGCTGAGCTAAACGCACCGCTTGTCGATTTGCGTGCACGTGTGAAGGCCATTGAAAACCGCGCGGAATAAAATGCAACTGATTGTGTTCTCTGCATCAAGAGGCGACGCGCGCGGCGGAATGCGTGCCGAGCGATACCTGATGGGTCGAGGAAATGGACATCCGTAACGAGTTGATGGATCACGTGCCGCGATTGCGCCGCTATGCGAGGGCGCTGATCAGCAATCGCGATCTCGCGGACGATCTCGTGCAGGACACGCTCGAACGCGCGCTGACGCGCACGAAAATGTTCCAGGCCGGAACGGACTTGCGTGCGTGGCTTTTCACGATCATGCACAACGTGTTCATCAATCAGGTGCGCAAGTCGTCGACGCGTGCAATGCACGTTTCCGTCGATGACGAGAGCATCGTCGAAAGCGAATTCGCGGTGTCGGGCGAGCAGACGCGCTCGCTCGAAGTGCGCGACCTCGATTACGCGTTGCAGCGGCTGCCTGCGGATCAGCGTGAAGTCGTGTTGCTCGTCGGGCTCGAGGAGATGAGTTACGCCGAAGTGGCGATTGCGCTCGACATTCCCGTCGGCACGGTGATGTCGAGGCTTTCGCGTGGGCGCGAGCGTTTGCGTGCGTTGATGGCGGGCGCTCAGCCCAGCGCAAAACTGAAGGTGGTGCGATGAGCGATCAGCAGACTCCAATCAGCGAAGAAGACATTCACGCGTATGTGGACGGCACGCTGTCCGATGAGCGCCGTGAAGAAGTGGAGCGCGCGCTCGAAACTAACCCCGCACTGGCCGCGCGCGTCAGCGATTACTTCTCGCTGAACAACATGTTCCATGAGCGCTACGACCGCGTGCTGAACGAGCCGGTGCCTGCGCGTCTGCGCGTGCATGAGAAGCATCGCTGGCTGAGCGCGGCGAACTGGCCGCAATTCGCAGGAATGGCTGCGGCGCTGGTGTTGGGCATCGGCATTGGCGTCGGCACGAACATGGGCAAGAACATGCTTGGGCCGTCGGCGGGTTCGTCGCAGGTGGCGTCGAATACGCGGCCAGTGAGCGCCGATGTCTCCGAAGTCTTCGCGCAAAAGGCAGCGTTGGCGCACGTTGTGTATATGCCTGCCGTCGATCGTCCGACGGATATCGGCGAAGGTCACGAGGAAGATTTCGTTCAGTACCTCGCGAACAAGCTGGGTACCGATGTGCATCCGCCGATGCTCACCAGGAGCGGATTCCAGCTCGCCGGCGGCCGCATATTGCCAGGCGACGACGGCCCCGTTGCGCAGTTCATGTATCACAACGCCGAAGGCGAGCGCGTGACGCTTTGCATTTCTCATCGCAAGGCGAGTGCGAATACGACTGCGTTCAAGCTGTATCAGGAGGGGCCGGTGAATGTGTTCTATTGGGTCGACGGCGACTTCGGATATGCGGTGTCGGGTGGCATCGATCGCAAGGTGATGCTGCAGATCGCACACGACGTCTATGCGCAATTGACGGGCGCGACACCGGGTTGATCGTTTAGCTGCTTTTCGTTGACGGCTGCATCGGTGAATGCGGCCGTTTTCGTTTTGCTTCGTTAGTTAGTGATCCGTAATTATTGAAGCGAAGACGCTATGGTTGGCAATTCTCTTTGATCGACGGGAATAGATCGCGGTGACGCGTGGTTTGTCACTGTGCGTACCGCACGTTTTTCAAAGGAGTTGGCAATGAAGATGCTCGCAATGTTGACCGTATCCGTCGCAGCCCTCGGTTCGACGAATGTTTTCGCGCAAGGCAAGACGCGCGCGCAGGTGTATCAGGAATTGATCGAGGCGCAGCAGAACGGGCTGAACTTCGTCACGGACGCTTCGTATCCGGACGTGAGTCCGGCGTTTCAAGGAACGGTCGAGTATCTGAAGAAGCAGGCGATGGCGAAAGCCGAAAGCGCGAACCGGATGGCGAAGGCGGCTTCGGATACGGCGGTACCTGGGAACTGAATTTGTCGGCGTTCAGAGGAACGGTTGGGAAAGCGCTTGAAAACCGCTGCAAAAGCAAAAGGCCGGTCAGCTTTCGCTAGACCGGCCTTTCAGATTCCTTGGTGGGGCGTGAGTGACTCGAACACTCGACCTACGGATTAAGAGTCCGCTGCTCTACCAACTGAGCTAACGCCCCAACAGAAGGGAAATTATGCAGGAGTTTTTTTTGCTTGGCAAGCGTATCTCGCAAATTTCTTAAAAGCGGATACGCGGTCTCGCAATTGCCGGGAGCGCACGAACGGCACGAAAGTCACCGGCAGCACCATCGAAGCGCACGGGCGTTCGTCCCGGTATCATGTCGCGACACTATGCCACGCGGCGTTCCGCGTGGCCCGAACGGGAAATCATGATGGACGAAAACGAAGTCCGGGCGTTGCTCGATCGAGTGCTCGCGCCGTGGGTGCGGGCGTTGTCGATGACTCCCTTGAAAGTGGACGACGAAAGCGCCACGCTGACGCTGCCGTTTTCGGGCGAGCTCCGGCACAGCGGCGGCGTGATCTGCGGACAGGTCTTCATGGCGGCCGCCGATACGGCGATGGTCGTCGCCATTTCCGCAGCGCTCGGCGGATTCAAGCCGATGACGACCGTCTCGCTGAACATCAGCTTCATGCGCGCCGTCCGCAAGGGCGATGTCGTCATCACGGCGCGCGTGCTTCGGATGGGCCGCAATCTCGTGTTCGGCGAAGTCGAGCTGTTCGACGAGGCCGGCAAAATGGCCGTCCATGCCACCACGACTTACGCGCTGCTCGACTGAAACCGCTCGATTGCGACAGCGCCCGCTGACGGCGCCAACGTGCGGCAACGGAAGGAAATCAACGGATGTTCGATCAGGTCGTATTCGCCGGCGGCGGCAACCGCTGCTGGTGGCAAGCAGGCTTTTGGGACATCGTCCAGCCGGAACTGGACATCAAACCGCGCGTGATCACCGGCATTTCGGCGGGCGCGGCCACCGCGTGCATGCTCTACACGCGCGACGCCGACTGGGTGATGCGCTATTACGAAAACGCGCTGCGCGACAACACGAAGAACGCCTACTGGGGCAATCTGCTGCGCGGCGAGTCGGTATTTCCGCACTACCGGATCTACCGTCAGGCGCTGCTCGATATCTACGGCGAGAAGTTTTCCCAACTGGCGAAGGCGCCTGAAATACGCATCGGCGTGTCGCATGTGCCGCGCTGGCTGGGCGCGCGCAGCGCGGTCGCCGCCGGGCTGATCGCGTACAACATCGAGAAATACATCCGCAAGACCTTGCATCCGACGCTCGGTCAGTCGCTCGGCTTCCAGCCGGAATTCGTGCGCGCCCAGGATTGCGCGAGCGTCGACGAACTCGCGGACCTGATTCTTCAGTCGTCTTGCACGCCGCCGTTCACGCCCGTCCTGCGCCGCAACGGGCGGCCCGTGCTGGATGGCGGAATGGTCGACAACGTGCCCGTCGGCGCGCTCGATCCGACGCCGGGCAACGTGCTGGTGATGGTGACGCGCATTTATCCGCGTCCGCGGATGTTCGTCGTGCCACACGGCGCGCAGCAGCGGCTGTATGTCCAGCCGTCGTGCAAGGTGCCGATTTCGAGCTGGGACTACACGAGTCCGTCACAGATGCAGCACGCCTACAATCTCGGCCGCACCGACGGTGAGCATTTTCTACAACGGATTCCAGAACTGCTCGACGCAGCCGCTCACGACTAAATCGTTCGCGTCAGTGCAGCGGCCCGCGAAGGGGCCGCGCGCAACTTACTTCCGGCGGCCGCCCTGCAGTGCTTCCGGATTCGCGACGCTCGACGTGTCGCCCTGATCGAACGCGAGAATGTTCCCGAACGCCGCGCCGAAGTACAGCTCGTAGCTTTCCTTCTCGACGTAGCCAATGTGCGGCGAACAGATCACGTTTTCCATCCGCAGCAGGCTGTAGCCTTGCAGGATCGGCTCGCTTTCGTAGACGTCGATGGCGACCATGCCCGGCCGGTTGTGCGACAGCGCGCCGATCAGCGCGTTTTCTTCCAGCAGCTCGGCGCGGCTCGTGTTGACGAAGAGCGCGGTCGGTTTCATGCGCAACAAATCGTCCTGTTTGACGATGCCGCGCGTGTCGTCGTGCAGACGCAAATGCAGCGACAGCACGTCGCTCTGCTCGAACAGCGCTTCACGGCTTTCCGCGACTGTGTAGCCATCGGCGACTGCCGCTTCGCGCGTATGCTCGCGGCCCCAGATCAGCACGTTCATGCCGAACGCCTTGCCGTATCCGGCGACGAGCCGGCCGATCTTGCCGTAGCCCCAGATGCCGAGCGTCTGTCCGCGCAACACCTGACCCAAGCCGAAGTTCGGCGGCAGCGCCGACGTTTTCAGGCCCGATTGTTGCCATGCCCCTTGTTTAAGGTTTGCCACGTATTGCGGAATCCGTCTCTGCGCGGCCATGATGAGGGCCCACGTCAGTTCGGCGGGAGCGATAGGCGACCCGACGCCTTCGAGCACGGCGATCCCGCGTTCCGTACAGGCTGCCATGTCGATATGGCTTCCTGCCTTCCCTGTCTGGCTGATCATGCGCAGATGCGGAAGCTTGTCGAGCAGCTGCGAGCTGATGCGGGTACGTTCGCGAATCAGGACCAGCGCGTCGACTTCTGACAGGCGACTGGCGAGCTGACCCAGGCCGCGCACGGTATTGTTGAAGACCTTGACCTCGTGGTCGGCGAGCAGTTGAAAGCAGTCGAGCTTGCGGACGGCGTCTTGATAATCGTCAAGGATGGCAATCTTCATGGCGTATGTGTTTTGCAGCGCACCACGCAGGTGCGGAACGGAGTGTCTGTTTGGGTGTCCCATCATGTGACCTGGACCACATGATGCTTGTATTGAATGCCGTACCGTATAAGGACCCGCTATGACGGAGCCACAACGGTAGGGCAAGTTCCCCAGTTTTTAACAGTTTGTTGCATGTCCACGCAAGCCGCTTTACACACGGTTTCACGTGCCTGTGACAGCCTGTAAAGGCCCTGACGACCTGCAAGATCGCGCGCAGAAAAATCTCGTGCGCGGATTGCCGCCTCTCGCATGCAGCGTCGCTGGGCTAGCACCGTTTTTCTTCTTCTACCAAAACGGAGACAGCTCGATGAATCATCCCGCATTTGCAGGCCAACCAACCGTCGAAGCGCCTGCCTGGGTCAAACACAAAAAACTGATCGAGTGGGTGCAGCGCATCGCGGCGCTGGCGAAGCCGGAGCGGATTGTATGGTGCGACGGGTCGCAAGAGGAATACGACCGCCTGTCAGCGCAGATGGTCGCAGCCGGCACCCTCATCAAGCTCAACCCGGCCAAACGGCCGAATTCCTATCTCGCGTGCTCCGATCCATCCGACGTCGCGCGCGTCGAGGACCGCACGTTCATCTGCTCGCAGCGCCGCGAGGACGCCGGTCCGACCAACAACTGGATCGAGCCCGCCGACATGCGCGCGACGCTCGACGGCCTGTTCGACGGCGCGATGCGCGGCCGCACGATGTATGTCGTGCCGTTTTCGATGGGGCCGCTCGGCTCGCCGATCGCGCATATCGGCGTGGAACTGACGGACAGCCCGTACGTCGTCACGAACATGCGGATCATGACGCGCATGGGCCGCAAGGTGTACGACGTGCTCGGCGAGAACGGCGAGTTCGTGCCGTGCGTTCATTCAGTCGGCGCGCCTCTCGCGGCTGGCCAGAAGGACGTGCCGTGGCCCTGCAACGACACGAAGTACATCGTGCATTTCCCGGAAGCCCGCGAAATCTGGAGCTACGGCTCGGGCTACGGCGGCAACGCGCTGCTCGGCAAGAAGTGCTTTGCTCTGCGCATCGCGTCGACGATGGGCCGCGACCAGGGCTGGCTCGCCGAACACATGCTGGTGCTCGGCGTGACGTCGCCGGACGGCAAGAAGCATCACGTCGCGGCCGCGTTCCCGTCGGCGTGCGGCAAGACCAATTTCGCGATGCTGATTCCGCCGGAAGGGATGAACGGCTGGAAGATTACGACGATCGGCGACGATATCGCGTGGATCAAGCCGGGCAAGGACGGGCGTCTCTACGCGATCAATCCGGAAGCCGGCTACTTCGGCGTCGCGCCGGGCACGAGCGAGAAGACGAACTTCAACGCGATGGCGACGTTGAAGGAAAACGTGATCTTCACGAACGTCGCGCTGACCGACGACGGCGACGTCTGGTGGGAAGGCATGACGGACGAGCCGCCCGCGCACCTGATCGACTGGCAGGGCAAGGACTGGACGCCGGCAATCGCGAAGGAAACGGGCCGCAAGGCCGCGCATCCGAACGCGCGCTTCACGGCGTCCGCTTCGCAATGTCCTTCGATCGACGCCGATTGGGAGAACCCGGAGGGCGTGCCGATCGACGCGTTCGTCTTCGGCGGACGCCGCTCGACGACGGTGCCGCTCGTCACGGAAGCGCGCGACTGGGTTGAAGGCGTCTACATGGCCGCGACGATGGGCTCCGAAACGACGGCTGCGGCGGCTGGCCAGCAGGGCGTCGTGCGGCGCGATCCGTTCGCGATGCTGCCGTTCTGCGGCTACAACATGAGCGATTACTTCGACCACTGGCTAAAAACGGGCGCAAAACTCGAGCAGATGAGCGTGCGCGCGCCGAAGATTTTCTGCGTCAACTGGTTCCGCAAGGGCGACGACGGCAAGTTCGTGTGGCCCGGCTTCGGCGAGAACATGCGCGTATTGCGCTGGATGGTGGGTCGGATCGAGGGCAGGGCGCAGGGCGAGGAGCATGCGTTCGGTATTTCGCCGCGCTACGAGGACATCGACTGGAGCGGACTCGATTTCACCCGCCAGCAGTTCGAAAAGGTGATTTCCGTCGATGATTCGGCGTGGCGCAAGGAACTGGAACTGCACGCCGAACTGTTCGACAAGCTGAAGCAGGGGTTGCCTGCCGCACTGCAAGATACGCGAAGCGCGCTGGAGAAAAAGTTCGTCGCGTAGCCATGTGAGTGCTCACTGACATACGTTCAGGCCGCCTTCGGGCGGCTTTTTCATGACCTCGCGCGGTCGCGCAACGATGCTTTTCGACCTGATTGGCGCCGCCGACGGGGCGCTTTCGCTATTCACGCTTTCTGGATGTTTTCGACGCAACGCAGCAAATTGTTTCGAAGAGAGGAACAATCGAGCTCTTGCTATTCCGCCCCTGAAGATATTGACTCGAATTTTTATAAAATTTCCGGAATTTTGGGCAACTTCTGCAGGATTTCCCTGGTCGTAGGAAAATTCCAAGTGTGCTTCCTGTTCCGAGGGAGCTGTAATACGGCAGGAGTTGTCCATGGATCATTTGCAGTCGATGCGAGTATTCGTCAAGGTGGCGGATCTCGGAAGTTTCGCCCGCGCGGCTAGCGCGATGGATATTTCAAACGCAGTCGCGACCCGTCACGTTGCCGATCTCGAAGGCCGTCTTGGTACCCGACTGCTCAACCGCACCACCCGTAGTCTTTCGCTGACCGAATCCGGCCAGGTTTATCTCGAACGCGCCCGCCAGATCCTCGACGAGCTAGAGGACGTCGAACAGATGGTCGTCGCGCGCAACCACGAGCCCGTCGGCACGCTGCGCATCGTCGCGCCCGTCGTGTTCGGACTGCACAACCTCGCGCCCGTGCTCCAGACGTATGCCGAGCGCTATCCCAAGGTGATTCCCGATGTGACGCTGGTCGATCGTCAGGTCGATCTCGTCGAAGAAGGTTTCGATGTGGGCGTCGTGATCGCGCGCCACATGCGCAGTGCGAGCATCGTGACGCGCCGTCTGACGACCGGTTGCATGACCGTCTGTGCGACACCGGCTTATCTCGAGAAGCACGGCACGCCGACGCGGCCGGAGCAGTTGCTTGAGCATCCGTGCCTGTCGCTGCCGTCCGAATACTGGGGCGACGAGCGCGTGTTCACCGGCCCGGACGGCGAAGTGCGCGTGCGTCCGACGAACGTGATCGTCGCGAACAACACGGAAATGCTGCGTCAGTTCGCGCTGCTCGGCATGGGCATCGCGATCCTGCCGAGTTACCTGATCGGCCGCGATACGACGCGCGGCAAGCTGGTGCGTCTGTTGAGCGACTATCGGCTGCCGCAGGTCGAGATCAACATCGCGTATCCGAGCCGGCGTCACCTGCCGGCCAAGGTCCGCACGTTCATCGATCACCTCGTCGAGCACTTCAACCAGACGCCGAACAGCCAGCTTGGCGAGCAATGGGTCAAGGATGGCGTGGACCGGACGCCGGCAATGCTGGAGTCAGCGATGTCGATGCCGCCCGAAGCGTTCGATGGGGCCGAGCCGCTGTCGAGCCTGCTGGACGCCGACATTCCCGCCAAGCCGTCGACGCGCACGATGAACCGTTCGCGCAGTGTCGTTTCGTCTACGCACTGACTCAGGGCGGGTGCGGGTTTGTTGAAGTGAGCATGCCGCCGCGCGAAAACGCGGCACGTTGTCGCGGAAGATAAAAAAAACGCAGTCGCCCGTTAAGGCCGACTGCGTTTTTGTTTCGCGGACGGTTGCGGCGTGAACCGCGCGAGCCTTACGAGCCCGTCTTGCGCGCCGTGGTCTTCGTGGCCGTCTTGGTGGCGGCCTTCTTTGCAGGCGCTTTCTTGGCGGCGGCCGTTTTTGCTGCGGCCTTCTTCACGGGTGCCTCGTTCGCGGCCTCTGCATCGGCGTCGGCGGCGACAGGCGCTGCCTTGCCTGCGGACTTCGCGGCCGCCGTTTTGGCTGCGCCTTCCTTCGGTTCCTTTTTTTCGAACTCGAAGCCGATCTTGCCGTCGTTTTGCTTGACGAGATACGCCTTGAAATTGCGGCCCGTGCGCGACGATTTGAAATTCGTCAGCAAATCGGTGCGTCCGTCCTGCAGCAGCTTGGCCATCTGCTCACGCGCGATTTCCTGTTGCAGGATGACCTTGCCCGAGCGGAAATCGCACGTTTTCGGATTCGCGACCGAGTTCTCGCAGACGTAGCTCATGCCGTGCTCGAAGACCTTGCCGCTGCACTTCGGACACGCGCCGACAGACTCCTGCTCGGAAAAATCCGGTGCTTCGCCGTCTTCGCCGCCCTGATCCTGGCCGAAGTCGAACTCGAGCTTGTAGTTCTTCGTTTCGTCGTCGAAAGACAGCTTGAGAATCGCGGAAAACGGCCGGCCCATCTTGCTGCGGAAACCGGACAGCGGCCCGATTTCCTTCTTCTGCAACAACTCCTCGACTTCTTCGATTTCGAATTGCCGGCCGCCCGGAATCTTCGAGATCGAGAACTCGCATTTCGTGCAGGCGAAACGGCGATAGTTTTCCTTCACCTGTCCGCCGCAATTCGGGCAAGGCGTTTGCAGCGTCGCGTAGTCGCCGGGAATCGTGTCCGAATCGTATTCCTTCGCGCGCTTGACGATGGTTTGCGTCATGCGGGCAATCTCCTGCATGAACGCGTCGCGCGGCAGCTTGCCTCGCTCCATCTGCGACAGCTTGTACTCCCACTCGCCCGTCAGTTCGGGCGCGGTCAGCTCCTTCACGCTGAGGCCGCGCAGGAGCGTCATCAGCTGGAAAGCCTTCGCGGTCGGAATCAGCTCGCGGCCTTCGCGGACCAGATACTTTTCGCCGAGCAGGCCTTCGATGATCGCCGCGCGCGTGGCCGGCGTGCCAAGTCCCTTCGCGGCCATCGCTTCGCGCAGTTCGTCGTCTTCGACGAGCTTGCCCGCGCCTTCCATCGCCGAGAGCAGCGTCGCTTCGTTGTAGCGTGCGGGCGGCTTCGTGACGAGTTGCTGCGCGGCGATCTTGTCCGTCTTGACCTTCTCGTCCTTCTTCACCGGGACGAGGTTCGCGTCCTCGCCGCCCGATTCGCGGCCGTAGACCTGAAGCCAGCCCGCTTCGACGAGCACCTTGCCTTCGGTCTTGAAATGATGGCCGACGACTTCCGTGATGCGCGTGGTCACGCGGTACTCGGCCGCCGGGAAGAACACGGCGAGGAAGCGCTTGACGACGAGGTCGTACAGCTTCTGCTCGGGTTCCGACAACGCTTTCGGCGCCTGTAGCGTCGGGATGATGGCGAAGTGATCGCTGATCTTCGAGTTGTCGAAGATGCGCTTGTTCGGCTTCACCCAGCCTTTGTCGAGCACCTGTTTCGCGTGCGGCAGATAGTTGTTGCTCTCCTTGAGCATCTCCATCGTGTGCTTGACCGTGTCCAGGTAGTCTTCCGGCAGCGCGCGCGCGTCGGTACGCGGATAGGTCAGCACCTTGTGCTTTTCGTACAGCGCCTGGGCGAGCCCGAGCGTGTTCTTCGCCGAGAAGCCGAAACGGCCGTTGGCCTCGCGCTGCAGACTGGTGAGGTCGAAGAGCGCCGGCGACAACTGCGTCGACGGCTTCGATTCTTCCGTCACATTGCCGATCTGCCCGCGACACGCGGCGACGATCGTTTCCGCAGCCGGCAGGCTCCAGAGACGCGAATCGCGCTTCTCCGGATCGAATTCGTCTTTCTTGAACTTCGGGTCGAACCAGCGGCCTTCGTAGAAGCCCGCGCCGCAGACGAATTCCGCCTTCACTTCCCAGTAGTCGCGGGGCACGAAGCGGCGAATCTTTTCTTCGCGCTCGACGACGATCGACAGCGTCGGCGTCTGCACGCGCCCGACCGTGGTCAGGAAGAAGCCGCCGCCCTTGCTGTTGAAGGCGGTCATCGCGCGCGTGCCGTTGATGCCGACGAGCCAGTCAGCTTCCGAGCGGCACCGCGCGGCGTCGGCGAGCGGTTGCATCTCGACGTCGCTGCGCAATTGCGCGAAGCCTTCGCGAATCGCGGCGGGCGTCATCGACTGCAGCCAAAGACGCTGCACCGGCTGTTTCGCTTTTGCGTGCTGCGCGATCAGGCGGAAAATCAGCTCGCCCTCGCGCCCCGCGTCGCATGCGTTAATCAGTCGGTCGACGTCTTTTCGCCTGATCAGCTTATTCAGCACCTTCAGCCTGGATTCGCTTTTTGCAATCGGATTCAGGTCGAAATGGGGCGGAATAACGGGGAGATTGGCGAAACTCCATTTTCCCCGCTTGACTTCATATTCTTCCGGCGCGGCGATCTCGAGCAGATGGCCGACAGCCGACGAGAGGACGAAATCGTCGCTCTCGAAGTACTCGTCATGCTTGGTAAAACCGCCCAAAGCCCGCGCGATGTCGTTCGCGACGGATGGCTTTTCGGCGATGATCAGTGCTTTGGACATGACTGAAAATAAATTGGTGGATTCGGGTTGGTACCTCGGGTTTTCCCGCCCGGGTTTGGCACCCATTAACGACCGCTTTATAGCACACGCCAGAGCAGCGGCAATCGGTTGGCCCAAAAAAGCGGGTCATCATAATTGCGCGCAGATCGATTGGGCAAGCGTGTGACGGGCGTTGTCAGGTGCGCCTTTCACGGGCACGTCGTGCGACTTTTGCCGCGTTCGGCAGTGATTTCCGCAATCGCCGTGCCGATCCGGCGGGCGCCGTCGCCGCGCGCGGCGCAAACAGGCGTGATTTGTTGCGTTTCGGCTACGAATCAGGCTTCGAGCAACGCGGGGCGCATTTTCGGCGCGCCTTTGACGCCCGGCAGCGCCGTCAGATCGACGAGCATCCGTTCGACGATCGACGCTTGCGGCAAGACCGTTCCGAAGAAGCGGGTGGTCGTGCCGTCTTCGATAAGAATTGTCGGGAAATTCTCAACATCAAGATCGTCGAAACGGTCCGCGTGCGTTTCGATGTCGATCCACGCAAAGCAAACGTCGGGATGCTTGTCCGCCAGCACGTCGAACGCGGCACGGTACTCCCGGCAGGTGCCGCACCATTCCGCGCACAGGCACGCAACGAAAAGCGTCTCGCGGTCATTGACGCGCTCGGCGATTCGTTTCGAGTCTGTGTCCAGGTTGAACGCGGGCATGGCTGTTCCTTCGGCATTACATGGTTATTTCGCGCGAATGTAGCACGACGCGTTATGCACTGTGCGCAGCGCGAACGTATCGGCCGCCGGGCAGCGCACACAGTTCGCCGGCCAGTTCGAGACGCAGCAGCGTGCTTTGCAGCAACGTGTCGTCCATCTCGGTGCGCTCGGCCAGAATTTCAAGTGTCGCGGGGGAATGGCCGAGCGCGTCGAGCAGGCACCTGGCCTCGGCAGTCAATCCGACGTCGCCTTCGCCGCGCGCGGATTCGTCGGCGGACGGCATCTGCGTGAGCGCCCGCAGGCGACGCGTTGGCACGGGCGCCGGCGCAGGCGGTATGGCCAATCCCAGTTCTTCAAGCACATCTTCGGGCGTTTCGACGAGCTTCGCTCCCTGTTTGATCATCCGGTGACAGCCGCGCGCCAGCGGAGCGTGGATCGAACCGGGAATCGCGAATACGTCACGGCCCATTTCGTTGGCAAGCCGGGCCGTGATCAGTGAGCCCGAGCGCATGGCTGCCTCGACGATCAGCACGCCGCTCACGAGCCCGGCAATCAGCCGGTTGCGCTGCGGAAAGTGCGCGGAGCGGGCGGGCGTGCCGAGCGGCCATTCCGAGATAATTGCGCCGCGCTCGGCGATCTGTTGCGCGAGAGCCTGATGCGACGGCGGGTAGACGATATCGGCGCCCGTCCCGATGACGGCAATCGTGCTGCCGCGGCCCTGAAGCGCGCCGCGATGTGCCGCGCCGTCTATGCCCAAGGCCAGCCCCGACACCACCGCCAATCCCGCGTCGGACAGCGTGCGCGCAAAGCGGGCGGCGTCTTCGAGGCCCTGCGGCGTCGCGCTTCGGCTGCCGACGACCGCGACGCCGCGCGCATGCAGCAACTCGATGCGTCCCTTTACATATAGCAGCGGCGGCGGATCGGGCATGGTCAGGAGCGCGGGCGGGTAGGCGGGATCGTCGAGCGTGACGAGCGCGTTGCCGGGCTGCTCGCGCCATGCGCGCACCGTATCGAACTGCTCGGCAAAGTCCGGTGCGGGCGGCGCAAGGGCGGCGCGGGCGGAGCCTTCATCGGTTGCTTGAGCAAGCGCGGCGAACGGTTGCGCGAGCACAGCGTCCGGAAGGCCGAAAGCGGTCAGCATCTGGCGCAGCGCCGCCGGCTTCAGTCCGGGCGCCACCGCGAGCCGCAGCCAGGCGGACAGTTCGTGATCAGTGAAGGGAAGTGTCTGCATCGCTCGCGTCCTCGCGCGTGGCAACCGGCGTGGCGGTCGCCATGCTAAAATTTTCATCATCCGAAATAAACCGAAACCACTGCTGCGCCGCGTTCGCGCGCCGGCCGACATGCGTTTGGGCATTGAATCGATTCGGTTCGGTCACCATCTATCCTCTGCGTGTCGCGATCGGCGAACAACCTGGCCGAATGGCTATTGCGCGACTGTGTTCAACTGCGTCGGCGCTCAATCAATTTCAGGACCATGGCTTTACTCAACATCCTCAATTACCCGGACAAACGTCTGCACAAGATCGCGAAGCCGGTCGAAAAGGTCGATGACCGTATCCGCAAGCTCGTCGCTGACATGGCCGAGACGATGTACTCCGCGCCCGGCGTGGGTCTCGCGGCAACTCAGGTCGACGTGCACGAGCGCGTGATCGTGATCGACGTGTCGGACACGCACAACGAGCTGCGCGCGTTCATCAATCCGGAAATCCTCTGGTCGAGCGACGAAAAGAAGATCAACGAAGAAGGCTGCCTGTCGGTGCCGGGTATCTATGACAACGTCGAGCGCGCCGAAAAAGTGCGCGTGCGCGCGCTGAACGAGAAGGGCGAAACGTTCGAGATCGACTGCGAAGGGCTGCTCGCCGTGTGCATCCAGCACGAAATGGATCACCTGATGGGCCGCGTGTTCGTCGAATATCTGTCGCCGCTCAAGCAGACGCGCATCAAGAGCAAGATGAAAAAGCTCGCGCACGCGATGTGACGTCATGAGCCATTCGTTGCGCGTCATCTTCGCCGGCACGCCGGAATTCGCCGCAGCGGCGCTCGCGGCGATTCACGAAGCCGGCTTTCCAGTGCCGCTCGTCCTCACGCAGCCGGACCGTCCGGCGGGCCGCGGCATGAAATTGCAGGCGAGCCCGGTCAAGCGCTACGCGCAGGAGCACGGCATCGAAGTGGCGCAGCCGCCCTCGTTGCGCCGTAACGGCAAATTTCCGGCCGAAGCCACGGTCGCGATCGACCAGTTGCGCGCCACGCCGCACGACGTGATGGTGGTGGCCGCCTACGGTCTGCTGCTGCCGCAGGAAGTGCTCGATATTCCTCCCCATGGCTGCATCAACATTCACGCCTCGTTGCTGCCGCGCTGGCGCGGCGCCGCGCCGATCCACCGCGCGATCGAGGCCGGCGACGCGCAAACGGGCATCACGCTGATGCAGATGGACGCGGGCCTGGATACGGGCGCGATGATTTCTGAAGCGCGCATGCCGATCCACGACACCGACACGACCGCGACGCTCCACGACCGTCTGGCCGAAGCGGGCGCAAAGCTGATCGTCGATGCGCTGATCGAACTGGAGCGCAACGGCAAGCTCGATTCGACGCCTCAGCCCGCCGACGGCGCCACCTATGCCGAGAAGATCGGCAAGCACGAAGCGGCGCTGGACTGGCGCCTTCCTGCGCCGGAACTCGCGCGGCAGGTGCGCGCGTTCGATCCGTTCCCCGGCGGCGCGGCGACGCTCGACGGCACAGTGCTGAAAATCTGGTCGGCGTGCGCGGTCGAAGCGCCACGCAAGGCCGGGCCCGGCACGATCGTCGATGTGTCGCCGGAAGGCATCGTCGTGGCGTGCGGCGAGGGCGCGCTACGCATCGCGCAACTGCAAAAGCCGGGCGGCAAGCGCCTTGCCGTCCGCGATTTCCTGGCCGGGTCGACGCTCGCCGAGGGCCAGCATTTCGACCTCGCGCAGCCACAATAAGCGACGGATTATCGGGAGCGCAATCTGCCGTTCGGCCAGGTCACGCCGACTTCCCGCGGCGCGTTAGAATCGTCGATGCAACCCTGCCTGAAGAGGTTTCCATGTTCGGCATCACCCATTTCGAGTTCTTCATCGCCGCCGTTTTTCTGCTCAACGTCACGCCCGGTCCCGACACCGCTTACATCGTCGGCCGAAGCGTCGCGCAAGGGCGCGGCGCGGGGCTGATGTCGGCGCTGGGCATCTCGGCGGGTTGCTGCGTTCACTCGCTCGCCTGCGCATTCGGGCTGACAGCGTTGCTGGCTGCGTCCGCCACCGCGTTCACAGTCATCAAGTTCGTCGGCGCGATCTACCTGATTTACCTTGGCGTGCGGCTCATCCTGACGAAGCCTGAAGCTGCCGAAGCAACTGGCATCGCGCGCGCAACCGGCGCGCCGAAGTCGCTGCGTCAGCTTTTCCTGCAAGGCTTCTGGACCAACGTGCTGAACCCGAAAGTCGTGCTGTTCTTCGTGTCGTTCTTTCCGCAGTTCGTGTCCGCGAGCAGCGATCACAAGACCTTTGCGTTTCTCACGCTCGGCGTCGTTTTCGTCGTGATGAGCATGGTGTGGAACAGTTTCGTCGCGTGGATTGCGGGCAGCGTCACGCGCAAGTTCTCCGGTAAGCCGGGCGTCAAAAAGTGGCTGGACCGCGGCGTCGGCAGTGCATTCGTGGGGCTCGGCATCAAGCTCGCCACGGCAACGCGGTGATTGAATTTTTCCCGCTCGTCCATATCTAACAGTTTGCTTACAAGCATTCGCCGCGAATTGGCGGCAGCAATAGGGAACCGCGTGGCGGGCAAGGAGTTCTGGATATGTTCAACTGGGTGAAAACCGCGATGCTGATGGCCGCGATTACGGCCCTCTTTATCGTGATTGGCGGCATGATCGGCGGCCAGCGCGGCATGATGCTCGCGCTGCTGATCGCGCTCGGGATGAATTTCTTTTCGTACTGGTTTTCGGACAAGATGGTTCTGCGCATGTACAACGCGCAGGAAGTCGACGAAACGAGCGCGCCGCAGTTCTACCGGATGGTTCGTGAGCTTGCGACGCGCGCCAATCTGCCGATGCCGCGCGTCTACCTGATCGACGAAGACCAGCCGAACGCGTTCGCGACGGGCCGCAATCCCGAACACGCGGCCGTGGCGGCGACAACGGGCATTCTGCGCGCGCTGTCCGAGCGCGAAATGCGCGGCGTGATGGCGCACGAACTCGCGCACGTGAAGCATCGCGACATCCTGATCTCGACCATTTCGGCGACGATGGCAGGCGCGATTTCCGCGCTGGCGAACTTCGCGATGTTCTTCGGCGGCCGCGACGAGAATGGCCGTCCGGCCAATCCGATCGCGAGCATCGCCGTGGCGCTTCTCGCGCCGATCGCGGGCGCGCTGATCCAGATGGCGATTTCGCGTGCGCGCGAGTTCGAAGCGGACCGTGGCGGTGCGCAGATTTCGGGCGATCCGCAGGCGCTCGCGTCGGCGCTGGACAAGATCCACCGCTACGCGAACGGCATCCCGTTCCCGACGGCCGAGGCGCATCCGGCCACCGCGCAGATGATGATCATGAACCCGCTGTCGGGCGGCGGCATCCAGAACCTGTTCTCGACGCACCCGTCCACCGAGGAGCGTATTGCACGTCTGACGGAGATGGCCCGCACGGGGCGCTTCGACTAAGCACGCCGGCATCGCGCTGTCCAAGTTCCCGCGACGGCAGCGCAAAAAGGGGCGAGACCGACTCGCCCCTTTTTCTTTCTTGCTCGAAATCCGCGCCATCGCCGAAAAGGCTCGATCTCGACCGACAATAGACGCGCTTCAAAAAAGACCGCGAAGGCGGCGCGCCGGTCCACGGTCGGCGTCACGCTACAATGTGGCGTTTGCGCGACACTTTCCGTCGGCGCCCGTTTTCCGCCTGTTCATGACCCGAAAGCCTTCTCAGCGTCCCATTTCGCCGCCATCGCGTTCAACCCGCCTGTCGACGTTGCATCTCGCGCCCGAATCGCTGGGCTTCGCGCTCGATTGCGCGGCTCAAGCCGTTGGCGCCGTTCGTCAGGGCGCAGCGCTGCCCGCAGCCCTGCATTCGATTTTCATGTCGCTGCCGGAAGGTGTTGCGGCGGGGTCGCGTGGCGCCGTGCAAGACCTCGCGTACCGGACGATGCGCCGGCTCGGCACGGCCGAAGGGCTGGTCGCGAAGCTCGTGCGCAAACCCCCGCCGCCGCATGTCGGACACGTGCTGGTCTGCGCGCTCGCGCTGCTCGTCGATGAAGAGAGCAACGCTGCCTATGCGCCGTTCACGGTCGTCGATCAGGCCGTGAACACGATCGGCGCGCGGCGCGAGTTTGCGTTCGCGAAGGGACTGGTCAACGCGGTGCTGCGCAATTTTTTGCGTGAGCGTGAAGCGCTGCTCGCCGACGTGCAGAACGATGAAGTCGCTCGATGGAACTACCCCGTCTGGTGGATCGACGCCGTTCGCAAAGCGTGGCCCGATGCGTGGCAAGACATCCTTACCGCGGGCAACAGCCAGGGTCCGCTGACGCTGCGCGTGAACGCGCGCCACGCGACGGTCGATGCGTATCTGCAAACGTTGCGCGAGCATCAGATTCCGGCGACGCAGATCGGCGATCACGCCGTGCGTCTCGACGCGCCGATGCCTGTCGAGCGCATTCCGGGCTTCAACGAAGGCGTCGTCTCCGTGCAGGACGCGGGCGCGCAGCTCGCGGCGCAATGGCTCGGCGCGCGCGACGGCATGCGCGTGCTCGATGCATGCGCGGCCCCCGGCGGCAAGACGGGTCATCTGCTCGAACTCGCGAACATCGACCTGATCGCGCTCGAAAGCGATGCGACGCGCGCGCGGCGTATCGGCGAAAACCTGCAGCGTCTGAAGCTGGGCGCTCATGTGCGCATCGGCGACGCAGGCAATTCTGCGCAATGGCATGACGCCGCCGATCAGCCATTCGATCGCATTCTCGCCGACGTGCCGTGCTCCGCGTCTGGCATCGTGCGTCGTCATCCGGACATTCGCTGGCTGCGTCGCGCGTCGGATATTCCGGCGCTCGTCGACGAACAGCGCCGCATTCTCGAAGCGCTGTGGCCGCTCGTCAAACAGGGCGGCGAATTGCTGCACGTTACGTGCTCGATCTTTCCCGAAGAAGGCGAGTTGCAGGCCCAGTGGTTTGGAAACCGACACGCGGATGCGGTACGATTGGACGCGCCGGGGCAACTGCTCCCAGCAGTCGCCCGCGCGCCCGCCGATGTTTCGGCTGGTTCCCGCGCCGGACAAAGCACTGGTTCGAGCTTAGACCACGACGGATTCTTCTACGCGCGCTTTCAGAAACGGTGATCATCAAACGCTTTCTTCCGCTACGGCTCGTGGCCGCGCTCTGGATTGCGCTGGCCCTTTGCCTGACGGCAGCCGGACCGGCGCGTGCCGAATCGATCGCCGTGCAGCGTGCGTCCCTGCAATCCGACGGCAGCGGCTGGAGCCTCGACGCGCGCTTCGAGTTCGAGCTGAACAGCAATCTCGAAGATGCCGTCAACAAGGGCATACCGCTTTACTTCACAACGGACTTCGAACTGAGCCGGCCGCGCTGGTACTGGTTCGATGAACAGCCGGTGAGCGTATCGCAAAGCATTCGACTATCGTTCCAGCCGCTCACGCGCGAGTACCGCGTATCGACGGGCGGCCTGCAACTTGGCTTCGCCTCGCTCAACGAGGCGCTGGCCGTCATCAAGCATGTCACGTCGTGGCATGTGATCGATCGCAGCCAGGTTCATGCGGGAGAAACGTACAACGCATCGGTGCGCATGCAGCTCGATATTGCACTGATGCCCAAGCCGTTCCAGATCGACGCGGTCAACAACCGCGACTGGAATCTTGCTTCCGACTGGAAGCGTTTTACCTTCACGGTGACCGAACGTGCTAAATAAAGTGCGCCGCGCCACCAGTGTCAGCAGCGTCGTCGTCCGGTTGCTCGTGTCGACGGTGGCCGTCACGGCCGTCTTGCTGCTCGTGCTGCTCGCGGCGGCGAGCGCGAACACCGAGTTCTTCGACCGCTATTACGGCTGGCTCTACGCGGCCAACGTCGCGGTTGCGCTGATCTTCATGCTGATCGTCGCGGTGCTCGTGGTGATCATCGTCACGCGATTACGCAAGGGCAAATTCGGCACGAGGCTGCTCGCGAAACTCGCATTCTTCTTCGCTCTCGTCGGCGTGGTGCCGGGCGGCATCATCTACATCGTGTCGTATCAGTTCGTGTCGCGCAGTATCGAGTCGTGGTTCGACGTGAATGTCGAAACCGCGCTCACGTCCGGGCTGAATCTCGGGCGCGGGATGCTCGACGCATCGTTGTCCGATTTGCAGACCAAGGGCCGTCTGATGGCCGAGCAACTCGCGAGCGCCGATTCCGCGGGGACGACGCTCACGCTGCTGCGTCTTCGCGATCAGTTCGGCGTGCAAGACGCGACGATCGTCGAGCCGACGCGCAGCATGTCGGGCGCGGCGCCGGACATGCACGTCGTCGCGCAGGCGACGAGCAACTATGCATCGCTCGTGCCGAGCGACCTGCCCACGGCGATGATGATCGATCAGGCGCGCGGACGCGGCTTCGCGTCGATCGAAGGCGAAGTGGACGGCGATCCGAAAGCGCGCGGCGCAAAGGGCGCATTGCGTCTGCGCATCGTGCAGCGCATTCCCGACACCAACGCGTCGCTGCTCCAGCCCACCGAGCGTTTTCTGCAACTCACGCAGCCGGTCTCGCAGACATTGGCGCGCAATGCGGATGCCGTGCAGCGCGCGTATCGCGAGTACCAGGAGAAGGCGATCGGGCGCACGGGCCTGCGCAAGATGTACATCGGCACGCTGACGCTCGCGCTCTTTCTCGCGACCTTCATCGCGATGATGCTCGCGCTCGCGCTCGGCAATCAGCTTGCGCGGCCGCTGTTCCTGCTCGCGCAGGGCACGAAAGAAGTGACGGAAGGCGACTACACGCCGAAGCGCGAAATCAAGTCGCGCGACGAACTCGGCTTCCTCACGCAGTCGTTCAACGCTATGACGCGCCAGTTGTCGGAAGCGCGCGCAGCCGTCGAGGCCAACCGCGTCGCGCTCGAACATTCGAAGGCGTACCTCGAAAGCATTCTTGCGAACCTGACGGCGGGCGTGTTCGTGTTCGACCGCCAGTTCCGTTTGATGACGGTCAATCGCGGCGCGGAACGCATCTTCCGTCAGCCGTTCGCGTCGATGCTCGGCTCGTCGCTCGATCGCATCGGCGTGTTGAGCGAATTCGGCGCGATGGTGCGCAAGGCGTTCGCCGATCTCGAAGCGGCGGGCGGCGATCAGGACGACACGGGCCACTGGCAGCAGCAGATGGCCCTGCAAATACCGGGCGAAACCGATCCGCTGACGCTGCTTGCGCGCGGCGCGCGGCTCGTATCGGCGGCGGGCAACGACAGCGACGATGAAGTGACGTCCGGCTATGTCGTCGTGTTCGACGATATTTCCGACGTGATCTCCGCGCAGCGTTCGATCGCATGGGGCGAAGTCGCGCGGCGTCTCGCGCATGAGATCAAGAATCCGCTGACGCCGATCCAGCTTTCGGCCGAGCGCTTGCAGATGAAGCTTTCGGACAAGCTTGCGCCGTCGGATGCCGAAGTATTGAAACGTGGCGCGACTACAATCGTGAATCAGGTTGCGGCGATGAAGCAGATGGTCGACGATTTCCGCGACTATGCGCGCACGCCGCCTGCCGTGCTCGCGAATCTGCAACTGAACGAACTCGTGAGCGAAGTGCTCACGTTGTACGGAATCGAAGAGGGCAAGAGCGCGATTGTCGTCGAAATGGCGGACTTGCCCGTTATACGCGGAGACGCGACGCAATTGCGTCAGGTGATCCATAACCTGCTGCAGAACGCGCAGGATGCTGTCGCCGATGTCGAGCACCCCCGTGTGTTGCTCGAGACGAGGACAGTAGAATATGGCGATCCCGATGCAGACGGCAAAGTGAGCGTCGCGGTGCGATTGACCGTGTCGGACAACGGTCCGGGCTTCCCCGCGCGCATCCTCACGCGCGCGTTCGAACCTTATGTGACGACCAAGGCCAAAGGTACAGGTCTCGGACTTGCCATGGTCAAGAAGATCGTCGATGAACACGGCGCACGAATCGATATACGCAATCGTCTGAAAGCAGGCGATGTAATCGAAGGCGCGCAAATTTCCATCCTCTTCCTTCAACTCGCAGATAACAATGCTGCGGCGCCTGGAAGCGGGCCGCAGGCGGCGCACGGCAGCGCGCCGCAGGGAAAGACAAAAGCAACAGTGCAGACAAGGGCAGCGTAAATGGCAACCATCCTGGTGGTAGATGATGAAATGGGCATCCGGGAATTGCTCTCGGAGATCCTGAGCGACGAAGGACATGTCGTGGACGTCGCGGAAAACGCGCAGGAGGCGCGTGACTACCGGCTTCGTCAGGCACCCGATCTGGTGCTGCTCGACATCTGGATGCCCGATACCGATGGCGTAACGCTGCTCAAGGAGTGGGCCGCGCAAGCGCTTCTGTCGATGCCCGTCATCATGATGTCGGGCCACGCGACCATCGACACCGCAGTCGAGGCGACGAAGATCGGCGCGCTCAACTTCCTCGAAAAGCCGATCGCGCTGCAAAAGCTGCTGAAGGCCGTCGAGCAGGGGCTTGCGCGCGGCAGCGCTGCGCCCGCTGCGGGCGGCATGGCGGCCAAGCCGGCGATGGCGTCAAATGCGTCGGCCGTGGCATCGGCGGCGGCGCTGCCGATGATGTCCGCGGACAACCTGGGCGGCGGCATGCTGTCGGCGCAGACGGCGTCGATTTCGTTCGATATTCCGCTGCGTGACGCGCGCGATGCATTCGAGCGCGCGTACTTCGAGTACCACCTCGCGCGCGAGAACGGCAGCATGACGCGCGTCGCGGAAAAGACCGGGCTCGAACGCACGCACCTGTATCGCAAGCTCAAGCAGCTGGGCGTCGATCTCGGCAAGAACAAAGGCGAGTAAGCGAAAAGCTCTTTCGGCGGGAAGTTTTTTGGGGAAGGGCTTGAGAAACAGAAAATCGCTTGCTATACTCTCGCTTCTTCGTTGGCCCGGTAGCTCAGTTGGTAGAGCAGCGGATTGAAAATCCGCGTGTCGGTGGTTCGATTCCGCCCCAGGCCACCAGGATTCGGCCCCAGGAAATCGCAAGATTCCTGGGGCTTTTCCTATGTGCGGACGATATGCCGATTCGTCGCGGGACATCGCGCGGCGGCCGCGAGCGGGGCTGGACTCCGCGTGATAAAATCACGTTTTATCAAGGACTTGCCGTGTGTTCTTCGCAAGTCCTTTTTCGTTTCAGGTCCGAGGCATCGTGCGGCGTGAAACTCCTTGGCGGACAATTAGCGGTATAAATCCCGGCAGCTTGGCGCGTGAAAGCCGCAGCCTATACTGCTTGAGCCGGCATCGGTGGCGGCCCGCGCGCCGCAAGGCCGCCAGGCACCGCTTGTGCGCGGCATTCAACATACACGGAGTTTCGCAGTGACCCGCAAAGACGCCAAGAGTAGCGCGCTGGTGCTGTTTTCCGGTGGCCAGGATTCGGCCACGTGTCTCGCGTGGGCGCTGGATCGGTACGAAACGGTCGAAACGCTGGGTTTCGACTATGGGCAGCGGCACCGGGTCGAGCTCGAATGCCGCGAGGGTTTCCGCAGCGCGGTGGCGCGCACGTTCCCCGAGTGGGGCGAGCGGCTCGGCGACGATCACATGATCGATCTGTCGGTGCTCGGCTCGATCAGCGACACGGCGATGACGCGTGACATCGAGATTCATGCGGCGTCGAACGGCCTGCCGAACACGTTCGTGCCCGGCCGCAATCTGATGTTCATGACGATTGCGGCAGCGATTGCATATCGTCGCGGGTTGCGCGTGCTGGTCGGCGGCATGTGCGAGACGGATTTCTCCGGCTACCCGGATTGCCGCGACGACACGATGAAGGCGCTGCAAGTCGCGCTGAATCTCGGCATGGACAGCCGCTTCGTGCTGGAGACGCCGCTGATGTGGATCGACAAGGCCGACACCTGGCGTCTCGCGCATACGCTGGGCGGCGACGCACTGGTCGAGCTGATCCGCATCGAAACGCACACGTGCTACCTCGGCGAGCGTTCGGAGTTGCATGCATGGGGTTTCGGCTGCGGCGAGTGCCCGGCGTGCCGTTTGCGCAAGCGCGGGTATGAAGCGTATCTGAACGGCGAGCAGGTCACGGAACCGGCCTAAGCGAAAGACACATCAACAGGCTTCACGGAGCATCAGGCAGAAAGCAGCATGACGTACGCGGTCAAGGAAATTTTCTACACGTTGCAGGGCGAAGGCGCAAACGCGGGGCGTCCGGCCGTGTTTTGCCGGTTCGCCGGATGCAACCTGTGGTCGGGCCGTGAAGAAGATCGCGCCGACGCAGTGTGCAAGTTCTGCGACACCGACTTCGTCGGCACCGACGGCGAGAACGGCGGAAAATTCCGCACGCCCGAAGAGCTGGCCGCGAAGATCGCTTCGTTGTGGCCGGAAGGCGAAGATCAGCGTTTCGTCGTGTGTACGGGCGGCGAGCCGATGTTGCAGATCGACCAGCCGTTCGTTGACGCGCTGCACGCGGCCGGCTTCGAAATCGCCATCGAGACGAATGGTTCGCTGCCCGTGCTCGACACGATCGACTGGATCTGCGTGAGTCCAAAAGCCGACGCGCCGCTCGTGCAGACCAAAGGCAACGAACTGAAAGTGGTGGTGCCGCAGGAGAACCAGCGCCTCGCCGACTACGCGAAGCTCGACTTCGATTATTTCCTCGTGCAGCCGATGGACGGCCCCTCGCGCGACATCAACACGAAGCTCGCGATCGAGTGGTGCAAGCGCCATCCGCAATGGCGCCTGTCGATGCAGACTCACAAGTACCTGAACATTCCCTGATTTGCCGTGCTGACGATAACCCGAAAACTCGAATTCGATGCGGGCCACCGCATTCCCGATCACCGCAGCCAGTGCCGTAACCTGCACGGGCATCGCTACGTGCTGGAAATCACGCTGCAAGGCGATCTCGTCGAAGCGGAAGGCGCACCCGATCGCGGCATGGTGATGGATTTCGCCGACGTGAAGGCGCTCGCGAACGAGCATCTCGTCGACAAATGGGACCACGCGTTCCTCGTCTATGAAGGCGATACGCAGGTGCGCGGTTTTCTCGACTCGATGGCCGGTCACAAGACGGTCGTGCTCGACCGCATTCCGACCGTCGAAAATCTCGCGGCTGTCGCGTTCGACATTCTCGCGAACGTCTACGACGCGCACTACGGCATCAATCTGCGTCTGCACAAGGTGCGCCTGTACGAGACGCCGAATTGCTGGGCCGACGTAGTCCGCGACTAAACGGGTTATTGTCAAGGTATGATCGTTTCGATAATCACACGGAGCGAGACATGCCGGTCAACGCTATGTGCAGCGGGCGCCACGCCCGCCACAATTACGACACCTTTCACGTCGGCCGTTCGGGCCGCGTAGTCTTTCGCTCAAGTCTGCCCACGGCCGCGCTCGACGGCGACGGAGGCGCGCAATGAGCACGTTCACGAATCCACTCAAGCTGCGCCTGAAAGAGCCGGACCCGCTGTTCGGACTGTGGCTGTCGCTCGGCAGCGACAGCGCCGCCGAAGCGCTCGCGCACGCCGGTTTCGACTGGTTGCTGATCGATATGGAGCACGCGCCGAACGACAGCATCGACGTGACGGGACAATTGCGCGCAATTGCGGCGGCGCATCTGCCGACGGAACCCGTCGTTCGCTTGCCCGCCGTCGAGCCGTGGCTCGTCAAGCGCGTGTTGGATGCGGGCGCGCGCACGCTGATGTTTCCGAACATCGAGACGGCTGAGGAAGCGGCCCGAGCCGTCCGGCTGACCCAATACGCAACGCTGGAAGGACCGGAAGGCCTGCGAGGCGTGGCGGGCGCGGTTCGTGCAGCAGCATACGGAATGCGACGCGACTATTTGCAGAACGCGAACGCGCAAATCGCCACGATCGTGCAGATCGAGTCGAGGCGCGCGCTCGAACATCTGGAACGGATCGCGGCGACGCCGGGCATCGATTGCCTGTTCGTCGGGCCGGCGGATCTCGCGGCGAGTCTCGGTCATCTCGGCGATTCGAAACACCCTGAAGTGCAGGACGCGATGAAGCACATTCTGGATGTTGCGCATCGGGCGCGCGTCGCGACGGGCATTTTTGCCATGGATGTCGCGAGTGCGCGGCAATACCGGTCGGAAGGCTTTCGTTTCATCGCGCTCGCCGCCGACGTAATGTGGCTGTTGCGCACCACGCGACAGGCATTGCAGGAGGTTCGGTCATGAAGCTGTTGTCGTTGAGCGCGGCTCGCATAGCAGGTTGCGCGGCTCGCGCTGTCGTATTGACCGCATTGGCGGCGGGCGCGGCGGCGCATGCGCAGAGCAAGATGCCGCCCGCGTCGGATCTCGAAACGCAAACGGCTGTCGCCGATTACAACGCCGGCAACTTTACGTCGGCGCTTGCCGAGTTTCGCAAGGCCGCGCAGCGCGGCAGCCGTCTCGCCGAATTCAACTACGCGATGATGCTGCTCAACGGCGAAGGCGGTCCCGTCAATGTCGAAGAAGGCAAGAAGTGGTTGCGCAAGGCCGCCGACGCCAACATGTCGCATGCGCAATACGTGTACGGGAAGATGTACGACGACGGCGAGTTCGTCGCGCGCGATCCCGTCGAGGCGCATCAATGGTTTCTGAAGGCCGCGCAGCAAGGGCATATACAGGCAGAACTGGCGCTCGCGAACCAGTTTCTCGACGGACGCGGCACCGCGCGCGATAACCAGCAGGCGTTCGTCTGGTACAAGAAGGCCGCCGAGGGCGGCGACATGACTGCGCAGTACGTGACGGGCTCGTTCTACGAGCGCGGCGGCGACGGTGTTCCGCAGAATCTGAACGTGGCGCGCGCCTATTACGCGGCGGCCGCCGCGCAAGGCGATCCGGCGGCGCGTCTTAAGTATCAGCAACTGAGCGCGCAACTGCGCGAGTCGCACGAAGCGAAGCCTCAATAAAAAACGGCGCCTGACAATTTCAGGCGCCGTTTTGTTATGCGGCCAGGACGTAGGACCCGTGGATTAACTTTGCATCAGACGCTTCTGCCGCCCGACGCTCATGATGAGACCAATCGCAAAACCGAGCGTCGTCAGCGCGGTGCCGCCGTAACTCATAAACGGCAAAGGCACGCCCACCACGGGAAGAATCCCGCTCACCATGCCGATGTTCACGAACGCGTAGGTGAAGAACGCCATCGTGAGAGAGCCGGCCAGTAATCGCCCGAATAGCGTCGCGCCATTCGCCGCGATGAACAGACCGCGCGCGATCAACGCCATGTAGAGCGTCAGCAGCACCACGCCGCCCGCCAGGCCGAATTCCTCGGCGAACACCGCGAAGATGAAGTCGGTGTGTTTCTCCGGAATGAACTCGAGGTGAGCTTGCGTGCCCTTCAGCCAGCCCTTGCCGAGCGGCCCGCCCGAGCCGATCGCGATCACGGCCTGAATCGTGTGGAAGCCCTTGCCCAGTGGGTCGGATGTCGGATCGAGCAGCGTGCAGATGCGGTGCTTCTGATAATCGTGCATCAGCGGCCACTGCACTTCGGGCTGACAGATCTTGTCCTGGAAAGTCGCAATCGCGCCGACGGCGATCACGCCAGCGACCAGCACGGGCACGATCAGCTTGAAGCTCAGTCCCGCGAAGTAGATGACGAAGAGCCCCGACGCGAACACGAGCACCGCTGTGCCGAGATCGGGCTGCTTCGCGATCAGGCCGACGGGCACGGCGAGAATCAGCATACCGACGATGTAATCCCACCAGCGGATATTGCCCTCACGCCGCTGGTAGTACCACGCGAGCATCAGCGGCGTCGCGATTTTCAGGATCTCCGACGGCTGGATCACCACGCCGACGTTGATCCAGCGCTTCGCGCCCTTGCGCGTCAGGCCGAACATCGCGACCGCGACGAGTAACGCGACCCCGAATGTGTAGATCGGTACGGCGAAGCGCATCAGCGTCGTCGGCGGGATGTTGGCCAGCACCCACATCAGCACGAACGTCAGGATGATGTTGCGCAACTGGTCTTCGACACGCCCGGGCATGTCGATGCTCGCGCTATAGAGCGTCACGATGCCGACGCACAGCAGCAGAAATACGATCAGTGCGAGCGGACGATCGAAGCCCGCAAACATGTTCTTGATGCGATCGAGCCAGGCGCGCTTGTCGATTTGCATGCCTTTCTCCCTTACTCGTCGATGCCGCCGGACACAGGACCGCGCGGGGCGGCCTGCGATTCGTCGTTGCGCGATGGCGCAGCGGCGGCCGGCCGCGATTCGCTGGCCGGGCGGGGTTTGTGTGGTGACTTGCGCGCGTCGGAGGCCTTCACGGGGGCCGCAGCCGTGGTCGCCGACGTGACGGATGACGCCGCCGTCGATGGCGCGGCCGTTGTCGACGCGCCGCGTGGCGCCTTGGCTGATCTCGCGGATTTGACGCTCGAAGCGGGCACGGGTGCAGCGGCCGAACCCGGAGCCGACGCGGCCGGCGCCGAAGCCGCCACAGCGCCTGAGGCCGCAACGCCTGAGGCCGCAACGCCCGTCGCATTCACGCCCGTCGCATCCGAGGCAGGCGCTGCATGCGGCGTCGAAGCGCCCACGGGCGGCGGCAGTGCGGTGAAGCCCGCCGCGACCGACACGGGCTGAATCTCGCCGTTGGGCGCGGCCGGCGCGCTGCCGATCACGGGCGCCGACGTCTCTTCCGTCGCCGATGCAGCCGCCGTGACGGCCGCAGCCTCGACGCCCGGCTTCGCGCGGTCGACAAGGTAATAGTCGAGCACGCGACGCGCGATCGGGCCCGCCGCTTGCGCGCCCCAGCCGCCGTTTTCGACGATCAGCGCGAGCGCGATTTTAGGATTGTCAGCGGGCGCGAACGCGATGAAGAGCGCGTGGTCGCGCAGATTCTCAGCGAGTGCGTGACCGTGGTACTTCTGGCCTTGCAGCGAGAACACCTGCGCCGTCCCCGTCTTGCCCGCCGACAGATACGCCGCATTGCGGAACACCTGATACGCGGTGCCCGACGGGTTCATCGTCACGTTTTCCATGCCGCGCTTGATGACGTCGATGTCCGACTGCTTCACGTCGATGCGTCCGTCGTCCTTCGGCACGGTGGCGCGCAGCGCTCGGGTGATCGGATTCTCGATTTCCTTCACGAGGTGCGGCTTCATGACGGTCGCGTTGTTTGCGAGGGTCGCCGTCGCGTGCGCGAGTTGCAGGATCGTGTACGAGTTGTAGCCCTGGCCGATGCCGAGACTGATCGTCTCGCCTTCGTACCATTTCTGCTGCTCGGGCTTGCGGTACGCCTTGCGCTTCCAGTCCGTCGAAGGCAGGATGCCGCGCGCTTCGCCGACAATGTCGATGCCCGTTATCTGGCCGAAGCCCCACGGCTTCATGAAGTTCGCGATCGCATTGACGCCGAGATCGTGCGCGAGCATGTAGAAGTACGTGTCGTTCGACACCATGATCGCGCGATTCATGTCGATCCAGCCTTGACCCTGCGGCACGTCGTTGCGGAACGTGTGGCCGCCGAACGTGTACGAGCCCGGGTCCTGGAAGCCCCATTGCGGCGTGCGCTTGTGCAGCGTCAGCGCGGCGAGCGCCATGAACGGCTTGTACGTCGAGCCGGGCGGATAGGTGCCGTGCAGCGGACGGTTGAGCAGCGGGTGATCCGGCGAGTTGTTCAGTTCGTCCCACGTCTGCTGGTCGATGCCGTCGACGAATGCATTCGGATCGAAGCTCGGCGCCGACACGAACGCGAGCACGTCGCCCGTCGACGGTTCGATCGCGACGAGCGCGCCGCGGCGTCCCGCGAACGCCTGCTCGGCGACCTGCTGCAAGCCGATATCGAGCGAGAGCACGAGGTTGTTGCCCGGCGTCGCCTGTGTGCGCGACAGCGTGCGCACGGGCCGGCCGCCCGCCGTCACTTCGACTTCCTCGAAACCCGTCAGGCCGTGCAGTTCCGTTTCGTAGCTCTGCTCGACGCCGATCTTGCCGATGTAGTCGGTGCCCTTGTAGTTGTTCGCGTCGAGGCGCGGATCGTAGTGATCGGGATCGCTGTCGTTCTGATCGCTGGCATCGTCGATGCGGTCCTGGTCGCGCTGCGAAATGCGGCCGATGTAGCCGATCACGTGCGCCGCCGTCGGTCCGAGCGGATATTGGCGGAACAGCCGCGCGCGCACTTCGACGCCCGGAAAGCGGAAGCGCTGCGCGGTGAAGCGCGCGACTTCGTCATCGGTGAGGCGCGTGCGGATCGGCAGGCTCTCGAAGTTCTTCGAGTCCTCCAGCAGCTTGCGGAAGCGCCGGCGATCGCGCGCATCGATGTTGACCACGGTCGACAGATTGTCGATCACGTTGTCGAGCGAGTCGTTCAGCTTCGACGGCGTGATTTCGAGCGTGTACGCCGAGTAGTTCCTCGCGAGCACGACGCCGTTGCGATCCGTGATGATGCCGCGGTTCGGCACGATCGGCGCGACCGAGATGCGGTTCTCGTCGGCTTGCAGCGAGTACTTGCTGTAGTGCCAGACCTGCAGGAACAGGAAGCGAAACGCGATCAGCCCGAAGCAGACGAACACGAACAGCCCCGCCGCCGCGACGCGCAGGCGGAATTTCGTGAGCTGCTGCTGGGTGTCCTTGAATTCGGTCATGCGGTTGGGCAGGGACTGCCGGTTATGCGGTTTGATTCAGTTCGACGGTCATGCGCCGGGTCACGTCCCGGGTCACGTCCCCATACGTGGCCGGCTTTGGCGCCGCTTCGTCTTGCCGCGACGCGCATCGCGCCGCCTGACGATCGTGAAGGCGGCAAAACAGATGCGCGGTTCATGAGCGAGCGGGCGGCGGCGCGTGGTCAGATGGGCCGCGTGTCGTCCGGATCGGCGGGACGGCGCTGCGGCATCAACAGCAGAATGCTCGCGATGGGCCAGAGCGCGGCCTCGACGAAACCGTCGATCAGATAGCCCCAGCCCGGAAACGATGCGCCCGTCAGCAGGCGGATCACGAAGGGCACCAACTGAGCGACGACGAGCAGCGGCATCACGGCGAAAATCTGTACGCCGATCGGCATCCACAGCACGCGGCGATGGATCGTGATCGCGCCATACGAGAGCAGCGTGTACGCGAGCGCGTGTTCGCCGAGCAGGCTTGCGTTGTGGACGTCCATCAACAGGCCGAGCATGAACGCGATGCCCATGCCGACTTTGCGCGGCTGATGCACGTTCCAGAACAGCAGCACAAGCGCGACGAAATCGGGAATGCCGATCAGGCGTCCCCACGGCATCATGTTCAGCAGGAACGCGGCGGCTAGGCTGAACGCGATGAAGTAGGGATTGACGGGCTGCAGGATGTACTGCGGGCGATTCATTGCTGGGCCCCTTGCGCGGCTTGTGGCTTCGCGCTCTTTTCGGCGGCCGGCTTCTTCTCGGTTGCGGCCTTGGCGGCGGGCTTGACGGACGACGCGGGCTTCACCGCAGCCGCCGCCGCTGCTGGCGCCGATGCGGCCGGCGCAGGCTTCGCGTCTTTCTCGCCCGGCTTGCCTTTTTCCGGCGCTTTCGCGTTTTTCTTTTTCGCTTCCTTCGCGACGGCGGCAGGATCGGGTTCGTCGGCGGGGCGCGGGGGCACGTTGGTTTCGTAGTGCAGGACGAGCAGATCGCGAGCACCGCGCACGGGCGCGATCGGCTGGCAGATGACACGCGCGAAAGCGGTGTCCGCCTGCTTGTCGACGCGCACGACCTTCGCGACGGGCAGCCCCGGCGGATACACGCCGTCCAGACCGCTCGTCACGAGTTCATCGCCCGCGAGCACGTCGGCGCTGATCGGCACGAAACGCAGATCGAGCGCGTCGCCCTTGGGCGTGCCATAGATCACGCTGCGCAAGCCGGTGCGGACGATCTGCACGGGCACGGCCTGATCCTTGTCGGTGAGCAGCGTGACTTCCGATTGCATCGGGAACACACGCGTCACCTGGCCGATCACGCCGTCTTCGTTGACGACGGGCGAGCCGCCCTTGATGCCTTGTTGCGAGCCGCGGCCGATCACGACCTTCTGCGTGAACGGATCGCGCGTGTCGTACTGGATTTCGGCGGGAATCGATTGCGTCGTCATCTTCTGCGACAGCTGCAACAGATTGCGCAGATGCGTATTTTCAGCGCCGAGCTGGGCGGCCTCGTTGGCCTGTTGCGACAACTGCAGATTGCGCGTGCGCAGCTTCGCGTTTTCGCTGCGCAGCGTCGCGCTCGTGACGGCGAGATCGGCGGCGCCCATGAAGATGTCGCGTGGCACGAGCGCTGCGCGCTGCAACGGATACAAGCCCGCGCCGAGCACGCCGCGAACGATCTCGAGCGTATTGAAGCGCGCATCTGAAATGAGCAGGGCGAGCGCCACCAGCACGAAGAAAATCAGTCGTGCGAGTGCCGAGGGGCCTTGTTTGAACAGGGGCGGCGGACTGTATTCCATGGTCGCCGGGAGCGTGAGCGAGTGGGTGAGACTTCAGCGCGCCAGGTTGCGCGCACAACGCACAAAGGCTGGCAGAGCCAGCCTTTCAGTGCGTGTTACCGACATGGAGACTGACAAGCTTACTCGTACGAGAAGATACTGCCGAGCTTGTCCATGCGTTCGAGCGCCATGCCCGAGCCGCGCACGACGCACGTCAGCGGATCTTCGGCGACCAGCACGGGCAGGCCAGTCTCTTCAGCGAGCAGGCGGTCGAGGTCGCGCAGCAGCGCGCCACCGCCCGTCAGCATCATGCCGCGTTCGGCGATGTCGGCGCCCAGTTCCGGCGGCGTCTGTTCCAGCGCGATCTTCACCGACGACACGATCTGGTTCAGCGGATCGGTCAATGCTTCGAGAATTTCGTTGCTCGAAATGGTGAAGCTGCGCGGAATGCCTTCCGACAGGTTGCGGCCCTTCACTTCCATTTCCTTGACTTCGGAGCCCGGGAACGCGGAGCCGATTTCCTTCTTGATGGCTTCGGCCGTCTGTTCGCCGATCAGCATGCCGTAGTTGCGGCGGATGTAGTTGACGATCGCTTCGTCGAACTTGTCACCGCCGACGCGCACCGAGCCCTTGTACACGATGCCGCCCAGCGAGATCACGCCGACTTCCGTCGTGCCGCCGCCGATATCGACGACCATCGAGCCCGTCGCTTCGGACACCGGCAGACCCGCGCCGATTGCAGCCGCCATCGGCTCTTCGATCAGGTAGACCTGCGATGCGCCCGCGCCGTGTGCCGCTTCCTTGATTGCGCGGCGCTCGACCTGCGTCGAGCCGCACGGCACACAGATGATGATGCGCGGCGACGGCGAGAACATGCGCGATTCGTGCGCGGTCTTGATGAACTGCTTGATCATCTGTTCCGTCACGGTGAAGTCGGCGATCACGCCGTCCTTCATCGGGCGGATCGCCTCGATGTTGCCCGGCACCTTGCCGAGCATCTGCTTTGCTTCCTTGCCGACTGCCTGAATGGTCTTCTTGCCATTCGGGCCGCCCTCCTGGCGAATCGAAACGACGGACGGCTCGTCGAGAACGATACCTTTGCCACGCATATAGATGAGCGTGTTGGCAGTGCCGAGGTCAATGGCCAGATCGTTGGAGAAATAGCTGCGCAAAAAACCAAACATTCAAAATCCTGTCTCGCTGGGGGCCGGGCCTCGCATCGTATGCATAGGGCGGCAGCGGAATAAAGTTAGCAGCCTCACGTTCGGCCGTTGCGGCCGTGGAAGCATGAAACTGCGAGGAAAACGCACCGGAGGCTATAGCAAGGCGGCAGATCTGTCGTTCAGCTATCTCTGAAAATGCCAGAAAGGCCTTGGTAAGTCGGTCCGGGTTTGGGTCGAACGCGTAATGATACCTTATAATTTTGCTTGATTTGAAGGAAACGAACGGCACTTTTTGCCGTCGCCGGCCCCAATTTCGAGGGCCTGCTCCAATGACCTAACCTGCTGTCGCAGCATCGTTTTTCATCGTTGCGGCAGACCGCCACTTTTCCGGTGATCGCATGGCCTTGACCCTGACCGATGTGAAACGCATCGCCCATCTCGCACGGCTCGAATTGCCCGATGCCGACGCTCAGCACACGCTCGCGCAGCTCAACGATTTCTTTGGTCTTGTCGAGCAGATGCAGGCGGTCGACACGACGGGCATCGCGCCGCTCGCCCACCCCATCGAGCAGATCGAAGACGTGGCGCTGCGTCTGCGCAACGACGCCGTCACCGAAAGCGTGAATCGCGATGAATACCAGCGCCCGGCACCTGCTGTGCAGGACGGCCTGTATCTGGTGCCGAAGGTCATCGAGTAAGCGCCCGGACAGGCGTGATTAAGCACAGGATTCTGTGTCACGCGTGCGACGTTGCGCGCGCAACACGTCCCGCATTTTTCGGCCCGGCCTGCCGGCGGGCGGCCGGATGCCAACACGGCGGCGCATCGCGCCGTCGCGCTTTCCAGGAATAACGCAATGCATGAGAAAAGCTTGACCGAACTGCGTGCCGCGCTCGACGCGAAGCAATGCTCCGCAGTCGAACTGGCGCAGACGTATCTGAAGCGGATCGCAGACCATGGTGCGCTGAACGCATTCGTTCACGTCGACGAGCAGCAGACGCTCGCGCAGGCGCAAGCCGCCGACGCTCAGCTCGCGGCGGGCAACGCCGGTCCGCTGACGGGCCTGCCCATCGCGCACAAGGACGTGTTCGTCACGCGCAACTGGCGTTCGACGGCCGGCTCGAAGATGCTCGAAAACTACGTGAGCCCGTTCGATGCGACCGTCGTCGAGCGACTCGCGCGCGCGGGCATGGTGTGCGTCGGCAAGACCAATATGGACGAGTTCGCGATGGGCTCGTCGAATGAGAACTCGCACTTCGGCCCGGTGCAGAACCCGTGGGACCGCAAGGCGGTGCCGGGCGGCTCGTCGGGTGGATCGGCGGCGGCCGTCGCCGCGCGCCTCGCGCCTGCCGCGACGGGCACGGATACGGGCGGCTCGATCCGTCAGCCCGCTTCGTTCTCCGGCATCACGGGCATCAAGCCCACTTATGGACGCGTGTCGCGTTACGGGATGATCGCGTTTGCTTCGTCGCTCGATCAGGGCGGTCCGATGGCGCAGACGGCCACCGACTGCGCGCTGCTGCTCAACGCAATGGCGGGCTTCGACGAGCGCGATTCGACGAGCCTCACGCACGATCACGAAGACTACACGCGCTATCTCGGCCAGACGTGGTCGGGCGCGAACGATTCGGGCAATGCAGCCGGCAAGCCGCTCGCGGGCTTGCGCATCGGCTTGCCGAAGGAGTACTTCGGCGCGGGCCTCGCCGAAGACGTGCGCGCGTCCATCGACGCCGCATTGAAGCAATACGAAGCGCTCGGCGCGACGCTCGTCGAAGTGTCGCTGCCGAAGACGGAGCTGTCGATTCCCGTCTACTACGTGATCGCGCCGGCGGAAGCGTCGTCGAACCTGTCGCGTTTCGATGGCGTGCGTTACGGCCATCGCGCGGCTGAGTATCGCGATCTGCTCGACATGTACAAGAAGTCGCGCGCCGAAGGCTTCGGTCCCGAAGTGAAGCGCCGCATTCTGGTCGGCACGTATGTGCTGTCGCACGGCTACTACGACGCGTACTACCTGCAGGCGCAGAAAATCCGCCGCATCATCGCGCAGGACTTCCAGGAAGCGTTCAAGCAGTGTGACGTGATCATGGGGCCCGTCGCGCCGTCGGTCGCGTGGGACATCGGCGCGAAGGGCGACGATCCCGTGCAGATGTATCTCGCGGATATCTACACGTTGTCGGTGAGCCTCGCTGGCCTGCCCGGCATGAGCGTGCCGTGCGGCTTCGGCGCGGGCGCGAATGCGCAGCGTCCTGTCGGCTTGCAGATCATCGGCAACTATTTCAACGAAGCACGCATGCTCCAGGTGGCGGACGCGTTCCAGCGCGTCACCGACTGGCATCACAAGGCGCCAGCAGGAGTCCAGGTATGACAACGCAATGGGAAGTCGTAATCGGTCTCGAGACGCACGCGCAACTGTCGACGGTCTCGAAGATCTTCTCGGGTGCGGCCACGCAGTTCGGCGCAGAGCCCAACACGCAGGCTTGCGCCGTCGATCTGGCGTTGCCGGGCGTGCTGCCCGTGATGAACAAGGGCGCCGTCGAGCGCGCGATCCAGTTCGGTCTCGCGATCGACGCGACGATCGCGCCGCGCAGCATCTTCGCGCGCAAGAACTACTTCTACCCTGATCTGCCGAAGGGCTATCAGATCAGCCAGTACGAGATTCCCGTCGTGCAGGGCGGCCAGATCACGATCCAGGTGCCCGCGAACGAAAAGGCGGGCGTCCCGGCTTACGAAAAGACCGTCAACCTGACGCGTGCTCACCTCGAAGAGGACGCGGGCAAGTCGTTGCACGAAGACTTCGCGGGCATGACGGGCATCGACCTGAATCGCGCCGGCACGCCGCTGCTCGAAATCGTCACCGAGCCGGAAATGCGCAGCGCCGCTGAAGCCGTTGCATATGCGAAGGCGTTGCATGGTCTCGTCGTGTGGCTCGGCATCTGCGACGGCAACATGCAGGAAGGCTCGTTCCGCTGCGATGCGAATGTGTCGGTGCGTCCGTTCGGCCAGAAGGAATTCGGCACGCGCGCCGAGATCAAGAACCTGAACTCGTTCCGCTTCCTCGAAGAAGCGATCCAGTACGAAGTGCGCCGTCAGATCGAGCTGATCGAAGACGGCGGCACGGTGGTGCAGGAAACGCGTCTGTACGATCCGGACAAGCGTGAAACGCGTTCGATGCGCAGCAAGGAAGACGCGCACGACTACCGCTATTTCCCCGATCCCGATCTGATGCCGCTCGTGATCGACACGTCGTGGGTCGAGCGGGTGAAGGGCGAATTGCCGGAGCTGCCAGCGGCGATGCAGAAGCGTTTCGTCGGAGACTATGGTCTGACGACCTATGATGCAGGCGTGCTGACGTCTAGCAAGGCGATGGCTAACTACTTCGAAACGGTCGTTTCTCGCATCAGCGATGTGAAGGATGCGGGTGTGATGCAAGCGAAAGGCGTCGCCAACTGGATCATGGGCGAAGTTTCCGCTCAGCTGAACCGCGAAGACCTCGACATCGCCGACAGCCCCGTTTCGGCCGCGCAACTCGCGCTGGTGCTGCAACGTATTGCCGACGGCACGATCTCGAACAAGATCGCGAAGGAAATCTTCCTCTCGATCTGGGAAGAGAAGGCCACCGACGAAGCCGCCGCCGACCGCATCATCGAAGCGAAGGGGCTCAAGCAGATTTCGGATACGGGGGCGCTCGAAGCGATCATCGATGAGGTGCTCGCCGCGAACCAGAAGTCGGTTGAAGAATTCCGCGCGGGCAAGGAGAAAGCGTTCAACGCGCTGATCGGTCAGGCGATGAAGGCGACCAAGGGCAAGGCGAATCCGCAGCAGGTCAACGAGTTGCTGAGGAAGAAACTGAGCTGAGTAGTGGGATCGGTAGCGGGATCGGCTCTTGCGCGCAGCGTGTCGCGCGCGGGGCCATGACGGGCTGTTGTCGCATCGAAAGTGGCGCAACGGCCCGTTTGCTTTTTCAATCGGCGTGACGTGTCGCCGCGAAGGAGAAACAGGAGAAAACAGCAATGGCAAAGAAGAACGGTCTCGACGGATATCGTGTGCCCTTTTTCGACGACGGCAACAAGTCGAAATTTTCTCTTGCCGGCATCGATCCGTCGTCGAAGCCGTTTTCAACGGGATCGAAGGAGACCGACCGCGAGCGTCTCGCCGAAATCGGCACGCTGCTCGACGCGCAGCAGGAGCGTCTGCATGCGCAGCGCGTTCAGCGCGTGCTGCTCGTGCTGCAAGGGATGGACACGAGCGGCAAGGACGGCACGATACGCGCCGTGTTTCATGAAGTCGATCCGCTCGGCTTGCGCATCGTGCCGTTCAAGGCGCCGACGCCCATTGAACTCGCGCACGACTTTCTGTGGCGCGTGCATTCGCAGGCGCCCGCAGCCGGCGAACTGACGATCTTCAATCGCAGCCACTACGAAGACGTGCTCGTGCCTTATGTTCTCGGCTCGCAGGACAAGGACGAACGGATTCGCCGCTACCGGCACATTCGCGATTTCGAACGGATGCTGGTGGAAAACGGCACGACGATCGTCAAGTGCATGCTGCACATATCGAAGGACGAACAGCGCGAGCGTTTGCAGGCGCGCATCGACGATCCGACGAAGCACTGGAAATTCGATGTCTCCGATCTCGACGCGCGCAAGCTGTGGGACAAGTATCAGGTCGCGTACGAGGAAGCGCTCGCGGCGACATCGACGGAATACGCGCCGTGGTACGTGATACCCGCCGACTCGAAGACGCATCGCAACGTGATGGTCGGCGAACTGCTGCTGCGCACGTTCGAGTCGCTGAAGCTCGAATTTCCGCCCGCCAAGGAATCGCTGAAAGGCGTGATAGTCGAATGATCGTCACGTCGCCGAATAAACGAAAACATAACGAAGGAAATGGAATGGACGCCTCCCCCCGCAAGGGCTGACAGTAGGTGCAGATTGGGGGAGTAACCAGGATGAAGGGGGGTTCTCACAGCCGACGGCATCAGATGTGCCAAAGTGGAAGTAGCGAAACA
>NZ_JAYMRZ010000005.1:0-428009 GCF_038900715.1 Paraburkholderia phymatum | reverse complement strand
GTGGCTGTGGCTGTGGCTGTGGCTGTGGCTGTGGCTGTGGCTGTGGCTGTGGCTGTGGCTGTGGCTGTGGCTGTGGCTGTGGCTGTGGCTGTGGCTGTGGCTGTGGCTGTGGCTGTGGCTGTGGCTGTGGCTGCGGTTGCGGCTGCGGCTGCGGTTGCGGTTGCGGTTGCGGTTGCGGTTGCGGAGCCGATGCGGTTGCGGTTATGCGCTGCTCTTCCGGCCGGTCGTGCGAATTGCCGCTTTTGCTTCTACACGTAGAGATCGATTTCGTGGCGCGATCGATTTCTCGGCGCGACTGATTTCGTGGCGCATTCGCAAGCGGCGGGCTCGCCGTGCGCCGTCAGCGTTTCGCGGTCAGATCGAAAGCGCCGGCGTCGAAAGCCGTGCAGTACGCCTGCCAGTCCTTGACGACTTGCGCTTCGCATTGCGTCGCCAGATCGATCAGCGAGAGTTGCCATTTGCTCTTTTCGCCGAACGCGATCAGGTCATCGGCGATGGCGGACGCTTGCCGTCCGCTGCTGCGAAAATGCGCCCACGCGACCAGTTCCGCCATATTGCGCACGACGCTCTCCAGCCGCGGCAGCTTGCCGTTCCAGTTCTCCAGCGCGACGCGGTCTTCGGACGGCTGCAAGCCGCGCAGCACATACGGGCGCTTTTCGAATTCGACGGCATGCAGGAATGCCTGCGACACCACCTGATCGCGCCGCTGTATCTCGACGACGCGTTCCGCCTCGCTTGCCCATCGAGGCTGCGGCGTACCGACATTCGGCGCGGTCGCCGAAGGCAGTGCGAGCTTCATGTCGAGCAAATAGTTGCCGTCGGGCGAGCCCTTGCCTTCGACCAGAATCACGTAGCGGTCGACGCCCAGACTGCCCGTGCCCGCGATACGGCGCGCGACATCGATGATCTCGTAGAAAGCGGGATTCGGCTCGCGCTTCGCCAAGTCGTTCATGAACGCGGTGATTTTCTCGCGCGCTTTGTCGGTGACGGGCAACGCCTTCTTGCCGTCGACGCGCAGCGTCCGCTTCTTGCCCTTCAGTTCGGTGCGCCGGTTCAGATGATCGACACGCGAGCGCTGATGCAACGCAGCGAAAAGCTCGGCGACCATTCCTTCCGCCGTTTCCTCTTCGATCCAGCGTGCCTTGCCGAAACGCAGCGCGGCCGCGTATGAATCGACGGCGGTGTGGCATAGCGCGAGCGCTTCGGCGCGGCTGAGCTTCAGATCGTCGGTGGCGACGAGCACGCTTGTCAGCAGACGGATCATCTCGAACAGGCATGGCGCGAGGCAGGCTTCGTCGAAATCGTTGATGTCGAAATAGATAAGCCGGTTGTCGCCCTTATAGCTGCCGAAATTTTCCAGGTGCATGTCGCCGCAAATCCATGCGCGCGGTGAGCTTTCCAGCACGCTGCCGCTGGACAGACGCCTGTAGAACAGATGACAGGTGCCGCGCAAAAACACGAACGGCGATGTGCGCATGCGCGCGTACTTCATCGCAAGGCGTTCGGGATCACGGCCGGCGTTGAAGCGGGAAATTTCATCGACGACATCGAGCATGCTGGCCTCGCGCGGATAGTGTTCGATCACTTTCATTCTGTATCGACAGCCTTTCAGTTCCAAACGTTCGCGGGCGTGACTTCGCGATTCCATTGCGCCTCGACGCGTGGCTCGCATGTCGGTATGCGAACGGCCAGCAACCGTCGTTCCGTGGCCGCTGCCGTGGTCGACGCTGGCTCCATCGAATCCAGCCAGGCTGGTTCTTACGGATACGCGGCGTTTGCCGTATCTTGCCCGCTTGGCATACTTCAAAACGAACACAACGACGGGAGAACGACGTGGGGCAGCGAGTCAACGAATACGGCCAGCCGATCGGCGAACCGATGCCGAACTGGCAGCCAGCCAAAGCGCCGGGCGATCAGCCGATGACGGGACGCTATTGCCGGCTCGAACGCGTGAACGTCGAGCGTCACCTCGACGATCTGTACGACGCCTATCGCGCCGCGCCCGACGCCCGCGACTGGACGTACCTTTCCGTCGGCCCGTTCGATACGCGCGAAGCGTACCGCGACTGCCTCACCGCCCTCGCTGCGTCGCCTGATCCGCTGCATTACGCCGTGATCGAGCTGGCGACGGGCACGGCCATCGGCACGCTTTCGCTGATGCGCATCGACAAGTCGAACGGCGTGATCGAAGTCGGTTTTGTCGTGTTTTCGCGGCGCCTGCAAAAAACGCGGATGGCGACGGAGGCGATCTTTCTGCTGATGCAGCGCGTGTTCGACGATCTTGGCTACCGGCGCTTCGAATGGAAATGCGATGCGCTGAACGCGCCTTCGCGCGCCGCCGCGGCCCGCTTCGGCTTCACGTTCGAAGGCATCTTCCGCCAGGCCGTGACCTACAAGGGCCGCAACCGCGACACCGCGTGGTTCTCGATCATCGACAGCGAATGGCCGGCGCTGCGCGCGGGATTCGCGGAATGGCTCGATGAAACGAACTTCGACTTGCAAGGCATGCAGCGACGAACGTTGCAGGCGTGCATGACCGGCCGGCGCGAGTAGCGAGCGCTCGGCAGCGAGCGGCGAATGCGCGCGGCCGGGCTGTTGGCAGTGCGCGGTGAATGCCGGCCGCCGGGCTGTTGGCAGTGCGCGTCATGCGCAGTCAATGGCTCGGGACAACACCTGCGCCGTTGCACACCGATTTCCGGCGATGCGCGACGCGGGCGTCCTGTCGTCACATCATCAGGAATGCCTTCAGGCTGCGGCGGATCGCGTCGAGCTCACCTTGCGCGACGCGCTCTTCTCGGTACTCGCCGCGCCGTGCGACCCAATCGAGCGTAGTGATCTGATCGATCAACGCGACGCACGGCTTCGGCAATGCGGAAACAGGAATCTCCGTCGAAAATCCGCGCGCCTTTGTCGTGCAAGGCACGGCCACGACACGGTGCGTGGGACCGTTATGCGCCTCGTGTGACAGCACGACGACGGGCCGTGGATACCCACCGCCCTGTTCGTGCCCGACCACGGGTTCGAGCCTGATCCACAACACATCGCCGATCTCGGGAACGCCGTTTTTCATGTTGCTCCTTACCAGTCGTCCTGGTCCGTTGGGTCGGCAAGTTCGGAACCCACCGCGACGCCAAGATCGATAGTCGGATGCACGTCGTTGGGCCTCGCTGCGAGTTGCTCGCGATACTCGTCCCAGCTGAACGTCTTGACGGCAGGCGTTGCGACCAACGCGCCGTCCGCCACCACCATGTCCACTTCCTGATCTTCACGCAGGTGCAATTCCTCAGCCAGGCTCGCGGGAATTCTCACCGCAAGACTGTTTCCCCACCGCTTGATTGTCTGAATAGCCATAGCACCACCTTCGCCCGAGAAATTCAGATACACGATTTCCTCCTTCACAAAGGCCCATGAAGGACCAGAAGCGTCGCGCGTATCTACCATGTCGATACTGTGATGCTACGCGTCGCGGGTTAATGTGTCAACATCGTATCTACGTGCGATATCTGTGTGCGATCGGGTGGTTTGTATGACCGGTGCAGTCGCGTAGTGAATGTCGCATCGAGGGCGGCTCTGCACCATTCGGCCAGAAGGCATAGGAGAGTTTTAAGAACCGATGGGATGAAGGCGGCCTGGCGCTCGGCGGAAGATTCCCGTCGTGTGGCCCTTGTACGTTGTCTGTCGCTCTTCGACGTAGCCGCATTTTTGCGCGACCCGGCGCGACGCCACGTTGTCCGGCGCGATGATGCAGACGGTGTCGCCGCCCGGCCACTTCGCATCGGCCCACGTCAACGCGCCGCGCACCGCTTCCGTCGCATAGCCTTGCCCGTGCGCGGACGGCATCAGCACCCAGCCGATTTCCGGCGCGCCATCGAGCGGCGGATCGATCTCGCGCCGATAGTCCGCAAAGCCGACCTCGCCGACGAATCGTCCGCTGCGCTTCTCGCGGATCGTCCAGTAGCCGTAGCCCAGCGCGGCCCAATGTCCGACGTAACGCAAAAGCCGCGACCACACTTCTTCGCGGTTAAACGGCTTACCGCCGATAAAGCGCGTGACGATCTCGTCGGACCATAACGCAAGGCTCTCATCGAAATCCTCGACGACGTGAGGACGCAAAATCAGTCGATCGGTTTCAAGCTCAAGACGGGATGGGGACATGGCGCGCTTTCGATCCGGCAAACAGGAAAGCGCCGATCATCGCAGAAACGCGCGCCGAAGTGCGTCGGCGCGGTGGCGCGAGGCCCGCGCCAGAGTTGATGCGCATAAACTCGGATGCTGCCCGCCGGCGTCAGGGCGCGCGAAGTGGCACCGCTCAATGCACAACAAGCGAAGCGCAACGGTTCACGCAAGCGCCCGCTTCGCCCACAAAGTTCACGGCTGCGCATATGCCGCTTCGAGCGCGTTCACGTCGAGCTTCACCATCTGCATCATCGCTTGCATTACGCGCCTGGCCTTCATCGGGTCCTTGTCCTTCAGCATCTTGCCGAGCGCCGTCGGCACGATCTGCCACGAGATGCCGTAGCGGTCCGTGAGCCATCCGCATTGCTGCGGCGCGCCGCCGCCTTCGAGCAGCTTGTCCCACAGCGCGTCGACTTCCGCTTGCGATTCGCACTTCACGAACATCGAAATCGCCGGAGAAAACGTGAATTGCGGGCCGCCGTTTAACGCGATGAATTCCCGGCCCTCGAGATGGAACGTCATCGACAGCACACTGCCCGGCGTGCCCGGTCCCGCTTCGCCGTAGTGCATCACATCGTCGATGCTCGAATTGGTGAAGATGCCTGTGTAGAACTTCACGGCTTCCTCCGCCTTGCCGTCGAACCACAGGCATGTCGCTATCTTGTCCATCGGATCTCCTTGATTGTTGTATCGCGCGATGTCGGGACAAAAAGATACGCGGGCGTCGCCTCGGAACACGTCGAGGCCGCCCACGTCGCCTGCATCACCATGTCGTCAACATCGCGCGTCTGACGCCGCCGCGCAACGTCCGCCATCGCGCAACGTCAGCCCATCGCGGGGCGAGTTTTGAACGCGGCTATTCGCGGCCGGCCGCGAATAGCCGCATCCGCCGCTCCGCGAGACGGCGACGGCGACTCACGTCGCCGACACCACTAACACCACTGATGCTACTGACGCCCCTGCGCCATCTGCGCCATTGCCTGCTTCATTTCTTCAGGCGTGACATCGCGCTTGTGCGTCGCGACCGACCACCGATGGCCGAACGGATCTTCGACCTGGCCGTAACGGTCGCCCCAGAACATATCGGCGGCGGGCATCGTCACCTTGGCGCCTGCCGCTTCCGCTTGCGCGATCGTGGCGTCGGCATCGTCGACATACAGATGCAGCACGACAGGCGAGCCCTTCAGCGCCTTCGGCCCTAGCGACGCACCGCCGCCGCAATCGGGCATTTCGTCGACGAGCATCAGCGTCGAATCGCCGATTTTCAGCGATGCGTGCATCAGCTTGCCGCCGGGACCGGGCATACGGACCTGCTCGATTGCGTTGAATGCTTTCTTGTAGAACTCGATGGCTTCCGCTGCGCCCGCGACGATGATATGCGGCGTCAACGAGTGCATGCCCTCGGGGATGGGCTTGACGGCTGAGGTGGACATGATCGTGTCTCTCCTTTGTCGACGGGAGTCGGCATGTCCACGGGAGTTGTCGCCTGGCGGCTGCTCCCGTCCCATGCCTTGCTCGCGTCGTATGCAAGATGGTTGCTGGATGAAAGGGTTGATGCGTGACGAAGCTTCGCAGGACAGCGAGTCTTCACCACTATGACGAACAAAGCACCTTCAGATCGACACGCGCAACCAATTTTTTTGCGAGGCATCGGGTGGCATCAAAACGTCATCAAGGCGGCATCAAAACGTCACCGAGCGTCATGAAAGCGCCGGATCAAGCCGGCCGCCAATGGCCCGGCACCCACTCCCAGTGATTCCCTTCCCACCGATAGTGGCCCTTCACCCAGCGATAGCCCGGCGCCGGCGGCGCGGACATCACTTCCGCGACGGGCGCGGGCTGCGGCGGACGAGACGGTTCGACGACGTAGCAGGCCGAAAGCGTCGATGCGCACAGCGCGCCCAACACCAGCGTGCGCAGCGTCGCGGACTTCAGATTCGATGCGTATTTCAAGATTTTCTCCCTGTTAGTTTTTGAGGTTTAGGAAAAAGGAAACGCCGATCGCCGCCAGCGACGAAAGCTATATGCGAATCAGCCCCGTCATCGGCCGCGGGCTGCGCTCCTGCGCGAACAGCGTGCGCACGGTCTTGTGCGGATCGAGTCCGAGACTTTCGCTCGCGACACCGGCAATCAGCGCATCCAGCGACGCCGTCGGCTTAAGATCGCGTGCCTCATACAGATCGCTCTGACGCAGCCCCGGCCAGTCCGCGACGACGCGCCCGCCCTCCACCGCGCCGCCGATCACCATCGCCACCGATGCCGTTCCGTGATCCGTCCCGCCTGTGCCGTTCGCCGCCGCCATGCGGCCGAATTCGGTGGCCACGAGCACCGTGGTCTTGCTCCACGCCGGTCCGAGCCCGTCGCGTAATGCGGCGAGCATCGTATCGAGCGCCTTCAGTTGCGCGGCGAGTCGCGGCATCTGCGCGCTGTGGGTGTCCCAGCCGCCCGTTTCGATCATCGCGATACGCGGGCCGTCGTCGCGCGACAGAAAGCCGGCCGCCAGCTTGCCGAGGCTCGCCGGGTCTTGACGCGCACCGGCATCGCCCGCGAGGCCGCGCGCCGCCATCGCCGATTCCCACAACGGACGCAACTGCGCATCCTGCTCGTAAAGCTGCGAGACGCGCACGAGCAGATCGTCAGGCGCCTGCGGCAGCGCGGAAGGCGCATACGATGCGACGCCCGCCGGACCGCGCAACGCCATCGGCACCGTCGGCGCGAAGGCGATCGCGTTCTCGCGCGTCGTCGCGCCGTTCGTCGCGCGGGTCGACGCGCGGTTCGCCCGATTGGCGCCCGGCATCATCCCGACGAGGCGATTGAGCCAGCCGTCCTTCACCTGATACGGCGACGCGCCGCCCGTCTCCAGCACGTTTTGTCCGTCGAAGTGTGAGCGGTCCCGATACGGCGACGCGACGGCATGCACGAACAGCGCCTCGCGCCGGTCGTACATCTGCCCGATCTGCGCCAGCGACGGATGCAGCGCGAACAGGCCGTCGAGCTTCGACGACGACGACGTATCGACGGCCAGCGCGCCGCGCAGCGCCGCATACGCGGGATCGGCATAAGGCACGACCGTGTTCAGGCCATCGGCCGCGCCGCGCTGGATCACGAAGACGAAGCGGCGGTCCGTCGCGACGCGCGCGAACACCATCTGCGGCGCGACCAGCATCGCACCCGCGCCGGCTGCGGCCACACGGATGAAACTGCGGCGGGTGAGCATGGCTATCTCCGTTGAAAGTCGGGCGACACGAGCAGCAGCGCGAGCGCCGTCGATGCGCTTTCCGCGCGCGACACCGCCAGTTCCGTCGGCTCGCTCAACGAGCCCGCCATCAGCGTCTGCCCCAGCGTGCGCGGATCGATCCGGTCGCCGACACGCGACGCCATACGCTGCGCGATCTCGACGCGCCGCACGAGGGCATCGGGCGCGGCCCAGCTCGCGGCGATGTCGTCGTAACCGGCGGGCGAACCGGGACGCCACACCTGCTGGCCGAGCTGCGTGAGAACGGGCGCCATCTGCACGGCGCCGTTCCCGTTGCTCGCGCTGTTCAGGTTGCGCATGCCGAGCCCGCGCAGCGACGAAATCGTCCATTCCCACGGCGACTTGAACTTGACGGCAACAGGCGACCACGCGGCGTCGCTGTCGATCAACGCGCGATAGACGGTCGGCAGATCGCCGCGGCTGCGCATGAAGGCCGTCGCCAGTTGATCGACGACATCGGGCGGCGGGTTATCGGCGACGAAATGGCGCGCGAGCTTCGTTGCGACGTGCGTCGCCGTGGCAGGCGAGGTCGAGAGATCGTGCAGCACGGCGAGCGTTTGCCCTTCGCCCGGCTGATCGTAGCGGCGGCCCATGATGGTCCGCGTGCCCGGCTCATGCAGTTGCGCACGGAACACGAATGCGCCCGGCGGCGCGTTGTTCGGCTGCGGACCCTGAGCGCCCGCAATGCTCCAGCCCGTCATCGCGCGTGCGAACTCGGTGACGTCGTCCTGCGTATAGCCGCTGCGCACGCCGAGCGTGTGCAGCTCCATGATCTCGCGCGCGAGGTTTTCGTTGAGGCCGGGCTTGCGGTTCGGATTGCGCTGCGCTGCACGCATGGCGGCGGCGCTGTCGGGACCGACCGAACGCGTCTGATCGAGAAAGAGCTGCATCGCGGGATGACGCTCGACGGCCACCAGCATGTCCTCGAACCGGCCGAGCACATGCGGGCGGATCGCTTCCGCCTCGAACGCGCCCGCGAACGACGCGACCTGGGCTTTATCGACGGAGACCGCGAAGTGATTGGCCCAGAAGTGCACGAGCCGCTCGATGAAGGGCGCGGGCGTCGTCAGCGCACTTGCGACGCGGGCGTTCACGGCCGAGCGGTAGGTGTCGCGCGCTTCCATGCGCACCGCTTTGTTCGCGGCCTGGCGAGCGGCTTTCTTCGCATCGTCGGTGTTGGCGGTGTCGGCGCGCGCGCTGCCGGCGTTCGTGCCGCTCGCGGATGCGCTCGCCGCGTTCGTCGAACTGGCCGCCGCGTTCGCCATCGCCTGCTGGCGTTGTTGCGCCAGCTCGGCCGCGATCGCCAGCGACGTCGGTTGATCCGCCCATGCAGTGGGCATCGGCTGATACGCGTCGAATTGCGCGGCGAGCCACGCCTTCGGATTGGCGGGCGGCGCCTCGTCGGCGCGCGCGCCGAGGCCGAACCGGTTCATCGCGATCGCGGCCGCGCTCAACGGCGGGGCCGTCATTGCAACGGATGAATTGGCCATGCTCGCTCCTGTGTCGCCGGTTATGCGCTTTGTCGATGTGCGTTAAACGGTGCGTGCCGCGCTTTTCCGTCGCTGCTTTTGTCGATGTTTTTTCCGCCCGGCGATGCAGGCAGTTCACTCGCTCGCGGGCTCGTCGCCCTGCTCCCGCCGAAGGTCCTGCTGAAGCTGTTGCTGCGCATGCTTTGCCTGTTGCGCCTGCTGCTGTGCCTGCGCGATCCGCCACTGGCCGCGCTCCCTCAGCCCTTCGGCAAACTTCACGCGCTCATCCGGCGACAGCGTCGCGGCGAAATCCGCGACGCTCTGCTCGACGCGCGAACGCAGCGCGATATCGGCTTCGCGCGTGCGGTTCAACGCCGTATCGAGCGCCGCGCGATCCAGTTGCGGCGCGGACAGCAGACGCAGCACCTCGCGCCGCTCTTCGCGGCCTTCGCGCGCATAGGGCCGCGCCTCGCGACGCGCGGCCTTCAGCGCATCGACGAACTGCTGCTGCCGTTGCGCCGACAGCCCTTCCGCCGCGAAGCGCAGCGCGCGCGGCTGCGGCGGCGCGGCGACCGTCGTGCGCCCATGCGCGATGAACCATTGATATGCGCCGCCCGCCACGCCGCCGATCATGAACACGTTGAGCACCAGCGAGCCGATCAACAGAAATTTCCAGCCGCGTCCGCTCATTCGCCGCTCCAATCGGCGGCGGTGCCGCCAAAACCCGTTGTCAGATACGAAGATTCCGATGCCGGCGACGGCGAGCCCGTCACGAGGAAGAAAGACACGGCGAACGCACCCGCGAATCCGCCGATCAGGCCGACGCCCGCGAACGCCGCGCCCGACCACCACAACCCGGCGCGCCGCGAGCGCCAGCCGGGCAGCGTCAGCCAGCGCGGACGTTTTCTTGCTGATGCCGGTGCGGGCGCGGGCGCCGACGCGACAATGCGCTCGATGAACGCAGCATCCGGCGCTTCGACGCTATCGCTCGCGAGCCACGCATCGAGTCGCGCGGCTTCGTCGAGCAGCGCGTCGGCTTCGCTGCGATGCTGGTCGGCCCACTCGCACGCAGCGGCCCGCTCCGCGTCGGGCCAGTGGCGCGCGTCGGCGCCGTATGCATCGACGATGGCGCGAAATCTTTCTGGTGTCATCGCAAGTCCCTCGTTCCGGCGAGATCGTCGCCAGCCAGTCGAGCGCGCAGATTGCGGCGTGCGCGCGCGAGCAGGCTTTCGAGCGCGTCGACGGTGATGCCCATCAACGCGGCCGCCTCGATATTCGACAGTTCCTGGTAGTAGTTGAGCACGAGCGCCTCGCGCTGACGCGTCGGCAACGCGGCGAGCGCCGCGCGCACACGTGCGTCGCGCGACTGCGCTTCGAGTTGCGCATCGGGCGCGGCAACGGGGTCGGGCTCGTCGGGCACGGCGTCGACGGGCTCTTCGCGGTGTCCGCGCAGGCGGTCATAGCAGAGGTTCAGCGCGACGCGATGCAGCCACGTGTCGAAACGCGCTTCGCCCTCGCGCCAGTTCGGCGCCTGCTTCCAGATGCGCACGAACGCTTCCTGCGCGACGTCTTCGGCTTCCATACGGTCTCCCAGCATCCGCATCGCGAGCGCCAGCAGACGCGGCAACTTGCGCGCGACGAGCGCGCGGACAGCGGCCGGCTCCTGCCTGCCGACGCCCGCAACCAGTTCCGCGTCCGGATCGTGCCCGCTCAACGCGCGCCGCTCCGCTCGCGCCGCGCGCGTGGCGCGGAATCTCTCGCGACAAGACGTTCTGTCACTTGCCGTCGCTCCGTGTCATGGGTGACTTCGTATGGACCGTGGGGACCGCATGGACCACCGTATGGACCTATGGACCTATGGACGCAGCGAACCCTAGCATGTGCGCCTTTCGCGGCACCTACGCTAGCCCCCCGCATCCCCTCGACGATCCGATCAATACACGACGACGGCCGGCCGCCACGTATAAGGCCGCGCCGGCACCACCACACAACCCGCCAGCGTCACGGCAAGCAACGCCAGCATCAGCCATAGCCGCTTTTTCATCGTCTTCTCCCTGGTCGACGCACCGTTGCCGCCCCGATCAGAGCGCCCAGTGGCCCGGCGCCCAGCGCCAGTTCGGACCGCGCGCGACCCAGTGTCCCGGCACCCAGCGATAGCCCACCCGCACGCCCTGCCAATGCCCCGGCACCCACGCGTAGCCGCCATGAGCCCAGCGCCAGTGGCCCGGGTCCCACGCGTAGCCTGCGCGCGGCGGCGGCACGACTTCGGCGCGCGGCGGGGGCGGCGCCATCGGCGCGACGATCACCTGAGCGAATGCCGCCGAAGCGCTCAGCGCGAGCACGCCCGCCGCCAGCAGGCGCAAGAATTTCTGCGTGTTCATTGCGTTCTCCCTTGGTTCGGTTGCCGGTCTGAAAATCGTCCGGTTCATTGCTTGAACGCGCGGGCGCGGAAAATCCGTCGCGGATTCTCTTGGGTTTTTTCGGCGCGGCCGCCTGGTGGCGCGCGCGCCGGGGAATGAGTATCGTCAGGTGTGACCTTCATGCGACAGGAGCCGCGAGTGACGAACAACGACTGGTTCTCGAAGTTCTCGACGAGTCTTTCCTCGATGGCGGGAAAACCCGCGACGTTCGTCATCGCGGTCGCGCTCGTCATCGTGTGGGCCGTCAGCGGGCCGATGTTCCATTTCAGCGATACCTGGCAACTGGTGATCAACACGTCGACGACGATCGTCACCTTCCTGATGGTGTTCCTGATCCAGAACACGCAAAACCGCGACACGGCCGCGATGCAGATCAAGCTCGACGAGCTGATCCGCGCGCTCGACGGCGCGCACAATGCGCTGCTCGATCTGGAGGAGCTGAACGAAAAGGAGCTCACGCGATTTCGCCGGCGCTACGAGCGACTCGCCGAAGACGCGCGCAACGCGCTGCGCTCGGGCGGCGTGGATACCGACTCGCCGTTCGTCGACGAAAGCGACGACGATGACAAAGGCCCGCGCCGCAACAACGACAGCGCCCGGCGCCATACAAAAGGGCCGTGACGGATGCCGCAAGCCCGTCCGCCGGATTTGCACGACGATGCCGAAGGCCACTCGCTCGCGCGGCGCTATCCGCGCGGTCTGCGCATCGACCCGCATTCGCATACATGGGCGCAGGTGCTATATGCCGTGTCGGGCGTGATGTGGGTCGAGGTCGGGCGCGAGGCGCTCGTCGTTCCGCCGCAGCGCGCCGTCTGGCTGCCCGCCGGCACCGAGCACTCGATCCACATGATGAGCGACGTCGAGATGCGCAATCTGTATCTGCAAGAGCGCAGCATCGGCCATCTGAGCGCGCGCAGCGATGTGTTCGAGATCAACGGCCTGTTGCGCGAACTGATTGCGTCGATCGCCGAGCACGAACAGGCGCGCACGCGCGACGACGATTATGTGGGCACCGCGTACCGGCTCGCGATGCTCGAACTTGCGCATGCGCCGCGTTCGTCGCTGCGCATTCCGCTGCCCGATGCATCGGACCGCAGGCTCGATGCGCTGTGCCGCGCGGTGATCGACAACCCGTCGAATGCGATCAGCTTCGAGCAGCACGCGGCGTCCGTGGGCGCGAGTGTGCGGACGCTCGCGCGGCTCTTCACGCGCGAACTGGGTGTCGGATTCGCGGAGTGGCGCAGGCAGGTGCAACTGGCCGTCGCGGTGTCGGGGCTCGCGGAAGGGCGTGCCGTCGGCAGCATCGCGCGCTCGCTGGGCTATCTGCCGAGCAGCTTCAGCGATATGTTCCGCCGCGAGCTCGGCGCGCCGCCGACCGACTTCGATCCGCACGCGACGCTTTCCGTATCGGCTGGGACGAAGTCCTGACGCGTCGGCGCCTTCTTCGCGCTATCGGGCGCGCAGGCGGCAGTTTCGGCAAGCGCGCTCGCCGCTGTTGAGCGAGAATTCGGGAGCGTCGGCGGCGCGGACAGGTGGATGCCGGTCGCCGCTACGGCCAAACCTTAAACATGAGGAAACGTGAAATGAGCAAGGGATACTGGGTCACTGTCTACCGGAAGACGAACGACGCATCGGCGCTGGCCGCTTATGCGCAACTCGCGGCGCCCGCCATTACGGCTGCGGGCGGCAAGTTCATCGTGCGCGGCGCCGCCGACGAAGTGCGCGAACAGGGCTTGAAGGAACGGACCGTCGTCATCGAGTTTCCGACGTACGAGCAGGCCGTCGCCGCCTACGACAGCGACGCGTACAAGAAGGCGCTGGCAGCACTCGGCAATGCCGTCGAGCGCGACTTGCGCATCGTGCGCGGCGCGGAATAACGGCACTCGCCGCGGCGCTCGTGATGCGCTCGCGTCGCGGCGATAACGCGGGCTTGCGCGCCGGCGCAATGCGAAGTCAGTAGCGAATGACCATCGGCAGGCCGGCGCTGTCGCGTGGTTCTTCGACGGGCAGCATGATCGCGCTGCCCTTCGCGATGCGCCGGGCGCTCCACAGCACGGCAAACGCATCGAGCACATCGTCTTTCTGCACATGGCGCGAAACGCGCTCATCGAGCGCGGCTTGCAGTGATGCGCCGAACACGGGGTCGAGCAACGCCTTTCTTCGAGCATGCCCGTCCGCCGTCGTCTTTCCTTCGATCAATCCCGTCTCTTCGCCGCCTTGCTCTGCCTGAAGGTGCATGAAGGCCAGCTCGGGATGAACCTCGAACACACGCGATGCATCGCGCGCGCTTGCCCGCAGCGTCTGATCGACGTCGGCGATCTTGGGAAGAATGTTGAACGCCTGTTGCGAGATGCCTTTACCCGTCGCTTCGCGGTTCAGATCGCATGCTTGCCGGAACGATTCCGCGTCGAGCGCCTGACGCACGGGCGTCTCGAACACCGACGCGCTGCGCGGCCATTTGAGTCGCTTCCTCGCTTCGGCATCGCACGCGCGATAGCCAGATGACGACAGGCCGATCGGCATATCGACGGCCACGATGGCGGGCGCCGTGGCCCACGCAAGCAGATCGGCAAACGACGCGCAGATGCGCGCCGAAATCGCACCCGTCCGTGCGTCCTGCTTGACGGCATACCAGCCGCCCTTGCAGCCGTCCACGCCGACCAGGTCTGGCGTTGGCCCGATATCGTCACGCATGGCGATCGTTTCCGGTGAATCGTTGTGATTGAATGAGCGAAGCTCGACGATACCGCCTCCCTCGCCGACTGTCCGATATTCGAAAGCACTTGTCTGAACGCCGTCGTGCCAGTCACCTAGACTGGCGCCATACGCTGCATCGCCCGTGCGACGCGGCAAGCGAATCCACCGAATCCGACAACATCTAGGAGCGGCGATGAAAGCGATCCAGTTCAAGTCTTTTGGCGGTCCCGAAGTCCTCGACTATGGCGATGTCCCCACGCCCGCCGTCGATAGCGAAAGCGCCATCGTGCAGGTGAAAGCCGCCTCGGTGAATCCGAGCGACGTGAAGAATCTCTCCGGCCATTTCGCGCACACCACGCTGCCGCGCATTCCGGGGCGCGACTTCAGCGGCGTCGTGGTCGAAGGCCCCGCCGATTGGGTCGGCGCCGACGTGTGGGGCACGGGCGGCGACATCGGCTTCACGCGCGACGGCACGCACGCGCAGTTCATCAAGGTTCCCGCCGCCGCGCTGTCGCGCAAGCCCCACTCGCTGACGCACGAACAGGCGGCTGCGATCGGCGTGAACTTCGTGGTTGCGTGGCTGGGTGTCGTCGATTACGCGCAGTTGGTCGCGGGCGAAACGGTCGCCGTCATCGGCGCGAGCGGCGGCGTCGGCGGCGCGGTCGTGCAGATCGCGAAGTCGCGCGGCTGCCGGGTAATCGCCGTCGACCGGCGCGAGCCCGACGCGGACTCTCCCGCCGGCCGCCTGATCGACCACTACGTGCCGATCGACGACAACGCCGCACAGCGCGTCAAGGAACTCGGCGGCGCGGACGTCGTGTATGACGCGGTCGGCGGCGTCGCGTTCGAGACGGCGCTCAAGCTCGCGAAGTGGCGCGGCCGCGTCGTCGAGATCAGCGCGACGGGCAAGCGGCGCGTCGAGTTCGACCTGATCGACTTCTACCACAACGAAACGCAGCTCTTCGGCGCGGATAGCGCAAAGCTCGGCGTCGCCGACTCCGCGCGGATGATGACGGAACTGGCGACCGTGTTCGACAGCGGCGCATTGCAGGCGCCTTCGATTGCGCAGACCTTCGCGCTGGAACAGGCGCGCGACGCTTACGCGGCCGTCGCGGGCGGCACGCGCGGGCGCGTGGTCATTGCGATGTGATGCAACGTCACCGGAGACTCGTATGAAAGCCTATATCGTGTCGCTGGCGGCGGGCGTTGCCGTCGGCCTGCTGTACAACGTCATCGACGTGAAATCGCCCGCGCCGCCCATCGTCGCGCTGATTGGCTTGCTGGGCATGGTCGCGGGCGAGCACGCGATTCCGTTCGTGCGCACGGTGCTTGCGCACGTGACGAGCTGAATGCGCCGATTAACTATCGAAGCACCGCCGCCGACTCGAAGCGCGCTTACGCATGCGATTCCGCTGGTGCGCACGCTGCTCGCGCACGTGACCAGCTGACACGCCGACTAACCGCGCCTCGACGCCAACAAAAAGTGCGCTCACTGCATGCGTCCATGCGCGCCGCTCATTTCGCGCGCGCGTTCGAGCAGCAGTTCGCGTTCGCGCGCATTGCGCGTCATCGAAGCGGCGCGTTCGAATTCGGAGCGCGCTTCGTCGTTGCGGCCGAGCTTCGCGAGCAAATCGCCCCGCACGCTCGGCAGCCAGTGATAGTTTTTCAGCGACGCTTCGTCCGCCAGTCCATCGACGATTTCCATCGCCGCCATCGGCCCATACGCCATGCCGACGGCAACGGCGCGATTCAGCTCGACCACGGGCGACGGCGCGACCTCGGCAAGCGCATCGTAGAGCGCGACGATCTGCGTCCAGTCGGTATCGGCGGCCGTGCGGGCGCGCGCGTGACACGCGGCAAGCGCCGCCTGCAACGTGTACGGGCCGCTCATGCCGTCGAGCGCCTCCGAGCGATCCAGCGCGGCCAGCCCGCGCCGGATCAAGAGCGGGTCCCAGCGGCTGCGGTCCTGATCGAGCAGCAGCACGGGCCGCCCTTGCGGATCGACGCGCGCATGCGTGCGCGATGCCTGAATCTCCATCAGCGCGACGAGGCCGTGCACTTCGCTTTCGTCCGGCATCAGCCCGGCCAGCACGCGGCCGAGACGCAGCGCTTCTTCGCATAGTGAAGGACGCATCCAGTCGTCGCCCGCCGTCGCCGAGTAGCCTTCGTTGAAGACCAGATAGATCACTTCGAGCACCGACGCGAGCCGCACCGCGCGATCGTTCGCCTGCGGCACCTCGAACGGCACTTTTGCCGCCGCGAGCGTCTTCTTCGCGCGCACGATGCGTTGCGCGATGGTCGGCTCGGGCACGAGAAACGCGCGCGCGATCTCGTCTGTCGTGAGGCCGCCGAGCAGGCGCAACGTGAGCGCGACGCGCGCGTCCTTCGACAGCACCGGGTGACACGCGGTAAATACGAGCCGCAGCAGGTCGTCGCCGATGTCGTCGGCGCGCGCGGCGTCGAGTGCATCGACGAAATCCGGCACGATGTGGACCTCCATCGCGTCCATGTCCGCGCCGAGCTCCTCGTGCTTGCGCGCGTGCAGCGCGTCCTGCCGCCAGCGGTCGAGCGCGCGGTTCTTCGCGGTCGCCATCAGCCATGCTCCGGGGTTGTCGGGCACGCCCGCATCGGGCCACGTTTCGAGCGCGACGACCAGCGCGTCCTGCGCCAGTTCTTCGGCCACGCCGACGTCGCGCACGATCCGCGCGACATGAGCGATGACCTTCGCGGATTCGATCCGCCAGACTGCCTCGATCGCACGGTGAGTCGCAGCCGTCGTCACGGCCGGCCTCAGGAAGCGTCGGCAGTGGGCATGACGGCGTTCGGGTCCATGTACACCAGTTCCCAGATGTGGCCGTCGATATCCTCGAAGCCGTGTCCGTACATGAAGCCGTGATCCTGCGGCGCGCGCGGCACCGCGCCGCCCGCGGCCCGAGCCTTCGCCACCAGTTCGTCGACCTGCGCGCGGCTGTCACACGAAATGCAGATGAGCGCCTCCGTGCTCTCCTTCGGATTGCACAGCGTCTTGTGCGTGAAGGTCTGGAAGAAGTCCTTCGCGAGCAGCATCGCGTAGATGTTTTCGCCGATCACCATGGCGGCCGCCTGCTCATTGGTGAACTTCGGTTCGAACGTGAAGCCGAGTTGCGAGAAGAACGCCTTCGACTTCTCGACGCTGCTCACAGCGAGATTCACGTAGATTTGTTTGTGCATGATTGTTCGTCCGTATCGTCTGGAATATGCGGTCGTAGATAGGGCGCGGCTTGCTTCGGCCGCGCGCGAGCTTAATGATTCGCGCCTTCGATGTTGCGAAAGCGGTCCATCGCCTGGCTCGGCTCGAAGTCGTCGAGGTCGTACATCTGACGCACTTCGATTTCGCCGTCCGCCTGCTCGCCGAAGGGCGCGGGGAAGCGTCGCGCCCATTCCATCGCTTCTTCGCGCGAGCGCACCTGGATCACGGTGTAGCCCGCGACCAGTTCCTTGGTTTCGGCGAACGGGCCGTCGATCACGCTGCGTTTGCCGCCCGAATAGCGCACGCGCCAACCCTTCGAACTGGGCTGCAAGCCGGACGCATCGAGCAGCACGCCGGCCTTCTGCAGTTCTTCGTGGTACGTCGCCATCGACGCAATCAGTTCTTCTTCCGGCATCTTGCCGGCTTCGCTGTCCGCGGTGGCCTTCACCATGATCATGAATCGCATCGCCATTCCTCCTGGAGTTACGGAAGCCCTTGGCGGCTTCTTACTTCCACGACGAGCGGCGCACAGTCCGATCGACATATGTCGGCGCCAGGGAAAACCCTCGCTACGGGCTGGGCGTGCGTGTTTGGCTCGCGTTTGGCTAGCGTTCGGCTAGTACTCGTAGCACGGCGCGACCTTGCGGATCTCGATCGTGCACCACTCGGCGGCCGGGCAGTCCTTGGCGAGCGCGAGCGCTTCGTCATAGGTATCGACGTTCAGCAGAAAGAATCCGCCGACCATCTCCTTCGCTTCGGCAAACGGTCCGTCGATCAGGCGCGTTTGCCCGTCGCGCTTTTCGAGGCGCACGCCCTTGTTGACGCTCGACAGCGATTCGGCGGCGATCAGCTGGCCGCGCGACTGCAGATCCGCGCGGTATTTCAGCATGCGGTCGTAGACGGCGCGACCCGCGACTTCGCCGCGCTCTTGACGTTGTTCCGTTGGTTCGACGATGAGCAGCATGTAAGACATGAGGACTCCGATTTCCGGTTGTCGGGACCGCTGCGTTCGAGGATGCTGTACTTCGTGGGACGGATTGGCGCGGCGGACGATGGCGCCAGTGCTGGTTCTGCTGGCGAAGGCAGTCTAGCAAAGTGGCGGCGCGCCTGGGTATGTCTGCTGCGCGCGAATGCGAATTCCGCTGACGGAATTGGCACGGCGTTTGCGACCCGAAAAGTATGTTGGATCATGCAGGGGTACGACATGTTCAAGCGCTATACGGTCCTGCTCCGCGTCGCGGCGGCAGCGGCGGCATGCTTGCCGCTCGCGGCGGGCTGCACCCTCGGCGGCGCGGCGGCGGGCGGATATGTGGGCCACGAGACGACGCACAGCACGGCGGGCACCGTCGGCGGTGCTGTCGCGGGCGGAATCATCGGCCATGAACTCGGCAAGTGACATCGATTGGGAAATGTTTAAAGGCGTAAAAAAGCGGTCATTCCTCGTGAATGCCGCCTTTAATTTCTGTTGAAAATCGTCATTGCCGATTTGAATGGCCTATTTGCAAATATTCGTTCTTCTCGCTCATCGATTCTTTCTGTCGGACGACATCTGAATTTTTATATTTATTCCGTGGCTTGTGTTTTATTTCGAGATTTAATACTTTAATTGGTGACTCACTGGTTCACCGAAAGTTCATTCGTTATTTTGCTTGATGTCACTCTTTTCGCGGATTCGCTGTCGGTGTGGCGAGGCCGCACCTACGCGCCTCTTCGGGAGTTCAACCAACAGAACATGAGTGAATTGCAAAACATTGTTTGCGTCGCGTTATTCTGTTTATCCCGAAATAAAACGTCACTCCATTTTCGTTGCCGCCTTACAACAACTTGAATTAATCTCAATAAAAACGAAATCGTATTTTTGGATAGAAAAATAAATCAAATCAATCCATTGCATCCGTAGCCGTCTTTTATTTCCATTTCAGAAATACACCATTTCCGATCACGGCATAAGTCGATAGTTAGGGGCCCTTTCTATACTTGCACTTCCCCAAACAGGGCAAGTGCAGTGGTCTTGCTTCGCACGGGACGTGGCACGCATAGCTTGTCCGTTTCTATTCAAGCCTCGTATTGCCCCTTGAACTGAAGGAAGCACACATGAAGAAGATTCTGATCGCGACGGCAGTTGCTGCATCGTTCGCCTCGGTCGCACACGCACAAAGCAGCGTCACGCTGTATGGCACGCTGGACGCGGGTTTGACGTATACGAGCAATGTGGATGGCCACGCACAGTGGGCACTCGGCAGCGGCTCCGTCGATGAAAATCGCTTCGGCCTGCGCGGAGTCGAAGACCTGGGCGGCGGCCTGAAGACGATTTTCACGTTGGAGCAGGGCTTCAACCTGAACATTGGCTCGCAGGCGCAGACGGGCAGGATGTTCTCGCGCCAGGCATTCGTCGGTCTGTCGAGCCAGGCCGGCACCGTTACGCTGGGCCGTCAGTACGACGCAATGCAGGACTTCGTTGCACCGTTGACGGCAACCGGTAGCTGGGGTGGCGCGAACTTCGCACACTACGGCAACCTGGACCAGCTGAGCGAGAACAGCGGCGTCGCATTCAACAACTCGATCAAGTTCACGAGCGCCAACTACGCTGGCTTCTCGTTCGGCGGCACGTACGGCTTTTCGAACAGCTCGAAATTCGCCAATAACCGCTCATACAGCTTCGGCGCTGGCTACGAAAATGCGGGTCTGCGCATTGGTGCTGGCTACGCGCAGCAGAACAGCCCATTCGGCAATACGACGGGTAGCATGACGGCTCTGGACGCCGACGGCACGCCTTTCCTCATGTCCGCTCATCGTGAGCGTCAGTTCGGCGCAGGCGCAAGCTACGCCTTCGGTCCGGCCATCATCGGGCTCGCCTGGACACAAGCTCGCCTGGACAACGTCCCAGGCAGCACGAGTTCGTTCCACACCAACAACTACGAAGTCAACGCGAAGTACAACCTGACACCGGCTCTGGGTCTGGGCATCGCCTATACGTACACGAACGGCGCACTCGAAGATGACCACTTCCACGCCAACCAGGTCGGCCTGCAAGGCGACTACGCTCTGTCGAAGCGCACCGACATCTACGCACAGGGCGTGTACCAAATCACGAGCGCGCCGAACGGCACCTTCGTCGCGGCCGTCATCGACAACGGCAACTCCGGCGGCTTCTCCTCCTCGCGCCGCCAGGCTGTCGCATCGGTTGGCATGCGTCACCGCTTCTAATCGCACACGAAGCGCGGCAGGTTGATGCGTACGATCGGCCTGCCGTAAGCGCTCGGGCCGCGAGGCGACCACAACGCCCCCATGTTCTACGGAACATGAGGGCGTTGCCTATTGAGCCTATGGGTTTGTTGAAATGCGCTGAAAACGCGCTCAAACGTAAAGAGGGACAAAGAACCAGAACCACGCAGCGTCAAACCATCCGCTTCAATTCCTTCTGCAACCTGTCGAAGTTCTCTTCGTTCGCCTTCACGGCAAACGTCTTCACCTGCGCGCAGACAGCAGGCGTCTCGAAGAGCATGCGAAACGTGACGCGCGTCTGCCCGTCGCTCACTGCATCGAAGGTTGCGGTGACGCGAAAATACGGCCCCGACACATGATCGAACACGATCCGTTCGGGCGCGCCAATCTCGACGAACACGCTGTGATTCTTGTAGTCGACGCCATCCGGTCCGTGCATCACAAAGCGCCAGTTGCCGCCCGGACGCAGATCGAATTCGTGGAATGAGTTGGTGAAGCCCTTCGGTCCCCACCAGTGCGCGAGATGCGCCGGGTCCGTCCAGGCCCTGAATATGAGATCGCGCGGAAAATCGAACACGCGCGCCGATATGATTTCCAGATCCGCGATCGGCGGAGCCAGGTCGCCATCCTCGGACATGAGACAGCCTCCTTCGAACACACTACGCCGCATCCGCCCAACGTCGCGCGGATGAAATCAAGCATAACGCATTGTCGAAGCAGCGAACGCCCAAGCTGCATCACGCGCGCGCGGAAAAGCGCGGCGAATGCGAGGCGCCGAACGTAGCAACGCCTAACGTCCGATCAATAGACGGAAAATACCCGCAAAAAATCAGACGGCAACCGACTCCGCCGACGGCTCGATGGAAATCACCCGCCGCGTCGCGGGCGCGCCGCACTGCCGCAGCAGATCGCGCAGCTCGTTGATCACAGGAAAGACTTCGTGGTTCCAGTCGGCGCCTTGTGCGTCGTGTGCCTCCTGCTCGCGTTCGACGATCCAGCGGTCCTCCGCGAAGATGCGCTCGGTGAACCACACCAGCAGCGGCCACGCGATGTCGAGCAGCACGCCAACCTTCGGACGCTTGATGGACAGCAGGCCGAACGTGCGATTGGTTCGCTGCTCGCGGTCGAGCGGCACGTAGCAGATCCACAGATCCATCACGAGCGAGCCTTCGGACGTGCGAATCTGCAGCGTCTGATACGGATACTGCGTGCGGACCGTCATCACGTCGTTGCGCTCGATGTTCGAATCGGGGCGACTCTGCCCGAACACGAGCGCCTCGCCGAACGGCTGCTGGCCCGCTTCACGAGAAAACGTGTAATCGACCTCGACCCAGTTCTCGCCGCGCCGCCGGCCAAGCGAACGCGCGCGCATCTTGCCCATCTGCTTGCGATGCAGGAACTGATGGTTCATATCCATCAGGTTTTCGTGCATGAACGAGTAATGGCACGCGACTTCGCGCCCGAAGCGCCGCGTCTTGTAAGCCTTGTCGGCGACCGAGCCGAGCGGCGGCAGCGACACCGTTTCGGCGAGTTGCGCATCGCCCGTAAACACGAAAATCAGCCCTTCCGATTCGCGGCACGGATACGCGCGCACGCCATTCGGCAGGCGCTCGCGGCCCAGATACGGCACGTCGATGCATTTGCCCGTGCAGTCATACGTCCAGCCGTGGTAACAGCAGCGGATCGCCTCGCCGTCGACCACGCCGCCGTGCAGCGGCACCTGTCGATGCGCGCACCGGTCCTCGAGCGCGAACACGCTGCCGGACTCCGTGCGCACCAGCACGATCGGGTCGCCGGCAAAGCGCACGCCATGCGCCTTGCCGCGCTTCACTTCGCGCGACCATGCAAGCGGATACCAGTTATCGGGGTGGATATCGACGCGGCGCAGATCGCGCACAGCGGGTTTAGCGTTATCGACGGTATTGCTGTCCAACGGAGCGACGACATGCATGTATGAAGCCTCCTGGCACAACGGTCGACTGGTCGCCGGGACCGAGCCGGTTTGATTGTTGGAAAACCGATGTCGCCTTTCAGTCTACTAGAAGTCGCCGATGAGATTCATGAGGGCTTACGGCAGGCAGGCGCATTCGACCGCGCGTCGACATGCGCGGCAAGCGCGAACGACTGCGCCGCGGCGGCGCGTTCAACGTCGTTCAACGTCGTTCGCGGTTCGTTCAAGGTCGTTGCAGGTGCAACGCTCCGAAACGCGCGTCGACGCATTACAGGATCGCTTCAACGCATTACAGTTCGACTGGCGCGCGCAACGGCCGTTCAATGCCTGCGCCCCGTCGCGCCGACAAGACCCGAGCGATGCTGTTTGCCCCACGACCGGCCGCCGCGCAGAAAATGCAGCCAGCCGAGCACCGCGCCCGTGTGCCTGAGCAGCTGGAACGTGAACGGCTCGGCAATGGCGGCCGCCACCGCCATCGGCAGACTCGAGCCGCGCGTCTGGCCCGTCCAGCGCCGGTACAGGTGAATGCACCATACGTAGAACGCGAGATCGATGGCCGTCTTGAGGCCGATCACGCTGAAGATCGACACGACGATCAACCCGTGTCCGCCTGCGATGAAGCCGAGCAACAGCGCAAACGCAGTCAGTCCGTAGACCGGCTGCATCGTGTCGAATGCCTTGATCGGCAGCATCAGGCGGCCGAGCGTGCCGTAACGCGCATCGCCCGTCATGTCGCGGTTCCAGTATTGCGTTTGCAGGAAGCCCGCAAACCAGCGGCGGCGCTGGCGCAGGAAAACGCCGAGCGTCGCGGGCGCTTCCGTTTGCGCGTGCGCATCGCCGACCACGCGCACGTCCCAGCCCAGACCGCGATCGACGGAATAGCGGCGCAGCCGGTGAATCAGCTCGTAATCTTCGACGAGACATTGCGCATCGAAGCCGCCGACCGCGACGAGCGCATCGCGCCGGAACGACGCAAACGCACCCGACACCAGCAACAGGCTGTCGGCGCGCATCCACGCGAAGCGCGCGATGAAGTTGCGCATGTACTCGTAGGTCTGAAACCACTGAAACACGCGCCCGCTCGCCGTGCGGTTGCACACGGGCACGAGAATGCCCGTCGCCGCCGCCAGCTTCGGCGCCTGCGCGAACGCCGCGCGCATCGCGAGCGCGGCATCGTCGGCGAGCAAGGTGTCGGCGTCGACGGTCATCACGGTGTCGGTCGTCATCACGTCGATGGCCGCGTTGAGCGCGAGCGCCTTGCCGCCATGCGGCACGCGCAGCCAGTACAGATTCGGATAGCGGCTGCTCGGCGCGCTCAGTTCGCCGGGCGCCGGCTCGGTCAGATGGAAGCGGCCGGTAAGCAGATCGCGCGTGCCGTCCGTGGAGCCATCGTCGGCGATCACGATCTGCGACAGTCCATGCGTTTGCCTCAGCAGCGCGGCGAGCGTCACGGGCAGCACGGCCGCCTCGTTGTGCGCGGCGACGATCACGCCCATCGTCGGCAGATGCGCCGCGTCGGCGCAACGATGCGCGGGCAACGAGCGGCGGATCAGCGGCAACGTCTTCACGGTGACGAACGCGAGCAGCAGCGTGTCATAGACGACATACGCAATGCCCGTCGACCACGCGAGCGCGCCATGCAGAAAGAACGCTCGCGCGAACAGCAGCAGCCACAGCACGGTCACGCTGCCGTGAATCACGACGCTCTGCCAGCTCGCCTTGCGCGGATTGATGCGCGGCGATACCGCCTCCAACGCGTCGCGCAGCGACGGCCCCGACCGCCGGCTACCCGTGCGGCAAGCGCCCTCGCGAGCGCCGCCGCACGCGAGCGTGGCCTCTTCGATCACGTCGGCATCCATCACGGCACCATCCGCTTGAACACGGACTTCCGATCGAGCAGCTCATGCTTCAGCGCGCCGCCGATATGCATCGCGAGCAGCGCGTACAGCGCGTAGCCGAGGTACGTATGCAGCGCGCCGAACCTGTCGTGCAACGGCTCCTTGACGGCGGGATCGAGATTCATGATGAGCCCGATGCGCGGAAACGGCACGACGCCGAACAGATGCATCGGGTGCGTGGCCGCGTCCTTCCACGCGGAGTCGTGCATCCATCCCGACAGCGGCAACGCGATCATCAGGAAATACAGCAGGAAGTGTGCGATGTGCGCGGCCATTCGTTCCCATGACGGAAACTCGCGCGGCAGCGGCGGAGGCCGGTGCGACACGCGCCACAGCACGCGCAGCAGCGCGAGACCGAGCACCGTGATGCCGATCGACTTGTGCGTATCGATGACGGGGCGCACCCAGTCGTCCGGCAGCGAATCGGCGGAAAGGCCGAGCACGACGTTTGCAATGATGAGAACGGCGATGAGCCAGTGCAGGATCATCGCCGTGCGTGTGTAGCGCGCGGGCGTCAATGGCGCGTAAAGCGCGTCGGCGCCGTCGCGTGTGGCCGTGCGTGATGACGTGGATGTGTCCATGAATCGTTTCGTCGGATATCGGTAGGGGCGGCGAAAGCCGCGTGCAAGAACGCAAGATGACCTGCGGGACCGCGCTGCATGCGCGCACCGCTGTCGTCTCGTCAGCAGAACGCCCCACTATGCCTGTTTATTCCTTCGACGGGCGAGCCCGGCGCTTCTGTCACGTCTGCGTCGCGTTTCCATTTGTTTCACGCGCACCTCGATGGTTCAAGAGGGCGGTTCACGCGAACTGGTCGATGCCTTGCACCAGACGTTTGGCGAGGCGCGGCTCGCGCAGCTGATCGAGCCACCATTGCAGCGCGCGGCCTTCCTGGTCGCCGCGCCATCCGACATACAGCACGTTGGGCTCGCGCGGATCGGCGGTTTCTTTTTCGACGAGCTCGCCGCGCTTGAGCAGCGACGCCACCCGATGACGCGGCAGCCAGCCCGTCCCGAGCCCGTCGCGCTGCGCGAGAATTTTCGCGCGCATGCTGGGCACGGCGAGCGACATCTGCCCGCCGAGCAGCCCATACGCGCGCCCGCTCGCGCGCGACGAATCGGCCACGACGATAGCGCGCTGCTTCGCGATCTGGTCGCGCCGCAGCGGCTCCTTGATGCTCGCGAACGGATGACGCGGCGACACCGCGAACACCCAGTCCACGACGCCCAGCTCGAACCAGCGCAAGCCGGCGATCGCGGGCGGCTCGTTGGTCGCGCCGACGATCAGGTCTGCGCGGCCGTCGCGCAGCGCCTCCCAAGTGCCGCTCAGCTCTTCCGTCGTCACGCGCAGCCTGACGCCCGATTGCAGCGCGTCGAACGCGTGAATGACGGGCATCAGCGTCTCGAACTCCATCAGCTCGTCGGTGACGATCCACAGCCGGTCTTCCCAGCCGCTCGCGATCTGCCGCACGCGCTGCGTCATGCGCGTCACGTCCTGCATCAGACGCGCCGCTTCTTCGGCGAGCAACTGGCCCGCGGGCGTGAGTTGCAGCCGGTAGCGGCGGCGGTCGAACAGCAACGCGTCAAAGCGCGTTTCGAGCTGACGGGCCGCGTGCGACACCGTCGACGGCGCCTTGCCGAGCCGTGCCGCCGCGCGCGACAGGCTGCCGCTTTCGCGGATCGCTTCGAGCAGTGCAAGCTCGTCGTCGGTCAACATGTTCGATCCCGTCGAATGATTTCATCGGGAAAATCGTACGGCAAAACGCGCGCGAGCGCCGAAAATCATAGGATCGAGGGGAAGGGGCGAAGCACGCGATCGTCCCGTTTCCCGATACGCCCGATACGCCCGATACGCCGTCTGCAAATATCGCGGGCGTCGAACGCACACGATGAAAGGAGCAGCGACATGGGACTGTTAGTCAACGGCCAATGGCAGGACAGGTGGTACGACACGTCGTCGACGGGCGGACGCTTCGTGCGCACGGACGCCGTGTTCCGCAACTGGGTCACGCCCGACGGCGAAGCAGGCCCGAGCGGCAGCGACGGCTTCGAGGCGGAAGCGGGCCGCTACCATCTGTACGTGAGCCTCGCGTGCCCGTGGGCGCATCGCACGCTGATCGTGCGTGCGCTGAAGGGCCTCGAGGACATGATCAGCGTCTCCGTCGTGCACTGGCTGATGCTCGCCGACGGCTGGACCTTCGACGACGGCCCCGGCGTCGTGCCCGACGCGATCAACCATGCGCCGTATCTGCGCGACGTCTATCTCGCCGCCGACCGTCACTACACGGGCCGCGTGACGGTGCCCATCCTGTGGGACAAGCATCAGCGGACGATCGTGAGCAACGAGTCGTCGGAGATCATCCGCATGCTGAATTCGGCGTTCGACGAGATCGGCGCGGAGCCGGGCGACTTCTATCCGCCGCCGCTGCGCGCAGAGATCGATGCGATCAACGCGCGCGTCTACGACACGGTCAACAACGGCGTGTACAAGTCCGGCTTCGCTACCACCCAGCGCGCGTATGAAGAAGCCGTCGTGCCCCTCTTCGACACGCTCGACTGGCTCGAACAGAAACTGTCGACGCAGCGCTTTCTGACGGGCAACCGGCTGACGGAAGCCGACATCCGGCTGTTCACGACGCTGATCCGCTTCGATGCCGTGTACTTCGGGCATTTCAAGTGCAACTTGCGGCGCATTGCGGACTATCCGAATCTGTCCGCATACACTCGCGATATTTATCAGCATCCGGGCGTCGCGGGAACCGTGAACTTCGAGCACATCAAGCGGCATTACTACGAGAGCCATCGGTCGGTGAATCCGACGGGCATCGTGCCGCTCGGTCCCGTGCAGGATTTCGATGCGCCGCATGATCGGGCGCGGTTTGTGTGAAGGGGGAAGTGGCGCATCGCGCCGCACGCAAACACGCAAGCGACGAGCCCAAAACCCGTGCCATCGGGCCGCAAGTACCTTGCGCTAGACTGTCCGCAAGCGTGGCCATCCGTCGGCCACGCATCGGCCACACCCGCATGGAGACGCTCATGCTACGCAAGACACGCACCCCTTCCCAGCTTCAGGACGAAGTGAGCCGGCGCATTCATCGCGCGCCGGAAGTCGTCGACGACGGCGTGAAGATCAGCGTGCCGCGCCCGCAATCGCAGGAACCCGATGCCAGCGGCTGCAACTGGACGATGAAGCACTTCGGCAACGCGATCGGCTTCGAGCGCATCGTCGACGATGCGCTGAAGGCGGTGCAGAAGGAATACAACCTGTCGGAAGGATCGAAGGATATCAACAGCCTGTTCGGCGATCCTCCGAACAGCTGACGCGTTGCCTCTTGCCTTTCGGCTCAGGCCACGGCGGCGAACGCGTTCTCGATCTGTTGCGCGTCCGTCGGCCGCACGACGCGCGCCACTTCGACGCCATCGCGCATGAAGACCAGCGTCGGCCAAAGCTTGACCTTGAACGAGCGCCCGAGCGCGCGGCCCGGCCCGTCTTCGATCTTCAGATGGCGCGTGCCCGGATGCGGGCCGAACCCCTCCGCGATCACGGGCTGCGCGCCCTGACAATAGCCGCACCAGTCGGTGCCGAATTCGACGACGGTCACGCCCGCGAGGGCGTCGACATCCGCGCGGCTCGGCGCGGTCTTCGAGTATTGGTTCGCGGTAGTCATAAGCCTCCATGCGCCGGACGATCCGGCGTGCCGGCCTTGCATCGCGCAAAGGCCGCGCCACGTGCGATGTTGCCCGTTATCGGCCAAACGTGCTGACGGCGCTGACCCCGGCTGACCGATCGGCTATGCCGACGCCCGGCGTCAGCTCACGCGCGAGCGCCGCGCGCGCACCGCTTGCGCGAGCGTCTGCAGCACCGGCTCGGTTTGCGTCCAGCCGATGCATGCATCGGTGATCGACACGCCGCGAGCAAGCGGCACGCCCGGCTTCAGATCCTGACGGCCGGCTTCCAGATGGCTCTCGATCATCACGCCGATGATCCGCTTGTCGCCGCCCGACAACTGGTTCGCGAGATCCTGCGCGACTTCGATCTGGCGCTCGTGCGACTTGTTGGAGTTCGCGTGCGAGCAGTCGACCATCACCTGTTCGCGCAAGCCGACCTTGCGCAACGCTGCGCACGCTTCCTCGACACCCGCTGCGTCGTAGTTCGGCCCTTTCTTGCCGCCGCGCAGGATCACGTGCGCGTCGTCGTTGCCGCGCGTCTCGAAGATCGCGGCCATGCCCATCTTCGTCATGCCCATGAACGCGTGGCTCGCGCGCGCGGCGACGATCGCATCGGCCGCTATCTGCACGCCGCCGTCGGTGCCGTTCTTGAAGCCGATCGGGCACGACAGTCCCGATGCCAGCTGCCGATGGCTCTGGCTCTCCGTCGTGCGCGCGCCGATCGCGCCCCACGCGATCAGATCCGCGATGTACTGCGGGCTCAGCAGGTCGAGAAATTCGGTGCCCGTCGGCAGACCGAGTGCGCTGATTTCGAGCAGCAGTTCACGCGCGCGGCGCAGCCCTTCGTTGATGCGGAAGCTGCCGTCCAGACGCGGATCGTTGATATAGCCCTTCCAGCCAACCGTCGTGCGCGGCTTCTCGAAGTAGACGCGCATGACGATCAGCAGATCGTCGCGCAGCGCATCGGCGGCCGTTTTCAGCTTGTGCGCGTATTCCATCGCCTGGCCGTGGTCGTGGATCGAGCACGGCCCCACGACGACCACGAGTCGGTCGTCGCGGCCGTGCAGCACATCGGCGATTTCGACGCGGCTCTTTTCGACGAGCGTCTGCACGCCGGGCGGGCACGGCAGTTCGTCGAGCAGCAGCGCGGGCGAAATCAGCGGGCGCACTGCGCCGATGCGGGTGTCGTCGATGCGCGTGATGTCCTGGGTGGAATCGGCGACGCCGGCTTCCTGGTCACGTGTGGGGTTGTCGATACGGCTCACAATATTCTCCGGGCTCTGCACTTTGGGGCGACGTCGATTATCGCACTCGCAGCGCTCCGGTCCGCGCGCGCCCGCACCGGACCGGCATGCAGATCAAGCGCCGTTCATCAACTGGATCAGATAGGGCTTCCACACCTCCGGGTGCGCGAGCGTCTGATGTCCGTATGATTGCGCGGTCTCCGGCATTTCGACGTAGCGTCCCTGCGGCACTTTGCCGATCAGCCGCTGCATCACGCCGAGATCGGTGGCGTTGATCAGGTCGTCGGCGAAATTGACGGCGAACAGACGCCCGCGAATCGCCGCGAGATTCGGCTCGGGATCGTAGTCCCACGACGATTCGAACCAGTACAGCACATCGTTCGGATCGCTTTTCGCGGCCTCTTCGACAAGCGATTCCGTCATGCGCGTCGACGCCGCGCGGTCAGGCGCGGCCGCCTGCATGCGCGCCGCGTTGCCCGTGATCAGCGTGAAGACGGGCATCGCGCGCGTCCATTGCGTCGGCGGCGTCGCGTAGTAGCCGTCCTGCCAGCCGGGATCGCTGCGTATCGCGCCGACGATCATTTGCCGCCACAACCAGTTGCGGCCGGCCATTGCGATCGGCTGGCTGGCGATCGGCATCAGCGCGTCGGCCATGCCCGGATAGCGCTCGCCCCACATCCACGTCTGCATGCCGCCCATCGACGTGCCGAGCACGAGCTTCAGATGCCGCACCTTCAGCCCGTCGACGAGCAGCCGGTGATTCGCTTCGACCACATCGCCATAGCCATAGCGCGGAAATTTCGTGCGCAGCCCGTCGCTGGGTTTGGTCGAGCCGCCGCGCCCGAGACCATCGGGGATCACGATGAAATAGCGGTTCGCATCCAGAGGCTCGCCTGCCGCGAACAGTTCCTTGCGCATCGACGGCGTGAGATACGCCTTGCTCGAGCCCGTCGTGCCGTGCATCAGCAGCACGGCGTTCGTCACGTCGCCATGCGCGTCGCGCTGCGGCGTGCCGAGCGTCACATAGTGAATGCGCAGTTCGGGAAAGACCGTGCCGTCCGAGAAACGGAAATCGTGTTCGACGAAATCGGCGGCATGTTCGGATGCGCCCGTTGGACTCGCGGCGGCATCGGCGGCATGGGCCGACGTCACTGTCTGCGCGAGCGCGAGCGTGATCAACAGCGTAGTGCGGGTGAGTATCGAACGAAACACAGTTGGTCTCCATCAACGTGTACGCGATGGCTTCGGATCGTACACGATGACGGCAAACGATGTGTCGGGCGCTTTAGGCTTCAGAGCGCGTCGTAACGCGCCTTGATCTGCTCGAACATCTTCCAGAACGACGCGGGCGCGGTGCCCTTGAGGCGCTCGCGCAGCACATCGAGATGGCTGTGCCAGCCCGGACCGACATCGAGTTGCTCGTTGCGGCCAGACAGATTGCGATGCGTGAGCACGAGCTTCACCTGATCGCCCGCCTCCGACAGTTCGAAGGTCACTTCGGAGAGATTGTCCTGAATGCTGCCCCACGTGAACGCGAGCACATGAGGCGGCTCGAAGCGCAGCAGCCGGTGATACGAATCGTGCCCGCCTGCGTACTGGCGATACGGTTCGGGCGGCAGTTCCGGCGTCGCGGCCAGCAGCGAGTGATCGAAGCGCATCACGAAGTCGCCGCCGGGCTGCGCCGGCATGGCGCCCGACGCGAGCCACTGGCTGCGCTTGTCGGACTCGGTCAGATACGCCCAGACGCGCTCGATCGGCCCGGGCAGCAGACGTTCGAAGCGCACGATCTGCGTGCCGTCGAAAGCGCCGAGTGGTTCGTTCAGGTTCATCGCTTGTCCCCCTGTCGACAAGATGCTTACGGTGGATTGCGCAGCAGGTCTTCGAGCGCGTCGAGCCGGCTGCTCCAGAAGCGTTCATAGAAGCGCAGCCACGCATCGGCAGCGGCGAGCGGCGCCGGTTCGATCCGGCAGATATGCGAGCGCCCCTCCACGCGGCGCTGGACCAGCCCTGCGCCCTCCAGCACCTTCACATGCTTCGATGCCGCCGCGAACGACATCGCGAACGGCGCAGCCAGTTCGCCGATATTGCGTTCGCCGACGGCAAGCTGCGCGAGCATTGCGCGCCGGGTGGGATCGGACAGCGCGTGGAACACGCCGTCGAGTGCGGACTCGTTCATGGACCCGAGTATAGACGTGGCATCGGCGTTATTCAACCATTTGGTTGAATATCAGTTACCGAGGGCCAGCGAGCGGATCGCCGTGCCGAGTTCGGCGACGAGCCTGTCGGCCTTGTCCGGATGCACGCCCGCATAGCCGAGCATGAAGCCGTTGTATCGCGCGGCGTCTTCGCCCTGATGGCAGTACGCGCTCAGCGGCGAGACGGCGATACCTTTCTCGCGCAACGCGATGCTCACGTCGCGGTCCTGCAACGGCGCGTCGAGGCGCATCGTCAGATGCATGCCGCTGCCATCGGACGAGACAGTCACGAGATCGCGCATGTGCCGATGAATCGCGCTGACCATCGCCTCGCGCCGCTGCTGGTAGATGCGCCGCATCCGTCGCAAATGGCGCGCGTACTTGCCGCTTTCGATGAAGTCCGCGAGCGCGATCTGATCCGCGATGCGCCCCTGGCGCGACATCTCGCCGATCACGCCGCCGATCTCCGGTGCGAGGTTGGCCGGCACGATCATGAAGCCGATGCGCAGCGCCGGGAACATCGTCTTGCTGAACGTGCCGAGATAGACGACGGGCGTCGCGGGCCGCAGCCCTTGCACCGACGGCAGCGGCGGGCCGCTGTGGCGCAGTTCGCTGTCGTAGTCGTCCTCGATGATCCAGGCGCCGCGCTCGACGACGTTGTCGATGATCGACCAGCGCCGCTCCAGGCCCAGCACGCTGCCGAGCGGATATTGATGCGATGGCGTGATGTAGACGAGGCGCGGCGGCGTGCGCCGCCAGTGCTCGTCGTTGGGCGCGATGCCGGCGGCGTCGACGGGAATCGGCACGACGTCCAGGCCCGCCGACTGAAACGCGATTCGCGCGCCGTGATAGCCGGGGTTCTCGAGCCACGCGGTGTCGCCCGGATCGGCGAGCATGCGCGCGCACAGGTCGAGACTCGTGTGCGTGCCCGACGTGATGAACACCTGATCGGCCGCGCAGCGCACGCTGCGCGACACACGCACGTATTCGGCAACGGCACGCCTGAGCGACGGATGACCCGCGTAGTAGCCGTAGCCGAGATCGCGTGTATCGACCGAGCGCCACGCGCGCTCCATCGATGCACGCCATTGCGCGACGGGAAACTCGTCGAGCGCGGGCACGCCCGCCTGAAACGGCGCATGCATGCCGGTCGCGCCGCCCGCGCCACGCGTGCTGCCACGATCGGCCGGCAGTGCCGCGACGCGCCGCGACAGCCGGCTGACAGGCGAAGCATCGAGTGCCTCCGCATTGGCCCCAGGAAGCGCGACGCAACTGACGATCGACCCGTGGCGGCTCGCCGCGATAAAGCCTTCTTCGGCAAGCCGTTCGTAGGCGTACAGCACGGAGTTGCGTGCGATGCCGAGCTGCTCGGCGAGTGAGCGCGTCGGCACGAGCTGGGTGCCGTGGCGGATGTCGCCGTTCAGGATTGCGTGACGCAGGCTTTCGTACAGCAGCATCTGCTGCGTGAGCTTGCGCCCGGCCGCCTCGCTCGCGAAGCTCGACATCAACAGACCGTAGTCCAATTGCGTGGCTCCAGATATTGTGTTCGACGTGGAGCTAACAATGGTGCCACAGAAACCCTATGCTTCGACGATACCTGCCGATTACAAGGAGCGCCGCCCGTGACGCAAGCCGTGAAGATCCGCCCTGTCGTTCCCGCCGATTACGAAGCATGGCTGCCGTTGTGGGACGGCTATAACCGCTTCTATGGACGCTTCGGCGAAACGGCGTTGCCTCGTGAAATCACGCAGCTGACATGGGCGCGCTTTTTCGACGGACTCGAACCGATGCACGCGATGGTCGCCGAGCGCGACGACGGCACGCTGGTCGGCCTCGTGCATTACCTGTATCACCGCAGCACGTTGATGGCGGGACCGACGTGCTATCTGCACGACCTGTTCACGCTCGATTCGGAGCGCGGCAAAGGCGTCGGGCGCGCGCTGATCGAAGCTGTCTACGCCGCCGCGAAGGCCGCGCGCGCCGAGCGCGTGTACTGGCTCACGCACGAGACGAACCGCACCGCGATGCAGCTCTACGACAAGGTCGCGGAGCTGTCGGGCTTCGTCGTCTATCGCAAGCCGCTCTAGGCGAGATCGCTGACGAGCGACGCTCGCACTTCGTCGGGGACCGTCTGCACGTCCACCGGATAGTTCGGATGATCGCAACCGATGTGCAGGCCCGCGCCGTCGCGCAGGCGCGCCTTCATCGACGGCGTCAGCTCGAAGCGCACGAAATGGACGGCTGAAGTCTTCTCGTTGGTCTCGCGTTCGAGGTCTTCGTCGGCGATCGCATAGACGGGCTCTTCGCCGTCCACCTTCAGGAACACGTGGTCCTCGATGCCGATCAGGCGTGCCAGCGCCGCGCGCCGTTCGACTTCGTTTACGTACTCGATCTGCATCGTCGCCTTGAAGTTGCTGCCGTCGGGCACGAGCGGCAGATACACTTCGAGTTCGCCCTGAATGCCGTCCTCGTCGAAGATCTTCTCGATGTGCAGCATCTCCTGGATCTGATAGCGGATCGTCAGTTCGTCTTCGAACAGGAACGTCACGTGATTGCCGAGCCTGACGAGGCGAAGCTTCTTGTGCTCGATGATCTGCTCGCGCATCGCCTTGCGCGCCTTCGCATAGTTTTCGAGCGACAACAGGGAGTTCCTTGCGATGCTCATCGATATCCTCGCTGATTGAAGATCAAAGGCCGTACGCCTTGCGCAGCAGTGTCAACGGGTGCGCGAGCTGCGTCTTCGGCAAGCCGTTTTCGTCGAAGCCCTGTTCGATGTGGTGGCCCGCAAGCTGGCAATCGGACGAGATAAAATCGGGCTGCGCCTGCGCCATCGCCTTGAAGACGGGCGTGCCGATCTTCATCGCCATCGCGTGAAATTCCTTCTTCACGCCGAACGTGCCCGCATGGCCCGAGCAGCGCTCGACGACCGTCACCTGCGTACCCGGCACGAGCGCGAAAGTCTCCGATGTCTTGCGTCCGATGTTCTGCACGCGCGCGTGGCACGGCACGTGATACGACACCTTGCCGAGCGGCGTGTTGAAGTCGGTCTTCAGCAGCCCATCGCGATGACGCGACACGAAGTATTCGAACGGGTCCCAGAATGCTTCGCTGACGGCGCGCACGTCGGGGTCGTCGGGAAACATCAGCGGCAGTTCGTGCTTGTACATCAGCACGCAGCTCGGAATCGCGCCGATGATCGCGTAGCCGTCGCGCGCATAACGCGCGAGCACGGGCATGTTCTTTTCCTTTTTCTCCGCGACGCCTTTGAGATTGCCCTGCTCGAGCAACGGCATGCCGCAGCACGCTTCGCTCGATACGAGTTCGTACGGAATGTCGTTGTGCGCGAGCACCGCCAGCAGGTCGTGACCGATGCCGGGCTCGTTGAAATTCACATAGCAGGTCGAGTAGATCGCCACCTTGCCGGGCGTCCGCTCGCCGTCCTTCACCTGCACCTGCGGCGATTTCCTCGCCGCGCTGCGGAATTTGCGCGACGCGAAATCGGGCAGCCATGCTGTCTTGTCGACGCCGAGTGCCTTTTCCATCAGGCCGCGCGCAGCGCCCGTGTGATTCACCGCGTTGACCGTCTGCGTGACGATGGGAATGCCCGCGAACGTGCCGAGCGCATCCGTGTTCGACAGAAACTTGTCGCGCAACTCGACCTCGCCGCGCTTGTATCTCGCTGCCTTCGCGCGCAGCATCAGATGCGGAAAATCGACGTTCCAGCTGTGCGGCGGCACATAAGGGCATTTCGTCATGTAGCACAGGTCGCACAGATAGCACTGGTCGACGACGGCGCCGAATTTCTTCTTGTCGACGTCGTGCGCTTCGCCCATGTCCGTTTCGTCGACGAGATCGAACAGCGTCGGGAACGTGCCGCACAACGACACGCAACGGCGGCATCCCGCGCAGATGTCGAACACGCGGGTCAGTTCCTGGTCGATCGCATCCTGATCGTAGAAAGCATCCGATTGCCAGTCGAGCGGATAGCGGATCGGCGCTTCGAGACTGCCTTCCTTGTGAGGCATCGCCTGCGTCTCCTTTGTCGACCGGAGTTGGCGCTTTAGAGCCTTACTCCGGTCCCATGCGTTCGTTCTTCTACTCGCAATCGATGGATGCGCAACCGCACGCGCAAGATCGCGATCGTCTCGCTTTCTCTTGCTTCATCCCGCGTCGGTGTTGTTGCGCCGCTTCGCGTTGCGCTTCGGCCCGCTGTCCTGCCGCCCGATTGCGTTCAGCCTGCCGTCCGCCAGCAAGGCGTTCGCACGCAAACGGGCCGCAATGGAGCGCGCCGGCCACGAATGCCGGCGCCTGCGGCGTCAGTCGACCAGTGCGTCCAGTGCCTTCGTATAGCGATTCGCGTGACTGCGCTCGGCCTTGGCGAGCGTTTCGAACCAGTTCGCGATTTCGTCGAAGCCTTCCTCGCGCGCGGTCTTCGCCATGCCCGGATACATGTCGGTGTATTCGTGTGTTTCGCCCGCGATCGCCGATTGCAGGTTCTGGCGCGACGAACCGAACGGCAGCCCCGTAGCCGGATCGCCGACGACTTCGAGGTATTCGAGGTGGCCATGCGCGTGGCCGGTTTCGCCTTCGGCTGTCGAGCGGAATAGCGCGGCGACGTCGTTCTGTCCCTCGACGTCCGCTTTCGCTGCAAAGTACAGATAGCGGCGATTAGCCTGCGATTCGCCGGCAAATGCGAACTTCAGATTCTCTTCAGTTTTCGAACCCTTGAGTTGCGACATCTGAGCCTCCATGCAAAGCCTGTATTGTGGGAGCGCGCGTACTTTTTCATGGTCGACCACCGGCCAGACGCGCGCACCTGTGCCGTTCATTTAATCTAGGTGCTCAGCGATGCGTTCCCAATTGGGTTTTTCAATCTTCGCGATAGCTGTTTGTCTTGCATAACGTTCGGCCCGGCATAGACTGAGAAACGCATCACCTGCATCACCTTTTTTCACCGGGGGACTGTCTAATGCGGCTGACGATACTGATCAACGGTTCGGACCCCACCGTCAATCACGATTACGCCGTGCTATGGCTCGACACCGACGAGCGTCGCTGGTCGAGAGAAGCACACGATGGGATCGACCTGCCCCCATGGGGCGAACTTCATGACGAAGACGGCGTCACCAAGCTCTGCGCGCCCAGCGCAGACGCACCCTTATGCACGTTGAACGGCCTGCACGTGGACCGGCGGCAGCAGGTCAGTTCAGCGCAAGGCAGCGCGGCGTGGTCGTGCGACCGCACGCGTTCGCCGATGAATGGCTTCTGGCGTCTGCAGGCCGTCGACCGCCTGCCTGTTCACGCCGAGCACAGCGTGTTCGGACGCTGAGTCCAGCTCGAACCGCTTCGCTCTTACCGCTTCCGATTCGCTTCCATCATGCGAGCACCGCCCCGCCGTCTCTCGGCGGGCGCGGATTTTCATTCGCTCTGCATTCTTTCTCCACGCGTTTCGCCTAGGCGAAATGAGCACAAATTGCCGCCTGTTGACGCGGTTGTTACGCTTTTGCCGATTGCATCGGCGCTGCGGTGCGAATCGCATGCAGTTGTTGCCTCGCACATAGCGCACGCGGCTATACTTGCGGCCCCTCATTCGCTTTCACATCCATGAAGAAGTGGTTAGTCAGTCTGTTGATCGTGGCCGCGAGCCATGTATCGGCGGCAGCGTCCTGCACGGATTTCACACCCGACGCCCAATGGCCCGTGCTGACGAACGCAAAGATGGCGCCGAAGACGCGCATGCTGTGCTATTCGGATTTCGCCGTCCTGCATTCCGGCATCACGCACGGCCCGTTGTGGTCCGCCGAGCATCTGACGCGCGACCATATCGAGGCCGCGAAGGACATGGTCCGCACGAACAGGTTTTTCGAAGACTCGCGCCTGCCCTATGGCGAAGGCGCGACGCTCGCCGACTACAAGCGCAGCGGCTTCGATCGCGGCCACATGAGTCCGGCGGGCAACCGCTGGAACGCGGAGGCGATGGCACAATCGTTTTCGCTCGCGAACGTCGTGCCGCAGAATCGTGTCAATAACCAGCACTTGTGGTCGCACATCGAGACGGCCGTGCGCACGCTGTCGAAGAAGTACGACGACACGTATGTCGTCACTGGGCCGCTGTTCACGGGCTCGCAGTTGCAGACCATCGGGCCGACGCGCGTATTCGTGCCGACACAACTGTTCAAGGTCGTCTACGTGCCATCGAGGAAGCTCGCGTTCGCGATCGTCGCGGACAACGTGGCGACCGACCGCTACGACGTGAAGACCGTTCACGAGCTCGAAGCGATGAGCGGCATCCGTTTTCCGGGCATTCCGGAAAAACTCAAGGACCAGCGTCCGGGAGGGCTGAAAGGTGTTTAAAGCGTATTCGAACGACGACGATGTGCTCAACATCCAGGGCGACGCGCTGACGGTGTCGAACGGCACCACGCGCGTCGTCGTGAACGGCACGCTCGACATCACGAAGGACAAGCGCGGCTTGAAGGCGGCGCTGGCGCTCAAGGAAGCGCTCGACAGCGTCGTCGCCGCGTTGCAGGCGGACGCGCACCTGCCCGAGCAGGTCAAGGATGAGCCCGACGCGAAGCCGGGCGTGATCGACAATCCGTTCTAGTGTTCGGCGTCGGCTAACGAGGTGGGCTTCGGCAGTTTCGCGAGCGCCTGCGCCGCACGGGCGACGACGCTTTCCCAGTCGCCCGGCGCCGTCTGCCGGAACAGCCGCGCGGTCGGATACCATGGCGAGTCGTCGCGGCCGCGCAACCAGCGCCAGCACGCGTCGTAGCGCGACAGAATCCAGACGGGCCGATTGAGCGCGCCGACCAGATGCGCCATCGACGTATCCACGGTAATCACGAGGTCCAGGTTCTCGACGATGGCTGCCGTATCGGCGAAATCGTGCACGTCGTCCATCGGGTCGAGCGGACGCAGCGCGGCAGGCAGACCGTCAAGCTGCGGGCGCGTCGCCGCGCCCTTCTGCAGGCTCACGAATGTCACACCCGGCACGCGCAGTAAAGGCTCGAACGATAGCGCATTCATCGACCGTCGCTGATCGATCGCATTCGAACTCGGGTCATGCGGACGCGGATCACCCGCCCACACGAGCCCGACCTTGAAGCCACCTTCGGGCAGTCTGCTGCGCCATTGCTCCGCGAGCGCGGCGGGCGCGCGCAGGTAGGGCATTGGCGCGGGAATTGTCGCAACGGTCGTGCCGAACAGCTCGGGCAGACTCAGCATGAAGCACCAGTAGTCATGCGCGGGTATTGCCGTTTTGCCGTCGAGCGCGTAGACGGCGTCCACAGCCGCGAGGCTCTCGAAAAGCCGCTGCAACGGCGGCTGGCAAGCGACGCTCACCCGAGCCGCACCACGCCCCTTGAGCATCGACACATAGCGGCAGAACTGCAGGCAGTCGCCAAAGCCCTGCTCAGGCCAGACGAGCAGCGAATGGCCGTCGAGCGGCTCGCCCTTCCACTGCGGATACGGCACGGGCGGCGGGACTACGCTACGCATGGTGATAGCGTCGTGATAGCGCGACTCATAGAGCGCCCAGCCCTGCTCGTATTCGCCGACGCACAACAGCGGCAGCGCGAGATTCGCTTTTGCACCTGCATAATCCGGCCGCAGCGCCAGCGCCTGCCGGTATGCGGCGATGGCTTCCTCGATACGGCCTTGCTGCCACAGCACGTTGCCAAGATTGTTGTGCGCCTCGGGCACGTTGGAATCGAGCACGAGCGCATCGCGGCACGCCGCTTCCGCTTCGGGCAGACGGTTCAGTTCCAGCAGCAGAAGCCCGAGATTGTTGTGCGCGCTGACGTTGCCCGGCTGACGGCTGACGACGTCGCGATAGGCCGCTTCCGCCTCTGCCAGGCGCTTGAGTTGCCATAGCAGCACGCCGAGGTTGTTGCGCGCCGTCACGTAGTCCGGCGCAATGGCGAGCGCATGCAGAAACGCGGCCTCCGCCTCGGACTCACGCTTCAGGTCGCGTAGCACGAGACCGAGATTGTTGAGCGCCTTCGTCAGATCGGGGCTGATCGAGAGCGCCCGACGATACGCATGTTCCGCCTGCGTCAGCTGCCTGCGGCCAAAGAACCAGCTACCCAGATCGTTGTGCGCCTCGGCCAGATCGATGTGATTCGGGACTGGCTTGCCCGCTTTCGCGTCCGCTTCGTCATAGAGGCCGCTCAAGCAGACGGCGGCGAGCTTCAGCGCGTCTGCATGCGCGGGATCAGCCTGCAATATCCGATCGAGCAATGCGAGCGCTTCCGCAAGACGCCCTGTCGAATGAAGGGAAACGCACGCCTGATAGCGCTCGGCAGGCGACAGCACAGGATCTGACGGATTCATTGCGATGTTGTGAAATTCTGAGGAGTGCAGCGCCCACAGCCAGGGCCTTGTCGCGCGATGTCGACGCGACGCGGCCCGCATGGCCCGCGGGAACGCATGCCTTATGGGGGAGCAATCGAGCGGGCGATCGTACCCTGGCCGCCCGATGGTCTATCTCCTAAAGACCATCCGGTCACAGAGCATGGGGCAGCAACCGCTCAGCTACGCGCCGCCCCGCTAACCGTCGACGCAGCGAACGCACCCAGCTTCTGCGCGTCGACGATCTCGATCTCCGCATAGCGCAGCGCGAGCGCGCCTTGCGTTTCGAGCTGCCGCAAGATCTGGTTCGTGGTTTGACGCGACAGCGCGAGCATCATCGCGAGATCTTCCTGCGGCACTTTCAGCACGCGCCGCTGCGTGCCCGCGTCGCCATATCCGCCCGCCATCAGCAATAGCCGCCGCGCGACGCGTTGCGCGGCGGGCAGCAGCGCGGCCTCTTCGATCGCATCGAATGCGAGGCGCAGCTTGTGCGTCAGCAGCAGACCGAACGGATGCCAGAACGCGGGGTTGCGTTCGAGCATCGACGAAAGCGCCGCGCGCGGCACATGGAACAGCAGCGTATCGCGCTCCGCATAGGCGTCGTGCGTGCGCGGCTGGCCGTCGAACAGCGCGATCTCGCCGAACCAGTTCACCGGCTCGATCACGGCGAGCAGCGCTTCCTTGCCGGCCGCGCTTGCCGCGCCGATCCGCATCAGGCCGTCGAGGACGCAATAGAAGCCGTCGTCGGCATCGCCTCGACTAAAGAGCCGCTGGCCCGCCGACAGCCGACGCATGCGGCCGAGTTCGAGCAATTGCGCACGCAGCGCATCGGGCGCGCCGCGAAACCACGCGCTGCCGTCGAGCAGCGCGACAAGCTCGGGCGGATTCGATGGAATGTCGGGCGTCATCGGTTCGAAGCGCGGTCCGTCGGTTTGTCGGTTTGGTCGGTATGAACAGGCGGGATTGTCGGCTAGCCGAATGTGTCGCGGCCCGCCGACCGCGATTATGATGACTTTCAACGAGGACGGGCATCCATGAGAACGCTCACTGACCAGCTTGCGCAATACGCGGCCTATCACCGTGACCGCCGCAACATCGCGACGCACTTCGTCGGCATTCCGATGATCGTGCTGGCCCTCGCCGTGTTGTTGAGCCGGCCCGCGTGGACGTTTGCAGCGCTGCCGTTTCCGGCGTCGCCGGCGTTGCTGCTGGTCGTGCTGAGCGTCGCCTACTACCTCGCGCTCGACGTGCCGCTCGGCCTGATGATGGCCGTCCTTTACGCGATGTGCATCGCGTGCGGCACGTGGCTCGCCGCGCAGCCGACGCTTTCATGGCTCGCGTCGGGCGCCGGTCTCTTCGTCGTGGGCTGGATCATCCAGTTCGTGGGACACGCCGTGTATGAGCACCGCAAGCCCGCGTTCGTCGACGATCTGATCGGTCTCGTGATCGGGCCGCTGTTCGTGCTGGCCGAAGCGCTGTTCGCGTTCGGATGGCGTCTGGCATTGCGCGACGCAATCGAAGCAAAAGCCGGTCCGACGCGCATCGACGACGCGCGTGGCCACGCATGATGGCCACGATCGGGTGATATCGCGCGGCGCGTGAGCACGGCGCAACGGTGCTGGTGCAGGCGCAGCGATTCAACCCGGCGCGAGCACACGCACGCTATGCAGCGCCGTCAATCCGACGGCGATCCAGATCGGCACATAGGTCCCAAGCTGTTGAGCCGTCATCGTCTCGCCGAGCAGCGTCACCGACACGATCACGAGCAACACGGGCTCCACATAGCCGAGGATGCCGAAGAGCGCCATCGGCAACAGACGGCTCGCCTTCAGATACGACGCGAGCGCGACCGTGCTCAGCGCGCCGAGTCCCGGCAGCAGCAACAGCCACATGTCGATGCGCCCCGACAGCAATGCGAGCGAGCCGCCGTTGAGCGCCATCGCGAGCGCGAACGGCAGCATCAACGACACTTCGAGCGCGAAGGCCGTCAGCGAATCGGCGTTGATCTTGCGACGCAGCACGAAATACGGCGGATAACCGAGCGCGACGAGCAGCGTCGGCCATGAGAACGCGCGCGTCACCCATAGCTCATGCAGCACGCCGAGCGCCGCGCAAGCGACGGCAAGCCATTGCAACGGCTCCAGCCGCTCGTGATAGTAGAAGCGGCCGACGAGCACCATCGTCAACGGCAAGAGGAAATAGCCGAGCGACACTTCGAGCATCCGTCCGTGCAGCGGCGCCCACAGAAACACCCATAGCTGCACGCCGAGCAATGCAGCGCTGACGGCCAGCGCGAGCGCCGTGCGCGGCTCGCTGAGCGCGCGCTGCACGAGCGCGCGCAGCTGCGGCAGCCGCGAGCGCACGACAATCAATATGAGAGCGCCGGGCACGGTCCAGATCACGCGCCACGCGAAGATATCGAGTCCTGTCAGCGGTGTCAGCAGCTTCGCGTAGACGGACAGCAGCGCAAAGAGCGCCGATGCCGTCACGGACAACGCGATGCCGCGCCCCGGTTGATATGCGTTCATCGGCGCGTCCGCTTCGAAAGGCGATGCGTGCAAGACGCGGGGCGGGGCGCGATAGCGCGAATGATGTCGTCCATTGTTTAAGTCTTGTTTTAACTGCGCGGCGCGTCCGCCCCGAATGCGGAGCGCGGCCATCGCGTGAAGCGCGCATTCTAGACGGCTTGCACGCGCCACGGCGTGTTTTGGGCCAAAATGCCTGCGTGCATATTCACGCACGATGGGCTATAAAATCTAACTCCATCTCTGCGCTGCGCTGCGCCGCGTGGCGTCGGCGAATCTTCGGTGGAATGATGACGGGCGCGCTTGTGTCGAGCGCTCGCGCCGCTCGTGCCCGGTTCTTGCTTGACCGTGACGTTCAACGCCGCACGCACGCGGCTTTCAGTCTGCTTCACAGACGTGTGAACGCAGACACGCCCCGGTCATCGAACGCGCTCACGCTAGCCTCGCATGAACGCAGGCCGGTTCACTCACTCCAACGTATCTGCTTTCCGCAGTCCTCAAGTCATCACTGGAAACGAGCCAACACGGAGCCAACATGACTCAGCCAGCCGTATCGCACCATCTGTCGCACGACGTATCGCCGGAGTTTGCCGCCGCCGTCCGCGCTGGCCTCAGCAAGCAGCCTCAGAAGGAATTGCCGTCGAAGTATCTGTACGATGAAGTGGGATCGGCGCTCTTCGAAGTGATCACAGCGCTGCCCGAATACGGCGTCACGCGCGCCGAAGAACGCCTGCTCGCGCAGCACGCGACGGATATCGTCGCGCAGTTGCCGCACGATGCGATCGTCGCGGAACTGGGCAGCGGCAGCGGCCGCAAGACGCGCCGCATCCTCGAAGCGCTGTGTAAAAAGCGTCCCACTTCTTACTGCCCGATTGAAATTTCGCGCACCGCTTTGCAATTATGTCGCCGCGAACTCGGCGATATCGAACGCATTTCGATCGTCGGCTATGAGCGCGACTATCTCGCGGGGCTCGCCGAAGTGAGCAAGCGCCGCGCCAAGGACGAGCCGTTGCTCGTGCTGTTTCTCGGCAGCACGATCGGCAATTTCGGCCGGCTTGCCGCCACGCGTTTTCTGCGCGACATCCGCAACATGCTCGCGCCCGGCGATGCGCTGCTGCTCGGCACCGACCTCGAAAAGCCGGTGCCCGTGCTGATCTCTGCGTATGACGATCCCATCGGCGTGACAGCCGCGTTCAATCTGAATCTGCTTGCGCGGATCAACCGCGAACTGGACGGCGACTTTCCACTCGACGCGTTCGAGCACGTCGCGCGCTTCAACCCGGACGTGCGCAGCGTCGAAATGCATCTGCGCGCGAAACGGCATGTGAGCGCGCAGGTGCGCGCGGCAAAGCTGTCGGTCGAGCTAAAAGAAGGCGAGACGATCTGGACGGAAAGCAGCCACAAGTACCGCGAGGAAGAACTGCATGCGATCGCCGACGACGCGGGCTTCGTGTGCAGCCATCAATGGATCGAGCGCGACTGGGGGTTTGCGGAGAGCCTGCTGGTGGCGCGCTGATTCGTCAGCACGGGAAAAGCGCGCGGTGTCGCGCGCTTTTTTCTGCTTCGTTCATTCAAGAGATTCGTGTGCTTCTTCCGCTTCAGTGCTGCTCGAAGCGTTCGAAACGCTTGTCGCTGACGCGCTCTTCGCCTGTCACTTCCGTGACGCGCGCCGCCGGCGGCCCGTGACGCAGCCACGACAGCATCCGGTCGACCTGATTCGCCGGCCCTTGCAGCATCGCTTCGACGGAACCGTCCTCCAGGTTCGCCACCCATCCCCGGATACCCAGCGCATGCGCCTGGCGCACGGTCGCGTGACGAAAACCGACGCCCTGCACCATGCCGCGCACGCGCACGTAATACGTTTCGATCCGCGAATCGAGATCCGTGCCGGACATGCTCTCACCTCCTTATGCGTTTCCATGCGTTCACGCGGGCATTCTAGTCGCGCCTCGCGGGCTTTGCTTGCTGACGGGCACGCGAGCACGGCGCGCGCCATCGACAGTCGTTCAAGCGCAACACGTACAATCCGACCTCTGCGATACGCCATTCGCGCAGCCATTCGCGCAACAACCGAGAAACGGCAAAAGGGAACCAGCAGGCAATGACCGATCAGACTCGCGATCTCGTACTCGTCACCGGCGCATCCGGTTTCGTCGGCTCGGCAGTCGCGCGCATCGCGCAGCAAAAGGGCTTCGCGGTGCGCGTGCTCGTGCGTCCGACGAGTCCGCGCCGCAACGTCGAATCGCTCGAAGCGGAGATCGCCGTGGGCGACATGCGCGACGAAGCGTCGATGCGCGCGGCGCTGCGCGGCGCGCGCTATCTGCTGCACGTCGCGGCGGATTATCGGCTGTGGGCGCCCGACCCGAACGAAATCGAACGCTCGAATCTGGAAGGCACGGAAGCGACGATGCGTGCCGCGCTGAAAGAAGGCGTCGAGCGCATCGTGTACACGAGCAGCGTCGCGACGCTGAAGGTGACGAGCTCGGGCCAGTCGGTCGACGAAACATCGCCGATGACGCCGCAGCAGGCCATCGGCGTGTACAAGCGCAGCAAGGTGCTCGCGGAGCGCGCGGTGGAAAGGATGATCGCGAACGACGGGCTGCCCGCCGTCATCGTCAATCCATCGACGCCCATCGGTCCGCGCGACGTGAAGCCGACGCCGACGGGCCGCATCATCGTCGAGGCGGCGCTCGGCAAGATTCCCGCTTTCGTCGATACGGGGCTGAATCTCGTGCATGTCGATGACGTCGCGATGGGCCATTTCCTTGCGCTCGAACGCGGCAAGATCGGCGAGCGCTATATCCTCGGCGGCGAGAATCTGCCGCTGCAACAGATGCTCGCCGATATCGCCGGCATCGTCGGGCGCAAGCCGCCGACCATCGCGTTGCCGCGCTGGCCGCTGTATCCGCTCGCGATGGGCGCGGAAGCCGTCGCGAAGTTCACGAAGCGCGAGCCGTTCGTGACCGTCGACGGATTGAAGATGTCGAAGAACAAGATGTACTTCACGTCCGCAAAAGCGGAGCGCGAACTCGGCTATCGCGCGCGGGCGTATCGCGAAGGACTGCGCGATGCGCTCGACTGGTTCCGCGACGCGGGTTATCTGAAGACGTGACTCGGACGCGGCGATCCGCGCGTACGCTTTGTTACAACTCGGTGCCGACACGAAGTTTAACGTCGGCGCACAGAAGGTAAAATCGCGGGTCTTACCAGAGAACTACGCATGAACCTTCACGAACAGATTGGCGCGCTCGAAACGGGCGTCGATCAGCTGATTCAGGCTTTCACGACGTCCCGGCAACAGGTCGAGGCCGCCTCTTCCGCTGTCGAAGCAGCGGCGGCCGCTGTCGAAGCGCCCATCGAAACGGCGGGAACTGCGGCTGAAGCACGAGTCGAGCCGCAGGAAACCGATGCGGCGGCGGCCGAAGAAAAGCCGACGCTGCACATCGAACGCCCGAGCCAGAACGAAATCACGATGACGATCGGCGGCAAGTCGGTCACGCTGCATCCATCGCAGGTCGGTCAGCTGGTCGAGGAACTGGCGAACGCGCGCGCGTCGATGGAGCCCGAAGTCCCGCCGAATCTGCCTGCCGGCTGGCGTTTCGTCTCGACGAAGAACCCGATGATGGCCGTGCAGAAGCAATCGAACGGCGACCGTCTGCTGGTGCTGCGTCACACGGGTCACGGCTGGGTGCCGTTCCAGTTCTCGCCGGACATGGTCATCCAGATGTACATGATGCTCACGCAGAAGTGATGCGCGCGGCGGCTCGCCGATCCGTCGAGCCGCGCGCTTCGTGTTCGTCGCGCCAGTTCAGTGCGAATGCGGCAGCAGTGAATTGAGCAGGCTGGACGCGCGCTGCGAAACGGTGGGTTTGTCGGCGGCATCGTCCGCGGGACTCGCGTAGACAACGGGCCCGATACACAGCGAAGTCCAGCGCGCATCACAGCCGCCGTCGCGCGACGGCAGCGGCTGGTCCGCGCCCGACGCAGCGGCCGCCTCGGCGTCCAGCACTTCCGCGAACGTTTTCACGCGGCCGTTGACCCTCTCCGCATACGCCTGCGACCCGCCATAGCTCTTCAACGCGGCATTCATGTCGCCGCCCGCCGATTTCATGTAGCCGTACAGAATCGCCGAGCCGACTTCGATGTTGGTCTCCGGATCGGTCAGATCCTTCACGTCTTTCAGCATCCGCTTGTGCGCGCCGGGCACGACCTGCATCAGCCCCGTCGCGCCGTTGCCGCCCCTGGCCTTTTCCTTGAAGCGCGATTCGATCGAGATGATCGCCAGAATCAGCGCGGGCGGCAGCGCGTACTTCTCAGATGCGGCGCGCACCGCGTTCGAGATCTGTTCGGCCTTCTCCTTTGCGACGCCGAATTTCTGACGCAGATATGCGGACATATGGTCGTGGCTGGTCTGATCGTCCGCCAGCGCGGCCTGCATCAGGCCCAGCGACAGTACGATCAGACAGACGAGCCGTCTCATTGATTCGACCCGGCGGGCGCCTGCACGCGCGCCTTCCACTGGCCGCCCTTACCGCGCCAGTAGCGCACGGCGGAGCCGAACGTCGCGCTGACGTAGAACAGCGCGACGAGCGGCAGGAACGGCGCCCATAGCGGGGAGCGGTTGTAGTAGCGCAGCATCGGCGCATACGCGCAGCACATCGCCGCCCACGCGAGCCACGCGGGCCAGCCCTTCGGGCCGAGCACGATGGCGACGACGGGCGGCACGAGATAAATGATGGTCATGCCGAGCAGCGTGCCCGCGAGCAGCCACGCCGAATAGCGCAGCTGCGTGAACGCCGTGCGCGCGATCATGTTCCAGATCTCGCGCCAGCTGTCGTAAGGACGCAGCGACACGCTGCGCGCCGCGACGTCCAGACGGATCGGGTGACGTCCTTCGCCGCGATGCTTGATGCGCGCAGCGAGACTGCAATCGTCGATCAGTTCCGCGCGAATCGATTCGATGCCGCCCGCTTCTTCCAGCGCCGTGCGGCGCACCAGCATGCAGCCGCCCGCGGCTCCGGCCGTGCGGTTGCGCGGATTGTTGACCCACGAGAACGGGTAGAGCTTCGCGAAGAAGAACACGAAGGCGGGAATCAGCGCCTTTTCCCAGAACGAATCGCAGCGCAGGCGGACCATCAGCGAGACGAGATCGCGCTTTTCCGCGTCGGCGCGCAATACGAGCTGCGTGAGCGCGTCGTCGGGATGGCCGATGTCGGCGTCGGTGAGCAGCAGGTACTCGGGCACGTAGCCGAGCGCGCGCACGGCCTCGATGCCCTGCGACTGCGCCCATACCTTCCCCGACCAGCCCGTCGGCAGCGGCTTCGCGCCGATCACCGTCAGCCGGTTCGGACACTTGAGCGCGAGCGCGGCGGCACGGGCGGCGTCGGCGGTGCCGTCGGTGCTGTGGTCGTCGACGACGATCACGTGAAATTCGCCCGGATAGTCCTGCGCGAGCAGCGACGTGACGGCCCGCGCGATCACGTCCGCCTCGTTGCGCGCCGGCACCACGGCGGCGACGCCGGGCCACGTATCGCGCGTGCCGGCCGCGAGCGGAGCCGCGGGATGCGCGCGCCAGAAGCCGCCGCGCGCGAACAGCAGCACACACCAGATCAGGAGCGACAGACACGCCAACAGAAACAGAACCGCCGCAATCATGCATTGCCCTCTTTGGAAGCCGCGCTGCGATGCGCGGTTGCGCGCGCGAGCGGCCACACCGCCGCGACGCCGCGCCAATCGTGGAAAACGACCGCTGCCCGACCATCGAATATGTGATAGACGGCCCTTTCGATACGTTCAAGAATGCGTCGTCCGTCCAAGACGTCGCAGAAAATTCAACGCCTGCGCGCAAACGTTGCGCGGCCTGCGCACGCGCGGCGAGGCCCGCTAGTTTAAGGGTTCCCGTCACACGGCGCAGCGAGTCATTTTTGCCGCGCGAAACACCACAGTCCATTGCGTCATAAAAGCAAACAGACAGCGATAGCGTTAGAATGCGCGTTTGGTCTCGAGTATCGACTTTCGTCGGATTTAAGACAATTAACTATACAGACGCGGCGAACAGGTCCTTTTTACCGATCTGGCCGGAAACCCGCGTCAGTCGGAGTTCGCCAGCCTATGCGAGTCATCCTTGCCCAACCCCGCGGCTTTTGTGCGGGAGTCGTGAGGGCGATCGAAATTGTCGATCGCGCTTTGCAGCAACATGGCGCACCTGTTTATGTGCGTCACGAGATCGTCCACAACAGGCACGTGGTCGATAACCTTCGCCGCAAAGGCGCGCGTTTCGTCGAAGAGCTCGATGAAGTGCCGCAGGGCGCAGTTGCGATTTTCAGTGCCCACGGAGTTGCTCAAAGCGTCGAACGCGACGCGCAGGCGCGCGGTCTGGATGTGCTGGACGCGACCTGTCCGCTCGTGACCAAGGTGCATGTGCAAGGACGGCAGTACGTCGCTGCGGGCCGCACGCTAATTCTGATCGGCCACGCGGGCCATCCCGAAGTGGAAGGCACGATCGGGCAGATTCCGGGGCCCGTGCTGCTCGTGCAAAGCGAAGCCGACGTCGCAAAGCTGGAACTGTCCATCGACACACCGCTTGCTTACGTCACGCAGACGACGCTTTCGGTGGACGACACGCGCGGCATCATCGATGCGCTGAAGCGCCGTTTCCCGGATATCGTCGGCCCCGATACGCGCGATATCTGCTACGCGACGCAAAACCGCCAGGCCGCTGTGCGCGAGCTCAGCTCGCAGGTGGACGTGCTGCTGGTGGTGGGCGCGACGAACAGCTCGAATTCGAATCGCCTGCGTGAAATCGGCAGCGAATCAGGCGTGCCGAGCTACCTGGTCGCCGACGGCTCCGAACTCAAGCCGGAATGGTTCGCAGGCGTCGGAACGGTCGGCCTGACGGCGGGCGCATCGGCGCCTGAAGAAATGGTCGAGAACGTCATTGATGCGCTTCGCGCACTGGGCCCCGTCGACGTTACGACGATGGCGGGACGTGAAGAAAAAGTTGAATTCAAGTTGCCGTCGAAACTGACGCAACCACTCGCTGCACGCGAAGTTTAAGGAGGACGATTTGTCTATTCCGATGCTACAAAAGGTCCGGGTTGGCGCATACATCATGCGTCAGCACCTGAAGGGCAACAAGCGCTATCCGCTCGCGCTGATGCTCGAGCCGCTGTTCCGCTGCAACCTCGCTTGCAACGGCTGCGGCAAGATCGATTACCCCGATCCCATCCTCAACCAGCGTCTATCGCTGGCCGAATGCCTCGAAGCCGTCGACGAATGCGGCGCGCCCGTCGTCTCGATTGCGGGCGGCGAGCCGCTCCTGCACAAGGAGATGCCGGAGATCGTCAAGGGCATCATGGCGCGCAAGAAGTTCGTGTACCTGTGCACGAACGCGCTGCTGATGGAAAAGAAGATGGACGACTACGAGCCGAATCCGTACTTCGTCTGGTCGGTGCACCTGGATGGCGACCGCGAAATGCACGACCACTCGGTCTCGCAGGACGGCACGTATGACAAGGCCGTCGCGGCCATCAAGGAAGCCAAGCGCCGCGGCTTCCGCGTGAACATCAACTGCACGCTGTTCAACGACGCCGTGCCGGAACGCGTCGCCGCGTTCTTCGACACGGTCGGCCCGATGGGTGTCGACGGCATCACGGTGTCGCCGGGCTATGCGTATGAGCGCGCGCCCGACCAGCAGCACTTCCTGAACCGCGAAAAGACCAAGCAGCTGTTCCGCGAAATCTTCAAGCGCGGCGACAACGGCAAGAAGTGGTCGTTCAGCCAGTCGAGCCTGTTCCTCGACTTCCTCGCCGGCAACCAGACGTACGAATGCACGCCGTGGGGCAACCCGGCGCGCACCGTGTTCGGCTGGCAGAAGCCGTGCTATCTGGTCGGCGAAGGTTACGTGAAGACCTTCAAGGAGCTGATGGAAACCACCGACTGGGACAAGTACGGCACGGGCAACTACGAGAAGTGCGCGGACTGCATGGTCCACTGCGGCTTCGAAGCGACGGCCGTCATGGACACTGTCTCGCATCCGCTGAAGGCGTTCAAGGTCAGCCTGACGGGCGCGCGGACGACGGGCGAATTCGCGAAGGATATCCCGCTCGACAGGCAGCGTCCCGCCGAATACGTGTTCTCGCGTCACGTCGAGATCAAGCTCGACGAAATCAAGCGCACGGGCACGGGCAAGAAGGTGCAGACCTCGGCAGCCGCGTTGAACTGAAGCTGATCGACGCCGCATGAAAAAAGAGCGCAACGGTTCGAACCGTTGCGCTCTTTCTGTTTATGCCTCGATGCGAGTGCTAGCTGCATGCGCCTCGTTATGTGGCGCGCGAAGCTATGCCGATCAAGGCAGTTGTCAGCCGGCGCTGCGCGCGTTGTGCTGCGTGAGGAACTTGATCAGACCGTCGATGCCGCCCTTCGACAACTGCTCCTGGAACTGCGTCTGATACACCTGGATCAGCCACGCGCCCATCATGTTGATGTCGTAAATCTTCCAGCCGTTCGCCGTTTTTTCCAGGCGATAGTCGATCGCATCGTCGCCTCCGTTGCTCAGCACGTGGGACTGAACGACGGTGTCTTTCGCATCCGCCGACGCGTTCGCAGGCTGGAAGCGGAACTTCACATCCTGATCGCGCAGTTGCGACAGCGATGCGGCATAAGTACCGACGAGCAGTTTCGTGAATTGCTCATACAGTTGTTTTTGCTGTTCGGGCGTCGCGGTGCTCCATGCTTTACCGACTGCGATGCGCGTCGTGCGCTGGAAGTTCGTCGCGGGGACGAAATGCGACTCGACCACTTGCGTGATCTTCTTCATGTCGCCGCCGCGCGCTTGCGGGTCGGCCTTCATCGCACTGACCGTGCCTTCGACCGCGCTCTTCACGATCGCATCAGGCGCGCTTTGTGCGAAAGCCGCGGTGGAAACCACGGCGGCTGCCAGAAAAGCAGAGATATAACGTTTCATACGCTCATCGGGACAGTTGAGAATGACCCGCGCGGAACAGGCCGCTTCCGTCGCGGGGGTACGGGCCAGTATACCGGCTTTGAAGGGCCGCACCGCGTTCGGTTACGCGACCTTGCGCCGGCCGCGTCGGTATACTTGTGCCCTCAGCCAATAACACCAATCTGACTAGGTCCCGCTCGCGTACATGCTGAAGTCCTCAATCGTTCGCCTCGTTGTCTGGTCGGTGCGCCGTCCGCTGCAGGTCATCGGGCTGTCGCTCGTACTCGCCGTGCTGAGCGCCATCTATGTCGTTCATCACTTCAAGATCAATACCGACACCAGCCGTCTCGTCGAGAACGATGCGCAATGGTCCGCGCTGGAAAAGCAGATCGACAAGGCCTTCCCCGATCGCGGACAAACGCTGCTCGTCGTCGTCGAGGCCGGCGCGCCCGAATACGCGAATGCCGCCGCCAACACGCTCGCCACGGAACTGCAAAAGGAAACGAAGGAGTTCGTCTCGGTATCGCAACCGGGCAGCGGGCCGTTCTTCGAAAAGAACGGCTTGCTGTTTCCTTCCGTCAGCGAAGTGCAATCGACAACCGGACAACTGGTCAAGGCGCGTCCCCTCATCAACTCGCTCGCGCACGATCCGAGTCTGACGGGTCTCGCGGGCACGCTGACCACGAGTCTGCTGTTGCCGCTGCAGATCGGCCAGGTGAAGCTCGCCGACATGAGCAACCTGCTGTCGCGCAGCGCGACCGTGATCGACCACGTGCTCGCCAACGAGCCCGCCGTGTTCTCGTGGCGCGCGCTCGTCGACAAGGACGCGGCAAAGGTGCCCGCGCGCGCGTTCATCGTGGTGCAACCCGTCGTCAACTACGCGGCGCTGCAAGCGGGCGCGCACGCGTCGGAAGAGATTCGCAAGACGGCTGCATCGCTCGATCTCGATGCGCAGTACGGCGCACGCATCCGCCTGACGGGCGAACAGCCGCTCGCCGATGAAGAGTTCGCATCGGTGCAGGACGGCGCGGAGATCAACGGCATCGCGACGTTCTTCGTCGTGCTTGGCATTCTGTGGCTCGCGCTGCGCTCGGGGCGCCTGATCTTCGCCGTGTTCGTGACGCTGTTCGTGGGCCTCGTGATAACGGCCGCGCTCGGCTTGATGATGGTCGACGCGCTGAACATGATTTCCGTCGCTTTCATGGTGCTGTTCGTCGGGCTCGGCGTCGACTTCGGCGTGCAGTTCGGCGTGAAGTATCGCGAGGAGCGCAATCGCGACGACCGGCTCGCGGCCGCGCTCATTCACACCGCTTACAGCATCGGCGTGCCGTTGACGCTCGCCGCCGTCGCCGTTGCCGAGAGCTTCTTTTCGTTCCTGCCGACGGCCTATCGCGGTGTGTCGGAGCTGGGCAAGATCGCGGGCGTCGGCATGTTCGTCGCGTACGTGACCAACATGACGCTGCTGCCCGCGCTCATCAAGGTGCTCAATCCGCCGGGCGAGCCCGAGTCGCCGGGCTTCAAGTTCCTCGCGCCCGTCGACGACTTTCTCGACCGCAACCGCACGCCCGTATTGATCGCGACGGCCGTGGCGATCATCGGTGCATCGCCGCTGCTGCTGCATCTGCGCTTCGACTTCAATCCGCTGCATCTGAAGGACCCGAACACGGAGTCGATGGCGACGCTGATCTCGCTCAACGACGCGCCCGAAGCCGCCGTCAACAACGTGCGCGCGCTCGCGCCTTCGCTGGCGGCCGCCGACGCAATCGCCGCGCGGCTCTCGAAGCTGCCGCAAGTCGGCCGCACGACGACGCTCTCCACGTACATTCCGCCCGACCAGCCGCAAAAGCTCGCGCTGATTGCGGCCGCCGCCCAGCAGTTGTTGCCCGCGCTCACGCAAAAGCCCGCGCCGCCCACCACGGATGCCGTGCGCGTCGCCGCGTTGAAGCGCTGCGCGAACCAGCTCGCGCTCGCCTCCGAGGATCACCCCGGCCCCGGCGCGGCCGAAGCGAAGCATCTGTCGGATACGCTGACCAAGCTCGCGAACGCCGATGTCTCGACGCGCGACCGCGCCGAGCGCGCGATGTCGGTCCCGTTGAAGATCTCGCTGAACCAGCTGACGACCTTGCTGCAGCCGTCCGAAATCACACGCGAGAACGTGCCGAAGGACATCGCGGACAGCTGGGTATCGAAGACGGGCCAGGCGCTCGTCGAGATTTCGCCGAAGGTGCCGCCCGGCACCGATCCCGGCGACGACGTGATGCTGCGCAACTTCGCGAAGGCCGTGAAGACGGCGGAGCCGGGCGCAATCGGCGGGCCGATCTCGATCCTGCATTCGGCGAACGTGATCATCGCGGCGTTCCTGCAGGCAGCCGCGTGGGCCATCCTGTCGATCACAGTGCTGCTATGGCTCACGCTGCGCCGGTTCGGCGACGTGCTGCGCACGCTCGTGCCGCTGCTGGTGTCGGCTATCGTCACGCTGGAGTTGTGCGTCGCGTTCGACATGCCGCTGAACTTCGCGAATATCATCGCGTTGCCGCTGATGCTCGGCGTTGGCGTGGCGTTCAAGATCTACTTCGTGATGGCATGGCGCCGGGGACAGACGGGCCTGCTGCAATCGAGTCTCACGCACGCCGTGCTGTTCAGCGCGGCGACCACGGCCACGGCATTCGGCAGCCTGTGGCTGTCGCACCATCCGGGTACATCGAGCATGGGACGACTGCTGGCGCTGTCCCTTGTCTGCACGCTGACGGGCGCTGTGGTATTTCAGCCGGTATTGATGGGCAAACCGCGCGCTCGCCGCGCATCGAAGAAACAACAAGGATAGCCGCATGAAGATGCGAACAGCCGCGCTGGCATTGGCCGCCGCGAGTCTTGCGACGGGGTGTGCAACGGGACCGGACCGGAAGCCCGGAGACCCGCTCGAACCGATGAACCGCGCGATTTTCACGTTCAACGATGCACTCGATCGCACCGTCGCCGTGCCGATCGCAAAGGGCTATCAGAAGGTCACGCCGCAGCCGCTGCGCCAGGCGATCAGCAACTTCTTCTCGAACCTCGGCGATCTGGACAACTTCGCCAACAGCCTTTTGCAATTGCACATCAAGGACGCAACGGAAAGCCTGATGCGCTTTGCGATGAACTCGACCTTCGGCATCGGCGGGCTGATCGATTTCGCGACGCCCGCCGGTCTGCCGAAGCACAAGCAGGACTTCGGCCTGACGCTCGGACGCTGGGGCGTGCCGTCGGGTCCGTATCTGGTGCTGCCGCTCTTCGGGCCGAGTTCGTTCCGCGACGGCCTCGGCTATTTCGTCGATTTCCGCGCGAATCCGATGACGTATCTCGACGCGGAGTACAAGTACCCGCTGTACTTCCTGCAGTTCGTCAGCGTGCGTTCGGATCTGCTCGGCGCGACGACGCTGCTGGAACAGGCCGCGCTCGACAAGTACTCGTTCGTCCGCGACGCGTATACGCAGCAGCGCCGCTCGCTGCTGCGCAGCGCGGGTGCGCCCGCCTCGAATCTGCCGAACTATAGCGAGCCGGAGGATTCGGGTGCGGAAGCGCCTTCGGGGGCATCGGGCGTGGCGCCGTCGACGGTTCCGGGCGCGGCGCCCACCGGCTTGCCGAACTACGAAAATCCGGGCGAAGCCGCGCCGCCGGAAGGCGCGTCGGGCGCAGGCGGAGCAAAGCGGAAGCCGCCCGCCAATGACGACGGCCTGCCGAACTACGAAGATCCTGGCGACACGTCCGCGCCGCCGCCCGCCTCGACGACGGCGCCCACCGGCGGCACGCCCGCGCCTTCGATGTCGAATCCGTCGGGCGAAGCGCCGGGACAAGGCGCGGCACCGGCAGCAAAGCAGCCGAACGCGTCGCCCTCGCCCTCGCCCTCGCCCTCGTCCTCGCCCGACAAGTCGCCTTCGCAATAAGCCACTTTTTTGCGCCTGTAGATGTGAAAAAATCCCCGGCTGGTTGCGTGACCAGCCGGGGATTTTTCGTGCAGCCGGCTCAGCTAGCCGGAGGATCATGACGATGAACTGCCGCGCCGCGCGTCAGTGCGCGGCGTCTGCTTCCTGATCGACGTCTTCGAACGCTGCGACCTCTTCCGAGGACGCGAGCATCGCCGGTTGCTGCTGCATCGCGCGAAGCTTTTCGCTGTAGCGCTCGAACGCCTCGTCGGCATAGCGGATCTTCGTGTGGCCGTGCGGCGCCGGATTGCCGTTTTCGTCGAGGTTCACGAACACCATCTTTTCGACGGTCAGAATGCTCTTGCGCGTGATCTTGTTGCGCACTTCGCAGCGCAGCGTGATCGACGTCGTGCCGAAATGGGTCGCCTTCATGCCGAGCTCGATGATGTCGCCCTGTCGAGCCGAGCTGACGAAGTTGATCTCGGACATGAACTTGGTCACGACGCGCTGGTTGTCGAGCTGGCAGATCGCATAAATGGCGGCTTCTTCGTCGATCCAGCGCAGCAGGCTGCCGCCGAACAGCGTGCCGTTGGGATTCAGGTCTTCGGGCTTGACCCATTTGCGTGTGTGGAAATTCATTCGATCCCTCTTCGGAATAGCGCGGCCGCACTCATCGGTGCGACCTAGGGTTAACACCTAGCACTATGTCGAATATGAGGGTTTTCCCTAGATTCTCAAGACCAACGCACTGTTTCGTTTTTGCGCCGCACGGTTTACGGGTTGGGGGGCTGGCGGGCTCGCAGACTGGCGGGCTGGCGGGCTGGCGGGCTGGCGGGCTCGCGGACTGGCCGACTCGCGACCGGATGCGTCAGGGAAAGACGAGCGCGCCCGCGCGTTCCAAGGCGTGCCGCGCCGCGACGAGCGTGCTGCGGGCAGCGCGGGCGTCGGCGGCAACCTGCAGCAGTCCGCCGATTTGCGACGGCTGGCGCGCCAGTTCGCGCAGGATCGGGCCGATGGCCGTCGTGCCGTCGTCGCGCAAACCCGCCGTCGCGGCGGACGGCAGCGTGCGCCACGCCGGATCGACAACGGCGCGGCAGACGGCGAACGGCAAGCCGTTGGCCTCGGCGATCGCGCCCGCGAGATGGGATTCCATGTCGACGGCGAGCGCGCCCGTCGACGCATGCAGCGCCGCCTTGTCCGCCGCGCCGACGAGCGGCGCGCCGACGCCCGCGATCGGTCCACGCCACAGCTTTGTATTCAGCGGCGTCGCGCCGAGCGCGGTGACGATGCGCGCGGACCAGTGCAAATCGGTATGCACCTGTCCGAGCGGACTATGCACGCTGCTCGCGACGATCAGCGCCCCGGGCGCCAGATCGGGCGCCAGCCCGCCCGCCGTGCCGAAGCTGACGATGCCCGCGCAGCCGCGCGCGACAGCTTCGTTGAGCGCGCGTTCGAGCAGATCCGCGCGCGCCGCGAACACGGCATCGACACCCTTGCCGCGCGCGATGCGCGCCTCGAACGCCATCCCCGTGACGGCGATGACGGGCAAGCTCGCGTTCATGCGATCGGGCCGAGCCGCCATCACATGCCGACGGCGACGCGCTTCTCGCCCGCGCGCGTCATGTTGCGGTAGCGCGCGAGCGCCCACAGCGGGAAGAATTTGCGATAGCCGTGGTAGCGCAGATAGAACACGCGCGGGAAGCCCGTCGCGGAGAAGCGCTCTTCGTCCCACAGGCCGTGGTCGCGCTGCTCGCTCTTCAGGTATTCGACGCCGCGCGCGACAGCGGGATGATCGACGTAACCGGCCGCCATCATCCCGAGCAGCGCCCACGCCGTCTGCGACGGAATGCTTGGCGCCTTTTCGTAGCCTCGATAGTCGAGCTTGTAGCTGGTGCCGTCTTCGCCCCAGCCGCCGTCCGGGTTCTGGATCGACACGAGCCATTGCGCGGCGCGTTTGATGCGCGCGTCTTCGAGCGAGATGCCCGCCGCGTTGAGCGCGCACAGCGCCGTCCACGTGCCGTAGATGTAGTTCATGCCCCAGCGGCCGTACCAGCTGCCGTCGTCTTCCTGCTCCTTCAGCAGATAGTCGTACGCGCGGCGCGCCGGCTCGCTCGTCGCGGGCATTTCGCCGAGTTGCGCGAGCATCGACAGGCAGCGGCCCGACACGTCCGCTGTCGGTGGATCGAGCAATGCGCCGTGATCGGAGAACGGAATGTTGTTCAGGTAGTACTGCGTGTTCTCCGGCTCGAACGCGCCCCAGCCGCCGTCGCTGCTCTGCATGCCGACCACCCACTCGCGGGCGCGCGCAATCGCGTTGCTGTCGACATCCGATTTCGTCAGCAACGCCGCGCGATGCATCGCCATTGCGACCACAGCCGTATCGTCGACGTCCGGGTAATGGGCGTTGTTGTACTGGAACGCCCAGCCGCCGGGCCGCGTATCCGGACGACGCGAGATCCAGTCACCGCGCACGTCGAGAATCTGCAGCGGACGCAGCCATTCGAGGCCGCGCAGCACGGCCTCCTCGGCGCGCTCATCGCCCGTTTCGAGCAGCGCATGCGCCGCGAGCGACGTGTCCCACACAGGCGACAGGCACGGCTGGCAATACGCTTCGTCTTCGTGGACGATAAGCAGCTTGTCGATCGACTTGCGGGCGATCGCGCGATTCGGGTGATCGGCGGGATAGCCAAGCACGTCGTACATCATCACCGAGTTCGCCATCGCCGGGAAAATCGCGCCGAGGCCGTCTTCGCCGTTCAGGCGCTCATCGACGAACGCGACGGCCGCCTTGATCGCGCGCTCGCGCGACGCCTTCGGGAACAGCCCGTCCGTCACGCGCAGCACGCTGTCGACGGTGCGGAAAAAGCCGAACCAGCCCTTGCTCTGGTGGCCCGCGCGCGGCAGCAGGCCCGTCGTGACGGGCGCGCCGCGGAACAGTTCGTCGATGCGCACGCCGCGCGGATTGCGCGCGACGGGGCGTTTCGCGTTCAGCACGAGCAGCGGCACGATCACCGTGCGCGCCCAGTACGACACCTTCGACAGATGGAACGGGAACCACTTGGGCAGCAGCATGATTTCGACGGGCATCATCGGCACCGCGTACCACGTCACCACGCCGAAGAGCGCCAGCAGAACTCGCGTGAACACGTTCGACGCCTCGGCGCCGCCGTTCGCGAGAATGGCCTCGCGCGCGCGAACCATGTGCTCGGCATCTTCCGGATCACCGATCATCTTCAGCGCGAAATAGGCCTTCACGCTCGCGCTGACGTCGAGCGCGCCATCGGTGAAGAGCGGCCAGCCGCCGTCTGGCAACTGGATGCGGCGCAAATAGCGCGCGATTTTCTGTTCAAGCTCGATGTCGGGCGTCTCGCCGAGGTAATGGACGAGCAGCACGTATTCGGCGGGAATCGTCGCGTCGGCTTCGAGTTCGTAGACCCAGTGACCGTCGTCCTTTTGCGCGGCGAGGATCGCGTCCGTGGCGCGCGTGACGGCGGCGTCGAGCGCGTCGACGGGCGCTGCGCCCGTCGCCAGCGCGGCGGCGACGGGGGCGTGATCGTCGATCAGCGTTTGAGGCAGTGCATCGCCCAGCGTCTGGGTCATGGATAGGTCGTTCATCGGCGTTCCATCAGTTCATTCAACAGCGTATCCGCGGCCTTACGGCCCGAGCGGATCGCTCCTTCGATGCCCGCTGGCAGGCCGGTTGACGTCCAGTCGCCTGCAAGCATCAGATTGTTCCAGCGAGTGCGCGTAGCGGGACGGCGCATCTCGTCTTCAGGCCGCGCGGCGATCGTCGCGCGCGGCTCGACCGTCAACTGCCACTTCAGCGGCAGATCGTCCGACAGCCCTGTCGCTCGCGCGACGTCCTTCCACAGCATGCGCGCAAGCTCGTCGCGCGGCGTATCGACGAGACTTGTGGCGTCATACGCCGTCACCGACAGACGCCCGTCGGACGCAATCAGCCAGTCCGCGGTTGCGTTGACGAGGCCCGTCAGCGGCGGATGGCCGAGCGGCGGCTCGACGGCGTAATGCGCGGTCACGACGGCGGAAAACCGGTCCGGCGCCGGCACGCCCGGCAGCAGCGCTTGCGCGACGTCCGGCGTGACGGCCAGCACGACAGCCTCGTTCGCGCCTATTTCGATGCGCTCGTCGCCGAAGCGCAGCGCGCTCACGCGGCTTTCCGACGCGTGCGCAAGCTCCAGCGCGTCGAGCCGCGTGCCGAGCCGGATCGCCGCGCCGCCGTGCTGCAAAAGGCGCAGCGCCGGTTCGACGAAGGCCGAGCCCAGCCCGTTGCGCGCGATCAGCGGCCGGCTCGCCGCCCCACCTGCCGCGAGCGTGTCGCGCAACGCGGCGCCCGCGAGTTCGGCTGTCGCGTGGCGCGGCTCGATGTTCGTCATCGCGAGCAGCAGCGGCCGCAGCATGCGGTCCCACAGCACGCCGTTGCTGCGTATCGTCTGCGCGACGGTCCGGCCGGGCTTCGCGAACAGCAGCGGCACGATGGACAGATAGTCCGACCACACGGTCTCCGGCACGCGCGCGCCGGCCTCGAAAATCCACGCAGGGAAACGTCCGGGCGACATCCGGACGGTCCAGCGCCGGTTCGTCGCGAGATCGACGAACGGGTATTCGGGCTCGATCGGCCCGACGAGTTCGTCGGCGGAACCGATTGCGCGCAAGTAGTTCAGCGTCGCCTGCTGGCCCGACAGCATCAGGTGATTGCCGCTGTCGACGGTTCCCGCGAGCACGCGGTCGTAGTACGAACGGCAGCGGCCGCCCGCCTGTTCGGCCGCTTCGTACAGGATCACCTGCGCGCCGCGACGCTGCAACTGCACGCCAGCCGCCAGACCGGCCAGCCCCGCGCCGATCACGTGGACCAGCTTGCGCATCAAAAGAAAGCGTAACGCGCGACGATGGCCAGCATCCGCAGCTTCGGCTTGCTGACCTTCGTGCGCGGAATGTCGAAGCCGCGATCCAGCGTGCGATCGAGCAGCACGCGATAGACGCCCGACATGATGCGCGGCGCGCGAACCTGTGCGCGCGGCTGCGCATCCATGATCGCGTCGGCGGCGGCGAAATGCTGCTTCGCGCGCTCGGCGAGTGTCGCGCAGACGCGCGGCAGCGACGGATCGTCGGCGACCGTGAGCGGATTCGACGTCGCGATGCCTTCCCGCGCCAGCAGTTCGTACGGCAGATAGCAGCGGTTGATCGCGGCGTCTTCGTCGATATCGCGCAGGATGTTCGTCAGTTGCAGCGCGCGTCCGAGATGATGCGCCAGCTCGATGCCGGGCTGCTCTTCCATCCCGAAAATTCTCACCGACAGCCGGCCCGCCGCGCTCGCGACGCGATCGCAGTACAGGTCGAGCGTCGCTTCGTCGGGCGCGCAGATGTCGGCGGCGGCGTCCATCGCCATGCCGTCGATCATCGCGTGGAAGTCTTCGCGCTGCAGGTGAAACGTGTGGATGTGCCGGGTCAGCTCGCGCAGCGACGCGCGCGGCGAGCCCGCGTAGCACGCGTCGATGTCCGCCCGCCAGCGCTCGAGACCCGCGGCGCGTTCGGCGCGCGGCAGGTCGCTGTCGGCGATGTCGTCGACGGCGCGGCAGAAAGCGTAGACCTGGTACATCGCGTCGCGCTGCCCCGGCGGCAGGATGCGCATCGCGAGATAAAACGAGCTGCCCGAACTTGCGGCGGCTGCGTCAGTTTGTGTGTCGTCCACGACGAGGTTGGAAACGGCCAAGACGATCTCCGCTGAGACACCCACGACGGGGCGATCAAGAAGTCATGCCTACCCGCAGGGCAAGCCGCCCGCGCGCGCGGACACGCGCGAAACTCCGGCCGCAAAGGCCAGAAAACGCCGAAAAGTATACCAACCTTTGACAGGCGCCGCAGAAACAGCGAGCAATCGCGCGAGTGCGGCAAGTCCGCGGACTGCAAGGTTATTCGTGATGGATGTCGGTCGGATAATGCGGGCGGCATTTGACACAATGGCAATAAAAATCTTCTGTCGCCATCTGTATATGACTTGGATTCACGGGTTATTCGCGAGTTATCTCAAATTAAGACTTGTCTGAGATATCGCGGCGCAGATTGCGACTACCATTTGTCGTCGCTATGAGCGCCGAAGGACATGCCCCAAGCCAGGCCGCTATCCGTCTGCAAATGGCGGACATCAAATAATCGATATTTCCCTGAAGTCGATTTTCATGTCGATTGTATCCGCCATTAATTGGCTAATTATTTTCGCGTTCGAAGCCAATTAATTTGAATAACCCGGCAATTCCGCCTTATTGAAGGAATATCATGAAATCCCATATGTTTTTTGCCGTGCCTCTTCTCGCCGCTTTTGCGTTTTCGGCACCCGTCTTCGCTGCGCAAAACGACGAAGCCGTGATCCGCCAGATGGAGGAAACGTGGCTGCAGGCAAGCATGCATCGCGATAGCGACACGCTCAAAGCGCTGCTCGACGACTCATATCGCGAAATCACGCCGGCAGGCGCGGCGCGTACCAAAACCGACGTGCTGAGTGCGCCGCCCTTGCCCGCGGGCTCGACGCAGACCCTGCAGAACGTGGAGGTTCATGTGGACGGCGATCGGGCCATCGCAGTCGGCGAGGATCACTTCATGGCGCCGAACGGTCAGTCGGCCGTGTTCGCATTCAAGGACGACTTTGCGCGTCGCGACGGCCAGTGGCGCATCGTCGGCTCGTGGATGAGCCGCAAGTGAATCAGCGCTGCGGGCGTCGAACACGCGCGTTTTGGGCCGGCGGGACGTCCGGCCCCTTCGCCGCGAAAACCGCTCAGATGAACGCCACCGAGCGGTTCCGTCCCTGCCGCTTCGCGCTATAGAGCGCGGCGTCCGCCTCGTTGATGAGCGCCTCGTAGGCCGGCACGCCCGCCCGCGCCGCCGCGCCGCCGACGCTCGCCGTCACCGGCACGTCCACGCCTTGCACATCGACGGCCGATTCGCCGATCGTGTTCCGGATCTTCTCCGCGACCTGCATCGCATCTTCGAGCGGCGTGCACGGCAGCAGCAACGCGAACTCCTCGCCGCCGAAACGCCCGAACGTATCCTGCGCACGCACGACGTGCGACACGCGACGCGCCATCTCGCGCAGCACGGTGTCGCCGACCATATGGCCGAACTGGTCGTTGATCTTCTTGAAGTGATCGAGATCGAATAGCAGGATCGACAGATTGCCGCCGTAGCGCTGCCAGCGCGTGTATTCGTCGCGCAGGCGCGCTTCGAAGAAACGGCGGTTCGCGATACCCGTCAGACCGTCGCGGTCCGCGTATTCCTGCAGCTTCGCGACAGCCTCTTCGCGCTCGCGCTGCACGATGCTCACGTGCGTCACGTCGCACACCGTCACGCAGACGGCTTCTACCTCGCGCTCGCGCATGATCGGCATGAACGTGCAGTCCTGCTGCATGTAATCGACGCCGCCCGTGATCGGCCGGTCATGATCGAACCTGAACAGATACGGGCGCTGCTCCCACGAACTGAACGCAAAGCTGCCGAGCTGGAAAACGCTCTCGACCTTGCGCGTGAGCCACACGCGCGGCAATTCCGGAAAGCTCGCGAAAATCGACTTGCCGACGACCTGCTGCGCCGGCAGTCCGCTGTGATCGTGCATGAAGCGGTTCCACATCAGCACGTTCATCTGACGGTCGAGCACGAAAATGCCGAAGCCGACCCGTTCGACGACCAGATCGCTCAGCGTTGGAAGCGGGGCATTCATAGACTGGAAAGCAATGCGTCCAGCGCGGTGCTCAGATGACGGATCGAATCCTCCGCCATCAGCATCACGAGGTGGGCGCGAAAACTCTGATCCTCCAGCGCGAAGTTCACCTCGACCAGCAGCGCGCCTTCCCAGGCGAGCATTTTGGGCTGGAAGACGTCGTCGAGCGACATCGCCGAACCGAGCAGGCCCGGCGGCGAAAACACCGGCGTGCGCCCGAGCTGGTCGAGGATGCACGACACGCACGCGCCCGTCAGGATGTTCGCGACGTCGAATATGAGTTCTTCCTGCGACGTCGCCTCGTACGCGGACTTCGCATAAGGGTCGCTCACGAGCGCGCACAACTGCTCGATGCTGCCCGTGCGGCAGATCACGAGCGCCTCGCCCTTGATGTCGGACCGGAAGCCCTGCCGGACGGCGCTGACCGGCTCGTTGATGCCCGTCATGTCGCGCAGCGCCTGCGCCGCCTCGCGCACGGCGACCACGCGCACGCGCGGCACGGAAAGTTCGATGAACGCATCGAGCAGGAGCGCGAGGCGCGTCGCGGCCTGGCCCATCGCCAGATTGGCGATCTCCTGCAGCGCGTCGCGCTGGTCTTCGTTTAGGACTGGCTCAGACATACAACCCGTACTCCTTGAGGATGGGAAGCAGCGCCTCCGGGGTCACGGGCTTGGCGATGAAGGCTATCGCACCAAGCGCGCGCACGCGTTCCCTTGCCATCGGCTGGACATCGGCGGACACGACGATCACAAACGTATTGAGGTCCTCGTGCTGCAGAGCCTCAAGAACCTGATAGCCCGTCATGTCGGGCATCGTCAGATCGAGAAACATCACCGATGCGCGGCCCTTGCGATAATGCTCAAGCGCTTCGCGGCCGTTCGACGCATAGGTAATGTCGACTTTCCAATCCTCCGGCAATGCCTTGGTGAGCACCTTGCGGGCAAGCAGCGAATCATCGGCGATCACAATGGGCAAAGACATGGCAGTGGATGGGAAACGGAGTGGGCTCGTACGTGTTAACGGCGGCGTGAATTCAATCTTTAGTGGCCGCTCGCGCAGTTGCGCAACGGAACCGCACGGACGAGGAGCAAGCGGCAAGAAGAAGCGCTCGGCACGAGCGATGCTCGACACCGATGGCGGCCCGACGGACGCGCCGTGCGGCGCGTGCTGCACGGGCGGCGCGCGGCCGATGCAGTGTGCACGCAATGGACAACGTCAATGACCGGCATTTTCGAAGCCTACCCCGTTGATCATGCTGCGGCGGCAAGACGGCGTTCATGGCTCCGTGGTGCCCCGCTGGTCTCCGCGAGGGTTTGGCGGGATTTGCACGGCATGCAATGCCCGGGCCCTCGCGCGGATTTCGCCCGATCATGGCGGGCTGAGTATTTATCGTTGCGCAATTTTCGAAGCAAATCGGCGAAAAGGCAACTCGCCAACCCGCATTCGTCGAATAAAATTCACTCAGCGCGGCTGCGTGAGAGTATGAACATAGCAATTAGTCAGACAAAAGATCGTCTTTTTACTTTTGTGTACGTTTGCGCTTCCGGATTCGTCGCTGAATTGCAAACGCAGCGGGCTGACGCGTTCAAGCTTCTTTGGGGTGCGAACGTCGCCCGCATGGTTGCATTGCGCGCGAATAAAGCCGCGCACCGAACCTATGATGAGAGTTCTTCCGCTTGCCACCCGCCGCCTGCGCGGCCTGCGCCATGACGAAACCTGACCGGCCCGATTCCGTCGACGTCAAAGCATCGGACGGGCGCACGCGCGCCGCGCGGCCGGACGAGGCGCTGTTTCCCGCCGTGCCCGAGCACAACTTCGCCGTGCGCCGCATGACGCTGATCGCGCTGCTGGTGGCGGCCGTCGTGCTGCCGTGCGTGTTCGTCGCCGCGATGGCGTTCAGTGACCTGCGCTCGCGCGAAGCCGATGCGACCGATGCGACGCTGCGCACCGTGCGCGTCGCCGAAGAGCATGCGCTGAAGGTGTTCGACATGAACGAGGCGCTCGATGCGCGCGTCGTCGATCTCGTCCAGGGGCTCGACGACGACGGCATCCGCCAGCGCGAAATCTCGATCCACGACAAGCTGCAAACGATGGGCGGCGGCTATCCGCAGATTGCGGCCATGTCGATCTTCGGCCGGGACGGGACACCGCTCGCAAGCAGCCGTTTCTATCCGGCGCCTTCCGCGTCGATCAGCCAGCGCGAAGATTTCGTCGGCATTCGCGACGGCCAGGTGCTCGAGCAGGTGTCGAAGGTGATGGTCGGACATGTCGCGGGGGAAACCGTGTTCAACACGGGCGTCGCGCGGCGCGCGGACGACGGCTCGTTCGCCGGTATCGTGTCCGTCGCGTTGCGGCCCAGCTATTTCAATGCGTTCTATCGCGAGCTGCTCGGCGGCAACGATTCGCCGATGACGATGGCGCTGACGCGCGCCGACGCCTCGCTGCTTGCGCACTACCCCGTCACCCCGCTGTCGAAAGTCGAAGCGCCGACGCGCCACAACGCCTATACCGATGCGCTCGCCGAAGGCCGTCGCGCGGGCGTCGTGCGCGTGCGTTCGACGCTCGACGGCGAGGGCCTGATCGTCGCGTTTCGCCGCGTCGGCTCGTACCCCGTCTACGTGACGTGCGGCTATCGCACGTCGGCGATCTGGGCCGCGTGGTATCGCCATCTGAGCGTGCTGATCCTGTCGATGTTCGTGCCGTCGATCGTGCTGTGGTTCGTGATCTGGCTGTCGCTCAAGCGGCTGGCTGCCGAGGAAGAAGCGTGGGAGCGCTGGCAGGCGGAAGCGTCGATGCGCCGCTCGATCGAATCGGCGTACCGGCAGTCGCGCAAGATGGAAGCGCTCGGCAATCTGGTCGGCAGCGTCGCGCACGATTTCAACAATCTGCTGATGATCGTCTCGGCCAACGCGCAGATCGTGCGACGGCGCGGCGCGGCCACGTTCGACCGCGAGCTGTGCGCGATCGAACGCGCATTGAAAAGCGGCCAGTCGCTCACGCGGCAGTTGCTCGGCGTCGCGCGCAAGCAGCCGTTGCGCAGCGAAACGCTCGACGTCGCGCGCTGGTTGCCCGGCTGCCAGGATCTGCTGCGCGCGTCGCTCGGCGCGAAGGTCGCGCTGGTGATGGACGTCGGCGTCGACGTGTGGCCGATGCACGTCGACGTCGCCGAACTCGAGCTGGCGCTGATCAATGTCGCCGTCAATGCGCGCGATGCAATGCCGAACGGCGGCCGCTTCACCGTGCGCACGAGCAACGTGAGTTTTCGTCATGAAGACGGCTTTCCGATCACGGGCGATTTCGTGCAGCTGTCACTGGAAGATACGGGCGTCGGCATGCCGCCCGACGTGCTGTCGCGCGCGTTCGAGCCGCTCTTCACGACCAAGCCGAAGGGCATGGGCACGGGCCTCGGCTTGCCGCAGGTGTTCGCGTTCTGCGAGCGCTCGGGCGGCCTCGCGGCGATCGACAGCGCGATCGGCGCGGGCACGTCGGTGCGGCTCTATCTGCCGCGCGCGACGCAGGCGCCGGAAGTCGAGCGCCCCGCCGAACCCGTCGCCGAGCAACGGGACGCGCCGCACGGCCTGCGCATTCTGCTCGTCGAGGATAACGACGAAGTCGCCGCGGGCACGGAAGCGCTGCTGCAGTTGATGGGCCACGAAGTCACGTGCACATTCAACGCCGACGTCGCGGTCGAAGCGCTCGACGCCGCGCGCGCGGCGCAGAAGCGCACGGGCGAGCCGCTGCCGTTCGATCTCGTGATCTCCGACATCCACATGCCGGGCAAGCTGAACGGCATCGACCTCGCCGAGCATATCCAGACCTTCGAGACCAAGCTCCCGGTGATCCTCGTCACGGGCTATGCGGAAGAACTGGAGCGAGCGCGCCACGTCGACGCGCGCATGCTGTCGAAGCCCTTCGATATCGCGCTGCTCGACAAATTCCTGCAGACGCTGCAGCGCGAAATCGCGCAATCGCCGACGCACCCAGCCGGTTCGAACGCCGTGCCGGGGATTACCAGCTAGTTGTAAAAGCGCGCCACGCAACGTGGCGCGCGCCGATTGACGACGGTTTCGACGCTGTGTCGCGGTCTGTGCCCTTCCTTCGTCGTTCCGGCTGACTGCTCGACCGTGCAATCCGGCATGAACGTTGCGCGTTTCACGGCATCGACGAACGAGCGGCCTCGGCGGCACTGCGGGGTCCGTTCAGAAAGCCGCGGGAGACAGACATGCGACACACCGTGATTGGTCTTTTCGACAGCTACGCGCAAGCGGAGAGCGCGCGCAACATGCTCGTGCAGAGCGGCTTCACCTCCACCGACATCGAATTGCAGGCGAACCCCGAAACGCCCGCCGATGCCGCCACCGCTCATACGCCTGGCGTGATCGCCAATATCGAACGATTTCTGTCGAGCCTCTTCGAGACTTCGGGCACGACGGCGCCCGAAGCCGAGCGCTACACGGAAGCCGTGCGTCGCGGCGCGGTGCTGGTGGCCGTGAACGCGGCGAGCGAGTCGCATGCGGAACTCGCGCGCAATTCGCTGGCGCGGCTGGGCGCGGTCGAAGTCAATGAACGTCCGGCGGAGAGCACGCACACACAGGCGACGCGCGACGATGCGGCGCAAGCACGTCGCGAGCATTCGGTGATGGATGAACTCGGCATCGGCACGCCGGCCGCGGTGCCGACGGCGGCCCAGCCGTCAAGCGATGCGCTGCTCGCCGAAGAAGAAGCGCGCAAGCGTGCCCGCTTGGACGCGCTGCACGGCGTGCCGCCCGTCGACGATCCGTCGGCGCAGGCGCTCGCCGCAGCGAGCGCGCCGGGTGCCGGCGCGGTGATGCGGCCCGAACCTCCGCCGCCGGAACAGCCGGGCGCGACGCCGTCACACGCGGCGGCACAGCAGGAGACACGATCGGGCCAGTACCCGGACTACGCAGCGCCGACCAGCACGCGACCCGTCACGCCGCCGGGCGAAACGCCAGGGGCGGCGGCCGTTGCATCGGCGGGCGTCGCCGGCTCAGGCGCCGTGATGACGCCCGATACGGCCGAGCCCGCGCGCGCGATGCCTCAACAGGTGCCCGACGAATTCCTCGAATACGAGGAAGATTTTCGCGCCCACTACGACGCACAGTACGCGGACGAAGGCTTGCGCTTCGACGAGTACGTACCCGCCTATCATCACGGCGCGTCGATGGCGCGCGAAACCCGCTACCACGACCGACAGTGGGAAGAAATCGAGCCAGAGGTCCGCGAGCACTGGGAGCGGGACAGGCCGGAGGGCAACTGGGAGCGGTTCAAAGCAGCCGTGCGGCACGGCTGGGATCGCGTGACGGGGCACCGTCACACGTAGCGTGCGTGCTCCGCATGCTCTGACAATCGCGTTCGGAAAGCGAGGCGGCGCCCGGGGCCGGGCGCCGCTGCGCGGTGTGTCAGTGCGTGGCGTTAGCCGACGTGGCGCTTCACCCAATCGACATAGCGATCGACAAACTTTTGCAGGAACTTGCGTGTGTCGTCGCTTGCGATATTGCCGTTTTCGTCGATCTGGCCAGCCGTGTGTTTGATGAACATTTCCGGCTGGCCGAGCGTCGCCACGTCGAGATAGGCCAGCACGTTGCGCAAGTGCTGTTGCGACAACGCTGTGCCCGTCGCAGCCGGCGACGTGCCGATCACCGCGCCCGGCTTGCCGGCCCATGCGCTGTGTCCCCACGGGCGCGAGCCCCAGTCGAGCGCGTTCTTCAGCACGCCGGGTATCGACCGGTTGTATTCGGGCGTCACGAACAGTAATGCGTTGGCATCGTGGATCCGCTGCTTAAAGTTGCGAGCCGCCTCTGGGAAATCGTGATCGTAGTCCTGGCTGTAAAGCGGAAGCGAGCTGATGTCCAGAAACTCAAAAGAAAAGTCTGAGGGCGCGAGCGAAATTAACGCCTTCGCCAGATGACGGTTGGTCGAGTCGCGGCGCAAGCTGCCGACGACGACTGCAATGTGATAGGCCATGTCTTCCTTCCTCGGTTGGCGCGGGTTGCGCGAAAAAAGGGGATGCGGCCGGTCAATCATAGTGGCCGATGAGTGAACATGAGAGTGAACCATAGCGCCGAATTCGGCACGCGATATGACACGCCAATCGCTCGCAGTGGATAAATCGAGGGACGCACAAGTTATCCACAGTTTTTCTGGATAACCCTGTGGATAGGTGGAATGTTTGCCTTATCAATCAAGCGGGTTGTCGGGCGGCCGCAAAGCGCAACAAACGGCTTGCGACGATGCCTGCTGTTACAGCTTCAAACTGAACTTGTGGACAAGCGTTTTTTCGAACTTTAAGAGGCGTCCGGGAGCGGTCTGTGCTCGGATGATATTTCTAGAGCGTTTATTCGGAGGACGACACCATGAGCTTGGATCATTCTGGAAAAGCCCATGACGAGGCGATCGCCGCGAAAAAGCAGAAGAAGCCTCGCTCGCTTGAACAACCGGGGGGCGACATGGCCGTCGACGGTACGCAAGCCGACGAGACGCATAGCTGCGGTGAGTTGTCCGAACGCGGGAAGCAGGTCTGGCGCACGGGGAGCGGTCTCGATGGAGGCGGGAAAGTGTGAAGTCGCCGGGCCTATGCGGGATGAAAGAAGGCGCCTTGCTTCTTCTTGTAAGGCGCCTTTTTTGCGCTCTTCGGCCGAAGCTTGATTTCTAGCGCTGTGACGGCGGCGTATCGCGATAACGCGCAAGAAATGCGCTATGTGACGTCTCGTCGATATTGACAGCGTGCTCTTTCGTCGATGCGGGGTGTTTCGCGAGCATTGCAGCGGGACGGATCGGACGATGTTGGAAATTCCCGCCGCAATTCGGACAGACGTTGCGCAACTTCGTCAGCGCACAGACCTCGCAAAATGTGCATTCGAAGCTGCAAATCATCGCGTCGGTGGCGCATGGTGGAAGCGCCTTGCCACATCCTTCACATGACGGTCTAAGTTCCAGCATATCGATTCTCCCGGACAGGATTGAGATTCGAGCGCCGCGCGATGATGCTTTGCGCGGCTTTTGCCGAAGTCTATTTGGACCTGCGCCAGCAAGAGTGTCAGCGATGCGTCAACTACTGCCATGCTTCGGTCTGCGCTAGCGATGAGCGCGGAGATGGGATCGACATCGCTTGCTAGCAATGGAGATTGCTGGTCCGGTTGTCGTGCTCGGTATCGCTCCTGCGTGATGATGAAGCGGCACGCGTGGATTACTCAATAAGGTGTCGCGATACGGATAGCTCGCTTGATGCGCGTCGGCCTACTTCGCGAATTCGGGAAAAAGCGCTTTCACATTCTCTGGCGGCCGACCGATGACGGCACGTCCGTTGCGAACCACGATTGGACGTTGAAGAAGGATCGGATGAGCGGCGATTGCTTCGTATAACTGAGCGTCGCTCAACGATGAGTCGGCGAGCCCCAGTTCTTTATAGGCCGGTTCCGAATCGCGGATCATTTCGCGTACAGGGCAGCCCAGCAACTGATTCAGCTGCCTCAACTGCGTTACGGATAGCGGAGTACGAAGGTACTCGACGATCTCGACGGGTTCGTTCGACGGATTGTAGACGTCGCTAATAAGGTCACACGCGCCACGTGATTTCGAGCAGCGAGCGTTGTGATAGATGGTGATCATGGTGCTTTAGGCAGGGTCGGGATAAAACCCAGAATTTTACGACTATGCCGTGGGGATCGCTCGGGCGTAACTGATTGAGCGGCGAATCTTGAGTGGGATCGTTCGTGAGGCTAAGTCGTATAGCGCTGGGGAGTGCGGTCCGTCCAATCGTGGCTGGACCCTCGGGGTTATGTCGCTTGTGACGTCGATAAGGAACCCTCCGCTCGATTTATTTGGCCTCGGCTTGGCGTGCTATCTCGGTTCTGTCCGCCATAACGTCCAACCCATCGATTTGCGGACAAGAGTTGCGGTGCAAGCGCAGTTGGTAACGGGGCTGCCACCCCGCCCATCCATAAGGAGCCAGCTTCTCGGCGCGCGCGGTACGTGAACGGCAGCGTGGCTGTTGCATTCGAGCGGGGTTGTTCATGCACCGGGCGACGATTGCGCGTTCGCGTGGGCTCGTTTTATCGGTCCGCCGCGAGTCCTTCACTGCCTGCGCCGCAGTCTTACGAGCGCAACCCACGTATCTCTAAAGTTTGGTTCGCGTGCAGGAGCTGCGCGATTGCTTCATCTCGCTAGGAGTGCCACCAAGCGCTCCCCCGGTTTATGCGCATAAACGAGCCAGGCTTCGCACCGCAAACAGGTTGTCGCACCGTTTTACCCGAGAGTGCCTCTTCGCGATCTCAATTGCCTTTATGCGCATAAACCGGCGGAGCACATGAACGTGGTCAACATTCGTCGCCCTTTCGCATTCGTAGTGACGCAGTCAGTATCGCCGCCTCGCAAACCGACGTCTGCAAAACCTGACGCTACAGTCCAACCAACCAATCCTGGCCATACGCGATATACGGACTGCATGCCAGCTTAGTCACCCGTCCTTTATGCGCATAAACCCATACCAAACGGCCTATAACCGTTGGATCTGGGCAAAATTGATTGAATTACAAATTCAACAAGGTAAAATTCAGCGGCGTACAAAAAGAGGAGGTGAACGTTGGCAGCTGAAATCATCGCGGTTACACAGCAGAAGGGCGGCGTCGGTAAGAGCACAATTGCGATGCACATCGGCGCGGCTTTTCACGAGCGAGGCAAGCGCGTTCTTGTTGTCGACGCTGACGGTCAAAACACCCTCATCCATTGGGCCAGCGCATCCTCCGATAGCGAGTCCGGTATCCCGTTTCCCGTCGTCAATCTCTCCGAAGCCGGTGCGCAGATCCATCGTGAGATCAAGAAGTTCGTTGCCGACTACGACCTGATCGTCGTCGATTGTCCACCGTCCATTACAGAGAAAGTTTCCGGCGTCGTCCTGCTAGCTGCGACCGTTGCCATCATTCCCACGTCCTCGTCTCCAGCGGATTACTGGTCGAGCGTCGGCCTCGTGAAACTGGTACAGCAGGCGCAGGTCATGAACGAAGATCTGCGAGCAGTCTTTCTTCTCAATAAGACCGAAGAGAAGCGAATGCTGACGCGCGAGCTCAAGCGCGCTTTGGAAGAACTCGGCTTCCCACTTTTGCGAACCCAGATTCCGACGCGCGAGGCCTACAAGCAGGCAATGGCGCTCGGCCAGACGGTCCTGCAGATGAACGATCGTGGCGCCAAGCTTGCCAGCATCGAAATCCGCGCATGCGCCGATGAGATCGCCGCTCTGCTTCCCTGAATTTATGCGCATAAAGGTACCTGAATGAAACCGTCCCAATTCGCCAAAGGCTTCCAGGCACGCCCCGATACCACGAGCAGCGAAAAGCGCACTGCGCTCGATCGACTCAATGCGATCGACGGACTCGTGCAGAGCGCGCCCAAGACCGCGAACATCGCGGCTTTCACAAGTGCGCCCGCATCGTCGTCCACCATCAGCGATGCCGAGCGAGCAGAAGCGGCAAACGAGTCGGTCGACTACCGCAACTGGCGAGCCGAGCACGGCTACCGCCCGGGCCAGATCATTGAACTTCCGCTGAAGGCGATCAAACCGAGTCCGTTCAATCCGCGGTACTTCTATCTGAAATCGTCGATTGCCGAACTTGCCGTCAACCTCGCGAAGCAAGGACAGCAGCAGGCCATCCACGTCATTCCTGATTACGGCAATCCCGGCAGTTACTTCGTCAGCGACGGTGGGCGACGTGTTCGCGCATTGAAGGAGGCGAACAACGAGACGGTAAAGGCGATCGTGATCGATCTGCCGATCGGCATCCAGAGCTACAAGCTCGGCTACGATCTCAACGTCCAGCGCGACTCACAGACGGTGTTCGACAACGCCGTCGTTTGGCGCCGCTTCCTGGACGATAAGCACTTCCAGAGTCAAAAAGAACTAGCCGAACATCTCGGTCTGGACGAGTCGACGATCGCTGTCACACTGTCGATTTCCAAGCTGCCGGAAGCCGTGATGCAGGAGATGGTGGCGCGGCCGGATCGATTTGGTTCGAACATGGCGTACCAGGTTGGCCGGTATCATTCGGCGCGCGGAACCGATTCAACGCTGCGCCTGATCAACAAGATTCTTTCGGATGACCTGAGCACGCGACAAGTCGCGGACATCGTCAAGGGAAGGGCGTCTGCGCAGGAGAGTGCGAAACCGGCTGGCCGTCAGCGTTACGCACAACGGCTCGATATCAAGCTTGGTGGCGTGTCCGTCGGCGATCTGAAGTCGTATGGCGATGATCGGCTCGAACTGAAATTGCGCGGACTCACGCGTGAGAAACGCGACGAGATACTCCGGCAAATCGAACAGATGTTGTCGGAGCAGTAAAGGAAAGCAACGGGCGCGCGAGAGCGCGCGCCAGATTGCTGTCAGGCGGCGCGCGACTGACTCAATGTGAACGCAAGCAGATCGCCATCCGTCGGCTCGCCCCAGGTTCTGCGCGCGAGCCAGTCGAAGAACGCCGTTTCCGTCAGCTTCGACTCAAGCCCGCGTCGACGCCAATCGTCGCGCATATGGGCACCCAGACCCGGCAGTTCGTCTTCCTCGAACGAGTGACGCGCCAGTTCACGCTCCGCTTCACCTTGTTCGTCGTACAGCGCCTGCGCCTCCTTGCGCCGATACGCCATGTATTCGCCGAGCAGACGCGCCTTCAGATCGTCCGCGGGTGCCGCTGCGGCACCTTTGCCGGCGGGCGTCGAAGGCAATGCGTCGACGGGCGGAGCGTAACCCTTTTTCAAAGCGTCCTTGAACAGCGCCGGCGCGCTGCGCACGGGCGGCAGCGTCGTGCTGCGCATCCGCTGCTCCGTCATTTGCAATGCGGCGCGGATGCGATTTTCCTCGCTGTCGGCGTACAGCGTCTGCGCTTCCTTGAGCGGGATGCCGATCTTCACCATGCGATCGACAAGCGTACTGTCGAAGACGTTCGGATGCTCGTCGAGCGCCAGCATCGGCTGCTTGCGCTCCGTCACGCGAAACTGGATTTCCGCGACCCGGCGGCCTTCGCGATGTTCGATCAGTTCGACAAAGATATTCGTAACAGCATTGACTTCCGCAATCGCCGGACGCAGATAGTCGCGCTTGAAATACTTGTACTCGCGCTTGGCTTCGTCGCCGGCTTCCATGTCGGGCGTGCCGGACAGGATCGGCCGCCACCACTCCCACGCCTCACGCATCGTCAGATGGCTGGGATTGGTCAGGTAGCGCACGCAGATTTCGTACAGCGCCAACCCCGCGCTGCTGCGCAACTGGCTCTGGAACTGGAGGCTCAGCCGTGCGTATTGCACGGGATCGAGCAGTTTCTTCTTGATTTTCGGCGCGAATGAGAATTCCACCCAGACGCGCCGCGTCGCCGGATCCTCGAGAATTTCGGCGTCGGCGATCAGCGTCGAGATGCCCCACTTGCGCCCCGGCTTCTGGCTCGATGTGCCTTGGCTCCACTCGACCTGCACCGACACCATCCGGCGCAGATGCTCCTTGACGAGTGCGGTATCGTTGGAATCGAAGGCGGAGTTGGCGACGATGTCGGACAGCAGCGCGCGATAGGTGTCGCCCGATTCATCCGCCTGCTGGGCGACCGCGAGCAACACGTTGAACAGCTTGCGGGTCAGCAGCGTGATCTTGCCGCTTTTCGGCTGAATGGCAATCGCCTCGACGGCCTTACGCAATTCGGCGGAGCTGGGGCTCACCACATCGGTTTTTTTCGCGCGCTTCGTGGCCATGCGTCGAGTCGAGAAGAGATTTTGCGAAAGGATACCGGCTGTGGTGATGCACGTCTATAGCGGTTATCTCACCGACTTGGGGTGAAACGCGTTTACGGCCGCCGACTCACCCAGAGCCACTCCCGAAAAACCTCACCTTTCGATTTCAGGCGCATTTTGTCATGGCATTGATGGTCGTGGGATTGCCTGACATAAGCTCGCTTCACACGCGCGGCGACCGCCCAAACGGCTTCCCGTAACGACTCACGTTTGAGGAAGTCGCAAATAAACGACGCGTGCAGATGTTGCTGCGGTTCGTCGTATCGATAGGACAGCGACCGACCACTTCGCGGACGCAGCTAGCCGATCGGCCAGCCATCCAGGTCTCGCGTGTCAATCCCTGTATGGAGCGCGGCCGTCCAGGAGCGGTATCGAGGGGCGCTACTACGATCAAGTCAGTCGGTCAGTAAAGGGCCGGCGGATCCAACGAAGAGCCGCGCCTTCACCGGCTGACCAGTCCGCCGAAACAGGGAAATTCACTGGGCAGAACCGGCGTAGACACAAACTCGGAGATGTACACACGTGGACTCCTGGCTTTCGGTCGGCGGTGGGCCCCAGACAACCGCGAACACATTCCCCCGAATATTCTCACCTTTGGGAATGCCCGATCCGGTACCGGACGGGCTTCCTGGCCCCGTGCGCAAATCGGGTGCGCAAAAGACCTCCTGAAAACACTCACCTATGGCCGGTCCAGACCCAGCTTTTGTCTCGCCGCGAATCGACAGCCCAACGTCCCGAAGAAGCTCACCTTTGGTATGCGACGAAGTGAAAACCCCGCAAATTTAGATACTTAGATATGCGCCGCCCTGCCTGGATCCATCGTGCAACTCCCGGAAACCCTCACGTCAGCCCGAATCAGTAACGCCGCGATGCCTAAAATCCGATCGCGCAAGTCTCCCGAAAATCTTCACCTTCCCACAATCAACCAGATTGTGGCGCCGTTGTCCAACCCGCGCTAATACGACACCTCAGCGCGATTGCGGCTTCAATGCTCCTGCATTTCCTCACCTTTGAGCGCAAACCGGCCGCGCACGACTCCCGTAAAATCTCACCGTCGCGATTTACGAGCGCAAAAACTGGCGCAAGATATGCATGGGGCCTTCTCTCCTGAATCCGCTCACCTTCGAGGCTTATGCTCACAACAATCGCTCATTTTGTGTGCCTGCCGATGGAAACTCACGGCGACCAGCTCCCGAAAATCCTCACTTATCGAGATTGCGCGGCCCAAACACGAGCGCAAAAGCTCTCCGGGTCCCGAAAATTCTCACCTTGATGTCCGATTTTCTCCCGCGAGTGCTCACCGAGCATCTGAGACACCTACGAAATCAGCTCAATACCTATTGGAATTGCCGTCCTGAATCCGCTCACCTGCTTCTGCCACCGACGGAACAGCGTTAGTCAGCATTGACGGACGATTGATCTGGCTAAGCTCCCGAAAACGCTCACCTCCAGCCGATTGGCCGATTCGCGACGTTCCCGAAGCCACTCACGACCCTTCCCGAGCCGGCTCACCCGTGTTCCCGAACCCCATCACTGGATGATCCCGCGAAATCTCACCACGTCTCCTGTAAAGCTTCACCCAATCCCGCGCACCGCCTTATCCGATAAGGCTTTCAGCGGGCGTTAACGTTTTTAATTAAGGTTCAAAGGTGTTTACTTTTATTACTCTCAACGCGTGCCCCGCGAGTTTTCCAATACCGCACAGCATTCCGCTAATCCCGAAGCGCTCCGTGAAACAGTGCCAAAACACCCGTCGATATACTAAAATGCCGTCATAACAAAGACTTACCCGCCACTCTTCGATTTGTTTCACGAACTCGAAAGCCAAATCCGGTTCACAACGCCGAATTCCGCAGCTATCGGGGCTTCGTGGCGCTAAAGCCGCATGTCGAACGAAATTCGTAACAAGCACTACGTAAATTGTTATGATTCTTCGACTTTCGTGACCTTGAGGCAGCCATGAATCTGGACGACGAGCGCCAGGCCATCCGAAAAGAACTCGACACGCTGCGCGCGAATGGCGCACGTCGTCAGGAATTATCACTTCACGCGTGTAAGCGACTCTTTTTCGACCTTGGTATCCGGCCATCGATGGCCGCCGTGCGCGAACTTACGCAAACGGGCAGCGCGAGCGACATACCAAAAGACATAGACAGCTTCTGGGAGCGCATCCGTTCCGCATCGCGCGTGCGAATTGGCGGTGGCGCCATTCCGAAGGCGCTCGAGGAACGCGCGGGCGAGCTGCTTGGCGCGTTATTCGAAGACGCATTGGCGCATGCAAGGGCTTCGCTCGATGAGGAACGCGAAGAACTGAGAACGATACTCGCGGCCGCCGAGCGTCACTCACACGAGGGCAAGATCCGACGGGAAGTTTCCCAAGAAGCCATTCAGCGCAGCGAGGCCCGTGCCGACGCTGCGTGGGAACGCGTACGCGTGCTTGAGAGTCAACTCGCCGCAGCCAGCACCAATGGATCCGCCCACCAGGAAGGGCTGAAAGCGTCCGTTCGCCGGCTCGAAGCCGAAAACGAGTCGTTACACAGGCGCCTGGACGTCGAGCAATCGACGAATGCAGGATTGCGCGATCGTTTCGACGGCCTGCAGACAGAAATGCGCCAGAACACCGAACACTATGCGCAACAGATCAAGGACGCGGTAGCCGAAGCCGAACGCCGGGTCAAGCCGATGCTTGTGGAACTCGATTCGCTGCGCGCGATGGCCGCGACCTATCAGGCGGGTGTGCGTGACGCGAGCCGAAAGGAATTCGATTTCATCCAACAACTTGCGGCCGCGAAAGCACGCGGTGATCGGCTTGACGCGCAGTTGCGCGAGCAGTCGGAGGAACTCGATCTTTTGACGCGCCAGATGGCTGCGCTGCGCGCCCAGCAGGGCGTCAGCCCCGCCATCGCGGAATTGCTGTGTCAGCTGGCGGGTGCGGGAAGGTTGAGTAGCAATGAACTCGAGTCGATCGGCACAGCCGTCGACGGGCATGTCGCAATCCCGCACCGTTGTCCGAAATGCGCTGAAGGTGAACCCGAACTGTCTCAGGTCGACGGCCGTTATGAGCTGCTTTGTCCCGAATGCGAGCATTCATCGGGGACGGGTAGCTCGCGGCTGACGGCAGTGACGCGCTTCATGTCACCGGCACAAAGCGCCTCCTTGTCATGATCGGTTTGCTTTCAGCGTTCTCAAGGCGGTCAAGGTGAGTTTTTGCGGGACCGCCAAGGTGAAGGTTTACAGGATACGTCTAGCCGTTGTCCCGCATGTCGTCGGCATTCGCGGGAGACGCGGCGGACGCCGCGAGCTGTCTTTCTTCTTCGAATTTCTGCTGTTCAGCCCAGTTTTTCCACGCGCGATGCAGCCGATTCGCGGATACGGCCTGGGCGAATCCTAGCCATTGCCCGACGACCTCGACTTCCATCCCACTTTCGAACAGGTCCGCTGCGAATGAGTTGCGCAGCGTATGTGGGCTTGCGCGAGCATCTCGGGACTGGCCGATTCCCGACGCTTCCGTCAACGCGTCAACGGCTCGCAGCATGGTCGCCTTGTGCATCGGCCGTCCGGATGGCGATGCCGGGAAAACCAGATCACCTGGCAATTCTGCGTGCTTACGTTCTTCGAGCCAGGTGTTGAGGATCGACACGGCGAACGGCGCCAGGCGCGTCCGGTGCGTAAAAAGCGGGTTCGCCGCTTCGATCACGATCCACGGCGAGCCGGCCGTCACACATCCGAGCGGAAGTGTTCGCGCTTCCCCTGTCTTGATGCCGCCGCCGAGAAATACGGCGATCAACGCGCGATCCCGACGCTCGCGCCAGCGTTGTGCCGGTGACAGATGCGCGACGGACGAAGCGAGATGCGCGATCAATGCGGACCGTTCCGTGCTCGTGAGAAAACCCGTCGGCTCGTTGTCGCGCGCGTTGCGCCACTCCGCTTCGCCATCCTGAGCGATGAAGCGCGCCGGGTTCGTGGCGGCGAGTTCAATTTCGCGCACATGATCGAGCACACGTTCGATCAACCGCAGATAGCGGGCGCGCTGCGGTTTGCGTATCGAGAGTCCGGCAACGAATTCGGCAATCGAGCGTATGTCGACCGTCACGAGGTTTTTGTGCCGAGCCTGCAGCCATTCGAGGAAAAGACCCCACTGAGCGCGATAGACCTCCGCCGACGACTCGCGGAAATTCTGACTCACGAGCCAGGCGTCGAATGCGGTGCGCGGGTCGAGGAGCCAGTCTTGACGTTGCTGGTCGAATAGGTCCGTTGCCCCGGGCGACGGGCCAACGGACCCAACAGGATCGTCTGAGGTCATCGTCTATGCTTCCGTTAGTTGCGTGAAACGATTGTAGCCGGTGACTTTACGCGCATAAACTCGAAGCGCGCTGTCCCTCCGCAAATGTCGAAGCCAATATCGAACAAGGCTTTATCCACCCCAAGCCCGCCGGACACTTCCAATCGCCGCCCGCCGCCTCGGCGTCTTGCTGTTCGACTTTTGCGCTTCATCGTATGCCGCGACCGCGAACGCAAACACAGCAGGCAACGCATTCGACTGCCCAAAGTCGACGGGATCGTCCGTCTCGGGGAATTGAAAATCGGTTGGCCGTTGAAATAGCGCGAGCATGAATGGATCGTGCCGGCTGGCAAAACCGAGATCGGCGAGCGCTTCCGCTTCGATCGCATGCAGAAGACGCCAGGTCAGCGGCACCTGCTGCACGATGTAACGCGCAGCGATATGCCGGACGATATGTTCGAGGTCGCGCGCGGCCGACTTGAAGCGCAGCGCCGCCAGATCCTGTTCTTGGTTGATGTTCATTCTTCGGCTCCGTCAGTCGCGTATACTGTACAAACATACAGTATCGGCCGCAACCTGGCGTATTGCCGAAGAACGGATCGTGCGGGTTTAACCGTGGATCACGACCAGCAAGGCCTTCGCTTCGCCCTTACCGGCGTTACGGATCGCATGTGGTTCGTCGGCGACGTAGCGCGCCGTATCCGCGGCCTTCAGACGCTTCGTGGTTCCCGCCGCGTCGATATCGATGACGCCATGCAAAACCGTCAAATGTTCGCGCGTACCCGGCTCGTGAGCATTCGACACCAGTGCGCCGCCCGCCTGGAGCGTCAATTCATACCATTCAAACTTGCCAGCCAGCTCGATCGGCCCCCACACGCGCAACTGATATCTGGCTTCGTGGCCGCTCAGCGTCGGAATGTCGTGGGGACCGGAGACAGCAATCGGCTCCGGCGCTTTTTGCGGCGCGAATAACGAATCCAGACTGACGCCGAGCGCATTCGTCAGTCGCCACGCGACGGCAATCGTCGGATTCGCCTTGTCGCGTTCGATTTCCGACAACATCGATTTCGACACGCCCGCCGCGCGCGACAGATCGTCAAGCGTCATCTTGCGTTCACTGCGCAACCGTTGAATCTGCTCGCCGACGCGCGGCGGCGCAGCCGCCCCTGGCGCCGCGGCGACGGCCGTACCCGACGCCCCCCGGCGCGTTCCCGAACTTGCCATTTCCAGACCTATCGTTTAGAGTTGTTCGACATATCGAACTTTAGTTCGAAAAAACGAAAATTTCCGATAAAAACCGATCGCCGACTATAACAGGCCGCCGCGTTGCCGCACATCGCGCGTTGGCGTAGCGTTGAAAAGTCGGCCATTCAAGGAGCCCTTTCATGCGAGACCCTTTCCTCGCGCATCTGCGCGATACGCTCGACCAGATCCGCGCCGATGGTTTTCATAAGACCGAACGCGTGATCGCGAGCCCGCAATCGTCGGACATTCGTCTCGACAGCGGCGCCGATGTGCTGAACTTCTGCGCGAACAATTATCTCGGCCTCGCGAACGATGCGCGCCTGATCGCTGCTGCCAAAGAAGGGCTCGACAAGGACGGTTTCGGCATGGCGTCGGTGCGTTTCATTTGCGGCACGCAGACCGTTCACAAGGAACTCGAACGTGCGTTATCCGCGTTCCTGAAAACGGACGACTGCATTCTCTACTCGAGCTGCTTCGATGCAAACGGCGGCCTGTTCGAAACATTGCTCGACGACAACGACGCCATCATCAGCGACGAACTCAATCACGCGAGCATCATCGACGGCGTGCGGCTGTCGAAAGCGAAGCGCTACCGCTACAAGAACAACGACCTCGTGGATCTCGAAGCGAGGCTGCGCGAAGCCGATGCGGCGGGCGCGCGCTTCAAGCTGATCGCGACGGACGGCGTCTTTTCGATGGACGGCATCATCGCCGACCTCGCAGGCATTTGCGATCTCGCGGACCGCTACGGCGCGCTCGTGATGGTCGACGATTCGCACGCTGTCGGCTTTATCGGCGAACACGGACGCGGCACGCCCGAGCATTGCGGCGTGACCGATCGCATCGACATCATCACGGGCACGCTGGGCAAGGCACTTGGCGGCGCTTCAGGCGGCTACGTCGCGGCGCGTCAGGAAATCGTCGATCTGCTGCGTCAGCGTTCGCGTCCGTATCTGTTTTCGAACACGCTCACGCCGAGCATCGCGGCTGCATCGCTGAAAGTGCTCGAACTGCTCGCGAGCGATGAAGGCAGGCAGTTGCGCGAACGCGTCCGTGCAAACGGCGCACACTTCCGTCAGGCGATGAGCGCGCATGGCTTCACGCTCGTGCCGGGCGAGCATCCGATCATTCCCGTGATGCTCGGCGACGCGCAACTCGCGTCGAACATGGCCGATGCGCTGCTGAAAGAAGGCGTGTACGTGATCGGCTTTTCGTATCCCGTCGTGCCGAAGGGCCGCGCGCGCATTCGCACGCAGATGAGCGCCGCGCACACGGCGGAACAGATTGATCGGGCCGTCGATGCGTTTGCGCGCGTAGGCCGTTCGCTTGGCGTGATCTGAAACGGGACATCAATAGCAATGAAAGCACTGGCAAAACTCGAACGCGCACCGGGCCTCACATTGACCCGCGTGAAGAAGCCCGAAGTGGGTCACAACGACGTGATGATCCGCATCACGCGCACCGCGATCTGCGGCACCGATATTCACATCTGGAAGTGGGACGACTGGGCACAAAAAACGATTCCTGTGCCGATGCATGTCGGTCACGAGTACGTCGGCGAAATCGTCGAAATGGGCCAGGAAGTGCGCGGCTTTTCGATCGGCGATCGCGTCTCGGGCGAAGGGCATATCACGTGCGGCTTCTGCCGTAACTGTCGCGCGGGGCGCCGGCATCTGTGCCGCAACACAGTCGGCGTCGGCGTGAATCGCGAGGGCGCGTTTGCCGAATATCTCGTGATTCCCGCGTTCAACGCATTCAAGATTCCGCCTGAAATCTCCGACGATCTCGCCGCGATCTTCGATCCGTTCGGCAACGCGACGCACACGGCGCTCTCGTTCAATCTCGTCGGCGAAGACGTGCTCATTACAGGTGCGGGCCCGATCGGCATCATGGCCGTGGCGATTGCGAAGCATGTCGGCGCGCGCAACGTCGTGATCACCGACATCAACGATTACCGGCTCGACCTCGCGCGCAAGATGGGCGCGACGCGCGCGGTGAACGTGTCGCGCGACTCGCTGCGTGACGTGATGAGCGATCTGCGCATGACGGAGGGCTTCGACGTCGGCCTTGAAATGTCGGGTGTGCCGAGCGCGTTCACGTCGATGCTCGAAGCGATGAACCACGGCGGCAAGATCGCGCTGCTCGGCATTCCGCCTGCGCAAACGGCCATCGACTGGACGCAGGTCATCTTTAAAGGCCTCGAAATCAAGGGCATTTACGGCCGCGAGATGTTCGAGACCTGGTACAAGATGGTCGCGATGCTGCAAAGCGGACTCGATCTCTCGCCGATTCTCACGCATCGCTTTGCCGTCGACGATTACGAAGAAGCGTTCGCGACAATGCTCTCCGGCGAAAGCGGCAAAGTCATCCTCGACTGGACGGCATGATGAGCGCGCGCGTTCAGCCTGCGGGCGGACGCGCGGCCTCTGCCTGAATGACGACGTGAATGTCATCGCCCACGGCGGGATACCACGTCGTCAGACCAAACTTCGAACGGCTGAACCGGCCGTCCGCGGAAAAGCCGAGCGTATCGGCTTTCGTCAGCGGATCGCGTCCATACCCGTTGAACGTCACATCGAGCGTGACCGGCTGCGTCACGCCGCGTATCGTCAGATCGCCCGTCAGCTTGCCGCGCGCGTCGCCCGTGCGTTCGAAACGCGTGCTGACAAAACGGATCTGCGGATTGCGCTCGGCATCGAGCATGTCCGGACCCTTCACCATCTTGTCCAGTAGCGCGACATTCGTATCGATGCTCGCCGCGTCGATCGTCACCGTCACCTGGCTCTTGTCGAGCCCGCCTTCCTTCCAGTCGAGCTGACCCGCCACGCGATCGAACCGCATCGTGAAGCGCGTGTACTTGAGGTGATCGACGTCGAACGTGACGCTCGTGTGATGCTGATCGAGCTTGTACTGACCGACGGGCACTCGCGCTTCCGTCGCCGTGACGGTATGCGTGACGACCTGCAGCGGCGTGCAGGCGCCCAACGTCGCGGCAAAGATAGCGGAAAACGCAGCGGCACGGAAAGGGCCAAGCAGGGCCGCAAGCGCAGGACGGCGAAAAACGATGCTCATGACACTCATCCTTTTGAACAATTACCCAACACGATAATGCAAGCCGCGCGAACGCGCCGATAGCGAACTGGACATTCCACATCGCACAAAAACTTGACGAGGTAGAATGATCGTTCTACCCTTCACACATGACTACCTCCGATGACACTACCTCCAACGCGCGCGAACGTCTGCTCGATGCAACGGAAGCCCTGATCTACGCGGGCGGCATTCACGCAACGGGCGTCGATGCGATCGTCCGGCAGTCGGGCACCGCGCGCAAAAGCTTCTACACGCACTTCGAATCGAAAGATGCGCTGGTGGCGGCTGCGCTCGAAAGGCGCGACGAACGCTGGATGACGTGGTTCAGCGAAAGCACGCTGCGCCGTGGCAAGCATCCGCGTGCGCGTCTGCTCGCGATGTTCGATGTATTGCGCGAATGGTTTGCGTCGGAATCGTTTCATGGCTGCGCGTTTCTCAATGCGTCGGGCGAGATCGCGTCGGCTGACGATCCGATTCGCGTCGTCGCGCGCGAACACAAGGAGCGTCTGCTTGAATTCGTGCGCGCGCAATGCGACGAATACGTCGCGTCGACGGGCGGCGACGGCCGGCGCGCGGCGCGTCTGTCGCGTCAATGGCTGATCCTGATCGACGGCGCGATTGGCGTCGCGCTCGTAAGCGGCGACGCCGATGCCGCACTCGATGCGCGCGCGGCCGCCACGCATCTGCTCGATGCCGCAAGTGAAAGCACCCGTTCGCCGAACGGGCGAAGGTCCACCTGACGCAATTCAACGAGGAAACATCATGGCCGAAATCGAAAGACGTCCGCCCGTCCCGCCGTTCACGCGCGAGACGGCCATCCAGAAAGTACGCGCCGCGGAAGATGCATGGAATACGCGTGAGCCGGAACGCGTGTCGCTCGCTTACACGCCGCAAAGCAAATGGCGCAACCGTTCGGAGTTCCCGACAGGGCGTGCGGAGATCGTCGCGTTCTTGCAGCGCAAGTGGGCGAGGGAACTCGACTACCGGCTGATCAAGGAGCTGTGGGCGTTCACCGATAACCGCATCGCCGTGCGCTTCGCCTATGAGTGGCACGACGATTCGGGCAACTGGTACCGTTCGTATGGCAACGAGAACTGGGAGTTCGACGAGAACGGACTGATGGCGTATCGGCACGCGAGCATCAACGACAAGCCGATCCGCGAAGAAGAACGACTGTATCGCTGGCCGCTCGGCCGTCGTCCGGACGATCATCCGGGGCTGTCGGATCTCGGCCTTTAAGTCTCACGCATGTCGTCCGGGTGATTGCGCGCTCAACGCATTCACCTGGCTGTCATCGTTCTTTCGCTATCGTTGCCGTCTGCGAGCGCGTTGTCGTTCCGAGCGCACACTCCACATCGACATCATCGTTGTGGGGTACAGTGCGCGACGGGAAAGCAATTCGACACTCATTGCGACATCGATGACGCCGGCGCGCGACCGGTTGCGGAGAGCACATGCCGTTTGGAAAGATCAAGAACAAGATACGTCGTGCATGCGTGGCGGGGGTGATAGCAGGCATCGGTTTGATGGGGGCATCGGGCGCGCGTGCAGCCGACTGGTGCAGCGGAGGCGTGTGGGTCGATGCGATGCTCGCCTCATATCACATCAATCCAGACCCGGGCACCGACTTCGAGCAGTTCAATCCAGGACTCGGCGTCGAATGCTGGCTCAACGGGCAATGGGCGCTGACAGGGGGCGGTTTTCGCAATTCGTTGCGCCGTCCGTCGTGGTATGGCGGCGCCGTCTGGGCGCCCGAGTTCGTGCACTGGGGCATCATCCGCCTGGCTGCGATCGGCGGCATCATTTCCGGCTACAACTACGGCAGCTGGGGCCTGGGCCACGATCACACGATCGGTCCCGTCGTCGCGCCCATCGTGATGGTCGAATACAAACGCGTCGGCGCGAACTTCATCGTCGTTCCGCCGATTCCTTCCGATAACCTCCCGTTCACGATCGGCTTCCAGGTGAAGGTGAAGTTCTGAGCGTGCTTCACTGAACGCGCGACTTGCGTTCGTGCGGCTGAGGTGAGGCTTTTCGGGAGTAGCGTCGATGGTGATCGACAGACATAACACGCGATTCACCTCAAGCGCAAAAAACACGCTAAAACAAGGCGTAAATCGTTCGGCACGCATGCGCGAGCACCTGTGAAAAAGCCGCGCGTCGCTTCAAAGGTGAGCTTTTTCGGGTATTGAATCGCAAGGCGCCGTACTCCCGAAAGCGCTCACCTTTGCGACCCGACCGCGCGCGATCGACACACGCGACGATCACCGCAAGCGTGCCGTCGCCCGTCATAATCGCAGGCAACGTGGGCGATCGCATGGAGCGAAGAGCGTCTATGAACGATTCGAAACTGGACTGGAGCGACGTGAGAATCTTCCTTGCGATCGCTCGTTGCGGCACGCTGGGCGCGGCTGCGCGCCAGCTCGGACAGACGCAGCCGACGATGGGCCGACGCTTGCGCGCGCTCGAAGAAGCCGTTGGCCACTCGCTCTTTCAACGCACGGCCGATGGCTTCGTGCTCACCGACGAAGGCCATGCCGTGCTCGTCTACGCCGAGCGCATGGAAGAAGAAGCGCACGCGTTCATGCGATCGCTCGCGGGCAGCGAGCAGCAACTGTCGGGCGGACTGCGCGTCTCGTCATCGGACTGGTACGGCATTCATGTGCTCACGCCTGTGTTCGCGGCGTTTCTTGCGCGTCATCCGCAGATGTCGATCGAGCTGATCACCGATTCGCGCCGCTACAATCTCGCGCGCCGCGAAGCCGATCTGGTGTTTCGCATCACGCCGTTCGACGAACCCGACATCATCCAGCGCAAGCTGATGCATATGGATTACGCGCTCTACGGACGCATGGATCTCGTCGCGCCCGTGCGCGGCGACGGCAAGGGCCAGTCGCTGATCACGATGGATACCGCGTTCGGCGAGTTGCCCGACGTCGCATGGATCAGGCAGATGCTGCCGAACGCGCACGTCGCCTACGCAAGCAACAACCGCGGCGCGCAGGCGCACATGTGTGCCGAAGGCGGCGGCTTCGCGGTGCTGCCGTGTCCGCTCGGCGACAACACGCCGGGCCTGCGGCGCATCGATCTCGGCGAAGCGCCGCCGGGCCGCGATGTATGGCTCGGCTATCATCGCGACCTGAAGCGTCTTGCACGTTTGCGCGCACTGCTCGATCACGTGATCGAACGGCTCGCGAACGTGTGAACGGCCAGCCGCCCATCAATCCAGTCATCAATCGATTTCGACGACGATCTTGCCGCGCGCGGTGCGCTGCGTGATCGCATCGTATGCACGCTCGGCAGATGCGAGATTGAAGCGGCGCGGATCGAGGCGCGGCGTGAGCTTGCGTTGCTCGGCAAGGCGTGTCGCTTGCGCGAGCATCTCGCCATGATGCGCGCGATGCTTGCCCGTCAGCAGCGGATAAAGCGTGAACACGCCCGAGTACGTCGCCTCGCGAAACGACAACGGCGCGAGCGCATGTGTGCCCCAGCCGAGCGCGCTCACCACATGGCCGAAATGCCTGACGGCCGCAAACGATGCATCGAGCGCCGCACCGCCGACGGTATCGACGACGAGATCGAATCCTTCGCCGCTCGTCAGTTCGTCGACGTACTGTTCGACGCTGCGCGACGCGTGGTCGATCGGCGTTGCGCCGAATCGCGCGACGATATCGTGATCGCGCGCGCTTGCCGTCGCGAAGACGTGAGCGCCGAGCGCACGCGCAAGCTGCACCGACACATGCCCGACGCCGCCCGCTCCGCCTTGCACGAGCACGCTTTGACCGGCACGCAGATGCGCGCGGTCGACGATGCCCGAGTACGACGTGATGAATGCGAGCGGCAGCGCGGCGGCTTCGCGCATCGACAGATTGGATGGCTTGTGCGCGAGCAGTTGCGCATCGACGGCCGCGTATTGCGCGAGCGAACCCTGGATGCCGCCGACGCCGCCCGTCATCCCGTACACCTCGTCGCCTGTCTTGAACGCAGTCACGTCCGCGCCGAGCGCGACGACCACGCCCGCGAGATCGATGCCGAGCACGAGCGGCGACGGATGGCACGCATGGGCCGCGTTGCCCGCGCGAATCTTCGTATCGAGCGGATTCAGACCGCTCGCGTGAATCCGCACCAGCACCTGGCCGCGCGCGGGCTCCGGGATGGGCAGCGTCGCCGGTTCGAGCGGACCGTTGTACTGGTTGAGCACGAGGGCTTGCATGGACGTGATGGGCTCCTGCCGTTAGATGAATTGTTGATGCGAGACATCATCGGCCGGGCCGGAACCCTGGTAAATCAACGATTTAGCACGACGGCCAAACGGAAATGCATGGCCTCGAAAGACCGCGCGCGTTGCATCGGCATTCGCCGGTTCCTTACCTGGGTCTGCGAATGGAACCCAGGTTCGACGAAGCGCATGCCATTAAGGTGAGAAGATTCGGGAGTGAGCCGAAAGCGCTTCGAGCGCGCACCGATGCCAGTCGCAAACCCTTGTTCCATAAGGCTTTGCGGGCAGCATCAAAAGTGCGTTGAAGTGCGCCGAGCGGCGATAGGTGAGAGTTTGCGGGACCGGCGAAAAGTGACGTCGACGAACGCACGCCCGCTCACCTTCGCTTCATCGCGCGCATTTCATCAGACAAGACCGCTGACGTTTCTGCCGTCGCGATGCGACAGCACATCGGCGAGCCGTTCCATCGATACAGGCTTCGTCAGGTGATAGTCGAAGCCTGCCGCGAGCGCGCGCGACTTGTCCGACTCCGACGAGTAGCCCGTCAGCGCGATCAGGAATATATGCGCGAGATCCCGGTTCGAGCGGATCGCGCGCGCCACTTCGAAGCCGTCCATCTCCGGCATGCCGATATCGATGATGCCGACTTCCGGCATTTCCTTCGCGGCAACCCGCACCGCTTCGCGTCCGCCGCGCGCGACGATCACGTTGTGGCCTTCGAGTTCGAGCAGCAGATGCAGCGCGTCGAGCGCATCGGCGTTGTCGTCGACCAGCAGAATGCGGCTCGGCGCGGCGCTCGTCGCGATCGGCAGATCCGGTGCGAGTCCAGGCTCGCGATCGAGAATCGGAAGACGCAGCGACACGAACGTGCCGCGCCCGACGCCCAGGCTGTCGAGTGCAATCGTGCCGTCGTGCAGTTCGACGAGCCGCTTCACAACCGCGAGCCCGATGCCGAGGCCGCCTTCGGAGCGGCGCATGCTCGACGGCGATTGCGCGAACAGTTCGAACACATGCGCGAGCGCTTCGGGGCTCATGCCGACGCCGTTGTCCTCGATGACGATCGACACGATGCCGCCGCGTTCGGGATCGATGGCCGGGCTATCCGTATCGACCTGCACGCGTAGCCGCAGCGTGCCGCCCGCAGGCGTGTACTTCGCGGCGTTGGACAGCAGATTGCCGACCACCTGGCTGAGCCGCACGTGATCGGCGCGCACATATACGGGCTCATCGAGTCCTTCGATCACGAGCCGATGCTTGCGCGCGTCGATGTGATGCTTGAGTGCCGTCACGGCGTCGTACACGATCTCGTTCAGCGACGTGCGGCTGAACTTGATCGCGAGCTTGCCGTGCCGCAGCCGCGCGGCATCGAGCAGATCGTCGACGAGCGTGCGCAGCTGACGCATCTGCCGCTGCGCGATGGCGAGCACTTCGTCAGCGGGTTTTTCGCCCGCGCACAGCAGCTTGAGCGCGGCGATCGAGCTGTCGATGGGCGCCATCGGATTGCGCAGCTCGTGGCCGAGCATCGCGATGAATTCGTCGCGCCGGCTTGCCGCATCTTCGAGCGCGCGTCGCGCCTGTTGCGCGGCCGCCGCTTCCGCTTCGGCCGCCTGTTGCGCATCGAGCAGCGTCAGGGCGGCGCCCGCGAGCACCGCGAGATTGCCGAGCAGACGCACGTCCTCGCGGTCGAACTGATGGTCGTCGTGCGACGCAACCCAGATCGCGCCTAGCTGTTTCGAGTCGGCGCCGCGCGCGGGAATCGGCGTAATGATGCCTTCCGTCATCATCGCGCCGGCTTCGCCCAGGCTCGTGAAGTACCGCTGCGGATCGACGAACAGTTGCGGCGCGCCGAGCTGCAGCGTCACGCCGCAAGGGCATTCGGCCCACGCCGTCGTCTGGCCTTCGAGGCCCGCGCAAGCCCCCGCGACCGCGCGCCAGCGGAATACCGCTTCGCCTTCGCTCGTGGTTTCGAGCAGGCTGATGCCGGCGCTGCCTGCGCGGCACGACGCGAGCGCGGCATCGGCGATGGCTTGCAGCAGCGTGTCGCGGCGCCCTGTTTGCGCGCCTGCTACCGTGACCAGCGTTCGCACTTCTGCGGCATGGTCGGGTGTGCGCGCGGGGCGTTCGCTCAGGTCGCCGGTACGTAGTACGCCTGCACGGCGGGCGCTTTCGATGCCGTCGCTCATGGTGCTGGAAGGGTGATGGTTAGCGACGGCCAGATCCGCTTGTCGGGGTCCGTAGCCGGCGTCAATACGCTCGTGTGAAGTGGCCGGCGAGCCGGCAAAGCGCCGGTCCGACCGTTACCGAAGTATAGGCGTTGCGCCTGCACAGGTGCCCGGATTTGTGGGGTTGGCAACGTTTGACGCCGACTGGCTTCGTGCAGCAGCATGAGGCTTCACCCGATGGAGGACACGATGAGTCACGAGTCCCAGCAGCAAATCCATGAAGGCGGTTGCGCATGCGGCGCCGTGCGCTTTCGCGCGGTGGGCGCGCCGATACGAGTCGGCATGTGTCATTGCATGACATGTCGGCGCGTGCACGGATCGGCGTTCGGTTCGTACGCGATTTTTCACCGCGATGCCGTCGCATTGACGGGCAGCACGCGCGAATGGCGAAGCTCCGAACAGGGGCGGCGTCACTTCTGCCCGGCGTGCGGATCGGTCGCGTTCATGATGTACGCGGATCGCGACGAAATCGACGTGCCGCTCGGGGCGTTCGACGAGACAGGCCTGTTCGAGCCGGACTACGAACTGTGGTGCGTCCGCAAGGAACCGTGGCTGCCGCGCGGCGTGCGCCCGGAGTATGACGAGGAGCGCACGCGGTAACGCGCGCGTTTCGCGTCGCTCGCGTCCCGTGCTTCGCGTAAGAGATAAGAAAGCTGGAAAGCGCTCGAAAAAGCGCTGGAAAGAAAAAGGCGCCGCCGGCTGGGCTCGCTCGCCGAAGCCGTCGGCGCATCGCGCGGGCAGATCGCTCCGCCCGCGTCTCGAGCAAACGATGCGAGCCTACTTCTCGCTTTTCTTCGGAATCTTCGCACCAGACTTACGCGCCTGATTCAGCGCAATCGCGACGGACTGCTTCTGCGATTTGCCCGCCTTCTTTTCCGTCTTGATGTTGTGCGAGACGGTTTCCTTCGACGTGCCTCTCTTCAGTGGCATGGCGTTCTCCTTTTTCGATCGATGTGGCAAACGCGCAGCCGTTTCGCTGCGTCATCACTGATATCCGAGCATGCATCGTTCCCGCCGGGAGCATGCGCCGCTCGCGTCGGCAATCGCGGAATACGCATGAACGTGCATGCGAATCTGTGAATCTGCGCATCGGGTGCAGTCATAAGGCGCAGTCGCAAGGCAGTCGCAAAGCCAGCCGCAAACGCCGCCGTGAAGCGCCGCCGGCAAAGCGGAACGTGGTTTGCTGAGCGTTTCCGGACAGGCCAAACGAAGGAGCATGTCGTGAATACGGTTTCCCTTGCAGGCGGCGCGACGGCGGCAATCTTTGCCGGTGCCTCGGTCGCGGCGCCGGCCGCCGCGCCCGTAGTCGCGCCCGCAGTCGCGCCGGTGGTCTATTACGCGCAGACAGACTCGCATCCCGCGACGCAGAGCGATAGGTCGATGGCGACGCCTGGCGTCACTTCTGGCGAACTGAAGACGCCGCAGCCACAGCAGTCGTCGACGCCCGGCATGACGGGCGCGGCCGCATCCGACGCGGGCGTTCCCAATCCGGGCCGCGCCCGCGGCGATCAGCGCGTGCCGGGCATCGGCAAGCCGGGCGGCGGCGGCAATGTGCATTGACGCCGACGGCGCATCGACGCCGCGCGCAGCAGTACAGCATGAACCGACCCGCAATGTGCGCGCCCCGCACTTGTCAAGCGAGGTCACGCGAGACATTGCGTCATTTCAACCGATATGCCGGCAACAACCCGAGCCCGGCATTCAACCCTGGAGTTGCAAGATGACAAGGCCACGGATGATTTTCCCGAAAGCACGCGACACTGTGGCCTCGAAACCCGAGTCGCCGGACGATTACCAGATCTACGCCACCTACCGCCGCACGACGGAAGGGTCGTACATGGGGCAGTTGAAGGTCGTGCGCAAAACCGACGGGCGGCTGCTGTTCCCTTTTGCGGGCGCGCCCGACATCGGGCCGTTCATCGACGGCGATCAGGCGCGCGAGGCCGCGCAGCGCCACGGCGAAATGGTCGTGAGGTCGGATCTCGACAACCCCGAGCCTTGACGCCATTCGCGCTTGCGAGCGGGCGCTTCGACATCTCGGCAGATCAGAAAAACGGCCGCTGCCGCGCGTGTCGTTTCACGGGCGGCGGTTCGCGTTCGGTGCCTATAATCGCGCGACGGTTTCAATGCGCCGTGCTGCACGGCGCGCGGACAATGAAGAACGTCAGCGGAGAGACGCGATGAGGCGGAATAGCGCAATGGTGATCGGCGTGGGCGCCGAACTCGGTCTGGGCGCGGCGCTGTGCAGAAAGATCGCGGCGAACGGATATCACGTGATCGTCGCGGGCCGCACGCAGGCGAAGCTCGATGCCGTGACGAAGCACATCGCGAGTCGCGGCGAATCGGCGGAATCGTTCGTGATGGACGGCGCATCGGAAGCCGACGTCATGCGTCTGTTCGACAAGGCGATGTCGCCGCCCGACGATGTCGACGTGCCTTCGCTCGTCGTCTACAACGTCGGCAACAACCGCTATGTGCCGTTTCGCGACCTGACGCAAGAGCAGATGGAGGACTTCCTTCGCTCGGGGCCCGTCGGCGGCTTTCTCGTCGGACGCGAGGCGGCGCGGCGGCTCGCGCCGCTCGGACGCGGCACGGTGATCTTCACGGGCGCATCGGCGAGTCTGCGCGGCAAGCCCGGCTTCGCGCACTTCGCGGCGGCGAAAGCGGGGCTGCGGATGGTTGCGCAAAGCATGGCGCGCGAGTTCGGGCCGCTCGGGCTGCATGTCGCGCATGTGGTGATCGACGGCGGCATCGACGGCGAGCGTCTGCACAATGCGCGTCCGCAAGTGGCGAACGAGCGCGGCGAGAACGGGCTGCTGAATGTCGATGCGATCGCCGAGGCGTATTGGCAGATTCATCTTCAGCACCCGTCCGCGTGGACGCATGAAATCGATCTGCGGCCGTTCAAGGAGCCGTTCTAAGCGTTCGAACGCAGGCGGCGAGCTTGATGATAGTTGACGCTAACCTGCACCCATGCGGCTCTGATCGACGAACGTTTCCGTCGCGTCGTCGATCTTGCGGCCCTTGCGTCCCGTCGGGCCGTGCACGTAAAGCACCTTGACGTTGCTTTGTTCGGGCGTCTGCGCGGGCGGCGGCGTCATCTCGTAGCGCACTTCGCGCGCATGATCGCGCAGTTGCAGATTCGGATTGAACACCGAGTTGAAGCGCCACAGCATCCGCACGAAATTCGTCTGGCCGCGCATCAGCAGCGAAGCCGCTTCGCCTGCCGCACGATAGAGCGCGCCCCAGCCGAGATGCTTGCGGTTGAGCACCTGCTGCGTGCGCACCAGTTCGCCGTAGAACTCGGGTAGCGGCAGCTTCGTCGGCAGCACGGCGTGCTGAATGTCGTAGAGCCGGTAATCGAGGCTCGTCAGATGGCGCTGTTCGCGCAGCCAGATTTCGGTGCCCGGATACGGCGTGTTCACGCTGATGTTCACGATCTCCGGAATCTCCAGGCACCATTGCCGGATCGTCTCGAAACGCTCGTGGTCCCAGTCGGGATCGGCGATCAGATTGACCGCGACCGTGATGCCGAGCGAGCGCGCAAATTCGAGCGCTTCAAAATTCCTGTCGACGTCGATGCGCTTGCGAAACGCCTTGAGCCCTTCGGCATCGACTGCTTCGAGGCCGATGAACATGTATTGCAGACCGAGCCCGCGCCAACGCTCGAAGACTGCCTTGTTGCGCAAGAGCACGTCGCCGCGCGTCTCCAGATAGTATTTCTTGCGGATGCCGCGCCGCTCCACTTCGCGTGCGATCGCCATGCCGTGATCCGCATGCACGAACGCAACATCGTCGACGATGAACACGCCCGGCTCGCGGATCGACGCCAGTTCGTCGGCCACGACTTCGGGGCTGCGCGAACGATAGCTGCGGCCATAGAACGTCCACGCGCTGCAGAACGTGCAATCCCACGGACAGCCGCGCGCAAACTCGATCGATGCGCACGGGTCGAGCACGCCGATGAAGTACTTGCGCCGATGCCGCAGCAGATCGCGCGCCGGACGAATGTGATCGAGGCTTTCGGTGAAGCCGGGCGGCGGCCCTTCGCCTTCGCGGGTGACGACGCCCGGAATGCGCAAGAGATCGTCGTTGCGCGCAACGGCATCCAGCAGCTCGACGACCTTCGCTTCGCCTTCGCCCTTCAGCACGCAATCGATCGCGCCGTCCGCGTGCCTGAGCATGTCCTTCGCCGTGAACGACGCGCTATGCCCGCCGACGAACACGAAGCACGCCGGCTGCTGCGCCTTGACGGCCTTCGACAGATCGATGATTTCGGGAATGTTGGCGAGATAGTTGCCGGAGAAGCAGACCACGTCGGGACGCCACGTGCGCATCAGCTTGTACAGATCGCGATGCGTTTCGACCTGCAGGTCGATCAGGCGGATATCGTGTCCGGCTTCGCGTATCACGGCCGCGACGGTTTCGAGTCCGAGCGGTTCGAGCCGCAGATACACGCGCGTGTACATCAGGCCGCTTGGGTGAACAGCGAGCACCTTCATGAGATCTCCTTGGCGAAGGGGCGCGCCGCGAGCTATCGCGTGACGTGCCGCGCTTTCGTGCTGGTATCCCTGGTATGGGTCGACTGCCGAGCCTGTGCGTCCTGCCGGACCTCACCGCGAAGGCTCCATCCGATTCTACTGTTCATCGCCTGAGGCTGCTCGCAAGCGGACGTATCGGCGTGAAAGTGAGGGTTTTCGGGAGCGCGTGACATGTGTTGCATCGCTGACGCGCCGGCGATGCGGCGAGCGCATCGCCGCTTCGCGTGCTCATTGCGCCGGATGCCGCCAGTCGTCCCACACGTCGCGCATGCGTCGTGCGATGCGCTTCCACGGTGGATCGGCGAACAGGATGAGCGCGCCGAGCGCGAGGCATCCGCAGACGAGGAACGTTCCGCGATAGCCAAGACCCGCGACGAGCACACCCGACAACACGCCCGACAGAATCGAGCCGACCCGCGACGCGTTGAAGAACAGCGCCGTGGCCGCGCCCGGCGAGCGCGGCATCAAGTCCTGCATGTACGTCATGCCGAGACACGACGTGACGGCCACGACGAACGCATTGAACGCCTGCATCGGAATCAGCACGTTGACCGTGCCCGCTGCCGCGACGGCAATGAAATACACGACATGCACGGCCGCGCAGGCCGCGAGCCAGTTCAGCTTGACGAGCGTGGAGCCGCGCGCGCCGAGCGCGAGCATCATCGGAATTTCGAGGAACGCGCCGAGGCCGAGCATGATCGACACGTCGAGCCGCGTGCCCTTCAGGCCGTGCACGACATAAAGCGGCAGCACGATCATCGTCGCGTTGGCGGCAAGACCGATCAGGGTCAGCGCGACGATGGAGCGCCAGATCTGCCGCTGCGTGCCGGGTGCATGGGGAGGCGAGGGCGGCGGCGCTTCGGCGGGTTCGGGCGTCGTTACTTCGAGCGATGAAGCGGGGTCGCCCGCGTAGTGTGTCGGCGCGCTGTGCGGATCGCCGGCGGGCGATTCGCGCATGCGCCATACGATCGCGCCGCATGCGGCGAAGGACGCGGCGGCGAACAGAAAGAGCCCGTAGTAGCCCGCGCCCGCGAGCACGAGCGCGCCCACCGACGGGCCGAATACCCACGCCATCGACAGCACCGTGCGCAGCGTCGCCAGCGCAAACGCGCGCTCCGCTTCGTCTCGCACGGGCAGCGCGGCGCGCGCGAACGAGAACACCAGCGACATCGACGAGCCGCCCGCGCCGAGAAACGCGACGCCGATAGCGAGCAGCGCCCCATAGTTGCGAACGAAACAAAGCAGCAAGAAGCCGAGCGACGCGGCGATCAGTGCCGCGAGCAGCAACCCGCGATGATGTCCATGCCTGTCGGACCATTTGCCCGCCCACGCGCTAGCGATGACGCCGCTCGCTGCGATCAGCGTCATGAACAGACCGAGCTTCAGCGGCGTCATGCCCGCCTGCTCGACGCCGAACAGCGACAGATACGGCGCGGTGAACGATATCGCGATGCCCAGCATCAGCGTCGCGCCGGCAAGCGGCATGAAGGAATGGATGCGCGTGAGACGGCCGAAGCGGGAGTTCATCGAGGGCGCGTGTTCGAACTGTGGGATGCGCGCGCGAGCGGGAACGCGGCAAGGAAGAGGCATTGTCGAACGCGAGCGCTTCACGTGCAACGCCCGTTTCGTCATGTTGTGTCATGTTGTGCAAAGAATGCGCGTGGCATTCGCGAGGCGGCGAGAGTCCGTGCCCGCGTCAAGGGCAAGCGACGCGCAATGACTCGATGGGCTTAGACTGACCGGCTCGTTTTTACCGACATGGTTTGACCGATGCCCAATCTCAAAGACGCAATCGAATCGTACCTCTACGCGAAGGACGGCAATCGTCCGCATCTTCTGACGGATGCGTTCGCACACGATGCATCGCTTGCGATGACCGTGAAGACAGCGGCCATCGCCTTTCCGCAGCAGGCACAGGGACGCGATGCGATTGCATCGGTGCTGGTCAGCGATTTCGCGCAGAAGTACGAGAACGTTTATACGTTCTGTGTCGGCGCGATGCCCGCCGATGGGCAGCGCGAGTTTTCATGCGACTGGCTCGTCTGCATGACGGAAAAGGGAACGGGTGCGGCGCGCATCGGTTATGGCCGCTACGACTGGACGGGCGATTCGCAAGCGCGATGCTTGACACGGCTGCACATCACGATCGAAGAAATGGCGACGCTGCCGAAAGCATCCGCCGACAGCCTGTTGCGTTGGGCGAGCCGCTTGCCGTATCCGTGGTGCGCGCGCGAGTCGCTGAAAGCAGACGCGGCAGACGCGCCCGACATCGACATCGTCCAACGCGTTCTCGCGCAACTGGCCCGCTAGCGAACCAGCTGATCGCCTTCGATCACCGCGTGCGCGCCATACGTCCACGCGTGATTGCGCGTGCCGTGACCGAACGGAAAGCCCGCATAGATCGGCACGTCATACGGCTTGAGCAGATCGACGAGCATGTCGTGCAGCGTGAAGTCCGCATTGTCGGGCAGCGGACAGCGGATGAAATCGCCGAGCACGAACGCACGCGCGCCATCGAACACGCCCGCTTCGCGCAACTGCATCATGCTCCGGTCGATGCGATAGGCGAGCTCCGTCACGTCTTCGAGCAGCACGATCGCGCCGTCGCAGCGCGCCTGCCATTGCGTGCCTGCAAGACTGGCGAGCATGGTGATGTTGCCGCCCGCAAGACGACCTTCGACACGCGATGTGCCCGGACCGTGCAGACGTTGAAGTGGCACAGGCGCGGCGCGTTCCTCGCGCAGCTCGGCGAGCATGCTGTCGCGCGATGCGTCGTCGAGTTTCGTCGCGAGCCCGTTCAACGTCGGACCGTGGATGACGCGCACATTGGGCATCCCGTGCAGCGCGCCGAACAGCGCCGTCGCGTCCGAAAAGCCGACGACCGTCTTCGCGCAGGGCACTTCCGGCGGCAACGCGTGCAGGCAATAGACGCTGCCATAACCGCCGCGCGCGATCCACACGATATCGACGGATGGATCGGTCAGCGCGCGGTGCAGATCGGCGGCGCGGTCTTCGTGCTTGCCCGCGTGATAGCGATAGCGGTCGCGCACATGCGCGCCCACGTGCACGCGCAGGCCCCAGCTTTCGAGCAGCGCGATGCTGTGCTCGACGTGCTCCATATCGGGCACGCCCGCAGGCGCGACGACGGCGACGGTCTTGCCCGCGAGCTTCATGCGCCCGCCTTCTTCGCGAGCAGCGCGGCCGTGTCGGGCGCGCCCATGCGGCTCGCGGCGTCGGCGGGCGAGACGCCGTTCGCATCGCGCGCGTTCGGATCGGCGCCATGCGCGAGCAGCAGTTCGACCATTTCGGTGCGATTGAACATCGCGGCGATCATCAACGCCGTGCGTCCATCCGGCGACGCGCCTTCGACGTCCGCGCCATGCGCGAGCAAGGTCTCGACGACATCCTTGAAACCCTTGAACGCCGCGCCCGCGATGGGCGTCTGTCCGTTGTCGTTGCGCAGGTTCGGGTCCGCGCCGCGTTCGAGCAGCACGCGCACGGCATCGGCGTGACCGTGATAGGCGGCGAGCATCACGAGGCTGTCGCCTTTCTCGTTGCGCAGATTCGGCGGCGCGCCTTTCTCGATGACGGCGGCCAGCGTGTTCGCTTCGCCGCGGCGCGCGCAGTCGAATATTTCGCGCGCTACTTCGAGCAGATCGGGATCGATGTTTTCGGGGCTGCGCTTGTCGTCTGTCATGAAGCCTCTCCGCTGTTGACGGGACTTGGCGCTTTGGCGCTCACTCCCGTCCCATGCATTTGCTCTGCGGTCTAAGGGGTTGGCGCTTTGGCGCTTAGTGCCGTCTCATGCAGTTTGTCTGCGGTCTAAGGGAGCTGGCGCTTTGACGCTTACTGCCGTCTCATGCAGTTTGTCCGCGGTCGACGCGAGCTGGCTTCTTCAGCGCTTGCTCCCTTCCCACACAAGATGATGATGCGGCCACTCGCGCGGCGCGTCGGTAACAGCAGAGGATACAGGCAATGTGCGCTTGCCGCTGTCGATACACGCTCCGACCCCAACGGTGAGAAGGTTCGGGAGCGGAAAGGCGTCCTTGTCAGGCCTGCTTGCGCAGCGTCGGCTCGGCGTCGCCGTTCGCGATGATGCGGTCGAGGCGGGCGCTCGCATCCGTGAGCGCGCTGAGCGGCGCGCGCTGCAATTGCGCGTCGTAAGTGCTGACGATGTGCGCGAGCAGCTCGACGTGCGCTTCGTCGAGACGCCATTCGTCAGTCGCGTGGCCATGATCGAACGTGGCCGCCATCGCCTGATCGGCGGTTCGCAGCTGGTCGTAGGTCATCGCGCCGTAGCCGAGATCGCACAGAAAGCCGGCGAGCAGCATCGTCTGCGTGAGCGTCTGCGCGGCGCTCTTGCTGCCTGCGCCGCGCCGCAGCGCGTCGAGCGCGATGTGGACGGGCAGGATCAGCTCAGCGGCCATGCTGCGTGGAATGGGCAACAGCAATGCCTTCGCCTGCCGCGCGCGCGCCGCCTGGTTGCCGCCGGGAAACGGAATGGTCTTGGCCATGTCGCCTGCGAGTAGTGGGAATGCTCTCGCGATAACGGCGCGCGGCGGAAAAGATTAAGGGCTGTTTTCGCAAATTCGCAAACGTTTGTCGAAGATCGACTTTCCGTTTCAGTCGAGTCGCGCTAAAGGTGCTTGTAATAAAAGGTCGTTCCGCAGAAAGATCCATCCGGCATCAACGCGTACCTCGGCACCTCGCCGACCCGCTGCCAGCCCGCGCGCGCATACAGGCGCTCGGCGTCGCCGCCCGTCACCGTGTCGAGCACGAGCACGGTCTTGCGTTCGTCGCGGGCCACGGCGTCGGCGGCCGCCATCAACTGCTGCGCGACGCCCCGCCGGCGCGCGCGGCGATGCACGAGCATCTTCGCGACGTCGGCGCGATGCGGCTGGTTGTCCGGCTGCGCGAGCACCAGTTGCACCGTGCCGACGACGCGCCCGTCGCCGTCCTCGGCGACCAGCAGCGCGCGCTCGCCGCGCTCGACGCCATCCGCGATCATTCGCCAGAACGCGACGGCCTTGTCGCGCGCCAGCGGCTGCATGAAGCTGACGGATGCGCCGCCGTCGACGCAATCGATCAGCACATCGGCCAGTTCGTCGACGCATTGCGCCGCTTCATGCGCGGCCACGCGCCGCACGCGGATTGCTTGCGTCATGCGCTTCTCCTCACGGGTGAACGAGGCGCCATCGACAGCGCCACCAGATAGCGCGCCGGCTTGCGCGTCGGGTTGCGGAATACGGTTGGGCAATCGACGCGCATCGCCACGCAATCGCCCGCTTCGAGCCGCCAGTGCTCGTCGCCGGCTGTGATCTCCATCGCGCCTTCGATCAGCCAGATCTGCTGATGAATCTCGGTGTCGCGCGTGCCCGTTTCGTAGGCGACGCGCTGACCGGCAGGGAAGTGAACCTCCACTAACTGGATCGGCGAAGGCAGCGCCGGCGAAAGGCTGCGGCGCGTATAGCCGGACGCGGGATCGGTCCATACCGCCTGCGTGTCCGCGCGCGCGAGCGGCGACGGCGGCTCGGCGGGCGCCGCGCGGGCCTCGAACAGCGACGCCAGCGCGACGCCGAGCGCGGTCGCGAGCTTGTCGAGCACGGCGGCCGTCGGGCTGCTCTGCGCGCGCTCGATCAGCGAAATGTTCGAACGGCTCACGCCGCTCGCTTCCGCGAGGGCTTCGAGCGACAAACCGTGGGCGTCGCGCAGTTCGCGAACGCGCCGCGCAATCAGGGTGTTGATGTCCATGTCGTCCAGCATACTGGATCAAAAATCCAGCATGCTGGAGAGGGTGTGCGGTTTCGTCACGGCCGTATGCGAAAGTGCAAACGGCTTCGGGCACAATGCCCGGACGCCTCGACTCCGCAATCCCTCAAACTCCAGCGAATTCCAAACGATCAGCCAGCAATGAGCCGTCGCCGCGCCGTCACACGCCCGTTCTCGGGAAAATCAATCGGTCGGACCGTCGGGATCGCCGCGCTCGCGCTGGCGGGACTCGTCGTCGCGCTGCTGTGCGCGGCGCTGCTCGGCGGCTGGCTGCTGCTGCGCGGCAGTCTCGCGCAACTGGATGGAACGCAGCGCGCGCCGTCGCTGTCGTCGGCGGTGACGATCGAGCGCGACGCGCTCGGCGTGCCGACGATACACGGCGCGTCGCGCGCCGATGTCGCGTATGCAACCGGCTTTCTGCACGCGCAGGACCGCTTCTTTCAGATGGACCTGCTCAGGCGCGTCGCGGCGGGCGAGGTGTCCGCGCTGATCGGCCCGAATGCGCTCGATCTCGACAGGCGCAACCGTCTGCATCGTTTTCGCGCCCGCGCGCACGCGATCGTCGAGGCGATGCCCGCCGACCAGCGGCAAATCGTCGAGCGCTATACGGCGGGCGTCAATGCCGGGCTCGCCGCGCTGTCGTCGCGGCCTTTCGAGTACTGGATGCTGCGCACGCAGCCCGAGGCGTGGCGGCCCGAAGATTCGCTGCTGGTCGTCTACGCGATGTACTTCGATCTGCAAGCGTTCGAGACGCGGCACATTCTCGCGCGCGCCGTGTTGCGCGAGCGCGTGCCCGCCGATCTGTACGCGTTCCTGCTGCCCTCGGCGAGCCATTGGGACGCGCCGCTCGATAGCGCATCGACGCCGCCCGTCGAGCCCATGCGTATTCCCGCGACGCGCCCGGACTGGCTATCGGCGACGAAGCCCGTGAGCGCCGCGAGAGACGTGAAAGACGCGAAAGACACGAGAGAAGCAAGCGACGGCCTCGACGACGCGGGCGCGAACAGCTCGGCTGTGGGCAGCAACGGCTGGGTCGTCGACGGCGCGCACAGCGCGCATGGCGGCGCGATCCTCGCGAGCGACATGCATCTCGGGCTGTCGCTGCCGAACATCTGGTATCGCGTGTCGCTGACGTGGCCCGCGCAGGACGGCCAGCCGATGCATGCGCTGACGGGCGTGAGCCTGCCGGGCACGCCGCTCGTGATCGCGGGCAGCAACGGCAAGATCGCGTGGGGCTTCACGAACAGCTACGGGCGCTACATCGATCTGATCGAGCTGCATCGCAATCCCGCCGACCCATTGCAGTACCGCGCGCCCGATGGCGCATGGGCGCGCGCGGACGTCCATCACGAGAGCATCGGCGTGAAGGGCGGCGCGAGCGTCGACTTGCCCGTGATCGAGACGCGCTGGGGGCCGCAGATCGACGTCGGCGAGCGTGCGTATGCGCTGCGCTGGGTCGCGCATGACCGCGAGGCCGTGAACCTCAACCTGCAACGGCTCGAAGACGCGAAGACGATCGACGAGGCGCTGCACGTCGCGCAGACGAGCGGCATCCCGACACAGAACATCATGGTCGCCGACTCGCGCGGCAACATCGGCTGGACGCTGGCGGGTCCGCTGCCGCAGCGCGACCCGAGCGACGCGCAAAGCGGCCCCGACAGCGACACGCCATACGATTCGGCCACGTACAAAGGCTGGCAGCACTATCTGCTGCCCGCGTCGTATCCGAAGCGGATCGATCCGCCGCTCGGCCGCTTGTGGACGGCGAACAATCGCGTGCTGACATCGGACGAAGCGGCGCGGATCGGCGATGCAGGCGCGGACCTCGGCGCGCGCGCATCGCAGATACGCGACGATCTGCTCGCGGCGCCGAGCCCCGACGAGCGCGCGATGCTGTCGATCCAGACCGACGACCGCGCGCAATGGATCGACGTGTGGCGGCGCGTCGCGCTCGAAGCGCTCGACGCGAGCGCGCTCGTGGGCCATCCGCAGCGCCTCGCGTTCCGGCAGCAACTGCTCGCGTGGAACGGGCGCGCGGATGCCGACGCCGTCGGCTACCGGCTCACGCGCGGCTTCTTCTTCGCGCTGTACGACGCATGGTTCGGCAGGCTCGACGCCGATCTCGCCGGCGCGATGCCGGGCGACGGCGGCGGCAATGGCCCGCCCGGATTGCGCGTCGCGAGTTCGCGCTACGAAGCCGTGATGGAGACGCTCGCCGAGCATCACGCATGGGTGCCCGATGGATTTATCGACTGGCGCACGTTCATGCTCGACCGCATCGATCATGCGATCGCGCAGTTGCCTGCGGACGTTGCGATCGACGACGCGCGCTGGGGCGATCGCAACCGCGCCGCGATCGAGCACCCGTTCGCGCGCATGGTGCCCGCGTGGCTGCCGTGGGTGCGCGGCTGGCTCGGCGCGCCGCATGATCCGCTGCCCGGCGACATCAACATGCCGCGCGTGCAGACGCCGAATTTCGGCGCATCGGAGCGGATGATCGTGTCGCCGGGGCGCGAGCAGACGGGCATCTTCGAGATGCCGGGCGGACAGTCGGGCAATCCGCTGTCGCCGTATTTCCTCGCGGGTCACGAAGCGTGGGTGCGCGGCGCGAAGGCGTCGTTTCTGCCGGGCCCGCCCGTGCATCGGCTGACGCTCGGCCGCGCCGGGCAATGATCGCTATATTGATGGTTTTCGTGGAGTGACGGTATGGAGAAGGAACGCAGCAGCGATCTCGTCGCGATGCGCGATCTGTTGCGGCAGTTCGTCGGCGAGCGCGACTGGTCGCGCTTTCATTCGCCGAAGAATCTGGCGACCGCGTTGAGCGTCGAAGCGAGCGAATTGCTGGAGCCGTTTCAATGGCTGGAGTCAGGCGAAAAAAGCGAGCTTGCCGACGACAAGCTCACCGCGATCCGTCACGAAATGGCCGATGTGCTCGCGTATCTCGTGATGCTCGCCGATCGTCTCGACGTCGATCTGTACGCGGCCGTGCTGGAGAAGATCGAGCTGAATCGCGCGAAGTATCCGGCGCACAAGGTGCGCGGCGATTCGCGCAAGTACTCCGAGTACGGCGAGTAACGTCGTTCCGCCCGGTGTCTTCCGCATAGAAAAACGGGCGCGAAGCCGCTTGAGGTGAGGAAATACGGGAGCATTTGACAGTTGCCGCAATGGTGAGCCTGCCGGATGCCGATGCGCTCACGAATGCGCTTGCGGTGAGGCTATTCGGGAGCCGCGCGATGGTGAGCTGCCTCGCAATCCGCACGGCACTGTCGCTAAAGGTGAGGTTTTTCGGGGCGCGGGCGCGCAGTGCGGAACGGCTAGCCGGTGACGATCAGCAGCGCGCCCGTGACGGTCAGCGCGCCGCACCAGAGCCAGTCGAAATTGATCCAGCCACGTCGCAGCATGCCGAGTCCCAGGTACTGATAGGCCGCGAGCGCGATTGCGCCCGCCGTCGCGAGCGTTACGACGGTGTGCACGGCCGTGACCTGGCCGACCGATTCGAGCGAACTGCCGACGGGCATCCCCGCGCCGCATAACGGCAACAGCGCGGGCAGCAGCATCAGGCCCGCGCCGTGCATCGTCGCCATGGCCGCCGACCACAGCGCCAGTCCGACGAAGCCCGCCGTCATGCCGATGCGCACGCGCTGCCGGTGTCCGTAGAAATGGTGATACGCGGCCCACGCGATCAGCAGCGCGCCCATGAACATGCGCAAGTGCTCGGTGTGCGTGAAGAGCCCGAGCGCGACGGCGGACGTGGTCAGGAACATCACGGACACCGCATGCCCGAGCGCGAGCGGCGGCAATGCCATCAGCAGCGCCTTGCGGCTGCCGTGCTGAAGCCCGAGCGCGGCGGCGAAGAGCCACCCCATCGCGGGATTCACGCCGTGGAAAATCCCGCTGCCGATCACCGTTGCCCAGACGCCGTTCATCGCGCTCGCCTTTCGCTGCCGCCTGCGCTCACGGATAGCAGTACGAATCCGACGACGCGTCGCCGCCTTCGAGCCGTATCTGATGCGGACGATGCGAATTCGGCCAGTCGACGAAAAAGTCGTCCGAGACCGTGAGCCCGCCGCTCTTGTCCGCATTCAGCCGGACCATCCAGCCGTCGATGCCTTCCGTGTAGAACTGCTCGTCGATCGCGCCGTACAGCGAGTTCGTGAAGTACACGCGGCTGCCGTCGCGGCTCACTTCGACCATCTGCGGGCCGCCGTTCAGCGGACGGCCGCCCGCGCCCGCATGCGTCGCGCGCGCGGCAATGCCGCCGATGCGCACCGTGCCCGTCAGTTCGGGCCGCATCGGATCGGAGACGTCGTATTGCTTCAGATCGCCCGTGCCCCAGCACGACACGTACAGAAAGCGGTCGTCGAGCGACAGCGCGATGTCGGTGACGAGCGGCGGCACCGCGCCGAAGCCTTTGAGCAGCGGCGGAAGCAGCGAAGCATCGGCGGGTTCGGCGGGAATCTCGATGACCTTGCGCGCGGCCCATTGATCGCCTTCGCGATACCACGTCCAGATCGACGCCGACAGGTCCTTGAGGCTGATCACCGAGTTGACGAAGCCATAGGCCCTGGTCGGATCGTGCGCGGGGCGCAGTTCGAACACCAACTGGTTCTCCGCGCCGAAGTCGACGACCTGTTTGTGCTTGCGCGTGTTCATGTCCCAGAAGTGCAGGCGATGCCCGTACTGGCCGCCGAGCAGCACTTCCGGCACGAGGCCGTTTTCGAAGGTCGCGGGCAGGCCCCATTCGCTCGTCACGACGGTGTCGTAGCCGAGATGCCACCAGCCGTCGTAAGAGAGCTGCTGCGGGCCGCGATCGATTTCCCATTGGCCGCGAATGTCGAACGTTTCGTGGTCCATCAGGAAGATGCCGCCGGGCGCTTCGCCCTGCGCGTTCGCAAGCGCGACGACGTAAATGCCCGCCGGCCCGCAATGCACGGTGTGGGGCCGCGTATAGCCGGCTTTTTCCGCGACTTCGGCGGGTTCTAGCACGCGCACGATCGGCGGATTCCGCTTGTCGGGCTTCGTGTCGAGGATGTGGATGCGCGATGAGCGCAACCCAGGCACGACGAGATAGCGGCGCTCCGTATGCGGATGCGGCGCGTTCGGGCACAGGCACGAACTGCACGCGTTCCAGCCGAAGTGATGCAGTTCGTCGCCCGTGTTTGGCATCGGCACGCTGCTGACGATGCGGCCATAGTCCGCCGAGCCGGGATCGACATCGACGACGGCGAGCTCGTCGGGCGTCTCGCGCGACGGATCGAAGCTTGCCACATACGCGATGGTTTCCTTCGGCGCGCTGCCCGCCATGCGGGCGGAAGGATAGAAGGTCGGATCGGGTTTCCAGGTCGCCATATCTCACTCTCCGAAGGATGTTGTGATGCGGCACGCGGTGCATGCGCGCCGGCTACAAGGAAACGGCGCGCACGTATGAGGTTTTCACTGTAGGCAATTTAAAGGCAGAGCGTGGGCTGATTCGCCTTTGGAACGGTTTTTGTGCGTGCGCCGGCGGCGCGGCGGACGCGATTGCAGCGGATCGGACGCGATTGCGGCGTTCACGCATGTGCGCGCCCCGCGCAGATTAAAATAATGCGATTACTCCGTCTTTTCTCGCTGCTTCCGTAGCAATCGATCATGCGTTCATGGCGTCTCGACCGTCCCGTTTCGCAAGGGCAGCTGGATCTCAGCCGCGCGACGGGGCTCGTGTCGTCGATCGGCAGCGACGACTCGAACGCGCTCGCCTCCGAAGTGCTGAAGCTGCTCGGCGATATCGCCGCGATTTCGCAGTGCACGATCTTCGCGTATGAGTTCGGCAACCGGCCGCGCACGGTGTCGGTGGCCGATCATCGCGGCGGACGCTTTCTGCGCGATGTCGCCGATACTTACGCGCGCCACTTCTACGCGCTCGACGGCAACCAGAAGATCGTCTCGTCCGCGCGCAACGACAGGCCCGGCTCGACGCTCGTGCTGCATCAGCAGACAAGCGACGACATTCTCAACGAAGCGTATCGGGCCGCGTGCTATCAGCAGCCTAACGTGTCGGATCGCGTGTCGCTGCTCGTGCAGCCGACACCCGATATCTGGCTCTCCGTGAACCTGTATCGCGACCGCCGCTTCGGCAATTACCATCCGCGCGAAATCGCGTTGATCGAAGCGATGGCGCCGCTGATCGCGCACGCGGCGAAGCATCACTACGCGATCTGCGGGCAGCGCGACATGGCGATCTCGCATCTGATGCTCGCGCGCGTGCGGGGGCTTTGTCCCGAACTGTCGAAGCGCGAGCTCGACGTGTTGACGGGCGTGCTCGAAGGGCGCACCGCGCAGGAAATCGGCGACACGATGGGCATCAAGGCGACGAGCGTCGTCACGTATCAGAAGCGCGCGTTCCGGCGGCTCGGCATTTCGAGCCAGCGGCAACTGTTTGCGCTGTGCGTCGGGCCGGGCAAGGTCTGACGTTTTCCGTCCTGTACCGGCAAGCCGCGATGGCCTACGCTTAACAGACGAACCCGCGGCGCGATCAGGTTCGACCCGCTGACGTACACGGGGGGAACGAGATATGAACAGGCAACGCTGGCTGGCGCATGCAGCAGTTCTTGTGTGCGGCATGGGTGCTGCGGCAGGCCATGCCGCCGATGTCGTCAACATTCCCCTGCGAGCCTCCGCGCAGAATGCAGGTCAGACGGGGAGTGTCTCGCTCGCGTCGCAGGGAAGCGAGACGTCTCTTCTATTCATCATCAGCGGTGTGTCGCGGACGACGACGCGTCCTCTGCGCGTCTACACATTTATCTATGAAGGATCGTGTGCAAGCCACGCGGACAAGCCCGCCTATTCGATGAACCAAACCCTCAGGCCCGTCAACGATGCGCCGGCCGGGCCGTGGCGCTTTTCGAGGAGCGCGCCCGTTGCATACGACAGGCTTGTCGCGGGGAACTATGCGTTCGTGGTTCGAGCGGGCCCTTGGGACGGGGGGATGGATCTTTTCTGTGGCGAGATCGGGACATCGAGTCACGCGCTCGCAAAATTCCGCGAAAGCCCCTATTTCCGCTGACCTATCCGCGTTTTCCCCAGGCCCGCGCGGGGCTTGAGTTGTACCCAATTTGAGGACAGGCGGCGCAACGCCGCGCTCCATACTGCGACGCATCGCCACGTGTCGCCAATCGTCGAATAGCGGTCCGTTGAAGCGATTGCATCGGGCCGTTGGTGTCCGAGATAGCGTGATCATCGGAGACATCAGTATGGAATCCACCTCGCGAGCCGGTGCACTGGATGCAACGCCGGCAACCCACGCGCAGCAAGCGCAGCCACAGTCCGTAATCGCCAAGGTATCGCGGCATCTGCTGTGGTTCCTGTTCGTGCTGTTCTTCTTCTCGTTCCTCGACCGCATCAACATCGGCTTCGCCGGCCTGACGATGATGAAGGACCTGGGCCTCACCAGCACGCAGTTCGGCCTCGCGACCACGCTCTTCTACGTCGCGTATATCGCGTGCGGCATTCCGAGCAATGTCGTGCTTGCGCGCGTCGGCGCGCGCAGATGGATCGGCACGATCATGATCGCGTGGGGACTCGCATCCACGGCGACGATGTTCGCGACGAGCCCCGGCACGCTGTACGTGTTGCGCGTGCTGGTCGGCGTGACGGAAGCGGGCTTCCTTCCCGGCATCCTGCTGTATCTGACCTACTGGTTCCCCGCCGCGTACCGTGCGCGCGCCAACGCGCTCTTCATGATCGCGATGCCCGTGACGGCGGCCGTCGGTTCGGCGCTGTCGGGCTTCATCCTCGGACTCGACGGCACGTTCGGACTGAAGGGCTGGCAGTGGCTCTTTCTCGTCGAAGGCCTGCCGTCGGCGATTCTCGGCCTCGTGGTCTACGCGTATCTGCACGACAGCCCGCAAGACGCGCACTGGCTCGACGCGGATGAAAAGCGCACGCTCGCGGTGACGCTCGCCGTCGAGCACCGCAACGACCCGACCGCGCAAGCGCAATCGGGCCACGACAAAAGCATCGTCAGCGAACTGCTGTCGCCGGCCGTCGTGAAGTTTGCGATCGCTTACTTCTGCCTCGTGAATACGCTCGCGATGGTCGCCGTGTGGACGCCGCTCATCGTGAAGAGCTTCAGCGCCGATGCGAGCAATCGCACGATCGGCCTGCTCGCGGCGATTCCGCAGGTGTGCACGATCGTCGCGATGATCTGGTGGGGCCGCCGTTCGGATCGCAAGCAGGAGCGCAAGTGGCACCTGATGCTGCCGATGCTGTTCTCCGCCGCAGGCTGGCTGTGCACGGCCTGGTCGCCGAATCCGGCGCTGCGCATGCTCGGCGTGTGTCTCGCGTCGGCGGGTTCGTACACGGCGATGTCGATCTTCTGGACGACGCCTGATCATGCGCTGAGCTTCCGCGCACGGGCCATCGGCATTGCTGTCATCAACGCGACGGGCAACATCAGCTCGGCGCTGAATCCGCTCGTGGTCGGCTGGCTGAAGGACGCGACGCGCAGCTTCTCGGCGGGGCTGCTGTATTCGGCGGCGCTGCTCGTGATCGGCGCGATCGTCGTGATGTTGTTGCCGATGGACAAACGCGAAGCGCCGCATGCGCGTGCCGCCTGAAGGTATTGAATCTGGAGCATCGAATGAACAAGGCATTCAAACCCTATCCGTTCACCGCGAAGCAATACAAGGCGCGTGTGCCCGAACTGAAGCAGGGCGTGGACGCGAAGCGTCATGCCGTGACGATCGTCGGCGGCGGGCCCGTCGGCCTCGCCGTCGCGTCGGGTCTCGCGAATCACGGCGTGCGATCGGTGCTGATCGAAGCGGACGATTCCGTCTGCTACGGCAGCCGCGCTATCTGCATTTCGCGCCGCAGCCTGGAGATCATCGAGCGGCTCGGCGCAGTCGATGGCTTTCTGAAGACCGGCTTGCCGTGGACGGGCGGACGCAGCTTCTACCGCGATACGGAAGTGCTGCACTTCACGATGCCGCAGGACGAAAACCAGAAGCTCCCGCCGATGGTCAACCTCGCGCAATATCACATCGAACAGTTCCTGCTCGACGCGGCGGAAAAGCGCGCCGATCTGATCGACATCCGCTGGCAGACGCGCGTGAAGTCGATCGATGCGCGCGACGACGGCGCGACGCTGCAACTCACGACAGCCGATGGCGATTACGCGCTCGACACCGATTGGGTCGTCGCGTGCGACGGCGGGCGCAGCACGATCCGCGAAGCACTCGGACTGCAATTGCAGGGCACGAGCTATGAAGGGCGCTACGTGATCGTCGATATCGAACTCGACAGCGAGCGTCCGACGGAACGGCTCGCTTACTTCGATCCGTCGTCGAATCCGGGTTCGACGGTGCTCGTCCACAAGCAGCCCGACAACGTGTGGCGCATCGACTATCAGTTGCGCGACGGCGAGGACGCCGAGCAGGCCGTGAAGCCTGAAAACGTGATGCCGCGCGTGCAAAGCCTGCTCGACATGATGGGCGAGAAGGGCGCGTGGGCGCCGATCTGGATCACGATCTACAAGGCGAATGCGTTGACGCTGGAGCGCTACCGGCACAACCGCGTGATGTTCGCGGGCGATGCCGCGCACCTCGTGCCGATCTTCGGCGTGCGCGGCGCGAATTCGGGTATCGACGACGCGGACAACATCGCGTGGAAACTTGCGCTCGTCGTGAAGGGACTGGCATCGCCGGCGTTGCTCGACAGCTATTCCGATGAGCGCGTCGCCGCAACGCACGAGAATCTCAGCTACGGCACGAAGAGCACCGAGTTCATGGCGCCGCCGTCGTTCGCATTCGATCTGATGCGCAGGGCCGTGCTGAGTCTTGCCGTCAAACATCCGGGCGTGCGCTCGCTGATCAATCCGCGGCAGACGTCGGCGATTACGTACGCTCAGTCGCCGCTGAATGTTGCGGATGCCGAAGCGTTTGTCGCGGGCCCCGTGCCGGGTGCCGTGCTGTCCGAGTATCCCGTGACGATCGCGGAAGGCGGCCAGGCACGCGAGGCGCATCTGACCGATCTCGTCAGCCCGCGTTTCACGGCGCTGTGCTTCAGCGACGAAGGCGATGTGCCTGCCGGTTTCAACGAGCTTGCCGAAACGATGCGCGAACGCGGCGTGCCGTTCAGGATCGTGCCGCTGAGCGCGCGCCTGCATCCCGAGACGAACGGCGTCCACGCGTGGGACCACACGGGCCGTCTGTTCGAGCGTTACGACGCGAAGCCGGGCACCGTGTATCTCGTGCGTCCCGATGGCCACGTGCTGGGCCGCTGGCACAATGCGCGCGCCGCCGACGTCGAAGCGGCGATCACGCGCGCGCTGTCCTGATCAACTGACTGAACGAATGGAGAACGCGATGACCGATGCAGAACTCGATGTCGTCTATACGCGGCTGTGCAAGACGATGACGCAACTGGGCGAGGCGCATGCGCCGCTGTTTCTCGCGCGCTTTGCGCTGCTGGCGATCCAGAAGGTCGACGATCCGGATGTGTCGCTGAGCTTGATCGATGCGGCGAGCGAAGGGATGGGAGATTAACGGCCGGCCCCGTTTTTGAGATCTTGCGCGGGGCCTCTTCAATACAATCGTGCCCGGATGTTTCCCCCAAGTTCGGGGATCATCCAGATCATTGGCAGTCCGGAAACACCAGGAGCACGATTGAATGAAAGTAGTAGAAGCAACCGCGATTCAACCGGCGCAAGCCGCGCACGGCGATAACGCGCACGGCGATAACAAATAGCATGGCCAGGGGAATACTGGCTGCGGCTTTTATCTGGGTGATCGGCGTGGAGATCGTGGCCTGGTGGTGCATCGACGTGAGCGCGCTCGGCGGCGAGGCGTTCTTGCCGGACGTCGTTTGGGGCGTGACGCCTGTTTCGATTCTCACCGGCATTTTGGTCGGCCGCGCGGGAGGTCGTGGGCGGCTGGACAGGCGCACGGATAATTGAATCCTGAATCGTGTCGTGTCGTGTCGGCGGCGTTACGCTGCGGCATCGAGTGCCCGCCGCACGCCTCCTACTCCGGCTCGCCTTCCTCGCCTTTCGCCAGCTCGCTGATCAGCGCATCGACGGCCACATACAGATCGTCGATGATCTGCGTACCGACCTGCCTTTCCAGCGCGCGATATTCGGCCTCCAGAAGCGGCGCCATCCGTTCGACGATCTCCGCGCTTTGCGCCGTCAGCGACACGCGCACGCGCCGCTGATCGTCTTCGAAACGCTCTTTCGTCACGTGACCGAGATCCTCCATGCGCGCGAGCACGCCAGCAAGACTCGGGCTCGAAATCGTGCAGAGCGCGCATAGCTGGCGCGGCTCCAGCGGACCGTTTTCGTGCAGCGCGCGAATGATGCGCCACTGCTGCTCGGTGAGCCCCTGCGCCGTCAGCAGCGGACGAAAGCGCGCCATCATGAGTTCGCGCGCGCGCAACAGCAGCATCGGCAGATTGCGATGCATCGGGCGCGGCTCGGGAGTGCGGGACCGGGTCATGAACGTCGACGTCGAAGCGAGAAAAAGCGATTCGCTAGGATATAAGCAAAGCGGCCCGCACGACAGTGGCGCAAACCGGTTTTGATTTTCGACGCTGGCTACAATCGTTGGGCCGGCTGTCGCGCGACGTCGGCGGAAGTCGGGCAGCGCGATGCGAAAACGCCAATCCGCCAATCCGCGAACCGCGAACCGCGAACCGCGAACGGCCCAGGACATACCCTTGGATATCTATCCCCGACCGCTTGGTCGGTTTATTCTACGAAACTTCGCTGTTTTTCCCGGATAGTTGGGGGCATTGTGTTCGTCCATCACCAGTTCTTCGACGATGCCGATCAGCACGCGGCCGCGCTGCGGGGCTGGGATCAGCGTTACGACCAGATCGGCGCCGGCGCGTTTCGCAGCGCCGTGAAGCAGATCGAGTTGAACGGCGTACACCTCTTTCACGAGTCCGCCAATTTGCGCGTCGTGCAGCGCGGATACTTGCCGTATGGTCAGATGACCTTCGGCGTTCCGCTCACGGGCGCGGGTTCGTTCACGTTCGGCGGCGCGCGCGTCGATCGCGGCGCATTCGTGATGGCGCCGGGCGGCGAGCCATTCGAGTTCCATTCGCCCGATGAGATGTCGCTGGTGGGTGTCGTGATCGGCTCGGACATGCTGCAAGGGATCGCCGACAGCGCGGGCGTCGATTTGACCGATGCTCTCTTTCGACGCACGGTCGTCGATATTCCGAACGCCGCCTGCGCACGCGCCGGATTGCAGATCGCGGTGCTGCTCGAAAGCGTGCTCGCGCAGCCTGATGCATTCGACGACGCGCGCGCACAGCACGCGCTGCGCAGCCGCGTCGGCGAGGTGCTCGTCGATCTGCTCGCGTATCACGTGCCTGCATCGACGAACCGGCTCACGCACGCGTGCCAGTCCGATATCGTGCGGCGCATTCACGACTTCGTGATCGAGCATCCCGAAGAGCCCTTCGACATTCAAAGCCTCTGCACGCAGTTGCGCGTGAGCCGGCGCACGGTGCAGAACAGCTTCCAGGCCGTCGTGCAGACCAATCCGTTGACGTATGTGCGTTCGCTGCGTCTGTCGCAGGTGCGGCGTCTGCTGCTCGATACGCGGCAGGCCGATCTGTCGGTCAGCGACGCCGCCGCCCAATGGGGATTCGTGCATCTCGGACATTTCGCCAGTGCGTACAAGGCGCAGTTCGGCGAATTGCCATCGCAGACGGCGCGCCGATCGTCGCGCGCGCCCACCGCACGATGACGTCGGCCCGTTCCTTTTCGGGCTTCTGCTGAACGTCGAAGCACAGCACACGAAATCGTGCGATCCATCTTGCGCGATCGCCCGCTCATCGTTATATTTTTTATAGCTAACGCCAAACGGCGGCGGCGCGATGTGTATCGCATGAACGATCGCTGACGGACAACGTTGTCGATGGACGACAGATGCGAGCGGACCTCGCCATCGGTGCCGCTATATTGTTATAATTTCTATAACGATGAACCTGAGAGAACCAGTGCAAACAGCGGTACATAAGGAGCGCGCTGTGCATTCATATACGCCGCAAGAGAACGGCGAGGTGGACAGCAGCGCTCCATCCGAATGGCTGACGCGCTACCCGGCGTTTCGTGATGCGCTTCATCACGGCGCGACGCGTTTCGGCGCGTTGCCGCTGCCGGCGAAAATGGCGGCGATGCGGCGCACGCACGCTGACGCATCGAGTTATCACGGCATCGCGCCGTATATCGATGACGTCGCGGCATCGTACGTCGAAATGTTCGCGCACCAGGTGGACGAAGCCGTGACGGGGCATTTCGCCGCGCAGTTCGGCGACGGCGAAGACGCCAGGGCGGCGGCGCGCGCGCAACTGGAAGAGCTCGCGCGCGAGGCGCCCGTGATGCGCTATCCGGCGATCGCGCGGCCGCCGTGCCTGCTGTCGACGGGCAAGGCGGTCATCATGGAAGGCTGGATGCGCTACTTCTTCTATCGCGCGCGAGGCGATGCGACGATTCCGTTGCTGGCCGTCGACTGGCCGCGCTTCGACGCACAGCTTCAGCGGTGCCGCGCGCGGTCTTCATGAACCCGGCTCGGCCCGTCGCGTAACACGGCGGCGCGACAGCAGCGACAGCACGCCCTTGAGCGCATAGATGACGATCAGCGTGCCCGCCAGATCGCCGATCACCATCGCGAGAAAGCGCTCGACGATGTTCTGCGTATCGCCGCGCAACGCGAACCAGATGTGATGCAGCAGCGGGCTCGCGATCGAATACGCGAGCACGAGGATCAGCAGGCGTTTTGCCGTGAGATTCGCGAGCGAGGCCTGCAGACCCCAGAGCTCGCGCGAGAGACGATAGACGCCGTATGGCGCCGCCGTCGCGATGATGCCGCCCGCGAGCGAGCGCACGATGTCGTTCGGAAAGAAGTACGCGAAGTTGACGATCCAGCTTGCGATCAGCAGGCCGAGCGCGCCGTCGGCGCCGAGCAGCAGCGTGCTCAGCAGGCGGATGCCCGCAGGCAGATAGATCCAGTTCACGCCGCGCACGAATTGCGAGTGCGTGAAGATCCGCTCGTTTGCCCATAGCGAGAAGATGAACACGACGACCGTGCCCGTCACCGAATACAAGTGCAACTGAAAGCGTGACACCGTCGTAAAATCCAATTGTTGCTGTTGCACACAGCGGCGATGATAGCCCACCCAACTTTTCTGCAACCAGAACCCGAGCGCGCCCGGCAAGGCGCCGAACCGGAACTTCGTGCATGACGCGTCCCGCGGACATCTACCTTCGCTTCCTGCAACTGGCCGACGCTTTGCGCGGCCTGCCGTCGTTGCCTTCGCTGGACCCGCTGGAAGAGAAGATTCTGGAACTGGTCGCGCGCGCGGGGCAGAGCAAGGAGCGCCTGTCCGTGCGCGACATGATGGCGAGGAGCGAACTGGGCTCGCCCGCGACGCTGCATGCGCGGCTCAAGTCGATGCGCGACAAGGGCTGGATCATGCTCACGGATACGGAAGACACGCGCCGCAAGCAGATCGAACTGACACAGGCGGCGCTCAAGCACTTCGACAAGCTGTCGGAGTGTCTTGTGAAAGCGGCGAAGAGCCGCTAGTTGCCAACGCCACTACCAGCCAGCCACAGAATTGGCCACTCGCGCGAAGTGGTCGCGCAAAACGCGATGGGTCGCGCGAAAAAAAGAATCCGCGCTCGGACGAACGCGGATTCAAACGCACGCTTGAGCGGAGACTGCAAGCGGCTTGATCGTCAACAGACTTTGACGAGGAGAGAGCGCGGTCTTTCGAGAGCGGTCTTTCTCGCTTACGCTGCGCGGGCTGCGCTTACCCGTGGTTATGCGCCGGATTGCGGCACGCGCCGACCTGCACGTTCGAGTCGTTCCACGCCGAGCCCAGGATGATGCTGCAGAAGTTCAGGCGCTTGTATTCCGGATCTTTCAGCGCGAGCACATCGGCCTTCACGTTGCCGAACGTCGTCAACGGCTTGTGCTTCGTGCCGTTCGCGAACGCTTCGATGATGTTTTCCTTGAAGCTCTCGCCGCGCGGATGCGCAGCCACGATCAGCTTGCGGTCCTCCGAAGAGAACTCGTCGTAGGCGAGACCCAGCACGTCCATCTCGACGCCCGCCGTCACCAGCGCGACCACGGGCTTCTTGTACTGCGGAATGCCTGGCGTCGTATGCAGCGCGATCGCGTCCCACACCATGTCGATGTCGTTTTCGTCGATGCCATAGCCTTGCAGGAAATTGCGCGCAGTGTTCGCGCCGTCGACTTCGAAGCGGTCGTGCTTGCTGCTGTACTTCTCCGTCAGGCCCATGTCATGAAACATCGCGCCGATATACAGCAGCTCCGGGTCGTACTTCAGCTGCTTGCGCTCGCCCGTCAGCGCGCCGAACAGAAAGACGCGGCGCGAATGGTGATAGAGCAGATCGGTTTCGGTGTCGCGCACGAGCTGCGTCGCTTCGCGCGCCAGCTTGCTGTCGGGGATCTTGATGCCTGCAATGATTTCGCTCATTTCGGGTTCTCCAGAACGTGGTCGGCGGTGGCCGTTCGCTTTGCCGATGCGAGCGAGCGGCGTATGACCCAAGTGTAGGGAGAGCCCTTGCGCGCGGCAAAAGCATTGATACGCGCGATGTTGCCAACCGCGCGCGGTTTTCTGCCAACGTCCGCCGATGGCGCTTATGGCGCTTAGGTGAGGATTTTCGGGAGCGTCGCAGCGCGTTCGATGCAGCTCACGCGTGCCTGTTTTACGCTTGCCTGTTCCGCGCGCGCACGGTGCGCGTGTACGACGCGATCATCGTCGCGAGTTCCTGCGCGGCGGGCGTGAGGGGCGCGGCCGCGCGTTGCAGCACGCACACCTGCTGCTCGCCCGCGCGCTCGCGCACGTCGATTGTGGTCAGCACGCGCGCAAACGGCCCGCGCTTCGTGACCACCGATGCCTCCAGCGACAGGCAATCCGTTTCGCTCACGAGATGCAGCGACTCGAACAGCCCTTCGACCGTCGCGACGATTGTCGGCGGCTTGAGCCGATGGTTTCTGAACAGATCGTTGAGCCGATGCGCTTGCGGATCGTCGGTGAGATTGGGCGAGCGCGTTGCGATCCACGCGCAGTCCGCGAGTTCGGCAAGCGACTTCGCGTGCGCCTTCGGATGACCGCGCCGGCATACGATGACGGGATCGGACGCATAGAGTTTCGTGACGGAGAGGTCGGTCGTATCGGTGTGCTTCGACACCAGCGCGATCGCGAAATCGAGCGTGCCCTCGCGTATCCACGAGATCATCATGCGCGACGTGCCCGTCCGCATATGCACGGCGACGCGCGGGAAGCGCTCACGGAACTCCGTCAGCACGGGCGCGCCCGCGTCGATCAGCGGTTCGGTCGTCATGCCGAACGTCACCTGTCCCGTGTACTCGCCGCGCAGTTGCTGCGCTTCGTGTTCGGCGCGCGCGCATTCGCCGAGGATCGTCGCCGCGCGTAGCAGCATCCGTTGCCCGAGCGCGGTCAGCGCGATGCCGCGATTCGTGCGCGTGAAGAGCGTCGCGCCGAGCATCGCTTCGAGGTTCTGCAACTGCTGCGTGACGCCGCTTTGCGCGATGCCGAGCGCGCGCGACGCGGCGCGGATGCTGCCGTGCTCGGCGACGGCGGTGAATACGCGTAGCTGCGAAATGGTCAGGGGCATCGTCGAAAGAGGGGAGATGCGGCGGAAATCGCGCGTTCGGTAAAAGTGATCATGATAGACAGATTTGCACTTTTTCGGATCACGGCTGGGCCGTACGATCGAGCGCAACTGATTCCCTTCCGTCGCCTGACAGCCATGAAAAAGCCACTGTTGATCGTTGTGCTCGCCGCATTCGGTTTTGCAAGCCACGGCGCGTTCGCGCGTGATAACGACGCGATCCGCCTCGGCATCGACCCGACCTATCCGCCGATGGATTCGAAAGCGCCCGACGGCAGCGTGAAGGGTTTCGACGTCGATCTCGGCAATGAAATCTGCAAGCGCATTCACGCGCGCTGCGAGTGGGTCGAGCTGGAGTTTTCGGGCATGATCCCCGCGCTGCAGGCGCGCAAGATCGACGCGATCATGTCGTCGATGGCGATCACCGCGAAGCGCGAGCAGCAGATCCTGTTTTCGTCGAAGCTGTTCCAGTTCAAGTCGCGTCTGATCGCGCGGCCGGGCGCGGGGCTGAACGGCAGCGCGCCCGCGACGCTCGCCGGCAAGCAGATCGGCGTGCAATCGGGCACGCAGTTCGAGTCGTTCGCGCAGACGCATTGGGCGCCCGCAGGCGTGCACGTGGTCGCGTACAAGGGCCAGGACGAAGTGTTCAACGACCTGATCAACGGGCGTCTCGACGGCGCGCTGCTCGGCACCGTCGAAGCCGACTATGGCTTTTTGCGCACGCCGCAAGGCAAGGGCTTCGCGTTCGTCGGCGAGCCGCTCGACATGGGCGATCGCGGCGTCGGCATCGGACTGCGCAAGGACGAAGCCGCGTTGCAGGCGTCGATCAACACGGCCATCGCGTCGATGCTGAAGGACGGCACCTATGCGCAGATCGCGCACAAGTATTTCGACTTCGATCCATACGGTAACTGAACCGCAACCGACCCCGCAACTGACCCGCAACCAACCCTGCAACTGACGCACAAGTCATCCCTCAAGCGATTTACGGCCACGCAAAGATCACATGAACAGGCAATCGATTCCGCTTCTCTCGCCGGCTATCGGCACCTCGCGCGAACTGGTCGCGTTTCATTTCGGCCCGCAAAACAGCGGGCAAAAAATCTACATTCAATCGTCGCTGCACGCGGACGAAACGCCCGCGATGCTGACGACGGTGCTGCTCAAGCGACGTCTCATCGAACTCGAAGCGCAAGGGCTGCTGAGCGCCGAAATCGTGCTCGTGCCCGTCGCGAATCCTGTCGGTCTCGGGCAACACGTGCTGGGCCAGTTTCTTGGCCGCTTCGAAGCGGGCAGTGGCAAGAACTTCAACCGGCATTTCATGCAGTTCACGGCGTTGCTCGACCGCGCGAAAGACCGTCTCGGCGACGATGCGCAGGCGAATCGCAATCTGATTCGCGAACTGGTGCGTGAACAGCTGGATGCGCAAAAGCCGCTCACCGAGTACGAGTCGCTGCAACTTGCGCTGCTGAAGCTCTCATACGATGCCGACGTCGTGATCGATCTGCATTGCTCGCTCGAAGCCGTGATGCACGTCTACACGAGCGAGGCGGGCTGGCCGGAGATCGAGCCGCTCGCGCGCTACTTGCGTTCGCAAGCGTCGCTGATTGCAACCGACTCGGGTGGCCAGGCATTCGACGAAACGCACAGCCTGCTGTGGTGGCACCTACAACAGCAGATGCCCGCAGGCAAGCCGGTGCCGACGGGCACGGTCGCGGTGACGATCGAATGCCGGGGACAGCGCGACGTGTCGTATGAAGTCGCGCAACGGGACGCGGATGCGCTCGTCGACTATCTGACGTATCGCAAGGCCATCGAGGGCAGCGCCAAGCCGCTGCCCGAACTGCCGATGCCCGCGACGCCGCTGGCAGGCAGCGAGCAGTTCTATGCGCCCGTGAGCGGCATCCTCGTGCACCGGGCGAATATCGGCGACATGATCCGCGTCGGCGATCCGCTGTTCGATATCGTCGATCCGTTGACCGACGAGACCACGACCCTCACCAGCCATACGGAAGGCGTGTTCTACATGCGCCGGGCGATCCGTTTCGTGACGGCGGGCGCGCCGCTTGGCCGCGTGACGGGCACACGGCCTGTCAGGACGGGCGTGCTGCTCGGCGCATGAAGTTGCTGGCCGAGTTGCTGGCGACAGTGCCGAACGAGGTTGCACAGCCCTCGGGCGCGAGTTTAGGCGCATAAACTCGCCGTGCGAGGGACGGGCACGCGGCGCGAGCCTCTAGCCGCGCCGCATGCCGCAGTACAGCGTCAAGCCACGTTGAACCGCTCGGCGGGGACGCTGCGCGACAGGTTCGGCCCGAGTGCCGCGCGTGCCGTTTCGAACGCCTGCCAGTCCGCGTAATCGGGCAGCGACGGAATCGTCGCGAGTTCGCCGCGATCGAAGCCGACGAGCGACGCATCCACCATCTTTTCCGCCGACATCACGATGCCTTGCTCTTCGAGCATCCCGATCGGTACGCCCGCGACATCGAAGAACTCGGTGCGCGTCGCGCCCGGCATCACGGCTTGCACCTTGACGCCCTTGCTCGCCAGTTCGTGATGCAGCGATTGCGTGAACGCGAGCACGAACGCCTTCGTGCCGCCATAGACTCCGTTCAGGATTTCCGGCGCAATCGCCACAATCGACGCGATGTTGATGATGTTGCCGCCGCCGCGCGCGACGAACGCGGGCGCGACCGCGTAGGTGAGCCGCGTCAGCGCGACGACGTTCAGCTTGATCATCGATTCCATCGTATCGACGTCCGCATCCAGCAGCGGCGCGGCCGCGCCGAAGCCCGCGTTGTTCACCAGCGTCGTGATGCTTGCGTCCGTGCGCAGCAGGTTCTCGATGCGACGGATGTCGGCGTCGTCGTTGAGGTCGGCGGTGACGATTTCGACCGAGCGGCCCGTTTCGTTCGTGATGCGCTTGGCCAGTTGTTCAAGACGCGCGCGGTTGCGGGCGACGACGATCAGATCGTAGCCGCGGCGCGCAAGGCGGTCCGCATACACGGCGCCGATGCCCGACGAGGCGCCCGTGACGACGGCCGTGCCAATGCTAGCGGTGGGATTCGAGGAATTCGACATGACAATGCTCCTGAAGAAAAGGGAAAGCAGGTTCGACGTCGCGTCGGCTGCATGTCCGCAAGATTAGGTGCATACTCATGTGGCCTCAATGTCATAGATGCCACTTTTTAGGACATCGCTGGAGCGAAGCCATGCTGCGCGTCGGAATCGTTTTGTTCCCCGGTTTTCAGGTGATGAATCTGGGCATGACGACGGTGTTCGAGTTCACCAACCGCGAGGTGAGCGAGCCGTTGTACGAGTTCGTGCTGCTCTCCGAGCGCGGCGGGCCAGTGCGCTGCTCGTCGGGCTTTACGGTGACGACCGAGCCTTTCGACGACAGCCGCTTCGACACGATTCTGATCGTCGGCGACAACGATCTGTTGCCGTCGACGCCATCGCTGATCGAGTTTCTGAAGCGCGCGGCGCCGTCCGCGAGGCGTGTCGCGGCGGCGTGCACGGGCGCGTTCCATCTGGCCGAGGCCGGGCTGCTCGACGGGCGGCGCGCCACGACGCACTGGTTTTACGCGGAGGATCTCCGCAAGCGTTACCCGGCGGTGAAAGTCGAAGAGGACCGCATTTTCATCATCGACAACGACGTGTGGACGTCGGCGGGCATGACGGCGTGCTTCGACCTCGCACTCGCGTTCGTCGAAAAGGACGCGGGTGTGGAACTCGCGCGCCACGTCGCGCGCAAGCTCGTGCTGTATCACCGGCGCGCGGGCGGGCAATCGCAGTTCTCCGCGCTGCTCGAACTGGAGCCGAAGTCCGATCGCATCCAGACGGCGCTCTCGTATGCGCGGCGCAATCTGCACACGCCGCTTTCCGTCGAACAGCTCGCGGACGCCGCGCATCTGAGCCCGCGCCAGTTCACGCGCGCATTCAGGGAGGAAACGGGGCAGACGCCGGCGAAAGCGGTCGAGCGCTTGCGCGTCGAGGCGGCGCGCCTGATGCTCGAGACGGGACGGCACGGCGTCGATGTGGTCGCGCGCGACACGGGCTTCGGCGACCGCGAGCGCATGCGCCGGGCATTCTTGCGCGCCTACGGCCAGCCGCCGCAGGCGATTCAACGGATGACGCGGGGGATCGAGTGATGTCCGCCACACTTCCACGGATACTCACGCGCGCCGCTGCGCAACCACAGCCCGCGGCGCGCGCGTGCCAGCCGTTCAGATCGTCAGCTTCGAGACCTTGGTGCCCGCGAGCGACACGTCGGCCATCAGCCCCGAGTTCGTCATCACGATGGCTTCGACGGGCGCGGTCGCCGTCGAGGTATCGATTGCGCCGTTCGCTCCCACCTTGATCAGCGCCACCGACGCGTCCGCGCCCGCGGACCAGCCCTTCGCGTTCTGGAACGTGTCGAGTGCGTCCTGTGTCATGAACAGGAAGATGATCGCCTTCGACTGCGCGCCCGCCGTGAGTCCGAAAGATCCGGAAACCGTGCTGTAATAGCCCGCCGTGCTGCCGCCGACACGCAGCGCACCCTCGCCATACTGCCCGCCGACGACGAACCCGACCTGCAGCACCGAAGGGAACACGAGCACGCCGCGCGCTTTCGACACCAGTTCGCGCGAGCCCTGCACGCTGGTATAGAGCTTGGCCATCGTGCCGTCGACGCTCGCGTCGATCGACTGGCGCTTGGACATGTCCGTAGCGGCCGATTCCCCGCTACTCGTGGTGGTGCTGCAACCGGACAGCAACAGACCGCCGTACGCGAGGGCAGCAACACTTGCTGTTACGAAGTGTCTTCTTTGCATTGTCGTTCTCCGTGTATGAAGCGTTGAGGGAAATGCACATCTGCACGCGCGATTGCGCGCAACACGCAATCCGCGACACGTCCGTCACGCATCGCGGCATGCGTTCGCGATCGCGCGCGGTCCTCCCGATCTCAAGCGCTCGACCCTCGTAGCATTGGCATGACGATCGGGAACAGTAGATCGAAGTGGTCCATCAGCGAAGGGTGTTCGGGTGCGTAGACATACGGAAACCCGACAGCCGCGCTGCTTCAACCAATATCAGAAATGGGCGGAAGTTGCGAAAAACAGTCGCGTGAATAGCGCCAAAGAGACCTTCGGCGCTGGGCTATTCTTCATGAGGTAGCGCCAGTGTGTCGCGAGGCGAAACGCGATGCGCGATCGTTTCCCTGGCCGAGCCATTGGAAACAAAAATCGCCGCATGGCAGCGGCGATTTTCGATTCGGACCGATGCAGCGAAGGCGCGCTTGCGACTACCGCGACTACTGCGGCGACGCTGTAGCGCCCGATGCCGGCGACGCTGCAATCGCGGGCGTGCTGTCGAGTGCCGTCGTTTCGTGCGCGGGCATCATCGGGACGGTGGGGACGAGCGGTGTCAGGGGCGCGATGGGAGCCGCAACGGGCGCCGCGGGTGTCGCGGGTACTGCCGATGTTGTGGGTGTTGTGGGTGTTGCAGTTGCCGCCGCTGGCGCTTGCGTCGCAGGCATGATGACGGGCGCCGCGTTGCCGCCCAGCGTTGCGGGCATCGGCGTAACGACGAGCGCGGGGGGAGCGGGGGGCATGGGCAGCGGCGTGGCGCTGACGGTATCGCCGGGCACGGGCGAACTGCGCACCACGCTCGCAAGATAGTGGCCGACGAGATCGAAGAAGCCGTTATAGAACTTGCCCGACTGGATCGTCTCGCTGGAGATCTTCACCATCGCGTCGCTGTTCGAGCGGATAGGCAGCGACAGCGAGCCGAGCACGCTCAGCCCGACGCTCGCCGACGTATCGCTCTTCTTCAGCGCATAGCCGCTCTGCACCGCGTTCGCATAGACGATGCTGCTGTTCGTCGCATCGTCGCCCGCCGTGCAGACGATATGAAATTCGACGGTGAAATGCGAATCGCTGGCGGGCTGGAAATTCTTGCTCGCGTCGACGGTATCGGGGCGCACCAGCGTCGTCATGTAGCCCTGGCTGAGCAGCGCTCGGCGCGCGCCTTCGCAGGCTTCTGTGCTTCCCACCTGGAACGTGCGCGTATAGGGGCTCGCGCTGCTGTTGACGAAGTCTTCCTGAAGCTTCGCCTTGGGCGGCGTCGAACACGCGGCGAGCACGGCAAGCGCGGGCAGGGTCAGAGCGAGAGCGACTCGGGACGGGCAGCTGAACATGGCGAAAAAAGCGGACTACGAGACGTCGGACGGCATGCATTGTAGTGCGGTTTCAGCCAGGCCGTTATGACGGGCGGCGATGGTCGTGCGGGACGCAACACATGTCGCGACACATGTCGCCGCATCGGGCGACAGACGCCGCAACGCGCGTAAAACGGGGCGCGGACGCCCGTCCGCGCCGCGCAAGTGCCGCAAGCAAGTGTCGCCAGCAACGCAGCAAACCTTTCGCCAGCGCATGACGAACGATTCCGAAAGCCGCGGCACGATGCGCCCGCGCGTCGCTCAGCGCACCCAGCTTTGCGCGACGCGCGGCAGGTCGAGAGAAAACACCGTCCCGGCGAATTCATCCGACTTGCCCGTCACCTTGCCTCCATGCATGTGCACGATCTTGTGGACGATGTGCAGCCCGAGCCCGAGCCCTTCGCGCGACCGTTCGCCGTCGCCGTTCGAGCCGAATGCCTCGAACAGATGCGGCAGCACGCCAGCGGGAATCACGCCGCGATTGCTGATCGTCAGCCTGATCCAGTTCGGCGCTTCGCCGTCGACGTCGACGGCAATCGCGCTGTCGTGCTCGCCGTGGTGCAACGCGTTGCTGATCAGATTCGAAATGGCCTGCCACAGCAGATCGGTGTCCCAGCTTCCCGTCGAATTGCCGCGCGCGTTCAGCGTGATCTGGCCGGCGCGCTCGTGCGTCGCGAACTCTTCGATCACGCCCCGGCACAGCGCCGCCAGCTCGGCTGTGCGCGGCTGAAGCTGCATGCGTCCGCCTTGCAGGCGCGCGAGATTGAGTAGCTGATGCACCATCCGCGACATGCGCATCGAGCTGTTCTTGATGCGGCCCGCGACCGTGGCGGACTGCTCGTCGGGCGCATTGCGCGCCAGATATTCCGCCGACGCGAGCACCGTGCCCAGCGGCGTGCGCAGATCGTGGCCGAGCACGGCCATCAGCATTTCGTTGGCTTCGAGCAACTGGCGCGTGGTCAGCAACTGATCGGCGAGCTGTCGCTTGTGCTGCTCCAGCTGCACGAACACGTCCACTTTCGATTGCAGGATGCGCGTATCGATTGGCTTGTGCAGGAAATCGACGGCGCCCGCTTCGTAGCCGCGAAACGTGCGCGATGCGTCTTCGGTCGTGGCCGTCAGGAAGATGATGGGCACGTGCGACGTGCGCGGGCTGCCGCGCATCAGCGATGCCAGCTCGAAGCCGTTCATGCCCGGCATGTTGACGTCGAGAATCGCGAGCGCGGCTTCGTGCTTGAGCAGCAGATCGAGCGCGGCCGTTCCCGAGTTCGCGACCAGCAGCTCGACGCCCGGACGCGCGAGCAGCGCTTCGAGCGCCGTGATGTTATGGGCGATGTCGTCGACGATCAGAATGTTGACGGGTGAATTCGTCATGTCATCGTTCTAGTGTGTGGCTGGCAATCCGGCAAGCCGCCGGGCCATCAGGGTTGGAGAAAGCACTTCGTCGGCGGCGCCGCGCTCGATGGCCGCGCGCGGCATCGGCGTGGAGGCGGCCGTATCGGGGTCCTGCACCCACGCGAGCCCGCCCATCGCGCGGATGATTTCGAGGCCGTGCGCGCCGTCGTCGTTGGCGCCCGAAAGCAGGATGCCGAGCAGCCGCTCGCGATAGACGTGCGCGGCGGATTCGAACAGCACGTCGATCGACGGCCGCGAAAAGCACACCGTCGAATCGAGCGACAGCGCGATGGTACCGTCGTCTTCCACCAGCATGTGATAGCCGGGCGGCGCGAGATGCACGCGTCCCGGCAACACCGGCTCGCCAGCATCGGGCTCGATGACGGGCAGCGCGCAGCGATAGCCGAACGCTTCGGGCAGATAGCTCGGCGCATCGGCGGGCACATGCGTGACGATCAGAATCGCGGCGCCGAACCCGGCAGGCAGCGCGGGCAACAGCACGTTCAACGCGTCGATGCCGCCCGCCGACGCGCCGATCACGACGGCGTCGAACGCGCGCGCATCCGTCGGCGCGGCTGCGCTGGGTGCGGAAGGCGGACGAGGTGTGTTCATACGGCGTCGATAGATCGGTGGAAACTGGACGGCGACGGTGTACACGCTAACGCTTCTGGTAAATGCGCTCGCGATCGCAGAATTCGTCGAAAGCATCGTACTGGTTCGAAAAACGCAAGCTCTCCTTGCTGCCCAGACCGAGAAAGCCGCGCCGCACCAGCGTGTCCCTGAAGAGGCCGAGCGCACGGTCCTGCAAGCCGCGATCGAAATAGATCAGCACATTGCGGCACGACACGAGATGGGCTTCGAGGAAAACTTCGTCGGTGGACAGGCTGTGATCCGCGAACACCACGCGTTCTTTCAGCGAGCCCGCAAAGCGCGCGCTGCCATACGCCGCATGATAGTAGTCGGCGAGCGAGCGCTTGCCGCCCGCGGCCAGATAGTTGCGCGTAAAGCCCGCGATCCGGTCGAGCGCGTAAATGCCCGCTTCGGCGCGCGCAAGCGCGTCGGGGTTGATGTCGGTCGCGTAGAAGAGCGTGCGCTCGGTGAGGCGCGCTTCGTCGAAGAGAATCTTGAGCGACCACAATTCCTCGCCCGTGCTGCAACCGGCCACCCACACCTTGATCGACGGATAGGTCTGCAACACGGGCAGCACGTGGTCGCGCAGCGCGAGAAAGTAGGGCGGGTCGCGGAACATGTCGCTGACCTGCACCGTCAGGTAGTGAAAGAGCCGCGTGAAGTCCGTCTCGCTGCGCATGATCTTGTCCTGCAACTGCGACAGCGTTCCGACGCTGAACTCGTCGAGTGCGAGCGCAAGACGCCGCCGCAGCGAAGACATCGAATAGTGGCGGAAGTCATGCTGATACTTCAGATAGATCGCTTCGAGCAGCAGCTTCAACTCGATGTCGAAGTCTTGCGCGCTTTGCAGCGAATCGTCGTATGGAAAACGGCTCATCGTGGCTCCGCTCGCTATCGTTGCCGCAGCCACACACGGCAAAGCGAGATCAGCTTGTCGACGTCGATCGGCTTCGAGATGTAGTCGTCGGCGCCCGCTTCGAGGCAACGCATGCGGTCCTCCGCCATCGCCTTGGCAGTCAGCGCGATGATGGGCAGATGCGCGAAGCGCGCGTCGCCGCGAATGTGGCCGATGGCCGTCAGGCCGTCCATCTCCGGCATCATGATGTCCATCAGAACGAGATCCACGTCGCGCCCGTTGGCGAGCACGTCGAGCGCCTCGCGGCCGTTGCGCGCGATGGCGAGCGTCGCGCCGAGCGGCTCGATCACATGCGAGAGCGCGAAGATGTTGCGCACGTCGTCTTCGGCGAGCAGGATCGTGCGGCCTTCGAACTGGTTGTCGCGCTGACGCACGGTGCGCAGCATGCGCTGCTGTTCCGGCGCAAGCGACGACTCGACGCTATGCAGGAACAGCGTCACTTCGTCGAGCAGCCGTTCCGGCGATTTCGCGCCCTTGATGATGATCGATTTCGAATAGCGGCGCAGCCGGTGCTCTTCGTCGCCCGACAGCATGCGGCCCGTGTAGACGATCACGGGCATCGTCTGATGGGTGACGTCGGCGGCGAGTTGTTCGAGCAGATCGTAGCCGGTGCCGTCGGGCAGCGCGAGATCGGTCACGACGCAATCGAAGTGCGTCGACGACAGATGATCGAGCGCGTCGGCCAGCGTCGCGGCGGCGACGATCTCCGTCGTCTCGCTTTGCAGCAGCGCGCGGATGCTTTCGCGCATCGCCGCGTCGTCCTCGATCACCAGCACGTGTTTCATCCGCTGCTGCAGACGGCTTTCGAGGCGGCGGATCGCGGCTTCGAGCGTCGTGCGCGCCGTGGGCTTCAGCGTGTAGCCGACGGCGCCCAGATGCAGCCCTTTTTCCGCGTGATCGGTCGCGGACACGATGTGAATCGGGATGTGCCGCGTGGCGGGATCGTTCTTCAGCCATTCGAGCACCGTCAGCCCCGAGCGGTCGGGCAAGCCGACGTCGAGCAGCACGGCCGTGGGCTGCATGTCGCGCACCAGCGCGAGACCCGTCGTCCCGTCGGCGGCGTGCACGAAATCGAAGTCGAGCTCGTGCGTGAGGTCGCGCAGGATTTCGGCGAACGCGATGTCGTCTTCGATCGCGAGTATCAGGCGGTTTTCGTGGCGGCGGTTCGCGCGGTCGTCGGCGATCGTCTGCGGGGCGGTGTTGTTCGGCGTATTGATCGATGCGCTGATCGGCGCCGGCTCCGCGCGCTGATGCGCGGGCCTCGCGACAGGCGAGGGCGCCGGCGCGGGATGCGTCGACCGCTCGGCGGCGGGCGGCGCGGGCCTTGCGGAATGCGTCAGCGGAACCGTCAACGCTTCGGCATCCGGCGACGCGGCAGGGTGCGCGTCGCCCGTCCGTTGCAACGGCAGCCACAACGTAAACACGCTGCCCTTGCCAGGCTCGCTCGCGACGCTCACGTGACCGCCCAGAAGCCGCGCGAACTCTCGCGAGATCGACAGGCCGAGACCGCTGCCGCCGTACTGGCGGCTCGTCGAGCCGTCCGCCTGCTGGAACGCTTCGAAGATCAGTTCGAGCTTGTCGGCGGCGATGCCGATGCCCGTGTCGCGCACGTCGAAACGCAGCGTGCCCGCGTCGCCTGCGGCGACCGTCAGCGCGACTTCGCCGTGCTCGGTGAACTTCAATGCGTTCGCGAGCAGGTTGCGCAGAATCTGCGTGACGCGCTGGCTGTCGGTGACGATCGTATCGGGTACGTCCGGCGAGGTTTCGACCGAAAACTTCAGCTGCTTCGCGGCCGCCATCGGCTCGAACATTTCGTGAAGCGATTGCAGCATCGACTCGATGCGCACGGTTTCGTCGTCGATCGTGATCTGCCCGGCTTCCACTTTCGACAGATCGAGAATGTCGTTGATCAGCACCAGCAGATCGCTGTTCGACGCATGGATCGTTTCCGCGTAGCGCACCTGTTCTTCCGTCAGGTTGCCCGAGCGGTTCTCCTGCAACAGGCGCGCGAGGATCAGCGAGCTGTTCAGCGGCGTGCGCAATTCATGCGACATGTTCGCGAGGAACTCGGACTTGTAGCGGCTCGACTGCTCGAGACGCGCGGCGTTCGCGGCGAGTTCGTCCTGTGCCCTCAGCAGATCGGCTTTCTGGCGCTCCAGACGCTTCGCGTAGTCTTCGAGCTGGACGTTGGTCTGCTCCAGTTCGGCCTGCTGCGCTTCGAGGCGCGCCTGCGATTCGACGAGCGCGCGGCCGCGCTCTTCGAGTCCCTCGTTCGATACGCGCAGTTCTTCCTGCTGCACCTGTAGCTCTTCGTTCAGTTGCTGCGTTTCGGCGAGCGCGTCTTGCAGGCGCTCGCGATACAGCGCGGCCTCGATGAAGTCGCCCATGCTGTTCGCGATCAGTTCCAGGAACTCGTGATCGCGCGCCGAGACGCTGCGCATGAAGCCGAGCTCGACCACGCCGTTCACGGCGCCGTCGTTTTCGATGGGCATCACGATCAGATTGCGCGGCGGACTCATGCCCGTGCCGGACACCACTTTCACGTAGTCGTCGGGCACGTCGTTCAACACGACCGTGCGGCGCGACACGGCTGCCTGGCCGATCAGGCTTTCGGCTTCGCGGAACGAGCGCGCCGCCTGTTCGCTCTCCTCGCTGAAGCCATAGGTCGCGATGCGCTTGAGGCTGGCCGTGGCCCGCTCGCGCACGTACAGCGCCGCGACGACGACGTCGAGATACTGCGCGAGAACCTCGAGCATCGCGCGGCCGACGAGCGCGGGGCTCGACTGGCCGACGATCTTCTCGGCGAGCAGGCGCTGCCCCGAGCGCAGCCAGATCTGCTGCTGCAACACTTCGTTATGTTCGGTCTGGCGCGCGAGCACGGCGTCGTAAGACTCGGACAGGGTCAACAGATCGCGCCGCCCGCGATAAGCGATCAGGCCGCTGATCGACAGGCTGACGAGGAGAAACACGCCGACCAGAATGGCCGTGACATTGCGCGCGTCGCTGGAGCGCTGCTGCCGCAACGCCTCTTCGACCGACAGGAACTCGCCGAACAGCCTGCGCGTCTCGTCGAATTCGACCTTGCCGCGCCCGGCTTTCACGTCGGCCGTGTAGTCCATGTTGCGCCGGCGCAGATCGATCATTTCCTCCGCGTATTGGTCCCAACGCTGCTGCACGGCGCGAATGCGCTTGAGGTGCTCGGCTTGCGAAGCTTCGTCGGATACCGATTGGATCAGCGAATCGATCTGCGCCCGGAAGCGCGGCTTGCCGAGCTGATAAGGCGCGAGAAAGGTCTCGTCGCCGGTGATCAGAAAGCCGCGCATCGCGGACTCGCGATCGACGGCGAGTCGCAGCATTTCATTCGCATCGCCAATCACGCGCTCCGAATGTTCGACCCAGCTGATCGTATTGACGAGGTAGGAAATCAGCGCGACGAACATCGCGATCGTGACGAGTCCGAGCACGAGCGGCAGTGCGATATTGCGGCGGATGACGCGACGAAAGGCGATTCGATCGACAGTCTCGACGGTGGTCAATTTTTCCCGGCGGCCGTCGGTATCGTGAGATGAGTTCGGCATTTTTGACTTGAAAAGCAGTGGCGTCTGTAGTTTTTAGCCAGAACGTGCGGCTGCACGGCTACGTGCATGATTCAGCACGCAATCCGTTGCGCGGTCAAGCGTCCGAAGTATCACACAGAGAAATTCGTGCCGGAGCTGAACGCGGCAATGAGAAGAGACATGGCGATGCGATTCGCGACGGCGTTGCGCCGCACGCGATCGCGGGGCCGCACGCAAAGAGTACCGCGTGCGGCGCGGTGATTCGAATGACGGTTACTGGCTCGCGCCTTGCCCGATGCCCGCCTTCTTCTGCGCGTTTTGCAAATCCTGCGGGTAGTTCGGATCATTGTGGGACGGCTTGTAGCCCGCGTCCTCGAGCTTCTTCAATTCGGCGTTGCGCTTCGCGCGCGCTTCCTTGCTCGCCTGCTTGCGCTGCGCCTTGGTCGGCTTCGCGGTGGACGCGGCAGCGCCCGCCGTGTCGGCGCCGCCCGAGGCGTCCGTGTTTTGCGCGAACGCAGGCGCAGCCGCGCCGACTCCCAGCGAGGCCGAGGCGAAAAGGACAATCAGTTTTCTCGCGATGTGCATTTCTTTCTCCTGTGCCATGGAAGAGGGTTGCTGTTCTCACGTCGGACGACACGCCGATCCTGCCGGTCCAATGTATCCGACACGCAGGGATCGCGCCTGGAAGGGGGCTGCGTCTGTTTCGAACGTCCCGAACGTCCCGAACGTCCCGGTAGAATCGGGCGGCCTTGTCGCGCTGTTTCTGCGGACACCACCGAAAACGAAAGGAGACCCGATGTCCATTGCTGCCACCGTCTATCGCGGCGCTATCGTCGAGAACACGCATGCTGCTCACATTGCCGTCGTCGATACGGAGGGACGGCTGCTGGCTTCGTGCGGCGACCCGTCGCGCGTGACGCTGGTGAGATCGGCGGCCAAGCCGGCTCAGGCGCTGGCCGTCGTCGAAACGGGCGCGCTCGAACGCTTCGGTTTCGACGAAGCCGACCTCGCGCTGATGTGCGGCTCGCATAACAGCGAAGAGCGGCACATCGAACGCGCGTGCAGCATGCTCGCGAAGGCGCGGGCCACCGAGGCCGATCTGCGTTGCGGCGGGCATCCGCCCATTTCGGACGACGTCTACCGCGAATGGATCAAACGCGACTTCGTGCCGGGCCCCGTGTGCAGCAACTGCTCGGGCAAGCACGCGGGCATGCTGGCGGGCGCGCGGGCGATCGGCGCGGCGCTCGCGGACTATCACCTCGCCGGACATCCGTTGCAGCAGCGCGTGAAGCACACGGTCGCGCAAGCGTGCGATCTGCCCGACGACGGCGTGCAATGGGCCATCGACGGCTGCAATCTGCCCACGCCCGCCTTCGCGCTCGACCGCCTGGCGCGTCTCTACATGAAGCTCGCGCGCGCGGCCGACGCGCAGGCGTCGGCGGGTTCGCTCGAAGACGAAGCGCTCGCCCGCATCTATCGTGCGATGACGTCGCATCCGGAGATGGTCGCGGGCGAGGGGCGGTTCTGCACGGCGCTGATGCGCGCTTACCAGGGCGCGCTGGTCGGCAAGTTCGGCGCCGACGCGAGCTATGCGATCGGCGTGCGCGCTTCGGCGCAGACGGCGAAGCTCGGCGCGAAGGGCGCGCTGGGCATCGCCGTGAAGGTGGAGGACGGCAACTCGACGATTCTCTATGCGATCGTCGCGCAACTGCTGACGCAGCTGGGTATCGGCGATGACGCGCAGCAGCGTGCGCTCGATCCGTTCCGGCTGCGAACCATGCGCAATACGGTCGGCCTCGAAACGGGCCGCGTCGAAGTGGCGTTGCCGCTCAGCACGGCCCGCTAGAAGGCTCGATGGCTAACAGCCGGCTAAGACCCGTCAGAGCCTGCCTGGCTCGAAGGCGAGTCGTCATCGTCGGGGGCGTCGAACATCGCCTGGCAATTCGGCGACAGCTTGTCGTAGTGGGCCTTCATGCACGCTTCGATCTTCTGCCTGTTCGGGATGTGGATCGCGCAGAACTTGATCGCGTCGTGCTTGCACGCCTTGGTCTGCTCATCGCGCGTGGCGGCCGTGCCGACGTTCGCCGCCGCCACGCATGCAACAAGGAAGGCTAGTGATGTCAGCTTCATTGCCGTGGTCCGTGTCGAGGTGAATGCGCGTGTTGCTTCTGTGGTCACGCCTCTTCTCGTTCGGTTCGAGGGTGGCGCTGGCGCTGCTCGCGTTCGATTCGAGTAAAGCAGCCGTCCCGACGACGATCAAGCAAAAAATGAACCCCACCCTCATTGGCCGCGCGCGCGACGATATGAGCCTATCGACATGACGCGCGCCTCGCATACATCGCCGAAGCAGCGAGCGGCGCTTGTCCCCCATGCTATGCTTGCATGGCCCATATGGAGCGATCGCGCGAGCCTGATCGATGGCGCGCCGCAACGGATCGGTCCGGTCATCCGCACACGCACGGTTAAAACAAATAGATCATGGACTACCGGCATCTTCAGAAACGCAAAAGCCTGCATGCGCGGATCGTGCAGGAGCTCGGCATTGAGATCGTCAGCGGCCGGCTGCTGCCGGGCGAACGGTTGCCCGCCGAGGCGACGCTCTGCGAAAAATACGGCGTGAGCCGCCCCGTGCTGCGCGAAGCGACGCGCGTGCTCGTGGCCAAGGGCCTCGTGATTTCTAAGCCGCGCGTGGGCAGCGTCGTGCGGCCGCGCGAAGAGTGGCACATGCTCGACCCCGACGTGCTCTACTGGACGCTCAACAGCATTCCCGAAGGCGAGTTCTTTCTGTCGCTGATGACGGTGCGCCGCATCATCGAACCGGCGGCGGCCGCGCTCGCCGCAACGGCGGCAACCGACGAAGACCTCGCGCGCATCGGCTCCGCGTTTGAGCGCATGGAACGCGCGCAAACGGCCGGCGATCTGCTCGAGCCGGACCTCGAATTTCATCGCTCGATCATGGCTGCGACGCACAACGACATGCTCGGGTATATCGGCAACATGATGTCGCTGGCGCTGTCGGAATCGATCAAGCTGACGAGCCGCCATCCCGACACGTACGCGCTGTCGCTGCCGCGCCATAAAGCGATTCTCACGGCGATCCAGAACCGCGATCCGCTCGCCGCGCGTCAGGCAAGTCTCGTGCAGCTCGAAAACGCGCGCGCCGACGCCGATACGATTCTCGGCATCGACACGCAGACACCGGCGCGCACCGCCTGACGTGAGTCGCACAGCAGCGCCATATCGTTCGTTCCGGCGCGCTTAGTGCGAATGCGGCGGCACTTCGGCGCCGCGGCAGCCCACCAGAAAGTCGAAATCGCAGCCCTGATCGGCTTGCAGCACGTGCTCGACATAGAGCTTGCGATAGCCGCTCGCATCGGCGGGATTGCTTTGCTGCGCTGCCTTCCAGCTCGATAGACGCCCGGCCATTTCCTTCTCGTCGATATCGACATGCAGGCGGCCCGCGTCGCAGTCCAGTTCGATCCAGTCGCCATCGCGCACGACGGCAAGCGGCCCGCCCGCGCGCGCTTCCGGCGCGACGTGCAGCACCACGGTGCCGTATGCGGTGCCGCTCATGCGCGCATCCGATACGCGCACCATGTCCGTCACGCCTTGCGCGAGCAGCTTCGGCGGCAGTCCCATGTTGCCGACCTCGGCCATCCCCGGATAACCCTTCGGACCGCAGTTCTTCATCACCAGCACCGAGTCGGGCGTCACGTCGAGTTGGGGATCGGCGATGCGCTTCTTGTAGTCGTCGAAGTTCTCGAACACGACGGCGCGGCCGCGATGCCTGAGCAGCGCAGGCGTCGCCGCCGAGAGCTTGAGCACCGCGCCATCCGGCGCGAGATTGCCGCGCAGCACGCACAGGCCGCCGTCTTCGCGCAATGGCTTGTGCAAAGGCCGGATCACTTCGTCGTTGTGGATCGGCGCGTCGACGCAGTTTTCCCATAGCGTCTTGCCGTTGGCCGTGAGCGCGTCGGGATGCGGCAGCAGGCCCGCTTCGCCCAGACGCCGCAGCACGGCGGGCAGGCCGCCCGCGTAATAGAACTCCTCCATCAGAAAGCGGCCCGACGGCTGCAGATCGACGAGCGTCGGCGTGCCGCGTCCGATGCGCGTCCAGTCGTCGAGTTCGAGTTGCACGCCGATACGCCCCGCAATCGCTTTCAGATGAATCGCGGCGTTCGTCGAGCCGCCGATCGCCGCGTTCGCGCGGATCGCGTTTTCGAAGGCTTCGCGCGTCAGCAGTTTCGAAAGCCGCAGGTCCTGCAACGCCATCTCGACGATGCGCATGCCCGACAGATGCGCGAGCACGTAGCGGCGCGAGTCGACGGCGGGAATGGCCGCGTTGTGCGGCAGCGCGGCGCCGAGCGCCTCGGCCATGCAGGCCATTGTCGACGCCGTGCCCATCGTGTTGCAGGTGCCCGCCGATCGCGACATGCCCGCTTCCGCCGACATGAATTCGTGGATCGAGATCTTGCCCGCCTTCACCTGTTCGCTCAACTGCCACACGACCGTGCCCGAGCCGATGTCGCGTCCCTCGTGCTTGCCGTTGAGCATCGGACCGCCGCTCACGACGATCGCGGGCACGTCGCAACTCGCGGCGCCCATCAGCAGCGCGGGCGTGGTCTTGTCGCAACCGACGAGCAGCACGACGGCATCGATGGGATTGCCGCGTATCGCTTCCTCGACGTCCATGCTCGCGAGATTGCGCGTGAACATCGCGGTCGGCCGCAGATTCGACTCGCCATTGGAGAACACGGGGAATTCGACGGGAAAGCCGCCCGCTTCATAGACGCCGCGCTTCACGTGCTCGGCGAGCTTGCGGAAATGCGCGTTGCACGGCGTCAGTTCGGACCACGTATTGCAGATGCCGATGATCGGCTTGCCGGCGAATTCGTGATCGGGGATGCCCTGGTTCTTCATCCAGCTTCGGTACATGAAGCCGTTCTTGTCGGCGGTGCCGAACCAGGCAGCGGAGCGCAGTTTGCGACGTTGGTCGGTCATGATATCTCGTCCAATCGTTCTGATTTACAGTAAGACTATATGCGTTGTTTGGACAGTGTCTAACCAGGCATATACGCGGACTTTTGAAAACGACCAGCCACGACCGGATGCTGCGGTGCATATCGTTGGCTGATTCGCTAGCGGCACGCGCGCTGCGGCTTCGTGCGTGAAACAGGTGCGCTTGCGTTACGCTGAGCCCACCGACAACCGCTACTTCCTCGAAGCTCCATCGCTCACACCATGAACACCCAACTTTCAATCGGCATCGTCGGCGTCGGCAAGATCGCGCGCGACCAGCATCTGCCCGCGATTGCCGCGCTCGACGGCTTCAGGCTGGTCGCGTGCGCGAGCCGCAATGCTCAGGTCGACGGCGTGCGCAACTACAAGACAATCGACGAAATGCTCGCCAACGAGCCGCAACTCGACGCCGTGTCCCTATGCGCGACGCCGCAGGTGCGCTTCGATCAGGCGCGCGCCGCGCTGGCCGCGGGCAAGCACGTGATGCTCGAAAAGCCGCCGGGCGCGAGCGTGCATGAAGTGGAGGTGTTGCGTTCGATGGCGCGCGCCGCGGGCCGCACGCTGTTCGCGACATGGCACTCGCGCTATGCGCCCGCAGTGGAGGCGGCGCGTGAATGGCTCGCGGCGCGCACGCTGCAATCGGTGCAGGTGCGCTGGAAGGAAGACGTGCGCCGCTGGCATCTGGGCCAGGCGTGGATCTGGACGCCGGGCGGACTCGGCGTGTTCGATCCGGGCATCAACGCGCTGTCGATCATCACGCACATGCTGCCGCGCGAAGTCATATTGCGTGCGGCGACGCTGTCAGTGCCCGCGAACGTGCAGACGCCGATTGCCGCCGAACTCGATTGCATCGACGAGACAGGCGTGCCCGTGCGCGCGGAGTTCGACTGGCGTCATGGCCCCGTCGAGCAATGGGAAATCGAAGTAACGACGACGGACGGCATGCTGCTCCTGAGCGAAGGCGGCAAGAAGCTCGCGATCGCGGGCAAGCCGGTGGAGGTCGGCGCCGAGCGCGAATATCCGTCGCTGTATGAGCGGTTCCATTGGCTCATCACGCATGGCGAACACGACGTCGACGTGCGTCCGCTGCGGCTCGTGGCCGATGCATTCCTGCTTGGCCGTCGTCAGGAGGTCGAGGCGTTTTACGACTAGCGCCGGTGACAGTCGCGTTGGCGCTGGCCTGATATCAACGCTGATATCAGCGCTGATTCCAGCACTGACCTCAGCGCAACATGAACGACATCGCCGACAGACAGTTCAGCGTGCGCACCGCGTGCTCGACGGATGGCGTCGAAAAGCTCAGTGTGACGCCGTCCACGCGTTCCAGCGACGGCATCTGACCGAACAGGTCCGCGAGCGCAGTGGTTTGCACGCGCAGTTCGATATCGACGGCCTGGGGCGTTGCGCGTTGCAAGGCGTCGCGTGCTGCATGGCTCGCAATGGCATCCGTTGCCGCCTGCCTGATCGCGATGCACGCACGCTCCGGCGTCAGCGTCGAGCCGCTTGCATAACCCGTCGCGTGCTTCGTGACCACAAACGTCGCGTCGGGAAACGACGGCTTCGTTTCTTCGGCGAACACATCGTCGCCGGAAAGCAGCGCAACACGCGCGCCGTATTCGCTTGCGAGCGCGCCGTAAAGTCCCGCCTCGCCCACGTCGCGACCGTTCATCTTCACGTGCGTGAATGCAAAGCTGTTGATCGTATGCGCGAGCACGCCGCGGCTTTGCGACATCGCGTGATAGCCGATCATGAACACGAGCTGCGGGCCGTATTCGAGGCCCGCCATCATGCCGAGCATGCGCGGCTTGCCGAGTATCGCGTTCGCGCGCGCATCGAGCATGTCGGGCAGCAGATTGCGAAAGCCGCCGTGCGAATCGTTGACCCACACGTGCGTTGCGCCGCCCGCGAACGCGCCTTCGATCGCCGCGTTGGCTTCGAGCGTCATCCAGCGGCGGGCGCGTTCGTATTCGCTGTTGCCCGCGCGCGTCTGCTCGGGGTTGACGACGCCCGCGACGCCTTCTATATCGACGGAAATCAGGACTTTCATGGGCTAGATTGCTTGACGCGTTGTTCGAGATCGGGCACGGCATCATGCAGCGACAGACGCGTGTGACCGTCGCGACCCGTGACCGACGTAGCGGACCATAGCGCATCGACGATCGCCTGCTCGACGCTATCGGCGCATGCATGGAACAGCGGATCGAGGCGCGCATCGTTGAGCAACGGCGGCGTCGCGACGAAATCGCCTTCATGCGCAACGGTCCACGCCGTCGAGAACGCGAGCGCGATGTCGCCGCTGCCGTGCCCGTAGACCGAGCCCGTGCGCGCGAGACCGGCGGCGGCGCGCATCGAAAGACGCTTGAGCTGGCGCGCGTCGAGTGGCGCATCGGTGGCGACGATCATGATGATCGAGCCTTGCTCGGGCTTCGTTGCGGTTGCTTGCGCTGCCTGCTTGCGCAGCGCGAGCGCGAGTTCGCGGCCAACAGGCACGCCGTCGATGGTCAGCATCGGCAGACGGCCGAAGTTCGCGAGCACCAATGCGCCGACCGTGAAATCGCGGCCCGCCGCGCTAACCACGCGCGACGAAGAACCGATCCCGCCTTTGAGATCGAAGCACGACATGCCGCGCCCTGCGCCGACCGAGCCGCGTTCGAACGAAGCGGCCGTTGCATCGAGCGCCTGCGCGTAGTGCGTCGGCTCAATCGCGAGCGCCTGAATGTCGTTGAGATAGCCATCGTTGCATTCGAACACGAGCGGATTGACGGTCGGCCACTCGCGCCCGATCTGCGGATTGCCCGCGATGGCGGCGCGAATCTGCGCCTGCGCGACGGCGGCGACACCGAACGTATTGGTCAGCGCGATCGGCGTTTCGAGCACGCCGAGTTCTTCGACCTGCACGAGGCCGATGCTCTTGCCGAAGCCGTTGATCACGCTTGCGGCAGCGGGCACCTTCTGACGATACGGATCGTCGCGATGCGCACGGATCACGGTCACGCCCGTCTGTATAGGACCTTGATCGAGCGTGCAATGACCGACGGTCACACCGGACACATCGGCAATCGTGCAGAGCGTGCCCGAAGGCAACACGCCGACATGCGGCATGTGCGGCGTCTGTGGCGCGCTCACGGCCGGTCCAGCTTCGGATCGAGCGCGTCGCGCAAACCGTCGCCGAGCAGGTTGAACGCGAGCACCGTCAGGAAGATCGCAAGGCTCGGGAAGAGCGCGATATGCGGCGCAGTGACCATGTCGGCGCGCGCTTCGTTGAGCATCGCGCCCCACTCGGGCGTCGGCGGCTGCGCGCCGAGTCCGAGAAACGACAGGCTCGCGGCCGTGATGATCGACGTGCCGATGCGCATCGTCAGATACACGATCACGGACGAGATCGTGCCCGGCAGAATGTGCCGCATGATGATGGTCCAGTCCGACGCGCCGATGCTGCGCGCCGCTTCGACATACGTCAGGTGCTTGAGCATCAGCGTATTGCCGCGCACGAGCCGCGCGAACGCGGGAATGCTGAACACGGCGACAGCCGCGATCACGTTGATCATGCCGTTGCCGAGAATCGCGACGATGCCGATTGCGAGCAGGATGCCAGGGAACGCGAACAGCACATCGGCGACGCGCATCGTGATGCGGTCCCACCAGCCTTCGTAATAGCCCGCGAGCAGCCCGAAGAGCGTGCCGACGATCGCGCCGATCGCCACCGAAACAAACCCCGCCGCGAGCGAGATGCGCGTGCCCGCGACGATGCGGCTGAAGATATCGCGGCCCAGCGAGTCGACGCCGAACCAGTGCGCAGCGGATGGCCCCGCGTTCAGCGCGTCATAGTCGAAATAGTTTTCGGGGTCGTAGGGCACGATGTGCGGCCCCGCGATCGAAACGGCGACGAGCAGCAGCACGAACATGCCCGCCGCGAGGGCGACATGCTGCTTGCGGAACTTGCGCCAGAACTCGCTCCACGGCGTGCGGATCGCGCGCTCGCCTTGAGGAGACGCGACGGCGCGGGTGTTGTCGGCGGTCGTGCTCATGCGTGCCTCACTTGAAACGGATGGTCGGATTGATGACGGCATAGAGCACGTCCACGACCAGATTGATGACGATGAATTCCAGCGAGAACAGCAGCACTTCGGCCTGAATCACGGGATAGTCGCGCATCGCGACGGCGTCCACCAGCAGGCGTCCCATGCCCGGCCAGTTGAACACCACTTCAACGACGATCGAGCCGCCGAGCAGAAAGCCGAACTGCAAGCCCATCATCGTGACGACGGGAATCATCGCGTTGCGCAGGCAGTGCTTGACGACGACCCATTGCTCCGCGACGCCTTTCGCGCGCGCGGTGCGCACGTAGTCTTCGTTCAGCACCTCGACGAACGACGCGCGCGTGAAGCGCGCCATCACGGCGGCGACGGCCGCGCCGAGCGTGATCGACGGCAGCACGTAGCTGCGCCACGAACCGTCGCCGACGATGGGCAGCCAGCCGAGCTGCACCGAGAACACTTCCATCAGCAGCATGCCGAATGCGAACGCGGGGAACGAAATGCCCGACACGGCGAGCGTCATGCCGAGCCGGTCGGGCCACTTGTTGCGCCACACGGCCGACACGATGCCGATCGCCATGCCGAAGATCACGGCCCACACCATGCTGACGAGCGTGAGCATCAGCGTCGGCATGAAGCGCTCGCCGATCTCCGCGGCAACGGGACGCTTGCTGCGCGTCGACGTGCCGAAGTCGCCATGCGCGATGCGCACGAAGAAGTTCACGAACTGCTGCGGCATCGGCTTGTCGAGACCGAGGTCGGCGCGCACGAGCGCGACGGTTGCATCGTCGGCTTCGGGGCCGGCCGCGAGCCGCGCGGGATCGCCGGGCAGCAGGTGCACGAACAGGAACACGAGGCCGGCGACGATCACGAGCGTCGGCAGCAGGCCCAGCAGGCGTTTGACGAGAAAATTCAGCATGAGAGCGATCCGCTATCGAAGAGCATGCGCGGCGTGAAGCGAAAGCACGGGCCCCGAAACGCGCGCTTCGGGACCCGCGTTGCGCGCGCTTACTTCACCGCGATTTCATCGAAGTTGAACGAGCCGTCCGGCGCGACATACGCGCCCGACAGGCGCTTGCTGCGCGCGTAGACGATCTTCTCCTTGACGAGGAAGATCCACGGCGCGTCGGTCCAGATGCGCTTCTGCGCGTCGCCGTAGAGCGCGGCCTTCTGCGCGCGGTCCGTCGTTTCGAGCGCCTGCGACAGATCGCTGTCGACTGTATCGTTCTTGTAGTAAGCCGTGTTCACGAGCTTCGGCGGGAACGACGACGACGCGAGCAGCGGCGTGATGCCCCAATCCGCTTCGCCCGTCGACGACGACCAGCCGATGTAGTACATGCGCACGGGCGCCGTCGCCGGGTCTTGCGCGCTTTCCACCTTCGCGACGCGCTGGCCTGCTTCGAGCGCTTCGACGCTTGCCTTCACGCCGACTTGCGCCAGTTGCTGCTGCACGAACTGGATCGTCTTCTGCGACGTCGAGTTGTTGTACGCCGACCAGAGCGTCGTCTCGAAGCCGTTCGGATAGCCCGCTTCCTTCAGCAGCGCGCGCGCTTTTGCCGGGTCGTAGGGCCACGGGCCGAGCTTCGTCGCGTAGTCGACGCCTTCGGGAATCACGCCGTCGGCGGGGATCGCGTAACCGGAGAACGCGACCTTCGCGAGCGCTTCCTTGTTGATCGCGTAGTTGAGTGCTTCACGCACCTTCGGGTTGTCGAACGGCTTCTTCGTCGTGTTCAGGCTGACGTAGCGGTTGATGATCGACGGCGTCGCGATGATGTCGACCTTCGGGCTCGATTGCAGCGCCGCTGCCTGCTCGAACGGAATGCGGAACGCGAAGTCCGCTTCGCCCGTGCGCACGAGCGCGGCGCGCGTGTTGTTGTCGACGACGGGCTTCCAGTCGATCTCGTCGATCTTCGGATAGCCCTTCTTCCAGTAGCCAGCGAATTTCTTCACGGTCAGATCGCCGGCGGGGTCCCACTTCACCAGCTCGAACGGACCCGTGCCGACGGGATGGAACGCGATGTCCTTGCCATACTTCTTGATCGCTTCGGGAGACATCATCACGGCCGACGGATGCGCGAGCACGTTGACGAACGCCGAGAACGGCGCCTTCAGCGTGATCTTCACCGTGTACGGATCGACCACTTCCGTCTTTTCGATGCGGCTGAACATGTTGTAGCGCTTCAGCTTGTTCGCCGGATCCGTGATGCGGTCGAACGTGGCCTTCACGGCGGCCGCGTTGAAGTCGGTGCCGTCCTGGAACTTCACGCCCTGGCGCAGCTTGAACGTGTAGACGCGCGCATCCGGGCTCGCTTCGTAGCTCGTCGCGAGCACGTTGACGAGCTTCATGTCCTTGTCGAAGCCGAACAGGCCCTGGTAGAAGGACTTCGAAACGGCTTGCGAGAGCGTGTCGTTCGCGTCGTATGGATCGAGCGTCGTGAACGTCGAGTCGACGGCCATCACGGCCGTCTGCGCCGCATGGGCGGCACCTGACGCGAGCATCGCAAAGACCAGCGCGCCGCTCGTCACGAGCGAACGCAGGCGCAACGGTTGAAACATCAAGGGCGTAGTCATCGGTTCTGAACTCCACTGAGCAAAGGAACTGCTTGTTGTCATGCCGCTGGTCCGCGCGGCTTCTGTGTGCTGCCGGTAATGCGTGATCGGCCTTGCCTGCCCGATCGATAAGCTAGTAAGCGCCGCCGATCCGATGCGCGGCCACGAAATGATCCGGCCCGACGGCGACGAGCGGCGCGACGACGGGTTCGTCGTCGAGCGTGCGAATCGGGCTCGGCAGTTCGTCGGCGGCGAGCATGCGCTTCGCGTGGCGGCGCGCCGGATCGGCGACGGGCACCGCGCCCATCAGCTTCTTCGTGTACGGATGCTGCGGCGATTCGAACACCGCGCGGCGCGGGCCGATCTCGACGATCTGCCCGAGATACATCACTGCGACGCGATGACTGATGCGCTCGACGACAGCCATGTCGTGCGAGATGAACAGATATGCGACACCCAATTCGCGCTGCAAATCGAGCATCAGATTGACGATCTGCGCCTGCACGGAAACATCGAGCGCCGACACCGATTCATCCGCGATCACGACTTTCGGATTGAGCGCGAGCGCGCGCGCAATCGCAATGCGCTGACGCTGGCCGCCGGAGAATTCGTGCGGATAACGGCGCGCGGCATCGGCGGGCAGGCCGACCTTGTCGAGCAGCCACGCGACGCGGTCTTGAGCCGCTTTGCCGCTCGCGACGTTGTGCACGAGCAGCGGCTCCATGATCGAGAAGCCGACCGTCAGACGCGGATTGAGCGACGCGAACGGGTCCTGGAAGATGAACTGGATATCGCGCCGCAATGCCTGCAACGAAGGACCGCTGAGCGAGCTGATGTCCTTGCCGTCGAACTCGATGCTGCCGCTCTGGCTTTCGACGAGACGCAGCAGCGAGCGTCCCGTCGTCGATTTGCCGCAACCCGATTCGCCGACGAGCGCAAGCGTTTCGCCTGCATGCAGATCGAAGCTGACGCGCTCGACGGCATGCACGCGGCCCGTCAGCTTGCCGAACAGGCCGCTGCGCACGGGAAAGCGCGTGACGAGATCGCGCACGCGAAGAATCGGCTGCGCGGTTTGCGTCTGTGTGGCTTCGGCTTGCGCGGCGCGTGCTTCGCCCGACGGCTGCGCGTGCTCGCCATCGAGCGTGAGCAACGGAAACTTTGCGGGCGCATTCGTGCCCTGCATCGAGCCGAGCTTCGGCACGGCGGCAAGCAGCGCTCGCGTATAAGGATGCGCGGGCGCGGCGAACAGCGCGCCCGATTCGCCTTCTTCCACCTTTTCGCCGCGATACATCACGAGCACGCGATCCGCGACTTCGGCGACGACGCCCATGTCGTGCGTGATGAAGATCACGCCCATGTTCATCTCGTCCTGCAGGCCGCGTATCAACTGGAGGATTTGCGCCTGGATCGTCACGTCGAGCGCGGTGGTCGGCTCGTCGGCGATCAGCAGCGACGGCTTGCACGACAGCGCCATCGCGATCATCACGCGCTGCCGCATGCCGCCCGACAGTTGATGCGGATAACGCGCGGCCACGCGGCGCGCTTCGGGAATGCGCACGAGATCGAGCAGACGCAGCGTTTCCGCGTGCGCGTCGCTGCGGCTCATGTTCTGATGCAGCGCGATCGCTTCGCCGATCTGGTCGCCCACCGTGAACACAGGGTTGAGCGACGTCATCGGCTCCTGGAAGATCATCGCGATGTCCGCGCCGCGAACGCCGCGCATCGTCGCTTGTGACGCTTGCGCGAGATCGAGCACGCTGCCGTTGCGCCGGCGAAACGCGATGCTGCCGTTTGCGATGCGTCCGCCGCCATGTTCGACGAGGCGCATCAGCGCGAGCGACGTCACCGATTTGCCCGAACCCGATTCGCCGACGATCGCGAGCGTCTCGCCGCGATCGACAGTGAGCGACAGGTCGCGCACTGCGTCGAACGTGCTTTCGCCGCGACGGAACGAGACCGTCAGACGGTCGATATCGACGACACGTTGCGGCGGCAGGCTATCGAGCGGACGTGACTGTTTCGGCGTGTTCGTCACGATGATTTCTCCTGGCGTCTGTGGCAATGAAGGCATGCGGCAAGTTGCGTCTAGCGGTAGATGGCGGTGACGGGCGCTTTGCCGACGCGTGCATAGCCGCGATACATGCCTTCCGTGTTGAACGGCAATACGACGTTGCCGTGCGCGTCGACGGCGATCAGGCCGCCGCGTCCGTCGATGCGCGGCAGGCGGTTCATCACGACATCGTTCGCCGCTTCTTCCAGCGAGACGCCGCGATAGGCCATCTGCGCGGCGACGTCGTAGGCGGCGACCATGCGCATGAACATTTCGCCCGAGCCCGTCGTCGACACGGCGCAGGTGGCGTCGTCGGCATAGCAGCCCGCGCCGATCAGCGGTGCGTCGCCGACGCGGCCCAACTGCTTGTTCGTGATGCCGCCCGTCGACGTCGCAGCCGCGACGTGGCCGTACAGATCGACGGCGACCGCGCCGACCGTGCCGAACTTCCGGTTCGGATCGATGGGCTCGTGAGGTAGCGCATCGTCGTTGGCTTGCGTCGCTGGCGCCGCGGGCGTTTGCGCGGCGAGCGTCGCGCCGTCGTGGTCGAGCATCGCGCGCTGCTGCTCGCGCGCGAGTTGCCACTGACGATAGCGCGCGTCCGTGTGAAAGTACGACGGGTCGACGAACTCGAGGCCCTGGGCTTGCGCGAACGCCTCCGCGCCGTCGGCGGTGAACATCACGTGCTCGCTGTATTCGAGCACGTGACGCGCGGCGACGATGGGATTGCGCACGCGCTTCACGCACGACACGGCGCCCGCTTCCAGCGTGCGGCCGTCCATGATCGACGCGTCGAGTTCATGCGTGCCCGCCGACGTGTAAACAGCGCCGTGTCCCGCGTTGAAGAGCGGGCAGTCTTCGAGCAGCCGCACGGCTTGCGTGACGGCGTCGAGCGCGCTGCCGCCGTCGGCGAGCACGCGTTGAGCAGCGGCGAGCACGGCGCGCAACTCGGCGTGATAGCGGGCTTCCGCATCGGGGGCCATCGACGCGCGCACGATCGTGCCCGCGCCGCCATGAATCGCGATTACCGCCTTGGACGTCATTGCTTTTTCTTCGCTCGGTTGGAGGTGGGTCGCGGGGTCGGCCGCGTGGCCGTCTTCGTGGTGGGCTGCATTGCGGACGTTTCGGTGAGCCAGGGCAGCACGAACTCCGTCATGTCGGCGGCGGCCTGGGCCGAACGTTTCGCGCGATACGCGACGGCGTCGCACAGCGCTTCGATTACCGCGAGCACGGTTGCTTCGGACGTCGCGGCAAGACGCCGCTCGGCACGGATGAAAAGCGAGCGCGTGGCCAGCGCCGCGAGCGGCGACGCCGGGCCGTCCGTCAACGCGAGCACGTCGGCGCCGAGGCCGGCGGCGCGGCGCGCGAGCGCAATCGTGTCGTCGACATAGCGCGGGAACGCAATCGCGATCACCAGATCGCCGCGGCGCGCATTGAAGAGACGGCGCGCCGCGTGTGTCGGCCCGCCGATCAGCGCGAGCGACTGCACGTTGTCGTGATAGGGCAGCAGGTTGTGCTCCATCAGGCTCGCGAGAAAGGCGCTCGCGCCCGAGCCGAGGATAAACACGCGCTGCGCGCCGATGATCGCTTCGACGGCGGCTTCGGCGGCTGCGCTGTCGATCGCGTTGCGCGTCGTGCCGAGATTCGTTGCGGCCTGTTCGAGCGACGCGCTGAAGAGTTCGTCGCCCTTGGTCCGCGACTCCTGCGCGGAACGCAAGCGTTCGACGGGCGCGAGCGTCGCTTCGAAGCCGCGCACAAGCGCTTCGCGAAACGCCGGATAGCCGTCGAAGCCGAGCGCGCGCGAGAAGCGGTTCGCCGTCGCGACGGATGCGCCGACGGCTGTGGCCAGTTCGTCGATACGCATGGTCGCCGCGCGAAACTGGTTGGCCAGCACGAACTCGCCCATGCGCCGGTGGACGGGCGTGAGGATCGGCATCGCGGCCGTGATGCGGGCGGCGATGGCCGGCTCTGGGGCGGCGGAGGGCGTCGGGTGACGGGGCATCGGATGGTGCGGGTTGTGTGCGTGGTCGGCAATGTAAGTAAATTTACATCGAATGTATACGGAGAAAATAAATTTTCACAGTGGAGTAGGGGTTTTCACGAAGGAAACACGAGGGCCACTTGGGCGTTTGTGGAAGGAGACGCAGGGCGATCGGCCCTGGAGGTGTTTCTGGATGACGCGGGGCGCGCGAGTGTGGAAGCAGGCGCGGCGGCGCGGCGGCTGCTGCGGCGAATGGAAGCGGCGCCGTCAGTCGGACGGCGCGCGTTGTTGTTGAGAGGTGGTGCGCGCCACGGGAGTGCGCTGCGGCGTGGTGCTTTTATCCTTTGCGGGGGGCATCAGCGCCGATTGCCATCGACGACTTCGACCCGCACACCCAAACGTTTCTGTCCGTGCAGGACAACATCCATCGGATCCTGAACAGCCGCCGCAACGGTCTCGCGCATCTGCCCGACTATGGGCTCGACGATCTGTCCGAGATATACCGGCACTTGCCGGCGTCGGCGCACAAACTCAGGCGTGAGATCGAGGCCACGCTGCTCAAATATGAACCGCGTCTGTCGAGCATCGAGATCAGCATCGAAGAAACCGCGCCGGGCATGCTGCTGAGTTTCACGATGGCTTGCCATTTGCGCACGCACGGGCTCGTGCGCTTCGGCACACACTTCACGCCGGACGGACGCACGCGGCTGAAAATGCTGAACCGCGACGCCGATCGATACTGAGCTTCCCGCTTCGCCTATCGCGGTCCGAATGCCTTGAGGTGAGGAAATTCGGGAGTGAGCCCTCCGGGGCAGTTCTCACGCACCTCAAGCACGATGGCCGCTGCGAAGAATGCGTGAAAAAGCCTATATTTCCCGGCAATTTCGCGTTTTTCTATAGAGCGGCGAGTCCGCAATGCGGCCATGCATGAAGTCTCCGATCAGGCTGCCTCACGCAAAGGTGAGGCTTTTCGGGACTTCACTCCTGCGCTACGCGACTGCGCGCTTACTGCGGCAGCTCCCGCACATCCGCGGTTGCGACGGCGCCGAACGTATCGCTCAACGCGTAGCCGATCAGCTTGGCCGCCGACTCTTCCGGCGTCGACAGTTTGCCGCTGCGCTTCAGTTCCTCGAACTTCTCGCGCATCGGGAACTTGTCCAGCCCGGTGCTGCGAATCTCCGCCTGCATGTTCGTATCGACGACGCCCGGCGCGACGCTGCAAATGCGCAGCGCCCGGTTCTCGTCGAGCGCCACGGAGCGCGCGTGATGATCGAGCGCGGACTTCGTCGCGCAGTAGATGCTCCAGCCCGAGTACGGATGACGCGCGGCGCCGCTGGAAATGTGAACGATCCGCCGGTCGCCGGCATCGGGGCTTGCGGCGGTGAACGCGCTCGCCAGCATCAACGGCGCGGACACGTTCAGCGTGACGGCTTGCGCGATCGCGGCGACGTCCTGCACTTCGACGGGACCGATCGGCTGCACCATGCCCGCATTGTTGAACAGCAGCGCCGTCTGCGCGCCTTTCAGGAAGTTGCGCAACGTGTCGCCGGAGAGGAATTGCGTGAGGCGTTCCGCATTCGACAGATCGACTTCGACCTGCTCGAAACCTTGCCGCGCGATGAGCGCGTCATTGCGCGAGCGCGAAATGCCGAGCACGGCGATGCCTTGCGCGAGCAGCTGTTCGGCGAGCGCCGCGCCGAGGCCGCGCGTATGACCGGTGACGATGGCGCGAACGGAAGTGGTAGCGTTCATGTCGAGGTTCTAAAGAGCCGTTGATGTGCCGGATATTTTCTCACGCAGCACTCACTCTTGCCGGAAGCGCTCGCGATATTGCTTCGGCGTTGCGCCAATACGCTTCGTGAACACGATGCGCATGCGATCGGCCGTGCCGAAGCCGCAATCGTACGCAATGGTCTTGAGCGCCGCGCCGCTGCTTTCCAGCAGCTTGCGCGCCGCGTCCATCCGCGCGCGCTCGACGAACTCGTGCGGCGTCACGCCCGTATCCTGCACGAAGATCCGCGCGAAATTGCGCGCGCTCATTCCCGCGACGTCGGCCAGTTGCCTGACTGTGAAGTTCTCGCGGATGTTCGCCATCACGTGCGCCTGCACCTTTGCGACGGGCGAGGTTTCGTCGGCGGGCGCGGTCAGGTAAGGGCTGAACTGCGATTGCCCGCCCTGACGCTGCGAGAACACGACGAGGCGCTTCGCCACTTTCAGCCCGGTCTGCGGGCCGTGGTCCTCGGCGACGAGCGCAAGCGCGAGATCGATGCCCGCCGTCACGCCCGCCGACGTCACGAGCCGGTCGTCGCGCAGATAGATGCGATCGAAGTCGACGCGCGCGTTCGGGAATTGCGTCGCGAGCTGTTGCGCGTGCTGCCAGTGTGTCGTGACGTTGCGCCCGTCGAGCAGGCCCGCGTGGCCCAACGCGAACGCGCCCGTGCAGATCGAGCCATAGCGCTTGCATTGCGATGCGACGCTCGCGAGCCAGTCCGTCAGGCGCGGATCGGGCGCGCGCTCCGGCAACGCGGGGCCGCCGGCGATCAGCGCGAGATCGAAGGACGAGCGCTTCTGGTCGAATGTTTCGTCGGCGATGAACGTGATGCCGTTCGATGCGCGCAGCGGCTTGCTGTCGGCGGCGAGCAGCGTCACTTCATAGCGGTCGTTGCCGTCGATGAAACCGTTCGCTTCGGAGAAGACGTCGACGGGACCGGCGACATCCAGCGCCTGGACGCCCGGAAAGATCGCGATGGCGACGCTCGGCATTCGATGACCTCGCAGGCAACGCGTTGAAAAGAGCGCACAGGATAGCAAATCCGCTTTTGACGCCGACGCGCAGGCAGCCACGCCACGCAGAGCAGGAGCAGCGCGAATAGCGGTTACGTATCCACCGGGAGCACTCGAAGCGGGGTGACGGCGCAATTCGCGGCACAATATCACGCATTGCAGTCCCGACACTGCGCGTGCCCGTATTCGCCATGGCTCTGAAGAATCTCCACCGCCGCCTCGACCTCACGACCTTGCAACTCTTCATCGCCGTCTATGAGGAAGGCACGCTGACGCGCGCCGCCGAACGCGAGTCCATCGCCGTATCCGCAGCGAGCAAGCGTCTGCTCGAACTCGAGCAGGCCGTCGGCGCGACGCTCTTTCAGCGCAACGCGCGCGGCATGACGCTCACGCCCGCGGGCGAAACGCTGCTGCATCACGCACGCCGCGTGATGCGCGGCATCGAGAACATTGGCATCGAACTCGCGGGCCACGCGAGCGGCGTGCGCGGCTATGTGCGGATGATGGCGAACCTCTCGGCGATCGTCGAATTCCTGCCTGAAGATTTGCGCGCGTTTCTCGCCGTCAACGATCGCGTGAAGATCGATCTGGAAGAGCGGCCGAGCGGCGGCGTCATCGAAGCCGTCGCGGACAGTCTCGCCGATCTCGGCATCTGTTCCGGTGAAGCCGACGCGCGCGGCCTCGAAGCGACGCACTACCGGCACGACGCGCTATGTGTCGTGATGCGCGACGATCATCCCCTCGCGGAACGCACGAGCGTCGCGTTCGCGGAAACACTCGACAGCGATCACGTCGGCCTGCATTCGGCCAGTTCGATCAACGCGCGCACGCATATGGCCGCGCGCCAGGCGGGCAAGCCGCTCAGGCTGCGCATCCACGTGCCGGGCTTCGACGCCGTGTGCCGGATGATCCAGGCGGGCATGGGCGTCGGCGTGCTGCCGACCAACGTCTACCGCATCATGGGGCGGCCTCTGGGCCTCGTCAGCGTCGCGCTCGAAGACGACTGGGCCGAGCGCGATCTCATCATCGTCACGCGCGACGCGGCGCGTCTTTCGCCCGTCGCCAAGCTCCTGTTCGATCATCTGCGTTCCGTCGAAGCCTTGTCCAGCAAGGCTTAGTGCGGAGCGTTCGCGAACCGCGAACGGTCGTTGGCGAAATGCGGTTGGACGCTCCGGCGGCCGCGCTTCTAACCTTGTCTCCAACATGAATTCACATTGGAGACAGCATCATGAGTGGTCCGTTGCAGGGTATCCGCGTCGTCGAAATCGGCACGCTGATCGCCGCGCCGTTCGCTGCGCGGCTGCTCGCCGAGTTCGGCGCGGAAGTCATCAAGATCGAAGCACCCGAAACGGGCGACCCGCTGCGCAAATGGCGCAAGCTGCATGAGGGCACGTCGCTCTGGTGGTATCTGCAATCGCGCAACAAGAAGTCGATCTGCGTGAATCTCAAGTCGGCCGAAGGCGCCGACGTCGTCAAGCGTCTCATCGCCGACGCCGACATCGTCATCGAAAATCTGCGTCCCGGCGCGCTCGAAAAGCTCGGCCTCGGCTGGGACGTGCTGCACGCGATCAACCCGAAGCTCACGATGGTCCGCATTTCCGGCTATGGCCAGACGGGCCCGTATCGCGATCGTCCGGGCTTTGGCGCGATCGGCGAAGCGATGGGCGGCATCCGCTATACGACGGGCGATGTCGACGGCGCGCCGGCGCGCGTCGGCGTGAGCCTCGGCGATTCGCTCGCGTCGCTGCATGGCGTGATCGGCGCACTGATGTCGGTGCTGCGCGTGAAGACGGGACAGGGCGACGGACAGGTGGTGGACGTGTCGCTCGTCGAGAGCGTGTTCAACCTGATGGAAAGCCTCGTGCCTGAGTTCGATCTGCTCGGCCACGTGCGCGAACGCAGCGGCGGCGCGCTGCCGGGCATTGCGCCGTCGAACACGTATCGCACGGAGGACGGCGGCTTCGTCGTGATCGCGGGCAATAGCGATCCCATCTTCAAGCGGCTGATGCATGTGATCGGCCGTCCCGATCTCGCCGACGATCCCGCGCTCGCGCGCAACGACGGCCGCGTCGCGCAGACCGCGATGCTCGACGCCGCGATCACCGCGTGGACCTCGCATCACTCGATCGACGACGTGCTGGCCGCGCTCGAAAGCGCGGAAGTGCCGTCGGGCCGCATCTACTCCGTTGCCGATATCGTCGCCGATCCGCACTATCAGGCGCGCGAGATGTTGTTGAAGGCCGACTTGCCGGGCGGCGCGTCGGTGAAGATGCCCGGCATCGTGCCGAAGCTGTCCGAGACGCCTGGCGAAGTGCGCTGGCAAGGGCCGACGCTCGGCGAACACACGTCGAGCGTGCTGGCCGCTCTCGGCTATGAACAAAGCGAAATCGAGCGGCTGCGCCGCGAAGGAGCCGTGCAATGACATTCGATGACGATATTCGGTTTGACAAGCTGATCGTGCAGGAAGTCGCGCCGCGCGACGGCTTGCAGATCGAGCCGACATGGGTCGAAACGGCCGACAAGATCGCGCTGATCGATCAGCTGTCGACGGCAGGCTTCACGCGAATCGAAGCAGGCTCGTTCGTTTCGCCGAAAGCGATCCCCGCGCTGCGCGACGGCGAAGCGGTTTTCACGCAGATCCAGCGACGCGAAGGCGTGATCTTCGTTGCGCTCGTGCCCAACGTGAAGGGCGCCGAGCGCGCGCTCAATGCACGCGCCGACGAACTGAACCTCGTGATGTCCGCGAGCCAGACGCATAACCGCGCGAACATGCGCATGAGCTGCGAAGCGTCGCTCGATGCGTTCGGCGATATCGTGCGGCTCGCGCGGCACTTCACGGTGTCGTTGAACGCGACGGTCGCGACGGCATTCGGCTGCCCGTTCGAAGGCGCGATCGACGAAGACCGCGTGGTGTCAATCGTCGACACGTACCGTGAAATGGGCATCAACGGCATCACGCTCGCCGATACGACGGGCATGGGGAACCCGCGCCAGGTCGCGCGACTCGTCAAGCGCGTGCTGCAACGCGTGCCTGCCGACGCGCTCACGCTGCACTTTCACAACACGCGGGGCCTCGGTCTCGCGAACGTGCTGGCCGCGTATGAAGCAGGCGCGCGCCGTTTCGACGCGGCGCTTGGCGGCCTTGGCGGATGCCCGTTCGCGCCGGGTGCGTCGGGCAACATCTGCACGGAAGACCTCGTCAACATGTGCGACGAAATGGGCATCCCGACGGGCATCGACTTGCAGAAGCTGATCGCGTTGTCGCGCACGCTGCCCGCATTGCTTGGTCACGACGTGCCGGGACAGCTGATGAAGGCGGGCCGCAATTGCGACGTGCATCCCGTGCCCGATTACGTGCGCGCTATCTGAAGCATTTCATTTACTTCGACAACAACACTGACGATCGCATGGCATCGCCGCCGAATCCGGCGGTTGCCTTGCATGGGACAGGAGACAAAACATGAGTACAACAGATGCAGTGACGGCCGACGGCCGCGACGACAAACTATCGGCGACAGCCGACATCATCAGGAAGGTCGCGTGGCGGCTGATGCCGCTCATCATGATCTGCTACCTGTTCGCGTTCTTCGACCGCATCAACATCAGCTTCGCGAAGTTCCAGCTGCAAAGCGATCTTGGCTTTTCCGATACCGCATATGGCCTTGGCGCGAGTCTCTTCGTGATCGGCTATGTGCTCTTCGAAGTGCCGAGCAACATGCTTCTTTACAAGGTCGGCGCGCGCAAATGGATCGCGCGGATCATGATTTCATGGGGTCTCGCGACGGCGGCAATGGTCTTCGTCACGAACGAATGGCAGTTCTATGGACTGCGCTTCGTGATCGGCGCGATGGAAGCGGGCTTTGCGCCGGGCGTGCTCTACTATCTGACGCTTTGGTTTCCGGCCAGCTATCGCGGACGTATCACGTCGCTGCTGTTCCTCGCATCGGCGTTTTCGGGTCTGGTCGGCGCGCCGATTTCAGGTCTCGTGCTTGGGCACATGGACGGCGTGTTCGGCATTCGCGGCTGGCATTGGCTCTTTATGCTGGGCGGCTTGCCGTGCGTCGTGCTCGGCATACTCGTGCTGAAGGTGCTGAAGGATCGCATCGACGATGCAGGCTGGCTGTCGCCCACCGAGAAGACGTATCTGTCGGCTCAGGTCGCGCAGCAGGCGCAGCCGACGACGCACGGGCACTCGCTGCTCGGCGCGATCCGCACGCCGGGTTTTCTCACGCTGGGCCTCGTCTATTTCCTGATTCAGATCGCGTCTTACGGCCTCAATTTCTGGGCGCCGCATCTGATCCGCAGCGCCGGCACGCAAAACCCGACGATCATCGGTCTGCTGACGGCCGTGCCGTATATCTGCGGCGCTATCTGCATGGTGGTGGTGGGGCGGATGTCGGACGCGTCGGGCGAGCGCCGCAAGTTCGTGAGCGCGCTGCTGGTGATGGCGGCTGTCGGGTTCTTTGCAGCGGGCTTCTTCGACAAGCAGACCGTGATGCTCGTGGTGGCGCTCGCCGTGCTTGGCGCGGGCGTGATCGCTTCGATTCCCGCGTTCTGGGCGCTGCCGCCGAAGCTCGTGACGGGCGCGGGCGCCGCGGGCGGCATCGCGCTGATCAATACGCTGGGACAGTTGGGCGGAATCGTGAGTCCGGTGATGGTAGGTCGCGTGCGCGACGTGACGGGAAGCACGACGCCTGCGTTGTATGTGATCGGCGCGTTGAGCCTGATCTGCGCGTTGATCGTTCTGTATGGTCTGCCGCAGTCGTTGCGGCAGAGAGATCATACGGGGCGGGTGAACGGGTGATGGTTTCGTGATCCGGTGATGAAAAAACGCACGGCATCCGCCGTGCGTTTTTCATTTTGGGCCTTCAAATCAAGCCTTCAACTTCCCCGCCGCCGCATCTTCCCGCGACTGTATCTGCAACACGGCATCGCGCTTGTCCAGCAGATGCTGCCGCAAGATCGCGCTCAGACGCTTGCCGTCGCGCGCCTCCAGCGCCTTCAGCATTTCATCGTGATCGTGAATCGCGCGGTCCCACTTCGGGGTCTGAAAGTTCGAGCGAAAGCGCAGCGCCTGCAATCTGCGGTTCACCGCGACATACGTCTGACGCAGCGCCGAATTGCGCGCGGCCTCGTTGATCTTGTCGTGAATCGCCTGGTTGCGGCTGTAGTAGCCGGCCAGATCGTTTTGCGTGCGGCACGCGAGCATCGCATAGTGCAGCGCCTTGATCTCCGTCAGCTCGGCAGCCGTCATGCGCTCGGCGGCCAGCTCGCCTGAAAACGCCTCGAGCCCGCTCATCAGCTCGAACGTCTCGCGTATCTCCGCTTCCGACATCTTCGACACCGACGCGCCGCGATTCGGCTCGATTTCGATCAGCCCTTCGGCCGCGAGCACCTTCAGCGCCTCGCGCAACGGCGTGCGCGAAATGCCGAGCGTCTCGCATAGCTCGCGTTCGTTCAGCTTCTTGCCCGGCTCCAGCACGCCTTCGACGATAAAGCGCCGGATGTGTTCGACCACCGTGTCGTGCAGACGCTGGCGTTCGACCTTCGGCATCAGGGGAGACGGTGTCAAGCCTGCGTCAATGTCCGAATTTTGCATACAAAAATCCTCATGCGATATGCGCGGATTTTAAATCATGCAAGCCATTCCGAGGAAATACACGGGTAAACACTGCCTTGGGGCGACTACGATCCGTTGTTATAGTTTTTTGCATGCAAAATTCAATCGAGGAGATCGACCGATGCTGAAGCTCGACTTTCATCCCGCAGGCCGCCACTTCTTGCAGATTCCGGGTCCGAGCCCGGTGCCTGACCGCATCCTGCGGGCGATGAGTTATCCGACCATCGACCATCGCGGTCCGGAGTTCGGCGCGCTGGGCCTGAAAGTGCTCGAAGGCATCAAGAAGATCTTCAAGACGCAGCAGCCCGTCGTGATCTATCCGGCGTCGGGCACGGGCGCCTGGGAGGCCGCGCTGTCGAACACGCTGAGCCCCGGCGATCACGTGCTGATGTTCGAGACGGGTCACTTCGCGACGCTGTGGAAAAAGATGGCCGACAACCTCGGCCTGAAGCCGGAGTTTCTGGGCCTGCCCGGTATCGAAGGCTGGCGGCGCGGCGTGCAGCCGCAGATGATCGAAGCGCGTCTGCGCGAAGACACGCAGCACGCGATCAAGGCCGTGTGCGTCGTGCACAACGAGACGTCGACGGGCGTCACGTCCGACATCGCGGCCGTGCGTCGTGCGATCGATGCGGCGGGCCATCCGGCGCTGCTGCTCGTCGATACGATCTCGGGCCTCGCGTGCGCCGACTATCGTCACGACGAGTGGGGCGTGGACGTGACCGTGTCCGGCTCGCAGAAGGGCTTGATGCTGCCGCCCGGCATCAGCTTCAACGCGGTGTCGCAGAAGGCGATCGAGGCGGGCAAACACGCGAAGCTGCCGCGCGCGTTCTGGGACTGGGCCGAGATCATCGAAATGAACAAGAGCGGCTACTGGCCGTACACGCCGAACACGAACCTGCTGTATGGGCTCTCGGAAGCGCTCGACATGATTCTCGGCGAAGGGCTCGACAACGTGTTCGCGCGTCACGATCGCCTCGCCGAAGCGTGCCGCCGTGCGGTGCGCGCGTGGGGCCTCGAGATTCAATGCGCCGATCCGTCCGTCTACAGCCCTGTGCTGACGGGCGTGATGATGCCAGACGGCATCGATGCCGATGCGGTGCGCAAGGTCATCTACGAACGCTTCGACATGTCGCTCGGCACGGGCCTCGGCAAGATGAAGGGGCGCATGTTCCGCATCGGTCATCTGGGCGACTGCAACGACCTCACGCTGATGGCCACGCTCGCGGGCGTCGAGATGGGCCTGCAACTCGCGGGCGTGCCCATCGCCGCGAGCGGACTGCCTGCCGCGATGGCGTTCCTGATGTCGCAGCCGAACACGCCGAAACTCAAGGCGGCCGCGTGATCCGCCGATAAGCATCAGCGATGAAGGAAGCGGATCACACCGGTTCCTTCATTCGCAGACGATGACGCAGTCACCTCAAGCGCCTCGTCAGCGCAACACAGCACAACAACAAGAAAGCAGCACGCAAGCGAACAGCACCACAGACGCGATCAACGCAAACGGCAGACCACGCAGACGGCGGCTCGCGCGGCATCACGGCTGAACAGCCTGCGCGAACGCGCCGTCACAAGCAACGGAGACAGACGATGAAGCGGTTTCGTGTGACCAGTGCGACCAGTATCGTTCTACTGATGCTATGCATCATGTACTTCATCACCTACCTTGACCGCGTCAACGTCAGTACGGCGGCTGCGGGCTTCGGCAAGGAGTTTCATCTTTCGCATACGGAAGTCGGCCTCGTCTTTTCGGCGTTTGCCTATCCGTATCTCGTGTTCCAGATCATCGGCGGCTGGGTCAGCGATCGCTTCGGCGCGAAGCGCACGCTGATCGCGTGCGGCGCGATCTGGGCCGTCGCGACGCTGTTGACGGGCTTCGCGGGCGGCCTGATCTCATTGCTCTGCGCGCGCGTGCTGCTCGGCTTCGGCGAAGGCGCGACGTTTCCTGCCGCGACGGCTGCGATGTCGCGCTGGGTCGCGAAAGAAAAACGCGGCTTCGCGCAGGGCATCACGCACTCGGCGGCGCGCATCGGCAATGCGATCGCGCCCGGCGTGATCGTGCTCGTGATGACGACGTGGGGCTGGCGCGAATCGTTCTATATCTGCGGCGCGTTTAGCTTGCTGTGGGTCGTCGTGTGGGCGCTGACGTTCACCGAGCATCCGAAAGAGCATCGCCGCATCACGCAGGCGGAACTCGACGTGCTGCCCGCGCCGAAGGCCAAAACCGCAAACGTGCCGTGGAAAGCGCTCTTCAAGCGCATGGCGCCCGTCACCATCGTGTACTTCTGTTATGGCTGGACGTTGTGGCTTTTCCTGAGCTGGATTCCGCAGTACTTCCTGCACAGCTATCACCTCGATCTGAAGAAATCGGCCGTGTTCGCTTCGGCGGTGTTCTTCGCGGGCGTGATCGGCGATACGCTGGGCGGCATCGTCACCGACAAGCTCTTCGAGCGCACGGGCAGTCTCAAGCGCGCGCGCAGCTGGATGGTGTCGATCTGCATGCTGCTTACGCTTGCGTCGCTGGTGCCGTTGATGCTCACGCACAACGTGTATGTGTCGATGGTGTGTCTGTCGTCGGGCTTCTTCTTCGCCGAGATGACGATCGGGCCGATGTGGGCGATTCCGATGGACATCGCGCCGGAATACTCGGGCACCGCGAGCGGCATGATGAATACGGGCTCGGCGCTCGCGGCGATCATTTCGCCCGTGTTGTCGGGCTATCTGATCGATTCGTTCGGCAACTGGGAATTGCCTTTCGTGGGCAGCATGCTGCTGATGGCGATCGGCGTCGTGCTCGCGTTCCGCATGCAACCGGAAAGCCGTTTCGCAGTCGGCTCGGAGCCGGGCGCACAACCTGCCACGCGCTTCAACGCGTGAACCTTGCTAACGTCTGAATGAACATGCTGAGCCGACAACTCGCCGACGCGCGCGCCGATCACACGACGCTCGCGTCACTCCCGAGCGAACTGATTCCCGCCGACGCAAGCGCCGCTTACGCGATCCAGCACGAGCTGCTGGCGTCGCGCGGCGCGCGCATCGGCGGCTGGAAAATCGGTGCGAAATCCACCGAGGGCGCGATTCAGGGCGCGCCGCTGCCATCGACCGATCTGCACGCCGACGGCGCGCGTCTGCCGCGCGCTCACTACACGCCGCTCGGCCTCGAACTGGAAATCGCGTTCCGCTTCAACCGGCGTTTCGAACCGGCCGAGGACGCGTATCATGAAGTGGAGGTGCTCGATGCAATCGACTCGATGGCGGCCACCATCGAAATCGTCGCGAGCCGCTTCGAGCAGTGGCCCAACGTCGACAAGCTCGCGCAACTCGCGGACTTGCAGAATCACGGCGCGTTGATCGTCGGCGAGTTCACGAAGTACCGGCGCGATTTTCCGTTCATCGCGCCCTCGCTTACATTCACGTTCGACGGGCGCGACGTCGTGAAGGCGGCGCCGTCGAATCCGTGCGGCGATCCACGGCGTCTGCTGACGTGGCTCGTCAATCACTGCACGCAGCATCGCGGCATTGCCGTGACGCCCGACATGGTCGTGACGACGGGTTCTTTTACGGGCATGTTCTTCCCAGAGCAGGCGGGCACCGCGCGCGGACACATCGAAGGGCTTGGGCCCGTCAGCGTCACGCTCGAATAGTCCCGCTTTTTCAGGGCCCGCCTATCGCCTATAAGTCTATTAAGCCTCGCCTTCCGGGCATTCTCACAGGCCGAAGCACATGTCGAACGCCAATTCCACTTTGCTCGTCAAACCAATCCATCTCGTGCCTTCGTCGGCGCGCATCGGTACGCCGCTCGCGAACCGGCTGCGCCAGGAGATGCGCGGCGACGTGCTGTTCGATGCCGCAAGCCGCGGCCGCTATTCGACGGATGCATCGATCTATCAGATCACGCCGATCGGTGTCGTCGTGCCGCGCGACCAGGACGATCTGCGCGTCGCGCTGGACATCGCGCGCAGCGAGCACGTGCCGCTGCTCGCGCGCGGCGCGGGCTCGAGCCAGTGCGGGCAGGCGGTGGGCGAGGCGCTCGTCGTCGATACGAGCAAATGGCTCAACCAGGTCATCGACTTCGACAAGGACAAGCGCACGGTGACGGTCGAGCCCGGCATCGTGCTCGATCATCTGAATGCGTGGTTGAAGCCGCACGGCCTGTGGTTTCCCGTCGATGTATCGACGGCGGCGCAATGCACGATCGGCGGGATGGCGGGCAACAACTCGTGTGGTTCGCGCTCGATCGAATACGGCAACATGGTCCACAACGTCGAAGCGATCGACGCGATTCTCGCGGACGGTACGCAAGCGCACTTCGCTTCGCTGCGCGACGCGCCGCAGGGCATGCGTTTGCAGCAGATTCTCGAAGGCGTGAAGGCGATTGCGCTGCGCGAGCGCGATGAGATCGTCGCGCAGGTGCCGAAGGTGTTGCGGCGCGTCGCGGGCTACAACATCGATCTGTTCGACTGCCAGAATCCGCGCGCCTATACCGACGATGGCTTTGCAAATCTCGCGCATCTGCTCGTCGGCTCGGAGGGCACGCTCGCGTTCAGCCGCCAGTTGACGTTGAAGCTCGCGCCATTGCCCACGCACAAGACGCTGGGCGTCGTGAACTTCCCGACGTTCTGGCAGGCGATGGACCTGACGCAGCACATCGTGAAGCTCAAGCCTGTCGCGGTCGAACTCGTCGATCGCACGATGATCGATCTCGCGATGGGCAATCCTTCGTTCAGGCCGGTGATCGAAAAGGCGCTGGTCGGCAGGCCGGAAGCGATTTTGCTCGTCGAGTTCGCCGGCGAGGACCGCGATGCGCAGCTTGCGTTGCTCAGGCAGTTGACGGAGCTGATGGCCGATCTCGGCTTGCCCGATTCCGTCGTGCAGATGCCCGACGCCGCCGAACAGAAAGCGCTCTGGGAAGTGCGCAAGGCGGGCCTCAACATCATGATGAGCATGAAGGGCGACGGCAAGCCCGTATCGTTCATCGAAGATTGCGCGGTGCCGCTCGAACATCTCGCCGAATACACGAGCCGGCTCACGGACGTGTTTCGTCGCAACGGCACGGAGGGGACATGGTACGCGCATGCGAGCGTCGGCACGCTGCACGTGCGGCCCATTCTCGACATGCGACGCGACGGCGCGAAGAAGATGCGCGCCATCGCGGAAGAAGCGGCCGCGCTCGTGCGCGAATACAAGGGCGCGTATTCGGGCGAGCATGGCGATGGTTTGTGCCGCGGCGAATGGGTCGCGTGGCAATACGGTCCGCGCATCAATCAGGCGTTCAGCGAGATCAAGGCGCTCTTCGATCCCGACAACCGGATGAATCCGGACAAGATCGTGCGTCCGCCGAAGATGGATGACGCGCGCAACTTCCGCTTTGCGCCCGGATACAAGGTGCGCGCGTTGACACCCGCGCTCGACTGGTCGACGTGGAATGTCGAGCGCGATCCGCTGACGGGCGTGGAAACGGCGCCCGGAACGGGCAGCGATCTGGCGGGCGGCCTCGCGAAAGCCGTTGAGATGTGCAACAACAACGGACATTGCCGCAAGTTCGATGCGGGCACGATGTGTCCCAGCTATCGCGTGACGAAGGACGAACAGCATGTGACGCGTGGGCGCGCGAATACGTTTCGGCTCGCGCTGTCGGGGCAGCTCGGCGCGGAAGGGCTCGCGAGCGAGGACGTGAAGGATACGCTCGATCTGTGCGTGTCGTGCAAAGGCTGCAAGCGCGATTGCCCGACGGGCGTCGACATGGCGAAGTTCAAGATCGAGGCGCGCGCTGCATGGGCGCAAAAGCACGGCCTGCGCTTGCGCGAGAAGATGATCGCGTTCATGCCGCGTTATGCGGCGCTGGCGGCCAGCATGCCCGGCGTGTTCGCGTTCGCCGCGAACTTGCCGTGGATCAAGCGCACGCTCGGCTTCGCGCCGCAGCGTTCGTTGCCGCGGTTCGTCAAGCCGTTTCTGAGCGACGTCGATGTGAAGGCTGCATCTTCGAATGCTTCGAATCAAGCACAAAAAGAAGTGCTGCTATTCGTCGATACGTTCAACAACGGCATCGAACCGGAGAACGCGCGCGCCGCGCAACAGGTGCTCGAAGCAGCGGGCTATACCGTGCGCTTCAATACGCGCGCGGGCGAGCGTCCTCTGTGTTGCGGGCGCACGTTCCTCGCAGCGGGTCTCGTCGACGAAGCGAAGCGCGAGGCGCGCAGAATGCTCGATGCTTTCAGGCCGTTCGTCGAGCGAGGCGTGTCTGTGGTCGGGCTGGAGCCGTCGTGTCTGCTGTCGTTGCGTGACGAGTTTCTGCAATACGGCTTCGGCGAAGAAGCGGAGCGTCTGTCGAAGCTCGCGATGCTGTTCGAGGAGTTTCTCGTCAGCGAGCAGAAGGCCGGCCGCCTGACGCTCGAATTGAAGCCGCTAGGCGGTGGCGTGAATCAGGCGCTCGTGCACGGTCATTGCCATCAGAAGGCGTTCGATGCGTTTTCGCCCGTGCAAACGGTGCTGAAATGGATTCCCGATCTCACGGTGTCGACGGTCGAATCGTCGTGCTGCGGAATGGCGGGCAGCTTCGGGTATGAAGCGGAGCATTACGACGCATCGATGGCGATGGCCGAGTTGTCGTTGCTGCCTGCCGTGCGCAAGATCGACGCGAACACGGTGATGGTCGCCGATGGGACGAGCTGCCGTCATCAAATCCACGATGGCGCGGGTGTGGAGGCGGTGCATGTTGCGCGGGTGTTGGCGCGGGCGTTGGGGTAGTGGCAACGCGCGAGCCTTCGCTTCGCATGCGAACACGGAGCGAAGGCTTTTGCACAACGCGTTTTAGCGCACGACATCCCGCAAGAACTCCGACACCTTCGCAAGCCCCGCAACCAGCACATCGCGATTGTTCGTATAGCCGATGCGCACATAACCTTCCACATCGAGCGCGCTGCCCGGCGTGAACATCACGCCCGTCTTTTCGAGCAGCGCGACGCAGAAATCGCGCGACGGCATATCGACACCAACACGTACCAGCGCCGTCGTGCCCGACTTCGGCTTGACCCAGGACAGCAGCGGCTCTTTCGCGATCCACGCATCGAGCAGCGCGAGATTCGTGCGCAGAATGCCGTGATTGCGTTCGAGAATCGCCGCGCGGTTTTCGAGGGCGATCGACGCGAGCAGATCGTTGAGCATGCCGACGCTGATCGTGTTGTAGTCGCGATGAATCCGCACTCGCTCGATGATCTCGACAGGCGCGGCGATCCAGCCGACGCGCAGGCCCGCGAGTGACCACGTCTTCGACATGCTGCCTGTGCTGATGCCCTTTTCGTAGACATCCGCGATCGATGCTGTGAAGCCGTTGCCGTCCTGATCGGTGCCGCGATACACCTCATCGCAGAGCACATAGGCGCCGCATGAACGCGCAATCTGCGCAATCTGTTCGAGGAACGCGCGGTCCATCAGCGAACCCGTCGGGTTGTTCGGATTGTTGATCGCGATGATGCGCGTCGTCGGCGTCACCATGCGCCTCAGTTCGTCGAGATCGGGCAGGAACGCGTGTTCCTCGCGCAAACGCAGAACGTCGACTTTCGCGCCGTAGCTCTCGGGAATCGAATAGTGCTGCTGATACGTCGGCAACACGGAGATCACATGATCGCCGGGCTCGACCAGCGTTTCATAGACCAGTGCGTTCGCGCTGATCGCGCCATGCGTGATCAGCACGTTCGGCACACCCTGCGTCTCATACAGCGACGCGACGTTGGTGCGCAACCGCTCGGTGCCGTCGATCGCGCCATAGGTGAGCTTCATCGGCAGAATCTCGGCGAGCAGCGCATCTTCCTTGCCCGCGATCCTCAGCAACTCGCCGACCGTCAGCGATTCCACGCACGTTTCCGCCAGATTCAGTTCGCAATGGTTCTCGTAGAGATCCATCCAGCGTTCGACTCCGAATTCCCTGATTTGCATGACTTCTGTCCTCGAATGAAAGCAGTGGCATGGGGCGCGGCAAGTGTGGCGTGCGCGGCGCGGGCTCGTGTCGACTATAGACTATTTTGTCTCAAATGGACAAGCGTAGTCCATCGAGCCGGCGAGCCTCGATGGACGAGCGCGCGTCAGAAGGCGTCGCGCTCGACGCGTTCAACGAAGAATGCCGGGGAGAGAGTACGCCCGAAAGCGTCGCGAGGCGCGAAGCTTCAGCCTGCGCGCAATGCCTGTCGATAGACGGCGGGCGACACGCCAGTGCCTTGACGGAACCGGTGACTGAAGTGGCTCGCGTTCGCGTAGCCGCATTGCGTCGCGATTTCGGCGAGCGGCATCGCCGTGGTGCGCAGCAGCGTGCGCGCGCGTTCGAGCCGTTGCCGCGCGATCCACGCGTGCGGCGGCAGACCGAACGACGTGCGGAACATCCGCGCGAGATGAAATTCGGAGAGGTTCGCGACGGCCGCCAGCTCGCCGAGCGTGAGCGGCTGCGTCAGATTCGTATCGATGTAATCGCGCAGACGGCGGCGCGTCGCGACGGCGAGACCGCCTTTGAGCACGGCGTCCGTGCGGTTCACGCCCTGCGAGCGCAACAGCAGGCTCAACACTTCGTGCGACGTTTCGTTTGCACGCAAGCGGCCGTCGGCGTCGTCCCAGGCGTCGTTTGCGAGCGACTGGCACAGGCTCGCAATACGCTCGTCCTCGAAGTACGTGCGGTCGGCGAGTGTCAGTTCGCGTGGCTCGCGGTCGAGTTCGCGGATCGCGCGCTGCGTGAAGTGCTCGGGCAGGAAATACAGATGCATGAAGTGCATGTGGCCGCGCACCCACCAGCGCGACTCGTGATCGCCGGGCAGCGCGCACAAACGGCTCGGCGCGCCGTAGCGCCCCGGCAGCTTTTGACGCTCGGTGCGATAGCCGCCGTCCAGATAACACGACAGCGTGTGATGGCCGGGCTGATCGTAGACCGTCTCGGCCTCTTTGGTCTCGCGCGTCCAGATTGCGATGGCCAGCGTGTCGCCGAGCCATGCGAAACGCTCGAGCGTCGCGTTCGACTCGCTGAGCGTCTGGCAGACCGAATGCAGGCCGAACGGCGGATCGGCTGGGTCGGTCGTGGAGATGGACGAGATGTTCACGTGAATGAGAGGCTGAAACGGATGAGGCGTCGTTCGACAAGTATACGGCCTGGTATGCGGCCGCGTGCGCCGCGCCTTCGCTGGCCGGTCAAAGTGCGCAATTCTGGACAATCGAACGGACCCGCGCGGGCGCATAGTCGCGCGGACCGAAGACCGTATTGTTTGACCCACTGGCGATGAATCTCTTTCTTTATGTCGTGACCGTGCTGATCTGGGGCACCACCTGGATCGCGATCAAGTGGCAGCTCGGCGTCGTGCCGGCGCCCGTATCGATTGCCTGCCGTTTCTGGCTCGCGGCAATCGTGCTGTTCGCGCTGCTCAAGTTGATGCGCCGTCCCGTGTGGCCGCCGCGCGCCGCGTGGCGTTTCCTCGCGGCACAGGGACTCGCGCTCTTTTGCGTGAACTTCCTGTGCTTCTACTACGCGGAAAGCGTCGTGCCGAGCGGTCTCGTTGCCGTCGTGTTTTCGACGGCGCCGCTGCTCAACGCGCTCAACGGGCGGCTTTTCATGGGCCGCCCGTTGCAGCCCACGGCGATCGTCGGCGCGGTGCTCGGGCTTGCGGGCATCGTGTGCCTGTCGCTGCAGCAGATGGCGGGGCATCTCGGCGATCACGCGGCATGGCTCGGTCTTGCCGTCGCGTTCGCGGGGACGATGTGCTTCTCGGCGGGCAATCTGCTGTCGAGCCGCATGCAGTCGATGGGCCTGCATCCCATCGTCACGAACAGCTGGGCGATGCTGATCGGCGCGGGCGTGCTGACGCTCGGCAGTCTCGCCGCCGGCTTGCCTTTTGCGCTCGAAACGGACGCGCAGTATCTCGGCGCGCTCGTCTATCTTGCCGTGCCCGGCTCGGTGATCGGCTTCACTGCGTATCTGATGCTCGTCGGCCGCATCGGGCCCGAGCGCGCCGCGTATTGCACGGTGCTGTTTCCGTTCGTCGCGCTCGCGGTATCGACGGTGTTCGAAGGCTATCGATGGTCGGCGCTTGCCGTCATCGGGCTCGTGCTCGTCGTGGCGGGCAATCTCGTTGCGTTCGGCATGACGCAGCGGCTCTTCGTGCGGCGCGCCCGCGCCGCGTGATGCTTCATCGGGACGTGTCGCCATGCGAGCGCAGGCGGCCATGTCGCTGACATCCCGACGTTTTCTGTTGACGCCATGAGCCGATGAGCGCGTGGAGTGAACCGTCGTTGATCGTCGTCAGTCGAACGGATACCCGCCGATGCATGCCGTCTGTGCGAATGGACGGCTGTGCGCGATGGGTATATAACAACAGTACCGATTCCTTCACGATGTCAGAACAGGAGTGACGATTCATCATGACGCGCGATGATCCGGGCAAGCAAAAAACTGGCGAACAGCCGGACCTCGAACACCTCGATGCAGCCGTGACACATGTGGATCAAATGGTGTCGTCGGGCAACATTGCCGTGAGCGCGGCGCGCGGCATTCTCTACAGCCTGATCGAAACGCTGGGCGCGCTGGTAGGCGATCCGGACCTGCCGGAGCATGCGCGTTCCGGCTACGAAGGTCTGCTCGAAACGGCACGCGAATTGCGGGTCAAGCTCGACCGCTGACGGCTGGTTTCCCGGCCATGCATGTGGCGCGTCACTGGCGCCGCATGCATCGCCTGCAACATCTGGTCACAGGATTTCGGCATCGTCGTGCGCTGTGATACAAAGGGCGCTCGTTTCGAACAGCCTGTCTTCTCCTGATGCTTTCCTCGCTGGTTTCTCTTCGCGACGCAGTGATGCTCGCGCTCGGCATCGTCGTCGTGCTGATCACGCCCGGCCCCACGAATACGCTGCTTGCAGCCGCCGGCTTGCGCCAGGGCGCGCGCCGCTCGCTGCCGCTGATCGGCGCGGAACTGGCTGGCTATCTCGTGTCGATTTCGGCATGGGGCTGCTTTCTCGCTCGCGCATCGCATACGGTGCCGTGGCTGCCTTCGGTGCTGCGCATCGCGAGTGGTCTTTACATCGCGTATCTCGCGATCGACATGTGGCGCGCGGCCGTCGCGTTGCCTGATTCGATGGCGCCGGCGAACGGACCGCGCGCGCTCTTCGTCGCAACGCTGCTCAATCCGAAGGCCTTGCTGTTCGCGGGCACGATCTTTCCGCCGATCGCCTTCGAAAGCCTCGCGGGCTATGTGTTCGCGATGGCCTTGTTCGCGTGCCTGCTCTTGCCGATCGCGCTCGCGTGGATCGCGTTCGGCGCGGCGCTCGGCAGCGGCAGGCTCAGGTGGCTCGATCCCGTGAAGATGCAGCGCGCCGCTTCCGTCGTGCTCGGGATGTTTTCGTTGTCGCTGGCGTGGGCCGCATTGCACTGAGCCTGTGAAGGCGCCTCAATCGTCGACGGCGGCGGCGAGCGCGTCGGCGAGGCCGTCAGGCGCCGACGTAATTTGCAGTTGCGGCGTGCCATGCCAGTCCGCGCAACGTTGCAGCGCGCGCCGCAAGTCCGACGTGAGCCGGCCGCTCACGCGCACGCCCGGCTCCAGGTGCAGCGACTTCACTTCGAACACGCCGCTCGCGCGATGCGCCTTCGCGTCCGCGCGTCCGATCAGCTTGCCGCGATTCAGGATCGGCAGCACGTAGTAGCCGTACTTGCGCTTCGCGGCGGGTACGTAGCACTCGATCACATAGTCGAACTCGAACAGCGCGGCGACGCGCTTGCGGTCCCAGACGACGGGATCGAACGGCGAGAGCAGTGTCGTCACCGTCGATGCGAGCTTGCCGTTCGAAGCATCGTCGATGAGGGGTGCGAAGTCGCGATGCACGAACGTGTCCTGTTTCCAGCCGTCGACGCGCACGGGCGTCAGTTCGCCTTCGTCAGCCAGCCGGTTGAGCGCGTCGACGTAGGGGCGGCGCGGCATCCGGTAATAGTCGGCGACCCAGTCCGCGCGCACGACGCCGAGCGCGCGGCAACTGCGCCGCAGCAGTTCTTGCGCGACGGCATCGGCGGGTTGCAGGTCGCGCGCATCGTTCCAGTGCGGCAGCACGCGCGCCGTCACATCGTAGACGCGCTGAAAATTGCGCCGCTCCGCGACCATCAGTTCGCCGATCGCGAACAGCACTTCGAGATGCCGCTTCTCCGGCTTCCAGTCCCACCAGCCATTGCCTTTGCCCGCTTCGCGCGCGAAATCCGCCGAGCGCACCGGCCCCGTCGCGCGAATCTGCGCAAGCAGCCTGTCGATGTCGACGCGGTACTGCGCGTGCCAGTCGGCGGCGTATTTCCAGCCCATGTCGGACGGATCGAGCATCCGGTGGCGCATCAGGCCGTAGTCCTCGATGGGCAGAAAACACGCCTCGTGTGACCAGTATTCGAAGAGCCGGCCTTCCGCGAGATGTTCGTCGAGCCATTGCGGCTGATAAGGCCCGAGCCGGCTGAACAGCACCAGATACGGACTGCGCGCGACGACGTGAATCGTGTCGATCTGCAACTGCGCCATTTGCCGGATCGCGTCGAGCACATCGGCTTTGGTCGCCTTGCGGCGCGGCGGCGCGAGCAGCCCTTGGGCGGCCAGATGCAGCGTGCGGGCGGCGGAAAGAGGGAGAGCGATCACACTGTTATGTCGTAGCGGGCCGAGCGGCAGCATGGACTCGCGCCATGCCGGACTTCCGCTACTGTAGCGTGATCGGTGAAAACGTACGGGCGGTTTGCATCTTCAGCCCGCGTGCCCAGCCGCCGACGTCACCAGCGCCCGTGACCGTGATGCCTTTCCCAGCCGCGATGATGCCAGTGATCATGCCCGTACCAGCGCGGGCCGCGCCAGTAGCCGCCTCGATAGCCGCCATAGTAGACGGGCGGCGGTGGCGCGTAGACCATGGGCGGTGGCGCCGCGTAATAGACGGGCGGCGGCCCGTAGACGGGAGCGGGCGGGCCCAGATAGACGCCGACGCCGACATGTGCCGCAGCCGCCGTCGATGCGCACGCCGCCGCGAAACCGACGGCTGCCAATACGATCGCACGTTTGCTCATGCTGTCCTCCTTTGTCGACCAGAGTTGGCGCTTTAGCTGTCGGCCGGAGTTAGCGCTTCAGCACTTACTCCGGCCCCATGCAGAGCACTTACTCGGATCCCACGCAGCGCGGTCGACCAGAGTTGGCGCTTTAGCTGTCGGCTGGAGTTAGTGCTTCAGCACTTACTCCGGCCCCATACAGAGCACTTCCTCTGGTCCCATGAAAAATTCGACCAGAGTTCGCGCTTCAGCTGTCGGCTGGACTTAGTGCTTCAGCAATTACTCGAGCCCCATGCAGCGCACTTACTCGGGTTCCATACAGCGCGGTCGACCCGAGTTGGCGCTTAAAGCGCCTTGCTCCCGTCTCATGCGCCGCAGTCGAGTTCGCGCCTCAGCGACTTACTCTGGTTCCATCCAAAGCTCGACCAAAGCTGGCGCCTCAGCGCCCCACTCGCGTCGCACGCAACGCTCGCAAAATCCCATCAACGGCGCCCCAAGTGGCCGCGCGTTTCTGACGGGACGCTGACTAAATATTACGAAGAAGAAAGCATCACAGGTGCAAGCAGACCGTCGCGAATGTAACGACCGGTAAGCCATCGGGCGCGCTGCGTGCCGCAAAAGGCGCGACCGGCCGGCGCGGTGACGCGCGCCAGCCGGTGCGGGACAGAAGAGGGGAAAGAAAGAGCGCAAAGAAAGAGGAGAAAGAATCAGGCGCCGAGCGCCACCGTTTCGCCCGTGCGCTCCGCGAGCATCTGATGGATTTGCGCGACGACCTGCGCGCCTTCGCCGACGGCAGCCGCGACGCGCTTTATCGATCCCGCGCGCACATCGCCGATCGCATAGACGCCTTCGACCGATGTGGTCAGATCGCAAGCCGAATTCGCGCCCGTGATCACGAAGCCCTTTGCGTCCAGTTCGACGCCGCACGTGCGTAGCCAGTCCGTGTTCGGATCGGCGCCCGTGAAGAGGAACAGGTGCCGCGAATCGAAACGGTCGCGACCGTCCGCGGAAGGACGCTTCAAGCCGATCTGCGCGAGCCCGGCCTCGTTGCCTTCGAGCCAGCCGATCTCCGTGCCCGGATAGACGGTGACATTGGGCAGCGACGCGATCCGGTCGATCAGATAGCGCGACATCGTCGCTTCGAAGCCGCTGCGCCGGATCAGCACGTGAATGTGCTTCGCGTGCGAAGCCAGATATACGATGCCCTGGCCCGCCGAATTGCCGCCGCCGACGAGCACGATCTCTTCGTGCTTGCAGAGCTTAGCCTCGACGGGCGACGCCCAGTAGTAGATGCCGCGTCCGTCGAAGTGGTCGATGCCCTCGATCTCCGGGCGCCGGTACACCGCGCCGCTCGCGATGACGATCGAGTGCGCGCGAATGCTGCCCTGGCACGCGAGTTCGAGCCGGTACGGACGCTCGTCGCAATGCAGCGACTTGACCCTGACGGGAATCGCGACGTGCGCGCCGAACTTCTGCGCCTGCACGAACGCGCGGCCCGCGAGCGCCTGTCCGGAGATGCCCGTCGGAAAGCCGAGATAGTTTTCGATGCGCGAACTCGCGCCTGCCTGCCCGCCGGGCGCGCGGCCGTCGAGCACGATCACTGAAAGGCCCTCCGATGCCGCATACACGGCCGTCGCCAGTCCGGCCGGTCCCGCGCCGACGATGGCCACGTCGTACACGAATTCCGCATCGAGATCGGGGATCAGGCCGAGGCACGTCGCCAGCTCCGGGTCGCTCGGATGGCGCAGCACGGAGCCGTCCGGGCAGATCACGAGCGGCATGTCGTTCGGGCCCGCCGCGAACTGCTCGATGATGCGCAGCCCGTCTTCGTCACGCTCGTCGAGCACCGTGTGCGGATGACCGTTGCGCGACAGGAAGCCTTGCAGCGACACGAGCCGCCGGTCGTTGCTCTTGCCGACGATGATCGGCCCGCCCGCGCCTTTCTCGATCAGCCCGACGCGCCGCAAAATCAGCGCGCGCATGATGCGCTCGCCCAGTTCGGCTTCCGCGACGATCAGCGCGCGCAGGCGATCCGGCGCGATCAGCAGGGCTTCGCCGGCTTCGAGCGCCATGCCGTCGACGAGCGCCGGCTTGCCCGACAACTGGCCGACTTCGGCGAGAAACGAGCCCTTGTGATGCTCGTTGATCAGGTGCTCGCGCCCGAGGCCGTCGCGCTGATAAATCTTGACCGCGCCCGACAGCAACACGACCATGCCCGGCCCCCGCTCGCCCGTGCGGAACAGCAGCTCGCCCGGTTCGAAACGGCGCACCTCGCCGAACTTGCACAGCCGCTTGATTTCGTCCGGCTGGAGTTCGGGGAACATCTGATGACGCCGCATCGACAGCATCGAGAACGGTGCGTCATTGATGACGACATGCTGCGAGTCTTCGCCCTCTCGCGTGACACCCATCGGATTCGCTCCTTGCAGGGCTGCGCGCCCGGAAGGGCAGCAGCCGATGCGATTGTCGGTTCAGACTGTTTTCGGCGTGATGCCGACGGCGACCGTCGGCTCCGGTTCTTCCGCGAGCGGCTCGAGGTGCCGGCCCGCGTCGCGCCATGCATCGAGGCCGCCGCGCAACGGCAGAACGTCGCTGAAGCCGGCCTCCGTCAACTGCTTCGCCATCCATGCCGCCGACACTTCGTTCGGACACGAGCAATAGATCACGAGCTTCTGGTCGTGCGGATACTTCGTGACGATTTCATTGAGCTGGCGCTCGTCGGCGAACACCGAGCCGGGGATCACGAACGGATCGAGCTTGCGCTTTTCCTGCGAGCGGATATCGAACAGCACGGGCGAACGCTTGTCGAGCATCAGCTTGTACAACTCGTCGACATCCATGCGTGCGGTCGCGAGCCTCCTGATGAGCTGACGGCGCCGATACCAGCGATACGCGCAGTAAATGGCCAGCAGCACCGCGACGACGACAGCCGTCATCTTGCCGAGGCGGCTCGCGCCGGCGAACAGCATGTCGATCTGCTGCGCGAACACGACGCCGAGCACGAGGCCGAGGCCCGACCAGAGCGTCGCGCCGATGCTGTCATACGCGAGGAACGTGCGGTACGGCGTGCCCATCGCGCCCGCCATCGGAATGGAGACGATCGACAGCCCCGGCACGAACTTGGCGACGGCGAGCACGCGCACGCCCCAGCGGCCGAAGAAGCGCTCCGTCTTCTTCACGCAGGTATCGCGCGACAGCGACAGCTTGCACAGCGTTTTCAGCGTGTTGCCGCCGTAGATGCGGCCGGCCGCGAACCAGGCGCTGTCGCCGATCAGCGTGGCCAACACGGCGAGCACGAGCACGGGCAGCACCTGCACGCCGATCGAGCCAGGATGCATGGCGGCCATCGCGCCGAACAGCACGAGACAAGGCATCGCGGGCACGGGCAGCCCGATCGATGCGGCGAGTACATTGGCGAATACGATGGCAGGCCCGTACTGCTCGACGAGATCATGTAGCATCGGCTTACTTTCGCGGCCGTTTGGGCCGGAAGACGACTTGGTGGACTCAACGATTATGGACGCATTTTCACCGCGTGCAAGAGAGGTGCGGTCTGCGCCGACGATACTGCGGAAAAGCGGAAAACTCGTGCCGCCGGGAGCTTCGAAAGGAAGCGTCCGGCGCGCCCGCCGAGCGTCATGCAGCGTCATCCGACGCTCGGCGGAACGATCAGGATGAGGGCGGCGGCGCGAAAAACAAGAGGCGCGGCGCTCGTGATACGGACGCCGCGCGCTCTTTGTGAAACGACTGTCGACTGCTGAGAATTATTGCCGGTGATTGTGCTGCTCGCCCGGCAGTTCTGCGCCATGCGCACGGATGGCCGCGATCAGTTCCGCCGGCGTGATTTCATAACGCACCTCGCGGTGGATGCCCGGCTTGCGTTCATCGACCTCGATCAGAAGAATGCCTTTACCGTCTTCTGTCGATTCGAGGCGCAGCGAGCGTAGTTCGCGACCCGTTGCGTCGTCGTGCTCGGTGAGCAGGGCCATTGCCCCGGAAGACCCGGTGGTGCGCATCGAAAATTCCCTCTTGCGTGATTGAACAACGTTGCTGAACAGGCATTGTAAGGGGTAGCGCCGCGCGCCGTCTGTCGCGTGGCGCTCACACTGCCGCGATTATGCGGGTGAGCCGTGCGCGACGCATCAAAGGGACGAGGCGCTGCGCGCAGAGGCAAGGCTGGCGCGGCTTTCGGCGGGACGCGGCGATTTTCGCACGGGCTGCGCCGGCACGTGCGGCGCGTTCGAGCCGTGCGTCAGCCGCGTTCGCCGCGCCTGTTTGCGGCGCGCTTTCGCGCGCTGTCATGGCAGTGACGTTTGAGTGTATTAGCGCAACTTTCAGGAGGCGCCGTCGCGGCTTGCTGCGCTAAAGTCGGCAGTGTTGGAAGGCGGTTCAGGTGGCATCGGAACGCAGCCTCGGAACGCAGCCTCGCAGCGAGTCGCGGAAGTTCGATCCCGGATCGATGCCGCGCTTCGAGCGCCGTTCAAGTGATTTTGCAGGAGGGTCTCATGAAGCAATGCATGTCGATGCCGAGTCCGCTCGGCGATATTCTGCTGCGCGCGGAAGACGATGCGCTGACGGGTGTGTTCTTCGTCGGCCAGAAGTATTTTCCGGCCGCAGACGCGGCGCTCACGACGCTCGCGTCCTCGCGCGTGCTGCATCAGGCGCGCGAGCAGCTCGGCGAATACTTCGCGGGCGAGCGGCAGCAGTTTGCGCTGCGGCTGCGCATGCTGGGCAGCGCGTTCCAGCGCGACGTGTGGGAACAGCTCGTGAAGATTCCATACGGCGAGACGGCCAGCTACGGCAGCATCGCGCGGCGGCTGGGCTTGCCGCTGTCGGCATCGCGCGCGGTCGGCGCCGCGAACGGGCGCAACCCGATCTCGATCGTCGTGCCGTGCCATCGCGTGATTTCGAGCGCAGGCGATCTGACCGGCTATGCGGGGGGCCTGCACCGGAAAGAAGCGCTGCTGACGCTCGAATGCCCGATGTCGAAAGCGCCCCAGCAACTGGAATTACTCGCTGCGGATTGAGCGAGACGCGCCGGCGCGCATCGAACGCTGGCATCAAGCGCTGGCATCAAGCGCGGCCATCAAGCGCAAACGATCGGCCCAACCGAGCGGCAAAAAAATAGCCCGTCCACGAAAGGGGCGGGCTACATAAACGCCGTTGTTACTCGGGTCAGCCGGCCCGCAAACAATCCTGGGCGCTGACGGTCGTATCTTCATCGGACAATTGTGCGCTGTCGAGATGGGAGTAACGATGATCCATCAGACCAAAGCGTCTTCTGCGGACGCGGCGCGAACCGTGTGAGCGGCTGTCGCCGGGCTGCGCTCCGCAGCGGCCGCGCGAGCGGGCGCCTTGCGCGAGGCGCTCGACGCGGGCGCGCCCGACACCGTGAAGAGCCGCACGGCTTCGTCGAGCACATCGGCCTGTTCAGCGAGACGCTGCGCCGTCGCGGCGGCCTGCTCGACCAGCGCGGCGTTCTGCTGCGTCGCGCTGTCCAGATGCGAGACGGCCTGGTTGATCTGGCTGATGCCGTCGGCCTGTTCGCTGCTCGCATTCGCCACTTCGACGATCAGCGACGACACGCGCGCCACGGCCTCGTCGATCACGGCCATCTGCGCGGTCGTGCGCGCGACCAGTTCGGTGCCTTGCGAGACCTCGCTCACCGTCGTATCGATGACCTGCTTGATTTCCTTCGACGACGCCGCGCAGCGCTGCGCGAGCATGCGCACCTCGCTCGCGACGACCGCGAACGAACGGCCCGCCTCGCCTGCGCGCGCGGCCTCGACGGCGGCATTGAGCGCAAGGATGTTGGTCTGGAACGCGATGCCGTCGATCACGCCCGTGATATCGGCGATGCGCTTCGATGCTTCCGCGATGCCCGCCATCGTCTGCTCGACCTGCTGCGCAACCTGCCCGCCGAGCGCGGCCGCGGCCTGCGCGTCGCGCGCGAGATCGAGCGCGCGCACGGTCGTGTCGGCGTTGGCCTGAACGGTCGTGGTCAGCTGCTCCATCGTCGCCGCCGTCTCTTCCAGCGACGCCGCCTGCATTTCCGTGCGGCGCGCGAGATCGACGTTGCCCGACGAAATCTCGTGCGCGGCGTCGAGCATGCCGCCGATCTGCGAGCGCACGTCGAACACGATCGCCGCGAGGTTGGCCTTCAGCTGGTTGAGCGCTTGCAGCACGTCGCCGAGGTCGTCGTGGCGGGCGATCGTCAGGTCCTGGGTCAGATCGCCGGCGGCCATGCGCGTCGCGAACGACGACATCGCGTCGACAGGCTGGGCCAGGTGGCGCGACAGCAGATACGCGGCAGCGGCGCTCGTCGCGGCCGTCACGCCGAACGCGATCCAGAACGGCAGCGGCGGCAGCCCGCCCCACGCCGCAACGCCTGCCGCGAGCAGCGCGACGGGCGCGACCGTGTAGCCGATCGTCGCGCGCGTCGCGACGGGCAGACGCATCAGCGCCTGCAGCCGGCCGGCGAGACCCGTGCGCGAGACCACGCCTCGCTGCAGCCGGTAGCCGCGTGCCTGGCCCGCGCGCATCTTCGCGTACAGCGCCTGCGCGTTGCGCACCTCTTCGCGGCCCGGCTTCACGCGCACGCTCAGATAGCCGACGGGCGTGCCGTTCTCGACGACGGGCGTGACGCTCGCGCGCACCCAGTAGTGATCGCCGTTCTTGCGCCGGTTCTTGACGAGCGCCGACCACGGATGGCCCGCGCGGATCGTCGTCCACATGTCGGCGAAGGCTTCGGCGGGCATGTCGGGATGGCGGATCAGATTGTGCGGCTTGCCGATCAGCTCTTCGCGCGTATAGCCCGACACGGCGATGAAGGCGGGATTGCAGTACTGGATCTTGCCTTTGAGGTCGGTCGCGGACACGAGCATCTGCGACGAGGGGTAGTCGTACTCGTTCTGTGTAACCGGCTGGTTGTTGCGCATTGCGTTCTTTGCCCTGGACTGCCGGATGTCTGCGCATCCGATTGAATCTCCGTGATTTAACGGCATCGGCTCCCGGGGGCTTGAGCTATTCCTGGTGTTCGAGTCGGGTAAGCGTGCGCCGCGGCATTAGCGCGGCCTGCGAAATCCGGCAAGCGTCGGCCGTCGCACGGAAACAACGCTTTTGAGCGCGCATTGGGCGTACGCTTTCGGGAAAAGCCCGCTTTGCCGAAGCCTCGCCGGTTCCTTCGACACGCGTTCGGACAGGCGGCGCGCGGCGGAATCTTTTCCGCTTTACTTCTGTTTCACGCGAACTCGATAATTGGCTTGCTGTACGCGTTTTGTAAGTTATATTACGGCGCGACGTGTGTTGCTCTGCAACACAATTGATGCGCGCCACTTGTGCATATGGCTGTCGTTCCTATAAAAAGTCGCCTTCGAATCCGAATCGACTCAACCTTGGGAAGCCGAGCATGTCCGCGAACAAGATCAACAAGACAGCCGTAGCGGCAGCCGCAGCCGCCGTACTACTCTCGCTCAGTGCGGGCGCGCACGCGCAGAGCAGCGTCACGCTGTATGGCGAACTGGACACGGGGCTCGCCTATATCAACAACGTCGGCGGCCATTCGCAGTGGAAATCGACTTCGGGCCTCGTCGACGGCAGCTATTGGGGCTTGCAGGGCATCGAGGATCTGGGCGGCGGCAACCGCGCGATCTTCCGGCTCGAGCGCGGCTATTCGGTGACAACGGGCGAGATGTTCAACGATCACCCGTACTACGTCGGCCTCGGCAACGAGAAGTTCGGCACGGTGACGTTCGGCCACCAGTACGACCTGATCCATGACTACTTCGCGCCGTTCACGCTGACGGGCGGCACGGGCGGCACCGCGTTCGCCCATCCGTTCGACAACGACAACGCCAACAACTCGTACCTCGCCGCGAACTCGGTCAAGTACGCGAGCCCGTCTTTCGGCGGCCTCACGCTGGGCGGCATGTACGCGTTCTCGAATGCGGCCGGGCAGTTCGCGAACAACCGCGCGTACAGCTTCGGCGCGAGCTACCAGAACGGCGCGCTCAATGCGGGCGCCGCGTATCTGCATGCGAACGGGCGTGGCAACACGTCGGCGGGCGCATTCACGCCCGTCGTGCTGCCGAGCGCGACGGATGTGTTCGATGCCGGCGTGCAGACGCAGAACACGTATGGCGTCGGCGTGAGCTACGCGATCGGCGACTTCACGATGGCCGCGGCCTGGTCGCGCTCGACGTATGCCGGCGTCGTCGTGATCGATACGGGCGAGTCGGCGCCGTCCATCGGCTTTTCCAACTACGAAGTCAACGGCATCTACCAGCTGACGCCGACCATTTCCCTCGCCGGCTCGTACACGTACACGAAGGGCTCGGGCGCGCACTGGCACAACGGCGGCGTGCAGGCGGACTATCAGTTCTCGAAGCGCACCGACACCTATCTGGAAGCGATCTATCAGCACGCGTCGTCGGGCGCGCCGGCCGTCATCAATACGGCCGATCCTTCGTCGAATCACAATCAGGTGCTGATCGGCGCGGGCCTGCGTCACCGCTTCTGACCGACGCAAAAGCGCATCGCGCCGTCGGCTGCCCGCCGTCAGGGGGCAGGGAGCAGGCGGTCACGCGGTCAGGCGCGCTGCTTCATCAGCCCTTCTGACGCCTGCGGCTCGCTGAGCAGGAAACCCTGCACGTAGTCGCAGTTCACGCGGCGCAGGATGGCGAGCTGCGCCGCGTTCTCGACGCCTTCCGCGATCACCTTGATGCCGAGCTTGTGCGCAAGCCCGATGATGCCTTCGACGATCGTCTGCGTCGTCGGATCGTGCTCGATCTTCGACGTGAAATGCCGGTCGATCTTCACCGTGTGCGGCGCGAAGTCGGCCAGATACATGAGGCTCGAATAGCCCGTGCCGAAATCGTCGATTGCGATGCGCACGCCCAGGCGCTTCAGCTCGACGATCGACTTTTGCGCCTGCTGCGGATTCTTCATCAGCGCCGTCTCGGTCAGCTCGATTTCGAGCTTGTCGGGCGGAATGCCGTGCTGCTTGAGCGCGCGGTCGACGTCGCGCACGACCTGCTCGTTGCCCAGTTGCCGCGCCGACACGTTCACCGACATGCCGAGATTCGTCGCGCCCGCCCGACGCCATGCGGCGAGCTGGCGCAACGCGTGGTCGAGCACCCACACGCCGACATCCGACACGAAGCCGGTCTCTTCGAGCAGCGGAATGAAATTGCTCGGTGGAATCAGACCGCGCGCGGGATGCTGCCAGCGGATCAGCGCTTCGGCGCTGTGCACCGCGAGCGAGTGCGGCTCGTGAATGGTCTGGAAATGCAGGAAGAACTGGTTCGTCGCGAGCGCCTCGGGCACGTCGCGTTCCAGCTCGAAGTCGCCGATCGTGCGCGCGGCTTCCTCGCCCGCGAACTGATAGCCGTTGCGGCCCGTTTTCTTCGCGGTGTACATCGCGACATCCGCGCTCGACAGCAGCGCATCGTGGCCGCTGCCGTGCTCCGGATAGACCGATATGCCGATCGACGCCGTGATGAACGCGCCCGCCCCGCCGCCTTGCAGACGATTCGCCGAAAGGCTGCCGAGCAGCGCCTGCGCGAGCGCTTCGAGCCCCGCCTTGTCGACGACGCTGCCAATCAGCACCGCGAACTCGTCGCCGCCCAGCCGCGCGACATACGCATCGTCGGGCAGCGAGCGGCGGATGACGCCGCCGACGTCGCGCAGCAGATGATCGGCGGCGAGATGGCCGAGCGTATCGTTGAGCACCTTGAAGCGGTCGAGGTCGACGAACATCAGGCCGAACGGCTTGCGCGCCGCGCACCGGCTTTCGATTTCGCGCAGCAGCGCGGCGCGGTTCGCGAGGCCCGTCAATGAATCGGTGTACGCGAGCCGGTCCAGTTCGGCGATGCGTTCCTGTTCGGCCGTCACGTCTTCCGTGATGCCGACGATGCGCAGCACGTTGCCGTTGTCGTCGAGGACGGGGTAGCCCGTGCTGCGCAGCCAGTGCACGGTGCCGTCGGCTTTTCTGATCCGGTACTGCGCGCGTCCTTCCGACGATTCGGCCATCACGCGGCGCATTTCCGCCTGCAACGCCACCCGGTCTTCGGGCACCACGAGATCGAGCCAGCCGTTCGGGTTGCGCAGCAACTCCTCGCGATCGATGCCGAACACGTTCGACGAGCCCGCCGTGATGTAATGGAAGTACTCGAAATTCGCGCTGTACGAGAAGAACACGAGCTGCACGTGCGCTTCCATTTCCGACATCAGCTCGCTTTTCGTGCGCAGTTCCGCGAGCAGCCGCGTCTGGTTCGACATGTCGAGCGATGCGCACACCACGGCAATCACCTTGCCGCCATGATCCTTGACGGGGATGAGCTGCGAGTCCCACCACTTCGGCTTGCCTGCCGTCGTCGTGCAGCTGCCCCGAAACGATGCGGCCGTGCCGCCGAGCGCGCTTTTGAACGCGGCCATCGCCGCGTCGTGGTCGTCGCCTTTCCAGAAGCCGAGCCAGTCGGCGCCTTCGAGCTCGACGGGCGACGACGCTTCCATCAGCGTCGCGCCGTAATCGTTGATGCGCAGCATGTGCCCTTGCGGATCGAGCAGCTTGACGCAATCGCGGCTCGCGTCGAGGAACGAACTGGCGAGCGCCATGGCCGCCGCCTGCCGCGCCTTTTGCGCGGCGAAGCGCCGGCGCGTCGCGATCATTGCGAGCACACCCGCCGTCGCGCCGATTCCGACCTGCACGCCGAGCGGCACGGCCGGCCAGCGCGAGGCCATTTGCAGCGCGACGCCCGCCGTGCCCGCGCCGATCCCCGTCGCTATGCTGATCGCGAAACTCACAGACCCGATCGCGCGCCGGCTCGACCACGCGCCGAGCACGAGCGAGAGAAAGTGCTGATCCTGCTGCGACGCCTTCGCCGCATTGCGGCGCCATTTCAATGGAAGGCTCGTCGTCATTGCGGACTCGCCTTCAGCGGGACGCGCGATGCATCGCGCAGGATCGCCGCCGGCGCGGCGCGCCAATCGATGAAGCATGCGCCGCCCGCGTGAACGAGCCCACGCGCGGCGGGTGCTGCATCGATCGGTTCGGGAAAGGAAGTGCCTGTCATGGGGCCAGCCGCTGTGGCGGTAATTATTGCTGCGCTTGCGAGGCGGCGCTGATTTAATCGTTTACGGCGCGCCGGCGTTTTTGTTTAGCCTGCTGAATTGTGCCTGTTTTTACGGGGTCGAACCATAACGTCGTCTGCCGTTGCATGTGCAACGAAGCGTGATGATGAACGTTGGCTTACCTAAGCTTTCCACGTCCGCGCGAAAAATCCGGTGTGAAGCGAATCGTTCGCGCACGGCTGCGTGCCGCTGGACGGCCGCGCCGTCGCTGGCGATATATGCTGACGATCCCGCGCCGGCTTGCTAAATTGCGTGTTCGGGCACCGCAAAAGCCGCGACGGCAGGCGGTTGCGCCGCGATCGCCGCAACTGCGCAACCCTCGCATTTCTGTGGCTGCGACGGCGTCGTACGGAAGAAGACCCGGCAAGGAGACCCCATGCGCGCCGTATTCCAGTACCCGTTCCCCGTCACCGAGCGCAACGTCGCGCGCGACAAGGTGGTCAGCGCACGCGCGGCCGTCGAGCTGATCCGTCCCGGCGACACCGTCGCGACGGGCGGTTTCGTCGGCGTCGGCTTTGCGGAGGAAGTGGCGATCGCGCTCGAGGAACGCTTCTTCGATGCGAACGCGGCGACATCGGGCGGGCCGGGCGCATTGGGCACGCCGGACGCGTCGAACGCGCATCTCGATCTGACGCTCGTGTACGCGGCGGGCCAGGGCGACGGCAAGGCGAAAGGGCTGAACCATCTTGCGCACGAAGGGCTCGTGCGCCGCGTGATCGGCGGGCATTGGGGACTGGTGCCGAAGCTGCAGCAGCTTGCAATCGACGGGCGCATCGACGCGTACAACTTGCCGCAAGGCGTCATTTCGCATCTGTTCCGCGATATCGCCGCGGGCAAGCCGGGGCATCTGTCGACGATCGGCCTCGGCACGTTCGTCGATCCGCGTCACGGCGGCGGCAAGCTGAACGCGCGGACGACGGAAGACCTCGTCGAGCTGATCCAGATCGGCGGCGAAGAACATCTGTTCTACAAGACCTTCCCGATCGACGTCGCCATCATTCGCGGCACGACGGCCGACGCGAGCGGCAACGTCACGATGGAGCGCGAGGCGCTCACGCTCGAAGCGCTCGCGATCGCGATGGCGGCGCGCAATTCCGGCGGCATCGTGATCGTGCAGGTCGAGCGGCTCGCCGATACCAATACGCTCAATCCGCGCCAGGTGAAGATACCGGGCATCATGGTCGATTGCGTCGTGGTCGCACGGCCCGAGCATCACTGGCAGACGTTTGCCGAACCGTATTCACCCGCGTTCGCGAGCGAGCTGCGCGTGCCCGCGAATTCGGTGCCCGCGATGGAGCTCACCGAGCGCAAGGTCATCGCGCGCCGCGCCGCGATGGAACTGATGGCCAACAGCGTCGTGAATCTGGGCATCGGCATGCCGGAAGGCATTGCGAACGTCGCAAACGAGGAGGGCGTGATCGACCTCTTCACGATGACGACGGAGCCCGGCGTGATCGGCGGCATTCCGGCGGGCGGGCTGAATTTCGGCGCGGCGACGAATACGCAGGCCATCATCGATCAGCCGTATCAGTTCGACTTCTACGACGGTGGCGGTCTCGATGTCGCCTTTCTCGGGCTCGCGCAGGCCGATCGCCAGGGCAATCTGAACGTCAGCAAGTTCGGGCCGAAGCTCGCGGGCGCGGGCGGCTTCATCAATATCAGCCAGAGCGCGAAGCGCGTCGTGTTCGTCGGCACGTTCAACGCGGGCAATCTCGATGTGACGGTCGCAGACGGGCGCCTGCGGATCAATCGCGAGGGCACATGCCAGAAGTTCGTCGACGAAGTCGAGCACCGCACGTTCAGCGGCGAATATGCGGCAAGGCGCGGGCAGCCGGTGCTGTACATCACCGAGCGCTGCGTGTTCGCGCTGACGCCGCGCGGACTCGAATTGACGGAAGTCGCGCCCGGCATCGACGTGCAGAACGACATCGTTGCGCAGATGGGCTTCACGCCGATCATCGGGCGGCCGCCGCGTCTGATGGACGAGCGCATCTTTCGCGCTGGGCCGATCGGCCTGCGCACGATGCTCTTGTGTCTGCCGCTCGAAGAGCGCTTCAATTACGACGCCGAGAAGAACATGTTCTTTGTGAACTTCGAGGGCTTGCAGGTGACGTCGCCGGAACAGGTCGACGCGATCCGGCAGCAGGTCGAGTCGCGCCTGTCGGGTGTGCGGATCAAGCCGCAGGCGATCATCAACTACGACAACTTCTCGATCAATCCCGAGCTGATCGGCGGCTATTCGGCGATGGTGACGAAGCTCGTCAACACGTTCTATTCGGGCGTGACGCGCTACACGACGAGCAGCTTTCTGCGCATGAAACTCGGCGACGCGCTGGAGGAGCGCGACGTCGCGCCGTATATCAACGAACGTCCGGGCGACGCGTCGACTCACCGATGAACGCGCGTGCCGTGCCGACATGATTCGCTCACGATGCGCGTGCGAAAATAGCGCTTTCTGCACGACAGTTCACGCATTCAAGAAGTCATCATGAGCGGTTTCATTCCCAGTGTCCCCGGCAAGAGCGAGAGCGATTTCGAAGTCAGCGCGGGCTCGAAGCTTGCTGGCTACCGGCGCTTTTTCGGCGTGCTGCGCGTCGTGCGCAAGACGGACGGACGTCTGCTGTTTCCGTTCGACGGCGCACCCGATCTCGGCCCTTTTCCAACCAAGGAGGAAGCGCTCGCGGCGGCTCAGGTGTACGGCGAGCATATCGTCGAAGGCGACCTCGCGCGGCCCGAAATGTGAGCGCGCGGGCGCCGGCGAAATTCTGTTCGGGCCCCGCGCAATGCGCTTGAAGCGCGCGCATCGCCCGACTATCGTTTGATTGGATCTTGCCGGAGACGATCATGCGCGCTGATGCCGTCGATGTGCATTTCGACAGTGCACACCTGTTTCTCGACCTGTCCGACGGCCGTGCCGTCGAATTTCCCCTCAACTGGTTTCCGACGCTTGCGGCGGCCACCGACGCGGAGCGCGAGCACTTCGCTATTTCGCTCGACAAGCAGCAGCTATTCTGGCCCGAGCTCGACGAAGACATGGACGTGACCGCGTTGCTGTTGTCGTTGCCGGAGTCGATGCGTCATTAGCGGCAGCGATCCTTTTCTTTCCGTGCGGACGCACGCCTGTGACGTGTGACGAATTGACGTGTGACGAATGCGAGGACGCGCCGCATGCGGCAGCGCCCCGGTAGCGGCTGATTGCCCGATTGATCGCGGTGTCGAATGCAGCGTCGTCATCGGACGCAAAAAACAAAAGGCGACCCGTTGGGTCGCCTCGATCACAACAGGAAGGGCGCGCGAGCCACGCGCGCTGACGTCGTCAATCCTTAAACCAGCCCCGTCGCGTAGTAAAGCGCGATCACGAAGAACACAGCGAGCGTCTTGATCACCGTGACGGCGAAGATATCGCGGTACGACTCGCGATGCGTCAGCCCCGTGACGGCCAGCAGCGTGATGACGGCGCCGTTGTGCGGCAGCGTGTCCATGCCGCCGCTCGCCATCGCGACCACGCGATGCAGCACTTCCATCGGAATATGCGCGGCCTCCGCGCCCTTGATGAACAGATCCGACATCGCCGCGAGCGCGATGCTCATGCCGCCCGACGCCGATCCCGTGATACCCGCCAGCGAACTCACCGACACCGCTGCATTCACGAGCGGATTCGGAATGCTCTTGAGCGCATCGCTGACGACGAGGAAGCCGGGCAGCGCCGCGATCACGCCGCCGAAACCGTACTCCGACGCGGTGTTCAGCGAAGCCAGCAACGCGCCGCCGACAGCCGCCTTCGTGCCCGATGCGAAACGCTCCTGCACGCGGCCGAACGCGGTGATGACGACGAGCAGAATGCCGAGCAGCAGCGCGCCTTCCACCGACCAGATCGCGACGACCGACTTGATCGTCGCCGTCACGGCCGCGCCGTGGTTGCCAGGCAGCACGTCGGGCGCAACGGTGTAGCTCGCGCCGTACCAGTCGGGAATCATGCGCGTGAGCATGAAGTTCGCAACGCCGACGAGAATCAGCGGCGCAATTGCCAGCAGCGGATTCGGCAGACGGTCGGTTTCGACGCTTTCCGGTTCGTTGAGGAGCGACGTGCCGTAGCCTTCGCCCTTCGCCATCGCCGAACGGCGGCGCCATTCGAGGAACGTCAGGCCGACGACGATGATGAACAGCGACCCGGCGATGCCGAGCGCGGGCGCGGCCCACGCGGTCGTCTTGAAGAACGTCGACGGAATGATGTTCTGGATCTGCGGCGTGCCCGGCAGCGAATCCATCGTGAACGAGAACGCGCCCAGTGCGATCGCGCCCGGCATCAGGCGTTTCGGAATATTGCTCTGGCGATACAGCTCGGCCGCGAACGGATACACCGCGAACACGACGACGAAGAGCGAGACGCCGCCGTAAGTCAGCAGCGCGCAGACCGCGACGATCACCGCGTTCGCGCGCGAACGGCCGATATAGCGGATCGCCGAATGCACGATCGACGCGGCGAAGCCCGACAGCTCGATCACCTTGCCGAACACGGCGCCTAGCAGGAACACAGGGAAGTACAGCTTCACGAAGACGACCATCTTCTCCATGAAGATGCCCGTGAACACGGGCGCGACGGCGGCGGGATCGACGAACAGCACCGCGCCGAGCGCGGCGATGGGCGCGACGAGAATCACGCTGTAGCCGCGATACGCGGCAAACATCAGGAACGCCAGGGCGGCGAGGACGATGACAAAAGCCAATTGAGTCTCCAAAGCTTGGTTGTTCTACGTGGACGCGCGCGAAGTTCGGCGCGACGGCCGGCGCCCGCTGACGCAGGTTCCGTGCCATGTCCGTCAGGCGCGGCTCGACGGCATGACGGGCCCTTAACTGGCGCACCACCGGCGGCATTTGCAGCGCGGCAATTCGAACGAATGTACAGAATCGTCTCAGATTCGAGACGAAATTCCGTCCGTCGGATTCGATGCGGCGAAGCATACCCTATTCATCGGGGATCTTGCAGGTCTCGTCCGTGAGATAATCCGTCCACAAACTGAGACAATCAGAAAAAAGACTACACGGAGACAGCGTCAACATGATGAACGACTGGTCGGGCTTGCCCGCGACCTACAGCGACGTCCTGCGCCGCGCGATGGACTCGCTTTTCCGCACATTCGAAAACTTCAGCGAAGGCACGTTCATCGTCGATGCCGACGCGCGCGTCGTGTGGATCAACAAGCGCTACGCGGCGCGCTTCGGTTTTTCCGATCCGCAGCAGGCGGTCGGCCGCGATTGCGAAGCCGTGATACCGAACAGCCTGATGCGCGAAGTCGTGATGACGGGCAAGCCCATCCTGCTCGACATTCTGGAAACGGATCGCGAGCCGCTCGTCGTCACGCGCCTGCCGTTGAAAGACGACGCGGGCAAGACGGTCGGCGCCGTCGGCTTCGCGCTCTTCGACGAAATGAAGGCGCTCACGCCGCTCTTCTCGCACTACTCGCGCGTGCAGCAGGAACTGATTGCGACGCGCCAGTCGCTTGCGCAGGCGCGGCGCGCGAAGTACACGTTCGGGAGCTTTGTCGGCACCAGCGCGGCTAGCCTCGAAGTGAAGCGCCAGGCGCGTCGCGCGTCGCAAGTCGATTCGCCCGTGCTGCTGCTCGGCGAAACGGGCACCGGCAAGGAACTGCTCGCGCACGCGATACACGGCGCGTCGGCGCGCTCGACGAAGCCGCTCGTCACCGTCAACGTCGCGGCCATTCCCGATGCGCTGCTCGAAGTCGAATTTTTCGGCGCGGCGGCGGGCGCGTATACGGGCGCGGATCGCAAGGGCCGCGTCGGCAAGTTCGAGCTGGCCGACGGTGGCACGCTCTTTCTCGACGAGATCGGCGACATGCCGTTGCCGCTGCAAGGCAAGCTCTTGCGCGTTTTGCAGGACCGCGAGTTCGAGCCGCTCGGCTCGAACCGCATCGTGCGCGCCGACGTCCGGATCATCGCGGCGACATCGGCCGATCTGCCCGCGCTCGTCGCCGAAGGCCGTTTCCGCCCGGACCTGTTCTACCGTCTCAACGTGCTGACGATCCACGCGCCGGCGTTGCGCGAGCGGCAAACGGATATCGAAGCGCTCGCCTATACGATCCTCGAAGATCTGTCGACGCAGGTGCGCGGCAGTCATTTCGAGCTGCAGGACGACGCGTTGCGCCTTCTCTGCGCGTATGACTGGCCCGGCAACGTGCGCGAGCTGCGCAATACGCTGGAACGCGCGGTGATGCTGTCGGACAGCGAGCGCATCGATGCGCGCGCGCTCGCGCCGTTCATCGGGCCGCTGCGTGGACAGGCTGCGTTCGAGCCGCCCGCACCGGTTTCGGCGGAACCATCGGCGGCAACCGCCGCGTCGATCGATGCGCCGCAGCAGCAGTGGGCCGACGCGATGGCCGCGTTCGAAAAGCGCTTTATCTGCGATGCGGTGCGCGCCTGCAACGGACGCGTGACGGAAGCGGCCACGCGCATCGGCATGGGGCGCGCGACGCTGTACAAGAAGATCGCGGCTTACGGCATCGACGTGTGACGCACGCCGCGAGCGGCGCTGCGCAGTACGATCGGCATTCGACGGAAAGCACAACCCAAGGAGACGAGGCCATGACACGCCGGGGCGCAGGCATCAGTGCGGGCATCATGCTGTTCATCGCGAGCGCGGCTTTTGACGTGCTGCATGCGCAGCAGGCGCCGATGGCCGGTTCGGGTGCTACGGCTGCTGCATCGACGGAACGGCGCAACTGGTACAACGATCCGTTCTTCGCGCTCTCGCATGCAATCGCCGATTGCCCCGTGCCGCTCGGCCCGATGATGACCCGCGCGCAGATGGAGGACGACGCGCACTATCGCGTGGAACGCGGCACGACGTGCTGGCTCGCGCACAAGTGCACGAAGCCGAACTCGTACATGTACGACCCGGAGATCGCCGGCGCCATTCACGCGCGCTTCACGAATCCGCATGCATTCGACGGCACGAGCCTGTGGATCACGGTGCAGCGCCGCTTCGTCTACGCGGAAGGATGCGCGCCCGCATCGTTCGACCGGCACGCGTTGCAACAGCAACTGGAAGCGATACCCGATGTCGAACAGGTTTTCGTGCGCATCGCGACGGGCACGCATGGGGCAATGCCCTACAAGACGCTTGCACAACCCGACATGAAGCCCGATGCACAGCCCGATGCACAGCCGCAGTAGCCTGATGACGCAATGCAAGGCGGCCATGGCACAATCGCGTTCGTCGAAAAACAAGTAGCCAACGGGGTCTTCCATGAAACGCAGTCAAACATCCGCGGCACGCCCGGCGCGCTGGGTCCGTGGCGCGTCGCTTGCCGCCGCGCTGGCGATGACGGGCGCGCTCGCCGCGTGCAGCAGCGCGCCGCCGCTGTTCTCGCCGGACGGCCGGCCGACTACGCTCGTCCAGTGCCCCGCCGGCTCCGACAACTGCGAGCAGCAGGCGCAGGCGATGTGCGGCGGCGCGTTCGATGCGATGCGCACGACGACCAACAACGGCGTGCGCAGCCTGTTGTACGCGTGCCGCGGCAAGTGAGCGGCGCGTTTTTCTCGTCGACTTTTCCCCGCCCCTGACTTTCCCCGAGCCGTAGCCGGTTTCATCCGCGACGCCGGGCTGCGCGCGCAGCCCTTCATCTCTTCGTAGCACGACTCACCGAAACGTCGCACCGGCACGACGCGCGACGGATTTCCGTGCGGCGCCCAACTGAACGCAACGATCTCCTCGTATAAATTGCCCGGTAAAGAACGCAGCAAAGTTCTGCGGCGCTAACCGTCGCAATCACCAGACACGCGGCTCATCCGGTTTTCGGAAAGCGTGCAGCAGCACAACGTCACAGAGACCAGATAGCACGAGATTTCATCGGCATATTTCGTGCTGTCCGATAACGCCTTGCGAGGGACCACGGGGAAGGCAATGAATCACGAACAGATCGAAAAGGATATCGAGCACCTCGAACACGTGATATCGCGCATTTCGGCTGCCGACGGCATTCCGCTGTCATACTGGCGCAGCCGGATCGACTCGGTATCGCTGGCGCCGCTGGTGCCGTCGCAGGTCAGGCGTGTTCAAAAGCTCAGCGACGCGCTGCATGCACTCGAAGTTCGTTACAAGCGCTGAGCGCGCTGCGCCATTCGCGCTATTGCGCGATGTGCGCCTCGCCAACTGCCCACGAGGACCGTCGATGCACAGAGCAGGATTCTCGGCCGCGCGTCTTGCCCGGTTGACCGATGCAATGCAGCGCTATGTCGATCGCGGCGAAGTGGCGGGCGTCGTCACGCTCGCGTGGCGAAACGGCGAGACGGGGCTCTTCGACGCGCGCGGCTGGCGCGACGAAGCCGGGCGTCTGCCGATGCAGCGCGACACGCTGTTTCGCATCGCGTCAATGACCAAGCCGGTGACGAGCGCCGCGATCATGATGCTCGTCGAAGAAGACCGCCTCACGCTCGATGCGCCCGTCGCGCAGTGGCTGCCGGAACTGTCCGCGCCGCGCGTGCTGCGCGATCCCGCCGGCGCGCTCGATCAAACCGAGCCCGCGCGCGCGCCGATCACGGTGCTCGATCTGCTCACGCATCGCGCGGGTTTCGCGTATCACTTCACGTCGACGGGGCCGCTCGCCGATGCCTACGCTTGCGCGTTCAACGGATTCGATTCGGGCCACGGGCCGGATGCATGGCTCGCGCGCATCGCGACGCTGCCGCTGATGTTCCATCCCGGTTCGCGCTGGCACTACGGCATCGCGACGGATGTGCTCGGCGTGCTGATCCACCGGATCAGCGGCCTGTCGCTCGGCGACTTCTTCCGCACGCGCATCTTCGAGCCGCTCGGCATGCGGGACACGGCGTTCTGCGTGCCTGACGCGCAGCTCTCGCGACTTGCCACTGCCTATGCGATCGACCCGGATTCGCGCCGGCGCGTCGTCGAAGATCATCCGCAAGCGAGCCGCTGGGCCAACCCGCGGCGCTTTCAGAGCGGCGGCGGCGGGCTCGTGTCGACGGCGGAAAATTATTTGCAGTTCGCGCGCCTGCTGCTCGGACGCGGCCGCGTCGGCGATGTGCGTCTGCTGTCGCATCGCTCTGTCGATCTGATGCGCACGAATTTTCTCGCGCGCGACCAGCGCCGGATGCCGTCGATCGGACACGTGCAGTGGTCGGGGCAGGGCTTCGGCCTCGGGCTTTCGATCGTCGACGATCCGGCGCAGCAGTTGCCGCTCGGCTATCGGTCGACGGGATCGTTCGGATGGCCAGGCGCATTCGGCACCAGCTGGTTCGCCGATCCCGTCGAGAACATGATCGGCCAGATGTTGATCCAGCGACGCTCCGTCGAACCGTTCGACATGGTCGTCGAGTTCGAGCGCCGTCTGTACGATGCGATCGACGACTAAATTCGTCATGTTTTGACAACGCGCACTACCGATGCATTTCTGACGGCACTACACTCCTACCCGGCACTTTTTACGTCCAACACGGTCACAGTTGCCGTACGGACACGCATGGAGACCTTGCCAGATGGCCACATACAAACAGTTGACCGCGCAACTCGAAAAGCTCCAGAAAGAGATGGAACAGGCGCGCGAGCAGGAAGTCACGCAGACGATCGCCGAGATCAAGCAGAAGATCGCCGAGTATGGCATCACTGCCGAAGAGCTCGGGTTCTCGACGAAGGCGCGCGCGCCGCACAAGGCTGCGCTGCCGCCGAAATATCGCAACCCGAAGACGGGCGAAACCTGGAGCGGCCGTGGCCGCGCGCCGGCCTGGCTTGCGGGCAAGAATCGCGAGAAGTTTTTGATCGGCGAATGAGTTGTGCCGACTGCTCGCTGATGCATGACGCGCGTGCATCGGCGCGTCGATGTCCTTTCCTCTCATTCCTTCTTGTCCCGCAGCGGCATCGTTCTTTGTCTGAGTTTGAAGTGCAGTGAGCGAATGCATAGGTGCCGCGCGCACCGTTGCGGGCGTCCCGAAAATCCTCACCTTTATCCGATGTGACGCGCGTCGAGGCTCGCGAGGCCGGCGTTCAGGCGGCGTGCGAACGACCTGTCGAAGCAGCCACGCACACGCGTCGGCCAGCCCGCGCGACCGTCTGAAAAGCCTTGTGCGACAAGCGTTTGCGCGCGCCGTCGGAAGCGCGGCCGCGCGCTTCTTCTTCCGGATTCGCTGACACGAACAGCGCTTGCCGATCGCGCATCGGCTGCGCGGCGGGCCGCATTGGCCGCCGCTTTTCGTCTCTCCCGAAAACGCTCACCTCAGCGCATTCCGCCGCCGATCCCCTGATGCCTACTCGCTCGGTGGAAACCCGGAGTTGAGTCCGCCTCATACCCCGGATCAAAAAACATCGATTCATCGTCGCGCGTTCCGGACAGCACAATCCGCGCATCCACTCAAACCTGACGGAACGGAAACCATGAGCGCTACCACTGAAAAGCAACTGTTTATCGGCGAAGGATTCGAAGGTCCGGGCGTGAACCTCGCGCACATCAACGTGCTCGTCGGTCCGCGCAACGGTCCGGCTGGTCAGGCATTCGCCACGGCGCTGTCGACGCCGTCTGCGGGACACGCGCCGTTCGTCGTGATCGCGCGTCCGGGCGTGCCGACCAAGCCGCTGACGCTATACGTCAACAAGGCGCAAATCGAAGGCGACTTCCATGGCAATGCGACGTGGGGCGCATCGCAGGCGGGCATCGCGAAGGCGGTGGCCGAATCGCTGGAGAACGGCACGCTGCCGCCTGAAGCGGAGAACGACTGGGTCGTCGTGTCGGCGAACTGGGTCAACCCGAAGACCGACGATCTCGACGCCGTGTTCGAGAACAACTACCGCGCGTGCAAGAACGCGATCGTCGCCGCGATGAAAGGACTGCCGCGCAAGGAAGAAGTGTTCGCCGCCGCGCGCGACGTGTCGAACCCGTTCTACACGCCGAAGCAGCGTTAAGCCAGCCGACGGCACAAAGGAGACAAAGCAATGGAATACGTTCGCCTGGGCCAGTCGGGCCTGAAGGTTTCGCGTCTGTGCCTCGGCACGATGAACATGGGCACGCCGCAATGGAAGCCGTGGATTTTCGATGAAGCGCAAAGCGAGCCGATCGTGCGCCACGCGCTCGAAGCCGGCGTCAACTTCATCGACCTCGCGGATTTCTACTCGACGGGCGTCGGCGAAGAAGTGGTCGGCCGCATTCTGAAGCGGCTCGCGCGCCGCGAGGAAATCGTCGTGACGACCAAGGTCGGCTACGACATGGGCGCGTATCAGAACGCCGGCGGCCACTCGCGCAAGCACATCATGGACGGCATCGACGGATCGCTGACGCGTCTGGGCATGGACTACGTCGACGTCTACATGCTGCATTTCTTCGACGTGAACACGCCCGTCGAGGAAACGATGGCCGCGCTGAACGACATCGTGCGCGCCGGCAAGGCGCGCTACATCGGCGTATCGACGATGTACACGTGGCAGTTCGCGAAGATCATGCAGGTCTGCGAGCGCAACGGCTGGCACAAGCCGGTCAACATGCAACTGCAACTGAACCTCGCGTATCGCGAGGAAGAGCGCGAGATGATTCCGTACTGCCAGGATCAGGGCGTCGGTGTTTCGGTGTTCAGTCCGCTCGCGCGCGGTCTGCTGACGAGCGATCTGCAATCGACGCGCAATCAGACCGACTTCTTCACCGCGCAAATGTACGGCGACACGGCATCGCGCGAGATCGCGGCGTCCGTTGCGCGCGTCGCGGCGAAGCGCGGCGTGTCGGCGGCGCAGATCGCGCAGGCATGGGTGCTGCAGCGCGAAGGCGTCGCGAGCATGCTGGTCGGCGCGGATTCGCCGGCGCAGTTCGACAGCGCGCTGGCCGCGTTGAGCACGAAGCTCGACGCGGAAGAACTGCACGAACTGGAGCGCAACTACACGCCGTGCGATCTGATCAACGACTACACGGCGGGCAGGCGCATCGCGCGCGAAGCGCGTCTCGCGCAAGGCGTGTTCGCCGATACGGTCGCCGATCTGTGCCAGGCACAAACAGCAAATCAGGCAGCGAATCAGTCAGTGGAGACAGCAGTGGAGAAAGCCGCATGAGCGAATTTCTCCGCACGGGCCACTACATCGACGGCGAGTGGTACGAAAGCGCGAACACGTACCCGGTTCGCAATCCGGCGACGGGCGAGGTGATCGCGAACGTCGCGAAGGGCGGCGCGCAGGAAACGGCGCACGCGATCGATGCCGCCGGGCGCGCGTTTCCCGCCTGGCGCGCGCTGACCGCGAAGGAACGCGGCGCGCGCGTGAAGCGCTGGGGCGAGCTGATGCTCGAGCATCGCGATGCGCTCGCCGAGCTTTTGACGCGCGAGCAGGGCAAGCCGCTCGCCGAAGCGAAGGGCGAAGTCGGCTACGCGGCGAGCTTCTTCGAATGGTTCGCGGAAGAAGCGAAGCGCAGCTACGGCGACGTGATTCCGAGCCCGAAGCCAGGCTCGAAGATCATCGTGACGCGCGAGCCCGTCGGCGTGGTCGCCGCGATCACGCCGTGGAATTTCCCGCTCGCGATGATTACGCGCAAGGCGGGCCCCGCGATCGCGGCCGGTTGCACGATGGTGTTGAAGCCTTCGGAAGAAACCCCGCTGTCGGCGTTCGCGCTCGCCGTGCTCGCCGCGCGCGCGGGCATTCCGGCGGGCGTGTTCAACATCGTGTCCGGCGATGCCGTCGCGATCGGCGGCGTGCTGACCGCGTCGCCCGTCGTGCGCAAGCTGTCGTTCACGGGCTCGACGCGTGTCGGCAAGCTGCTCGCGAAGCAGTTGGCGGATACGTTGAAGAAGCTCTCGCTGGAACTGGGCGGCAACGCGCCGTTCATCGTGTTCGACGATGCCGACATCGATGCCGCCGTGCAAGGCGCGATCGCGTCGAAGTTCCGCAACACCGGGCAGACCTGCGTGTGCGTCAACCGCTTCTACGTGCAGGACGGCGTCTACGACGCGTTCACGCAAGCGCTGACGGAAGCCGTGAAGAAGATGCGCATCGGCGATGCGCTGAAGGGCGACGTCGAGCAAGGTCCGCTGATCAACGAGGCCGCGCTCGCGAAAGTCGAAGCGCACGTCGCCGACGCGCTCGAAAAAGGCGCGAAGGCGTTGACGGGCGGCAAGCGTCACGCGCTGGGCGGCACGTTCTACGAGCCGACGGTGCTCGTCGGCGCAACGCAATCGATGCGGATCGCCGAAGAAGAAACCTTCGGCCCCGTCGCCGCGTGCTTCCGCTTCAAGGCGGAAGACGAGGCGATCGAGGCCGCGAACGATACGCCGTTCGGCCTCTCCGCGTACTTCTATACGCGCGACCTCGGGCGCGCGTGGCGGGTCGCGGAGGCGCTGGAAAGCGGCATGGTCGGCATCAACGAAGGAATCATCTCGACGGAAGTCGCGCCGTTCGGCGGCGTCAAGCAATCGGGACTCGGCCGCGAGGGCTCGAAGTACGGCATGGATGAGTACGTCGAGTTGAAGTACATGATGATGGGCGGCCTCGCGCGCTAAGCGTCGAAGCTGCATCCGCCACGCGCGGCGGAGAGCCAGGGGTACGCGTCCCGGCGCGAATTGCGGGACGCACGATAACGCGATTGCGCGATCAAGCAATAACAAAGGAGACATCATCTTGACCGACCAGGACCTGCTTGCGCGGCCATCCGGCCTCGCTTCCGATTCGCCGCGCGCCGACGCGCGCGCCAATTTCCACGATTCCCACCACCCTCCGCATGCGTGCGGCGACGCAATTCCGCTCGACGATGTGCCGCTCAACGCGTTCCACGTGAAGATCGCCGGGCTCACGTTCGGCGCGCACTTCACGGAAGGCTACGCGCTCGGCACGATCGGCTATGCGCTCGCGATGCTCAACAGGCAGATGCCGCTCGACGCGTTCTGGCAAGGCATGATCGGCAGTTCGGCGCTGATGGGCATCTTCGTCGGCAGTCTGGTGTTCGGCTGGCTATCGGACCGCATGGGCCGGCAGCGCATCTTCCTGTTGAGCTTTCTGATCATCACGCTTGCGGCGTTTGCGCAGTTCTACGTCACGTCGCCGGCGATGCTGTGCGCGTTGCGCGTGCTGATCGGCTTCGGCATGGGCGGCGATTTTGCCGTCGGTCACGCGATCCTCGCGGAGTTCTCGCCGCGCAAGCATCGCGGCACGCTGCTCGGTTCGTTCAGCGTGATCTGGACGATCGGCTACGTGGTCGCGAACGTGCTCGGCATGTACTACGCGGATGCGTCGCCCGATGCGTGGCGCTGGCTGCTGGCTTCGGCGGGCGTGCCCGCGCTGGCCGTGCTCGTCATGCGCATCGGCACGCCGGAGTCGCCGCGCTGGCTGCATGGCAAGGGGCGCATCGCCGAGGCGCAGGCCGTCGTGCTGAAACACTTCGGCCCGAACGTCACACTCGATGGCGCGCACGACGATCATGCGCATGCGAGCGGCGGCTTCGCGCGGCTGTTCAAGGCCGATCTGATTCGCCGCACGGTTTTCAACTGCGCGTTTTTCGTGTGCCTCGTGATTCCGTACTTCGCGATCTACACGTTCCTGCCGTCGATCCTCAAGGCGATACATCTCGACAACGGCTCGGGCGCGGATTTCCTGCTCAACGGCTTTCTCGTGCTCGGCGCGCTGCTCGGCATCTGGCTGACGATCGCGCTGTCGCGCCGGCGCTTCCTGATCGGCTCGTTCGCGGTGACGTGCGTGTCGCTGATCGCGTTGAGCATGCTGCCCGAGTCGGCGGCGCTCTGGATGATCGTCGCGTTCGCCGTGTTCACGCTGACGATGTCGGCGTTCTCGAATCTCGTCGGCGTGTTTCCGCCCGAGTGCTTCCCGACGGAAGTACGCGCGTGCGGCGTCGGTCTCGCGATTGCGTGCAGCCGGCTCGGCTCGGCCGTCGGCACGTTCCTGCTGCCGCTCGGCATCGCGCGGCTCGGCTTTCATTCGACGATGCTCGCGCTGGCCGCGGTGCTGCTCGTCGGCATGATCGTGTCGATTGCATGGGCGCCTGAGACCAAGCATATGACGCTGAATCAGGCGAGCGGCGTGTAGCGCTTCACACGCAGCGATCCATTGCTTCGGCACAGGCCCGAAGCCCCGTCGGGGGCTTCGGGCTTTTTGCTTTCTTTGCGGCCCGTCGAGATTTTTCGAACTTTTTCTAATGTCTTTCGGGCGCGACATTTTTAAGATTTCGTTCATGCCGGGCGAAACGCACATCTCGGTACTTTGGGACTTATTTGAGGGATTCTCGATGTCGAACTTTCTAGGATTCCGTTCGTGCCGGGCGCTGACGAAATGGACAAGCGGGCGCCTGTGATTTACCAGCGGTTCGACGTGATGACACCACGATTCCGCTGAGTTTCATAAACCACTCTTCTTCTTCATTTAGGTATCTGGAGCATTCAATGCAAAAGCGCATCATTTCCGCAGCCGTCGTCGTCGCTACGGGCATCGTCAGCCTCATGTCGCTCACGGCGCACGCTGCCGACGGCACGATCACGATCAACGGCGCGGTGTCGGACACGACCTGCTCGATCAACGGCGTGGCGAGCGGCTCGCCTGCCAATGTGACGACGACGTTGCCGACGGTCCCGACGGGTTCGCTGGCGAGCGCCGGCGCCGTCGCCGGCACGTCGAACCTCGGCGACATCAAGCTGGCGCTCAGCGGCTGCTCGGGCACTGCGACGAAGGCAGTCGCGCACTTCGAGAACGGCCCGACCGTCGATCAGAACAGCGGTTATCTGGTGAACCAGGCTTCGGCATCGCCGGCGCAGAACGTTGAAGTGCGCCTCCTGAACGCGCAGATGCTGCCGATCAACATCCTGACGGGTGCCAACAACGACATCGCCGCCAACGGCGCGACGATCTCCGGCGGCGCGGCCGTGCTGAACTACTTCGCGCAGTACTACGCGACGGGCAAGGCGCAAGCAGGTAGCGTCAATACGACCGTGCAATACACGATGCAATATCAGTAAAGCGCAGTACAAGGCGCTTGCGTCGGCAAGCGTCTTGACGACGGGCGAATGTCGGAATCGGATCAAAGGTCAAGCGATGAAAGCGATGTATCGATGGATGGCGGCTCTGGGCTCGATGAGCGCGCTGTTGATGGGCGTGGCCCATGCGAGCGTGACGGTCGGCGGCACGCGTGTCGTGTATCCGCTCGATCAGCGCGAAGTGACCGTCAAGCTGAACAACGACAGCCGCACGCCGTCGCTGGTTCAGGTCTGGATGGACGACGGCAACGCCGACGCGAAGCCCGGCACCGGCAACGCGCCCTTCGTGATCACGCCGCCGATTTTCCGCATGGACGCGAGCAAGTCGCAGATGCTGCGTGTGATGTATAGCGGCGCGGCGCTGCCGCAGGATCGCGAGTCCGTGTACTGGCTCAACGTGCTCGACATTCCGCCAAAAGCCGACGCGGCTCCGGACGCGAACACGCTGCAGTTCGCCTATCGCACGCGCATCAAGGTGTTCGTGCGTCCGCCGAAATTGCAGGGCTCGCCGGAAGACGCGCCGCGCCAACTGGACTGGAAAGTCGTGCCGGCGCCGCAAGGCAAAGGGCAGGCTCTCGCTGTGTCGAATCCGACTGCGTATCACGTGTCGTTCAGCGAAATCGACGTCACGTCGAACGGACGCACATTCAAGAACGAAAGCGGCGGCATGGTCGCGCCGCACGGCAAGGAGATCATCCCCGTGCCGCAGATGGCGGGTGTGCAGTCGGCCAAGGTTCACTACGTCGCCATCAACGACTTCGGCGGCGCAATCGAAGGCGACGCGACGCTTACGCCGTAACGCCGGATTCATCCCTTGCCGAGGCGTCCGCATCCCGAACGCCGGCGTTTTCCCTTTATTTCGCAAATGTTCGGTGCGCATCACAGTGCGGTGCGCTGTGCCTTTGCGCGCGGCTTCAGGGGCATCTCAAAAATCGAATTCCTTCTAGGTACTTCTATCTCGTAAATCCATAACATCGATTCGTACCTCATCGAGAGACCTCCGTTTCGCAGCAATCGAAGTCGGCCCGTCATGAAGCGTTCGCATTCCAAACAATCGCAATCTCCCAATCGGCAACCGGCGGGTTCGTTCGTGCTGAATCCCGTCACGGCCGTTGTGCTCTCCGCGTTCGCGGTGATCGGTTGCGCGGGTTCGGCGCATGCCGATGCGGCCAACCCGGTCGAATCGAACGGCACTGTTGTCTTCGACACGACGTTCCTGCAAGTCGACGCGGGCGAGCGGGTCGACGTCGCTCGCTTTGCGCGTGGCAACGTGGTGTCGCCGGGTGCCTATACGGTCGACATCTGGGTCAACGACAACCGCGTGGCGCGCGATAGCGTGCGCTTCGTCGCCGCGCACGAGGGCGATAGCGCGCGTGCGTGCCTGTCGCGCAAGATGCTGGAAGGACTGGGTATCGACTTCGCGAAGATCGAGGCGGACACGCGGCAGGGCGCGGCGCACCCGACAGCCGACGAATGCGTTGATCTGAGCGCTGCAATTCCGGGCGCAACCGTCGATTTCGACTTCACCGAACAGAAGCTGGCGCTTTCGGTTCCGCAGAAATACATGCGCAATGCGGCGCGCGGTTACGTGCCGCCGGATCTGTGGGAAAACGGCGTGAATGCGGGGTTTCTCAGCTACAACGCGAACGCCTACCAGTCGAATAGCGGGGGCGCGCATTCGACGCAGGGATATCTCGGCCTGAACGCGGGCGTGAACATCGGCGCGTGGCATGTCCGGCATCAGTCGTCGGTGACGGCATCGACGGGTCAGCCGACGCAGTTCGACAACATCGCCACGTATGTCCAGCACGACGTCACGAAGCTGCGCTCGCAAGTGACGCTCGGCGACGCGCAGACGACGGGCGACGTGTTCGACAGCGTGTCGTTTCGCGGCGCGCAGATCGCCACCGACGATCGCATGCTGCCGGAATCGCTGCGCGGCTATGCGCCCATCGTGCGCGGCACGGCCGAATCGAATGCGCGTGTGTCGGTGCGCCAGAACGGACAGGTGATCTACGAAACGAACGTGTCGCCGGGACCGTTCGAAATCCGCGATCTGTATGCGACCGGCTACGGCGGCAATCTCGACGTGACGGTGACGGAAGCCGATGGACGCACGAAGAGCTTCACGGTGCCGTATGCGTCCGTCGCGCAGTCGCTGCGCCCGGGCACGACGCGCTTCGCCGTCACGGCGGGCCAGTTGCGCGACAACTCGCTGCAAACGAAGCCGGGCTTCACGCAGTTCACGCTGCAGCGCGGGCTCACGAATCTCGTGACGCTGTACGGCGGCGCGATCGCGTCGAACGGCTATCTGGCGGCGAACGGGGGCGTGGCCTTGAACACGAAGCTGGGCGCGTTCGCTGCCGACATCACGTCGGCGCGCACGGAGGTGCCGGGCTATGCGACGCAGCAAGGCCAGAGCCTGCATATCGGCTACAGCAAGTTCATCGATCCGACGGACACGAACATCGCGGTTGCCGCCTATCGCTACTCGGACGCGGGCTATCTCAACTTGGCCGACGCCGCCAGAACGCGCGATTACGCGATCCACGGCGGCAACATCAACGCGGCGGATCGCGAGCGCGGCCGCCTGCAACTGACGGTCAACCAGAACCTGAAGGACCACGGCTCCGTATTTGCAACGGTGTCGTCACAGCATTACTGGAATCGCCCGGGCCACGACGTGTTCTATCAGGCTGGCTATTCGAACGGCTTCAAGTACGGCACGTACAGCGTGACCGCGAGCCGTACGCGCAATTCGGATGGCGCGTTGTCGAACGAGATCATGGTCAGCACGACGATCCCGCTCGGTCATACGCAGCACGCGCCCATGCTGTCGACAAATCTGAACGCGGGCAGCGGCGGCGCGTCGAGCATGCAGGCGAGCATCGGCGGCACGGCGGGCGAAAACAACCAGTACTCGTATAACGCGTACGGCACGGTCGGACGAAGCTCGAGCCAGGCCGTCAACGCCAACGCGGGTGTGAGCGGCGTGTACCGCGCGCCGTACGCACAGGTGACCGCATCGGCGAGCGGCGGCGCGAATTCGTCGCAGATGTCGGCGGGCGTGAGCGGCTCGATCGTCGCGCATCCGGGCGGCGTGACGTTCTCGCAGACCGTCGGCGACACGTTCGGCATCGTCGAGGCGAAGGGCGCGGAAGGCGCGTCGATTTCGAGCGCGACGGGCGTGAAGGTCGATTCGCACGGCTATGCCGTCGTGCCGTACCTGATGCCTTATGCGGCCAATACGGTGGACATCGATCCGAAGGGCTCGTCGACGGATGTCGAATTCGAATCGACTTCCGAGCATGCGGTGCCGCGTCTCGGCTCGGTGGTGATGCTCAAGTACAAAACGGCGACGGGCCGCGCTGCGCTGATCCGCGCGCCGCGCATGGGCGGTGAAGCGCTGCCGTTCGGCGCGGATGTTGTCGATGGCAGCGGGCGCAACGTCGGCGTCGTCGCGCAGGACAGCCGGATCTTCGCGCGCGGGCTGGAAGACAACGGCACGTTGACGGTGAAGTGGGGCGACGAGCCGGGTCAACAGTGCGGCGTTAAGTATTCGCTGCCGGTGAAGGGCAAGAGCGATAAGGCCGATGCGGCTTATACGTCCGTTGAGTCTCACTGTTTCGGCGTGGTGCTGGCTCAAGTGGCGCGAAACTGAACAGCGCGGGCATCGGTGGCGGCCAGGTTGAGGCGCTGTTACGTATTTAACGGGTAGATCGAAAAGATGAGCAACGTCCCAATTCATAGAGCCGAGTTGAAATCAAACGCCTCTCAAGCTGCACGTTGTGTGAAGGCGCTTGTATGCCGAGCGATGATAGGCCTCGCCGCAATGCTGACGTTAATGGCGCCGATCACTCGCGCGGTGGCGGGCACGATCACGTTCCCAACCAACGGGATGCCGAATCTGGTGTTTCCCGCGTCAACTGCGGTGTCGCGCGATGTGCCCGTTGGCACGGTGTTGTCGAGTCAGGCTAACAATGCTGGTATTTCCGCGAGCAGCGTGACTTGCAACGTTCAGAAGGACGTCACGGTCAATGGCACCCCTCTTCCCGGCGATCCGCTCACGTTCCAGACAAACGTGCCTGGCATTGGCGTGCGCTTTTACATTACTAACGGCTGGAACGGCTCATGGATTCAGGTTCCCGTTTCGCAGACTCTTTCCTCTCCTAGCGGAGCGAGCGCGCACTATACGAGAGCGGATCTCGTCGTCACCGGGCCCGTGAGCACGGGCTCGATAACGACACTCCCGAGCATGATGGTCAAATTTTCGGGAAGCTGCATTACGACCGTGACCGCGACGCAATCGTTGACGCCCGGCACGGCCATCACCAGCAACACGTGCAGTGTCACCACACCGGCGCTTGCTTTCAATCTTCCGAAGGGGCTTTCGAACAAACTCGTCACCACGGGATCCACGACGGGTGACACGACTGTCCCGCTCGGCCTGAATTGCGCGGCGGGAGTCAAGGTTGCAGTGACGATCACCGATGCGACGAATCCGCAGAACCTGACGACCACTCTCTCATTGGCTCCCGGATCGTCGGCCTCGGGAGTTGGCCTGCAAATACTGAATGGAAGCACGCCCGTCGCATTCGGACCTGATTCAGCCGTGGCAGGCAATACCAATCAGTGGTCGGCAGGGACGGCAGCGGGGGGAACGATGCAAATTCCGCTTACTGCTCGTTACGTACGGACTTCGGGCACACTTGTGCCGGGAAGTGTCGCGGGTAGAGCGACCTTCACCATGTCCTATCAATAGCGTTCGAGGGGGTTTCGGCCGCGCGGACGCGGCGGTTGGCCAAAGAGCGGCGAGCAAGCCTCCTCACGAGTCGCGGAGGAAGAACGCCAAAAATCCATGACCTGTCCCGGCACGTGTATCATCGCCGCTTTCACAGACTTTTGCGGGGCAGCTAGCCAGGCCTGTCGTCGCGCCGGACAGCGCTTTGTCCCTCCCGTCGCCCGCAAGTTCGACCCTTATTTTCATGTCAGTCTCCGAACTCAAACGCCGCCGTACCTTCGCGGTCATTTCCCACCCAGACGCGGGTAAAACCACGCTCACCGAAAAGCTGCTGCTGTTTTCGGGCGCGATCCAGATCGCGGGCACCGTGAAGGGCCGCAAGAGCAACCGCTACGCGACGTCCGACTGGATGGAGATCGAAAAGCAGCGCGGCATTTCCGTCGCGAGCTCGGTGATGCAGTTCGAGTACGGCGATTGCGTGATCAATCTGCTCGATACGCCGGGCCACGAAGACTTCTCCGAAGACACGTACCGCGTGCTGACGGCCGTCGATGCCGCCGTGATGGTGATCGACGGCGCGAACGGCGTCGAAGCGCAGACGTTGAAACTGCTCGAAGTGTGCCGCAGCCGCAAGACGCCGATCGTCACGTTTATCAACAAGCTCGACCGCGAAGTGCGCGAGCCGCTCGATCTGCTCGACGAAATCGAACAGCACCTGGGCGTGTCGGCCGTGCCGTTCACCTGGCCGATCGGCATGGGCAAGGACTTCCAGGGCGTCTACGACGTGCAGAACGATCAGGTGCGCGTGTTCCGCGCGGGTCAGGACACGCTCGGCGGCGAGGTCGAGACTGTGCGCGCGCCCGGCGACGAGGAAGGCGAGCGCCGCTTCGGCCACGCGTGGGTGCGCGCGAAGGAAGAAATCGAGCTGATCACGGGCGCGACGCCCAGCTTCGACCGCGACGAATTTCTCGCGGGCCAGCAGTCGCCCGTGTTGTTCGGCTCGGCGATTAACAACTTCGGCGTGAAGGAAATTCTCGACGCGCTCGTCGATCTCGCGCCGCCGCCGTCCGCGCGGATGACCGTGCAGCGTCCCGTGCAGCCCGACGAGCCGAAGTTCACCGGCGTCGTGTTCAAGGTGCAGGCGAACATGGACCTTGCGCACCGCGATCGCGTCGCGTTCATCCGCGTGTGCTCGGGCCGTTTCGAGCGCGGCATGGCGCTGAAAGTCACGCGCAACAACAAGACGTTTCGCGCGAACAACGTCGTGACGTTCCTGTCGCAGCGCCGCGAGACGGTGAGCGAAGCGTACGCGGGTGACATCATCGGCATTCCGAATCACGGCACGCTGAGTCTCGGCGATACGCTGACGGAAGGCGAGCTGCTGCAGTTCGTCGGCTTGCCGTTCTTCGCGCCGGAAATCTTCCAGACGGTCGAAGTGGTCGATCCGATGCGTGCGAAGCAGCTCGGCGAAGCGCTGAAGCAGCTGGGCGAAGAGGGCGCGATCCAGGTGTTCAGGCCCGTCGTCGGCGGCCTGATGATTCTGGGCGCCGTCGGGCAACTGCAATTCGAAGTGGTGTCGCACCGGCTGTCGACGGAATACAAGGTCGACGTGCGGATGTCGCCCGCGCGCTACCGCATGTCGCGCTGGGTGACGTGCGACGACGCCGCCGAACTGCGCCGCTTCTGCGATTCGTACTCGCCGCGTATCGCGTACGACGCCGCCGAAGCGCCGACGTACCTCGCGTCGCACATCTCCGAAATCGAAGTCGCGCAGAAGGCGTGGCCGAAGATCGTGTTCAACGAATTGCGCGAGCATTCGGGCGCGCCGTTCAGGAAAGCGATGTAACCGTCACGCGGTTCGTACGCAATTCGTACAATTCTCCGCCGCTGAACGACAAAGCCGTGTTCGTCAAAACGAACACGGCTTTTTGCTTTTTGTTGCGAACGGCCTCGCGCTCTACGACATCTCCAGCACCTGCTCCCGCAGCCAGCTTGCAAACGCCTGCACGTGTTCCAGCGTCTCGTGGCGCGGCGCGATATCGAGCCAATACCCATAAGGCCCGCTGACCTCGACGTCCGACATCGGCGCAAGACTGCCTTCGCCGAGTTCCTCGACGATCATGTTGCGATCGACGACCGCGAGTCCCACGCCTTTGCGCGCCGCGTGGATCGCCTGTTCGAGCGTCGAGAACTCGATGCCGTTTTCGGCGTAGCGCGCGGGCAGGCCGGCCTTGTCGAGCCAGTCCGGCCACAGGTTCAGGCGCGCGTCGTTGTGCAGCACGTGCAAGGCGGGCAGCGTTTCAAGCAGGCTGTCGAGCGGTTCGCCCGCGAACCGCGGCGCACCGACCAGCGTATGCCGCTCGATCATCAGCCGTTCGGAATGCGCATCGGGCAGCGCGTCGCGGCCGAAGCGGATGTTGCAGTGACAGTCGTCGGTGGGCTCCGTGCGCACCGAAAGCACGACGTCGGGCAGCTCGATCGCGAGCGAGCCCAGGCGCGGCGAAAACCATTGCGTCGCGAAGGTCGGCGGCACGGAGAGCACGAGCCGCCGGCGGCCCTTTGCCGTCGTGACGAGGAGCGTGCCGCGCTCGAGCGTATCGAATGCTTCGGACACGCACGGCAGCAGTTGCTGGCCGGCCGTCGTCAGGCGGATGCCTTTGTGATCGCGCTCGAACAGCTTCGCGCCGAGCGATTCTTCGAGAATCTTGATCTGCCGGCTGACGGCGCCCTGCGTGACGCATAGCGCGACGGCCGCGCGGTTGAAACTCATGTGCCGGGCCGTCTCATCGAAAAAGCGCAACGCAATCAGCGAGGGCAGACGCCGCATGGATTTTCCTTCAGTCTCATCGTTCTTTTGTGTCCCGCTTCCGGCAGACAGCCCGCGGGCGCGCTTCCCCCTGGCCCGGCAACTCGAGTGCAACGTGAGCGCAACCTGAATGCACCTGAGCGCGCCGGCCACGGCGCCGCAACGCAGAGCCGCGCCGCGCGTCGTCGGGCGATTCTACATGGTGCGCAAGACGGCGCGAAAGCGGGCGCAGGCCGCATTGCAAAAGGCGCGGCGGGGTGTCGCATTGGCGGAATGCAAGCTCTGGCCCCAAAGGCATCCGCTAACATCGGACGCAAACCGGCGGCGATAGCGCACGACGGGCGGCACCGTGCCCGCGCGGACATCACGGTGTCGTTGCTCTTCGCCTATCCTGATGAAATCGCGCGCGCGTACTGGGCAAAGCCGGTCAAACCCGGTCAAACCCAGCCGAACCCAGCCGAGCCTCGCCAAATAGCCGGGCCGAACCCAGCCGCGCGCCCACCTCACTCGCGGAGCGACCGTGACCGTACGCAATCTCGACGCGTTGTTTCGACCGAAATCCGTCGCCGTGATCGGCGCCTCGAATCGCGAGGGCAGCACGGGCGCGATGGTGTGGAAGCGCCTGATCGAAGGCGGCTTCGACGGCCCCGTCTGGGCCGTCAATCCGAAGTACGACATGCTCGACGGCCACGCGTGCGTCGGCAACGCGGGCGATCTGCCCGATGCGCCGACGGTCGCCATCGTCTGCACGCCGCCGTCGACGTGGCCGGGCATCGTCCACACGCTCGGCGGCCACGGCACGCGCGCGGCGATCATCGTCGGCGAGGCGCGCGACGACGACGGCCGCGCCGACGTCCGGCACACGCTCGCGGCCGCGCGACCGCATCTGCTGCGCGTCGTCGGGCCGGGCAGCCTCGGCATCGTGACGCCCGCGCTCAAGGCGCATCTCGGCGCGCCTTCCGTGACGGTGCGCTCGGGCGGCGTCGCGTGGGTATCGCAGTCGAACGCGCTGACGAACGCGGTGCTCGGCTGGGCGCATGCGCGCGGCCTCGGCTTTTCGCACGCGGTGGCGCTCGGCGACGAAGCCGACGTCGATGCCGGCGACGTGCTCGACTATCTCGCGAGCGACCCCAGCACGCGCGCGATCCTGCTCGAAGTGGATTCGGTGAAGGCGGCGCGCAAGTTCATGTCGGCGGCGCGCGCGGCGGCGCGCAACAAGCCGGTGCTTGCGCTGCGCTCGGGCCGCAGCGATCCCGCCGATGCGCTGTACACCGCCGCGTTCCGCCGCGCGGGCGTGGTGCGCGTCGATACCCTCGACGATCTGCTCGACGAAATCGAAACGCTCGGCGTGGGACGCGTCGCGGCGGGCGCGACGGCGACGCTGATCACGAGCGACCGCGGCGTCGCGACGCTCGCCACCGACGCCTTCAAGGCCGCCGGCGACACGCTCGCGCCGTGTCCGCCTGGTGCCGTCGATGCGCTCGCACAGGCGTTGCCGCGCGCGAGGCCGGGCAATCCGCTGCTGCTCGGCAGCGACGCGCGCGCCGAGCACTTCGGCACGGCGCTGAAGGTGCTGGCCGACCAGCGCTCGACGGGCACCGCGTTCGTCGTGCATGCGTCGACGCACAGCGCGCCCGTCGAGGAAGTGGCGCAGGCGCTGATCGCGAATCAGCGTTACGCGTATCGCGGACTGCTCGCGTGCTTTTTCGGCGGCGTGAAGCGCGAGACGCGCGATGCGTTGCACGAGCACGGCATCCCCGTGCACACGACGCCGCAGCGGCTCGCGCGCGCGTTCGAGCGTCTCGTCGAATACCGGCTCGTGCGCGAGCTGCTGATGCAGACGCCCGAAGGCCAGCCCGCGCGCGTGCCCGAAGCCATCGATGCGGCCCAGGCGCAGGCGTGCGCCGCGCTGTCGTCGGGCGTGACGGAGCTCGACGGCGACGAAGCGGCGCGGCTGCTTGCGCACTTCGGCCTGCGGACGGTGCCCGACGACGCGCGCGACGATGCCGTCGTCGATATCACCGTCGAGCTGCGCGACGACGACAACTTCGGCCCCGTGTTCCGCTTCACCGCGCCGCCCGAGCACGACGAGGCGCGGCCGATGTGCGTGTTCGGCCTGCCGCCCCTCAACCCGGTTCTGTCGGACGACATCCTGTCGAATTCGGCGTATGCGCGCGAGGTCGCGCACGAGCCGGTTCTCAACGCGCTGACGTCGATTTCGCAGGCGGTGTCGGAGATCCGCGAGATCGTCTCGCTCAAGCTCGTGCTACGCGTGATGCGTAACGGCGTGGCCATCGTCGGGCCGCGTCTGCGGCTGTCGGCGAACCGCACGCGCTTCGCGATCATGCCGTATCCGCGCCGCTACGAAGAAACGCTCGACTGGCGCGGCCAGCGCATCACCGTGCGGCCGATCCGCCCCGAGGACGAGGACGCGCATCGCGAGTTCGTCGAGTCGATGACACCCGACGATCTGCGCTTGCGCTTCTTCGGCGCCGTTGGCCGGTTCGACCATTCGCAGCTCGCGCGCATGACGCAGATCGACTACGACCGCGAGATGGCGCTGATCGCGACGACGCGAAACGATGACGGCTCGATCCGTACGCTCGGCGTCGTGCGCGCGGTCGCGGACCCCGACAACGAAACGGCCGAGTTCGCGATGGCCGTGCGCTCGGACCAGAAGGGCAAGGGACTGGGGCGTCTGCTGATGGAGCGCATCATCGCGTACGCGCGCTCGCGCGGCACGCATTGGCTCATCGGCGAGGCGCTGCGCGAGAACTCGGCGATGATCGGGCTCGCGACGGCCGTCGGCTTTACGGCCTCGCGGACGGAGGATCCGGGCGTCGTGGGCTTCAGGATGGCGCTCGATCAGCCTGAATCACCGCGAGGCGGCGACAAGGGCGGCGCGCCCGGCTATGGCGCATCGCGCGCGTGCCAAGGCGCGCGTTGACGAAGCACGCAGAAGCGGCGAAGTCACGACTCGTGAGCCGGCGCGCACTGGCTTCCGATCGGGCAAGGCTTTCTGTCGTCGCGCTCGTTTCCGTCATCGATAGGGTGTGCCGCTGCCCGTCGAATCGGCGTGAGTTCGAATACAGCGGTGCCGTCTCACGCATAAAAAAACGGCGCGCCGGATTTCGGCGCGCCGTTTTCATGTGCTGTCATGCGCTGTGATGTTCTGGCAGGCACCGACGAAGCGTCTGCCGTGTGGAAACTCTCATCAAGCCGCGAGCTTCGCCGCCGCCGCATCGACCTGTTCGCGCGACACCGACAATTCCTCCAGCCACTCGGGCGCGTACGCCGCGCCCGCTTCGCGCTCCAGACGCGCGATCGTCGCGGCGCAGCGCATCGCGTCCTTCGGCGTCGCGATGAACGCCTTCACCGATTGCCCCGCCGTGAACGCTTCGAAGAGCGGCACGCGCACTTCGTCGGGCAGCGCGCGCGTCCATTGATACGGCTTGCCATTGAACGTCACCGTCGGCGGCAGCACGCGCTCTTTCTTTGCAGCGGGAATCAAGCCGAAGTTGCGGGCCGCGTCGCCGATCTGATCGGCCGAAAAGAGTTCGTCGGGCGTGATGTCGAACTGCGCGATGAAGGTCTCGATCTGCTGCATCGCGGCGGCGCGGTCGTCGCGCTTCTGCTGCGCGCGAGCCACGATGTCGCGCAGTTCATCGGCTTCAACGCTCGTGATCGTGAAGCTTGCCTGCTTCTGCTGGAGTTCGGAAAAACGCTGGAATTCGAGGTCGGACAGAAGTTTGGCCATTGCGTATCAGTGAGCGCGCATGCGCGAGAACGCATGCGGCGAAAGTCGTCGATTCGGAAAAGGGCCGACATTCTAACGCAACGTGTTTGCCCATTCGGATCGAATGCGCGCGCGATGCACGACAGCTCGCGCATCGGTCGCGCATCGGTCGCGCATCGGTCGCTCAGGAAGCCGCGCGCATCTCCGGTTCCGCGAACACCGACAGGCCCTGCACCGTCTCGCGCAGCATCTGCGTGACTTCGTCGAGCGACGGCGCGACGTATTCGTCGATGCGCTTGAGGAACGGACACGTCATCGCCGCAATCGCCTGGCCCGATGCCGTCAGCAGCGGAAAGGTCAGATCGGTCACGCCGAATATCTGCTGGCTGTCCTTCTGCGAGAAACCGGCCGCGCGGATTTTCGCGCACGCGGCTTCGAGCGCATTGTGATCGACGGTCACTTCGCCCTTGACCTTCGTGTGCTCGGCGAGCATGTGCGTGCGCTGCTCGGGCGTCTGGAACGCGAGCATCGTGCGTCCCGAACTCGTGTCGATCAGACCGACGCGCGCGCCCAGCCGCACCGAAATGCCCCACGTGCCCGGGCCGTCCACCTGCGCGATCACGAGCAGATTGCCTCGGTCGTAGACGGCCAGGTGGCACGACTGCTCGGCTTGCGCCGCGAAGCGCTGCATCAGCGGCAACGCTTCGGAAATCAGCCGGTTCATCGGCGGATGACGATGCGCGAGCGCATAGAGCTTCAGGCTCAGCGAGTAACGGTCGCCGCCCGCCGAGCGAACGACGTACTGGCGCGCGACGAGCCGCTCCAGCATCCGGTACATCTCGCTGGCGTTGCGTCCCAGCAGCTTCGTGATCTCGGCGCGCGTCAGGCCGCTTTTCTGCTCGGCGAGCAATTCGAGTATGTCGAGCCCCTTGTCGAGCGCGGGGGCGCGATAACGGTCGGCGTCTTCCTTGTCTTCCACGTCCATCGTCGGAAATCGGTTGGTGTTTGACATTTGCATCGATTATCGGCCGTCAACGGACTGACACACAGGGCACGGCGCGCCAGGGAAAACACCCACGCCAATCAGTCGGCCACCGGTTGACTTGCCAAAGTTCGAATATGAATAATACGTTCATTAATGAATTAAGAGAATGGCATGACCGATCCCCGCCTGATTTTGCTGAACCCCGACGACAACTGCCTGATCGCCGCCGTGCGGCTGGATGCAGGGACGCAGATCGATATCGAAGGCGAGCGCGTGACGCTCGCGAAGACGATCGATCTCGGCCACAAGGTCGCGCGCCGCCCGTTGCGCGCCGACGAAAAGGTGCTGCGCTACGGCGCCGCGATCGGCCATGTGACGGCCGACGTCGCGCGCGGCGAGCATCTGCATACGCACAACCTCGAAAGCGACTACCTGCCGACGTACACGCACGAAGCAGGCCACGCATTCGTCCATCACTGACACGGGCAAGGAACTCATGACCCACACTTCAGCAACAGAAAACGGCGCCGAGCTGCAAGGCTATTTGCGCAGCGACGGACGCAAGGGCATCCGCAACGTGGTTGCGGTGGCGTACCTCGTCGAATGCGCGCATCACGTCGCACGCGAGATCGTCGCGCAGTTTCGCCCTTCGTTCGATGCGTTCGACGATCCTTCGGCGGATCAGGAGCCCGTTCATCTGATCGGCTTTCCCGGCTGCTATCCGAACAGCTACGCCGAAAAGATGATGGAGCAGCTGACGACGCATCCGAACGTCGGCGCCGTGCTGTTCGTCTCGCTCGGATGCGAGAGCATGAACAAGCACTATCTGGCCGATCTCGTGCGCGCGAGCGGACGCCCCGCGCACGTGCTGACGATCCAGGAAAAGGGCGGCACGCGCAGCACGATTCAATATGGCGTCGACTGGGTGCGCAACGCGCGCAGCGAACTCGCGCAGCAGCAGAAAGTGCCGATGGCGCTGTCCGAACTGGTGATCGGCACGATCTGCGGCGGCTCGGACAGTACGAGCGGCATCACCGCGAATCCCGCCGTGGGCCGCGCGTTCGATCGTTTCATCGAGCAGGGCGCGACCTGCATCTTCGAGGAGACGGGCGAACTGGTCGGCTGCGAGTTCCATATGAAGAGCCGCGCGGCGCGCGACGATCTGGGCGACGAGATCGTCGCGTGCGTGGCGAAGGCCGCGCGCTATTACTCGATCCTCGGCCATGGCAGCTTCGCGCCCGGCAATGCGGACGGCGGACTCACGACGCAGGAAGAGAAGTCGCTCGGCGCGTATGCGAAGAGCGGCGCATCGCCGATCGTCGGCATCGTGAAGCCCGGCGACGTGCCGCCGACGGGCGGCCTCTACCTGCTCGACGTCGTGCCCGACGGCGAGCCGCGCTTCGGCTTTCCGAACATCAGCGACAACGCGGAAATCGCGGAGCTGATCGCGTGCGGCGCGCATGTGATTCTGTTCACGACGGGGCGCGGCTCGGTGGTCGGCTCGGCGATCTCGCCCGTCATCAAGGTCTGCGCGAACCCGAACACGTATCGCAATCTGTCCGGCGACATGGATGTCGATGCCGGGCGTATCCTTGAAGGCCGCGCGACGCTCGACGACGTGGGCCGCGAGGTGTTCGACGTCACGCTCGCCGTCGCGCGGGGCGCGGCGTCGAAATCGGAGTCGCTCGGGCATCAGGAGTTTATTCTTACGTACAAGACTTTCGAGCCCGTGGGGCCCGCGTGCTTGCCTTTCCATGCGGCTTCGCTACAGCGGGTCGTTGGATTGACGGAGCGGTGAGCGCTGCATCGCTTCACGCGCACGACATGAGTCACGACAGGAGAGACTCGTAATGACGAACACGCCGGGTTCTAACGTGTGCAAGCGCCGCAGCATCGGCGCACGCGCGCTGCAAGTGACGGGCCTCGGTCTCGGCACGGCGCCGCTTGGCGGGCTCTATCGCGATCTCTCCGACGACGAGGCATTCGGCGCCGTCGAGGCCGCGTGGGACGCCGGCGTGCGCTTCTTCGACACCGCGCCGCATTACGGCCACACGAAAGCCGAGCATCGTCTCGGCGATGCGTTGCGCCGCTATCCGCGCGGCGATTTCGTGCTGTCGACGAAAGTCGGGCGCCGCTTCGTGCCGCGCAGGAATCCGTATGACGGCAGCGAAGGCTGGCAAAACCCGTTGCCGTTCGAAGCGATCTACGACTACACGCACGACGGCATTCTGCGTTCGTTCGAAGACAGCCAGCAGCGGCTCGGCATCGTCGATATCGACATTCTTCTCGTACACGACATCGGCCGCTTTACGCACGGCGACAGCAACGCGCACTACTGGCAGCAGCTGACGCAAGGCGGCGGCTTTCGCGCGCTCGACGATCTGCGCTCGCAAGGCGTCGTGAAAGCGGTGGGCCTCGGCGTGAACGAAGGCGCGGCGATACTCGATGCGATGCGCGATTTCGACATCGACTGCGCGCTGCTCGCCGGCCGCTATACGCTGCTCGAACAGGCGACGCTCGACGATCTGCTGCCCGAATGCGAAAAGCGCAACGTCAGCATTCTGCTCGGCGGCGCGTTCAATTCGGGGATTCTCGCGCGGGGCGTCGAAGGCGATCTGAAGTTCAATTACGGCGAAGCGCCCGACGACGTGATTGCGCGCGTCGCACGTCTCGAAGCGGTGTGCAAGGTGCATGGCGTGCCGCTTGCTGCCGCTGCATTGCAGTTTCCGTATGCGCATCCCGCCGTCGCGAACGTGCTGACGGGCGCGCGCAATGCGGATGAACTGCGTGAGAACGTCGCGTCGTTCGATCGACCGATACCCGCTGAACTGTGGCAGGCGCTGCGCGACAAGGACTTGCTCGATCCGCGCGCGCCCGTGCCGAAGAACTAGTTGCTCAACGACATCATGCAAATCGACGCACATCAGCATTACTGGAATCCGGAGCGCGGCGACTACGGCTGGCTCACGCCCGATCTCGCCCCGCTCTATCGCACCTTCCGTCCCGCCGATCTCGCGCCGCTGCGCGAAAAGGCGGGCGTGGCGCAAACGGTCGTCGTGCAGGCCGCGCCAACCGTCGAAGAAACGCGCTATCTGCTCGAACTCGCGCGCAACGAGGCGTCGATTGCGGGCGTCGTCGGATGGGTGCCGATGCTCGACGCCGATGCGCCCGCGCTGATCGAAGCGCTCGCGCGCGAGCCGAAATTCAAGGGCGTGCGGCCGATGCTGCAAGACCTGCCCGACGACAACTGGATCGCCAATCCCGCGCTGAAGCCGGCCGTCGATGCGCTGATCGCGAACGATCTCGCCTTCGATGCGCTGATCTTCACCCGCCACGTCGACGCGCTGGAGACGTTCATCAAGCGCTTTTCGCAGTTGCGCATCGTCGTCGATCACGGCGCAAAGCCGGCGATCCGCGACGGCAGCGCGGGCTGGCACGCATGGGCCGAAGGCATCACGCGGCTCGCGCAATCGCCGCATGTGCACTGCAAGCTGTCGGGCCTCGCGACGGAGGCCGCGCAAGGCTGGACGGAAGCGACGCTGCGCCCATACGTCGATCATCTGCTTGCCGCGTTCGGGCCGAAGCGACTGATGTGGGGCAGCGACTGGCCGGTGCTGAACCTGAACGGCGACTATCTGCTGTGGCATTCGATCGCGACGCTGCTGCTCGCGCAACTCTCCGACGCGGAGCGCGATGACATCTTCGGCGGCAACGCGGCCGCGTTCTATCGCCTCTGAATCGAGCCTCTGAATCGAGCCGCTGAATGCGGCCTCTGAATCGAGCCGCTGAATCCGCACGGCGACATTTTCACGATCGCGCCGGTGAGCAGCCGCTGCAATACCCGGTATGACTCAAACGCCAATCCAACAGGAGCCGTAGATGATACAAAGACTGGCCGGCAAGACGGCCTTGATCACCGCCGCGGGGCAAGGCATCGGACTCGCGACGGCCGAGCTTTTCGCGCGTGAAGGCGCGCGCGTCATCGCGACCGACATCCGCATCGACGCGCTGAAGGACAAGCCGGTCGAAGCGCGCAAGCTCGACGTGCTCGACGGCGCGGCGATCAAGGCGCTCGCCGACGAGCTAGGCGCGATCGACGTGCTGTTCAATTGCGCGGGCTACGTGCACGCGGGCTCGATTCTCGAAGCGAGCGAGGAAGACTGGGACTTCGCTTTCGCTCTGAACGCGAAGGCGATGTACCGGACGATCCGCGCGTTTCTGCCCGCGATGCTGGAGAAGGGCGGCGGGTCGATCATCAACATGTCGTCGGCGGCATCGAGCGTGAAGGGCGTGCCGAATCGCTTCGCGTATGGCGCATCGAAAGCGGCCGTGATCGGACTGACCAAGTCCGTCGCCGCCGATTTCGTCACGCGCGGCATACGCTGCAACGCGATCTGTCCGGGCACGGTACACTCGCCTTCGCTCGAAGAGCGCATCGCGGAACAGGCGAAGGCGCAAGGCGCGACGGTCGAAGCGGTGCACGCGGCGTTCGTCGCGCGCCAGCCGATGGGCCGCGTGGGCAAGCCGGAAGAGATCGCGGCGCTGGCGCTGTATCTGGCGTCGGACGAATCGGCGTTCACGACGGGCCAGGCGCATGTGATCGACGGCGGCTGGTCGAACTGAGCCGCGCAGCGTAGGCATCGATGAACCTGAATCACTGAACTGAGGAAACTGCAGCGATGAAATTGCTTCGTTATGGACCGAAAGGCCAGGAAAAGCCGGGCTTGCTGGATGCGCAAGGCAAGATTCGCGATCTGTCGAAAGTGGTCGCCGACATCGACGGCAGCACGCTGACGGACGCCGCGCTCGCGAAACTGCGCGCAGTCGATCCGGCGTCGCTGCCGGTGGTCGAAGGCAATCCGCGCATCGGGCCGTGCGTCGGCAAGATCGGCAAGTTCGTGTGCATCGGCCTGAACTACGCGGACCACGCGGCCGAATCGAATCTGCCCGTGCCGACCGAGCCCGTCGTCTTCAACAAGTGGACGAGCGCGATCGTCGGTCCGAACGACGGCATCGAAATTCCGCGCGGCTCGAAGAAGACCGACTGGGAAGTGGAACTGGGCGTCGTGATCGGCAAGGAAGCGAAGTACGTCGACGAAGCGAATGCACTCGATTATGTGGCGGGCTATTGCGTGATCAACGATGTGTCCGAGCGCGAATGGCAGATCGAGCGCGCGGGGCAATGGGACAAGGGCAAGGGCTTCGATACGTTCGGCCCGATCGGTCCGTGGGTCGTCACGCGCGACGAGGTGCCCGACCCGCAGAACCTGAAGCTGTGGCTCGAAGTGGACGGCCATCGCTATCAGAACGGCAGCACGAAGACGATGGTGTTCGGCGTCGCGAAGCTGGTGTCGTATCTGTCGCAGTGCATGAGCCTGCAACCGGGCGACGTGATCTCGACGGGCACGCCGCCGGGCGTCGGCATGGGCGTGAAGCCCGAGCCCGTTTATCTGAAGGCGGGGCAGACGGTGCGGCTCGGCATCGAAGGTCTCGGCGAGCAGCAGCAGAAGACGTATGCGGCGGAGTGATTCGCGCTGAGTCCTGATCCATCGAACGGCGCGTTGCGCGTTCATTTGCGCATACAGAGCATCATCTACGAAGAGAAAAAGCCGTCCGGACACACGATGTCCGGATGGCTTTTTTCTTTTCATTCGCGATGACGTCTTTCGTCCGCGCGCAAGGGTTCGTCTTCCGTGCCGTCGCCGATCCGGTTGATCGTGCCCTGTGCGACGGCGATCAGCCGTTCCCTGTCGCCATCGGTGACGAACACGTTGCACTGACACGTCGCCTGCTGCCTGCCGACGTACACCACTTCCGCGCGCGCCATCAGCACGCCCGTCACCGCGGGCCGCAGATAGTTGATCTTGTACTCGCCCGTCACGACCCTCGGCCCGAGGGCCAGCGCGCCCGCGAAGGTCAGCGCGTTATCGGCGAGATAGCTGATCACCCCGCCATGCACGAAACCATGCTGTTGCCGCAATTCATCGCGGATCGGCAGACACAGCGTCAGTTCGTTCGCCCCGACGTACATCAGTTCGGTGCCGAGCAATACGCTGAATGGCTGGGCGTGCAGTGCGCCGCGCGCCCGATCGAGTAGATCGGTCATCGTCGTTCCTTCGGGCAGGGCCCGCATGGCGATGTCCCCACTCTAGGAAGCATGAATGCGGCGCGTCAAGGGAATTCGAAAAGATTGCGCGGCAATTATTGCGGAATTCGATGCGACGCAACGGCGCGCCTTTCAGAATTCGCATGTACGGGTAATTTTTCCGGCGAAGGCTCAAGGGCACGGCGGGCACTGCCGTAAACCCGGATGCACTCCCGTCCTCTCAGCTATTCAGGTGTCTCGATGTTCAGCAAGATCAAGGTCGCATCCGGCCTGCTATGTGTTCTGGCCGCTTTCTGCATTTTCCAGCTGGTGACGGCGGGCCTCGGTTTCTGGTCGATGACGCGCACGCATGACGACGTCGGCGATCTGGCGAATGTCGCGCTGCGCCAGGTGAACGCCGTCAACGAGACGACGCAGCATCTGATGGACGCGCGCATCAACCTCTCGCGCGCCGGCACGCGGATGGTGCGCGGCGGCGCGGAGCCGACCGACATCGTTCAGCATGCGCGCGAGCAGATCGCCGCCGCCGAGCGTTCGTTCGCGGTGTTCATGAACGCGCAGAAGCTCAACGACGAAAACAGCGCGCGCGCCGCCGCGCTCAACGAGAAGTACCAGAAACTGCATACGGCGCTCGGCGAGCTCGCGCAGTATCTCGACACCAACAACATCCAGGCGTTCCTCGATCAGCCGACGCAAGGCATGCAGGACGCGTATCTGACGGAACTGCGCAACTTCACGCAATTCGGCGATGCGGCGGGCCGTGCGTCGCTCGACTCGATCGATGCGCGCGAGACGATGTTCCGCGCGGTCGGTCTCGTGATTCTCGCGCTGCTGCTGGGCGGCACGATCGGCGTACACGTGGTGCTGCGCCGTGGCGTCGTCGGGCCGCTCGAAGAAGTGGGCCGCCATTTCGAGCGCATCGCGCAGGGCCGCCTGAACCAGCCGATCGCCGAGCGCGGCACGAACGAAATCGGCCGTCTTTTCCTGGGCCTCTCGCATATGCAGGCGAGCGTCGCGCGCACCGTGAAGACCGTGCGCGAAGCAGCCGATTCGATTCATATCGGCGCGGACGAAATCGCGACGGGCAACGCCGATCTGTCGGCGCGCACCGAGAACCAGGCGGCGTCGCTCGAAGAGACGGCGTCGAGCATGGAGGAGCTGACGGCGACCGTGCGCCAGAACGCCGAACACGCGCGCGAAGCGAACACGCTCGCCGAGACGGCGCTCGATGCAACCTCGCGCGGCACGGATGTCGTCAACCAGGTCGTGACGAAGATGCACGGCATCGCGCAAAGCTCGGACCGCATCGCGGAGATCATCACGGTGATCGACGGAATCGCGTTCCAGACCAACATCCTGGCGCTGAACGCGGCCGTTGAAGCGGCGCGCGCGGGCGAGCAGGGACGCGGCTTTGCCGTCGTCGCGGGCGAAGTGCGCGGGCTCGCGCAGCGCAGCGCGCAGTCGGCGAAGGAAATCAAGGAACTGATCAGCGAATCGGTGGCCGAGATTCAGGGCGGATCGGCGCTCGTCGAACGCGCGGGCGAAGCGATGCGCAACGTGTCGGATTCGATCTCGCGCGTCACGCAGATGATGGCCGAGATCAGCGCGTCGTCGCACGAACAGAGCACGGGCATCGAGCAGGTCAATCAGGCCGTCGTGCAGATGGACCAGATGACGCAGCAAAACGCGGCCCTCGTCGAGGAAGCGGCGGCGGCGGCTTCGTCGCTGCATCAGCAGACGCGGCAGTTGAAGGACGCCGTGTCGGCGTTCGAGATCGCCGATGTCGTGTTCGCGTCGCAACGCACGCGTCACGCGATCGCGCCTGGGTTCAGCGAGCCGGTTGGCAGTTGAGCGCATGCGTTAGCGCCTGGGGCGCGGATAGATCGCAGATCGCAGATCGCATATGACAAAGCCCGCGAAGCGACTTGCTTCGCGGGCTTTGTCTTTGCGGTGCTCGTGTTGTTCTGCGTCGCCGCCGTCGTTAAAGGCGCCTGTTATGCGGAAGGCAATGCGGCGTAGGCGGTGGCGAGGTGATAGGGCGTCGTCGAAGGCATGTCGGCGCGAGCGACCTCGCCCGCGAGCGTCTTGCATTCGACCCAGCCCTGCGCGTGCAGGAAGCGCGGCTTGAAGCGCTCGATCTGTTGCGGCAGCAGCGCGCGGATGGCGGCGTCGTCGTGCACGGCCAGCGCGCGCAGATATTCCGTCTGCGCCCAGATGCGCTGCGTCGAGTCCTTGATGCCGCCCGTCTCGTCGAGCGCGGCATGCACGCCGCCCGTGGCCGCATCGACGCCCCGTTCGTGCGCGAACGTGAACGCGCGCGCCAGCGCTTCGCGCAAGCCCGAGCCCGCGAGCACATCGCCCGCCTGCTGCACGAGCCAGAACCATTCGAACTGATGGCCGGGCTCGAGCCTGTTGTCCGCGCTGCCTGTGCCGCCTGCGCCGCCCGCGCTGTCAACAGGCAGTTCAGCGATGCAGCCCGTCGGCTCATGCACGAAGGTGCGCGCAATCGCTTCGCCGAGCTTCACGAGCGCCGTGTCGAACGCGGCGTCCTGCGTGGCCGCGCGCGCTGCGAGCCACGCTTCCGTCAGATGCATCAACGGATTTTGCAGCGGCATCTCGCCCTTCGTCGCGAAGTCGGCGCCGAGTGCCGCGTGCAGCAGGCCATCGTTCGCGGCGAAGCGGTCTTGGATCAGCGACGATGCGCGATGCACGACGTCGAGCGCATCGCGGTTGCCCGAGCGGGCGCCGTATTCGGCGCATGCGAACACAACGAACGCATGCGTGTAGAGATCCTTGGTCGTGTCGAGCGGCGCGCCTTGCGCATCGACGCTATAGAACCATCCTCCATGCTTGCTGTCCTGAAAGACACGCATCAGCGATTCGAACAGGCGCAGCGCATGCTCCATCTCACCTGCAAGCGCAAACACGAACATCTGCCGCGCGCACGCCATCGCGCGATAGCGGACGACGGGCAGCGGCGTGTGGCCATCGGCTGCGACGGCTTCATACGGCAGGCCGAGCGACGCGTTGAAGCCCGGCCCTCGCCAGATCGGCAGGATGACGCGCGCGAAGTGGTCGCGCAGCGCGGCTGCAAGTTCGGGCGTGGATGCGGTTGGGTTCATGGTTGCAGGAATTCGATGAGTGGAGTCGTGGGCGCGATGTGAAGCGCATGCGGGCCGTATGCGCGCCGGGGCTACAGCATAGCAAACCGCGCGCGATGCTTATTGCGCAAACTGGGGCAGCGGCGATGTCGCGGTGAGGTTGTTTCTGGGGCGGGGTGATGCATGGGGCTTGGAGTAAGTGCTTTGCATGGGGCTGGAGTAAGTGCCGACGCATTAACTCCAGCCGACAGCTAAAGCGCCGACTCTGGTCGACCGCTCTGCGTGCGGCTGGGTAAGTGCTAAAGGACCAACTCTGGCCGACCGCTCTGCATGGGACCAGAGTAAGGCGCCAAAGCACCAACTCCAGCCGACCGCTCTGCGTGGGGCTGGAGTAAGTGCTAAAGCACTAACTCCAGCCGACAGGAGAACAACATGATTAGCAACGTCGAACTGATCTCCCGGCTCGTCCTCGCGGCGGTGCTCGGCAGCGTGATCGGCTTCGAACGCGAGCGGCTTTCGTGGGCCGCGGGGCTGCGCACGCATATGCTCGTGTGCGTCGGCTCGGCGCTCTTCATGATCGTCTCCGCGTTCGGCTTCGCGGACGTGCTAGGCACCGAGCACGTCGTGCTCGATCCGTCGCGTGTCGCCGCGCAGGTCGTCTCCGGGATCGGCTTCCTCGGCGCGGGCTCGATTCTGCTGCGCGGCTCGATCATTCGCGGGCTGACCACGGCGGCGAGTCTGTGGTCCGTCGCGGCCGTCGGCCTTGCTGTCGGCGGCGGACTGTACACGGCGTCGATCGCCGCGACGATCATCGTTCTGGCCATCCTCGCAGGCGTCAAGCCGATCGAAAAACGCTTCATCACGGTCAAGCAGCGCCGCCAGCTGACGCTCGTCGTCGAGCGCGGCTCGATGACGTTCCATTCGCTGCACGAAGCGCTGGGTCCGGCGAGCCCGCGCGTCAAGCAATTCGTGATGCAGCAGAGCGACGACGATCCCCAGTTCGACGAAGTGCTGATCACGCTGAATCGCGTGTCGACGACGGAATACACGGCGATTTGCGATCAGCTGAAAGCGCTGCCGGGCGTGAAGGACTTTCGCGAAAACGGGGAGCCGGCCTGAGCGGGCATCAGCGGACGCGGACCTGCGCCGAACGGATCAACGACGCGCGCCGCTCGCACGCGAAGCCCGTCGCAAAAAGGCCAGCGATCCATTTCTGTGTCCCCTTTTGCGTGAGACAATGCGGGCTCTAAAACACGCTGACGGCATGTTGTAGCGGCGCCTGACAGGCGACGAACGCTGCCTTTCCCGCTTTCCTTCATGGCAGATTCCGCAGATTCCACGATTTCCCGCCCGGCGCGCGCCCGTTCGCAGAAGCGGCGCGCGTCCGCTGTCTCTCCCGAAACGGAAAACAAGCTCGCGCGGGCGGCGCGCTCGGCGCAGCGTCTCGCGCAATTGAGCGATGCCGTGCGCGACGACAGCACGCTCGACCTGTTTCCCGACGACACGGCCCGCGCCGAGCAGCATGCGATGAACATCGACGTGCGGCAGGGCACGCTGGCCGGCTTCGAGTTGCCCGATGTCGTGCTGGCTGCGGCGGGCGCGTCGGATGCGAGCGGCTTTGCGGCGGGGCCGGTGGAAGCGAAAGCGGGGCTGCGCGCGGCGCGCGCGGCGGCGTCGCCGTCGAAAGAACCGACGCCAGCCGATGATCCGCACGCCGGGCAGATGCTGATCGAAACGGAAGCGGGCTTGCCGGAATCGGCTGCGGCTGTGGCTGAAAGCAGTGCAGCTGATGGACAAGCGTCGCGTGCTGCTGCGGCTGAAGACGGCATGGCGACGCAGACGGCGACGTCGGCGAGCATTGCAAAGGTGACGGGCGATACGGCGTCGCAGACTGCATCGCTGGCAGCAGCAAGCGTGATGCGAAGCGTGGCGGCGCTGCGCCAGGCTTCCGCAACGGCGGCTGAATCTGCCGAGCCGAAGGAAGGCGCAAAGGCGTTGGCGTCCGGCGGCGCGGCGCAGCGCTCCGTCGCGGCGAACGCCAAAGCCGCGACGGCTGAGCGCGGCGTGACGGCATCGGATGCGTTGGCGGAGCCAGGTGGTGGAAGAGGGGCAATCGACGGAAAGGGCGGGAACGGCGCGACAGGCACGACAGGCACGACAGGCACGACAGGCACGACAGGCACGAACGCGACGGCCTCAGCCACGCAGCCGACCCGCGCAAACGCAACCGGCCCAGCCGCACAAACGACACGCGCAAACGCACCCGGCCCAGCCACGCCGATGACCCGCGCGCCCTACGTCGCAACGGCGTCGCATCATCATTCGCCGCGCGCCACGCCCGAACTGGATCAGGCTCGTGCGACCGCCTTCGCCGATACCGTCGACGCCTTGTATGGCGTGATCGCCGACCAGCGCCGCGCTGCCGGCGACCACTCGCGGCGCATGAAATGGCTGCTGACGATCGTCGTTTGCGCGCTGCTGATGACGATTGCAATCGGTATCGCGCAGACGTTGCTGCTGTTGCGACTCGCGCATCAGTCGACGGCGCAGGAACAGCGCATCGAGCAGATGATGCTGAACCAGCAGGCCACGCTGGCGACGCTGCTCGACACGGATTCCTCGACGACGAGCCTTCCCGTCAGTGCGCAAGCTCCGGCGCCTGCTTCACCGGCTGCCGCGACCGCGCCGGCAAAGCCCGCCGATACGCACGTCGCGCACGCCCAGCACGCGCAGCGGCGGAAGTCAGCGCACGCTCACTAGGCATCGACGCTGGCTGCGTCGGTGCGCGGCCGGCAATCCCTCCTGTTTCGACATCGGCGATTTACGCGCGAACGATATGACGGCGTTTCGCCATTGGGCCTTCCGCAGGCGCAAAACGCATCTAACGGTCTACTCCGCGCCGACGCCATCAACGCTCAGCGGGCTGTTGCATTTACACATCGACGTCTCGAAAAAACAGGGGCGGGTCTGCAAGCCTGATTTAGCGGGCTTGACGCATCGCAACATCCTCCCAAACGCCCTGCGACGAAAGACTGTGCCCGATAAATTGCTGCATTGCACTAGCTTTTGACTAGGGAAAACCCTATACTTCTTCTTACGGGAAAACCCTAGATCACCACCAACCGGGAGTCGCCATGAACTATCTTTTCGCGCTGTTCCAAAAGGTTAGCGAGCTCTTCGCGTCGCCTCACTTGCCTCTGGATTCGGATTACTCGTACGAAGCACGCCATCGCGAAGCGGAGCGTGTTCGCAAGTCGCAATCAACGCTGTTCGGCATCCGCCTGACCGACTGATCGCTGATTGGCCGGCCGTCGGACAAAAAGACGTCGCACTGCGCATGTCGCCGCCATCCAGAAGCGGCGAACAATTCAAGGAACCTGGCTACGCCGGGTTTTTTGTTATTTGCGTTGCTATTTGCGCTTTATGCCTCGATTGGCGTGAATTCAGTCCGTAGCCAAGTTCCGTATTGCGCGCGGCGTCGCAATCCGTCGCTCATTATTTCGATGGCGAAATGAATGTAACGCGCGATTCGCGCCCGGCCAGCCAGGAAAACGATCGGAAGCGCATTTAGCGTTGTGAAATCAGGGCGTGTCGGCTTCAAGCCTCATCCGTTGATGTGTCTCGCTTTTGAATGTGCGCTTACAAGTCCTCACGTCTGTGAAAGGTCTGCGCCGCTAAAGTGCTTCTCAAGCGAAGGGCACGAATCTCAGACCAACCCGGTCGATTCAGCCGTCGCTCGCAACGAAACTCGATAGGGAGAATAGTCATGAAGGCCTTGAATAAGACAACGCGTTCGATCATCGCGGCAGTGCTTGCAGGCGGCGCACTGCTTGGCGCGACCAGCGCCTTTGCGCAGCATGCGCCCGTCTACGGGCAGCCGCACATGATGCCGGTGGGCGTGCAGATCAACATCGGCTGGCACGGCGACCGCTACTGGGACGGCCACCGCTACTGGGCGCACGACGACTGGATGCGTCACCACCCGCATGACCGCGATCCGTATCACGATCGCGATCACGGCCACCGTCCGCCGCCCCCGCGTTACTACTAACGCGTTGAGGTCAGCCTGACGGCATCGGCTGGAGATGCCGCCGGGGCGAAAACAGGGCCGGCCGCTCGCAAGAGCGCGCCGGCCCTGTCGTATCCGGCGTCGGAAAAACGCATGCTGCGCTATGCTTTCGTGCTTTGATCAGCGGCACGGTACCAGCAAGGGGAATGAGGATTGAGCAAGCCAGTCGTAGGCGTGGTGGGAACGGGATTGATGGGCGTCGGCATCGCGACGCAGAGCGCGCTGCACGGACACCGGACGATCGTCAACGACGTCGACCCCGCGCGGCTCGCCAGCGTCGCGCCGAAGGCACAGGCGGTGCTCGACGAACTGATCGACGCCGGCTGCATCGATGAGCAGGCGAAAGCGGCGGCGCTTGCGAACATCGAAACGAGCGCATCGCTCGACGTCATGGCCGATGCGCACTTCGTCATCGAAGCGATCCCGGAAGTGCTCGACCTGAAGCATCGGCTTTACGCGGCGCTGACGGGCATACTGCGCGACGACGCGATCCTCGCGAGCAACACAAGCGGCTTTCCGCCGGATCAACTCTCGGTGCCGCTGCGCGCGAAAGAGCGCTTCCTGATCGCGCACTACTGGAATCCGCCGCATATGATCCCGCTCGTCGAAGTGGTGCCGGGCAGCGATACGTCGCAAGAGGTCATCGATGCGACCGTCGCGCTGATGAACGCGACGGGCATGGAGCCCGTCGTGCTGTCGAAAGCGATTCCGGGCTTCGTCGGCAACCGTCTGCAGTTCGCTGTGTTGCGCGAAGCGCTGAACATCGTGCGCTCGGGCGCGGCGACACCCGAAGTCGTCGACCGCGTGATGAAGGCGTCGCTGGGCAAGCGCTGGGGCATCGTCGGACCGTTCGAAGGCGCGGATATGGGCGGCCTCGATACGTTCGTCGATATCGCGAGCCATCTGATGCCGGCGCTCGCGAAAGACGAAGACGTGCTCGATCTGCTGCGCGAGCAAGTGCGGGCGGGACGCGTCGGCGTGCGCAGCGGCGCGGGCTTTTACGACTGGGACGACGCGCAGGCCGCGAAGGTGAAGGCGGGACGCAGGCGCGTGATCCAGTCGAACGGGCAGAAGCGCGGAGAACGCTGAGCGGTGGCGCAGAGCAGCGCCGCCGAGCAGCGCCGCTGAGCATCGCGAACCAGATGCAGGCGAGCCGGATGCACGCAAACCAGGCCCAAGCGAACCCGGCGCAAGCGAATCCGACGCAAGCGAATCCGACGCAAGCGAACCAGACGCAAGCGAACCAGGCCCAAGCGAACCAGACGCAAGCGAACCAGACGCAAGCGAATCAGATGCAGGCGAGCCGGATGCACGCGAACCCGGCGCACGCGAACCCGGCGCACGCAAACCCGGCGCAAGGGAACCCGGCCCAAGCAAACCACGCGCAAGCGTACGAAACCAAAGCGAAACAAAGGAAGCGACATCATGTCGGACGTCTATTTCTACGACCCTGCCGCCGGTCACGGCCTGCCACACGATCCGTTCAAGGCGATCGTCGCGCCCCGCCTGATCGGCTGGGTCTCGACGCGCGCGGCAAGCGGCCAGTTGAATCTCGCGCCCTACAGCTTCTTCGGCGCGTTCGCGACGTTTCCGTCGATCATCGGTTTTTGCAGCGAAGGCCGCAAAGACAGCATCCGCAACATCGAAGAGACGCGCGAGTTCGTCTGGAATCTCGCGACGCGTCCGCTCGCCGAGCAGATGAACCGCACGTCGGCGCCCGTTGCACCCGACGTCGACGAGTTTCAGCTTTCGGGCCTCACGCCCGCGCCGGGACGCAACGTGTCAGTGCCGCATGTCGGCGAATCGCCGGCGGCGCTCGAATGCAAGCTGCTGCAAATCGTCCAGTTGCACGACCTCAGCGGCAAGCCGATGGACAACTGGCTCGCGCTCGGCCAGGTGGTCGGCGTGCATATCCGGAGCGAGTATCTGAAAGACGGCCTGTTCGACACGCACGCCGCGCAGCCGATCATGCGCGCGGGCTATCGCGCCGACTACGCGCAGATCGGCGACATGTTCCAGATGATCCGTCCGACATCCTGACGATTCCCGCTTCAAGTCAGCGCGACGAACGCCACGTTCGTAGCAGCAGCGCGTTCGTCACGACGCTGACGCTCGAAAACGCCATCGCCGCGCCCGCGATCATCGGATTCAGCAGCCCGAACGCCGCGAGCGGAATGCCGATCAGGTTATAGACGAACGCCCAGAACAGGTTCTGCCGGATCTTGCGCCACGTGCGCCGCGAGATGTCGATCGCATCGGCGACGAGCGCCGGGTCGCCGCGCATCAGCGTGATGCCCGCCGCGTGCATCGCGACGTCGGTGCCCGTCGCCATCGCAATGCCGATGTCGGCGGCGGCGAGCGCGGGCGCGTCGTTGATGCCGTCGCCCGCCATCGCGACGACGCTCGACGTGCGGATCTTCAGGTCGTGTACGACGCGCGCCTTGTCGGACGGCAGCACCTGCGCGTGCACTTCGTCGATGCCGAGCGCTGCCGCGACGCTTTTCGCACTGCCTTCGTTGTCGCCCGTCACGAGCGCGCTGGTCACGCCCATCCGCGACAGGCGCTCGACGGCGGCACGCGCGCCGGGCTTCAACGTGTCGCCGAATGCGATCAGCGCGAGGACTTCTGCCGACGCGTCCGCGTCGCCGCGCTTCATCAGCCACGACACGGTATTGCCTTGCGCTTCGAGTTCGCGTGCCCGCTCGGCGAGCGCGGGCGGCAGCGCGGCATTCAGTTCGCGCAGCCAGCGGCTGCTGCCGATCGCGACCGTTGCTCCGCCGATGTCCGCTTCCACGCCGCGCCCCGCGACAGCGCGCGCCTCGCCTGACGCGGGCAGCGCGTTGGCGCTGGCCTGCGCTTCCGGCTCTGCGTCGAACGCCTTCACGACCGCCTTCGCAAGCGGATGATCGCTGTGCCGCTGCACCGCGGCCGCCAGCGCGAGCGCATCCGCGCGGTCGATGCCCGGTGCCGCGTCGAAGGCCGTCACCGACGGCTGGCCGACCGTCAGCGTCCCCGTCTTGTCGAACGCGACCACGCGGATCTGATGCGCGATTTCGAGCGCCTGCGCATCCTTGATCAGCACGCCGTGACGCGCGGCGACGCCCGTGCCCGCCATGATGGCCGTCGGCGTCGCGAGACCGAGCGCACACGGGCACGCGATCACCAGCACCGCGACCGCGTTGAGAATGGCCGTCTCCGCGTCGTTCCCCGTCAGCAGCCAGCCTGTCAACGTGACGAGCGCGATCGCGAGAATCGCCGGCACGAAGATCTCGCTGACGCGATCGACGAGCCGTTGAATCGGCGCCTTCTCCGCCTGCGCCGTCTCGACGAGCCGGATGATCCGCGCAAGCGTCGTCTCCGCGCCGATGGCCGTCGTCGTCACCGTGATCGCGCCCTCGCCGTTGATCGAGCCCGCCGTCACGCGGTCATCCGGCTGCTTCGGCACGGGCAGGCTTTCACCCGTGATCAGCGATTCGTCGATATGCGTGCGGCCTTGCAGCACGGCGCCGTCGACGGGCACGCGCTCGCCCGGCCGCACCGCGACGATCATGCCGACGCGCACCTGCGCAAGCGGCACCTCGTGCTCCTGCGCGCCGACGACGATGCGCGCGCGATCGGGCCGCAGCGCGTTGAGCGCGCGGATCGCGTCGGTGGTCTGGCGCTTCGCGCGCGCTTCGAGCCACTTGCCGAAGCGCACCAGCGTAATGACGACGGCCGACGCTTCGAAGTAGAGATGCATCGTGTCGCCGGGATGGAGCGCCATCTGATAGACGCTCACGCCATATGCCGCCGACGTGCCGAGCGCGACCAGCAGATCCATGTTGCCCGAGCCTGCGCGCACGGCTTTCCACGCGGCACGGTAGAAGCGCGCGCCGAACGCGAACTGGACGACGGTGGCGAGCGCAAGCTGCAACGAGGCGGGCAGCATCGCGTCAAGGCCGAGCGGTTCCGCGATCATCGGGACGATGAGCGGCAGCGTCAGCAGCGCGCAGAGCACGACGGCGCCCAGCTCGCGGCGCACGGCCTGGCGCGCGAGGGCGTCCTTGTCGCGACCGGCGGGCGCGGTGCCGGCGTCGGCAGCATCGGTCGCGACGGGCATCGCCTGATAGCCGGCTTTCGTGACAGCCGCAATCAGCTGATCGATGCCGACCGCGCCGTTGGCCGTCACGGCGGCCTTTTCGGTCGCGAGATTGACGGACGCCGACGTCACGCCCGGCACTTTCGCGAGCGCCTTTTCGACGCGCAGCGCGCACGCCGCGCACGTCATGCCGCCGATCGCGAGTTCCGCGCTCGTGCTGCTCGTGGCTGCGACATCGTTCGCGGACAGCGGCGCTTCCTCCAAGGCTTGCGCGTCGTAGCCCGCCTTACGCACAGCGGCGATGAGCGTATCGACGGCAACGGAGGCGTCGGCCTCGACGCTGGCCTTTTCCGTCGCCAGATTCACCGACGCGCCCGAGACGCCCGGCACTTTCGCGAGCGCCTTCTCGACGCGCAGCGCGCATGACGCGCACGTCATGCCGCGGATGTCGAGTTCGGCGGTTTTCACGTCGACGTGGGAAGTGTCGGCGGCGCGCGGCGTGGCGAGATCGGTCATAGCGGCGAGGCTCCGGTTACGGCGCATGAGTTCTTGATGGAGCCAGTATCGACCTTCCCATGATGGGAAGGTCAAGAGCTGTCGAAAATCGGTTGTTGCGCGTGGTCAATCGAGGTCGGGCGGCGCGGCCAGCATCGCGTCCGCGACGGCGCGCTGCTCGTCGCTGTTGCGTTCGTTGAGTGCGTCGGCGGCGCCGCGCCGGTCGGCGGAAGCCTTGTTCTGGCTCAGCTTCCATTTGCCCGTCAGCTTCGTGAGCTCGATCTCGATGCCGACGATCGCGCCCAGCATCTGCGAGATGTAGTCGGACGGCGCGTCGCCCATTTTCCACGGCACCGGCTCGCCCGCTTCCATCTTGCGCGTGAGCCGCGCGACGAGTCCGCGCACGAACGCTTCGTCGTCGCGCACCGTGATCGGGCCGTGCGCATGCACGACCATGTAGTTGTACGTCGGCACCTGGCGATGCGTTTCATGCTTGCTCGGATACCACGTCGGCGAAATGTACGCGCTCGGTCCCTGGAAAATCACCAGCGCATCCGGCCGTTCGGCCACTTCCTGCCAGACGGGATTCGCTCGCGCGACGTGCGCGCGCAACGTGCCGTGCGGACCTTTGCCGGCGTCGAACTCGAACGGCACGTGATTCGCGTCGAGTCCGTTCGGGCCGACGGTCACGAGCGATCCGAGCGGATAGTCGGCGATCAGCCGATGGAGAACTTCCAGACGGTTCTCTTCGAAATGGGCGGGAATGTACATGAATCGGCTCCGGGTAAAAGGCGGCGACGGCGATGCTCAGAAGTGTGCTCAGAAGTGTGCTTAAAAGTGCGCGTAAAAGTGCGCGTAAAAGCGCAACCGTATCTCAAAATGCAAGGCAATGTTCACGTTCGTGCCTTATTGCTTGCCGCCGCGCCGCGGATAAGATAAAACGCGGTGTCGGAAAAGCAATGTCAGGACAATGCGACGGGTTGACGCGAGCGGGGGCTCGGCGGATCTAGTCGGTTCTGACCCGAGAGATACATCCAGGACCGCGGTTCATCGAATGATAAAAAATCGCCGAGAACAGTTTCCGTTTCGCCTTGCCTGTGCGGCGCTCGCAGGCGTTGCACTTCTTGCCGGCTGCTCGTCGACTCCCACCGTGGCGCCCAAGCCTACTGGATGGATCAAGGACGAGGTTGCCGATTCCTACGTTTTTGCGTATCCGCTCGTGCTGATGGGCACGGCGCGCGATGCCGCCGTCGGCACGGGCCCGGGCCAGGCGCCCATCAACACGGTGCGCCACGCGACCGCGCTGCCGCCCGTCGGCGCGCACAATCCGCCGACGCCCGGCATCGATACGCTCGACTCGACCGCATGGCTCGACGTCGGCGACGAGCCGGTGATCGTATCGCTGCCGGCGTCGCCGGGGCGCTACGTCGATGCGCGCGCGCTGGACATGTGGACCAACGTGTTGTGGTCGACGGCGGCTTCGCAGGGCGCCTCCCGGGCGACGGGCGTCAAGGCGCAGACGGTCGCGTTCGCGAAGCCCGACTGGAAGGGCGATCTGCCGAAGGGCGTGAAGCGCATCGACGCGCCGACCCGCAATGTCTGGCTCGACGTGCGCATCCAGACCAGCGGCGCGCACGACCTGACGGCCGTGCGCAAGGTGCAGCGCGGCATCCGCGTGGCGCCGCTGAGCGTCTATACGGGCGACGCGTCCGCGGCGTCCGCGGCGTCCGCGGCGCCGCGCAGCCTTTCCGCCGATACGGGCGCATCGGGCTCGCCCGCCGACCAGGTCGCCGCGCTCGATGCGAAAGGCTTCTTCGATCGCGTCGCGCAACTGCTGCCCGATAATCCGCCTTCGCCCGCCGACCCGCATGCGCTCAAATTTCTCGCGGACCTCGGCGTGCAGCCGGACGAGCCCGTCGAGTTGCCGTCGTCGGCGACGGGCGCGATCGCGGGCGGTCTGGCGGACGGCCACGCGCGCGTCGCCACGCCGCCGACCAACATGGTGATGGGCAACGGCTGGAGCTGGTTCGGCGATGGCGTCGGCAGCTACGGTCCTGATTACGCATTGCGCGCGTATGCCGCTTATGCGCAGCCGGGCATCGGTACGAAGGACGACGAAGTGCGCGCGAGCGTGTCGCTCGACAGCGACGGTCACGCGCTGAACGGCGCGAACCGCTACGTGATGCATTTCGCGCCGAAGCAGGTGCCGCCCGTGCGCGGCTTCTGGTCGGTCACGGCCTACACGAAGGACGGCGCGCTCGGCGAAAGCGCGCCCGCGCATGCGGCCGTCGGCGACAAGGCGGGCGTGCGGCGCAATCGCGACGGCTCGATCGACGTGACGGTGTCGTCGGTGCGGCCGCGCAAGGCAGCGAACTGGCTGCCCGCGCCGCGCGGCGATTTCCAGCTCGTGCTGCGTCTCTATGCGCCGAAGCCGGAAGCGAGCGATGGAACCTGGGCGCCGCCCGCCGTCGTGCGTCAATAGAGAATGAAGGCGGCGGCCGCATGACGGCGATGGTCGTGCGTGCGACCAGAGCAGGTGCTCTGCATGGGGCTGGAGTAAGTGTCAAAGCACCAATTCCAGCGGACAGTCGAAGCGCCCACTCCAGCCGACCGCTCTGCGTGGGACCGGAGTAAGTGCTGTGCATGGGGCTGGAGTAAGTGCTAAAGCACCGACTCCAGCCGACAGCTAAAAGCGCCCACTCCGCTTAACAATACCCTTGGTTCGACGGGTATCCGCGGCTTTACACTTTCTCACCTTTATTTGCCTGCAACGGTCGGCATTCCCATGACATTTGATGGTTTGCCCGAAGTACACGACTTATACTTTGGGCAAGCTGGATCTTCGTCACAGCGGCGAGCTTTGCGCCGCACTACCCGCGACCGAGCATGGCAAGCCCCACCAAAGCAACACTCATTTCTTCCATTCAAACCGTCCGCGAAGTCGCGCAAGGACGACGCGCCCGGCGCATCGTACTCATCCTGTTCATCGTGGTGGCCGTATTCGGCCTGCTCGGCTTTTTCGCCGCGCCGCCGCTGATTCGCCACATCGCCGAACAGCAGCTCAGCGAGCAACTGGACCGGCCCGCTACGATCGGCCGCATCGCGCTCAACCCGTACACGCTCAATTTCGAAGCGGACCGCGTGCATATCGGCGAGCGCGGCGGCAAGGGCGATTTCGTCGACATCGAACGGCTGATCGTGCGCACGTCGTGGAGTTCGATTTTCCGGCTCGCGCCCATCGTCGATGAAGTGCATCTGGACTCGCCGCGCTTCACGATCGTCCGCTACGACGCGCAGCACTTCAATTTCAGCGACCTGATCGAGAAGTTCGCGAAGCAGCCGTCGAAGCCCGAAAGCAAGCCCGCGCAGTTCTCGGTTTCGAACATCCGGATCGAGAACGGCAAGATCACCTTCGACGACCGCCTGCTCGGCGTCACGCACGTCGTCGATCAATGGAAGCTCGGCATTCCGTTCATCGCGACGCTGCCTTCGAAAACCGATATCTTCGTCGAGCCTTTGCTGCGCGCGCGCATCGACGGCAGCCCCCTTGCCATCGACGGCCGCACGAAGCCGTTCGCGAAGTCGCGCGAGTCGGAAGTGTCGCTGCGCTTCCAGGGGCTCGACGTGCCGAAGCTGCTGTCCTATTCCCCGACGAAGCTGCCCGTCACGGTGCAGGCGGGCAAGCTGTCGAGCGATCTGAACGTCAACTTCGTGATGGCGGGTGATGCGCCGACACTGCGCATCACGGGGACGACGGATCTCGCCGACATCGACGTGCTCGACGAGCACAAGGCGCCGTTCTTCGCGGCGCGCTCGCTGCATGTGGCGGCGGCGACGCTCGAGCCGCTCAAGAGCGTCTATCACTTCGACGATATCCGTCTCGATGCGCCTGACGTACACCTCGCGCGCGACAAGAGCGGCATTCTGAGCGTGCAGCATACGTTCGCCCCGGCGCCCGCAGCCGGCGCGGCGAATCAGGCCGCGTCCGCGCCCGCACCCGCGTCCGGTGCGCAGGCGAAGCCGGAAGCGGCGAAGGCCGCGCCGCCCATCGACTTGCAGATCAAGCGCTTCGCGCTCTCCAACGGGACTGTCGACGTGCAGGACGACGCGGCGTCGCGACCCGTGTCGGCGGGGCTGGCGAATCTCACCGTGTCGCTCGACGACTTCTCGACGCTCGGGAAGACGCCCGCGCGCTATAGCGTCAACAGCGGCCTCAAGAACCAGCCGAAGAGCGCGCTTGCTGTGACGGGCAACCTGACGCTCGCCGCGAAGACCGCCGATGCGAAGATCGACTTGAAGTCGCTGTCGCTGCCCCTCGCGCAGCCGTATCTCGACACGGTGACGGCGGCCAAGCTGGTCGACGGCACGATCAGCGTGCAGACGAACCTCACGGCGAACTGGTCGAAAGAGCCCATCGACCTGCAGATCGGCGAAAGCCAGATCGGCCTGCAATCGGTCAAGGTGGCGGCGGCGGGCGAGAAGCAGCCGGCCATCGCGATCGCGGACGGCAAGGCGAGCGTGAAGCACGTCGACCTGCCGGCTCGCAAGGCGGAAATCGACGGCGTGGACCTGACGGGCCTGTCCGTCGATGCACAGCGCCTTAAGGACGGCACGATCGATCTCGCGACGCTCGCCGGTCCGCCGCACGAAGACGTGCACCAGCACACGGTGATCCATGCGGCGAAGAAAGCATCGCAGGAAGGGCCGGCCTGGCGTTACAGCATCGGCGAGCTGAACGTGAAGAACTCGTCGGCCACGTTCACCGACAACACGACCGCGCGTCCCGTCAAAGTCGTCGTGACGCCGCTGCAGCTGAAAGTGCAGAAGATCAGCGAGGACATGAGCCACGCGCTGCCCGTCGAGCTCCAGGCGACGGTGAACGGCAAGGGCACGCTCGGCGTGACGGGCGACGTGACGGCGACGCCGCTCAAGCTCGGGCTCAAGATCAACGCGAACCGGCTCGATGCCGCCGCGTTCGAACCGTACTTCGGCAGCAAGCTGAACGCGACCGTCGCGAGCGCGCTGCTGAACGCGAACGGCGAAGTGACGATGGCGCAGGAAGAAAAATCGAAGGGCGTGCGCGCGACGTATCACGGCGACGCGGCGCTCGTCGACGTGCGGATGATCGACAAGGCGACGTCCGACCCGTTCGGGGGCTGGCGCTCGCTTGCGCTCACGGGCCTGAAGGCGAACTACGACGCGCATGGCACGGATGTCGATGCGGCCAAGGTCACGTTCACGAACTTCTACGGCCGCGTGCTGCTCGATGCGCAGGGCAAGCTGAATCTGAAGGACGTGGTCGCGCAACAATCGGGCGAGTCGCAGTCGCTTACGCGCGAGAAGAACGCCAAGGGTCGTGAGCCGATTCCGCTGAGCCCGCCTGCCGCATCGGAAGCGCGCGTTGCTGCCGCACCGGCGGCGGCGTCGACTGCCACGTCGGCGGCTGCGCCGGCTGCGGCGTCGGCGGCCTCAAGCGCGGCCGTGACGGTGACGGGGACGCCGCAAAACCCGGTGCGTCTGCATTTCGGTCAGCTCGTCTTGCAGAACGGCCGCGTCAACTACACCGACAACTTCATCAAGCCGAACTACTCGGCGACCCTGGTCGCGATTCAGGGGACGGTCGGCGCGTTCGGCACGGACTCGAAGCAGCCGGCGCCCGTCGATGTGTCGGCGAAGCTCGCGGCCAATGGACCGATCACGATCCGCGGCTCGGTCAATCCGCTGATCGCGAAGCCGTCGCTCGATCTGACGGCGACGGCGCACGACATCGAACTGACCAACCTCACGCCGTACTCGGCGAAGTACGCGGGTTATCCCATCACGAAGGGCAAGCTGAACGTCGATCTGCACTATCAGCTCGCGAATGACCAACTGACGGCGAACAACCACATCTTCATCGACCAGCTGACATTCGGCGATCACGTCGACAACGACACGGCAACCAAGCTGCCCGTGCGGCTCGCGATCTCGCTGTTGAAGAACTCGCGCGGCGAGATCGACGTGAATATTCCCGTGTCGGGTTCGCTGAACAATCCGGAGTTCAGCATCGGCGGGCTGATCTGGCATGCCGTGCTGAACCTGCTGCAAAAGGCCGTGACGGCGCCGTTCTCGCTGCTCGCGCATGCGTTCGGCGGCAATGGCGAGGAACTCGGGTATGTCGAGTTCGATGCCGGTTCCGCCGCGCTCTCCGACGCGTCGCAGAAGAAGCTCGACGCGATCGTGAAGGCGCTCGCCGACAAGCCGTCGGTGCGTATCGAAATCATCGGCCGCGTCGATCCCGCCGTCGATCAGCCTGGCCTGCGCACGGCATATGTCGATCGGCTCGTGCGTCAGCAGAAGATCAAGGACGTGGTGGGCAATGGCGAGAGCGTCGACCCGATGAGCATCAAGGTCGACGACAAGGAATACGACAAGTATCTGACCAGGGCCTACAAGGATGCGGACTTCAAGAAGCCGCGCAATTTCGTGGGCCTGACGAAGACGCTGCCCGATGACGAGATGAAGGCCGCGCTCGCCGAGCATGCGCCCGTGACGGATGCGAGCTTGCGCGACCTCGCGCAGCGGCGCGCGCAGGCGGTGCAGCAGTACTTCGAAGGCAAGATCGACAGCAGCCGCGTGTTCATCGTCGCGCCGAAGCTCGACGCGTCGGGGATCAGCGACAAGGGCGCGACGACGCGAGTCGATTTCGGCCTTAAATAAGGCGTCGGCGCGTTCACGTGCGTATGGCGTCGCCGGCCGTGTGCCGGCGGCGGTTAGCAACGTGCTCGCATACGCACATTTGCGCGCGTGAAGCACACGAAGCACACGAAGCACCCGCACAAACCGCCGCGCGCACCCCCCAGCCTCACCTCAGGCGGCTCGCGTCGGCGCCGCCGGTGTCTTCAATGCCGTCTGCTCGATCACGCGCGCGAGCGTGTCGAACGCGGGGCCGATGCGATCGTTCGGCACGCACGCATAGCCGAGCAGCAGACCGCGTCGCTCAGGCGTCTCGCTGTTGTAGTACGACGCGAGCGGCCGCACGATCACGCCGGCGTCGTATGAAGCCGCCGTCACTTCGCGGTCGTCCGCATGATCGGGCAGGCCGAGCACCAGATGCAGCCCCGCTTCGTCGCCCATCACGGGCAGCGTGTCGCCGAAGCGCGCGGTGATCGCATCGATCAGGATCTGGCGGCGCTCGCCGTACAGCGCCCGCATGCGCCGCACGTGCGACGTCAGATAGCCGTCCATGATGAACTCGGTCAGCACGGCCTGCTGCATCAGCTGACCTTCGCGATACAGCTCGGCGAGGCCCGTGCGAAACCTGTCGACGAGATGTTCCGGCGCGATCATGTAGCCGATCCGCAAGCCCGGAAACAGCATCTTCCCCAGACTGCCGACGTAGATCACCTGGCCCGCGTCGTCGAGCCCTTGCAGCGACGCGAGCGGCCGGCTGCCATAGCGGAACTCGCTGTCGTAATCGTCCTCGATGATCCACACGCCGTGCTGGCGCGCGTATTCGAGCAGCGTGCGGCGGCGCGCGAGGCTCATCACCATGCCGAGCGGATACTGATGCGACGGCGTGACGAGCGCGATGCGCGGCGGCGACTTCAGATCCGGCTCGCGCGGATTGAGCCCTTCGTCGTCGACGGGCACGGGCACGAGCGTCAGCCCCGACGCCTGCAGCACGCTGCGTGCGCCCCAGTAGCACGGCTCCTCGACCCACGCGCGGTCGCCGACGTCGGTCAGCAGCCGCACGGCGAGATCGATCGACTGATGAATGCCCGTCGTGATGATGATCTGGTCCGGCGTGCACTTCGCCGAGCGCGCGACCCGCAGATAGTCCGACAACGCCCGCCGCAACGGACGATAGCCGCCGCCCGGCGCGTACGTCAGCAGATCGGGGTTCGCCTGCTTCCACAGCTTCGATTGCAAGCGGCTCCACGTGCGTGCGGGGAATTCGGAGACATCCGGCACGCCCGGCATGAACGCGCCCCATTGCCGCGCCGACACGCCCGCCTTGCTGATGAGCCGCGAGCCGCGCATCGACAGGCCGCCGCGCTCTGGCGCGCCGGATTGCGCTGGCGCCGTGCCCGTGACGACGCCGACGGGGCCACTTGCCGCGCGTGGCGCCTTGCGCGCGTTGACGGCGGTCGTATCCGGACGCGTGTCGGCGACGTAGGTGCCGCTGCCCGTCGTCGAAATCACATAGCCTTCGGCCGTGAGCTGGTCGTAGACGTGCAGCACCGTGTTGCGCGCGATGCCGAGATCGACGGCGAGCGTGCGCGAGCTGGGCAGCTTCGCGCCGGGCGGCAGCTGGCCCGTGAGGATGGCCTGCTGCATCAGCTCGAGCACTTGCCGGTAGACGGGTTCGGTGGCCGTCCGGTCGAGCCGCGCGGCGAGCCAGTCCGACAGGATGACAGTGTCCAAGTGGTTCTATCCGGAATTATGAAATGGTTCCCTATTGTAGAACCGTAAGCGGCTATAGTGGATCACGCAATCGATGCGATTCTGCGCGATGAGTAGAACCATCTGGGTAGAAACCCGTACATGCGACGGCAGGCCATGGAGACGGACACGATGAGAACCGAAGACGTAATCGTCAGCTTTCGGGGTGTGCGCAAGACCTATGACGGCGAAACGCTCGTCGTCAAGCAACTCGATCTCGACATCTATCAGGGCGAATTCCTCACGCTGCTCGGGCCGTCCGGCTCCGGCAAGACGACCTGCCTGATGATGCTTGCGGGCTTCGAGTTTCCGACGGGCGGCGAGATCTGGCTCGACGGCCAGTTGCTCAACAACGTGCCGCCGCACAAGCGCAACATCGGCATGGTGTTTCAGAACTACGCGCTGTTTCCGCATCTGACCGTCGAGCAGAACGTCGCGTATCCGCTGACCGTGCGCAAGCTCTCCGCCGACGAACGCGCGCACAAGGTCAACAACGCGTTGAAGATGGTGCGCATGGAGGGCTTCGCGAAGCGTTATCCGGCGCAACTGTCGGGCGGCCAGCAGCAGCGCATCGCGCTGGCTCGCGCGCTCGTCTTCGAGCCCAAGCTCGTGCTGATGGACGAGCCGCTCGGTGCACTCGACAAACAGTTGCGCGAGCACATGCAAATCGAACTGAAGTCGCTGCACGAAAAGCTCGGCGTCACGTTCGTCTACGTGACGCACGATCAGGGCGAAGCATTGACGATGTCCGATCGCGTCGCAGTGTTCGACAAGGGCATCGTGCAACAGCTCGATACCGTCGACCGCCTCTATGAATCGCCGTGCAACGAGTTCGTCGCGAACTTCATCGGCGACAGCAACCGGCTGCGCGGCACGGTTGCGAATGTCGACGGCGATTACTGCGAGTTTCACCTGATCGACGGCACGCGGCTCGTCGGGCGCAATATCGGTGGCGCAAAAGCGGGCGCGCAAGGCATCGCGTGCATCCGGCCCGAGCGGATGAAGCTCGCGGCGGGTGCGTCGAAAGCCGGCGCGAATGCAGTGGCAGGCGAAGCGCGCGGTCTCATCTATTTCGGCGACCACGTGCGCATGCGCTGCCGTCTGCCGGAACAGGACGAGTGCTTCGTGAAGGTGCCGCTCGGCACGGAAGCGCTCGAAGGCTTCGCGCCGGGCGTGCCCGTCGCGCTCGAGTTCGCGCCGGAGCATCTGCGCGTGTTCGCGTGAGCAGAAGCGGGAAACGGTAAACACCAACGAGAAACGCAAACCAGAAACGCAAACCAGAAAGAGAAGAACGTCCACGTCGTAAGCAACACTCATCACACCATCACACACGGAAGAGGAACCACCATGAAGAAGATCGTGCAATCGCGCTGTGCCGTGGCTGTCGGCGCATTCGTCCTCGCACTCGGCTCGGCGGCGATGAATCAGGCGAACGCGGCGGAACTGACGGTCGTGAACTTCGGCGGCGCGAATGGCGACGCGCAGAAGGCGGCCTTCAACCAGCCGTTCGAAACGCAAAACGGCGCGAAGGTGACGGCCGTCGAGTACAACGGCGAGCAGGCCAAGGTGAAGGCGATGGTCGAGGCGAAGCACGTGAACTGGGACGTCGTCGAAGTGGAATCGGGCGATCTGGGCCGCGGCTGTGACGAAGGCCTGTATGAAAAGCTCGACTGGTCGAAGCTCGGCAAGAAGTCGGATCTGATTCCCGAGGCGCCGCAAACGTGCGGCGTCGGCATCTTCGTGTGGTCGACGGCGATGGCATACAACGCCGACAAGCTGAAGACGGCGCCGGCAAGCTGGGCCGACTTCTGGGACACGAAGAAATTCCCGGGCAAGCGCGGCATGCGCAAGGGCGCGCGCTACAACCTCGAGTTCGCGCTGATGGCCGACGGCGTCGCGCCGAAGGACGTCTACAAGGTGCTCGCGACGAAGGAAGGTCAGGACCGTGCATTCAAGAAGCTCGACGAACTGAAGCCGAATATCCAGTGGTGGGAAGCGGGCGCGCAGCCGCCGCAATTTCTCGTGGCAGGCGACGTCGTGATGTCGACGGCCTATAACGGCCGTATCGATGCCGCGCAGAAAGAAGGCAAGAACCTGAAGGTCGTGTGGAACGGCAGCATCTACGACCTCGACTACTGGGCGATGCCGAAGGGCACGCCGAACAAGGCGCTGGCCGAGAAGTACATCGCATACACGATCTCGTCGAAGCCGCAGCAGGAATACGCGAAGCACATCGCGTACGGCCCGGTGAACGAATCGGCCATCAAGTCGCTCGACGCGAAGACGCTCTCGAATCTGCCGAACTCGCCGGCCAACGGCAAGAACGCGGTGCTGCAGAACCTCACGTTCTGGACCGATCACGGCGACGAACTGGAGCAGCGCTTCGCGTCGTGGGCGTCGAAGTAAGCATCAGGAGAATGCGATGCGGCGTCTGTTGAAAGAGGCCGCATCGCGGCGGTACTGAAGTGACGTCAGATGGAGAAACGTGTGACGACGATGACGATCGCCGCCGACTCGGCACCCGAGTCGGCGAACAAACTCAAGCGCGAACTGAAGGCCGCGGAAGCGAAGAAGCGCGCGATGGCGCTGCTGCTGATCGCGCCGCTCGCGATTTTTCTGCTGATGATCTTCGTCGTGCCGATCGGCGCGCTGCTCACGCGCGCCGTGCAGAACCCGGAGATCGCGACGGCGCTGCCGCATACCGTGACGGCGCTGCGCGACTGGGACCGCAAGTCCGCGCCCACCGACGCTGCGTATGCCGCGCTCGCCACCGATCTGACGGCCATCGCCGACGGCGAAGCAATGGGCGCGCTGGCACGCCGTTTGAACACGGAAATCCCCGGTTATCGTTCGCTCGTCGCGAAGACGGCGCGCGCGATGCCGCTGAACGACGATGCGGGCCATGCGCTGCCGCCCGCTCAGACGAAGGCGAAGATTCTCGAAACGGATGAGCGCTGGGGCGACGTGAAGTACTGGCAGGCAATCGCGAAGAACGGCGGCACGTACTCGCCGTTCTATCTGCTCGCCGCGCTCGATCACAAGCAGGACGCGTTCGGTCAAATCATTCCGACCGACCCCGAGCAACAGATCTATCTCGCGGTGTTCAGCCGCACGTTCGTGATCGGCTTTGCCGTGACCGTGTTCGCGCTGCTGCTCGGCTATCCGCTTGCGTACTGGATCTCGACGCTCAATGAACGGCGCGCGAATCTCGTGATGATCCTCGTGCTGATTCCGTTCTGGACGTCGATTCTCGTGCGCGTCGCTGCGTGGATCGTGATTCTGCAAAGCGAAGGGCTCGTCAACAAGGCGCTGCTCGGCACGGGGCTGATACACGATCCTCTGGCGCTGCTGTTCAACCGCGTCGGCGTCTATATCTCGATGACGCATATCCTTTTGCCGTTCATGATCTTGCCGCTCTACAGCGTGATGAAGTCGATTCCGCCGAGCTATCAGCGCGCGGCGATCTCGCTCGGCTCGCATCCGTTCGCGGCGTTCTGGCGCGTGTACGTGCCGCAGACATATCCGGGCGTCGGCGCGGGCGCGCTGCTCGTGTTCATTCTCGCGATCGGCTACTACATCACGCCGGCGCTGCTCGGCGGACCGAACGACCAGATGGTCAGCTACTACGTCGCGTACTTCACGAACGTGACGATCAACTGGGGCATGGCGTGCGCGCTCGGCGGTCTGCTGCTCGCGGCGACGCTCGTGCTGTATGTGATCTACGGACGCTTCACGCGTTCGCAAGTGAGCCTCGGCTGACGGCAAGGAGCATGCGATGAAACTGGCCAAACCGATGTTCGCGCCGCACACGTCGATGATCGAGCGCGTGTGGTACTTCACGCTGCGTGGGCTTGCCGTGCTGACGCTGCTGTATCTGATCCTGCCCGTGCTTGCGATCGTGCCGCTGTCGTTTTCGTCGAGCACGTTCCTTGTCTATCCGATACCGGGCTGGTCGCTGCGCTGGTATCAGAACCTGATCGCTTCCGACGAATGGCGGATGGCCGCGAAGAACAGCTTTATCGTCGCGCCGTCCGCGACGGTGCTCGCCACCGTGCTCGGCACGCTCGCGGCGATCGGGCTCACCAAGGCGAACTTCAAGGGCAAGGCGCTGCTGATGGCGGTGCTGATCTCGCCGATGATCGTGCCCGTGGTGGTGGTCGGCGTCGGCATGTATCTGTTCTTTGCGCCGCTGGGGCTGGCCAATACGTACATCGGGCTGATCATGGCGCATGCTTCGCTGGGCGTGCCGTTCGTCGTGACGACGGTGGCCGCGACGTTGCAGGGCTTCAACTACAACCTCGTGCGCGCGAGCCTGTCGCTCGGCGCGAGCCCCGTGAAAACCTTCTTCAACATCACGTTGCCGGTCATTGCGCCGGGCGTGATCTCGGGCGCGCTGTTCGCGTTCGCGACGTCGTTCGATGAAGTGGTGGTCACGCTGTTTCTCGCGGGCGCGGATCAGACGACGCTGCCGCGTCAGATGTTCACGGGCATTCGCGAGAACATCAGTCCGACGATCGCAGCGCTCGCAACGATCCTCATCGTGTTTTCAACTTGCCTGCTGCTGGCGCTCGAATGGCTGCGCGGCAGGAATGCGGCGCGGGCGGTGGCGGTGTAGGGGCGGTTGCTCGCGGTCTTCTGCCGCTGCGCGCGAGGCGCGCAATGCCGCGCAGTTCGCGTTGAAAAGGGCCTCACGATTTTTGTAGAAAATCGTGAGGCCCTGATTTTTTGCGAGGCGATTCCTGTATAGATCGGCATTGCAAATGACCGTGGAGAACACGCTGCAATGCTCGAACAATCACTGACGATACGCCCACTGATCGAAGCCGACGCCGACGCCTTTCGAACGCTGCGGCTCGAAGCCATCCAGGACTCTCCGATGGCGATATGGCCGACGCTCGAAGAAGAGCGCGCGAAACCACACGATGTCGTTCACGCGCAAATCCGGCACACTGAGCGGCAAGTGGTGTGGGGCGCGTTCGATGGCGAAGCGCTTGTCGGCATCGCGGGCATGAGGCGCGAGCCGTTCAGGCAACTGGAACACAAGGCGCTGCTGTGGGGCGTGTTCGTTAGACCGGCGTATCGGAAGTGCGGCATTGCTCGCGAACTGCTGAACCACGCATTTGCGCGAGCGCGCGAACAAGGCGTGCTGCAAGTCTCGCTGTGCGTGAACGCGGAGAACGATCGGGCGCAGCGGTTGTATGCGTCGATCGGTTTCGTCAGCTACGGCATCGAGCCGCGCGCACTACGCGTCGACGGCCGATACTTCGACGAAAAGCACATGATGCTCTATCTGGATCGCGGAGCCGCATCGTAGCTGCGATCTGATTTCGCTCTTCACCCCACGCTTTGACAAACGTTCACAACCCAGGTCGATCGCTGCTGTACAACCCACGCTGACCCCATGAGTGGCGTCAACGAAAGCGGGTTACGGCATCGTCGTGGCTCGTTCCAATAACTGCAATACAACCTGGGAAAACTATGGAACACGGAATCATTGCGTGGTTGATCATCGGCTGCGTGGCGGGCTGGCTTGCCAGCGTGCTCGTGGATGGCGGCGGCTTCGGCGTCCTGATCGATATCGTCGTCGGGATTGCGGGCGCGTTTATCGGCGGCTGGCTGTCGGGCGTGCTGCACCTTTCGCTGGGCAACGGATGGATCGGCTCGATTGCCACGGCTTTTGTCGGCGCGGTTATCCTGCTGTTCGTCATTCGCCTCATCAAGCGTCGATGACGGCGCGGCGCGGGTGGTGTGTGCGATAGCCGTCCGCGCTTCGCGTCACCGCCTCGCCGCCTGATCCACGGGCGCAATGGGCGTCATGCCACCCAACGCCTGAAACAGCGCAGCCGTATCCGCAAGACGATCGCCCTCTGCCCGCGTCCGGTCGATCGCCGTCTGCAACGCCTGGCGTTGCGTATCGATCAGACCGAATTGGCTGACACCCCCCGCCGCATACCGCGCCTGCGCGATCTTCACACTCGCTTGCGCCTCCGACGCCGCGTCGTCGCGCGCCTGAAGTTCATGCGCATCGTCGTTCAACGCATGCAGCGTATCGGCGACCTGTTGCAGCGCCTGCAGCACGGTCTGCCGGTACGACGCGAAAGCCGCATCGTAAGCGGCCTGCGCCGCGCGCTTCTTCGCGTGCAGTTCGCCGCCGTGAAAAATCGGCTGCGTCAGATTGAGGCCGATGTTCCATATGTTCATGCCGTTGACGATATCCTCGATGCGCGTGCGCTCGGAACCCGCACCCGCCGACACCACGAATTGCGGATAAAGATTCGCCGTCGCAACGCCGACGTTCGCGCTCGCCTGATGCAGCAGCGCTTCCGATGCGCGGATATCGGGGCGTTCGCGCGCGAGCGTCGACGGCAGGGTGACGGGCACGGTGTCGGGCAAATGCAGCGCATCGAGGGTGACGTCGTTGAAATCCGCTTTCGACGGCGCCACGCCGAGCAGAATCGCCAGCTGATGATCGGCCTGCGCGCGTTGCGTCGCGAGCGGCGCAAGCTGTGCGCGCGTCTGTGCGAGCAGCGTGCGCTGCGTGCGCACGTCGAGTTCCGCGACGCCGCCCGCCGCATAACGTCCTTCGATAATCTTCAGCTGCTGCGCCTGTGCATCGGCGAGTTGTTCCGTCAGCGCGAGTTGCTGTTGCAGCGACGCGCGCCGGATCGTCGTCGATACGACATTGCCCGCGAGCGTCAGACGCGCGGCGTCCAGTTCATACGTCTGATAGTCGACCTGCGCGAGCAGCGCTTCGAGCGCGCGCCGGTTGCCGCCGAAAACATCGAGCACATACGATACGCTCACCGACGCATTGAACAGCGTGAACGGTCCGGGATTCGGCACATTCGGAATGCCGAACGCAGCAGGGTCGACCTTCTGGCGCGCGCCGGAAAGCTTTGCGTCGATCGACGGAAACTGCGTCGCGCCCGCTTGCGCGACATAGTTTTCTCGCGCTTCGACGAGCTTCGCGTGCGCTTCCTCGAGCGTCGGGCTTTGCTGTAGCGCCATATCGACGAGACGATTGAGCGCGTCGGAATGAAATTGCGTCCACCACGTCGGCAACGCATGATCGGCGGCGACGAGCGTTTGCGTTGCGCCTGCTGCCTGCGTCGACGCAGCTAGCGTTTCGCGCGTATAGGTCTGCGCATCGGGCGCGGACGGCGCATGGAAGTCCGGGCCAACGGCGCAACCGCCCAGCAAGAGCCCAGCGACGAAGACGCAGCGTTTCATGATCGAGTCCTCCTAGTCGAGCGTGCGCCGGTAGAAGCGCACTGCAATCGCCAGCACGATGACCGTGAAGATCGCGACAGGCCACACGGAAGGCCACAGGTCCACCCAGCCGTTGCCCTTCAGAAGAATGCCGCGCACGAGGCGATTGAAGTACGTGAGAGGCAGCAGATTGCCGATCCATTGCGCCCACACGGGCATGCCCGCGAACGGAAACATGAAGCCCGACAGCAGCAGGCTCGGCAGAAAATAGAAGACGGTGAGCTGCATCGCCTGCAACTGGTTTTGCGCAATCGACGACAGCGTGATGCCGACCGTCAGGTTCGCCGCGATGAAAAGCAGCGCGGCCACATAGAGCGCAATCAGGCTGCCGACGAACGGCACATGAAACACGTAGCGCGCGGCCGCGAGGATGATCGACGACTGCACGAGTCCGATCGCGATGTACGGCACCAGCTTGCCCGCAATCACTTCGAGGGGAAGAACGGGCGTCGCGAGCAGATTTTCCATCGTGCCGCGTTCGCGTTCGCGCGTCATCGCGAGGCCCGTCATCATGACCATCGTCAGCGTGAGGATCGTGCCCATCAGGCCCGGCACGACGTTGTATTGCGTGATGCCTTCGGGGTTGTACAGCTTGTGGATCTGCACGTCGAACGCGGCGGGTGCGCCGTTCAGATGCGCGAGCGGCCCCGTGATGTCCTTGTCCGCGACCGATTGCACGAGACCGGGCAGCGCGGCGAGGGGCGCTTGCGTTGCCGTCGGATCGGTTGCGTCGGCTTCGACCAGCAGCGCGGGACGTTCGCCGCGCAACAGCCGCCGAGAAAAATCGACGGGTATCGACACGACGAACTGCACGTTGCCTTGCGCGAGCGCATGCCGTCCGGCGGCATCGTTGGGCAGCGTCTCGACGATGTTGAAGTAGTCGGAGTTCTGCATCGCCGCGACGAAGCTGCGCGAGAACGGGCTGTCGTCGCTGACGATGACGGCCGTGCGCAGATGCTTCGGATCGGTGTTGATCGCAAAGCCGAACAGCGCGAGCTGAAGGATCGGCAGGCCGACGATCATGCCGAACGTGATGCGGTCACGCCGCAACTGGATGAATTCCTTCAGCACGATGCCCCACCAGCGCGTGACGGAAAAGAAGCGGTTCACGATGGCTTGCCCGGTTGCGCGTAGTTGTCGGTCGAGCGGCTCATCATGTAGATGAACACGTCTTCGAGGCCCGTGTCGATCGGCTCGATACGCACGGACATGCCGGACGTCGCCTGCCGGATGGCTTTTTCGAGCGCCGCGTGATCGTGGCCGCTCGCATGCAGCGCGGAGCCGAACACGACGGTCTGATCGACGCCCGGCGTGTTGCGCAACCGTTCCGATAGCTCGGTCAGACGCTCGCCATGAATCGCCCACGTGGCGAGTGCCTGCGAATCGATCACCTGTTGCGCGGTGCCCTGCGCGAGCAGCTTGCCGTATGCGATATACGCGAGCTTGTGGCAGCGTTCCGCTTCGTCCATGTAGTGCGTGCTCACCAGCACCGAGATCCCTTGCGCCGCGAGACGATGCAGCTCTTCCCAGAAGTCGCGGCGCGCGGTCGGATCGACGCCCGCCGTCGGCTCGTCGAGCAGCAGCAGCCTCGGCTCGTGCAGCATGCACGCAGCGAGCGCGAGCCGCTGTTTCCAGCCGCCCGACAGCGCGCCCGTCATCTGGCCCGCGCGCGTTTGCAGCCCGAGCGTTTCGAGCGCGCGGTCCACTTTCTCCTTGCGGTTCTTCATCTGATAGATGCGCGCGACGAAATCGAGGTTCTCGCGAATCGTCATGTCTTCCCAGTACGAGAAGCGCTGCGTCATGTAGCCGACATTGCGCTTGATCTGCGCGCTCTCGCGCACGATGTCGTAGCCGAGGCACGTGCCGCTGCCGGAGTCCGGCGTGAGCAGTCCGCACATCAGGCGGATCGACGTCGTCTTGCCGCTGCCGTTCGGTCCGAGAAAGCCGAAGATCTCGCCGTGCGCGACCTGCAGCGTCACGTCGTTGACCACGTGCCTGTCGCCGAAGTGCTTGTTCAGGTTGTGCACGTCGATGGCGAGCGTTCCGTTCTGCGTGTTCATCGCAAGCTCACCGAAACGGGCTGGCCGGGATGCAGGCGCGGCGCATCGTCGACGGAAGGGCGCGCTTCGATCATGAACACGAGTTTTCCGCGGCTCTCGTTGCTGTAGATGACGGGCGGCGTGTACTCGGACGAACTCGACACATAGGTGATCTTCGCGTTCACGTCCGACGCGCAGCCGTCGCAATGAATGGCCAGCGCGCGGCCGGGCTGGAGCGAGCCGACCAGCGTTTCCGGCACGAAGAAGCGCACCTTCACGTTCTGCGGCGGCAGCATCTGCACGACGGGGCTGCCCGCCTGCACCCATTCGCCGACGCGATACAGCGTGTCGTACACACGGCCTTTCGCGGGCGCGTTCACGCGCTTCTGGTCGAGCTTCCATTGCGCCTGTGCGACGGCGGCCTGCGCCGCATCGACTTGCGCCGCCTGCGCGGTCAGTTGCTGCGAACGCCCAGGCAGACGCGCGACATCGACTTCATGCGTGAGCTCGCGCACCTGCGCGTTGGCGGCATCGGCGGCGGCGCGGGTATCGTCGAGCTGTCCCTTCGGAATGCCGCCGACGCGATACTGCGCTTCGTCGCGCGTCAGTTGCAGCGTCGCCTTGCGCGCATTTGCGATGGACTGCGCAAGCTGCGCTTTCGTCACGTCGATTTCGGGCGGGCGCTTGCCCGTCTGGATGTCCGCGAGCTGCGCGCGGGCCGCGGCGAGTTGTTGCTGCGCCTGTTGCAGCGCGGCCGTTTCGTCGACGGATTCGAGTGCGAAGACGGGCGCGTTCACGGCGATCTCGTCGCCGCGAGCGACATCGAGCTGCGTCAGCTTGCCCGATTGCGACGAGCCGAGATACACGAATTCGCCTTCGACGTAGCCCTGCCATGTGTTGTCGTCGTGATGCGAGCATGCAGCGAGCGCGCTGCATGCGACGAACGCGATGAACACGACGAATAGCCGCAGCGTGCTCGCGGATGAACGGGACGGCGTCATGACCTGGACCTCGTGGTGGCGCGCCGCGTGGTCTTGCGCGCGGTACGAACGATAGGCGCTTTGTCGGCAGTCGTTGCGGGCGGACGCATGCCGCCCAGCAGCAGCGCCGTCACGTGCCGCTGCAGCGTCTCGCGCTCGATCGCCGGGAAGCCGCGAATGCTTTGCCATACCTTCGCGGCGGCTTGCGGCAGCATCACGAGCGCGAGGATCGAGTTGAACATCAGCAGCGGATCGAGCCCGGCGTTCACGTCGCCCGCCTGCTGCGCGTGCATGATGCGCGCGCCGAAGCGCCTGATGTTGTCGAACGGAATGCGCGTGAGCATGCGATCGCGCAGCATGCCGCCTTCGTTGATGACCTCGCGCAGCCACAGCGGCGGTAGCCACGGCATGCGGCGCGTCACGTCGAAAAGACGTGTGACGAGATCGTCGACCATCGCGAACGCATCGGCGTTCGAATCGTCGCCTGCGGCGCTCCATACGAAGCTGATGGACGGCGCGAGCCGTTCTTCGACGATCGCATCGAGCAGCGTTTCGCGATTCGTGAAGTAGTAATGCACGAGCGCCGACGTGACGCCCGCGGCCGAGGCGATCTGCGCGACGGTGGTCGCCGCGATGCCACGCTCGGAGAAAAGACGCGTGGCCGTGTCGAGCAGATGCTCGCGCACGTCGAAGTTCTCGACGACGGGGCGCCGGCCGCGCGGCTTGGCCGGTGGACGTTTCGGGTTCATGAGACGCAAGCTTAATTGACGAGTTAGTTAAATTCAAGCGGGTTTACCTGAAGTGCGATGCGCCGCCTCGGCCTGGCACGGGAGCATGTCCGCGAGGCAAGATTTTGCCCGGCTGATTTACTTTTTTATGCGCGGGGTATTTATTGGGACTCTGGATAACATTCGAATTGAATACGCAATAGAATGCAGAATATTCCGCAGACTAGATGCGTCAATAATGAACTAGAATCTTCCCGTAAAGTGGCGCGCGGAAATTTGTCAGGAGTCCGCGAAATTGACGAACGCGCGATAAAAGAGATATCTGGAGAATGGGAGTTGGCTTCTATATTAATCGTGGACGATCATCCCGCATTTCGCCTTGTTATCAAGACTCATCTATTGCAAATGCTCGGTACGCAGGAAGTATTTGAAGCGGACAACGGTCAGGCGGCAATGGAAATGGCGCGTCAATTCGCGCCGGATCTCACTATTCTCGATCTGGATATTCCGCGAATAAATGGTCTCGATGTTCTTTCCCGTCTGAAAACCGCGCATCCCGGCATGCGCGTGCTGATTCTGTCGAGCCACGATGCGGTCACTTTCGTTACTCGTGCGATGCGGGCGGGCGCGCAGGGTTTCGTCAGCAAGTCGCAGGACGTGAAGGAAATCATGCGCAGCGTGGAGGCGGTGTTGTCGGGCTATAGCGTGTTTCCCGTGGCGCCTTGCGCGAACGGTTCCGGGTCCGCCCATGCCGTTGCGGAAGCCGACAAGCTCGACATGCTGTCCGACAAGGAACTCGTGATCTTGCAGATGCTGGCCAAGGGCATGTCCAACAAGTCGATCGGCGATGCGCTCTTCATCAGCAACAAGACGGTCAGCAGTCACAAGACCCGGCTGATGAACAAGGTGGGCGTCGAGACGCTCGTCGAGCTTGTCGATTTCGCGCGGCGTTGTGGCATCACGGCCGCGCAACAATGACGCCGCTTGCCATGTGCACCGCATTCGACTGCACGCTGCGCGCGCGAATCGATGCCCTCGCGCTGGGCGATCACACTGTTGCGCGCGACGTGACGTGTGCGCTGATCGAGACGAATCGCACAACGCTCGTGTTCATGTTGGCGGCCCGTCATAGCGAGGCATGGGACGATCTGGGCCGTGCCGCCCATCGTCTCGCCGGTTCGCTGAGCATGCTGCAACGCAGCCGCGAAATCGCGCTGGCGCGGCGCCTGGAGCGCGCGGCATTCGAGCGCGATGCGCTGACTATCGTCGCGCTGCTTCCATTCGTGGCGGAAGCGGTCGATCAACTGAACGAACAGCTCAACGACTTGTTGACCGGGTAGGCATGACAGGCGAATGGGATGGGCGCCTGTGCCTATCATCCCGCTTGCGGCAATTAATACTTGTTAGCGCAAAGATTGGCATTTTCTCCTGCACAGACAAAATCGCGCTCTATACTGGTCATTAGCGCGGCTGAGCAGCTTTCCCCGAGGTTGCACGAACCAGCCGCGCTGACCGCACACGGTTCTCTGATCGTCTCCACCGTGGTTCGCGGAATTTCCGGCCCGCATTCTGCGGGCCTTTTGTCGTTTGATCGTTTTGTTTTTTCGCGCGCGTCGCGTCGGCTGTCGGTGCCGCCGCTGCTTATGGCCTGAATGTCCAGCGCGCGCCGGAACGGCCGAGTTCGATCATCAGCGAATTCATTTGATCGACGAGGCCATCGAGCAATCCGCCATCGACTGGCTGCTGCGCGGCGCTTGCCCGCTGCAACGCGTTCATCATGCCTCGGTTTCCGATCGCGATGAAGTTCATGCAGGAGGGGCTGCTATGAAACGCGCGTGCCTGATCCATCGCGGCGAGGCGACGCGCGTCACGCTCGACGTGGCCGAACACGCGCTCGAACGCATGCGTGGTTTGCTCGGCCGCTCATGCCTCGATGCGGCGCAAGCGCTGTGGCTCGAACCGTGCAATGCGGTGCATACGTTCGGCATGCGCTTTCCGATCGACGTCGTCTTTATCGACGATCGCAATCGCGTGCTGGCGATCCATCGCAACGTGCAACGTGGGCGCATGCTGTTTTGCTGGCGCGCGCGCAGCGTGCTGGAGATGAATGCGAACTCGGTACATGTGTGCGGTATCGGTATCGGCGACAGGCTCGCGTGGAGGGTGCTGCCGTGATGCATGAATACACGCGCAAGCGACGCATGACGGCGCAGGCGATGACGGAATTTCTAATCGTCGCGCCGCTGCTGCTGTTCTTCGGTTTCGCGACCGTGCAGTTCGTGCTGCTGTATCAGGCGAAGTCGACGCTCGACGTCGCCGTGCTCGAAGCGGCGCGCGAGGGCTCGGTGAATCACGGATCGATGCAGGCGATGCAAGCAGGTCTCGCTCGCGGTCTCGCGCCGTTGTATGCGCGGCATGCCGATGCGCCGGGTGTGCAGTCGGCCATGCTTGCGGCGCGAAGCGCGGTGACGAAGGCGGCGTCGATTGCGATAGTCAGCCCGACAGCGGCGATGACGCGTGACTTCGCGCGCACGCGCTTCTATCCCGACGAGGGCATCACGCACGAAGAGATTCCGAACGATACGCTGATGTATCGCGATGCGTCGCGTGGCATGGAGTCGAACGTGAATGTGCAGGATGCGAATCTATTGAAGCTGCGCGTGCACTACTGCTTCGATCTGATCGTGCCTCTGGTCAACAAGATCTTCTACTACGCGACGAACGTGATCGGCAACGTCGCGGCGAATGGCCTGTTTTCGCGCGAGCCCGCTGACGCGAACGTCGATGCATATGGTTCGCCGCGACGGCCCGACAGCCTGTGCCGGACAACGCTCGCCGATGGATTGCAGAGCCAGCGCTGGCCGATTGCGCTGGAGTCGGAGGCGATCGTGCGGATGCAGTCGCCGTTTCGCGCGGACGCGGCCAACGATGCGGCTACCGTGACGGCGCGTTGATGCTGCGCGTCGTGTTGCTCGCGTTGCTGTTGAGCGTCGCGCTCGGCGATGTCGATGATGCGCGGTCGGCCGGACGCGTCGAGATGGTGATCGGCGGATTGAAGGGCGGCGATGCGGCCGGCCAGTCGCTGGTGATCGAACTGGATGCGTCGTTTGCGGCGCCGACGGGCGCGCGCGGCGCGTTGTCGAAGGTGCTGGCGTGGACGCCGCTCGTCGATGACGTTGCGAAGCGCGTCGGCGTCGACAGAGCGCTGCTGATGGCCGTCATCGATGTCGAGTCGGGCGGCAATCCATTTGCCGTGTCGCCGAAAGGGGCAACGGGCTTGATGCAATTGATGCCGCAAACAGGCAGACAGCAGGGCGCGGACGATCTGTTCGATCCCGTGCAGAATCTTCTGGCGGGCGCGCGTTTGCTCGATGCGTTGCTTGCGACGTTCGGCTACGTGTCGCTGGCGCTCGCGGCGTATAACGCGGGTGAGGGCGCCGTGCGGAAGTTCGGCGGCGGGATTCCGCCGTATGCGGAGACGCGGCGCTATGTGGAGCGGGTGATGGAGCGGGTAGGGTTTTATCAGCGATAGCCGGCGCGTGCGGCTAAAACCTGTGCGTTGAGCGTCGGCTGAAAGTGGGTAATGCTGGCCGACGCTCTCGCTTGCACGCAATGTAGACCGCTTTTTTGTTCGTCAGCCTGCCGTCCCTGCATAGGCGGCTTTCAACGCGGCGACATCGAACTTGATCATCGTCATCATGGTCTCCGCGACGCGCTTTGCCTTGACGGGATCGGGGTCTGCGATCATCGGGATGAGATCGTTCGGCACGATCTGCCACGAAATGCCGAAACGGTCTTTGAGCCAGCCGCATGCCATGGTCGAACCGCCGCCCTCGAGAAGGGCGTTCCAATAGCGGTCGAGCTCCGCCTGGTCGTCACAGCTGACCAGCAGCGATATCGATGAGTTGAACGGATCGGGCTGCCCGGAGCTCATCGCGAAGAAGGGCTGGCCAAACAGAACGAATTCGACGACCTTCGTGGAACCGGCGCTTGGCACGCCAGTGACCCGGATGATGCGTGAGTCCGGAAAGATTCCCGCATAGAAAGCAGCGGCTTCCTCGGCTTCGTTGGAGTACCAGAGAAACGGCGTGATCTTTTGAATCTTCATGGCAAATCTCCTGTCAGTGTTGGCTCGATGCGGAGGCAAAACCGCATGCTGCATGCTGCCGTAGAGACGACGAACGAAGACTATCAAATTCGACACGCCGAGAAGAAGTGTTTTGGTTTTTCGTCAGCGCAGGCGATGCGGTATGACCCCGGTTGAGATGCTGTTCGCGATCGCGTTTGCGCTTCGTGCTTCCTGTTGTTCTCGGGCGGGGACGCGCTCAGCGCCGCAAGAACCAGAGCAGCGCGGATACCACGACCGAAATCACGACGCACGTGACGATCGGGAAATGCAGGTCGAGCCCGTCACGGACGATGTGAATGTCGCCAGGCAGCCTGCCGAACGGGATGCGCGCGAGCCAGCGCCAGCCGAGGCCGGCGAGAATGCACAGCACGCCGATAACGATGAGGAAACGGTTCATGGGTCCGGTCGATAACGGGTGGCCTCATGGGGCATCATAGGCCTTCTGAGCCCGTCACGCGTCCCAGAGCCAGTGACATTCCGAGGAGAAATGTATGGGCAGCGCCGCGCACCCAACGCTCGCGAACACAGCGGCGTCACGTTTGATTCGACGAATGCTTGCCTGGCTTTGTTTTACTGTGCCTATGTTTCCTGGCCTGGCGCTCGGGATGGACTTCAGGATCTACTACCAGCCTCAACTTGCGTTAAAGATGGTTATCGGTGAAGGAAAGATTCAGGAAGGCGATGCACAGAAATTTCTCGCAGTCGCCAAAATGGCGGACCGTGATGAAGAAGGACTCGTCGTCCTTGTTTTAAATAGCCCGGGAGGAAATGTCGAGGCCGCTTTTCGCGTCGTCGATGCAATGGATAAGGTACGCGTCTATACGACGGTTCCAGATAATGCCAAATGTGCGTCCGCTTGCGCTTCGATCCTGTTCGCTTCAGGAGAACGCCGAAGTCTTGTCGGCGCCGCGCTGCTCGGTTTTCACAGTTGCTACCGGCGCGATGGGCGAACCTACGCCGAGGACTCGCTTTGCAACGAAATAATCGCGGCAAACGCAATGCAAAGGGGCGTCAGCCATGCGGGCATCAATCGTTTCGTCAAGCAATATGGTGCACAAGACATGGCATGGGTTGGACGCAACGTCGCGTGCAAATCGCTGCAAGGGCTATGCAAACCGGGATTGCTGGAAACTCGATACGAGACGAAGGCTGCGTTGATGCATAGTCTCGATTGCAGCAAGCTCATATCTATTCAGGCGCGGCTTGTTTGCGGGGATGCGGAACTTGCCCGTGTCGATAAAACATTGGCAGAGCTCTATCATCAAAAGATAAAAGAATCGGCTAACAAGACGCGATTGCGAGCGGACCAACGCGCATGGCTTCGCAATTCTCGCAACGCGTGTGGCGATAAGGCTTGTCTGCTGCGCAGCTATCGTCTGCGCATCGATGAACTCAAGCGGTCGTCATGATGTGGCGATCGTTCATTGGCTATCTGAAATGCGTTTGAAACTGACGTAGTAATCGTCGGTGTAGTAGCAGTCACTGGTCTGCTTGCGCGGTCCACCACATACGATGCGGCGCAGCCCGCGATCCTTCGAGCCGGGCGTGCGAACCGTGTATGTGTGGTAGTAGCCGCGCGGATGCTGCGGCAGCAATCCCGCGCTGTTGCGGAACAGGACACCGTCCTCGCCAAAAGGGTAGGGGCCGCCCGCTTTGATCAGACGCAGTGTTTCCGCCGCTTCCCCGGGCAACTGCGCCTTGGTGACGGCGGCTGGCGCGCTCCGCTCCTGCGCGCCCGATGCGGCGGCTGTGTTGCTCGCGGCCTGACCGGGTGCCTGACTCGCGGACGCGTCCGGTTCCTTGGTAGCGTTTTGCGATCCATCCTTGCCGCATCCGCCGAGGATCGCGCTCAAGGCAAGGATGCAGGAGAAAGCCCACGTTCGATTCACGAAACGGTTGCCTCCGGGTTGACCAGCATTCGACGACTACGAACGAGTCAAGGGTATCGCTAATGGCAGAGTGAATCAATGTTCGGCCGGAAACAGGCATTTTTTACCCGACAACCAGGCCGATGCGCGGCTCACGGCGAAATTGGCCGACTCCATGCACTCCCATCCCGCACAAAATGAAAAAAAAGCCCGGCATAACCGGGCTCTCAAAAGTCACTGCGTCCTCAACGAGAACGCAGCACCTGCAAAGCAATGACTTACGCTGCGAGCAGCGAGCGCAGCACGAACGGCAGGATACCGCCGTGCTTGTAGTAGTCGACTTCGATCGGCGTATCGATACGCAGCAGAACGGGGACGCGCTGCTCCGAACCGTCCTTGCGATGGATCACCAGCGTGACTTCCTGTTGCGGCTTGAAGTCGTCGCCGAGGCCTTCGACGTCATACGTTTCTTCGCCCGTGATGTTCAGCGACTGGATGCTATCCGAGCCCTTGAACTGCAGCGGCAGAACGCCCATGCCGACCAGGTTCGAACGGTGGATACGCTCGAAGCTGCGCGCGACAACCGCCTTCACGCCCAGCAGTTGCGTGCCCTTCGCCGCCCAGTCGCGCGACGAGCCCGTGCCGTACTCTTCGCCCGCGAACACGACGGTCGGCGTGCCGGCGTCGATGTACTTCATCGCTGCGTCGTAGATCGACAGTTGTTCGCCGCTCGGCTGGTGAATCGTCAGGCCGCCTTCGACGCGCGTGCCGTCTGCCTTCACCGGGATCATCAGGTTCTTGATGCGGACGTTCGCGAACGTGCCGCGCATCATCACGTCGTGGTTCCCGCGGCGCGAGCCGTAGCTGTTGAAATCGGCCTTCTGCACGCCGTTTTCCTTCAGCCACTTGCCTGCGGGCGAGTCTTCCTTGATCGAGCCTGCCGGGCTGATGTGGTCGGTCGTGACCGAGTCACCGAAGATGCCCAGTGCGCGCGCGCCCTTCACGGCAGCGATGCTCGAAGCCGGCTCCATCGAGAAGTCCGAGCCGAAGAACGGCGGCTCCGCGATGTACGTCGACTTCGGCCAGTCGTAGACCTGACCTTCTTCGCCTTCGATCTTGCTCCACAGATCACCCTTCTTCGTGAGCTGCGAGTAGTTCGTGCGGAAAGCGTCGGCGTCAAGTGCGAACTTCAGCAGCGCGTTGACTTCTTCGCTCGACGGCCAGATGTCGCCGAGGTAGATGTCCTTGCCGCCCTTGCCCTTGCCGACCGGCTCGGTCATCAGGTCGCGCGTGATGTTGCCCGCGATCGCGTAAGCGACGACCAGCGGCGGCGATGCGAGGAAGTTCGCGCGGATGTTCGGGTGAATACGTGCTTCGAAGTTGCGGTTGCCCGACAGCACAGCTGCCGCGACGATGTCGTTCTTCGTGATCGACTCGTTCAGTTCCGGCGTCAGATCGCCCGCGTTGCCGATACAGGTCGTGCAGCCATATGCAGCCAGCGTGAAGCCGAGCTTGTCGAGGTAGGGCAGCAGGCCCGTCTTCGTCAGGTACTCGGTGACGATGCGCGATCCCGGAGCCAGCGACGTCTTGATGTGCGGCGCGACTTCCAGACCGGCTTCGACGGCCTTCTTCGCCAGCAGGCCGGCTGCCAGCAGCACGCTCGGGTTCGACGTGTTCGTGCACGACGTGATCGCGGCGATCAGGATGTCGCCGTTCTTCACGTTGACGCCGTTGCTCGTCGTGTATTGCGCGTTCAGGTCTTCAGCCTTCTTCGCGAAGCCGTTCTCGTTGACGGGCTTCGAGAACAGATCGCTGAACGTCGACTTGACGTTGGTGATCTCGATGCGGTCTTGCGGACGCTTCGGACCGGCCAGCGACGGCGCGACCGTGCCGAGATCGAGCGTGACGACCTTCGTGTAGTCGATGTCGCCAGCGTCGGGGATGCCGAACAGCTCCTGCGCCTTGAAGTAGTTTTCGAACGACGAGATTTCTGCGTCCGTGCGGCCCGTGCCCTTGAAGTAGTCGATCGTCTTTTCGTCGACGGGGAAGAAGCCCATCGTCGCGCCGTATTCCGGCGCCATGTTGCCGATCGTCGCGCGGTCCGGCAGCGACAGCGAGCGCGTGCCTTCGCCGAAGAACTCGACGAACTTGCCGACAACCTTTTCCTTGCGCAGCAGCTCGGTGATGGTCAGCACGAGGTCCGTCGCCGTCACGCCTTCGCGCAGCTTGCCCTTCAGGTGAACGCCGACGACATCAGGCGTCAGGAAGTACACCGGCTGGCCGAGCATGCCTGCTTCCGCTTCGATGCCGCCCACGCCCCAGCCGACCACGCCGATGCCGTTGATCATCGTCGTGTGGCTGTCCGTGCCGACGAGCGTATCCGGGTAGTACACGGAATCGCCGTTGTCAGCCTTCTTGTGAACGCCGCGTGCGAGGTACTCGAGGTTCACCTGGTGAACGATGCCGACGCCCGGCGGCACGACCTTGAACGTGTCGAATGCCTGCATGCCCCACTTCATGAACTGGTAGCGCTCGTTGTTGCGCTGGAATTCCAGCTTCATGTTCAGGTCCAGCGCGCCCTTCTCGCGGAAGTGGTCGATCTGCACCGAGTGGTCGACGACGAGATCCACGGGAACCAGCGGCTCGATCGACTTCGGGTTCTTGCCCGCGCGCTGCGCGACGCCGCGCATAGCCGCGATGTCGGCGAGCAGCGGCACGCCCGTGAAGTCCTGCAGCACGACGCGCGCGACGACGAACGGAATTTCGTCGACGCGTGCAGCCGTCGGCTTCCAGTTCGCGAGCTGCTCGATGTGTTCTTCCGAGATCTTCTTGCCGTCGTAGTTACGCAGCACCGATTCCAGCACGAGGCGGATCGAAACCGGCAGGCGGTCGATCTTGACGTTCAGTGCCTTACCGAGCTGCGGCAGCGAATAGAACTTGCCTTTGCCGGAACCGCTGTCGAATTCCTTGAGCGTTTTGTGGAGGTTGTGGGCCATGGTAGTTTTCCTGGGGTTTTCGAGGAAATGACGTTGCTACGTTTCTGAACTCAAATGACGTACAGATCGACGTATTCATTGACCGGCATCGCTTCTAGCTTTGCCTTGTCCAGCGACACATCGAGGATCGCTTGTTGTTGCTTCGCCGGAAAGCGCCGCGCGAGGTTCGTCCTGAACTTCTCGACGAGCAGCGGGATGCCTTCGGCGCGGCGACGCTTGTGACCGATCGGATATTCGACGACCACTTCGTCGAACGTCGATCCGTCGGTGAACTCGACCGTCAGCGCATTCGCAATCGAGCGCTTGTCCGGGTCGTGATACTCCTTCGTGAACTGCGGGTCTTCCACGCACTCCATCTTGTTGCGCAGCGCGTCGATGCGCGGGTCCTGCGCGACGGCGTCTTCGTAATCGGCGGCCGTCAGGCGTCCGAAAATGAGCGGCACGGCGATCATGTACTGGATGCAGTGATCGCGGTCGGCGGGATTGTCGAGCGGCCCTTTCTTGTCGATGATGCGGATCGCCGCTTCATGCGTGCGAATCGTGATCTTCGCGATGTCTTCGATCCGCCTGCCGCTCGCGATCATCTGCTCATGCAGCGCCATCGCCGCTTCAGCGCCCGTTTGCGCGTGGAATTCGGCGGGGAACGAAATCTTGAAGAGCACGTTCTCCATCACATACGAGCTGTACGGGCGCTGGAATTTAAAGGGCTGCCCTTTGAACAGCACATCGTAGAAGCCCCACGTCTTTGCCGTCAGCACCGACGGGTAGCCCATTTCACCCGTCTTCGCGATCAGCGCGAGACGCACCGCGCGCGACGTCGCATCGCCTGCTGCCCAGGACTTGCGCGAGCCCGTGTTCGGCGCATGGCGGTACGTGCGCAGCGAATGTCCATCGACGAACGCTTGCGAGACTGCGTTGATCAGCTCATCGCGCGTGAGTCCCATCAACTGGCCGACCACTGCCGTCGAAGCGAGCTTCACGAGCAGCACATGGTCGAGGCCGACCTTGTTGAACGAGTTTTCGAGCGCGATGCAGCCTTGAATTTCGTGCGCCTTGATCATCGCGATCAGGACGTCTTTCATCACGAGCGGCTTCTTGCCGTTCGCGATCGCGGTACGCGAGAGCCAGTCGGCCGTCGCCAGAATGCCGCCGAGGTTGTCGGACGGATGGCCCCATTCGGCCGCGAGCCATGTGTCGTTGAAGTCGAGCCAGCGGATCATCGCGCCGATGTTGAACGCGGCTTGCACTGGGTCCAGCTGGAACTGCGTGCCCGGCACCTTGGCGCCGTTCGGGACGATCGTGCCGGGCACGAGCGGTCCCATCAGCTTGGTACAGGCAGGGTAGGACAGGGCCTCGAGTCCGCAGCCGAGCGTGTCGATGAGGCAGTTGCGCGCGGTCTCCAGCGCGAGATCGCTCTCGAGCTTTTCATTCAGCACATAGTCGACGATATCGACCAGTACTGTGTCCGGTTTTGGGCGGACGTTGGAGATCGGTGCGGACATCGAGGTTTCCTGGTTGGCCCGCTTACTGGGCCTTGTTGATGGCGTTCGACTGCGTCGGAGCCGGCGAGCCTTGCACCATGGCCGCCGTCTTGCACTCGTCGGCGAGGCGCGAGCTGTCCTTGTCCGAGAACAGCATCGCCTTGGTCGGGATCACGACGAGGTCCATGCCGCTTGCGGCGTCGTGGAAGCGGTCCGCGCCAGTCGTCGTCGCTTCACGCGGCAGGTTGTAGTTCTTGTTGGCCCAGTGGACGGTCACGATCTGGTCGCGCTTCATGTCGCCCTTCAGGTCGAACGCGAGACCTTCGTTGCACGACCACTTCTCCGAACCTTCCGGCACGGGATCGACCTTCGCTTCCTTGGCAGGGTTGGCCTTGCGCTTGAACAGGCGCTTCGGCGCCGGTGCCTTCGGCTTGGCGTGGGGCGTCGTCGTCGATTGTGCGAACGCGCTGGGCGCCGTCACCAGCAGCGTCGAGGACAGAGCGCCAATAACGGTAGCGATCAGCAGTTTTTTCATGGGAGAGAACCTTTCTATCGAATTTCAAAGTTTAAACAGTGCGCGGCTGCAGCATCTCAACCGCCGGGGGCTGCACGCACGCACCCCCGGAGCGCACAGCGGACGCTATTTTCTCCTATTTAGCGCCACGAATTTCAAATTCTCCGGTCCCGTGTAATTCGCGCTCGGACGAATGATCTTGTTGTCGATGCGCTGCTCGATGATGTGCGCGGCCCAGCCGGACGTGCGCGAGATCACAAACAGCGGCGTGAACATCGCGGTCGGCACGCCCATCATGTGATACGACACCGCGCTGAACCAGTCGAGGTTCGGGAACATCTTCTTGACGTCCCACATGACCGTCTCCAGCCGCTCGGCGATATCGAACATCTTCATGTTCGACGCTTCCTTCGACAGCTTCTTCGCCACGTCCTTGATGACCTTGTTGCGCGGATCGGAAATCGTATACACCGGGTGGCCGAAGCCGATCACGACTTCCTTGTTCTCGACGCGTCGGCGGATGTCCGCTTCCGCTTCGTCAGGCGTCTGGTAGCGCGACTGGATCTCGAACGCGGCTTCATTGGCGCCGCCGTGCTTCGGCCCGCGCAGCGCGCCGATCGCGCCCGTGATCGCCGAATGCATGTCCGAGCCCGTGCCCGCGATCACGCGGCCGGTGAACGTCGATGCATTGAATTCGTGCTCCGCGTACAGGTTCAGCGACACGTGCATCGCGTCGACCCACGACTTCGACGGCTCCACGCCGTGCAGCAGATGCAGGAAGTGGCCGCCGATCGAATCGTCGTCGGTTTCGACTTCGATCCGCTTGCCGTTGTGCGAATAGTGATACCAGTACAGCAGCATCGAGCCGAGCGAGGCCATCAGGCGGTCGGCGATGTCGCGCGCGCCCGCGATGTTGTGATCGTCCTTCTCCGGCAGCACCGTGCCCAGCGCGGAGACGCCCGTGCGCATCACGTCCATCGGGTGGGCTGCGGCGGGAATCCATTCGAGCACGGCCTTCACGTTCGCGGGCAGGCCGCGCAACGCCTTGAGCTTCGTCTTGTATGCGGCGAGTTCGGCGACGTTCGGCAGCTTGCCGTGCACGAGCAGATACGCAACCTCTTCGAATTCGCAGGCGCCCGCGATGTCGAGAATGTCGTAGCCGCGATAGTGCAAATCGTTGCCCGTCTTGCCGACCGTGCACAGCGCGGTGTTGCCCGCCGTCACGCCCGACAGCGCCACGGATTTCTTCGGCTTGAAGCCGCTTGTCGTTCCGGGTGCAGCCGCTTGCGTCGTATCGCTCATGCCAGGGGTCTCCTCGAGGTGCCGCTTGCGTTAGTTGTCTTGCCCGTTTTTCTGCGCGTTCTGGCTGAACAGCGCGTCGAGCTTCTGCTCGTACGCGTGATAGCCGATGCGGTCGTACAGTTCGGCGCGCGTCTGCATCGTCTCGACGACGGCCTTTTGCGTGCCGTCGCGGCGGATCGCCGTGTAAACGTTTTCGGCCGCCTTGTTCATCGCGCGGAACGCCGACAGCGGATACAGCACCAGCGAGACGTCCGCGCCGCGTAGCTCTTCGACGGTAAAGAGCGGCGTCGCCCCGAATTCGGTGATGTTCGCGAGGATGGGCACCTTCACGGCTTGCGCGAACTGCTTGTACATGCCGAGCTCGGTCATCGCTTCGGGGAAGATCATGTCCGCGCCCGCTTCGACGCAGGCCGCCGCGCGGTCCATGGCCGACTGCAAGCCTTCGACGGCGAGCGCATCCGTGCGCGCCATGATGACGAAATTCGAATCAGTGCGCGCGTCGACGGCCGCCTTGATGCGGTCGACCATTTCGGCTTGCGACACGATCGCCTTGCCCGGCCGGTGTCCGCAGCGCTTTGCGCCGACCTGGTCTTCGATGTGCATCGCGCCCGCGCCCGCTTTCGTGAGCGCCTTCACGGTGCGCGCGATGTTGAACGCCGACGGGCCGAAGCCCGTATCGACATCGACGAGCAGCGGCAGATCGCATACGTCGGTGATGCGGCGCACGTCGGTCAACACGTCGTCGAGCGTCGAGATGCCGAGATCGGGCAAGCCCAGCGAGCCGGCCGCGACGCCGCCGCCCGACACGTAGATCGCCTTGAAGCCCGCGCGTTGCGCGAGCAGCGCGTGATTCGCGTTGATCGTGCCGACGACCTGCAACGGTTTTTCGGCAGCGACGGCCGCGCGAAACGCGGCGCCCGCGGACTGATGTGCGGTCGTGCTCATGATGCGGACTCCTTCGTCGTGGGCATGTCGTTCGGGCCGAAAAGCGGCGCGGCTTCGGCGGGCACGGCGCGGCCCGTCGAGCGGGCGCGGCGCAGCACCGACCAGTAATAGCGATAGCTCGCGCGATCGTGCAGCGAGTCGCGATGGCGCGTCGGGCCCCATTGCGCCGATTGCGCGGCGAGCAGGATTTCCGTCGCCGTCGCGATCTCTTCATCGCGCGGCGCGAAGGCCGACACGATCGCGGGAATCTGCGCCGGGTGGATGCTCCACATGCGCGTGTAGCCGAATTCGTTGCGCGCGCGCAGCGCGTCGTTCGCGACCACGTCCATGTCGCGCACTTCCGTCGATACGTTGTGCGACGGCACCTTGCCGTGCGCATGGCAAGCCGCCGCAATCTCGAGCTTCGCGCGCCGCACGAGCGGGTGATCGAACTGGCCCGGCGAGCGCATTGCGCTGTCGGGAATCGCGCCGTCGTGCGCGGACACGAAGTCCATCAGGCCGAAGCTCAGTGCCTCGACGCCAGGCAGCGCGGCGAGATCGAACACGCGCGCGAGCGCGCCGTGCGTTTCGATCAGCAAGTGGACGGGGACGGGCTTCGCGATGCCGAGTTCGCGCCGCGTGGCCTCGATGAATGCGCACATTTCGGCGGCATCGGGAACATTGCGGACTTTAGGCAGCGTGATGTAGGCAGGGGCGCGCTTCGCGGCGCGCAGGATGAGGCGCACGTCGTCGCGCCAGTGCGCGTGGTCGAAATCGTGAATGCGCACGCCGACGCGGCCGAACCGGTCGTGCTCGCCGCCGACGAGCGACGCGACCAGCTCGGCATGCTCCGCCTCGCGGCCCACTTGCGCGCCGTCTTCGCAATCGAGCGTGACATCGAAGACGGGCCCGAGCTGCTGCTGCAACGCGAGCGATTTGAGCATCAGCTTTTCGCTGCCCGCGTAGTGATCGCAGGCAGGCAGCACAGCAGGCGGCGCTTCGCCGTCAAACAGGACTTCGGCGGGAGTCAGTGCGCGCATTGTCGGCGTCGGGAGCGTGTTTGAAAATTCCGATTCGGGCGCGTTCTGTTCGTTTCGACGCGCGTCGAAGCAGGTCGCGCGAAGCAGGTCGAACAGGCCGTTGAATCAAAACGCGTTCGGATCAGTTGCGATCTCCTGCATGACGCTCTGCGCAGAGCGTCATGCAGGAGATCGCACGTAAAAAACCGGAACCCGCCGCGCTGCAACGGAGTCCCGGTTCGTGTCTGCATCCGGCGATTAGCCGAGCAGGTGCTGAACGCCGTCGCGCTCTTCGAGCAGCTCGTTCAGCGTGTTGTCCATCTTCTCGCGCGAGAACGCGTCGATCGACAGGCCTTCGACACGCTTGTACTCGCCGTTTTCGCACGTCACGGCCACGCCGTAGACGATGTCTTCGGGGATGCCATACGAGCCGTCCGACGGAATACCCATCGTCACCCACTTGCCGTTCGTTCCGAGCACCCAGTCACGCACGTGGTCGATTGCCGCGTTGGCCGCCGAAGCCGCCGACGACAGGCCGCGCGCTTCGATGATCGCCGCGCCGCGCTTGCCGACCGTCGGGATGAACGTGTTGCGGTTCCATTCGTCGTCGTTGATCAGCTTCGTCAGGTCCTTGCCTTCGGCCGTTGCGACGCGGAAGTCCGGGTACATCGTCGGCGAGTGGTTGCCCCACACGACGAGTTTTTCGATCGACGAAACGGGCTTGCCCGACTTCGCGGCCAGTTGCGACAGCGCGCGGTTGTGGTCGAGGCGCAGCATGGCCGTGAAGTTCTTCTTCGGCAGATCGGCTGCCGACTTCATTGCGATGTATGCGTTCGTGTTCGCCGGGTTGCCGACGACCAGCACCTTCACGTCGCGGCTTGCGACTTCGTTCAGCGCCTTGCCCTGAACAGTGAAGATTTCGGCGTTCGCCGACAGCAGGTCTTTACGCTCCATGCCTTTCGAACGCGGACGCGCGCCGACCAGCAGAGCGACGTCTGCATCCTTGAATGCGACCTTGGGATCGTCAGTCACCACGACACCCGCGAGCAGCGGGAACGCGCAGTCTTCGAGTTCCATCACGACGCCTTTGACGGCGGCTTGCGCTTGCGGCAGGTCCAGCAACTGCAGGATGACCGGCTGGTCCTTGCCGAGCATGTCGCCATTGGCGATACGGAACAGCAGGGAGTAACCGATTTGACCTGCGGCGCCAGTGACGGCAACGCGCTTTGCGGGCTTAGCCATTGAGAAATCTCCAGGACGATGCGTTGAACGCTAGGGAAAACGCCATTCTATATGCGCGTTACGCGAAGCGTGGTTTAAGCACGGCAAATTCGCTGCGCGAGCCTTGCGGGCGCTCACGAGAAGGCCAGAAGGCACGCCGCCGGCGAAACCGCCATGCCGGATAATCGGTGCTGCCGAGCGCGGGGAACGGGGATGCTGGCGAGGCTCGCCTCGCGGCGATGCCGCACGTGGCCGCTGCATGGCGCGGGCTCCTGCAAACAGCGCGTTTCGGCGGGCATTGACGGCGCATGCCGGGCAATGCGGGGCGAAGCGAAACCTGAACTGCGTGAGGGAACGGCGTGATGCAGGGTGGCCTTCAGTGCATCACGCTGTTGACACAAAGCGGTGTCAAAAATGCGTGGCACTACCCGCAAACCCTTGCTCGACAAGGAGTGTAGGATTCGGGGCGCACAAAGTCAACAGTATCTTATGTCTTATATAAGACATAATTATTGCGGCAAAAAATCTGGACGGCATGCGGCGCTTTGTGTTGAAATGCGCGCATGAATTCGAACCAGGCCAGCACAGCAAACCCTCCCGGCGCGCCCGGCGCGGGTGACGCCGCGCCTGTCTCCACACCGGCTCCATCGCCGACCTTCAGTCCTCTTTATCAGCAGATCAAGGCGCTCATCACGCAGAGTCTCGAGTCGGGTGAATGGAAGCCCGGCGAGATCATTCCTAGTGAAGTCGAACTGGCCGCGCGTTACAAGGTCAGCCAGGGCACCGTGCGCAAGGCGATCGACGAACTCGCCGCCGACAACCTGCTGGTGCGCCGCCAGGGCAAGGGCACGTTTGTTGCCACGCACAACGAAGACCGCGCGCAGTTCCGCTTCCTGCGCCTTCTCGCCGACGACGGCGTCGAGCATCCGCATATCAGCCGGCTGCTCGAATGCCGGCGTCTGCGCGCGTCGGCGGAAATCGCGCGGCAACTGGACCTGAAGCCCGCCGATCCCGTCGTGCTGATCAAGCGTCTGCTGACCTTCGACGGTGAAGACACCGTGCTCGACGAGATCTGGCTGCCGGGCGGCGTGTTCCGCGGCCTGACGCTCGAGCGCCTGTCGGAGTACAAGGGGCCGCTCTACGCGATGTTCGAAACGGAGTTCGGCACGCGGATGATCCGCGCATCGGAGAAGATTCGCGCCGTTGCGGCGGACCCGGCCGTTGCGGATCTGCTGCATGTGCCGACGGGATTTCCGCTGTTATCCGTGGAGCGCGTGTCCTATACCTATGGGGATCGTCCCGTCGAAGTTCGACGAGGATGGTATGTCACAACCGGGTATTACTATCAAAACGACTTGAGTTGAGCGAAGCAGCTTTGCCGTGGCGTGCGGCGAGGCTTGCCTGTGCCTTTTACGTGCGCGTGGCGTAACGCTGTCTTGTGCGGGGTTTCGCTGCAGCGCGAAATAAAAAGGCGCTAAAATTGCGGATTAGTGTGACTACATAGTAGGGGTCTAGCATGGCTGAAGCCGTAAAAAAACCGAGGCCGGAATTCCGGAACATCGGTATCGGGCAGATATTGACGTCGTATCGTCTTCCTCTCGCGGGGCGCGTGTCGATTCTTCACCGCCTCAGCGGTGGACTGCTCTTCATCTTCCTTCCGTTCCTGCTGTACCTCTTCGACCAGAGTCTCACATCTGAACTCAGTTTCGAAGTTTTCAAGGGCTTCCTGTCCAACATCATCGTCAAGCTCATCACGCTCGTTCTCGCGTGGGCCTTCCTGTTCCACTTTTGCGCCGGCGTCCGTCACCTGTTGATGGACATGAACCATGACGCAGTGTCGAAGGAACGCGGCAAGAACACGTCGATCGTCGTGTTCGTCGTGTCGTCGCTATTGACGATCGCATTCGCGCTCAAACTGTTCGGAGCATTCTAAAAAAATGTCAGCTAATAACCGTGTTGGCTCGAAGCGCCTCGTCGTCGGCGCTCACTACGGTCTGCGCGACTGGCTCGCACAGCGCGTCACGGCCGTCATCATGGCCGTCTACACCATCATCCTGCTGTGCTGGTTCTTCGGCGCGCAGGCATTCTCTTACGACGGCTGGGCCGCGATCTTCGCTACGCAGTGGATGAAGCTCGCCACCTTCGTGACGCTGCTGTCGCTGTTCTATCACGCCTGGGTCGGCGTGCGCGACATCTGGATGGACTACATCAAGCCCGTTGGCACGCGCCTTCTGCTTCAAGCGTTGACGATCGTCTGGCTGCTCGCTTGCGCGGGCTACGCTGCGCAGATTCTCTGGAGAGTGTAAAAGAATGGCTGCAATCAAGAATTCTCTGCCGCGTCGCCGCTTCGACGTGGTCATCGTCGGCGCGGGCGGCTCCGGAATGCGCGCGTCGCTGCAACTCGCGCGCGCGGGCCTGTCGGTCTGCGTGCTGTCGAAAGTCTTCCCGACGCGCTCGCACACGGTCGCGGCTCAAGGCGGCATCGGCGCATCGCTCGGCAACATGAGCGAAGACAACTGGCACTATCACTTCTACGACACGATCAAGGGCTCCGACTGGCTCGGCGACCAGGACGCGATCGAGTTCATGTGCCGCGAAGCGCCGAACGCAGTGTACGAACTGGAACACTTCGGCATGCCGTTCGACCGCAACGCGGACGGCACGATCTATCAGCGCCCGTTCGGCGGCCACACCGCGAACTACGGCGAGAAGCCGGTGCAGCGCGCCTGCGCCGCGGCTGACCGTACCGGCCACGCGCTGCTGCACACGCTGTACCAGCAGAACGTCGCGGCCAAGACGACGTTCTTCGTCGAATGGATGGCGCTGGACCTGATCCGCGACGCCGACGGCGACGTGCTCGGCGTGACCGCGCTCGAAATGGAAACGGGCGACGTCTACATCCTCGAAGGCAAGACGACGCTGTTCGCCACGGGCGGCGCGGGCCGCATCTTCGCGGCATCGACGAACGCGTTCATCAACACGGGCGACGGCCTCGGCATGGCGGCCCGCTCGGGCATCGCGCTGCAGGACATGGAGTTCTGGCAGTTCCACCCGACGGGCGTGGCGGGCGCGGGCGTGCTGATCACGGAAGGCGTGCGCGGCGAAGGCGGCATTCTGCGCAACTCGAACGGCGAGCGCTTCATGGAGCGCTACGCGCCGACGCTGAAAGACTTGGCGCCGCGCGACTTCGTTTCGCGTTCGATGGACCAGGAAATCAAGGAAGGCCGTGGCGTCGGTCCGAACAAGGACCACGTCTTGCTGGACCTGTCGCACATCGGCGCCGAGACGATCATGAAGCGTCTGCCGTCGATCCGCGAAATCGCGCTGAAGTTCGCGAACGTCGACTGCATCAAGGAGCCGATCCCCGTCGTGCCGACCATCCACTACCAGATGGGCGGCATTCCGACGAACATCCACGGCCAGGTCGTGGGTACGTCGAAGGGGCACGAAGAGCCCGTCAACGGCTTCTATGCCGTCGGCGAATGCTCGTGCGTGTCGGTCCACGGCGCGAACCGCCTGGGCACGAACTCGCTGCTCGACCTCGTGGTGTTCGGCCGCGCCGCCGGCAACCACATCGTCAAGCACGTGAAGGAAATCAAGGAACACAAGCCGCTGCCGGCCGACGCCGCCGACTTCGCGCTGTCGCGTCTCGCAAAGCTCGACAACTCCAGCTCCGGCGAGTACGCGCAGGCTGTCGCGGGCGACATCCGCTCGACGATGCAGGCGCATGCAGGTGTTTTCCGCACGTCGAAGCTGCTGGCTGAAGGCGTGGAAAAGATGAAGGAACTGAAGGAACGCGCGGCGCACGTCCATCTGAAGGACAAGTCGAAGGTGTTCAACACCGCGCGCATCGAAGCGCTCGAAGTGGAGAACCTGATCGAAGTGGCGCGCGCGACGATGGTGTCTGCGGAGGCTCGCAAGGAAAGCCGCGGCGCGCACGCGCAGAGCGACTTCGAACATCGCGACGACGAGAACTGGCTGCGCCATACGCTGTGGTTCAGCGAAGGCGATCGCCTCGACTACAAGCCGGTTCACATGCAGCCGCTGACCGTCGAATCGGTGCCGCCGAAAGCGCGTACCTTCTAAGGCACATCAAAGGATCTGAGAAATGGCCAAGCGTACTTTTGAAATCTATCGCTACGACCCGGACAAGGACGCCGCGCCGCGCATGCAGACGTACGAGCTCGAAATCGACTCGCACGAGCGCATGCTGCTGGACGCGCTCGTCAAGTTGAAGGCACTGGACGAAACGCTGTCGTTCCGCCGTTCGTGCCGCGAAGGCGTGTGCGGTTCGGACGCAATGAACATCAACGGCAAGAACGGTCTTGCCTGCCTGACGAATCTGAACGACCTGCCGCAGAAGATCGTGCTGCGTCCGCTGCCGGGCCTGCCCGTCGTGCGCGACCTGATCTGCGACTTCACGCAGTTCTTCAACCAGTATCACTCGATCAAGCCGTACCTGATCAACGATACGCCGCCGCCGGAAAAGGAACGTCTGCAGTCGCCGGAAGAACGCGACGAGCTCGACGGCCTGTACGAGTGCATCCTGTGCGCCAGCTGCTCGACGTCGTGCCCGAGCTTCTGGTGGAACCCGGACAAGTTCGTCGGCCCGGCGGGCCTGCTGCAAGCCTATCGCTTCATCGCGGACAGCCGCGACGAGGCGACGGGCGAGCGTCTCGACAACCTGGAAGATCCGTACCGTCTGTTCCGTTGCCATACGATCATGAACTGCGTCGACGTGTGCCCGAAGGGCCTCAATCCGACGAAGGCGATCGGCAAGATCAAGGAATTGATGGTTCGCCGCGCTGTCTGAGATGGACGGATCATCGCATCAGTCCGACCCTCTACGCCGCGCGCGTCTCCGCTGGCGCGCGCGGCGCGGCCTGCTGGAAAACGATCTGATCTTCGAGCGTTTTTTCAGCCGATATGAGCATGACCTCAGTGATGCGGACGTAGGCGCGCTCACGCGCCTGCTCGAACTGAGCGATAACGACCTGATGGACTTGCTTCTCGCACGCAAGGAACCGGAAGGCGACCTCGCCGACGCCGACGTCGCGCGGGTGCTGGAGATGCTGCGCACTGTGTGAGCGTCACAGGTGCGCAGGTAAGTTTGATCCAGGCGTGCAATTATCGAAACCCTGTTTCCATACTTTCGATTGAGGATGTGCTATGACCCCGTCAGATGTTAAAGCCACGCTATCGTTCAGCGACAATTCGCCGAGCGTTGAAATGCCGATTTACAAGGGTTCGATGGGCCCGGACGTGATCGACATCCGAAAGCTGTACGGTCAAACCGGCAAGTTCACGTATGACCCGGGCTTCATGTCGACGGCGTCGTGCAACTCGGCGATCACCTACATCGACGGCGACAAGGGCGAGCTGCTGTATCGCGGCTTCCCGATCGACAACCTCGCGCAAAACGCCGACTTCCTCGAAACGTGCTACCTGCTGCTGAAGGGCGATCTGCCGAACCAGGCGCAGAAGGACGAGTTCGTGAAGACGGTCACGAACCACACGATGGTTCACGAGCAGATGCAGTTCTTCTTCCGCGGTTTCCGCCGCGACGCGCACCCGATGGCGATTCTCGTCGCCGCAGTCGGCGCGCTGTCGGCGTTCTACCACGACTCGCTCGACATCAATAACCCGCGTCACCGTGAAGTCTCCGCGATCCGCATGATCGCGAAGCTGCCGACGCTGGTCGCGATGGCGTACAAGTACTCGATCGGCCAGCCGTTCGTGTATCCGCAGAACAATCTGTCGTACAGCGCGAACTTCATGCGCATGATGTTCTCGAACCCGTGCGAAGAGTACAAGGTCAACGACGTGCTGGTCCGCGCGCTGGACCGCATCCTGATCCTGCACGCAGACCACGAGCAGAACGCGTCGACGTCGACGGTGCGTCTGGCCGGTTCGTCGGGCGCGAATCCGTTCGCGTGTATCGCAGCGGGTATCGCCTGTCTGTGGGGCCCGGCGCACGGCGGTGCGAACGAAGCCGCGCTGAACATGCTGGAAGAAATCGGCTCGGTCGACAACATTCCTGAGTTCATCAAGCAGGTGAAGGACAAGAACTCGGGCGTGAAGCTGATGGGCTTCGGCCACCGCGTGTACAAGAACTACGATCCGCGCGCGAAGCTGATGCGCGAAACGTGCCACGAAGTGCTGAACGAACTGGGCCTGCACGACGACCCGCTGTTCAAGCTCGCGATGGCGCTCGAAAAGATCGCGCTGGAAGACGAGTACTTTGTGTCGCGCAAGCTGTATCCGAACGTCGATTTCTACTCGGGCATCGTGCAGCGCGCGCTGGGCATCCCGACGTCGATGTTCACGTGCATCTTCGCGATGGCGCGTACCGTCGGCTGGATCGCGCAGTGGAACGAGATGATCGCCGATCCCGAACAGAAGATCGGCCGCCCGCGTCAGCTGTTCATCGGCGAAACGCCGCGCGAAGCAAAGCCGATCGCCAAGCGCTAAGCAACGGGCGCGCTAGCGCCTCGAGCACGCGTCGAAAGCATCGAAAGCATCGAAAGCATCGACAGAAACACCCCGACGGTTCGCCGTCGGGGTGTTTTATTTTGTGCGCGCGGTCCGCTTGCGCCTGCTGGTCTGCTCCAGCGACGGCGGGCGCACGTCGAGCGGGGGCTGCGGCGTGCCGGCGGGCGCATGTCCGTGCGTTTCGAAGAACTGGCGCCATGCGCTCGGCGTCATGCCGCGCGTCGCGAGGAATTGCCGGTTGAAGTTGGCGAGATTCGGCATGCCCGCTTTCGTCGCGATCACGGAAACGGGCCACGTCGTCGCCGTCAGTTGACGCGACGCGTAACCGATACGCACGCGGCTCAGATAGCGTCCCACGCTTTCGCCGACGTGCCGCATGAAATGGCGATGCAGCGAGCGCTCAGAAAGATGCGCGACGGCACACAGATCGGCGATGCGCAGCGGCTCGCCGAAGCGCCTGTCGATGAGATCGAGCACGCGATTCAGGCGCTCGGCCTCGGAGGCCATCTCGTCGGGCTTGCCCGCATGCGCCGACGGCGACGCGAGCGGCTGCGCGCCGGCATCGGCGAGCCGGGCGAGGATGTCGAGCACGGCGGAAAGACGCGTGCGCGGTTCGGTGTCGAGCAGCGCATCGGCTTGTTCGCGCATCATCGCCGTCGCGGCCGGATCGAAATGCAGGCCCGGCGCGGCGCGCCGCAACAGCTTGGAAAGCGGCGCGAACTCGGGGCAGCAGTCGGCCACGCGCCGCGCCCAATCCCCGCTGAACCACACGACGATCGCCACCTGCGGACGCGCCGCATCGACGGGCGCCGTCGAGGCCCATGTGTGCGGCATGTCGGGCGGCACGAGCACAAGGTCGTCGGTGGCGTAATCGTCGACGTGATCGCCGATAAAGCGGCGGCCCCGGCTGTTCAGCGTCAACGTCAGTTCGTATTCCGGATGGTGATGCCATTCGAATGGAATCTGCGCGAGCCGCCGGTGATAGACGCGCACCGAGCAGCCGTCGGGAATCGTCACGCGTTCGTATTGCGGCTTCATCGGCGGCTCCTGGCTGCGTTGGCTCACGCGGCATGGCGGCGCTGGCGGCGTGTCCGGATTGTATCGATAAATGGCCGGATTGCATCGCCCGTGCCCGTCGAAGATGCCTAATCTGGCGGTACACGATCAGTCCAACGGAGACATGCCATGCCACTCATCATCGACAACATACCCGAGGCGATTCGCAGCACGAAACGCGCGCTGCGCGAGGCGCTGCCGGACTATGCGAAGGTGTTCCGCGAACTCGAAGGCGCGATCGCCCGGCAGGTCGAAGTGATCCGCGGCGAGCGCGAGCGCGGCGAGGAGGCGATACCCGTATTCGACTACGCGTCGATTGCGTCGGGCGACGTCGATCCTCGCGTCGTCGCGCGTATCAAGGAGCGTGGCGCGTGTGTCGTGCGCCGCGTGTTCGATCCGCAGCAGGCAAGCGAATGGAACGACGAAATCGGGCAATACGTCGCGCGCAATCGTCTCGACGACCGGCTCGCGCATCGCGCGGAGGACAAGTACTTCGGCACGCTCGCGTCGAGCAAGCCGCAGATCTACGGCGTGTACTGGTCGAAGCCCCAGACGCTCGCGCGCCAGTCCGAGGAGTTGACGAATACGCGCGTGTTTCTGAACCGGCTGTGGCGCGCGGAAAGCGAAGGCACGCGCCATTTCGATCCCGATCGCGTGCCCGTCTACGCGGATCGTATCCGCCGGCGGCCACCGGGATCGGAATCGCTGGGGCTGTCGCCGCATGTCGACGGCGGCTCGGTCGAGCGATGGCTCGATCCGAATTACCGGAAGGTCTATCGGCACGTGCTGTCGGGCAACTGGCGCGCCTACGATGCCCACGACGCCGCCTTTCGTCCCGATGCCGAAGAGATTCCGTCGCCTGCCGTGTGCTCGATGTTCCGCACGTTTCAGGGCTGGACGGCGCTGACGGCGCAAGGTCCCGGCGACGGCACGCTGCAACTGGTCCCGATCGCGAACGCGATGCCTTACATCCTGCTGCGCGCGCTTCAGGACGACGTGCCCGACGACGAACTGTGCGGCGCGCAACCGTCGCGTGCGCTGTCGATCAAGCGCGAATGGCATGCGTTGCTGCTCGAAGCCGTCACGCCGATTCCCCACATGCAGCCGGGCGACGCCGTCTTCTGGCACTGCGATGTCGTGCATTCCGTCGAAGACGCGCATCGCGGCACCGGCTATAGCAACGTCATGTATATCGCGTCGGCGCCCTGGTGCGCGAAGAACGAGGCGTATCTGAAGCGCCAGTTGCAGAGCTTCATGCGCGGCGAGAGCCCGCCGGACTTTCCGTCCGATCATTTCGAAACGGACTTCATCGGACGCGCGACCGAAAGCGATCTGACGCCGCTCGGCCGCACGCAACTCGGGTTCGATCTCTGAGCGAGCGTGCGGGGCACCAAACGCAGGTGCCAGGAGCGGGTGCCTGGCGCGGCGGGAGAAAAACGCGAGGCGCTGGTAGTGCCGATACAGGTATCGGCACTACCAGCCAACTCCCTGTTTTTTATCGGTTTTTTCGATAGCTGGTGAGCCCCTGGCGCCAACTGCGTGGCATAATCGACCGGACACGCACTGCCCGTTGTCATTACTACCCCGCATACCATGGCACAGACTCTCTACGACAAATTGTGGAACACGCACGTGATCCACACGGAAGAAGACGGTACGGCAATTCTCTACATCGACCGTCATCTGCTGCATGAAGTGACCAGCCCGCAGGCGTTCGAAGGCCTGAAGATGGCGGAGCGCCCGGTGTGGCGCATCAGCGCGAATCTGGCTGTGTCGGATCACAACGTTCCCACCACGGATCGCAGCCACGGCATCGCCGATCCCGTGTCGAAGCTGCAAGTCGATACGCTCGACTCGAACTGCGATTCTTTCGGCATCACGCAGTTCAAGATGAACGACCTGCGCCAGGGCATCGTTCACATCATCGGGCCGGAGCAGGGCGCGACGCTGCCAGGCATGACGATCGTCTGCGGCGACTCGCACACGTCGACGCACGGCGCGTTCGGCGCGCTGGCGCACGGCATCGGCACGTCGGAAGTCGAGCACGTGCTGGCCACGCAGACGCTGCTGCAGAAGAAGAGCAAGAACATGCTCGTGAAGGTCGAAGGCGCGTTGCCGCGCGGCTGCACCGCGAAGGACATCGTGCTCGCGATCATCGGCAAGATCGGCACGGCGGGCGGCACGGGCTACGCCATCGAATTCGGCGGCTCGACGATTCGCGCGCTGTCGATGGAAGGCCGCATGACCGTCTGCAACATGGCGATCGAAGCGGGCGCGCGCGCCGGCATGGTCGCCGTCGACGATACGACGATCGAATACCTGAAGGGCCGTCCGTTCTCGCCGGAAGGCGTCGAATGGGATCAGGCCGTCGAGTACTGGAAGCAGTTCAAGTCAGACGCGGACGCGCATTTCGATCGCGTGGTCGAACTGAACGCCGCCGACATCGTGCCGCAGGTCACGTGGGGCACGTCGCCGGAAATGGTCACGTCGGTCGATGGCCGCGTGCCCGATCCGGAGAAAGAGAAAGACCCGGTGAAGCGCGACGCGATGGAACGCGCACTGCAATACATGGCGCTCCAACCGAATCTGCCCATCGAATCGATCAAGCCGGACAAGATCTTCATCGGCTCGTGCACGAACGCGCGCATTGAAGACCTGCGCGCGGCCGCGTGGGTCGTGAAGAAGCTCGGCCGACGCGTCGCGTCGAATGTCCGTCTCGCGATGGTCGTGCCCGGCTCGGGTCTCGTGAAGGCGCAAGCCGAGCGCGAAGGGCTCGACAAGGTGTTCACCGACGCCGGATTCGAATGGCGCGAGCCGGGGTGCTCGATGTGTCTCGCGATGAACGCCGACCGGCTCGAGCCGGGCGAGCGTTGCGCGTCCACGTCGAACCGCAACTTCGAAGGCCGTCAGGGCGCGGGCGGACGCACGCACCTCGTGAGCCCCGCAATGGCCGCAGCCGCCGCCATCGAAGGGCATTTCGTCGACATTCGCAAGCTGGGATGACACGCAACATGAACATCGATCGCATCGCGCTTCTGCGCCGATTCGCACTCGCGACGCTCGCCGGGCTGCTGCTCGGACTCGCCGGGTGCAACACGGTGCATGGCTTTGGCGAAGACCTGCAGCATCTGGGCGGGTCCATCAGCGACAAGGCGGCAAAGTAGGCGGTTTTTGATTCGCCGGACGCGCCTGCCGCGCACAGCGCGCGCCGTCCGGCTTCGAACAGGCGAAAGCGTCATGGATAAATTCATCGTACACACCGGCGTCGTGGCGCCGCTCGATCGCGAAAACGTCGACACCGACGCGATCATTCCGAAGCAGTTCCTGAAGTCGATCAAGCGCACGGGCTTCGGTCCGAACGCGTTCGACGAGTGGCGTTACCTCGATCACGGCGAGCCGGGGCAGGACAACTCGAAGCGTCCGCTGAATCCCGATTTCGTGCTGAACCAGCCGCGCTACCAGGGCGCGTCGATCCTGCTCGCGCGCCAGAACTTCGGCTGCGGCAGCTCGCGCGAGCACGCGCCGTGGGCGCTGCAACAGTACGGCTTCCGCGCGATCATCGCGCCGAGCTTCGCGGACATCTTCTACAACAACTGCTTCAAGAACGGCCTGTTGCCGATCGTTCTGACGGAGCAGCAGGTCGACCATCTGTTCAACGAAACATTTGCGTTCACCGGCTTCCAGCTGACCGTCGATCTCGACAAGCAGGTCGTGCGCACGACGGACGGCGGCACCGAGTATCCGTTCGAGGTGGCCGCGTTCCGCAAGTACTGCCTGCTGAACGGCTTCGACGACATTGGCCTCACGCTGCGTCACGCGGACAAGATCCGCCAGTTCGAGGCGGAGCGCATCGCGAAGCAGCCGTGGCTGAACCATCGCCTCGTGCGCTGAAGCGCGCGTTCGCGCTCAAGCTCACGCGTTGAAGTGCCCGATGAAGGCCTGATAGAAATCAACAAGGAATACGCATGAAGATCGCAGTGTTGCCGGGCGACGGCATCGGCAAGGAAATCGTCAAGGAAGCAGTCAAGGTTCTGAACGTGCTCGGCGAGAAGTTCGAGCTGGAAGAGGCGCCTGTCGGCGGCGCGGGTTACGAAGCGGCGGGCCATCCGCTGCCGGAAGCCACGCTGAAGCTCGCGAAGGAAGCGGACGCCATTCTGTTCGGCGCCGTCGGCGACTGGAAATACGATTCGCTCGAGCGCTCGCTGCGCCCGGAGCAGGCGATTCTCGGCCTGCGCAAGCATCTGCAGCTCTTCGCGAACTTCCGTCCGGCGATCTGCTATCCGCAGCTGACGGGCGCTTCGTCGCTGAAGCCGGAAATCGTCTCGGGCCTCGACATCCTGATCGTGCGCGAACTGAACGGCGACATCTACTTCGGCCAGCCGCGCGGCGTGCGCCAGGCGCCGGACGGTCTGTTCGAAGGCGCGAAGGAAGGCTTCGACACGATGCGCTATGCGGAGCCGGAAATCCGCCGCATCGCGCACGTCGCGTTCCAGGCGGCGCAAAAGCGCGGCAAGAAGCTGACTTCCGTCGACAAGGCGAACGTGCTCGAAACGTCGCAGTTCTGGAAGGACATCATGATCGACGTGTCGAAGGAATACGCGGACGTCGAACTGTCGCACATGTACGTCGACAACGCGGCGATGCAGCTCGTGAAGGCACCGAAGTCGTTCGACGTGATCGTCACCGGCAACATGTTCGGCGACATTCTGTCCGACGAGGCCGCGATGCTGACGGGCTCGATCGGCATGCTGCCGTCGGCGTCGCTCGACAAGAACAACAAGGGCCTGTACGAGCCGTCGCACGGTTCGGCGCCGGATATCGCGGGCAAGGGCATCGCGAATCCGCTCGCGACCATTCTCTCGGCCGCGATGATGCTGCGTTATTCGCTGAACAAAGCCGAGCAGGCCGATCGCATCGAAAGCGCCGTGAAGAAGGTGCTGGAGCAGGGCTATCGTACGGGCGATATCGTCACGCCGGGTTGCCAGCAGGTCGGCACGTCGGCGATGAGCGATGCCGTCGTCGCGGCGCTGTAACGCGCGCTCTTTAGCAGGCAAATACGCGTGAATCGGCCGGTTTTGCGCCGATTCACGCAAATCGCGGCATACGCGCCGCAAAATCGGGTTTTCGTGTAGACTCCAGCGATGGCGACGATTCCTCAAATCACCTCGATTTCGACACTGCGCGGCAAAACGGCCCGCGTGGTTGCGCTCGCCATTACCACCAAAACGATTACCCCGAAAACGATCACGAAGCGCTGATCGTCCGTCGTGCCCGCCCATCTTCCCCGCGCGGTCACGCCGGGCAAAGTTGCGGGGAAGTGTCCACTCGAAGGGTAAGTCATGAACGTAGGTCTCGTAGGTTGGCGCGGCATGGTCGGCAGCGTCCTGATGCAGCGTATGCAAGAGGAACGCGATTTCGATCTGATCGAACCGGTGTTTTTCAGCACCAGCAACGCGGGCGGCAATGCGCCGTCGTTCGCCAAGAACGAGACCAAGCTCAAAGATGCGACAAGCATCGACGACCTGAAGAAGTGTGACGCCATCATTTCCTGCCAGGGCGGCGACTACACGAACGAAGTGTTCCCGAAGCTGCGCGCAGCGGGCTGGAACGGCTACTGGATCGACGCGGCTTCGGCGCTGCGCATGAAGGATGACGCCGTCATCATTCTCGATCCCGTCAATCTCGACGTAATCAAGAACGCGCTGGTCAAAGGCCAGAAGAATTTCATCGGCGGCAACTGCACGGTCAGCCTGATGCTGATGGCGCTCGGCGGCCTGTTCCGCGAAAACCTCGTCGACTGGATGACGGCCATGACCTATCAGGCCGCATCGGGCGCGGGCGCGCAAAACATGCGCGAACTGCTGCAGCAGATGGGCACGCTGTACGGCTCGGCGAAGGAAGACCTGGCCGATCCGTCGTCGGCGATTCTCGACATCGACCGCCGCGTGCTGTCCGCGATGAACAGCGAGCGCATGCCGACCGACCACTTCGGCGTGCCGCTCGCCGGCTCGCTGATCCCGTGGATCGACAAGGATCTCGGCGACGGCATGTCGAAGGAAGAGTGGAAGGGCGGCGCGGAAACCAACAAGATTCTCGGCAAGCCCGCGATGGGCGAGCCCGGCTCGATCCCGGTCGACGGCTTGTGCGTGCGCATCGGCGCAATGCGCTGCCACTCGCAGGCGCTGACCATCAAGCTGAAGAAGGATGTGCCGCTCGACGAAGTGAACGGCATCCTCGCATCGGCGAACGACTGGGTGAAGGTCGTGCCGAACGAGCGCGAAGCGTCGATCCGCGACCTGTCGCCCGCCGTCGTGACGGGCACGCTGACGGTTCCCGTCGGCCGTCTGCGCAAGCTGGCGATGGGCGGCGAATACCTGTCCGCGTTCACGGTCGGCGACCAGTTGCTGTGGGGCGCTGCGGAGCCGCTGCGTCGTATGCTTCGCATTCTGCTCGACAAGTAAAGTAAACTACGCGCGATCAGTTCAACGACGCGTAAAAAACTCCAGAAAGCGTCGCGATTCTCGCGGCGCTTTTTTATTTGGGCATTACCGAATCTTGTCGCCAACACTCTTCAACATGTGCCGCAAGGCCATGCAAAAAAGGTCCCGATGACGGCCCGATTCCAGACTCTTCCCGCCGCTTTGCGCAGCGGCTCGCATCAGATCGCGGCAGCAGTCGCGATCGTCTTCGCCGGCGCACTTTCGACACCCGACGCGGCATTCGCGCAGACAGCCGCGACAGGCGCGGCGAGCGCCACTGCAACAGCCGGCGCGCCGTCCGGTGTGGACGCTGGCGCGACGCAATTCACCGTTCAGCCGGGTCAATCGCTGAACGACGCCGCGATTGCGCTCACGCAGTCGCACGATCGCGCGGTGCTGGCGCGCGCGGCGAAAGCGATCTTCGACGCGAATCCGAACGCGTTCATGGGGCACGATCCGAGCCGCTTGCGGCTGGGTGCCGTCCTGAACCTGCCACCCGTCGATGCGACCGGTGCGGCAGCCAGCGCGGCTGCGGCAGCGGGGCCGGCGTTCGCGCCGAACTCGACGGCACAGGCGGCGGCTAACGCTTCCGCGACGACATCGGCGGCAGCGCCAGCAGCGCCGACACCTGCCGCACCCGCCGATACGGGCACGAGCGCGGCCACTGGAGCGGGGGCTTCGTCGTCGGCGGCGGCGCAGTCTTCACACGGCGCCAGCGCGCCGGCAACGACCGAAACGGCGCCGGCTGCTGGCTCGCAGGCTGCGGGCACGAGCGCGCCGTCGGCATCGGCGGCGAGCGGCGCGCATGGGTGGACGGGCTCGATCCAGAGCAGCGGACCGGCCGCCGGCGCACAGCCCGCGTCGCAGGCGCATCCGAAGGTTTCAAGCTTGCAGCAGTTACTGGCGCTGAAGAACCGCGTGCTGATGGAATTGCAGAAGCATGGCATCGGCAAGCAGCAGCCAGCATCGAACGGGAACGCCGCGACCGCGCCTGGCGCGACACAGCCTTCGGGTTCGACGGGCGGCGCCAGCGCGCCGGCCAATGCGGCGCCCGCCGCTCCGACGCCGACATCGGCAGCGGCGAATCCTGCCAGCGGACCCGCCGGTATTCCGCAGGAGTATCTGGGCGTGGCGGCCGTCGTCGGGGCGGCGCTCGTGGCGCTGCTGGCCGGTCTGACGATGCGCCGGCGCCGTAAGGCCGCACGGGAAGAGGCAGCGGCAAACGAGGCAGCGGTAAACGAGGCAGCGGTAAACGAGGCAGCGGTAAACGAGGCAGCGGCAAACGGGTTAGCGACAAACGAGCCGTCCGCGCCCGGCGATCAAACGCCGCGCGTCGCGCCGGATGCGGCCCGGGTTCTCGACGAAACGCCTGCTGCGGCGAACGCGCCATCGACGCCGCCCGCCGATACGCATCGAGCGCCGCACGCCGCTCCGACCGCGCCCATCGTTGAAAGCGAAACGAAGTCGGAGCCTGAAACGTTCGACGCCGCGTCGGCTGAAGCGGGTCTGGCGGCGGCTGCGTCGCTGGGCGCCGATGCATTGCCGCGCGAATCGCTCGATCCCGCGCGCGAGAAGGCGCGTGCCGCCGAGGCTGCCGCGCAGGAACAGGCCGCGCGCGAACAGCTTGCGCAGACGGCAGATCACGCCGCTGAATCCGCGCGTGTCGAGCTGTCACTCGACGAAGCGCCGATTCACGCGTCCATCGAGCCGGCCGCGCGTCAAGCGCTCGAAGCACATGAAGAAGCGTCGGAATTGACATCCGCACCTGTCAAGCTGGATCTCGATACAGCGCCGGACATGGCGTTTCGCGAGCCGACCTTCGAGCCGCCGCCCGCCACACCGCCGATTCAGCTGGGCCACGTCGAACCCGCCGCTCAGCACGAACAACTGATCGAGCCGCTGCCCGACGAGGACTCGCTCGCGTTGCCCGACGAGCCGTCGACGCCCGAGCGTTTCCCGCTGGGCGAGCCGCCGCCGCTGGGGCCCGCCGTCACGGATTTTCCGCGCGACGCCATTCGCGCGCTCGACAGCCTCGACGACTTTGCGCTGCCGCCGCGCGCCGAGCGCGATGAGCCCGCAGCGGAGTTCGACTTGCCGGAGACGTTGGGCGCGCACGCCGTGACGCCGCCTGCGTCGCTGACCACGCAGCCCGTCGTCGCGCCGGACATCACGGCGCAGCAGGCGATGCCCGAGCATGCGCCCGAGCCGCCCGCCGCCGCCGATGAAATCGTCGCGGGCACGGCAGGCGCGGCTGCCGTTGCGGGCCTCGGCGCCGCGCCGTTCGGCGCGCTGAACCTCGATTTCGACCTCGAATTGCCGCCCGGCCCGTCTCAGGCCGTGCCCGCGTTCACGCCGGAAGAACTCGCGCGGATCGCCCGCAACAAGCTCGACCTGGCCGTCGAATACATCGATCTCGGCGACGTCGTGGGCGCGCGCACGCTGATCAACGAAGTGATCGAATCGAACGATGCCGCGACGCGCGCCGATGCACGCGCGTTGCTGTCGACGCTCGCGCCGCTTTCGTGATGTCTGTCGTGAAGCGTATTGCGCTAGGCATCCAGTACGACGGCGCGGCGTTTTGCGGCTGGCAGTCGCAGCCGCATGGCAAGACGGTGCAGGACGAACTTGAGCGCGCGCTGCGCGAATTCGCGCAGACGCCGCTGCAGACGGTCGTCGCCGGGCGAACGGATACGGGCGTCCACGGGCTCGGGCAGGTCGTGCATTTCGACACCGAACTGGATCGCGCGGAATTTTCGTGGGTGCGCGGCACGAACGCGTTTTTGCCGAAGACGGTCGCCGTGCAATGGGCGAAGCCGATGCCCGACGCGTTCCACGCGCGCTTTTCCGCCTTCGAGCGCACGTACTACTACGCGCTGTATGTGCATCCCGTGCGCTCGCCGATGCTCGTGGGCCGCGCGGGCTGGATCCACACGCCGCTCGATATCGACGCGATGCGCGAAGCGGCCGCCTGCCTGATCGGCGAGCACGATTTTTCGGCGTTCCGCTCGTCGGAGTGCCAGGCGAAGACGCCCGTCAAGCATCTTTATCAGATCGATATCCGGCCGCAGGGCGACTTTATCCATTTCCGCTTCCGGGCGAACGCATTTTTGCATCACATGGTGCGTAATCTGATGGGATGTCTCGTGGCCGTGGGCCGCGGACGCTATCCGGCAACGTGGCTCGCCGAAGTGCTCGCGAGCCTCGACCGGAATCAGGCCGCGCCTACGTTCATGCCCGACGGGCTGTATCTCGCGCAAGTGGGCTATCCTGAGGCGTTCGCTGTGCCTGCGCCGCAGGCGGGCAGCGTCCCGTGGAGCACTGTTTGGACCGACTCATGACTTCCGCCAAATCCGCCGATTCCTCCGTTTCCGCCGCCGTCTCCGCTGATAACTCCGCCGAAAGCGTCTTGCCCGCTGACGAACCCGCCCCGCACCGCACGCGCATCAAGTTGTGCGGGCTGGGCAACGCCGCCGACGTCGCGCATGCCGTCTCTCTCGGCGCCGACGCGATCGGCCTCGTGTTCTATCCGCCCAGCCCGCGCGCGCTGAGCGTCGCACAGGCCGTCGAGATGACTCGCGTCGTGCCGCCGTTCGTGTCGGTGGTCGGGCTGTTCGTCAATCCCACGCCGGAGTGGTTCAACGAAGTCACCTGCAACGTGCCGCTGACGATGCTCCAGTTCCACGGCGACGAAACGCCCGAGCAGTGCGAAAAACTGGCGGGCATTGCGGGTTTGCCTTGGTTGCGCGCGCTGCGAATTGCGCCCGATACTCAACCGGCCGATTTGATAAAATCAGCCCTTAACTATTCAGCCGCCAGTGGTCTCATGTTCGACACTCACGTCGAAGGCTATGGCGGCGGCGGGAAGGTCTTCGATTGGTCACTTATTCCAGCAGAGCTCGCGCGTCGGGCCGTTTTGAGTGGTGGGTTGAACACGCAAAACGTCAGTGAAGCGATTCATCGCGTGCGCCCGTACGCGGTCGATGTCTCGAGCGGCATCGAGTTGTCGGGCGCAAAGGGCGTGAAAGATCACGCCCGGATGGCGGCGTTCGTGCGCGCAGTGCGCGAAGCGGACGCCGGATGATTCCCAGGCCGCACCGCGCATCGCGCAGCTTGCGGCACACTGAGAAGAGTGACGGAACATGTACAACTTACCCGATGAACGTGGCCACTTCGGCCAATATGGCGGCGTGTTCGTCGCCGAAACGCTGATTCACGCGCTCGACGAACTGCGCAAAGCATACGAAAAGTACTCGAAAGACCCGGACTTCATCGCCGAATACGAACGCGAACTGAAGTATTTCGTCGGTCGTCCTTCCCCTGTTTATCACGCGCAACGCTGGAGCGAACTGCTCGGCGGCGCGCAGGTTTATCTGAAGCGCGAAGACCTGAACCACACGGGCGCGCACAAGGTGAACAACGTGATCGGTCAGGCGCTGCTCGCGAAGCGCATGGGCAAGCCGCGTGTGATCGCGGAGACGGGCGCGGGTCAGCACGGCGTCGCCACGGCGACGATCGCAGCGCGCTTCGGCATGGAATGCGTCGTGTACATGGGCGCCGAGGACGTGCGCCGCCAGGCCGCCAATGTCTACCGGATGAAGCTGCTCGGCGCGACCGTCGTGCCCGTCGAATCGGGCTCGCGCACGCTGAAGGACGCGCTCAACGAAGCGATGCGCGACTGGGTCACGAACGTCGAAAACACGTTCTACATCATCGGCACGGTGGCGGGTCCGCATCCGTATCCGATGATGGTGCGTGACTTCCAGCGCGTGATCGGCGACGAATGCAAGGTGCAGATGCCCGAACTGACGGGGCGGCAGCCGGACGCCGTGATCGCGTGCGTTGGCGGCGGTTCGAACGCGATGGGCATCTTTTATCCATACGTTGAAGACACTTCCGTGAAATTGATCGGCGTGGAAGCCGCCGGCGACGGCATCGATACGGGACGTCACGCGGCGTCGCTGATCGGAGGCAGCCCGGGCGTGCTGCACGGCAATCGCACGTATCTGCTGCAGGACGAGAACGGCCAGATCATCGAGACGCATTCGGTGTCGGCGGGCCTCGACTATCCGGGCGTCGGTCCCGAGCACGCGTGGCTCAAGGACAGCGGCCGCGCAGAGTACGTCGGCATCACCGACGAAGAGGCGCTCAAGGCGTTCCACGACTGCTGCCGCATCGAAGGCATCATTCCCGCGCTGGAGTCGAGCCACGCGCTCGCGTACGCGACGAAGCTCGCGCCGACGTTGCCGAAGGACAAAATCCTTCTGGTGAACCTGTCGGGCCGGGGCGACAAGGACATGCATACGGTCGCCGAGCGATCGGGCATCCAGTTCTGAGCGCCCCGACGATGCGCGACGAGTTCGAGGAGCCGCAGCCGCCCGCGCTGAACGGCGACGCCGAAGCCGGCGTCGCCGAGTTGTCGCATATGGCGGGCGCTGCATCGCTGCTGCCGCTACCGGCTGGCATCGACCTCCTGAATCGCGATTTTCTGACCGAGGCAGCGAATTTGCCGGATGGCTCGATCGATCTGATCGTCGCCGATCCGCCGTACGGTCTGGGCAAGGACTATGGCAACGATTCGGACATGCGCACGGGCGAGGATTTTCTCGCCTGGACGCGTGGCTGGCTCGATCTGGCCATTCCGAAGCTCAAGCCGTCGGGTTCGCTGTACATCTTCTGCACGTGGCAGTACGCGCCGGAAATCTTCGTGTTTCTGAAGGGCAGGCTCACGATGGTCAACGAGATCATCTGGGACCGGCGCGTGCCGAGCATGGGCGGCACGACGCGCCGCTTCACGTCCGTGCATGACAACATCGGCTATTTCGCGATGTCGAAAGACTATTATTTCGACCTCGATCCCGTCCGTATCCCGTACGATGCCGCCACGAAGAAGGCGCGTTCGCGCAAGTTGTTCGAAGGCAGCAAGTGGCTGGAACTCGGCTACAACCCGAAGGACGTCTGGTCGGTCTCGCGCCTGCATCGGCAGCACGCCGAGCGGGTCGCGCATCCGACCCAGAAGCCGCTCGAAATCGTCGAGCGGATGGTTCTCGCGAGTTGTCCGCCGGGTGGCCGCGTGCTCGACCCGTTCATGGGAAGCGGCACGACGGCCGTCGCTTGCGCACGCCAGAAGCGCGAATTCGTCGGCTATGAGATCAATGAAAGTTACTGCGCGATAGCGCGAGAACGCGTCAGTTTGGCGGCGAATCCGCCCGAACCCGTTCCCCGCGGCAAAGCAATAGTCGCCGATCCGGCGACCTGAGCCAGATTGCGCAGTCATCGACTTCGAGAAAATTCCATGTCCCGTATTCAATCGACGTTTGCGGCGCTGGCCGCGCAGGGTAAGAAAGGCCTGATCCCGTTCATCACCGCCGGCGACCCGGACCCGGCGCGCACCGTCGAGTTCATGCACGCGCTCGCCAAGGGCGGCGCCGATGTCATCGAGCTTGGCGTGCCGTTCTCCGACCCGATGGCGGACGGCCCTGTGATCCAGCAGTCGTCGGAGCGCGCGCTGGCGAAGGGCGTGTCGCTGAAGCACGTGCTCGCCGACGTGAAGCGCTTCCGCGAAACCGACCACAAAACGCCCGTCGTGCTGATGGGCTACGCGAACCCGATCGAGCGCATGGGCGCCGACGCGTTCGCAGCGGCCGCGAAGGAAGCGGGCGTCGACGGCGTGCTGGTCGTCGACTATCCGCCGGAAGAATCGGCTAACTTCGCCGAAAAGATGAAGGCGGCCGGAATCGATCCGATTTTCCTGCTCGCGCCCACGTCGACGGACGAGCGTATCGCCGAGGTTGGTAAAATCGCGAGCGGTTACGTCTACTATGTGTCGCTCAAGGGCGTCACCGGCGCTGCAAATCTGGACGTTTTGAGCATCGCGGGTAAAATCCCGGCCATCAAGTCGCGCGTGCCGCTGCCCGTGGGCGTCGGTTTCGGCATTCGCGACGCGCAATCGGCGCGCGCAGTCGCCGAGGTTTCCGATGCCGTCGTGATCGGCAGCCGTATCGTGCAATTGCTCGAAGAAGCGGCACCCGAGTCCGCTGCCAGCAAGCTGACGAATTTCATCGCCGAGATTCGCCAGGCCATCGACAGCATCGGCGCGACTGCCCGATAAACAATAATTTTGTCGCCGTTACGCTGGCGGCGCGGATCGGACCGCGCCGCTTTGCGTATCGCGAATCCTGGAAGGAATGACCATGAGCTGGCTCGACAAACTGTTGCCGCCGAAAATCAAGCAAACCGATCCGAAGAGCCGCAAGGGCATTCCGGAAGGGCTGTGGATCAAGTGCCCGTCGTGCGAAGCGGTGCTGTACCGCAACGACGTCGAGGCGAATCTGCACGTCTGCCCGAAGTGCGATCACCACATGCGGATCGGCGCGCGCGAACGGCTCGACGGCTTGCTCGATCCGGAAGGCCGGTATGAGATCGGCCAGGAAATCCTTCCCGTCGACGCGCTCAAGTTCAAGGACAGCCGCAAGTATCCTGATCGCCTGAAAGAGGCGATGGACGAGACGGACGAAACCGATGCGATGGTCGTGATGGGCGGCGCGATTCACACGCTGCCCGTCGTCGTCGCGTGCTTCGAGTTCGCGTTCATGGGCGGCTCGATGGGCTCCGTGGTCGGCGAGCGCTTCGCGCGCGGCGTGCAGAACGCGATCGAGCAGCACGTGCCGTTCGTCTGCTTCACCGCTTCGGGCGGCGCGCGGATGCAGGAAAGCCTGTTGTCGCTGATGCAGATGGCCAAGACCACGGCCATGCTGACCAAGCTCGCGGAAGCGAAGCTGCCGTTTATTTCCGTGCTGACCGATCCGACGATGGGCGGCGTGTCGGCGAGCTTTGCGTTCCTCGGCGACGTCGTGATCGCCGAGCCGAAGGCGCTGATCGGCTTCGCCGGCCCGCGCGTGATCGAGCAGACGGTGCGCGAAAAGCTGCCGGAAGGCTTCCAGCGCGCCGAATTCCTGCTGCAAAAGGGCGCGATCGACATGATCGTCGACCGCCGCAAGCTGCGCGAAGAACTGGCGAAATTGATGGCGCTACTGACGCGCCAGCCGGCCGACGCCGTCGCCTGAACGCTTGTGCACGCTAACGGTCGCGCAATTGAACCGCGCGGCCGGTAAGAAAAACCAACGCGCCGCGAGAGGTAATCAAGCGGCGCGTTGTCATTTCCAGGATAATTCCGGTCCGCACTACAGTTTCATCCGATGACCACTTTCCCCACTCTCGACGCGTGGCTCACGCATCTGGAATCCGCGCATCCCGTCGGCATCGACATGGGCCTCGCCCGCATCAGCCAGGTGCGCGAAGCGCTGCAACTGTCGTTCGCGTGCCCCGTCATCACAGTCGGCGGCACGAACGGCAAGGGGTCGACGTGCGCGATTCTCGAGTCGATCCTGCTGCGCGCCGGCTATTCCGTCGGCTGCCACACGTCGCCGCATCTTCTCGCATTCAACGAGCGCGCGCGGATCAACGGCCAGATGGCGACGGATGCGGAACTGCTGCCGCATTTCGAGGCCGTTGAGCAGGCGCGCAGGTCGCTGCCCGAGCCCGTCTCGCTGACGTATTTCGAGTTCACGACGCTCGCGATCATGCATCTGTTCGCGGAGCGCGGCCTCGACGCGGTGATTTTCGAAGTGGGGCTCGGCGGGCGCCTCGACGCCGTGAATATCCTCGATACCGATTGCGCGATCATCACCAGCATCGACATCGATCACACCGACTTCCTCGGCGATACGCGCGAAAAAATCGGCTTCGAGAAAGCGGGCATTTTCCGTCCGGGCAAGCCGGCCATCTGTGCCGATCCGATTCCGCCGCAGACGCTCATCGAGCATGCGGAAAAGATCGGCGCCGATCTGTGGCTCTTCGGGCGCGATTTCCGCTACGAAGGGCAGGCGGGCAGCGAGCGGCAGCAGTGGAGCTACATCGGCCCGTCGATGCGCCGTTCCGCACTCGCCTATCCGGCGCTGCGCGGCGCGAATCAGCTGATCAATACCTCGGCGGCACTGGCCGGGCTCGAAGCGCTGCGCGACCGTCTGCCCGTGTCAGCGCAGGACATCCGGCTGGGTCTCGCCAACGTCGAATTGCCGGGACGCTTCCAGGTGCTGCCCGGCAAGCCGTCGATCGTGCTCGACGTCGGGCATAATCCGCATGCCGCGGCCGTGTTGGGCCAAAATCTCGGCAACATGGGCTATTTTCCGTACACTTACGCCGTGTTTGGCTCCATGCGCGACAAGGACATCGCCGGCGTGGTGGCGCACCTGAAGGGCGAAATCGACCACTGGTGCGTGACGGATCTGCCGACTCCGCGCGCGGCGAGCGCCGAAGAACTGGAGACGGCGCTGCGCGAAGCGGGCGTCGCCGATGGCCCTGACTCCACTGTCACGCGTTTTGCAACACCGGCAGAAGCTTTCCAGGATGCGCTAAAACGGGCATCCGACAATGATAGAATCGTGGTTTTCGGCAGTTTCTATACGGTCGCAGGCGTAATGGCCTACCGTAAATCGCAGCAACACTGAACGCGCGGGCCTCGACCAAGCCATTCATGGGTATTTTCTCGTTCGGCAAGAAAGACGACGCACCTACGCGGCGCGGCGCAAATTCCAGTTCCAGTCGCGGCAGTCGTGCCGAGCGCGCTGAGCGGGTCGAACGGCGCAGCCGCCGCACGGACCGTTCCGGCGACGCCGACGCGATGATGCTCGACCCCACGCTTCCCGAGAAGCAGCGCGCGCGCCGTCGTCTGGTTGGCGCGATCGCGCTGGTGATCGCCGCCGTCGTGATCCTGCCGATGGTGCTCGACTCGCATCCGAAGCCCGTCACCGACGACATTTCCATCGATATTCCCAGCCGCCCGATTCCGAAGTCGCGCGCGGCAGACGACGCCGACACGCAAGCGGGCGTCGCGCCCGACAATCCCGCCGCGCCGGATGCCGCATTGGCTGCGTCGGGTCTTGCGCGCGCCGCGTCGGGCACGGCGGCAACGGGTGCCGTCGCGTCGCAGCACGACAGCCAGAGCGCGCCGATCGCCACGACGCCCGCGAAGCCGCAGGCGCCCGCTGTCGTCGCGAACAACACGCCGGCTCAGGCCGCGAAGCCCGCTGCCAAACCGCAAGCCGAAGCGAAGCCGGCGGCGAGGCCAGAGCAGAAGGCCGAACAGAAGCCCGCCGCCACCGACACCATGCAAACGGCCGCATCCGGCACCGAATCGGGCACGCCCGCGGCGCCTCCGGGCAACCGTTTCGCGGTCCAGCTGGGCGCGTTCCAGGACGACGCCAGCGCGCACACCTGGGCAAGCAAGTTGAAAGCGGCGGGCGTGCCCGCATATACCGAGCGTCGCAAGCAGGCAGATGGCTCGACCCGTACCCTGCTGCGTGCCGGTCCGTTCGCGGACCGCGCGGCGGCGTCGGCGGCTATCGCGAAGGTGCGCGAGGCGGGTCTGACGTCGGGTGCGAACAACGGCGCTGCGCAGTAAGCCGGCGATGTTCACCGCATTCGACTACGCTGTAATGGCGGTGATCGGCCTGTCCGCGCTGCGCGGAACGTGGCGCGGCTTTCTGTCCGAGGTGTTCGGGCTGATCGGCTGGGTCGTCGCGTTTCTGGTGGCGGCGCGCTTCGTCGGCCTGCTGGTGCCGTTCGTGCCGGCGAACTGGCCGGGCGGCGCGTTGACGCAATGGCTGATCGCGTTCGCGGCCATCGTCATCGGCGTGATACTGGTGGCGAGCGTGGCGAATGCGCTGCTGAGCCGGCTGGTGCAGGTTTCCGGCCTGGGCGGAATTGACCGCTCGCTTGGACTGATGTTCGGCCTCGTACGCGGGGTCATACTGGTGCTGATTCTGGTCGCCCTGGCTGGCTTGACCGAATTGCCCAGACAGGAATTCTGGCGCAACGCGCTGCTGCGGTCCTTCGCCGAGCAGGGCGTTCGAGAGTTGAAGCCTCTGCTTCCCGAGACGCTCGCCGCCTACGTCCACGTGTAACGAACCGTTGCACGCAAGGGACGAAAGCGGCAGACAAGGCGGGCCGATGGGGGAGGCAGTCAGAACCACGGCGCGCGCGGCTGCCTCCCCGGCACCGCCACTGATCGAATTTCGTACCCTTTGAAGGACATGCCATGTGCGGCATCGTAGGCGTAGTTTCCCAGTCTCCCGTCAACCAGCTGATCTATGACAGCCTGCTGCTCCTGCAGCACCGCGGTCAGGACGCAGCCGGCATCGCTACGGCGAATGGCAGCACTTTCCACATGCACAAGGCCAACGGCATGGTGCGCGACGTGTTCCGCACGCGCAACATGCGCAGCCTGCCCGGCACGAGCGGCATCGGCCAGGTGCGCTACCCGACGGCGGGTTCCGCATCGAGCGAAGAAGAAGCCCAGCCGTTCTACGTGAATGCGCCGTTCGGCATCATCCTCGCGCACAACGGCAACCTCACGAACTGGCCGCAGCTGAAAGACGAGATGTACCGCGTCGATCGCCGCCACGTCAATACGAACTCCGACACGGAAGTACTGCTCAACGTGTTCGCGCACGAGCTGCAAACGGCGAGCTCGGGTCTGCAACTCGATCCGGCGGCGCTGTTCAAGGCCGTGTCGGGCGTGCACCGTCGCGTGCGCGGCTCGTACGCGATCGTGTCGCTGATTTCGGGCTACGGTCTGCTCGGCTTCCGCGACCCGTTCGGCATCCGCCCGCTGTGCATCGGCAAGCTGGAAACGGCGTCGGGCACGGAGTGGATGCTGGCGTCGGAATCGGTGGCGATCGAAGGCATCGGCTTCGAATTCGTCCGCGACGTCGCGCCGGGTGAAGCGATTTTCATCGACTTCGAAGGCAACTTCCACGCGCAGCAATGCGCGACGAATCCGAGCCTGAACCCCTGCATCTTCGAACTCGTGTATCTCGCGCGTCCGGACTCGGTGCTCGACGGTGTGCCTGTCTACAATGCGCGTCTGCGCATGGGCGACTATCTGGCCGAGAAGATCCTGCGCGAACTGCCGAAGGACGTGAAGATCGACGTCGTGATGCCGATTCCCGACTCGTCGCGGCCGGCGGCGATGCAGGTCGCGGCGAAGCTGGGCGTCGAATACCGCGAAGGCTTCTTCAAGAACCGCTATGTGGGCCGTACCTTCATCATGCCGGGCCAGGCGGTCCGCAAGAAATCGGTGCGCCAGAAGCTGAACGCGATGGGCATCGAGTTCAAGGGCAAGAACGTGCTGATCGTCGACGATTCGATCGTGCGCGGCACCACCTCGCACGAGATCGTGCAGATGGCGCGCGATGCGGGCGCGAACAAGGTGATCTTCGCGTCGGCGGCGCCGCCCGTGAAGTATCCGAACGTCTACGGCATCGACATGCCGACGCGCAGCGAACTCGTCGCGCACGGCCGCTCGGATGAAGACGTGGCGCGCCTGATCGGCGCCGATTTCCTCGTCTATCAGGACGTCGACGCGTTGAAGAGCGCGGTGCGCGACATCAACCCGGCGCTGAAGGAATTCGAGGCGTCGTGCTTCGACGGCAACTACATCACCGGCGACGTGACGACGGAATATCTCGATCGCGTCGAATCCGCGCGCCTCGCGCCGTCCGCGCAATCGGACCGCGACGCGGCGAGCGAAGCGCTCGAAGGCGGCACCGCGCGTTCGCAATTGCATCTGCAACTGTCGGTGGAGTAAATCGCCGCGCGCGCGGGATCGGTGTGATCGAATCTCGCGCGCCGTGTTTCGGTCCGGAAAGGCGCATGCAGTGTTACTATCGGGGCTTGCGTCGATTTGATCTCAGCTTGCGGACGCGGGGAAACCCAAAACAGCTAAAGCGAACGGTGGGGTCAGCAGCACAGCCATCGACGCTCACAGCTCCCCGCACACGAAGCCCGCTTATGCCGACGCAAAGCGGGCTTTTTTGTTGCTCTCGCATGCGTGAACCTGGCGGAACCTGGATAAGCGCATGAGGCCTGGAAAAAGCGGAACAGAACGAACATGGACGACACCCTCAACTTCGACACTCTCGCAGTCCGCTCGGGCACGTTGCGCAGCGATTTCGGCGAACATTCCGAGGCAATCTTTCTGACGTCGAGCTTTGTCTTTGCGAGCGCCGCGGAAGCCGCCGAGCGCTTCAGGAAATCCGAAGACTATTACACATACTCGCGCTTCACGAACCCGACGGTCACGATGTTCCAGGATCGTCTTGCGGCGCTCGAAGGCGGCGAGGCGTGCATGGCGACGGCGTCGGGGATGGCGGCGATCATGTCGGTGGTGATGTCGGCGATGCAGGCGGGCGATCATCTCGTCAGCTCGCAGAGCCTGTTCGGCTCGACGCTCGGCATGTTCTCGCAGATCTTCAGCAAGTTCGGCATCACGACGACGTTCGTCGATCCGACCGATCTCGATGCATGGAAAAACGCCGTGCGTCCCGAGACGAAGATGTTCTTCCTCGAAACGCCGTCGAATCCGCTGACCGAAATCGCCGACATCGAAGCGATCAGCAAGATCGCGAAGTCCGCGAATGCGCTGTTCGTCGTCGACAACTGTTTTTGCAGCCCCGCGCTGCAACAGCCGCTGAAGCTCGGCGCCGACGTCGTGATGCACTCGGCGACCAAGTTCCTCGACGGCCAAGGCCGCGTGCTTGGCGGCGCGCTGATCGGCTCGAAGCAGTTCATCATGGAAAAGGTGTTTCCGTTCGTGCGCAGCGCCGGCCCGACGCTGTCGGCGTTCAACGCGTGGGTGCTGCTGAAGGGCATGGAAACGCTGTCGCTGCGCGTCGAGCGCCAGTCGGCGAATGCGCTCGAAATCGCGCGCTGGCTCGACACGCATCCCGCCGTGAGCCGCGTGTTCTATCCGGGCCTCGAATCGCATCCGCAGTACGAGATCGCGAAGCGTCAGCAGAAGGCGGGCGGCGCGATCGTCTCGTTCGAAGTGAAGGGCGGCACGCCCGAGCAGATGCGCGAGAACGCATGGCGCGTGATCGACAGCACGAAGATCTGCTCGATCACGGGCAACCTCGGCGATACGCGCACGACGATCACGCATCCCGCCACCACGACGCACGGCCGCATCACGCCCGAGGCGCGCGCGGCAGCGGGCATCACGGAAGGGCTGATCCGCCTCGCCGTGGGTCTGGAGAATGCCGACGATATCCGCGACGATCTGGCGCGCGGCCTGACCGGCTGATCATGTGAAGAGAGCCGGGCGCGCGCACGCGTCCGGTTCGTGCCATCGCCGTCGAGGGAAGTCAGTGCAACAGCGCCCGCCACTGGCCGGGCGCCATCCCATAGCGCCGCGTGAACGCGTGCGTGTACGCGCTCTGGTCGCCGAAGCCCACTTCGAGCGCGACGTCCGTCAGCGAACGGCGCGGATCGGCGAGCAACGTGACCGACGTATCCAGCCTCAGACGCTGCAAATAGCGATGTGGCGTTTCGCCGAAGGCCTCGATGAAGAGCTGATGAAAACGCCGCATGCCGAAGCCGCAATGCGTGGCGAGATCGGCGATACGCAGCGGTTCCGATAGATGCGCGCGCAGCCAGCCGTCGATGCGCGCGAAGTCGAGCCCCGCGCCGGGCGCAGCATCCGCCATGCCCGTCTCTTCGACGATCGCCGCGCACAGACGCGCCGCTGCGTCCCAGTTGAAGCGCCGCCACGCGGCATCGCCGTCGATATGGCCCGTCGCGCGGCCCGCGATGTGCGAAACCAGTTGCGTGAGCGATGCGTCGATCGCCACGGCGCGCGCCTTGTCGAAGAGACGCTGCGGCACCGCAACCGACGATGCGGGCAGATCGAGCACGAGTTGCCGGTTCTCGCCGACGCCCGCGTAATCGTGCCGCGAGCCTGCCGGAATGAGCCACGCGGACGTGCTGTCGATCTCGCGCGCGACGCCGTCGACGGCCATCACCATCGAGCCGTCGAGACCGAGCACGATCTGATGAAAGTTGTGCACGTCCGACGCTTCCACCGCGCCGTAACGGCGCAGGGAAACGCTGGGCGCGTCGTTGACGGCGTGGCTCATCTCAGGACGTCAAAAACAAAAAATTCAAAAGCGCAGAAACGCTCAGATGTCGAGCAATTCGACTTCGAACACGAGCGTCGCATTCGGCGGAATCACGCCGCCGGCGCCGCGCACGCCGTAACCGAGTTGCGGCGGGATGGTCAGCTTGCGCACGCCGCCGACCTTCATGCCCTGCACGCCTTCGTCCCAGCCCTTGATGACCATGCCGCCGCCCAGCACGAACGCGAACGGGTCATTGCGGTCCTTGCTCGAATCGAACTTCTGGCCGTCCGTGAGCCAGCCGGTGTAGTGCACGCTGACGGTCTGGCCAGCCTTCGCTTCGGCGCCCGTACCTTCTTTCAGGTCTTCGTACTTGAGGCCCGAGGCCGTGGTGACAGTGGTCATGCGATGCTCCTTTGATAATCGTTCGAAACCGTTATTGTAGGCGTGTCGGCGTGCTGTCGCGAGGATCGTCCGAACGGCCTGAGCCTATAATGACCAGACTGCAACCGATGATGAACCGCCAACGAGGATGTCGATCGTGACCACGTCTACACCGTCTTCTTCCGGCAGCAACCAGGGGATGCATGCCACCGCCGATCGCACCGCGCGACGCTGCGCCGAAACGGCGCTCTTCATGCGCGATCATGTGCTCTCTCTCGTCTCTCACGATCTGCGCAGCCCGTTGAACGCGATTCATAGCTGGGCGTATGTGCTCGACCGCAAGATCGACACGAGCGACGCCACTGCGCAACGCGCGCTCGAAGGGATCCGCAACGGCGTCGATCAGCAGGTGAAGCTGCTCGAATCGATCGTCGATACGACGCGCGCCGAAACGCGCACGCTCACGTTGAACCGCGCGACGTTCGCGTTGCGGCCGCTGATGGACGAGACGATCGGCGACGCGCGCGACGCGCTCGCTGCGCAGCGCGACGTCGCGCTTGAACTCGATGCGTCGATCGATGCGCAGCAACTGGATGGCGATCGCGAGCGGCTCGCTGCCGCGCTGTGGCTGCTCGTCACGTTCGCCGTCGAAGCGAGCGCGAGCGGCGCGACGGTCGCGCTCGCTGCGCGCGTCGATGCGTCGACGTTCGAGGCCACCGTCACCTGGCCGCACGCGCGCGCCGCGTTGACGGATGCCGGGCTGCCGCACGTGCTCGAAAAGTTCGCGCGCGAGCAGGCGACGCATCCGCGCGAAGCCGGCCGCATCTCGTGGGTGCTTGGCTTGTGCAAGCGCGTTGCGGAAGCGCACGACGGCGCATTCGAGCAGGGCGAATGGGTCGACGGCCAGCCGTCGACGCTCAGGCTGCGCGTTCCGCTCGCGCGCGCATGACGGTGCACGCGATGCGCCGATGACCTGGCCGGATGGCCAATCGATGCGCGGCACGCACTTTCACACGCCTTTCGCGCTCTATACTGACGGCTTTTGTTGCCGGAGTTGTCCGCTTTGATCCAGGTCATCGCGCTCATTGGCGCGTTGTTGCTCGTTGCCCTCAACGGTTTCTTTGTCGCCGCCGAATTCGGTCTCGTGAAGCTGCGGCAGACGCGCGTCCAGACGCTCGCGGAAAAGCATGGCTTGCGCGGCAAGCTGCTCGCGAAAGTGCATGGGCGGCTGGATGCGTATCTGTCGGCGTGCCAGCTGGGCATCACGCTTGCGTCGCTGGGACTCGGCTGGATCGGCGAGCCTGCCTTCGCGGAACTGCTCAACCCGCTATTCCACTTGCTCGGCATCGAGTCCGAGCAGCTGATACACGGCATCTCGCTGTTCTTCGCGTTCTCGTGCATTTCGTTTCTGCACATCGTCGTCGGCGAGCTGGCGCCCAAGTCGCTCGCGATCCGTCAGTCCGAGCAGATTGCGCTGTGGGTCGCGATACCGCTGTACGGTTTCTACTGGGCGATGTATCCCGCGATCTGGCTGCTGAACACGAGCGCGAATACCGTGCTGCGCGTCGCGGGACTGTCGTCCGATCACGGCGGCGACACGCACTATTCGACGGAAGAACTGAAGCTGATCCTGCGCGGCCGCCACGCGAGCGTCGCGAACGGACTCGATGCGCCGAAGGACGCCTATTCGCAGGACGAATGGAACACGATCGCGCATTCGCTCGACTTCTCGCGGATGACGGTGTCCGACCTGATGCGGCCCGCGCATGAACTCGTGAGCCTGCGGCGCGATCTGCCGTGGCGCGAGAACATGCAGACCGTCGCGCGCCATCGTTTCAGCCGCTATCCGTTGCTCGAAGATGCAACGGGTGAGCGCGTCGCGGGCACGATACATCTGAAGGACCTGTTGCTCGCGCGTCACGCGGGCAGCACGCTCGACGACCTGTCGCACTACGTGCGCCCCGTGCAGTACGTGAAGCCCAACATGCCCGCGCTCGAACTGTTCCGGCGCTTTCGCAAGGGCGCGCCGCATCTTGCGCTCGTCGGGCAGAAGAACGCGAAGCCGATCGGCTTTCTCACGCTCGACAATCTGCTGGGCGCGCTGGTCGGCCAGATTCACGACGAGTTCCGGCAAGGCGACGCCGACTGGACTCGCATGGACGACGGCACGCTGATGGGCAAGGGCAGCTTGCCCGTGGTGTCGCTGGAGCGTGCGTTGGGTATCGATATCGACGAAGGCCGCGCGGAATCCGTCGGCGGCCTCGTGATCAATGCGCTCGGCGATCTGCCGGAAGAAGGACAGCGCATCGAATTCGACCGCTTCGATGTGGTCGTGAAGAGGATGAAGGGCCCGCGGATCGTGCTGGTGCGCGTTTATCCGAAGGCGTTTGATGATGAAGGTGGCTGAGCATCACACCCGCGGCACCCCGTCCTCAACGAGCACGGCAACAGGCATCGCGGTCAGCGCATTGCGCAGATAGAGCAGCCCCGTGTCCTCCACCTTCGGCGCGGCGGGGCTCACCCAGTCGAACAGCGCGCGCGCAAAGAGTTCTTCGGGCATCTGCGCGGCCGTGTCCTCCCAGTCGATCGGATCGACGAGCGGCACGTCGTTGTCGGCGTCGAGCAGCGCCGTCGACAGACGCGTCGCGATCACCACCGCCCAGCAGTTACCGTGACGCCGAGCGAATGCGATCACGCGGTCCGCATGCCGGCCTTGCACCGTCAGCGGCAAATAGGTGCCCTTGCTGAGCAGCTCCGGTATCTGCATGCGCAACGCGAGCATCCGCTGGATGACGGCGAGCTTCACGCGGCCATCGCGCCAGTCCGCGAGATACGCGGAAGGCGGCGCTTCCGCGAGCATCGCTCGCCGCTGCGCGAAATCGACGGGCCGGCGGTTGTCGGGATCGACGAGACTGAAGTCCCATAGCTCCGTGCCCTGATACAGATCGGGCACGCCCGGCGACGCGAGACGCAGCACCGTCTGCTGCAAGCTGTTCACGACACCCGCGCGCCCGATACGCGCAACGAACGCGCATAGCTCGCGGAGGAAGCCATCGCGGCGCTGCGGCGCGAGGATGTCGAACAAGAATTCGCGGCAGCCGTTCTCGAACGCTTCATCGGGCGCGAGCCATGTCGTGCGCAATTTCGCTTCGCGCAGCGCCTTCAGTTGCCATTGCGCGACGCGTTCGGCGAGCGCCTTGATGCCCGCGTCGTCGTCGGGTGAGAGACCCGGCGGCCAGCAGCCGACCAGCGTCTGATACAGCATCGCCTCGGCGGCGGGACCGGGCGCCCAGTCGTCGTCATTGCCGTTGAGCGCGCGACGATGCGGCGTGTTCAGCGTCGTCCACGCGCGCAGCGTCGCGATCCACTCGTCGGCGATTTCGCTCACCACCGCGAGCCGCGCGCGCATGTCCTCACCGCGCTTGTGATCGTGCGTGGCCGTCGCGAGCATCGCGTGAGGAAAGCGCCGCGCGCGCTCCTGATTGTCCGCATGAAACTGCTCGACCGACAGCGCGAACTCGCCCGGATCGCCGCCCACTTCGCAGCGCGACAGCAGACGCCCATAGCGATAGCAGGCAGTATCTTCGATCGCCTTCGCGGCGACGGGCGCCGTCAGTTGCGAGAACAGCGTCTGCACCGTGCGGCGCGCCGACGCCGTGTGATTGAACGCACCAGAATTGCCCTGCTGCGCTTGCAAGGATTGCTGCGCTTGCCGCGACTGCGAAGCCTGCTGCGACTGCGAGGACTGCCGCGACTGCGAAGCCTGCTGCGACTGCGAAGACTGCGAAGCCTGCGACTGTTGCAGCGAAGCCGGGCGCCCATTGCCGCTCTCGTCCGTGCCGCTGCCGAGCCACGCATCGACCTGCGCCAGCACGTCATGATCGGCGCGCGACAGCGTTTGCTTCGCGGCGTCGAGCGCGATATCGAAGTACGCGTTGTCGGCGCTGCTGCGCAGGCCGTTTTGCGGATAGATGCGATACACGGGGAAGTGCGCCGCGAGTTCGTTCGTCACGCGGCGAATCGCGGTGTACGTGAAGTCGCGCGTCGGAAGGTTGTCGCGCGCAATCCGATGCAGCGCGCGCGCCACGCGATCCAGTTCGGCGGGCAGGTTTTCCGCGAGTATCTGGCGGCGCGCAGGCAGCGCTTCGTCGGCGAAGTTCGCGGGGCCGTCGCTCAGTTCGGCCCACGCGTTCGCGAGCGGTGCGGCGCCCGCCGGATCGTGCAGCAGCGCGCCGACGTCGTTCATGAAGTCATAGCCCGTCGTGCCGTCGACGGGCCAGTCGTCGCGCAGCGTCTCGCCGCGTCCGAGAATCTTTTCGACGACGATATACGGCGTCGTGCCCTCGCGCAGCTCCGAGAGCCGTTGACGCAGACGCTGCGTGTATTCGCGCGGCTCCGCGAGCCCGTCGACGTGATCGACGCGCACGCCGTCGATCACACCTTCCGCATACAGCCGGAAGATCAGCGCGTGCACGGCGTCGAACACTTCGGGGCGCTCGACGCGCACGGCCGCGAGCGAGCTGATATCGAAGAAGCGCCGCCAGTTCACTTCGTCCGATGCCGTGCGCCACCATGCGAGCCGGAAATGCTGCCGCTCGATCAGCCGGTGCAGCCGGTCACGCGTAACGGGCTCGTGCGGCGAGTAAGTTTCGAGCACGAACTCGATCGCCGACGCGCCGTTCTGCCGCACGAACTCGACGAGCGCTTCGCGGCCTTCGATGGCGCGAGGCTGATCGGCGGGCTGCGTCGTCACGGGAGCGAAGCGCTCGGCGAGCGCGCTCAAATCGGCACGATCCGCCGACTGCAAGATCGCCGCGTAATCGACGGGACACACGGGGCACGCGTGCTCGCCATAGCCGATATCGAAGCGGCCGCTAGCGGCATCGAAGCGCAACCCGATGCGCCCCGCCGTCAGCTCTTCGCCGTAGGGCGCGCCGAGCACGGGCATCAGCACCTTGCCGCGCAGCGCGGGATCGGGCGAATGCCAGTCGACGTCGAAGTAGCGCGCATACGCGCTGTGCCGGCCCCATTCGAGAATGTCCTGCCACCACGCGTTGTGCGGACTCACGCCCATGTGATTCGGCACGATGTCGACGATCAGGCCCATGCCGCGTTCGTGCAGCTTGTCGGCGAGACGCCGCAGGCTGTTTTCGCCGCCGCATTCGGCGCTGACCTGGCTGTAGTCGACGGTGTCGTAGCCGTGCATCGAGCCGGGCGTCGCCGTCGTGACGGGCGATGCGTACAGGTGGCTCACGCCGAGCGTGGCGAAGTAGTCGACGTGCGCGAGCGCATCGTCGAATGTGAAGCCGCGATGGAACTGGAGTCGGAGCGTGGCGCGCGGGACAGTCATGGCGTATCGGACAACGAAGATGCAGAGGTTGGATCGGTGCGTGCCCGCTCGATCGCGAGCAGGCGGTCGCAAAACGTTTCATCGGCAAAGAGCGCTTCGACGGGCTGCATCACGCGGCGGCGCCAGTTCGGATGCTCGTCGATCGAGCCGGGCAGATTCGGCTGATCCGCGAGACCGAGCAGGTCTTCGAGCGGATACGTGACGAGCGGCGACGGCGTGACGGCGACGAACGCGAGCGCTTCGTCGATGGGCGCATCGTCGGGCGGGGGCGCAGCGACTTTGCGCGGGGCGATGCCCGCCTGCTGGAACGCCTGCCACAACGCGGCGCGGTCGACGGCGCGTTCGGCCTGCGCGAGCGCGACGGGGTCGCGGCCATCGGCGCGCGGAGCCGTCTGCCCGACGCGATGGCGCCACACGATATCTTCGCCGCGCCACCAGCCGGTGACGGTCGGCAGATCGTGCGTGGTGGTCGTCGCGACGGCGTCGCGGTCCCACTCGGAGGGCGGCTTGAAGCCGCTGCCGTCCTTCGTGCGCTCGAACCACAGCACGCGAATGCCCGCAAGCCCGTGCTCCGTCAGCCGCTCGCGCAAGCCGGGCGGCACGGTGCCCAGGTCCTCGCCGATCACGATCGCGCGATGCCGCCACGATTCGAGCGCGATCAGCCGCAGCATGTCGTCGAGCGGATAGCGCAGATACGCGCCGTTCTTCGCGGACTCGCCTTCGGGCACGAGCCACAGCCGCCGCAAGCCGAGGATGTGATCGATGCGGATGCCGCCCGCGTGCGCGAATGCGGTGCGCAGCATGTCGATGAACGCCGAGAAGCCCTGGTTGCGCATCGCGCGCGGCGAGAAGGTCGTGAGTCCCCATGCCTGGCCCGCCTGGTTGAACAGATCGGGCGGCGCGCCGACGGACACGCCTTGCAGCATGTCGTCGCGATACGACCATGCGTGAGAGCCGGCGCTGTCGCAGCCGACGGCGAGATCCGCGATCAGTCCGACGGACATGCCCGCGTCGCGCGCCGCGTGTTGCGCGTGCGACAGGCCCTTGGCGGCGAGCCATTGCAGGAACAGGTGGAACTCGACTTCATGCCGATGCTCGTTCGCAAACGCCTCGACTTCGGGGCTGCGCGGGTCTTGCAGCGGCTCGGCCCATTTGCGCCAGTAACCTTCGCCCCCGTGCTGCAACTGGAACGCATGCAACGCTTCGAAGCGCGCGTGGTCTTCGAGCGCGCGGCCGCCGCGCTCGCAGAAGCCGTGAAATTCGAGCGCGCGCGGCAGGTCCTGCGCGCGGTCGTTTGCGCAGAAGCGCTCGAACAGCACGCGCAGCACCTTGAGCTTCAATGGGATCGCCGTCTTCCAGTCGATCAGCGGCAGCGGTTCGAGTTGCGTCCAGGCGTCGGCGGCGCCCGCTGCATCGAGCGCGGCTTGCGCGGCCTGCGCGCCGAACACGGCGGCGGGATCGATATGCGTGACGTTCAGCCACAGACGCGACGACGGCGAATACGGACTGAAGCTTTGCGGCAGCGCGCTGAACATCGCGTGTGTCGGGCTGATCGCGAGCGCATGCGCGCCGCGTTTCGCGCTTTCGATCGCCAGCGTCGCGAGCGCCGTGTAGTCGCCGATGCCGCCGTCGCCGATCCGGCGCAAGCCGTAGATCTGCGCGGCGATGCCCCACAGCGGCGGGGGGCTGGCGTCGTCGTCGCCGTGCATCGCGTGCCACGCATCGGCGACGGTGTAGCAGCGCGGAGGCGCGACGGCGAGCGTCATCCGGTGATCGTTGAGCACGAGCGTGTGATAGCCAGGCTCGTCGATCGGCGAGAGCAGCGCTGCTTCGCCCCTGGGCGCCGTGAAGCGGCCGTCGATCAGCGAGCCGCTTTCCAGTTCGATCCGGTAGTGGCTGCCCGACTTGATCGCGGCGGCGGGCAACGCGATCCCGCGTCCGCATTCGACCGTCATCAGCGGCGGCAGCTTGCGGCCGGACAGTTCGGCTTCGAGCGCGGCCGTGCTCTGGCGGACCTGCGTAGCGGTTGCGCACGGCAGGCCCATCCGCTCGAGCAGCGCGGCGAGCGTGCTGTCGGGCACGCGCTGCTTCCTGCGATGTGCGTCTTCCCATTCGACTTCGAAGCCTGCGCGCGCGGCGAGGCTATCGACGGGCATGCCGGGACGTCGTGTAGTGGCCAAACGTGTCACTCCTGTGTCGACCAGAGTTGGCGCTTTAGCTGTCGGCTGGAGTTAGTGCTTCAGCACTTACTCCAGCCCCATGCAGAGCACGTACTCCGGTCCCATGCAAAGCGGTCGACCAGAGCTGGTGCTTTAGCTGCCGACCGAAGTTAGTGCTTCAGCACTTACTCCAGCCCCATGCAGAGCACGTACTCCGGTCCCATACAAAGCGGCCGATCAGAGCTGACGCCTTGGCGCCTTACTCTGGTCCGATGCCGCGTAATCGGCGTCGGCGTTCTGGCGCGCGTCGTGACCGACCGCGTACTCGCAGACGTCGCCCGTCAGCCACGCGACGAACGCATTCGACTGCAGCTCGCCCGCATCGACGCGATCGCGCGCGCGCGGCGGCGTCTCGAAGATCACCATGCCCTCGGGCTGTGTTTCGAGCCGCACCGCTTTCTCGCCGAGATTCAGCGCGACGGACAGCGTCTCGCCGTCATCGAGCTTCCAGCGCGCGACGAGCGCGTTCGCATCCTGTCCGTCGTCTGCCTTCAGCACGGCCGCGCCGAGCGGCTTCGCGCGTTGCAGGCGCGGCGCGATCAGCTTCGCGCGCACGGCCAGCGCCGACTTGTAGAAGTGCATCCATTCGAACGCTTCCTTGTCGTTGGACGTGTCGCTGCGGCGCGCGGCGGGCGGCGACGACTTCGCGAACGTCTGCGGATCGTTCGGATCGGGAATCTGCGCGCGGCGCTTTTCGTCGGCGAACGCGGAAAAGCGCGCGAATTCCTTGCGGCGCCCTTCGCGCACCGCCTTCGCAAGATCGCCGGTGTAGTCGGTGAAGAACAGGAACGGCTGCTTCGAGCCGTGCTCTTCATCCATGAACAGCAGCGGAATTTGCGGCGACAGCAGCAACAGGCCCGTCGCGGCGAGCAGCGCGTCGTCGGCGCACAGCGCGCGCAGACGCTCGCCCATCGCGCGATTGCCGATCTGATCGTGGTTCTGCAGGAACATCACGAACGACGTGGGCGGCAGATGGCCGCTCGGCTGCCCGCGCGGCTTGCCGTGATGAATCGGCGAAGGATCGCCCTGATAGCCGAAGCCGCTGCCGAGTATCCGCGCGAGCTTGTGGATCGGCTGATCGGCGTATGCGGCGTAATAGCCTTCATGCTCGCCCGTCAGCAGCACGTGCAGCGTGTTGTGCGCGTCGTCGTTCCATTGCGCGGTGAAGTGCGTGTCGAGCAGGTTCGCCGTATTGTGCTCGTTTTCGAGCACGAGATGCACGTGACGTCCGTGCTGTATATGCGCGCGCACGTGATCGGCGAAACCGCGCAGCCACGCGTCGTTGTCGATCGCATGCACGGCGTCGAGGCGCAGGCCGTCGATCCGATATTCGTTGAGCCAGTAGAGCGCGTTGTCGCTGAAGAACTCGCTCACTTCGCTGCGCTCGAAGTCGATCGCGGGGCCCCACGGCGTATGCGTGCCTTCGCGGAAGAAGGGCTTCGCATACTGCTGCAGATAATTGCCGTCCGGGCCGAAGTGGTTGTAGACCACGTCGAGGAACACCGCGAGGCCGTGTCCGTGCGCGGCGTCGATCAGCGCTTTCAGGTCGTCGGGACGGCCATACGCGGAGTCGGGCGCATACGGCAGCACGCCATCGTAGCCCCAGTTGCGCTGGCCCGGAAAATCGTTGAGCGGCATCAGCTCGATCGCGGTGACGCCGAGCGCGGCAATCTCGGGCAGGCGCTTCATCACGCCCGCGTAGCCGCCCAGCGCGCCGACGTGCAGCTCGTACAGCACCGTTTCTTCCCACGGGCGCCCGCTCCAGTGCGTGTGCTGCCAGTGGTAGGCGCGCGGGTCGATCACTTCGCTCGGGCCGTGCACGTCCTGCGGCTGGAAGCGCGACGCGGGGTCGGGCACCATCAGCGCGCCGTCGAGCTTGTAGCGATACAACGTGCCCGCGCCGCATTCGGCTTCCGTTTCGAACCAGCCGTTGCCGGTCGCGCTCATGTCGAGCAGGCCCTTCGCGGGGCCGCTTTCGATCATCACCTGCATCTTCGCGCACGACGGCGCCCACAGCCTGAAGCGCGTGCGCGGCTTCGCGCTCGCCGCGCCGAGCAGCTGCGCGCCGAACGGCAGGCAGTGCGCGTGATGATGCGCGTGAGGGTCGATCGGACGTTCATGCATGATTGTCACCATTCATCGGCGTGCTCATCGATGTGCTCATTCGTGTGCTCATTGACGGGCACGTTCGCGTGTTCATTCGTGCGTTCGTTCGCGCGCTCATTTGCACGCTCATTTGCGTGCTCAATCGCGCGTTCATTCGTGCGTTCATTCGGACGGCTCCGGGTCCGGCATCGACGTGCCGGGGTCGGGCGGCAGCGCCGTCAACAGACGCGGGCCGTACTGCGCACCCGCGCGCCAGCTCGCCTGCCAGTCCGCGTCGCCCGTGGGCTGCGCCGCGAGCACGACCATGCTGTGCGCCGCGACTTCCAGATCGGGCGCCGCGAGGGGAGCAGGCGGCGCTTGCGGGTCAGACGTATCGATGAGCACGTGCCATTCCAGGTGCGGCGGAGGCGGCGTGAAGCGCACGGCCGCTGCCGACGCGTTCAACATCATCAACAATACTTCCGTTTCTTCGTTCAGGCCCGGCCCCGCGCGCCGCAGCGTGAACGCGCGGCCTTCGGGGTCCTGCCATGCTTCGATCGTGAGCGCCTCGCCGTGTTCGTCGAACCAGCCGACGTCGTAAAGTCCGGGCAGCACCTCGCGGTCGCCGAACAGGAAGCGGTTTTCGCGCAACAGCGGGTGCTGTTTGCGCAACGCGATCATGCGCGCGAAGAACGCGGTCATTTTGCGACCGTGCGGAAGCGCGGCGCGTTCCCAGTCCATCCACGAAATGTCGTTGTCCTGGCAGTACGCGTTGTTGTTGCCGCGCTGCGTGCGGCCCATTTCGTCGCCGGCGAGCATCATCGGCGTGCCGAGCGCGATGAAGAGCGTCGCGATCAGCGAGCGCGCGACGCGTTCGCGCGTTTCGGCGATGGCGGGATCGTCGGTCGGGCCTTCGATGCCCCAGTTCGAACTGCAGTTTTCGTTGTGGCCGTCGTTGTTGTTTTCGCCGTTCATCTCGTTGTGCTTTTGCGTGTACGAGACGAGATCGGCGAGCGTGTAGCCGTCGTGCGACGCGACGAAATTGATCGACGCCGTCGGCTTGCGGAAGCGCCGGTTGAAGAGATCCGCCGATCCCGTCAGGCGCGCGGCGAGATCCGGCCGCATGCCGGCGTCGCCGCGCCAGAAACGGCGCACGGAATCGCGGAAACGGTCGTTCCATTCGGCGAAGCCGGGCGGATGATTGCCGAGCTGGTAGCCACCGGGGCCGATGTCCCACGGCTCGGAAATCAGCTTGCGCTGCGACAGGATGGGGTCCTGACGCATGGCGTCGAAGAAGCCCGAGCCGGGATCGAAGCCCGAATGCTCGCGTCCGAGCGTGACGCCGAGATCGAAACGAAAGCCGTCGATATTGAAGGCCGTCGACCAGTAGCGCAGCGAGTCCATCACCATTTGCAGCACGCGCGGGTGGGGCAGGTTGAGCGTGTTGCCGCAGCCCGTGTCGTTGATGTGATGCCGTTCGTCGCCGGGAATGAGGCGATAGTAGCTGGCGTTGTCGAGTCCGCGCCACGACACGGTGGGGCCCATTTCATTGCCTTCGCACGTGTGGTTGTAGACGACGTCGAGTATCACCTCGATTCCCGCCGCGTGCAGTTGACGGACGGCGATGCGCATTTCGTCGAGCCGGTGCGCGGACAGATACGACGGCTCCGGCGCGAAGAACGCGGCCGTGTTGTAGCCCCAGTAATTGCGCAATCCGCGCTCGACGAGAAAGCGGTCGTTGAGAAACGCGTGGACGGGCAGCAGTTCGACAGCGGTGACGCCGAGCCTGAGCAGGTGCTCGATGAATTCCGGCGACGCGAGCGCGGCGAACGTGCCGCGCTCGGGCGCGCGCAGGTCCTTGCGCAGCATCGACGCGCCGCGCACGTGCGTTTCGTAGATGACGGTTTCGTTCCACGGCACGTTGGGGCGCTTGTCGTGTGACCAGTCGAATGCTTCGTCGACGACGACGCACTTCGGCATGGCGGGCGCCGAGTCTCGCCGGTCGATCGACAGGTCCATTCTGTTCGAATGGACGCGATAGCTGAAGAGCGCATCCGACCATCTGAACTGGCCGATGAGCTTTCTCGCGTAAGGGTCGAGCAGCAGCTTGTGCGGATTGAAGCGATGGCCGTGTTGCGGCTGATAGGGGCCGTGGGCCCGGAACGCGTAGACGGTGCCCGGGTGCGCGTGGGGCAGATAGCCGTGCCATATCTCGTCGGTGCATTCGGGCAGTGCGTAGCGTTTGAGTTCCTTTCTGCCTGTCGGCTCGAACAGGCACAGCTCGATTCGTTGCGCGTTCGCGGAGAAGACCGCGAAGTTCACGCCCAAGCCGTCCCAGCTCGAACCCAGTGGGTATGGGTTGCCCGGCAACAGTCGGTCTGGTAGTACATGGGACATGGTTTTCCTTTTTTGTCTGCGACGCTGTTGCGTATTTCACTTTGTCTGCGACGCGTTGGCTTGCCCTTATCGCGGGCATCCGCGATGCGCCTCGCGGCGCAGGCGTTGCCCCTGTGCGGGGCGGCACCTACTTTTCTTTGCAGCGGCAAAGAAAAGTAGGCAAAAGAAAGCCGCTCACACCGCCAGTGCTTGACCTCTACCCACGGGCCCTCAACGTCCCCGTATTTCGCTCGGCAACGTACTGGTCCATGTGCGTTGCCAACGCACTATCAAGCGCCTCACCTGCATCTGCACCCCAATTACGGCCCGCGACTTCGAATATCCCCGGCCCCTTTGCGGCAAACTGTGTGTAGGCACTCGCACCACATTGGAAACCCTCGCTACGCGATGCGGCTCAAGTGCGAGCGTTGCCCTGCACGGCACAGCAACCTCATTCACTACCGACATGCGGCGCCGGAACAGCGATACCCTTGGCCGTGCCACGCGTGCGTGAAGCGGGTGAGGCGTTTAGCCGGAGCGTTGGCAACGAACATCAGCGAGCACACTGTCGTATGAAAGATGGGGCCGTTGAGAGCCCGTGGGTAAACGTCAAGCACTGGCGGTGTGAGCCCGCTTTCTTTGCTTACTTTCTTTGCGGCGGCAAAGAAAGTGAGTGCCGCCCCGCACAGGGGCAACGCCCGCGCCGCGAGGCGCATCGCGGATGCCCGCGAAGGGCAAAGCAAACGAACGCATCGCGGATGCCCGCGAAGGGCAAGGCAAACAAAACGCATCGCGGATGCCCGCGAAGGGCAAGGCAAGCAAAACCGCATCGCGGATGCCCGCGAAGGGCAAGGCAAACCGAACAAATCGCAGACGCCCGCGATAAGGGCAACAAAAAACCTCAATCCGCCCTCAGTACTACAGTCCCCAACGGCGGCAAGATCAACGAAGCCGACTGCGGCCGTCCATGCGCCGCCACCTCTTCCGTATAGATCACACCAGCATTCCCCACATTCGATCCGCCATAAACACCCGCATCGGTATTCACGACTTCGACCCAACGTCCCGGACGCGGCATGCCGATCCGGTATCCCTGCCGCGGCACCGGCGTGAAATTGCAAACGGTGATCAGCTCGCGCCCCGCGCCATCCACGCGCCGCCACGCAAACACCGAGTTCTCGGTGTCGTCGCCGACGATCCACTCGAACCCGCCAGGCTCCGAATCGAGCCGATGCAACGCAGGTTCCTCGCGATACAGCCGGTTCAGATCGCGCACGAGCCGCTGCACGCCGTGATGCAAGTCGTCGTCGAGCAGATGCCAATGCGGCGAGCCGTCGTGATCGAACTCGGCCATCTGCCCGAACTCGCCGCCCATGAACATCAGCTTCTTGCCTGGATGCGTCCACATGAACGCGAAGTACGCGCGCAGATTCGCAAACTTCTGCCAGCGGTCGCCGGGCATCTTGCCGAGCAGCGACCCCTTGCCATGCACGACCTCGTCATGCGAGAGCGGCAGCACGAACTTCTCCGAGTACGCGTACACCATCGCGAACGTCATGTTGTGGTGATGCCATCGGCGATGGATCGGGTTTTCGTGCATGTAGTGCAGCGTGTCGTGCATCCATCCCATGTTCCATTTGAACTGGAAGCCAAGCCCGCCGTCCTCCGTGCGCGCCGTCACGCCCGGCCATGCCGTCGACTCCTCCGCAATCGTGATCGCGCCATGCACGTCCGGCATATGCTGCACTTCATGATTCAGCCGCTTCAGGAACGCAATCGATTCGAGGTTCTCGCGGCCGCCATAGATATTCGGCACCCATTCGCCCGCCGCGCGCGAGTAGTCGCGATACAGCATCGACGCCACGGCATCGACGCGCAATCCGTCGACGTGATAGCGCTTGAGCCACGCAAGCGCCGATGCGATCAGGAACGCGCTGACCTCGTTGCGTCCGAGGTTGTAGATCATCGTGTTCCAGTCCTGGTGATAGCCCTCGCGCGGATCGGCGTGCTCGTAGAGCGGGGTGCCGTCGAATTCCACGAGCCCGTGTGAATCGTTCGGAAAGTGCGCGGGCACCCAGTCGAGTATCACGCCGAGCCCCGCCTCGTGCGCGCGATTCACGAAGCCCGCGAACTGCTCCGGCGTGCCGAAGCGCGCCGACGGCGCGAATTGCGACAACGGCTGATAACCCCACGATCCGCCGAACGGATGCTCGGCGACCGGCATGAACTCGATGTGCGTGAAGCCCATTTCCTTCGCGTAGGGAATCAGGCGGTCCGCAAGCTCGGACCAGTCGAGCCCGCGATGCCCTTCCTCCGCGATGCGCAGCCACGACTCCGCATGCACTTCATAGACCGAGATCGCGGATTGCACCGTCTGCTTCGCGGCGCGCGTCTGCATCCAGTCGCCGTCCGTCCACGCGAAGCGCTCGACGTCGTCGACATGCGCAACCACGGAAGCCGTCGCGGGCGGCTTCTCCGTCTGCATTGCGCAAGGATCGGCCTTCAGTGGCAACGGATGGCCGTCGCGCGTCAGCATCTCGTACTTGTAGCGCGTGCCCGCGCCGATACGCGGCACGAACAGCTCCCACACGCCCGCCTGATGACGCATCCGCATAGGATGCCGGCGGCCGTCCCACGCGTTGAAGTCGCCCACCACGGACACGCGCCGCGCATTCGGCGCCCACACGGCAAAGCGCACGCCCGGCACACCGTCCATCGTATGAGGCCGCGAGCCGAGGCATTCGAGCACTGCATACGGATCGCCCCATGCGACGCGCTGCAACGGCTCGTCGCCGAGCACGGGGCCGAACGAATACGTGTCCTCGATTTCCTGAACGGGACCATGCCAGTCGATCCGCAAGCGATACGGCACGGCCTCGCTGACAGGGCCCGCGAACAGGCCGCCCGGATGCAGTTGCTCCAGTTCGCCGAGCAGTCTGCCGTCGTCGCGCGCGATCACCGATACGTGCGCCGCGTTTGGCTGCATCGCGCGCACGACGGGACCGGCGCTCGTGTGATGCATGCCGAGCTGCGAGAACGGATCGTGATGGCGCGCATCGACGAGCGCATCCAGGTCCACGCGATGCAGACCGGCCGCTTCAAGCTGAACGTCGTGTTGCTCACTCATAGTCACCCTCTGATGCGGCGGGAGGCGTGGAGGCGTCGTCCGGCGATTGCGGCGGCGCGCCCGTGTCGCCGAGCAGTCGGCTCGTCAGCGCCGCGAGCCCGCGCACCGGCAAGCTGAGCCACGCGGGCCGGTTGGCTGCTTCATAGCGGATTTCGTAGGCTGCTTTCTCGATCAGAAACAGATCGAGCAGCGCCTGTTCGTGCTCAGGCGCGACGAGCGGCTGCGACGCGGCTTGCGTCGCGGCCCGATACTCGTCGAGGAACGCTTCGGCGGCGGCCTGGCGGAAGCGGTCGAAGAGGGCGCGCTTGCGGTCGGCTGTGATTTGCGGCGCGGATTCCGTCGACGATTGCGCGGCGGCGCTCGCATACGACAGCGAACGCAACAGGCCCGCCACGTCGCGCAACGGGCTCGACTTCGCGCGGCGCTCTTCGAGTTCGCGCGCGGGCTCGCCTTCGAAGTCGATCAGGAACGCGTCGCCTTGCGACACGAGCACCTGGCCCAGATGGAAGTCGCCGTGAATGCGCGTGCGCAGCGCATGCGCGTCGGGCTTCACGAGATTCGCGACCGCTTCGACCAGCATGTCCTTGCGATCGAGAATGCTGCGCCCGAGCAGCGCGCCGTCTTCCGTCAGATGCTCGACGTTTTTCTCGAGCAGTTCGAGTGCCGCCGCGAGCATCTTCTGCGTGCCGTCGATCCATGCCTCCACGTGTCCCGCGTCGGCGGGCTCGGGCGCGAACGCGGCGTTGTCGGAAGGCGTCGCGAGCGCGACGTGCAGTTCGCCCAGCCGCTTGCCGATGATGCCCATATACGACGCGTAGCCTTTGATCGCCTCTTCCTCGTTCACGCGGTCCTGGCTCGCCTGACTCGGATCGCCGCTTTCGACGGCGAGCGCAAGCTCGTCGACGGAACGGCGCAGCGTGTCGAGCGCCCAGTTCCATGCATCGCCCTGGTTGTCGACGAAGCCTTGCAGGATGCACAGCGTATGCGGCACGTCCTCGGGATCGATGCGCATGACTTCGCCGTAGAGCGGCGCCGTGTTCGCATAGCCGAGCTGCGTCAGATAGCGGCTCATCTCCGCTTCGGGATGCGTGCCTTTCAGCAGACGCCGCACGAGCTTGAGCACGATCTTGTCGGCGATCACGAGCGAGCTGTTGCTCTGCTCGGCTGCGAGCCAGCGGATTTCGGGCTGGTCGCCGAGATCGAGTTCGGCGAAACGGTCGGTCGGCACGAAGTGGATCGTGCTCTTCTGCACGGTCGGCACGGCGGCGCGCTCGCGCATCTTGCGCAGCACGCCGTACGCGAATTGCGGCAGCGCGAACGCATCCGTCAGATGGCCGACATTGCGGCCGCGCCGCACGCGCGCGAGCGCGAGCTGCATGAAGAGCGGCGTCGTCGTGTCGGCGCCCCACGTGATCGCGATCGGCAGCACATAACGCTCGGTGTGCTTGCCGACATCCGCTTCGATTTCGGTGAACGCAAAGCCCGCTTCGGGAATCGTCGTGAGCGCGGCGAGCCGCACCGCGTGCATCTTCTGATCCTTCGATGCAAACCAGCGCCGCCGTCCGAGCCACGACGGCAGCACTTCCGATTCGAGCAGCCGCACGTTCTCAGGCGTCGGGCCCGTTTGCCCTTCGCGGATCACGATGGTCACGAAATCGGGCAGCGGTTCTGACGGCGGCTGGCTCCATGTCGGGCGGCCTCCGCCTTCGCAAAGAAGGAACCACAGGAAGCCGTATGGCGGGAACGTCAGCAGATAGGTCAGTTGTCCGATTGCGGGGAACACGGAATCCGCCGTCATCTCGATCGGCACCGCGCCGTTGAATTCGGACAGATCCAGCTCGACGGCCTGCGGCGCGCGCGACAGGTTCGCGACGCACAGAATGGGCGGCTCGCCGGGCAGCTCGCGCAGATACGCGAGGATCTTGCGGTTGCTCGGCTTCAGGAAGCGGATCGTGCCGCGCCCGAACGTGTGCTTCGAGCGGCGCGTCGACAGCATGCGGCGCGTCCAGTTGAGCAGCGAATGCGGATCGCGGCTCTGCGCTTCGACGTTGACGGCATCGAAACCATACAGCGCGCCCATCACGGGCGGCAGCACGAGCTGTTCGGGGTCGGCGCGCGAGAAGCCGCCGTTTCTGTCGGACGACCATTGCATCGGCGTGCGCACGCCGTCGCGGTCGCCGAGGTGGATGTTGTCGCCCATGCCGAGTTCGTCGCCGTAATAGATCACGGGCGTGCCCGGCATCGACAGCAGCAGCGAGTTGATCAGCTCGATACGGCGGCGGTCGCGCTCCATCAGCGGCGCGAGCCGGCGGCGGATGCCGAGGTTCAGCCGCGCGCGCCGGTCGCTCGCATACGTGTTCCACAGGTAGTCGCGCTCGGAGTCCGTGACCATTTCGAGCGTGAGTTCATCGTGATTGCGCAGGAAGATCGCCCACTGGTTCGTTTCGGCGAGATCCGGCGTCTGCTTCATGATGTCGGTGATCGGGAAGCGGTCCTCGCTCGCAATCGACATGTAGATGCGCGGCATCAGCGGGAAGTGGAACGCCATATGGCATTCGTCTTCGTTGCCGAAGTATTCCTGCACGTCTTCCGGCCACTGGTTCGCTTCGGCGAGCAGCATCCGGTTCGGGTATTCGGCGTCGATGGTCGCGCGAATCTTCTTCAGGACCGCGTGCGTCTCCGGCAGATTCTCGTTGTTCGTCCCTTCGCGTTCGACGAGATACGGCACGGCATCCAGCCGCAGACCGTCGATGCCCATGTCGAGCCAGAAGCGCATCACCTGCAGCACTTCGCGCATCACAGCAGGGTTGTCGAAGTTCAGGTCCGGCTGGTGCGAATAGAAGCGATGCCAGTAGTACTGGCCCGCGACGGGATCGTGCGTCCAGTTCGACGGCTCCGCGTCGATGAAGATGATGCGCGTCTCTTCGTATTTCTTGTCCGTGTCGGACCACACGTAGTAGTTGCGATGATTCGAGCCGGGCTTCGCGCGGCGCGCGCGCTGGAACCACGGGTGTTGATCGGACGTGTGGTTGATGACCAGTTCGGTAATCACGCGCAGGCCGCGCGCGTGCGCTTCCTGAATGAAGCGCTTGACGTCGCCGAGCGAGCCGTAATCGGAATGCACGCTCCTGTAGTCGGCGATGTCGTAGCCGTCGTCGCGGCGCGGCGACGGATAGAACGGCAGCAGCCAGATCGCGCTCACACCCAGTTCGGCGATGTAGTCGAGCTTCGCAATCAGGCCGGCGAAATCGCCGACGCCGTCGTTGTTCGCATCGAAGAACGACTTGATGTGCACCTGGTAGATGATCGCGTCCTTGTACCAGAGCGGATCGTCGGCGAGCATCGAGACCTTGCCGCGGCGCGCCTTGCGAGGCTTCTCGGGCACGGCGGCCGTCGTATCGGTGATATGTGCTTGCGACGTGCTTTCCGCGGGATCGTCACGTTTCATATCGCACCTGCAATTCGTTGATCAGAGTGTCGTTGGCTGTCGGTTCCGCTTCTTCGGGAACCGCCTCGCGCGGCAGGCCGCCCGCCGGCGCAATGCGCCAGATCGAGAAAGGCCGCAAGCCGGGATTGAGCCGCACGTGTTGCCATCTGCCATGCCATTGAAACCGCTCGCCCGTCATCTGGTCGATCACGTCGATGGCTGCGTGATCGTGCAGGCCCCAGCGGTTGAACGTCGCCCACGACAGTTCGATATCGGCGCCCTGTTCGTTGTACGGATCGAGACTGATCGCGACGACGATCACGTTGTCGCGCGTCTCGGTGGCCTTCTCGAAGAACAGGATGTGATCGTTGTGCGCGGGCAGGAACGTCACGTTCAGATGCGTGTGCAGCGCTGGATTCGTGCGGCGGATACGGTTCAGCTCCGTGATCTCGCCGACGATATTGCCGGGCCGGTTCCAGTCCCACGCGCGGATCTGATACTTCTCCGAATCCAGATACTCTTCGCTGTTCGGCAGCGCGGCCGCCTCGCATAGTTCGAAGCCGCTATAGACGCCCCAGAGTCCCGAGAGCATCGTCGCGAGCGAGGCGCGGATCAAAAAGCCCGGACGTCCCTGCGCCTGCAAGTGACGCGGGTTGATGTCCGGCGTGTTCACAAAGAAGTTCGGCCGGAAGAATTCGCGCAGACTGGTCTGCGTGAGTTCCGTTAGATACTCGGTGAAGTCGCGCTTCGACTCGCGCCACGTGAAGTACGTGTACGACTGCGAGAAGCCGAGCTTCGCGAGCCGCGCCATCACGCGCGGGCGCGTGAACGCTTCCGAGAGAAAGATCACGTCCGGGTGACGCGAGCGCACGTCGTTGATCATCCATTCCCAGAATGGGAAGGGCTTCGTGTGCGGATTGTCGACGCGGAAAATGCGCACGCCCGCATCGATCCAGAACAGGATCACGTCGCGCAGCGCGATCCACAAATCGGGCTTCGCGTCGCGCGCGTAGAAGTCCGGGTTCACGATGTCCTGATACTTCTTCGGCGGATTTTCCGCGTAACGCAGCGTGCCGTCGGGACGCCATGCGAACCATGTCGGATGCTGCTTCAGCCACGGGTGATCGGGCGAGCATTGAATCGCGAAATCGAGCGCGATTTCGAGGCCCTCGTCGTGCGCGGCGGCGAGCATCCGCTTGAAGTCGTCGAGCGTGCCGAGCTGCGGATGCACGGCATCGTGGCCGCCCGCCTCGCCGCCGATCGCATACGGGCTGCCCACGTCGTCGGCGTTCGGGGTCAGCGTGTTGTTGCGCCCCTTGCGATTGGCGAGGCCGATCGGATGGATCGGCGGAAAGTAGAGCACGTCGAAGCCCATGTCGCGGATGCGCGGCAGCTTCGCGATCACGTCGTCGAACGTGCCGTGACGATGCTCGTCGTCGCTCATCGAGCGCGGAAAGATCTCGTACCAGCTGCCAAAGCGCGCCTGCGCGCGTTCCGCGTCGATCCGGTACACGATGGGATCGCGCGACAGTCCCGGCCGGTGACGCGCGGCCGCGAACGCCTGCGCCGTCGTCGGCGCGAGCACGATCGCAAGGCGCTCGCCCGTGTCGGCCTTCATGAATTCCTTCGTAATTGCTTCGAGCTGTTGCGGCTGCGAGCCCTCGGCCGTTTCCGCTTCGGCCAATGCGAGCGCGAACAGATGCTTGGCCTCTTCGAGTTCGAGATCGACGGGCTGATCGGCCTTCAGCTTCTTCTGCATGTGATCGACGAGCGACGCGAAATCGTCGCGCCACGCGATCACCGTGAACTCATGCCGCCCGATGCGTTCGAGCGGAACGCGCGCTTCCCAGATGTCGTTGCCGGCGGGCTGCGCGGGTGTCATCGGCACTTCGTGCCATGCCGTTTCGTCGGCGGCGCGCCAGATGACGGCGGCCGCGATCTTGTCGTGGCCTTCGGCGAACACGGCCGCCGTGACGGGCACGCGCTCGCCGACGATCCGCTTCGCCGGAAAGCGCCCGTGATCGACGGCGGGCGACACGCTTTCGATCGCCACGCGCGATGTCGCGATCGCGTCCAGCACGCTCTTGTGTCCGGAGGTTTTGGTGTTCTGCTTGTCGATGGGCGGCGCGAGCACAACGGGCTTTTCGGCGACCGCGCGAAAGAGGCGGCAGGCGCCCGGCGCGAGCGTGAAGGAACCGAGCGGCTGCGGCGCGCTGCGCGTTTCCGTGCCGAGCGACACGAAGCGCGTGAAGCTGCCGGGCACGCCGTCGAGAAAGCGCGCGGGATCGACATGCACGGGCATGCCGAGTTCGGGATTGATCGCGATCAGCACGGCTTCGCCCGCGTCGCGCAGATCGCGCTGATCGCCGCGCAGCAGGATCGTCGCGTGCGTGTCGGGGCCCGACAGCGCGCGCAGCTCGCCGTTCGTCTGCAGCGCCCACGTATCGCGGGAAACGGCGTTCGCGTGGCGCACGCGCTCGGAGAGATCGAAGCGCGCCGCGCCGCGCTTGCTCGCGTACTCGTCGGCGTTGCCGAGCGTGTGCGAGATTGGCTCGGCGATGCCGTACTCGAAGCCCATCGGCATCAGCCAGCCGGTGCCCGTCGATGCCGCCGTCAGCAGCGCGCGCCGGTACGCGCGCTCGACGATGGCCGAATCGTGCACGTGCGAGAGATCGGCGGCGAGCCGCGTGCCATACGGCGCTTCGGGAAAGGCGACGGGCGAGCCGACGCGCATCAGCACCGCGTGCTCGTCGAAGAGCCACGGCGCGCGGAAGTCCCACCAGCGCGACGACGTGAATACGGCATCGAAGCCCACGCCTTCGAGCGCCGCGATGTCCGCGCGCGCGAGCCCGGGCGTGGCGGCGAGAAAGCGCGTCGATGGATGTTGCGACGAGCGCACGGCATCTTCGAGACGCCGCCATGCAAGCGCGGGCACGCGATGCGGCGAATCGAAACGGAAGCCGCCGATGCCCGTTTCCGCGAGCGCATCGAGCGTATGCGCCCACCAGTCGATCAGCGGCGCGGCGGCCTGCTCGTTGCTGAAGTTCGCATACGCGACGTTGTCTTCGTGGCGCGCGTGACGCGGATCGAGCCGCGCTTCCTCCGGCTCGAACGGATGAAACCAGTCGCGATGCTGATGATAGAGCTGGCCGTCGGCGGCCGCGCGATCGATCACGAGATCGACGAGCAATGTCAGCCCATGCCGGCTCGCGGACTCGGCGAGACGCTGCAGCATGTCGGGCGCGGATTGATCGGTCGCGAAAGCGGGATGCAGCCGCGCATGATCGCTGACGATCTGCGCGTGCCCCGCCTGTCCCGGCTGAAACAGCCCGCCGATCAGCACATGATCGAAGCCCAGCGCGGCGGCGTGTTCGAACTGCGCGGGCCACGCATCCAGCCGTCCGACGAGGGGGGAATGAACAAAGTAGATCCGCGGCGCATAAGCGTGAGGAGCTTCCATCGGTCGTTTCCAGATTCGTCCTGCTTTGCGGCGTGGATGCACATTCGTACGATCACGACCGCCTATTAGGCTTCAGAGCCGGATGCCGCGCGATGCGTCCTGCGACGGCGCGTATTGCTCAATGTAGTGCATTGATCGAAATGCCGCGCGCCAGTTCAAAGCGTCCGATTCGGCCTGGCCGATCTGAACAGGATGCGCGTGATGTCGTCGGTCCGGCACCCGTCGGCAGGCGGTAAAAGAGCAAGCGCTATGCCAGAAAGCGGCGCAGTGCAGGCAAGACGGGCCGCGCGACGTGCGCGCGGGCGAAGGCTGGCGCGGGCGCATGCGGCCCGTTGAAACGGCGCGCTCGCGTCGCCGTTCACAGGAATGGCGATGCGAGGCTCGAGGGAAGACGTGTAAATCGGGCGTGTCGTGCGCCGGCTGTTACATGGCGGGCTGTTTCGGCAGCGTCGCCTGAATGCGCGGTGGCGCGGCATGCGAAGCGCAGAGACCAACGTCGTCGCATGTCGCGAACGTGCGGCTACGAGCCGAGCAGCCCCGCCGCCATGTTGATGCACAGCCCGAGCACGGCCACGTTGAAATAGAACGACAGAACGGATTGCGCGAGCGCCGCGCGGCGTATGTCTCGCGAGCGAAGCACGACGTCCGATGTCTGCGACGCGACGGCGATCGTGAACGAGAAGTACAGGAAGTCCCAGTAGTTCGGATCGAGCTTGTGATCGGGAAACTTCAGCGCCGTTTCCTGCTTGTCGGTTGCGAAGTGCAGGCGCGCGTAGTGCAGCGTGAAGATGGTCGGTATCAGGAACCACGCGCCGATCAGCGTGACGGCCGTCACGACGTAATGCGAGAGGCCCGGCCCCTGCGAGCCGGAGCCGCCTTTCGACGACGCCAGCTCCAGCACGATCGCCGCGATGCTCGCGACCGTCGCGAGACAGATGATGAACAGCACGACCGTCGCGTTCTCGTCCTCGCGTCGCGCGATGTCGCGCACGCGATCGTGATCGGCGCGCGCCATCTCGATCCACATCAGCGCGAGATAAGTCCATACGGCGACGTCCCACGAGACGAGCACGCGGATCATCGGGCGCATCTGCGCGCCCGCGAGCAGCGCGCCGAACAGCACGCCGACAAGCAGGCCCGCAACCATGCGCGGGCGGTTGCGCAGTACCTGGGGATAGACGTTCATGGACGCGCGCTCCTGGCAGGATGTTGTGACGAGGGCATGTCGCGAAGCGATGCCAAAGGTTGCGGCGATTCTACGTTTGCATGCAGCATGATTTGTCGAAATGGGTATCTGGACGTTATAGTTTTCCCGCAGTTTTGCTCAATGGCCTTGCATGCGGCTTTCACGAGGTGCGTTGCCTTGTCCCGGGGCGCAAAGGAAGCACGAAGCTATAGTGCACGAAGCACGCGACGGGCCGTCGAGGTCGATCGCGATCGGGCATCGCCGGAATGACCGGATTGGCGGCGCAATCGCTGGCGCCGCGTCGATGATCCCGATCGAAGCGCTCGCATGCGCCCGACGATAAGAGACCGCAAGACAGCGGCGCAAGACCAGCAAGACCAGTATTGGGGTGGACGCACGGCGTGCTCGCAGGGTCCGGCCATTAGCCGGACGGCGCGCGCCCGTCGAACGACAAACATCATCTGGAGCCCCCAATGACCGATGTTGAACAACACGCTGCGCGCACGGATGCCGCGCACGCCGGCGAGGCCGCTCATGAGGCGGTGCAAGCGGCGCGCATCGACGACGGCGCGCAGGTCGGCTGCCATCACAGCCCGGATTCGGGTTCCGGATTCATCGCGCGCTCGCCGCGCCGGCGCGCGTGGATGCTCGGTGCGCTCGCATCGGCGGCAGGCTTTGCGTTTTCAACGGCGGCGAGCCATCGCGTTGTGCGCGGCATCCGTCCCATTGCGGGCCTTGCGAGCCTTTCGCAGTTCGCGGGCATCTCGCCCGCCTACGCCGATACGCTGCCTGCGGGCGGCGGCTTCGATGCATTCATCGCGCTGTCGGGCAAGCTCACGGGGCACACGAGCTTCGATCCCGTGCTCGGCAAGCGCGCTTACGAAGCGTTGTCCAAGGCGGACAGCCAGTTCACGCAGAACGTCGCCGCGCTCAACGCGTGGCTGCAGACCCACGGCGGCGTGCCGTCCGACACCGTCACGCAGGCATTGCAGGCCGAACGGCCGAATCTCGCGAAGACCGTCAGCGCGATCACGCGTGCGTGGTATCTGGGGCTCGTCGGCGATTCGCCGAACATCCAGGTGATCGCGTATGAAAGCGCACTGATGTTCGAGCCCGTCCAGGACATCCTGACTATTCCGTCGTATTGCCGCGACGTGCCGTTTTACTGGACCCGGAAACCCGCGAATGCGTGAGCGCTGCGCATGCAGCGTCACGCGTTCGTCTCGCACGCCGCTCGCGCTCGATGCGCGCGGCGGGGTTTCCGGACGGGTTGCCACACCCGTGAACAACACATAAGCCAGCGGATCAAGCCAGCCGCAGAAGGCAAAGAAGAGGGCAAGGATGGCAAACGCAAATTCCGCCGACGTCGTCGTAGTCGGCTCGGGCGTGGCGGGCGGTCTCGTCGCGCATCAGTTGGCGCTCGCGGGCGCATCGGTGATTCTGCTCGAAGCCGGGCCGCGTCTGCAGCGCGGGCAGATCGTCGAGAACTTCCGCAATTCGCCCGCGAAACTGGACTTCGCGACGCCGTATCCGTCGACGCCCTATGCGCCGCATCCCGAGTACTCGCCCGCCAACGACTATCTGATCCAGAAGGGCGACTATCCGTATAACTCGCAGTATCTGCGGCTCGTCGGCGGCACCACGTGGCACTGGGCGGCCGCGACGTGGCGTCTGCTGCCAGCGGATTTCGAACTGAAGAAGCGATACGGCGTGGGCCGCGACTGGCCGTATCCGTATGAAACGCTCGAACCGTGGTACTACGCGGCCGAAGTGCAACTGGGCGTGTCCGGGCCCGACCCGTCGATCGATCTCGGCTCACCGCGCTCGAAGCCGTATCCGATGGCGGGCCTGCCGTTGTCGTATATGGACCAGCGCTTCTCCGATGTACTGAACGCGAACGGCTTCAAGGTCGTACCCGAGCCCGTCGCGCGCAACAGTCGTCCATACGACGCGCGGCCCACCTGCTGCGGCAACAACAACTGCATGCCGATCTGTCCGATCGGCGCGATGTACAACGGCATCGTGCACGCCGACAAGGCCGAGCGCGCAGGCGCGAAGCTGATTGCGCAAGCCGTCGTCTACCGGATCGAAGCGGACGACAAAGGGCTTGTCACGGCTGTCCACTACAAGGACCCGAACGGCAACAGCACGCGCGTCACGGGGAAGCTGTTCGTGCTCGCCGCGAACGGCATCGAAACGCCGAAGCTGATGCTGATGTCGACGTCCGACAAGTTCCCGCACGGCATCGGCAACAGCTCCGATCAGGTCGGCCGCAATCTGATGGACCATCCGGGCACGGGCATCGCGTTTCTTGCGAACGAGTCGCTGTGGCCGGGGCGCGGACCGATGGAGATGACATCGGTGGTGAACTTCCGCGACGGTGCGTTCCGCTCGGACTATGCGGCGAAGAAACTGCATGTGTCGAACGGCGTGCCGACGATCGCGATCGCGTCGGCGCTGCTCAGACAGGGCCTGACGGGCGCCGAACTCGACCGGCAGATTCGCGACCGCGCGTCGCGCCTCGTCGTCGTCAACAGCTTCCACGAGCATCTGCCCGAGGCGCAGAACCGCATCGTGCCTTCCGCCGATCACAAGGACGCGCTCGGCATTGCGCAGCCCGAGATCTACTACTCGATCAACGATTACGTGAAGAAAAGCGCCGCGCACACGCACGAACTGTATGCGCAGATTGCGGGGCTCTTCGGTGGAACGGAGGTGTCGTTCGACGATACGTTCGCGCCGAACAATCACATCATCGGCACGACGATCATGGGCAGCGATGCCGCCGATTCCGTCGTCGATCCCGACTGCCGCACGCACGATCACCAGAATCTGTTCATCGCGGGCAGCGGCGTGATGCCGGGCGCGGGCTCCGTGAACTGCACGCTGACGATCGCGGCGCTGTCGCTGAAGCTCGCCGACAAGCTCAAGCGCGAACTCTGACCCAACGCACGAAGACACATGACGAACCAGCACATGTCCCGCGCGCGCAAGCCAGGCGAACGCACCGGCAACCTGGACGCGACGGTCTTTTCGGGCAGCCGGCGCGCGGCGCTCAAGAGCCGCCGCCGGATCTGGAAGATGGCGGCGCTCGCCGCGGCGTTCTCGCTGTTCGCGCTGTATCTCGCGTGGCTCGAAGCATACGACTCGGCCCCGCGTCACAACGATGAATCGCCGCTCGCTGAAGCCGTTGCGCAGGGCGCCGCGTCGAGCGTTACGGCAAACACTGCCTCTAGCATTACGTCAGGCGCTGCGCCAGCCACCGCGCCCGCCGGCAACGCGACAGCCTACGGTCCCGATCTCGTCAGGCGCGGCGAGTACCTTGCGCGCGTCGGCGACTGCATCGCGTGTCACACGTCGGACAAGGGGCGCCCGTTCGCGGGCGGCCTCGCGATTCATACGCCGTTCGGCACGATCTACACGCCGAACATCACGCCCGACGCGGACACGGGCATCGGCCGCTGGACGGACGCGGACTTCATGCGCGCGATGCACGAAGGGATCGGCAAGGAAGGCGAGCGGCTCTATCCGGCGTTCCCGTATGTCGAGTACACGAAAGTCACCGAGCTGGATGTGCAGGCGATTCGCGCGTACCTGAACACGGTGGCGCCCGTCCACTACACGCCGCCCGCGAACAACCTGAGCTTTCCATTCAACTTGCGCTGGCTGATGTTCTTCTGGAACCTGCTGAACTTCGACGAAGGCCGCTTCGTGCCCGATCCGAAGCAAAGCGCCGAATGGAATCGAGGCGCGTATCTGGTGCAAGGGCTCGCGCACTGCGAGGAGTGCCATACGCCGCGCAATTTCACGCAAGGGCTCAAGACGAGCGAACGATTCTCAGGTGCGATCCAGGCCGGCTGGCACGCGTACAACATCACGCCGCACAAGACGAGCGGGATCGGCGAGTGGACGGATCAGGATGTGATCGGCTATCTGTCGACGGGCGTTGCCCCTAAACGCGCGAATGCGGCGGGCCCGATGGCCGACGTGGTCGCGGACAGCACGCAGTATCTGAACCGCGAAGACTTGCGTTCGATCGCGACGTATCTGCGCACCGTCAAGCCCGTCGACAAGGGCGAGTCGCGCGCGCGGGCCGGATGGGGCACGCCGGCGAGCGACGTCGTCGCGTTGCGCGGCACGAAGACGAACGGCGTGAACGGCGCGCAACTCTTTCTCGCCAACTGCGCGACGTGCCACAACTGGACGGGCGAAGGCGTCGGCGCGAGCGCGCCCGGCGCGTATCCATCGCTGATCCATAACACGGTGTCGGGCGCGAGCGATGCGAACAATCTCGCGATGGTGATCCTGCACGGCGTGAGCCGCGCGACCCAAGGCGCCGATGTTTTGATGCCGGCATTCGACCGCGATCTGAGCGACGAGCAGATCGCCGCGATCACGAACTACGTGACGAAGCGGTTCGGGAATCCGCAATCGACAGTCGGCGTCGAGCAGATCGGCAAGTTGCGCGCGACGCCGCAGTGACGGCATGAAACGCATGAAACGCGAATAGTGCGGCGAATTGTGCGACTGCGACGCAGCCTCGCGGCGCACGAATCCCACTCCGACGTTCCTCGCGTATCTTGCCGACGATAGGCGCGCGAACGCGGGATGCCGCGCATACAGCGCTTGCATGCTCGCACTATCATTGCGTCATGGACTCCACACTTGTCACCACCGTCCAACATCACGACGTCAATCGAGACGGACGCGATTTCGTGGTCGGCGATCTGCATGGCTGCGTCGATGCGCTGCGCTTTTTGCTGCGCGAAATCGAATTCGATCCGTCGCGCGACCGGCTGTTCTCCGTCGGCGATCTGGTCGATCGCGGCGCGCAGTCGGAAGAGGCGCTCGCGCTGCTCGACAAGCCGTGGTTCCACGCCGTCCTCGGCAATCACGAGGATGCGTTGTGCGCCGTTGCCGAAGGCAGGCTGAAGAAGCAGTGGTGGTACGGCATCGGCGGCCTGTGGAGCGCGCATGTGCCGATGGAGCGGTTGCGCGCATATGCGCAGCGGCTGCGCGCGCTGCCCCTCGTGCGCGTGATCGGCTCGGGCAGCGATCGCTTCAACCTGCTGCACGCGGAGTTTCTCGGCACTGACGCCGAACTCGACGCAAATCATTTCTCCGACGAGACTCGCCAGCAACTGCTGTGGGGCCGCAGCCTTGCAATGGGCACGTCCGATCCGACGAGCCAGCGCGGCCTGTCGCTGACGTATTGCGGGCATACGCCCGTGCGCGAGGTGCAGCAGTTCGGCGCGCAGGTGTTCATCGACACAGGCGCGTTCGGGCCGGGCGGCAAGCTGACGATCGTCGAAGCGCGCACGACGACGCGCTGGTCGGTCACGGTCGATCTGGCACGCTCGGCCGGGGCGTCGGCGCTGGCGTTGCCGTAGAGGTCGGTGCCGGACAACCGCATGCCGAAGAACTCCTGCCGCAGAACCCCTGCCGAAGAACCCCCTGCCGAAGAACCCCCTGCCGAAGAACCCCCTGCCGAAGAACCCCCTGCCGAAGAACCCCCTGCCGAAGAACCCCCTGCCGAAGAACCGCTGCCGAAGAACCGCTGCCGAAGAACCGCTGCCGTAGAACCCCTGCCGTAGAACCCGTACCGAAGAACCCCTGCCGGACGCGTCAGCCGACCCGGCTCAGTTCGAACACCATGTCGACGGTGCTGCCGTTCCAGTTGTATTCCAGATACGCCGCGTGATGACAGTCGCGCAGCAGCATCGTCCTGAACGCGGCGAGACATTCGCCGTCCGCATCCCGCACCGACGGATAGACGATGCCCGGCGCGCCCGCCTCGCGGATCGCGCGGCCGAGCGTCTGGCCAGGCGCATAGTCGTTCGGCGACAGCACCGATGCTTCTGCTGAATCCATGTCCCGCAGATCGACGACATCGCCTTGCGCGATCACCGTGTAGAGCCGCATCTGCTGGCGCATCGGCGGCTCCTGGGTCGCGGCGAGAAAGTGCCCCGAGTGATAGCGCGTTTCGGCGATCGCCGTTTCGCGCGAGCGCGCGCAGTAGAACACGCCATACGTGCCGTCGGAAAAACGGCTGCCCTGCGGATTCAGATGCGTGAGCGCCGCCATGATCGGCCCGTAGCCGGGACCGAAGCGCCGTTCGTCGCGCGGCACGAGATCGAGATCGCCGATTTCCGTACGCACGCGGTCGTTGGTCATCGCTTCGAGCGCATAGAGCGCTTCGAAGTCTTCCGGCGATGCGACACGGTCGAACAGGTTGACGGCGGGAAAGCGAGTCGGAATCACGCGGTACGCGGGCGTCCAGGCGAGCGATGCCACGCGCCAGCGGTCTTGCCATTGTGCTTCTGTCACGCCCAGCCGCCTCGCATTGCGTCGAGATACTGGCGCACGGCGACGAGGTCGCTGATATTGCCCGCGAGCATGCGGTCGAGCGCGCGGCGGCCGCCGAACGGCGGCGCACTGTTGGGGCGCTTGATCCACGCATCGGCGGCGGCAGGCTGCGGCAGCAGGATTTGCAGCGCCTTGTAGATGCCGAGCAGAAGCGACAGCCGTTCCAGCGTGTCGCGGCCGAGGCGCGCCGTTTGCGGCGAGTTCTTCCACTTGAAGAACGTCGAGCGGCCGGGCGAGCCGAGCAGGACGATCTGCTCGTCGGCGCTCAATTCCCAGTCGCGCGCAATGTTGAAGAACGCGCGCAGACCGGCGGCGGACATGTCCGCCATCGAAGGTTCGGCGGGCGGTCGTCGCAGCGGTCGTTCGGCGCTCGAGATGTGGGCGGCGGAAGACATGATGGAGTCCTGAGTTGAACTTTTTCTACATATTAGTCCATATATGGATTAATGCAAGTCCGCATGTATAATCCGCGCCACGAGTTTTTGCGCGGAGGCGGCGGTGTCGTTCGGATTCAGAGTGGGGATGGCGGTCGGTTTGTTGTGCGTGTCGATGGCGGCGCGTGCCGAATACAAGGAAGTGTGGAATCCGCCCGAGGCCGCGCCGGGCGCCCGGCACGTCACGCAGTCGAAGCACTCGGCGCCTGTTGGCGCCGGCGCGGCGACGGGTGCGCATCGGCATGCCGCTGCGCCGCGCGCGAAAGTTGCAGCGGCTAAGCCAGGCGCGAAAATCCCGCCGAAAAAGGTCGGTAGCGTGGCGGCTGGCGCTGGTGCGAAAACGGCGCATGTGAGCGGAGCGCATGTAGCGGCGCGCCAGGAACAGGCCCAGGCGCACGCCCAGGCCCAGCCGCACGCCCAGGTCCAGGCCCAGACGCAGACGCATGCCCAAGCCCAGGCGCACGCCCAGGCCCAGCCGCACGCCCAGACGCAGACGCATGCCCAAGCTCAAGCTCAAGCTCAAGCTCAAGCTCAAGCTCAAGCTCAAGCCAACGCCAACGCCAACGCCAACGCCAACGCCAACGCCAACGCCAACGCCAACGCCAACGCCAACGCCAACGCCCAAACACACGCCGCGCACGCAAAACCTGTCGTCGCGGTGGCCACGCCCAAGCCCGCGCAAGCCGCCAACGTTCCAGCGCCTCAAGCCAACAGCGGCGGCGCCATGCCGCGCGAGCTTCCGCCGATCCTCAAATAAGCGTCACTGGGCGGTCAGCCCGTTCGTCACGATTCGCAGCGTTTCCGCCGAACGTGCGTCGCGCACACGCGAGTGCAGTGTCACGCGCGATTCCGGCAACGCCGGCAAGCCGAGACGCGCGCCCGAATCGACGAGACCGCGCGGCGCGACGCGCCTCGCCAGCGGCGACACGGCGAGCCCCGCCGCCGCTGCCGCGCCCACGGCAGGCACCCCGCCGCCGACGAACGCTTCGCGCCACGCGATGCCCGCGCCGTCGAGCGTGCGCAGCGCGCTCGAGCGCACGTTGCATGGCGCGGCAAGCAGCGCGAGCGGCAGCGGTTCGCCGGCGCGCAACTGCCATTCGGGCGTTGCGAGCCAGGACAGCGGCTCCGTGAAGAGCAGCTGGCCGTCCTCGCGCGGCATGTCGTCGGGCTCGGAGCGCACGATCACGGCGTCGAGCCGCCGCTCGTCGTACTGATGAAGCAGCGCCGCCGACGTTCCCATATGCAGTTCCAGCACGAGCCCCGGATCGTGTGCATTGACACGTGCGAGCATCCCCGCGAGGTCGATGCCCGCGACATGCTCGCTCAACCCCAACGCGAGACGCCGCCGGTCCACGGACAGCGAGCCCAGCGCCCGGTCGTGCGCCGTCAGCAGGTCGCGCGCGCCTACGACGAACGCCTCGCCATCCGCCGATAGCCGCACGACGCGCGGCGTGCGCTCCAGCAACTGCTTGCCGACATGCGCTTCGAGCCGCTTCAGCTTGAGGCTGACGGCCGATTGCGTGGTATCGAGCGCATCCGCGGCGCGCGTGAAGCTGCGCAAATCGGCGACGAGAACGAAGGCGCGCACGGCGTCGAGATCGAGTACTTTCATTTCAAATGTAAATAGATGAAATATCGAGACATATCTGTTAATTATGATAGGCGCGAACTAACCTGAATGCACCTTCTCTTCATTCAGGAGTTCATCATGCCTCTCACCCGAATCGCACTGCGCGCCGGCAAGCCGGCTGAGTACCGTCAAGCGCTCACGCAGGGCATCCAGCGCGCGCTGATCGACGTTTTCAACGTGCCCCAAGACGACATCTTCATGGTCATCACCGAGCATGACGCGAGCAATTTCGTCTATGGGCGCAACTATCTCGGCATCGAGCGCAGCGACGATTTCGTGCTGATCCAGATCGCCGCGAGCAACACGCGCACCGTCGACCAGAAAAAGGCGCTGTACAAACGCATCGCCGACAATCTCGCCGAAAGCCCGGGCCTGCGTCGCGAGGACGTGTTCGTGAATCTCGTCGAGGTGCTCAAGGAGAACTGGTCGTTCGGCAACGGAATCGCGCAGTACGCGCTCTGAGCGCTTTCGCACGGCCGCTCGCGCGCTTTCGGCGAAGTGCGCGTCGCTATAATGGCTTGCACTTCTACCCGCCATTTGCCGACGCGCGCGAGCCATGACGACCGATCACAACGACGCTTCCCACGACCCTTTGCAATTCGGCGGCTCCGTATGGTTTCGTTCCGGCGAGCAGACGCTCGGCGGCGCGCAGCGCATCGCGCTGCTCGCGGCGATCGGCGACACGGGCTCGATCACCCGCGCGGCCAAAGCCATCGGCATGAGCTATAAGGCCGCGTGGGATGCCATCGACGCAATGAACAACCTCGCCGGCGAGACGCTCGTCGTCCGCTCGACGGGCGGCAAGGGCGGCGGCGGCACGACGCTCACGCCGCGCGCGCGGACGCTGATCGACACGTTTCGCGCGGTCGAGCGCGAGCACCGACTGTTTCTGGAGCGCGCCGGCGCGGCGATTGCCGGATTCAGCGACGACTGGCAGCTGATCGGCCGCATCGGCATGAAGACGAGCGCGCGCAACCAGTTGTACGGCAAGGTCAGCGCGATCCAGCGCGGCACGGTCAACGACGAGATATCGCTTGCGCTGCCGGGCGGGCAGGTCATCGTCGCGATCGTCACGCACGAAAGCACGGAGATGCTCGGGCTCGTGGTCGGCGGGGAAGCCGTCGCGCTCGTGAAGGCGTCGTCGGTGCTGCTGGCTGCGGACGACGGTGCGGCGGAACGGCTGTCGACGCGCAACCGGCTGCGCGGCAAGGTGTCGGCGGTGCAGCGCGGGGCCGTCAACGCGGAAGTGTCGCTCGCGCTCGAAGGCGGCGCCGTCGTGACGGCCGTCGTCACGAACGAGAGCATCGACGAACTGGGCGTCGCCGAGCGCGAGGCGCTCGTGGCCGCGTTCAAGGCGTCGAGCGTGATTCTCGGCGTGACTACGGCTTAAAGTTTTGAGGCCTTCGTAGCGCCGCGCTTGTCGGGCGCGGTGCCGCGGTGCGGTGGTGCTTGTCTCTCAGTAAAGCGTGCGCGCGTAGCCCTTGAACGGCGCGTTTTCGCGCACGCTGCCGTCGTACACCTGCACGACCTGATCGCCGAACGCGGCGACATCGTCGGGATCGTGCGTGATCAACAGCATCGGAATGTCGAGCCGCGTCTGCAGATCGCATAGCTCGCGCCGCATCCGCTCGCGCAGCGCGTGATCGAGCGCGGAAAACGGCTCGTCGAGCAGCAGCAGCCGTGGCTGCGCGACGAGCGCGCGCGCCAGCGCCACACGCTGTTTCTGTCCGCCGGAAAGCTGTGCCGGATGGTGCCCGGCGACGCTTTTCAGATCCAGCGCATCGAGCCAGTAATCGATCTGCGGATGCGAAAAGTGCCGGCCCGGATTGAGCCAGCCCGAGTGCATGCCGAAGCCGATGTTCTGCCGCACGTTCAAATGCGGAAACAGTGCGTAGTCCTGGAAGAGGTACGCGAGGCGGCGCGCCTGCGGCCTCTGGTCGATGCCGCGCGCGCTGTCGAAGAGCGCGTCGCCGTGCAGCGTGATCTTGCCTTCGTCGGGGCGCAGCAGGCCCGCGATCGCCTGCAGCGTCAGGCTCTTGCCCGCGCCCGACGGTCCGAACAGCACGATGCGCTGCGCGCTCGCGGTGAACGACACGTCGAGCGTGAACTGGCGCTCGGGCGTGTGCAGCGATTTGCGGATGTCGACGGTGAGCGGCATGTCAGCGGGAAGTCATCAGCGAGTGTTGCGGCACGAGCCGGCCCGCGAGCAGCAGGATCGCGACGCAGGTAATCGACGTGACGAGCACGAGGAAATTGGCCGTGCCGTCGTCGCCGGCCTGCACGGCGGCGTAGACGGCCACCGACAGCGTCTGCGTGCGGCCCGGCAGATTGCCGGCGATCATCAGCGTCGCGCCGAATTCGCCGAGCGCGCGCGCGAACGCGAGCAACGCGCCCGCCAGAATGCCGCGCGACGCGAGCGGCAGCGTCACGCGAAAGAAAATGGCCGCTTCGCTGACGCCAAGCGTGCGCGCCGCGCGCTCGAGCTGCGGATCGACGGATTCGAACGCCGCGCGCGCGGACTTCAGCACGAGCGGAAACGCCACGACCATCGACGCGATCACCGCGCCCTGCCACGTGAACACCAGCTGGATATCGAAGCGGTCGAGCCATGCGCCGATCACGCCACGCCGGCCGAGCAGCACCAGCAGGTAATAGCCGAGGACGGTCGGTGGCATGACGAGGGGCAGCGTCAGCAAAGAATCGATCACGTCGCGCGCGCCCGAGCGCCAGCGCGACAGGCCGAGGCCGAGCGCGACGCCGAGCACGACGTTCAGCGCGGTCGCCCAGCCGGCGACCTTCAGCGACAGCAGCAGCGGAATCCAGGCCTGTTCCATCACGCGCGCCTTGCCTTGTAATGGCCGCTCAGTGCGCCGGCTTGAAGCCGTATTTCGCCAGCACGGCCTGGCCCGCCGGCGACAGCACGAACGCGATGAACGACTGCGCGTCGGCGGCATGCTTGCTGCCTTCGACCTGCGCGATCGGGTAGGTGATCGGCGTGGTCGTCGGCACCGTCAGCGCCACTTTGACCTTGTCGGGCATGACGGCGGCATCGGTGCCGAACACGAAGCCCGCGTCGACTTCGCCGCGCGACACGTAATCGAGGCTTTGACGCACATTGGCCGCGAGCACGCCCTTCGCGCTGACGGCGTCCCACACGCCCGCCGCCTTCAGCGCGCCTTCCGTGTAGCGGCCGACGGGCACCGACGCCGGATCGCCGTACGCGACGCGCTTCACGCTCGCCGTCGTCAGTTCGTTCAGTGTCGACGGCGCGCGCTTGCTGTCCGCGGGCACGATCAGCACGAGCGAATTCGCGGCGAAGTCCGTGCGCGTCGACGACACGATGACCTTCTGCTCGACGGCCTTGTCCATCGCCTTCTGATCGGCGGACGCGAACACATCGGCGGGCGCGCCCTTCGCGATCTGCTGCATCAGCACGTCCGATGCGCCGAAGTTGAAGAGCAGCTTCGTGCCGGGATGCTGCTGCCCGTATGCATCGCCGACTGCCTTGAACGCGTTGGTCAGGCTGGCGGCGGCGGAGACGATGATCTCGTCCGCGCGAGCCTGCGCGCCGAAGGCGAACGAGAGCGCGCTCGCGACGAGCACGGCGGGCTTCAGAAAGCGGTGGATCGACGTGATGAACATGGACGCGTGGCGCCGGACTGGCCGGAAACGAGTGGAAAACGCCATCGTAATATATGTACGGTTATAGCGCTCGACATGTTGATCATGTCGGGGCCGCAATGGCGAATTTTTATGCGTCGGAATCCTGCAGCGGCACTGCGACGTTGCGCGTATCCGGCAACGGAGAGAACGGCGTGACGGGCGCGCTCGTATCGCGCAGCCCCCGCCAGCTGCCGCGGACGAACGGCCGGTCGTGGCCGGAGACCTTCAGCGCGATGTGCGTGACCCAGCGGTGCGTCGGCACGTGCACGTTGTGCAGGCCGAGCGCGATGAATATCAGACTCAGCACGACGGGGACGATCGGCATGCGCCCCGGCGTCGCGTTCCACGCGATGCGAATGAACACGAGCGCCGTCAGCGCGCCGACGATGCAGCCCGTGATCGCCTCCGAAGGCGAATGCGCCTCGATGACGATGCGCGAAAAGCTGACCAGCGCGCCGCCGAACAGCGCCAGCGCCACGCCGGCGACGCGCATGGCAGGCGGCGCGGGCAGCAGCACGAGAAAGGCCGCGACGGGGTAGACGGCCGTGGCGAGCATCGCGTGTCCGCTCAGGCCGGTGAAGTCCCACACAGGCACGCCGACGCCCCAGCCGAGAAACGCCACCTTCGTCGCCGTGACCAGCGCGACGGCCACGCCGAGCAGAACGAGCCAACCGGCGGCGAGCTTCCACGAATAGCCGACGGACAGCCACAGTGCGATGGCGAAGGCGAGCGGCAGCGTCAGTCCGGCGCCGCCGAAGCTCGTGATCAGATACCAGAAGTGATAAGGCAGGTGAGGCATGGGCATTCTTGACGACATATAACCGGGCGCGGCGTATTACGGGCCTGCGGCCGGAAGATTCGGGGCGCCGTGCGGCGGTGCGGGATCGGATTGCACATTTCCGCAACACTTCCGCTCGGCGCGTATTCTATAAGTATAGAGGGAGGAGTTCGGCCGCAGTCGCAAACAGAAACGCGATAACTGACAGATGCTAGGACAATTCGGAAATCGTATGAGGAAAGGCGCGCAGGCACGGGTCTTTTCGCTGAATTCCACATCGGCCGACGATCAGCATCGCACCGAGATTGGTGTTATTGTGCATTGCACAAGTCTGCTTTCGAAGCAGGCAGCATTGATCCCTATTTGCGAGAAATCCTGTGCCAAAAAGCTTCACGAAAATCTGGCTAGGCGGCCTCAAACGCCTTTTTGCGATCCAGACGGAGCACGCGCGCGCGACGCTGAAGCGTGCGTCCAAGTCCAAGCGCGCGGTGACGCGGCCTGCATCGCCTGTCGCCAAGCCTTCGGTGAAAGTGCGCAAGACCGTCACCCGCGACGTGCCGCAGCGCGGCGCGCGCGAGTCGCGCGTGCGGCCGCGCGCCGCCGCGTGGGCGGGCGGCACGTGGACGCGCTCGTTCCACTCGGCGCCTGCCGCGCCGGGCAGCCTCGTCAATCATCTGCAATATGGGCTGTATCTGCCCGCCGGCAAGCCGCTCAAGCACGTGCCGCTCATCGTGATGCTGCACGGCTGCAACCAGTCGATCGACGAATTCGCCGAAGGCACCCGCATGAATCTGCTTGCCGACCGCTACGGCTTCGCAGTCGTGTATCCGGAGCAGTCGAAGCACGCGCACGCGCATCGCTGCTGGCACTGGTACGACGATACAGACCGCGCTGGACGGGCAGAGGCGCGCTCCGTGGTGTCGCTCGTCGATGCGCTTGTCGAGTCGTATGGTTTCGACCGCGAGCGGGTCTACGTGGCCGGGCTGTCAGCGGGCGCTGGACTCGCGACGCTGCTGGCGCTGCACTTCCCGGACCGTTTCGCGGCCGTCGCGCTGCATTCGGGGCCGGCGTTCGGTGAGGCGCATTCGGGCATCACCGCAATGGACGTCATGCGGCGCGGCACGCGACAGGACCCCGTGACGCTCGTCGATGCGCTTGCGGACGTGACCGCGTATCCGGGCATGCCGGCCATCATCCTGCAGGGCGAGTCCGACCACGTGGTCGCGCCCGTCAACGCCGAGCAGCTGACCGAGCAGTTCCTGCGGCTGAACGGCATCGTCGATGCGCAAGGCGTGCGCAAGGTCGGCGACGTAAAGGAGGATCGCAAGGCGACCGTCATCACGCGCGACTACACGCGCGGCGGGCGGCGCGTCGTGCGGGTGTGCCGCGTGCAGGGGCTCGGCCACGCGTGGAGCGGCGGCGACGATGCCGTGCCGTTCCATTCGTCGAAAGGGCCGGACGCGAGCAGCCTGTTGTGGGATTTCTTCAGGCATCAGCGTCGCGCCGAGTCGATGCGCACCGCCGTTCGCGCCACAGAGAGCGCTCGTCAACGCGCCAGTTGATAAATTGCCACACCTCGAATCTGCCGCTGGCGCATACCTAGGGTTTTCCCTATAATGCGGGTTATCCCTGGGCGTCAGCCGCCTAACGCCACATTCGAGGTTCACCATGTATCTGATCAGCCGCTTTTTCCTGTTCCTGACGAAGTCCTACGACGCGCGCGTCAAAGAGCGCAACGACGCTTACCTGGCTGAAGCCACGGATCTGTACGACCTCGAGTTCCGCATGCGCAAGATCGATCGCGAGTCGCAAATGCGCCATCCGTCGTGGATGAGCCAGAACTAAGCGGATTCGCGCTGACCGGCGTGTGAGCCGGACAGAAGCGTGCGCTCAGCGTGAGCGCAACGCGTCATAGCGCGCCAGCGTCGCCTGGCGCGCTTTTGCATGATCGACGACAGGCTGCGGATAATCCTTCCCCAGCACCACGCCCCAGTTCTTCAGATCATCGGGGGCCGCCCGCCAGGGCGCGTGAATCCACTTCGCGGGCACGTTCTCCAGTTCCGGCAAGAAGCTTTTGATAAAGCGCCCTTGCGGATCGAATTTCTCCGATTGCGTCACCGGGTTGAAGATCCGGAACCACGGCTGCGCATCGCAGCCCGTCGATGCCGCCCACTGCCAGCCGCCGTTGTTTGCTGCAAAGTCGAAGTCGTTGAGCTTTTCGGCGAAATAGCGCTCGCCGCGCCGCCAGTCGACACCCAGATCCTTCGCCAGAAAACTCGCCGTCACCATCCGCAGACGGTTGTGCATGAAGCCCGTCCGGTTCAGTTGCAGCATCGCCGCATCGACGAGCGGATAGCCTGTGCGGCCTTCGCACCACGCGGCGAAAGCGTTGCTGGCGTCCTTGCCCGTTTCCCAGCGCAGTGTGTCGAATTCGGGCTTGAACGACGCGCCGCTCGCAATCCGCGGATGATGCGCGAGGATCATGACGTAGAAGTCACGCCAGATCAGCTCCGATAGCCACGTTGCCGCGCCTTCGCTGTCGGGCTGCAACGACATGTCGTGCGCGAGCCGCGCGAGCGTGCGAATCGACACGGTGCCGAAGCGCAGATGCACCGATAGCTGGCTCGTGCCACGCGCCGCGGGGAAGTCGCGCCGCTCGGCGTAGCTGTCGATGCGTGTCATGAAGTCTTCGAACAGTGCCTGCGCGCCGCTCATGCCCGACAGCAAGTTTGCTTGCGCGAGCTTGCCCGGCGCGAAGCCCATCGACGCGAGCGTCGGCCATTCGCGATCGAGCTTGCGCGGCGGCCCCGCGAGACTTCGCGCATGGCGTTCGACGGGATACGGCTTCAGATCGAACGGCGTCAGTTGCCGTAGCCACGCGCGCTTGTACGGCGTGAAAACGGCAAATGGCTTGCCTTGGCCGTTGAGCACTTCGTCGCGCTCGAAAATCACCTGATCCTTGAACGTGATAAGCCGGCGTCCGTGCTGGCCGAGTTGCTGCGCGACCCGCTCATCGCGTCCGATCGCGACGGGCTCGTAATCGTGATTCGCGAAAACGGCTTCAACGTCGAGGCGCGCGGCGAGATCGGGAATCAGATCGGTCGGATGGCCGTGAAGCACGAGCAGTCCGCCGCCGCCTTCCTTCAACGAGCGGTCGAGTTCTTCGAGCGACGCCAGAATGAATTCAACCCGCCGGTCCTGAACGTTTCCATCGTGCGAATCGCGCGCGTGAGCCTGATCGATCAACGGCTGAAGAATCGTCGTATCGAAGACGAACACGCACCACACGCGCTCGCAGTGCTTGAGCGCGTAGTACAGCGCGGCGTTGTCGCCCGTGCGCAGATCGCGGCGAAACCAGACGAGTCCGCGACGAAAGCGTGCGTCGAGTCGATAAGCGCGGGTCATATGTTGTCGAAGGCAACGCCCGCCTTCCAGATGAAAGGCGGGCGCCTCCGTGTAGATGAGCCGGTGGGCTCAAACCACCTTCACGCGCACATCGACATTGCCGCGCGTCGCGTTCGAATACGGGCACACCTGATGCGCCGCGTTCACCAGCTCCTGCGCCGCTGGCGCATCGAGACCCGGCAGCGACACGCGCAGCTCGATATCCAGCGCGAAACCGCCCTTGTCATTCGGGCCGACGCCGACATCGGCCGTCACTGTCGTATCGGCGGGCACCGCCTGCTTGCGCTGGCCGGCGACGAACTTCATCGCGCTCAGAAAACAGGCCGAGTAGCCTGCCGCGAAAAGTTGTTCCGGGTTCGTGCCTTGCGCGCCGTTGCCGCCGAGTTCACGCGGCGCAGCCAGCTTCACGTCGAGCACGTTGTCCGATGAGATCGCGTGACCGTCGCGACCGCCGTTGCTCGTTGCCGTTGCCTTGTACAGTACGTTCATTTTGCCGCTCCTTGATCGGGTTCAGTGATTGGGTCAGTGCGTGCCGGTCTTTAGCGCGCATCGCTATCGGACTGGCACGCGACAAAGATAGCGTACAAATCATTTGTGTACAAACGATATTGCCTATCGATGCAATAGGCGATCACGGCCGGCCTGCGTTTTCAGTAGCGCTCGAGGTAGTCGTTCAAGGTGCCGCGCAATTGCGTCAGATCATCGCGCAGCCGCGTGAGGAATTCGGGCGTCTGTTGGGTTGCGCAGAAGATTTCACCCGGCACATCGCGTGCAGTGCGCTTGAGCGCGACGCCCGATTTCGTCAGCCGGATAAAGACGAGCCGTTCGTCCTCGGTGCCGCGCAGGCGCTCGATATAGCCTTGCGCTTCGAGCCGCTTGAGCAGCGGCGTGACCGTTGCTGAATCCAGATTCAGGCGCGCGGCGATGTCCTTCACGGTGACGTCGTCGCTTTCCCACAGGATCAGCATCGTCAGATATTGCGGGTAAGTGAGTCCGAGCCGGTCGAGAATCGGCTTGTACGCTTTGGTCATCGCAAGGGACGTCGAGTAGAGCGCGAAGCAGAGTTGTTCGTCGAGCGTGACGGGAAAAGCGGTGCGCTGGGTCATGTGCGTCCCCCTGAAGCGAAGCGTGCGAATGGATTGCGTGCAAACCATTGTGCCGCAAAAAACGGCACGACGGAGCGATCCGACGGGCAGGAAACCCACGCCGCATCGCCGCGGCGCAGGTTCGAAGAAAGCCGGCTCTTACGAAGACGGCTCTTAGGAAGACGGCGAAGAAGGCGCTGGCGGCAGCGGCTGTCCGGGCGATTGCACGCCGAAGCAGCCGCGATAGGTCGCATAGAACGAGCAGTAGAGCATCGTCGTGACGATGATCGACGCGGGCATCAGGATCACGAGCGCGAGATCGCCTGCGCCGATCGCCTGCAGCAGCGCGGACAGTCCGATCGACACCGTCGTCGCGACGGCGAACCACAGCGCGCCGTACACGGCGAACGCGCCGCGATTTCGCCAGCAACTGACGATGCTGAAGAACATCGCCTTGATGGTCGGGACGTCGTGCCATGCGGTGAGGATCGGCGCGAACCAGAACAGCATCGCGACGGGCACATAGAATGCGAGCGCCGTCAGCACGGCCAGCGGGATATCGCTGTTCGCGACGGCTTCGGGCTGCATCGACTCGCCGCTGACCATCAGATGCAGCAGCACGCCGCCGTCCGCGAGTGCGGAGCCGAGCAGCACAATGACCATCGCGATGATGTAGAGCACGCCGAGCAGCAGCAGACGCCTGGCGACCTGGCCGCCGTACGAGCGGAAACCGTCGACGAGTATCGTCGGCAGCACTGGCTTGCCCGCAATCGTGTCGCGGCACGCCGCCATGAAGCCGACCGCGACGCCCGGAATCAGCATCAGCGGCAGCACGCCGCCGATGATGGGGATCAGCGAAATGGCCGTCATCGCGAGCAGATACGCGAAAAACAGCGTGAGAAACGCAAGCGGGTTCTTGCGAAAGAGCCAGATTCCTTGACGGAACCACACGTAGCCGGTTTTCGCCGGGACTTCGATCAGTTGCATGAGGTATGAATGCCAGGGAGGGCGACGCCAGCGAGGCGCTCGCGAAGAATGCGCTCGAAATGACCCGGATCGTGTGGCTTGAGCAGTTCGGCGGCGCGCGGCATATGGAAATCATACAGGCGAGACACCCAGAAGCGATACGCTCCCGCGCGCAACATGTCGCCCCAGTGCCGGTTTTCGGCGGGCGTGAACGGGCGCACGGTCTGATACGCGCGCAGCAACGCTTCGACGCGCGCTTCGTCGAGCTTGCCCGTGGCGAGGTCGACGCACCAGTCGTTGACCGTCACGGCGACGTCGAAGAGCCATTTGTCGCAGCCCGCGAAATAAAAATCGAAGAAGCCGCCGAGCGCGACTTCATGATGCGTATCGGGCGCCGCGTGCGCGAACAGCACGTTGTCGCGGAACAGATCGCAATGGCACGGACCTTCCGGCAGCGACGCATAATCCGCCGACGCGAAGAACGCCTGCTGATGCGCGAGTTCTTCCGTGAGCAGCGTGCGTTGTGCTTCGGTGACGAACGGCACGATGCTCGGCACCGTTTCTTGCCACCACGGCAGGCTGCGCAGATTCGGCTGATGATGCGCAAAGTCGCGGCCCGCCAGATGCAGCCGCGCGAGCATCTGGCCCACTTCGACGCAATGCGCGACGCCGGGCGCGAGTTCGGGCGCGCCGTCGAGCTTCGTGACGATCGTCGCGGGCTTGCCGTCGAGCATGCCGAACAGCGCACCGTCGTCGCGCGGCATCGGGTCCGGCACGGGCACGCGATGCGACGCCAGATGACGCATCAGGTCGAGATAGAACGGCAGTTGCCCGGCCGTCAGCTTTTCGAAAATCGTGAGGACGTACTCGCCGCGCGTGGTCGTCAGAAAGAAATTGCTGTTCTCGATTCCGGATGTGATGCCGCGAAAGTCGACGACTTCGCCGAGATCGTAGTGGCGCATCCAGTCTGCGAGCTGGGCTTCGGTGACAGCGGTGAAAACGGCCATGCGTGGGACGTCGAGTCAGGTTGTTCGGCTGGCGCGATGCCAGTGTGAGCCGGGGCAAGCGGGTTGAAAGCGTCGTTGCCTTCGTGGTGCGTCGTGGTGCGTCTGTGTGCGTCGATGTGACGGGCGCCGGATGCGATGTCCGCCGGCGCCTATCGGTTTGAACCAGATTTGAACCAGGCCTGAAACAGGCTTGAAGCAGGCCGGCGCGCACCACTACGAGTGGGCGCGCGCGGGCTTGCGTCGATCAGTAGTGCAGGTTCACGGACGGCAGACGCGCGGGCGGCTTGCCGGATTCATACACCTTCGGCGACGTGTCGGTGGGCGCGCTCATCTGGTAGCGCGTGCCGAAGTTCGAGCGCACGTTGATCTCGACGGGCTTGCCCTTGTCGCGGTATTCGGTGATTTCGGTGCCGTTGCCGCTGCGCTCGTAGAAGCTCGGCGTACGCGGCGTGTTGATCTCGACCTTCGAGCTGACCTCGGCCGCGGGACGGTTGATCGCTCTCAGATCCGGCAGGCCCGCGCGTTCGTTGGCGTCGGCTTGTGCGTCCGCGGCCGCCTGCGCGTCTTTCGCGGATGGGGCAGGCTGGGCAGCCATCGCCACGCCGCTGACGGCGAGCGCCAGCGCAACTGCGGCGGGGAAGAGCGGCTTCATGATGTTTCTCCGATAGGGTGGCCCGATTCTAGCAAATCCAGTGCTGCTCACGGGCATGAACAGCGGGCGATAGCCTTATTTTGCGCGCTTCTCGCGCGACATGCGCGGCACGTGTGCGGGGCGTCGCACGGCCCGCGCGATCATGCGCGCGCGTGATCGCGCAGGTGGCCGATGAGCAGGCGCGCGGACATCAGAAAGCGCGGGTTCCGTGGTAATGTCGTTGCATCAATCGAGGCGAACGAAGATGAACTACGATACCAATCAACGCGCGGTGCACATGCCCGCTAACGCGTTCCCGACCGAGGCCTTCGACGACGCCGCCGACGCTGTCACGCGCCTGTCCGCCATCTATGAAGCGAACACATCGTTCCTGCGCGATGCGTTTGCGCGTTTCCGCCGCAACGAGCCGTTCGACTGTCGCGTGCGCGCGTGCTATCCGTTCGTGCGCGTGCGCACGGAAACGAACACGCATGTCGATTCGCGGCGCTCGTATGGCTTTGTCGCCGGTCCGGGCGTGTTCGAGACCACGGTGACGCGGCCCGATCTGTTCGGCAACTACTATCGCGAGCAACTGCGCCTGCTGGTGAAGAACCATCATGTGGCCGTCGAAGTGGGCGTGTCGGATCAGCCGATCCCCATTCATTTCGCGTTCGCCGAGGGCATCCATCTCGAAGGCGATCTGGACCGCGAGCGCCTGCTCTCGATGCGCGACGTATTCGACCCGCCCGATCTCGCGCTGCTCGACGACCGCATCGTCAACGGCACCTACGAGCCGATGCCCGGCGAGCCGCATCCGCTTGCGCTCTTCACGGCGGCCCGCGTCGACTTTTCGCTGCATCGGCTCAAGCACTACACGGCGACGTCGCCTACGCACTGCCAGAACTACGTGCTGTACACGAACTATCAGTTCTACATCGACGAGTTCGTGAAGCTCGGCCGCACGATGATGGCGAAGACCGACGACGCCGATCTGCGCGCGTACCGCAGCGAGTACACGTCGTTCGTCGAGCCGGGCGACGTGATCACGTACAACGCGAATATCGGCGAGCAGGAAGACGAAGGCACGGCGCCGCCGCGCCTGCCGCAGATGCCCGCGTATCACCTCAAGCGCGCGGACGGCAGCGGCATCACGATGATCAACATCGGTGTCGGCCCGTCGAACGCGAAGACCATTACCGATCACATCGCAGTGCTGCGCCCGCACGCATGGATCATGCTCGGCCACTGCGCGGGTCTGCGCAATACGCAGCGTCTCGGCGACTATGTGCTCGCGCACGGCTATGTGCGCGAGGATCACGTGCTCGACGACGACTTGCCGCTGTGGGTGCCGATCCCCGCGCTCGCCGAAGTACAGGTCGCGCTGGAGCGCGCCGTCGCGCAGGTCACGCAGCTCGACGGCGCGGAGCTGAAGCGCGTGATGCGCACGGGCACGGTCGCGAGCGTCGACAACCGCAACTGGGAACTGCGCGATCATCGCGAGCCCGTGCAGCGTCTGTCGCAAAGCCGCGCGATCGCGCTCGACATGGAAAGCGCGACGATCGCCGCGAACGGCTTCCGCTTCCGCGTGCCGTATGGGACGCTGCTGTGCGTATCCGACAAGCCGCTGCACGGCGAACTGAAGTTGCCCGGCATGGCCGACCAGTTCTATCGCGCGCAGGTCGACCAGCATTTGCAGATCGGCGTAAAGGCGATGGAGATTCTGCGCACCAACGGTCTGCACAAGCTGCACAGCCGCAAGCTGCGCAGCTTCGCGGAAGTGGCGTTCCAGTAATGGCGTTTCAGTAGTGGCGTTGCGATAAGCGCGTGCGAGCGCTTATCAGCCGATGAACGGGAGTCCGGCGAGCCCCGCGAGCGCGCCGGCCCCGAGCAGCCACAACGGGTGAATGCGCGTCCTGAATGCGAGCACCGCACATGTGCCTGTGATGATCCACGCGAGCCACGACGTGTCCGACGCCTGTGCGATCAGAACGGCGCTCGCCGCGACGAGACCCGCCGTCACGGGCACGAGTCCCTTTTGCGCGATGCGCCTCCACGGGCGGTCCTTGAAGCGGTTCCACGCATGCATCGCGAGCAGCGTGACGACGGACGACGGTCCGAACTTCGCGAGCGACGTCACGAGCATCCCCGCCCAGCCCGCCACATGCCAGCCGACGAGCGTGACGACCATCATGTTCGGCCCCGGCGCCGCTTGCGCGAGCGCGAAGAGCGCGCTGAATTCGCTCGCGGGCATCCAGTGATGCACCTCGACGACCTGCCGCTGCATCTCCGGCAAGATGGTGTTGCCGCCGCCGAACGCGAGCAGCGATAGCTGGCTGAAGATGACAGCGAGCGCGATCAACGTATCGGTCATTTCGAAGCCTCGTTCTGGCACGCCGACGCCGCGGAGGCATCGGCTTTTGCCACGCGCGATGCCATGTAGATGCTGAGCGGCGTCAACACGAGCATCGTCGGCAGCAGCGGGAAGCGCAGCAATGCGATCGCGACGAAGCCCAGCGCGGCGATCGTCGCCGCCCTCGGGTCGTGGCGCAGCGGCAGCAGAATCTTGACGACCATCGCGATCAGCAGGCCGGCGGCGGCCGCCGCGAGTCCGGCGAACAGATGCCTGATGTGCGGATCGTCCTGCGTGCGCTCGTAGATCACGCCCAGTGCGATCACGACGAGCGACGGTCCGGCGATCAGGCCGAGAATGCCCGCCAGTGCGCCGCGCAGGCCGCGAAAGCGCATGCCCAGCGCCACCGACAGATTGATCACGTTGCCGCCCGGCAGGAACTGGCACAGGCCGAGCAGATCGGTGAATTCGGCGGCCGTCAGCCAGCGGCGCTGTTCGACGATGGTTCGCCGCGCGAGCGGCAGCGCGCCGCCGAACGACGTCAGGCCGAGGCCCAGAAAGCCCATGAAGATTTCGCGCGAAGTCGGAGGGGGCGCATGCTCCGGCGCGTCGGGGTGCTGATCCATCGCGTTCACCAATCGGTACAAGGCGTGAAGATTAGCGCCGATTCCGGGCGGCGCAAAACGATTTCTCGGGCAAGTCCTTGTGATCTAGAATCACAAGGATGAATGCAAGGACGAACCGCAAGCTCCCCCCTTTCCCCGCGCTGCGCGCCTTCGAGGCTGCGGCGCGGCACAACAGCTTCACGTCCGCCGCGGACGAGCTTCATGTGACGCACGGTGCAATCAGCCGTCAGGTGGCCGCGTTCGAGGCGTGGGTCGGCGTGCAGGTGTTTCATCGCGCCGGCAAGCGGGTGCGGCTGACGGAAGACGGACGCCGCTATCTGTCGGCGGTGCAGGCCGCGTTCGACAGCATCGCCGTCGCGACCGACCAGTTGCGCGACACGGGCATCGTCCACGTGCTGCGCGTGAATGCGCTGCCGACGTTCGCAATGAAGTGGCTATTGCCGCGGCTTTCGCAGTTTCAGCGGATGGCGCCGAATGTCGAGCTGCGGCTGTCGACGTCGAATGCGCCCGTCGAAACACTCGACAGCTTCGACGTCGCCGTGCGGCGCGGACCCGCGCACTGGCCCAATTGCGCGAGCGGGCAGTTTCTCGAAGAAAGCGAGCTGCCCGTGTGCAGTCCCGCGCTGTTGCAGCGCCTGCCGATTCATACGGCCGACGATCTCGCGCGTCATGTGCTGCTGCATTCGGATACGCGGCCGGACGCATGGCAGCACTGGCTGCACGCGGCGGGCGTCACTGCGAAGTGCCGCAATAAGCAGTCGTTCGATCACTTCTATCTGGCGTTGCAGGCGGCCGTGGATGGCCTGGGCGTCGCGCTCGGACCGACGCCGCTGCTCGACGACGAACTGGCGTCGGGGCGCCTGGTGATGCCGCTGAAAGGACCGCGCATCGGCGCGCGTGGCTACTGGTGGGTGGCGCGGCGCGAAGTGGCGAACGCGCCGCTCGTCGGGCAGTTTTGCCGCTGGCTCGAAGCACAGGCGGCGCAGACGAAAGCGGAAACAGAAGCGGGAGCAAAAGGTACTGCGCCGGCAACGACCCAAGGCAATGCGGGCAATGCGCATGCCGCGTCGCGATAGCCGCGATGGCGGACAACGCAACGCACTGTCCGCCAGGCACGCATCAGACCATCACAGGTAGAACATCCGGTCTTCGTCCGACTTCACGGGATGCGCTTCGGGCTCTTCGCGCTCTTCATAGAACGCGAGCACGGCTTCGAGCACCTGGTCGGGCTCGTCGATCACCTGCATCAGGTTCATGTCCTCGGGATTGATGAGGCCCATCGGCACCAGTTGCGCTTCGAACCAGCCGAGCAGACCCTTCCAGAACTCCGCGCCGACGAGAATGATGGGCACGTGGCGCGACTTCTTCGTTTGAATCAGCGTGAGTACTTCGGCGAGTTCGTCGAGCGTGCCGAAGCCGCCCGGCATCACGATGACGGCATCCGAGTTCTTCACGAACGTGACCTTGCGCGTGAAGAAGTGACGGAAGCGCAGCGAGATGTCCTGCCACTGGTTGCCCGATTGCTCGTGCGGCAATTCGATGTTCAGGCCGACGGACGGCGCCTTGCCCGCATGCGCTCCCTTGTTGGCCGCTTCCATGATGCCGGGGCCGCCGCCGGAGATCACTGCGAAGCCGGCGTCGGAGAGCTTGCGTGCAATCGTGGTGGCCAGTTTGTAGTAAGGCGAGTTCGGTTTCAGACGTGCCGAACCATAGATGCTCACGGCCGGGCGGATCTCCGACAGGTACTCGGTCGCCTCGATAAACTCTGCCATAATCGTGAACATCTGCCACGATGCGCGGGCCTTCTTGGCTGTTGCGCGCTCTTGATCTGCGAGCGATCGCAGACTCGGAATCACTTTTCTCTTAGTCATAATGCCTGAAGAACAGAACCTGGAAGGTAAGACCCTGCTATTGGTTGACGGTTCGAGTTATCTGTACCGGGCCTACCATGCGATGCCTGATCTGCGCGGTCCAGATGGCGGACCAACAGGTGCGCTCTACGGAATCATCAACATGCTGCGCCGTATGCGCAAGGAAGTTACGGCAGAGTATAGCGCGTGCGTGTTCGATGCCAAAGGCAAGACGTTTCGCGACGACTGGTATCCGCAATACAAGGCACACCGCCCGTCGATGCCCGAAGATCTGGCCAAGCAGATCGAGCCGATTCACGTCGCCGTGCGCTCGCTCGGCTGGCCGCTTCTGATGATTGAAGGCGTCGAGGCCGACGACGTGATCGGCACGCTCGCGCGGCGCGCGGAACAGCGCGGCATGAACGTGATCGTATCCACGGGGGACAAGGATCTGGCGCAGCTCGTGACGGATCATGTCACCCTCATCAATACGATGACGAACGAAAAGCTCGACCGCGAAGGCGTCGTTGCGAAGTTCGGCGTGCCGCCCGAGCTCATCGTCGATTACCTGTCGCTGATCGGCGATACCGTCGACAACGTGCCGGGTGTCGAGAAATGCGGCCCGAAAACAGCGCTCAAATGGCTCACGCAATTCGAGACCCTCGATGGCATCGTCGCACACGCGAATGAAATCAAAGGTGCGGTAGGAGACAATCTGCGACGTGCGCTCGATTTCCTGCCGATGGCGAAAAAGCTCGTCACGGTCGAAACGGAATGCGACCTGACCGAGCACGTGAACTCGTTCGAAGAGACGCTCGCCACGCGCCCCGAAGCGCGTGAAGAGCTGCGCGACATCTTCACGCGCCACGGCTTCAAGACGTGGCTGCGCGAAGTGGAAATCGCCGATGCCGTCGAAGGGCCCGAGACGGATGTGCCGCCCGCGCCGACCGTCGACGGCGAGAGCGCGCGCGAGTACGACACCGTGCAGACGTGGGAGCAGTTCGACGCGTGGCTCGCGAAGCTCGACGCCGCCGAGATCACGTCGTTCGATACGGAGACCACGTCGCTCGACCCGATGGTCGCGCAGATCGTCGGCATTTCGATTGCGGTCGAAGCGGGCAAGGCTGCGTATATTCCGCTCGCGCATCGCGGGCCGGATGCGCCCGTGCAATTGCCGCGCGACGAAGTGCTCGCGAAGCTCAAGCCGTGGCTCGAAAGCGCGGACAAGAAGAAGGTCGGCCAGCATGTGAAGTACGACGAGCAGGTGCTCGCGAACTACGGCATTGCGATGGACGGCATCGAGCACGACACGCTGTTGCAGTCATATGTGCTCGAATCGCATCGTCCGCATGACATGGACAACCTCGCGTTGCGCCATCTCGGCCTCAAGACGATCAAGTACGAAGACGTGGCGGGCAAGGGCGCATCGCAGATCGGCTTCGACGAAGTGTCGCTCGACAAGGCCTCCGAATACGCGGCCGAAGATGCCGACATCACGCTGCGTCTGCATCACGCGCTGTATCCGCAGATCTCGGCGGAAGTGCCGCTCGATCACGTGTACCGCAACATCGAAGTGCCGACGTCGCGGGTGCTGCGCAAGATGGAGCGCAACGGCGTGCTGATCGACTCGGAAAAGCTGCGTGTGCAGAGCAACGAAATCGCAACGCGTCTCGTCGAACTCGAGAAAGAGGCGTATGAGCTGGCGGGCGGCGAATTCAATCTCGGCTCGCCAAAGCAGATCGGACAGATCTTCTTCGAAAGGCTCGAATTGCCCGTCATCAAGAAGACGCCGAGCGGCGCGCCGTCCACAGACGAAGAAGTACTGCAAAAGCTCGCCGAAGATTTTCCGCTTCCGAAAATCCTGCTCGAGCATCGCGGGCTGTCGAAGCTGAAATCGACGTACACGGACAAGCTGCCGCGCATGGTCAACGCGACCACGGGCCGCGTGCATACGAACTATGCGCAGGCCGTCGCGGTGACGGGGCGCCTCGCATCGAACGATCCGAATCTGCAGAACATTCCCGTGCGCACGGGCGAAGGCCGCCGCATTCGCGAAGCGTTCATCGCGCCGCCGGGACACAAGCTCGTGTCGGCGGACTACTCGCAGATCGAGTTGCGGATCATGGCGCATATCTCCGGCGATGAAGCGCTGCTGCGCGCGTTCAAGCAGGGCGAAGACATTCACCGCGCTACGGCATCCGAAGTGTTCAGCGTGACGCCGCTCGAAGTGTCCAACGATCAGCGGCGCATCGCGAAGGTCATCAACTTCGGCCTGATCTACGGGATGAGTTCGTTCGGTCTCGCATCGAACCTCGGCATCACGCGTGATGCCGCTAAGCTCTATATCGACCGCTATTTCGCGCGTTATCCGGGCGTTGCCGCGTACATGGAGAACACGCGTTCGAGCGCAAAGGCGAAGGGCTACGTCGAGACCGTGTTCGGCCGGCGACTGTGGCTGCCCGAGATCAACGGCGGCAATGGCCCGCGCCGCCAGGCGGCGGAGCGCGCCGCGATCAATGCGCCGATGCAGGGCACGGCCGCCGATCTGATCAAGATGTCGATGATCGCAGTGCAGAAGTGGATCGAAGAGTCGGGCATCGGCACGCGCATGATCATGCAGGTACACGACGAACTGATTCTCGAAGTGCCGGACGCCGAGCTATCCGATGTCCGCAAGCGCTTGCCGGAACTGATGTGCGGGGTTGCACAACTGAAGGTGCCGCTCGTCGCCGAAGTGGGCGCGGGCGCGAACTGGGAAGAAGCGCACTGACATGCCAGTCATGTGTGCCACGACACACTGACACAGCATTGTTGCTTCTCCAGGTCAACTGACAACGAGCGGGACAGCGGGCGGCGCAACGTCGTTCGCAAGTCACAGTCGCAGATGACGGACTTGTGACTTGTCCCGCTGGTCGCCGACAATCGACAGAACGCGAATAACAAAAAAACAAAAGCGGCCGCATACGCGCGAAGCGAGCCGCATCGACGCACAACTTGTCGTTTCATACGGAGAGTCCTGATGCATCGTTTTGTCGTCGTGGGTGGAGGTGCGGGCGGTCTCGAGCTGGCGACGCGGCTCGGCGATCGTTACGCGCGCAAGAAGAAAAATGGCGTGCCGCTCGCGCAGGTCACGCTGGTCGACCGTTATCCGACGCATATCTGGAAACCGCTGCTGCATGAAGTGGCGGCGGGCAGCATGGACCCTTTCACGCAGGAACTCGAATACGCGGCGCAGGCGCGATGGCACGGCTTCGAATTCCAGCAGGGCGAACTGACCGCGCTCGATCGCGCGGCGAAACGCATTACGCTCGGCCGCGTGCTCGACGACGACGGCGCCGAGCTTCTTCCCGAACGCGTGCTCGAATACGACACGCTCGTCATCGCGATCGGCAGCACCACGCACTTCTTCGGCGTGAAGGGCGCGCCGGAATATTCGATCGCGCTCGACACCGTCCAGCAGGCCGAGCGCTTTCGCAAGCGCCTCATTGCCGCCTGCATGCGCGCCGAGCATCAGGCGCACGAGCCCGTCGAGTCGAATCCCGGCGCGCACGCATCGACGGAGCCGCGCATCCAGGTCGCGATCGTCGGCGGCGGCGCAACGGGTGTCGAGCTGTCGGCGGAACTGCGCAATACGGCGCAGGTGTTGTCCGCGTACGGGCTGCATAAGCTCGATCCGCGTCATGACGTCGGCATCGTGCTGATCGAAGCGGGGCCGCGCATTTTGCCGGCGCTGCAGGAGCGCGTATCGACGGCGACGGCCGAACTGCTGCAAAAGCTCGGCGTCAAGCTGATGGTGGGCGAGACGGTTGCGGAAGTCGCGCCGGGCGTCGTGCGCACGGCGAGCGGCAAGACCGTGCGCGCCGATCTGACCGTGTGGGCCGCGGGGATCAAGGCGCCGCTCGTATTGAGCCAGCTCGACGGCTTGCCCGTGAACCGGCTCGGCCAGTTGCAGGTGCGCCGCACGCTGCAGACCGAAATCGACGACAACGTGTTCGCGCTCGGCGATTGCGCGGCGTGCCCGTGGCCCGGCAACGAGCGTAACGTGCCGCCTCGCGCGCAGGCCGCGCATCAGCAGGCGAGCTTTCTGCTGCGCGCGTTCGGCAATATGCTCGAAAGCCGGCCGCTGCCCGAGTTCACCTATCACGACTTCGGCTCGCTGGTATCGCTCGGCCACTTCAGCGCGGTCGGCAATCTGATGGGTGGCGTGATCGGCGGCAACATGCTGATCGAAGGGCTTTTCGCGCGCTTCATGTACATGTCGCTGTACCGGCTGCACATCGCGGCGCTGCATGGCTACGCGCGGATGGTGCTCGATACGTTCGCGCACTGGCTGCGACGCACTACGCTGCCGCGCGTGAAGCTGCACTGATTGCCGGTCGATGCTTCTGCAACGGAATGCGCTTGCGCGTATGCTGTGTCGACCGGAGTTAGTACTTTAGCTGTCGGCAGGAGTTAGTGCTTTAGCACTTACTCCTGCCCCATGCAGAGCACTTACTCCGGTCCCATGCAGGGCGGTCGACCAGAGTTGGCGCTTTAGCACTTGCTCCTGCCCCATGCAGAGCACTCAATCCTGTCCTCTGCAAAGTCGTCGGCGGAAGTGACGCTTTAGCGCTCACTCCGGCCCCCCTGCAAGATCTTTGCTTGCCTTCCTTGCCGTTCACCCTTGTCATTTCACCAAGGAGCACCGCATGCTGAAGCCAGAAGTCGACAGTCTCGTTCCCCACGTGCCCTTCGATCGGCGCACCTTCATCAAGGCGGCGCTCGGCAGCGGCTTTGCGGCGTGCGTGCTGCCCGTGTCCGCGCAGACCATCCACACCGATAGCGAAGGGCTCGATGCGGGCGAGGTCGGCATCCGCTCGGGCGAGACGCAGGTGCCCGCATACCGCGCGCAGCCGAAGGGCAAGACGCATCTGCCCGTGATCATCGTGATCCATGAGATTTTCGGCGTGCACGAGCATATCGCGGATGTCTGCCGGCGCTTCGCAAAGCAGGGCTATCTGGCCGTCGCGCCAAACCTGTACGTGCGCCAGGGCGATCCGACGAAGTATCCGTCGATGCAGCAGCTCAACGAGGAGGTCGTGAGCAAGGTGCCCGATGCCCAGGTGCTCGCCGATCTCGACGCGACGTTCAAATGGGCCGGCCAGCACGGCGGCGACGTGAACCGGGTTGGCGTCAACGGCTTCTGCTGGGGCGGACGCATCACGTGGCTGTACGCGGAACACAATCCGCGTCTGAAGGCGGCCGTCGCGTGGTATGGGCGCGTGGTCGGCGACCAGACGCCGATGACGCCCGCCAATCCGATCGACCGCGTGTCCGATCTGCAGGTGCCCGTGCTCGGGCTGTATGGGCGGCAGGATCAGAGCATTCCGCAAGACTCGCTGGAGAAGATGAAGCAGGCGATCGCGCAAGGGCCGCAGGCTGGGCGCGGCGCGCAGTTCGTCGTCTATGACGACGCGGGGCATGCGTTTTTTGCCGACTATCGGCCGAGTTACCGGCAGGCCGACGCGGAGGACGGCTGGAAGCGGGCGCTTGCGTGGTTCAAGCAGCATGGCGTCGGCTGATCGTGCTGTTGCGCCAGCCGTGCGGATTTCATGCGACCGTGCTGTGGCCGCATTGCGGTAACGTCGGATTCGGCTACAAGTCGGCTTGATGCTGTCGACGCGGGCCGCCGTCTTTTGCAGCCGTGACAAAGTTGTTTGCAACGGGCCTTCACGGTGGATGTCGGGTCCACTTCCGCTTGCACGCCGCACCGCGGTCGACGAAGCCGTTCGAAGGCAGGCGCGCCGCTGGATGCCAGCGACGCGCCAAGCTGACCAGGCAAGGCAAGAGCGCCGTGGTCAGCGAACGGCTAGCGATGGATCAAGGATTGGCGCCCGTCGCCACCGGCCGCGCCGGATCGGAACTCCATTCGCTCCACGACCCCGGATACAGCGCTGCGCCATGCAGTCCCGCGATCTCCATCGCGAGTGCGTTGTGGCACGCGGTGACGCCGGAGCCGCATTGCAGCACGACGTGCTCGCCGGCTACGCCCGGGATGACGGCGCCGAATTCGTCACGCAGCGTGTGCGCCGACTTGAAGCGGCCGTCCGCGGTCAGGTTGTCCTTGAAGTAGCGGTTGCGCGCGCCCGGAATGTGGCCGCCGACGCGATCCAGCGTTTCATTCTCGCCGCGATAGCGGTCCGCGGCGCGTGCGTCGATCAGCACGCGCTCACGCGTGCCGATGTTGCGTTCGACAGCCTGCGCGTCGACGGTCACGGCAAGCGGGGCGCCCGCCTTGAAGTCGCCCGTGACTTTGGGCGGCGCGTCCTGCGTCAACGGCTGGCCGGCCGCATTCCACGCCTGAAGCCCGCCGTCGAGCAGCGCAACGGAATCGTGACCCAGCCAGCGCAGCAGCCACCACAGACGCGCGGCGTACATGCCGCCCTGCTCGTCGTAGGCGACCACCTGCTGGCCCTGCTTGAGGCCGAGTTCGGCGAGACGGTCGACGAGCTTCTGACGATCCGGCAACGGGTGACGCCCGTTAGTGCCCGTCTTCGGGCCGGACAGATCGCGGTCGAGGTGCAGATAGTGCGCGTGCGGCAGGTGGCCAGCCGCGTAGGCCTTTTCGCCGGCGTCGGTGTGGGCGAGATCGAAGCGGCAATCGGCGATGAAGACGCTGCCCGGCGCGGCAGCCAGACGTTCAGCGAGGTTATCGGCGGAGATCAGCGTGGTGTAGTGAGTGTGTGGCATGACGGCTCCCTGGGAGACTGGCATCGGCAGCGCCGAACGATATGGGTAGTCTAAACAAAAAAAGACGGGCCGAAGCCCGTCTTCCTTTGCCGATAGCCGTCCGACGAATGCTCAGACCGTGCCGAGCTGGCGCCGCAAAAACTCGTGGAAGTGCTGCATGCCGTCTTCCATCGGGCTCTGATACGGACCGACCTGCGATTCGCCGCGTTCCAGCAGCGCGCGGCGTCCGGCGTCCATGCGCTCGGCGATCTCGTCGTCTTCACGCGCCGTTTCCATGTACGCGGCTCGCTCCGCCTCGACGAAGTCGCGCTCGAACAGCGCGATTTCCTCAGGGTAATAGAACTCGACGATGTTGGTCGTCTTCTGCGGACCGCGCGGAATCAGCCACGACACGACAAGCACATGCGGATACCACTCGATCATGATGCCCGGGTAGTACACCATCCAGATCGCGCCGAACTCGGGCATCTTGCCTTCGCGGTAACGCAGCACTTCGTCGTGCCACTTGCGGTACGTCGGGCTGCCCGGACGCGCGAGCTCGTTGTGCACGCCGACCGTCTGCACGCTGTACCACTCGCCGAACTCCCACTTCAGGTCGTCGCAGTTGACGAAGCTGCCGAGGCCCGGATGGAACGGCACGACGTGATAGTCCTCCAGATAGACCTCGATGAAGGTCTTCCAGTTGTAGTCGCATTCGTGCACTTCGACGTGATCGAACATGTAGTCCGCGAAGTCGAAGTGTTTCGCCGTGCCGAGACGCGCGAGATCTTTCGCGACGTCGCGGCCGTGCGACTCGAACAGCAGGCCGTTCCAGCTTTGCAGCGGCGTGGCCCCGAGGTTGAGGCAGGGGTTGTCGGCGAAATGCGGCGCGCCGAGCAGCTGGCCGTTCAGATCGTACGTCCAGCGATGCAGGGGACAGACGATGTTCTCCGTCTGCCCGCGGCCGTTCAGCATGATCGCCTGGCGGTGGCGGCACACGTTCGACAGCAGTTCGATTTGCGACTGCTGATTGCGAACGAGCACGCGCCCTTCGCTTTCGCTTGGCAAGGCAAAAAAGTTTCCCGCTTCGGGAACCATGAGTTCGTGCCCGACGTAGCGAGGACCTTTCTTGAAAAGGATTTCGAGTTCGCGCTGGTGAAGCGCCTGGTCAAAGTAAGCCGTGACTGGCAGCTGGCTGTGGATAGCCTTCAGCTGCAATGCATTGCTCAGATTGGACATTCCCACTCCCGATGAAGACGTGAAAGCAGTGAACAACCCAACCATCGAAGATTCGATTTAGGGAGCCCGCGATTATACCTGTTTCCCCCTCCTTGGGGCGCTTAAGTACCTGATTTGGGTTAAAAATGTCGTAGAAGGCCACGATTTCTGGCGTAAAACGCTGGATTCTTTTTCTTTGCCAGAAGTGTTGTGCAAGCGTCGCGCCTGCCCCGATTGGTGCGCTTGCAGGTCGAGAAGGTTCCTTTTGCCGTAGAATGTCCGACTTGTTTTAATTTTGCGACGATTCATGGCGAAGACCGCACCGACCGAGACGACGGGTTTGTCCCCCGCCAGCGCCGAAGGTTCCGACCAGACCCCGCTGCCCGAGAGCTACGAGGCGGCGCTGGCTGAGCTGGAGGGGCTCGTCGGGCGGATGGAAGGCGGCAGCCTCAACCTGGAGGAGTCGCTGGCAGCGTATCGGCGCGGCGCAGCGCTGGTGGCATTCTGCCAGCAGCAACTCGAAAAGGTGGAGCAGCAGGTGCGCGTCCTGGATGGCGAGACGCTCAAGCCGCTGCCCGTGAACACAGCAGGTACAACCGCTGCCGACAGCGGAGACGATCTATGACATTCGAACAATGGATGCGCTCGGTGCTGGACCGCGTAGAGAGCGCACTCGATCAATACTTGCCGGCGTCGCCGACGGAGCCGGCCAGGCTGCATGAAGCGATGCGCTACGCCGTGCTGGGCGGCGGCAAGCGGGTGCGCCCGCTGCTGTGCCATGCGGCGGGCGAGCTGACGGGCGCGACGGCCGGGAGCCTCGAAGCGGCGTCGGCGGCGCTGGAAATGATCCACGTCTATTCGCTCGTTCACGACGACATGCCCTGCATGGACGACGACGAACTGCGCCGCGGCAAGCCCACCGTGCACGTCAAGTATGACGAAGCGACGGCGCTGCTGGTCGGCGACGCGCTGCAATCGCAAGCTTTCGTTGCGCTGACATCGGATGTGCTCGCGCCCGCACAGCAGGCCGCGCTGGTGCGCGAGCTGGCGCTCGCGAGCGGCTCGGTCGGCATGGCGGGCGGTCAGGCGATCGATCTGGCGAGCGTCGGACAAACGCTGACGCGTCCGCAGCTCGAAACGATGCACCGCCTGAAGACGGGCGCGCTGCTGCGCGCGGCCGTCCGGATGGGGGCGCTGACGGGTGAAACGCCCGATGCAAACACGTTGCAGGCGCTCGACGCCTATTCGGCGGCTGTCGGCCTTGCGTTTCAGGTCGTCGACGACATTCTGGACGTCACGACCGATTCCGCGACGCTCGGCAAGACGGCCGGCAAGGACGCGAAGGACGGCAAGCCGACCTACGTGTCGATCATCGGGCTCGACGCGTCGCGCGCGCTGGCTGCGCAACTGCGCAGCGACGCGCACGATGCGCTTGCCCCCTTTGGCGCCCGCGCACAGCGGCTCGCCGAGTTGGCTGATCTCGTGGTGAACCGGGTCAGCTGATGTGGCTGTAACGCGAAAGCCCGCCGCCCGCACAAGAGCATTCGGGTGTGCGCGAACGAAGTGCGGGCGCGTAAGTTTTCCTACAATGGAACGACGATGTACGACTTGCTGAAAACCATTGACGACCCCGCGGCCCTGCGCCGCCTCGATCGCCGCCAGTTGCAACCGCTTGCCGACGAGTTGCGTGCCTTCGTGCTCGACAGCGTATCGCAGACGGGCGGCCACCTGTCGTCCAACCTCGGTACGGTCGAACTGACAATCGCGCTGCACTACGTGTTCGACACGCCGCGCGACCGCATCGTCTGGGATGTGGGTCATCAGACCTATCCTCACAAGATCCTGACGGGCCGCCGCGACCAGATGTCGACGCTGCGCCAGCTCGGCGGCATCTCGGGCTTTCCGCGCCGCGACGAGTCGCCGTATGACACGTTCGGCACCGCGCACTCGAGCACGTCGATTTCGGCGGCGCTCGGCATGGCGATCGGCAGCAAGCTGCGCGGCGAAGACCGCTTCGCGATCGCCGTGATCGGCGACGGCGCGATGACGGCAGGCATGGCCTTCGAGGCGATGAACAACGCCGGCGTCGAAGACGACGTGCCGCTGCTCGTGATCCTCAACGACAACGACATGTCGATCTCGCCGCCCGTGGGCGCGCTCAATCGCCATCTCGCGCGTCTGATGTCGGGCCGCTTCTACGCGGCCGCGCGCGCAGGCGTCGAACGCGTGCTGCGCCACGCGCCGCCCGTGCTCGACCTCGCGCGCAAGCTCGAAGAACACGCGAAGGGCATGATCGTCCCGGCCACGCTCTTCGAAGAGTTCGGCTTCAACTACATCGGACCGATCGACGGCCACGATCTCGATTCGCTGATCCCGACGCTGCTGAACATCAAGGAATTGCGCGGCCCGCAGTTCCTGCACGTCGTGACGAAGAAAGGCCAGGGCTACAAGCTCGCCGAGGCCGATCCCGTGCTGTACCACGGCCCCGGCAAGTTCAATCCGGCCGAAGGCATCAAGCCGTCGACGACGCCTGCCAAGAAGACCTACACGCAGGTCTTCGGCGAATGGCTGTGCGATGCGGCGGAACTCGATTCGCGCGTGGTCGGCATCACGCCCGCGATGCGCGAAGGCTCGGGCATGGTCGAGTTCGAAAAGCGCTTCCCAGATCGCTACTACGACGTCGGCATCGCCGAGCAGCACGCGGTGACGTTCGCAGGCGGCCTCGCGACGGAAGGGTTGAAGCCCGTTGTCGCGATCTACTCGACGTTCCTGCAACGCGCGTATGACCAGCTGATCCACGACGTCGCGCTGCAGAATCTGCCCGTTGTGTTCGCAATCGATCGCGCTGGCCTCGTCGGCGCGGACGGCGCGACGCACGCGGGCGCCTATGACCTCGCGTTCCTGCGCTGTATCCCGAACATGACGGTGATGGCGGCATCGGACGAAAACGAATGCCGTCAGATGCTGTACACGGCGCTTCAGCAGCCGAACCCGACGGCGGTGCGTTATCCGCGCGGCGCGGGCACGGGGGTCGCGACGGTCAAGCAGATGGCCGCGATTCCGCTCGGCAAGGGCGAAGTGCGCCGCGAGACGTCGCAGCCGGCGGGCAAGCGCATCGCGATTCTCGCGTTCGGCACGATGGTCGCGCCGGCGCTGGCAGCGGCGGAGCAGCTCGACGCGACGGTCGCCAACATGCGCTTCGTGAAACCGCTCGACGCCGGCCTCGTGCGCGAGCTGGCCGAGAGCCACGATGTGATCGTCACGGTCGAAGAGGGCTGTGTGATGGGCGGCGCGGGCTCCGCGTGCGTGGAAGCCATGATGGAGAGTGGGGTTATCCGGCCCGTACTACAATTGGGGCTTCCCGATCGCTTCATCGATCACGGAGATCCGGCCAAGCTGCTCGCCTCGTGCGGCCTCGATGCCGCGGGTATCGCGAAGTCCATCCGCGAGCGATTTGTGGAGCACGCAAGCGGCAAGTCGGTGAAACGCGTCGCTTAACATGGCGGGCCGCCGGAACGAATAAGCGGCCCGTTGCATCTACTCCAATATGAATCGGCGGGTCGCGTACCCGCTGGGCTCCGCCGGCGCAAGCCGGCGGTTGTCGTTTTGCGCATCGATTCGCGCTGTCAGTTGAGGATAAGAACATGAACCAGATGAACCCCGCCTTCGTGATGCCCGACGTGCAAAGCACGCTCGACACCCGCCAGATTCCGATTCAACGGGTCGGCGTGAAGGCGGTGCGTCATCCGTTGACGGTCCGCACGCCGGATGGCAACGTTCAGCCGACCGTCGGCACGTGGAATCTCGATGTCCATCTGCCCGCCGAGGTGAAGGGCACGCACATGTCGCGCTTCGTCGCGCTGCTCGAAGAGAACAAGGCGCCGCTCGATGCGTCCGCGTTCCGCGCGATGCTCGCGTCGATGCTCGACAAGCTCGAGGCGCCGGCGGGCCGTATCGAGGTGTCGTTCCCGTACTTCGTCAACAAGACGGCGCCCGTGTCGGGCGTGCAAAGTCTGCTGGACTACGAAGTGACGCTCACGGCCGATTCGCGCAACGGCGCGACGCGTCTGTTCCTGAAAGTGCTCGTGCCCGTGACGAGCCTGTGCCCTTGCTCGAAGAAGATTTCGGAGTACGGCGCGCACAACCAGCGCTCGCACGTGACGATCGACGCCGAACTGGTCGACGACATGCCCGTCGAAGATCTGATCCGTATCGCGGAAGAAGAGGCGTCGTGCGAGCTGTGGGGCCTGCTCAAGCGTCCCGACGAGAAGTTCGTGACCGAGCGCGCGTATGAGAATCCGAAGTTCGTCGAAGACCTGGTGCGCGACGTCGCAACACGTCTGAACGCGGATCGTCGGATCGTCGCGTATGTGCTCGAAGCGGAAAACTTCGAGTCGATCCACAATCACAGCGCGTATGCGGTGATCGAGAACGACAAGCGCACGGCCTGATCGCTTTACCGTCTTCAACGTAAAACGGCCGCTCAGCGATGAGCGGCCGTTTTGCATTGTGCGTGGCGCCGTTGTCGGCGTCGTGTGAAAAACGCCTCAGCGCGCCAGCGACGACAGATCCCAGCGCGGCTTCACCGTGAACGCGTAATCGTTCGCGGCCTGAGCGGGCCAACGTTGCAGCCGCAGCGCGCCCGCAAGCGCGATCATCGCGCCGTTGTCGGTGCACAGCGACAGGTCCGGGTAATGCACGTCGAAGCCGCGCTTCTTCGCCGCCGCGGATAACTCCTCGCGCAACTGCCGGTTCGCGCCGACGCCGCCCGCCACCACGAGACGCTTGAGCTTCGTCTTCTTCAGCGCCGCCAGCGACTTCGAGGCCAGCACGTCGACGGCTGCGTCGACGAACCCGCGCGCGAGGTCGGCCTTCGCCTGCTCGCAGACATTGCTGCCGAGTTTCTTCACGTGCGTCAGCACGGCCGTCTTCAATCCGCTGAAGCTGAAATCGAGGTCGCCCGAATGGAGCATCGGACGCGGCAGCACGACCGCGCCGGGCGTGCCGAATTCGGCGAGCCGCGACACTTCCGGTCCGCCCGGATAGCCGAGGCCGAGCAGCTTCGCGGTTTTGTCGAAGGCTTCGCCAGCGGCGTCGTCGAGCGTTTCGCCGAGCGTCTCGTAGACGCCCACGTCGGTGACGCGCATCAACTGCGTATGACCGCCCGACACGAGCAGCGCGACGAACGGAAACGGCGGCGGCGCGTCGACCAGCAGCGGCGACAGCAAATGCCCTTCCAGGTGATGAATGCCGATGGTCGGCTTGTTCCACGCCATCGCGAGCGAATTGGCGATGCTCGCGCCGACCAGCAGTGCGCCCGCAAGACCCGGGCCCTGCGTGTACGCGATCGCGTCGATGTCGCCGCGCGCGGCGCCCGAGCGCTCCAGCACTTCTTCGAGCAGTGGCAGCGCGCGCCGGATATGGTCGCGCGACGCCAGTTCCGGCACGACGCCGCCGTATTCGCGATGCATCGCGATCTGCGAATGCAGCGCGTGCGCGAGCAGGCCGCGTTCGGTGTCGTAGAGCGCGAGGCCGGTTTCGTCGCAGGAACTTTCTATGCCGAGAACGAGCATGATTCGAACGCCAGTCGGAGACAGTCGGAGCGCCCGGAAAACGGCGCCTGAAACATCAAAAAGGAACCTGAAAGTATAGCAGCGCGGGCGTTGCGGCGCCGGAGTCGCCCGTCGCGCCGGTTACAATGCAGCCCCATGGAATCCTTCGATATCGCCGTAATCGGCGCGGGCGCGGCGGGCATGATGTGCGCATCGGTGGCGGGTCAGCTCGGCCGGCGCGTCGTGCTGATCGACCACGCGGCGCGGCTCGCCGAAAAGATCCGCATCTCGGGCGGCGGCCGCTGCAACTTCACGAATCTCTACGCAGGGCCCGCGAATTATCTGTCGGCGAATCCGCATTTCTGCCGTTCCGCGCTGGCGCGCTACACGCCGCGCGATTTCATGGCGCTGCTCAAGCAGTATCGCGTGACGTGGCACGAAAAGCACAAGGGCCAACTGTTCTGCGACCAGTCGAGCGACGCCGTCATCGACGTGCTCAAGAGCGAATGCGACGCCGGCAACATCGCGTGGCGCCGGCCGCTCGCCGTCGAGCAGGTGCGCCATGCCGATTCCGATGGCTTCACGCTGGATACGCGCGCCGGTCCGATCCGCGCCCGCGCGCTCGTCGTCGCGACGGGCGGGCTCTCGATTCCGAAGATCGGCGCGACGGATTTCGCCTATCGTCTCGCGAAGCAGTTCGGACACAAGCTGATCGACACGCGGCCGGCTCTTGTGCCGCTCACGTTTGCTCCCGCCGACTGGCAACCGTTTTCGGAGCTTTCGGGCGTGTCGCTGGAAGTGCATCTGGCGACGGGCGCGAAGAAGTCGGGCGGCGAGTTCGTCGAAGATCTGCTGCTCACGCATCGCGGACTGTCCGGTCCCGGCGTGCTGCAAATTTCAAGCTACTGGCAGCCCGGCGAGCCCGTGCACATCAATCTGCTGCCCGAGCAGGACGCCGTCGCGGCGCTGCTGGAGGCGAAAAGCGCGACGAAGCGGCAGATCGCGAATCTGCTCGCCGAATGGGTGCCGACGCGCCTCGCGCACGTCTGGCTGCAAACGCACGGCGTGCCCGCCGAAGCGCGTCTTGCCGATCTGCCCGACAAGTCGCTGCGGCGGGTCGGCGAGGCGTTGTCGCGCTGGACGCTCACGCCGAACGGCACCGAAGGGTACAAGAAAGCCGAGGTGACGCGCGGCGGCGTCGATACGCGAGAGCTGTCGTCGGCGACGATGATGAGCGCGCGCACGCCCGGCCTGTACTTCATCGGCGAGGCAGTCGACGTGACGGGCTGGCTCGGCGGCTACAACTTCCAGTGGGCGTGGGCATCGGGCGTCGCGGCAGGCCAGGCGGCCGCCGAATACGTCGGAATGCAGGGCCTGGCGCTCGCAAAATAAGGGCTTGACACCGTCATACGATTGTGCGAAACACCTGCTATACTTTCCCTTCTTTGCCAAGCTCCGTTATTGAAAGATGACGACTATCCGCGTAAAAGAAAACGAGCCTTTTGAAGTCGCGATGCGCCGCTTCAAGCGCACGATCGAAAAGAACGGCCTGCTGACCGAACTGCGTGCGCGCGAGTTTTACGAAAAGCCGACGTCGGAGCGAAAGCGGAAAAAGGCGGCTGCAGTGAAGCGCCATTTCAAGCGCCTGCGCAGCCAGCAACTGCCCAAGAAGTTTTACTGATTCAACGTGAAGGCGCGGCTCTCGCCCGATGTTTCCGCGAAAGCAGCGGCTCACACAAGGTGACGGCGCATAGGCGTGCCGGCGCTGCGGCAACCGGCCTCGAACGGACCCAAACGGCCCCGGGCCGCCTCGGTCAGAGTTCCGTCAGGCCGCATCCAGATGCGCGAATTCAGCGAATTCACTGTGTATCTGGACCAACCCGGGTTCCAGCCCGGGTACTAACCCGCTTGAGGAACGATCCCAAGCGGGTTTTTGCGCTCTGCACCGCGTCTTCACCCGCTTTTTTAACTCCACGCAATCAGGTGAACGATGAGTCTCAAGGTCCGAATCAACGACGACATGAAAGCAGCGATGCGCGCGCGCGAAACCGAGCGCCTCGGCACGATCCGGCTGCTGCTCGCTGCCATCAAGCAGCGTGAAGTCGACGATCGCGTGGAACTGGACGACGCCGGCGTAACGGCCGTCATCGACAAGATGATCAAGCAGCGCAAGGACTCGATCGCCCAGTTCGAAACGGCCGGCCGCGCCGATCTCGTCGAAAAGGAGCAGGCTGAACTGGCCGTGCTGAGCGCTTATATGCCCGAGCAATTGTCGGACGCGGAAATCGCCGCCGAAGTCCAGGCGGCCGTCGCGCAGGTCGGCGCCGCCGGTCCGCAGGACATGGGCAAGGTGATGGGCGTGCTGAAGCCGAAGCTCGCCGGCCGCGCCGACATGACGGCCGTGTCCGCGCAGGTCAAGGCCGCGCTGTCGAAATAAGCCGGCCGTCGGTTTCGCCGTGCGTGCCTGCTGTTTCGCGGCTGCGCGCACGGCGGCCGTGTCTTGCGTCGGTGCCTTACCCCAGTGCCTCACTCCTTTTAAGGCCGCGTCACCACTGTGATTCCGCATTCCTTCCTGCAAGACCTGCTGAACCGCGTCGATATCGTCGACGTGGTCGGCCGGTATGTGCAGCTGAAAAAGGGCGGCGCGAACTTCATGGGACTCTGTCCGTTTCATAACGAAAAGAGCCCTTCGTTCACCGTTAGTCCGACTAAACAGTTCTATCACTGCTTCGGCTGCGGCGCGCATGGCACGGCCATCGGCTTTCTGATGGAGCACGCCGGGCTGTCGTTTCCCGAAGCCGTCAACGAGCTGGCCCAATCCGTCGGTCTGACCGTGCCGCAGGAGCCCGCGCCGATGCGCGGCGGCGGCTCGGGAGGCGGTGGCTCGGCAGGCGAGGGCCACGCGCCCGCCGTATCGAAGGCCGTCGCGACGGCGCTCACCGACGTGATGCAGACGGCCAACGACTTTTACCGCACTCAACTGCGCGGCGCGCCGAACGCGATCCAGTACCTCAAGAAGCGCGGCCTGACGGGCGAAATCGCGAAACGCTTCGGCCTCGGCTACGCACCCGACGGCTGGCAGAACCTCGAAGCGGCATTCCCCAACTATCGGGACGACGCTCTCGTCGAGGCGGGCCTCGTGATCGTCAGCGAGAAGTCCGATGCCCAGGGACAGAACCGGCGCTACGACCGCTTCCGCGAACGCGTGATGTTCCCGATCCGCAACGTGAAGGGCCAGGTGATCGGCTTTGGCGGACGCGTGCTCGACGGCGGCGAGCCCAAGTATTTGAATTCGCCCGAAACGCCTTTATTTAACAAAGGCAGCGAGCTGTATGGCCTGTTCGAGGCGCGGCTCGCGATCCGTGAACAGGGCTACGTGCTGGTCGTCGAAGGTTATATGGACGTGGTTGCGCTCGCGCAGCTGGGCTTCGAGAACGCCGTCGCGACGCTGGGCACGGCCTGCACGCCGATTCATGTGCAGAAACTGATGCGCCAGACGGACACAGTCGTGTTCAGTTTCGACGGCGATTCGGCGGGCCGCCGCGCCGCGCGCCGCGCGCTCGACGCATGTCTTCCGCATGCCGCCGACAACCGCACGATCCGCTTCCTGTTCCTGCCGGCCGAGCACGACCCCGACAGCTACGTGCGCGAATTCGGCACTGACGCCTTCGCGGAACAGGTGCGCCGCGCCATGCCGCTGTCGCAGTTCCTGCTGAACGAAGTGCTGGCGGGCAAGGAACTGGATCAGCCCGAAGGACGAGCGCGGGCGCTCTTCGACGCGAAGCCGCTCTTGCAGATGCTGCCCGCAAACGCTTTGCGCGCGCAGATCATGCATATGTTCGCGGACCGGCTCGACGTGCCGTTCGAGGAAGTGGCCGCGCTATGCGAAGTCGATGCGCGGATCGCGGCCGTAGCACGCAGCGCGCCTGCCCGCAAAGATCGCCGCAGCGTCACGGGCATCGAGCAGCGGGCGCTGCGGAATCTGGTGATGCATCCGCGCATCGTCGCGGCGCTCGACGAAGAAGAAGAGCAGGCGCTGCTACAGGTCACGCGGCACGGCGAACTGTTCGAGGAAGTGACGACGCACGCGCGCGGGCTGGGCGACACGGCGGAATTCCAGTTGTTGTCCGATCTGTTGCGAAACGGGGCGAACGCCCCCACCTTCGAGGAAATCTTCCGTGAAATTCTGGACTATGATGAAAACGTCCGGGATCTGCTGTTGAAGAATCCCGAGGACGCGACGGTCGCCGAAGAGCGGCGTGAGCACGAGCGCCTTGCCGGTGAGGAATTGAAAGCCGCCATTCTGAAGATGCGCTATGACGCGTATTGCGAGCGGCTGGATCAATTGTCGCGTCAGTCGAGGCATACCCCCGAGGAGTTTTCGGAATTGACGGAGCTGATGAAAAAGCGCGCTGACATGAAGCGTCAGCTCGGACAGTGAAAGGGAAGGGCTGAAACCCGGGTGCTATAATAAAAGGTTCTCAGCGGTTTTGTTTTCCAGGCAAAGGCGATAAAAGGCGATTGCAATGGTAAAGACTACAGGCGGAAAAAGGGCGACAGGCAAAGGCTCGGAGGAGCCGAAAAAGACCACCAGGGTCAGCGCAGCCAGGCCGGCTTCTTCCGTCAGAAAGGCGTCTGCCGAAACCGCCACGCCAGTAGCCAGGAAGAAAGCCTCGACCTCTTCGGCCGCGAGAGCGGCATCGGTGACATCGAAGTCGGTGGCGTCGGTTGCGAAGCGGCAAGGAGTCAGAAGCGAAAGGGAAGCGGATGTCGCGCAGGACGATGCGGCTCCCCGCGAGTCTTTGGTATCCACGGTTCAACCGGCTGTTGTCCAGCAGCCGGCAGTCGAGACTACAGCCGGTATGGCGAACTCCATGACGAAAAAGCTGAACGAAGTATCCGTCGATGACGACGCAACCCAGAGCGAAGAAGCAGCTGCAACCCCCGCTCCGGGCAAAGGCGAAAAGGCCAGGGCACGCGACCGCCGCGCAAAGGAAAAGGCGCTGCTCAAGGACGCGTTCGCGTCTTCGCAGCCTGGCACCGTCGAGGAGCTTGAAGAGCGCCGCTCGAAGCTGCGCGCGCTGATCAAGCTCGGCAAGGAGCGCGGCTTCCTGACCTATGGCGAGATCAACGACCACCTCCCGGACAACTTCACAGAAACCGAGGCGATCGAAGGCATCATCAGCACGTTCAACGACATGGGTGTCGCCGTCTACGAGCAGGCGCCCGATGCCGAAACGCTGCTGCTGAACGACAACGCGCCCAACGCTTCGTCGGACGATGAAGTGGAAGAGGAAGCGGAAGTCGCGCTTTCCACTGTCGACTCCGAATTCGGCCGCACGACCGATCCGGTGCGTATGTACATGCGCGAGATGGGCACCGTTGAGCTGCTCACGCGCGAAGGCGAAATCGAAATCGCAAAGCGCATCGAAGATGGCTTGAAGCACATGGTGATGGCCATCTCCGCGTGCCCGACCACGATCGCGGATATTCTCGCGATGGCCGAGCGCGTCGCGAACGAAGAGATTCGCATCGATGAGCTCGTCGACGGCCTGATCGACACGAACGCGGAAGACGCGGACGGCTTCTCCGAACAGGAAGCCGAAGCGATCGAGAACGAAGACGAAGAAGCGGAAGAAGACGAGGACGAAGAAGAGGAAGACGACGACGGCGCCGCGCAAGCGACGGCCAACGCCGCGCAGCTCGAAGAACTGAAGCGTCTGTCGCTCGAAAAATTCGCGCTGATCAGCGAATGGTTCGACAAGATGCGCCGCGCGTTCGAAAAGGAAGGCTACAAGTCCAAGTCCTACCTGAAGGCGCAGGAAACGATTCAGGACGAGCTGATGATGATCCGTTTCACCGCGCGTACCGTCGAGCGTCTGTGCGACACGCTGCGCGCGCAGGTGGACGAAGTGCGCCAGGTCGAGCGTCAGATCCTGCATACGGTGGTCGACAAGTGCGGCATGCCGCGTGCTGAGTTCATCGCGCGCTTCCCGGGCAACGAGACGGACCTCGAATGGGCCGACAAGATCGTCGCCGAGAACCACTCGTACAGCGCGATCCTGTCGCGTAACGTGCCCGCTATACGCGAACAGCAGCAGCGTCTGCTGGACTTGCAGGCGCGCGTCGTGCTGCCGCTGAAGGACCTGAAGGAAACCAACCGTCAGATGGCGGCGGGCGAACTGAAGGCGCGTCAGGCGAAGCGCGAGATGACGGAGGCGAACCTGCGTCTCGTGATCTCGATTGCGAAGAAGTACACGAACCGTGGCCTGCAGTTCCTTGACTTGATCCAGGAAGGCAACATCGGCCTGATGAAGGCGGTGGACAAGTTCGAATATCGCCGCGGCTACAAGTTCTCGACGTACGCGACGTGGTGGATCCGCCAGGCCATCACGCGCTCGATCGCGGACCAGGCGCGCACGATCCGTATCCCGGTTCACATGATCGAAACGATCAACAAGATGAACCGCATCTCGCGTCAGATTCTGCAGGAGACCGGCCTCGAGCCCGATCCGGCGACGCTGGCCGAGAAGATGGAGATGCCGGAAGACAAGATCCGCAAGATCATGAAGATCGCGAAGGAGCCGATCTCGATGGAAACGCCCATCGGCGACGACGACGATTCGCATCTGGGCGACTTCATCGAGGATACGAACACGGTCGCGCCGTCGGACGCCGCGCTGCACGCGAGCATGCGCGATGTCGTGAAGGACGTGCTCGACTCGCTGACGCCGCGCGAAGCGAAGGTGCTGCGCATGCGTTTCGGCATCGAAATGAGCACCGACCATACGCTGGAAGAGGTCGGCAAGCAGTTCGACGTGACGCGTGAGCGTATCCGGCAGATCGAGGCGAAGGCGCTGCGCAAGCTGCGTCACCCGAGCCGCTCGGACAAGCTGAAGTCGTTCCTCGAAGGCAACTGATCGAGGTGCGTTCGTTGGCTGCTCGTTGAGCCGATCTGCGCATGGGGCTTCCCGATCGCTTTGTTCAGCGAAGCGATCACGGAAGCCCTTTTTTCGTGTAGTATGTCGGCCAATCAACGAACAGGCCCGGCCTTCAGACCGGGTCTTTTTGTTGGTCCCCTCCTGCTTCCGTCGTGAAGCATCGTTGGGCCGGACGCCGTGCTGGTTGCAGGCAGCGGACTCATAATCCGCCTCCGAAAGGACACCGTGGGTTCGAATCCCACCCGGCCCACCAGAAATCACAAATAAAATCATCTACTTGCGTGATGATCGACGTTTTTGGGGACTGGCGGGGGACATAATCGAGTTTTCGAGCCTCGCCATCTCTACGTCATTCTGGTTGCCGTCCACCCATTTCGCGTACGTCCTCAGGAACATTTCAACGCTGTGCCCGAGCTGCTTTGCGCAGAACGCGGGTGTCATGCCGGCCATCAGCATCGCGGTCGCGTAGCTGTGGCGCATGTTGTACGGTCGACGGTATCGCATGCACAGGCGCTTGAGCATGCGCGCCCAGAATACGCGCTGGAACGCCTCTTCGCTCTTCCAATCCTTGCTGTACCTTGGGTCCTGAAAAACCCTTTTCCCAGCGATCAGGGTCAGCTCGCGCTGGCGCTGAAGGGCGGACATCGCCCGGCTGTTGAGTTGGACGATGCGCGCGACCGCCGTTTTTGTACGGTCCTTCTGTTCGCCGCCAACCAGTGCGCTGGCCACGAGTACCTGTCCCATCGAGAAGTCGACGTTCGGCCACTCCAGCCCGAGGATTTCCGACGTCCGTAGGCCCGTCCAGAACCACGTCTCGATCAGGTTGTGGACGTGGCCAGGATATACACGCTCGGCCTCGGCGATAATAAATTCGGACTCTTCGCGCGAGAACGGGTCGGGCGGCGGCTTCTGGTGTTTGGCACGTGGCACGTCCTCGGCTGGGTTCGAGGACATCAGTTTGTCCTTGACGGCCAGCGAAAGAGCATCGCGCAGCACCGAGACGTAATTGTTGATCGTTTTCCCGGTGAGATTCGGCCGGTTGGCGATCGCCGTCAGGACGTGAGTATGCTTGAGAGAGCGCAGCATCATCGGGCCCATCGTGCTCATCTTGTCGTCACAGGTCGCGCCGTTCCAGAACTTGATCGCGCTGTTGTACCCGTCCTTCGTTGATTGCTCAATACGCTGCGTGTTCAGCCATGTATCGAGCCAGCCTTTGACCGTCATTCCTGATGGACTGCCGCTGGCCGGGAAGTACTCCACCATGCTGAACGTGCCGGCCCTAATCTTTTCGGTGATTTCCGAAATCAGCCGACGAGCGTATTTGATATTCGCGGGCGTCGGCGGGATGGGTTTCCCGTTCAGCATGAGCGTGGGCCGTTGCCGTTTCCCCTCGAGCGTGAAGTTGAGACGGATAGACCTCGCCCGAATCTCTACGCCCCCTGTCGTTCGACCCATTGCTGATAACCCTTCAGTGAAATGAAAATGCCGCCGTCCGGAGAACGCCTATATTCACGGCCATCAATCCATTTGCCATCCTCAATTTTCCGGCGAATGGCTTTCTCGCTTAGACCGGTGATGATAGCGGCCAGTGCTACCGTAATGTATGGTGCCGGAGCGACCTGTGCCACGGGCGTTTCCATGCTTCTTCTCCGTTCCGTTTGTTCACTAAGTCGATCGCACAATTTGTGCGCCGTTGTTTCGATTACTCGTTGTGCTGCTTCGGTCATGCTAGGATTTCTTCACTTTTCGACGAGAGGTAAAGGCTATGCACACACCCGAGCAACTCACCGAGTTCAGATCTGCGTACGCCGCTTGGGTTGATGCGAGACGGCGCCATGAAGAAGAACTGCTCGCGCTCTTCAGGCAGGAAAAGCAACATGTCACGGAGCTGATTAAGTTGGCCGCTGAAGCCGATGCAGCGCATAAGCGCTTTACCAAAGCATCAGCGCCATTCATCGGTGGTCGCTCGGTTAGTGGTTGAGCGGCTCATCTCGAAGGGAACTCGTCATGCGTGCGGCCGTCGAGATCGCGTCCGGCGGCGCGCTTTCCAATCCGATACAAGTCGGGCTCATCGTCGACGTGTCCATAGCTCGCGAGACTTTCTTCGCCGAACATCCATTCGTCTGCGAACCAGTGCGCGGTCTTCACGACACCGGTTTGCCGCTCGACGTTCTCGCCGGGAGTCCATTCGCCCCATTGCTTGAACAGGAACGGCACGCCTGCCTCGGCACACTGATCGCGCAGATCTCTGGCCCAATCCGGATGCATCGGCCGCGCACCGCGGCCGCTTTCGCCGCCACAGATCACCCACGAGATTGCCTTGCCTAGCGGCTCCGGCGGCATAGCGAAGTGCTGTGAGGTGTACACAACCTGTCCGCGTAACGCATCAAGATCCGACTCGTCGCCATGCGCAAGACGCGTCAAATCGACAGGGCCAAGCAACGGTTCCATTGACAGGAATCGAACACGCGCGGGGACCGACAAAAGTTTCCTGACGTCGCGGTTCGCCTCTTCCTGGTTGACGATCGTCGCGCCGAGCCAGACGTTATCGGGCAGACGATCTACGCCGGTCTCGTGCAGCATCGCCGGGACATTCCCGATTCGCTTCGTCAACAACAGCCAATCGAGATTCGGCGTGCTCTCGATCAGTTCGAATAGCTCGGCGCGCCACGTCGGCGAGACAGCGTTATCGAATACGTCGGCGAGAGACGCGCAAAATACGCGCTGGCGTCGGCCGTGCGCTGCGAAGAATTCGGCGTGCGCTTTATTCCACTGCAGCGGCTTGCGCCAGTTCGCCGGCGACGTGCGGCGGCGCGGTGCGCCCGGTCCCCAGTTGATTGCAATGCCGCCGGAGAAGCGTGCGTTGCGCGTTTCGGCATAGCAGTGATCGCATCCCGGCCCTACCTTCTGGCAGCCTTCCCACGGGTTGAACGTGTGGTCAGTCCACTCGATTTCGCTGTTCTCGCTCATGCCTTATCTCCCGATTTCGTGGCCGCGATCATCCCTTGGCAGGCTGCGAGCGCTTCCTGATTGACGCCCTTGTTGCTGGGTGTCGGCTCGCTCAACTCCACGCGCGCGACGGCGAAACGCCGACCCTTGGCGATGCCGAGTTGCTGATACAGATATGCGGCCTTGTCCGCGCCCGCGCGCTCGCTGTGCGATCCGTCGACGAGCGTCGGGTTGCCGTGCATGTCCAGCTCGGCAAGCCACCATTGAACGCCGGCTGTCATGCCTTATCTCCCTTCTCTGCGGATGCCGCGATAGCAGCGGCAGCGCGCTCGATCGCGCGTCGAGCAGCCGCGGCCGCGTCGTCGCCGTTCTTTTCCTTGATCGTGAGCCACTTGCCTTCGGGCGTGCCGTAGCTTTGTGCCCACGATTCATCGAGGTGAATTCCGACGAGCAGTCGGTTCTTCACCATCAAGCGAAACGCCTCGGCATCCTTCGCCATCGCGCTGTCAGCGACATGGGCGCGGTAGAGCGGGAATACGTCAGGGCTACTCTTGAACGCAGGGTCGATCTGCGCGTAGTGCGGCGTCTCGCCCTTGCGTGCATCGTTGATGAAACACGCCACCGGCTCCGCGCCATTGGCAGCGATACGGGCTTCGAGTTCGGCGATGCGCGCTAGCAGCGGCGCGGTCGCTTCGGCTTCGATCGCGTTGGCGAACTCATAGACGCGCGTCGAGTAGATGCCGCCGGCGGCGTTGCGTCGGCCCTCGTTCGCAATCAGGTCGATCAGATCTTCAGTCATCTTTCTCTGTCCTATCAGCGCACACGCGCCGGTAATAGCCGTATTCGTTGTGGAGCGCTTCATCCCAATCCGACGGCGCATGGAACGTCATCTTGTGGCCCTCAGCGCATTGCAAATCGTCCTTGCCAAGCGGCACGCAATGCTCGCAGTCGTGACACCATTTCCGAGGCTCGGCGGCGGCCCGCGCATTGCGCCGGCGCGCCAGCTCCTCGATCAACTCGTCATCGCTGAATGACGTGAGCGCATTCGACTTTGTCAAAATTCGCGCTCGTTGGATTGCTCCGATTCGCGCAGAAGGGCGCAGAGTGCTTCGGCGTAGCTGGCGTTGGAACCCGGAACCGACTTGATAAGGGCGATTGCGTAATAGATCGCATCGCGTTGCTCATCCGTCAGCGCCGCTTTCGGCTCGCTGGCGGGGTGCGTATATACGTCCGCGCTGAGTTCGGATACCATGTTTTCAGCGGACTGCGCCCTCGCAAGCTCGTCCGCGTTCATTGCCCCGTATTCTTCGGAAGCGGGGCTTTTTTTCTGCGCCGCGTCGGAGGCGCGTGCGGATAGTGCGGCGACCGCGCTACTTCCATCCAGCACGAACGAGCCTTCCTCCGGATATTCGGCGCACCACACGTAATGCGCCTTCCCGCCGTGGCCCTCGCCGTACTGGATCGCGACCGTTGCTTCCAGCTGCTCGTGGTCTGTCGCGCGGTCGGGCGCGATGAATTCGAGCGCTTCGAGCAATTGCGCGCCGGTCAGAATGACGTCGGGCACTTTGATTTTCGGCACTCCCGCATCGACGGGGGCGGCGTTGACGCTCGCTATTTCGTTGAGGCGCGTGGTAAACGTGCGCAGATAGCCGTACCATTCGGGCGGGAAGGCATTATGCGGCGGCGGCACGAGGCCGGTGATCTTGCCGATGAACTGCGCGGTCGCCTTCACTACTTCGGGATTCAGATCGTCTGGAAGCTGCTCAATATCGTTCATGGTTATCGTTGTCCTTCCGGTTAGATCAGATCAGCCGCGGATGCGGTGGACGAAGCCGGTCGGCGTGCGCTCGATGTCAGGATTGTTGCTGCTCAGCAAGCGATCCGGATTGCTGTTGAGCGGCGAGATGAAGAGCGAGTCGCCCATTGCGCCGGTCGCCTTGATGTAATCGACCTCGACCTTGGTGCTATCGACGAGCACGCCGGCCACCTGCGCGACGGCGCGCGCACGGTCGACGTCCATCGGGTTGTCGCGGTCGCGCAGTGCTGCCAACGTCTCCATAAGGTGTTCGCGCATATCGGTGATCGTGCTCATGACTGTTGCTCCTGTGCCTCGCGGGCAATACGGTTGACCTGACGGGTGATCGCGCCTTTCAGCTGAACCAGCTTCGCCAGTTCCGGGTCACGCGACCGGGGATGATTCCGCCGCGCCAGCTCGGCGCGACTTACGAGCTCGACGGCGTCGAGCGTGATCTTTTCAAGTTCGGTTGATCGACGGCCGGGTAGGAAGCAGACGACATGTCCGCGCGGTACCGGACCGTTTGCCGCTTCCCACACCAGGCGATGGACTCCGACCCAGCGCCGCGCCGGCACCGGATGATCGTCCGTCACCTTCTGCTCGAGGTAGCCATCCTTGCTGAGCCGCAACGCGCCGATCGGCTGATAGTTGTGCTGTGCCGCGCCAGACATTTCGCCTTTCTTGAACTGCGTGCGTCTGCTGTTCGGATGCGTACCGGTGACACCCTTCGTGCCCGCGTTCCACGTCACGTGACCGGCCTTGAACTGCGTCGCCACCATGCGCGGGTCACTGCGACCGCGCTGAATCCGTCCGGAGTGGTCCGACTCCATGAAGGCGGCGGACTTGTGCAGACCAAGCTCGGCAGCCTTCGCATAGACGCGGGCTTCCGAGCAGCCGAATTCGGCGGCGAGATCGGCAGTCGACCGCTCCGGATACTCGCGATTCATCTTCTCGATCTCGGCGGGCGTCCAGTAGCGGCGCGGCGGCGTTGTCGATCCGGGTTTGCGCTTCGTCATGACTGCACTCCCACAACCCGTTTCCGGACTGCTGCCGCGTACGCCTGCGACTTTCCGAGGAACCTCCGGATCTCCGCGACCGTGCCGCGCATCCGGCCCGCTGTGATCTCGGCTGCGACGCGCGTAACGTCGTCGGGTTCGCCTGTCGCGACTACTACAGCCGGGCCCAGCGGAGGCGGTAACTGGCCGTCAGCTTCTGGAACCCATCCGCGAACCTCGGTCGTGACTGGTGACTTAGTGGTCGTGACTGGCGTTACTGCCGCGCCAGTATTGGGTTCGAGCGATTCGACCGGGCGCAGCGCGAGCAACCAGCAGAAGCACGCGACTGCTTCGAGTACTGCCGCGAAAGCGAGACCGCCGATCAGATCGACGCGGCCGGCCGGGATGCCGAACGCGGTCAGCGTGTCAGTCACGGGGTCGGCGACGGCGGCGGCGCGCGCGGCGTCGGCGCGGTCCTGCGCGGCTTCCTGACGCTTCGCCCGTGCTGCTTCGGCATCGATCGCATCCAGCCGCGCGGAGAGGGTCGTGCGCTCGATTCGCAAGCTCGGGCAGGGCTCGACGCAGCGGCGCTCGGTCGCACGAGCCAGTCGCGATACGACGGTCGCGCGGTCAGCGGCAATTGCTGCGAGACTGCGACCAGTCGTGACTACTGCCGGTACTGCTGCGGCGCGCACCTCGCCGGCATGCTTCTGAGCCAGGAGGAAAAAGACCGCGTGACCGTAGCAGGTAGCCGCCATGCAGCCGATCCAGAGCACGGCGCCGAGCGCGCGGATGCGCCAGCCATGCGAACGGATCAAGGCAGGGAGCAGGTGAGCGGCGACAACCAGCACGACGCCGACGGCGATCCAGAGCACCCGCTCGATCACGAATCCGCCCCGCTGCCAGCCCGCCATGACGGACAGACACGCAGCAGTCACGGTCGCAGCGCCTGCGAGTAATGCTGGTTGCGCTCTCATTGGCATGGTCATAGCTCCCGGCTCAAAACGGCACATCGTCTTCGCAGAGATCGACCACGACCTCAGGTACCACGCGCTCGATGCGCCGGAACGAGATGGACCAAACCCACGGATTGATGTCCCAGCCGAAGCCGCGCGAGGCGTTGATGCTGTCCCACAGAGTCCGGAACGAGTCTCGCGCGGTGAGGCAGGTCATTTCGTCGCAACGCTTCGTCGAGCGCAGATAGTCTTTCCAGTACTCGCCTTCGTTGCGTACGCTCTCGACGCCTTCCGCGACCGCGTCTGCCTCGTTGATGTCCTGAACGCGCTCGACGCGCACATAGGCGATCACGAGTTCGAGGCGGCACGCCCAACGCGGCATGTGGATCGACGGCACAACCTTGGCTTCGCGATAAGACAGTGCGGATTTCCGCGAGCATCCGGCGACGTTGTAGCTGGCGCCGGGAGCACGCGTTTCCTCGACCCAGTAATCGCCGATTCGGAGCGTCGTCGGCTCGTCGTGACGGAAGATGTGAAAGTCGCTCGCCGCGAGTTTGATCTTGACGCCGCTTTCACGTACCCATAGATGGTCGCCCGGCTGTCCGTGCGGACACATAAGGCTGTCGCCTGTTCGCGTGTGCCAAATCGCGCCTTGAAACGGCACTGTCTCACCAGTGGCGGTGCGGCCGCCGTCCGGACCGCCGAGCGTCGTCGGCTCCCATACGCCGAGCCGATTGTTGTGCGGCAACTTCACGACGCGGCGCGTTTGGCTCTTCCGGCCGTCGAGCAGAGCACGCACCATCGGGCCGCTGAAGAGGATCGGACGTTCTTTCATTGCGGTGCCCCGACCGGCTCGGTCAGTTCGAACGGAACGGGCTTCGGAAACCACGTCGGCAACTGCTCGAAGCTCTCACGCAGCTTCATAATCCCGCCGAACACTTCGAGATCACCCATACCGCCCACGACGAACACGAGTGCGCTGTCTTGATCCTTCGTGAAGAATCGGATGTTGTTGAAGTGCTGGCCGATCGCGAGCGCGTCTTTCAGGTATGCCGGATTGATGGCGCCTGAAATGCCTTCGGTGTAGCCGATGGCCGATACGACGTTTTCGATACGCGGAAATACCGCTTCGATCAGCGAATTGCCGGGCTGCACGAACACCGGCATGCCGTGCTCGTCGTTGACGAACGCGGAGCCGTTAGACATCACATCGAATGTGTTCTTGCTATTCGCCGATTTGAGGCAGTCTTTCTTGATCGTCAGAATCAGTTCGCGCTCGGCATAGCCGTTCTGGTCGTGCACGATCAGATAGCGATGGCCGTCAGTTGCGACGATCATCACCGTGTTGTCTTCGAGCGGGCGAATGTTGAGGCCGTTGAGGTAGAAGCGGATGTCCTCTTTTGCCATGAACGGATACGCAAGCTTCACGGCCAACGCATTGATGCGCGCGATCATGTGCGGCGCTTCATTCTGTTCCGGCTCTGCGGCGGGCACGCCCTCGATCGACAGCTGTTCTTTATCGGTTGTTGCGTTCATGTCGGGTCTCAAAAAGAGTGGGCCGGTACCGCACCCACAAAGCGCCGGCTCGGGGGAGCCGCCGTGGTCGGAGTGATTGCTACCAATTTCCAGCGATGCCGTTGAGCCGCTGAAGAACTTCGCGAATGTCATCGAACAGCATCAGCGCAGCCCATCCGCAAAACGGCTTGTGCTTATGGAGGTGGCGCCACTCCGCTATCTCCTCAATCAGCCTGCGACGGCGAATGACTTCGATCGGTTCGTCTTTCATGGCTAAGGCTCTGATCTGCTATTCGTAGTAACGTGTGTAGGGCGCCGCGTTGCTTTCGTGCTCGTCGTTTGCTTCGCACTTCCGCTGATCCAGCGCGCAGCGGTGATCCATCAACCAGATCGCGCCTACGACGATCGCAATCATCAGTAGCAATCCTAAGTAGGCGTAAAGGAAGATTTCCATCGGTGAGACTTTCCGAGATCAGGTGCAGCTATTCGAACGGCAAGCGATCGTGCTTGCGGCGTCCTGCGCATCCCACTGCTGAACAGTCGCGCAGAGCAACACAACAGCGGCGAGCGCTCCAGTCGTTACGACCAAGTATTTGACGAAGGCCAGCATCAGAACGCACCTGCGCGGAGCACAACGCCGACATACCAGCAAGCACCAATACCGATGCCCATCGCCGCAGCCTTCAGGCAATTGACGACGATCGCGTCATATGTGCGCTCACACGCGGCGAGCAGCTCGTTATCGAAAGCGACACGGTTCATGTCGTGCTCCGTAGTAGTTTGGATTGCGCAACAGCTTTCAGAGGGAGCGTCTCAGTGTGCCCACATTCGGAGACCTGTACGGGCTATTTAGAGACGCCGCGCCGTCTTGAGACGCTCCCACTCAAAGCTGTTCGGGTAGGGCACTCGCAATGAGTGCGTGAGATGAATTCTACTTTAAGTAGACGAGAAGTCAACAACTTAAAGTAGAAACGTGCGACTTGAGGGTGAAGCCAAATGAAATCGTCAGGCCAAGCACCCGATTGCGCTAGGTAAGCAAACATGTACGCTTTCTTGGCTGGGCAGAGGGCCGCCTGGCGCGTGTATTTTGGCCGCGACTAGCTCGCGGCTCTTTTTTGGCGGGCCAAAAATGAAAAGCCCCCGCACTTGGCGGGGCTTTGGCTATCTATTCGGTGCTACTGGCGACCTCTTCCAGCGTTCAGCGAGGTGCTCGATCTCTTGGAAGAAAGTGTCCCTCTTCTCCATCCGTCGCACTTCATGACCGAAGCCGCGGGCGGCGTCCCAGTAGGTATTTAACTGCTTGCGCAGCAACCGCACGCAGCTGGTACCGCTTTCAGGTGAATCCGAGTTTCATTGCGACAGCCGCGATTGCGGCGACGATTACGATGCCAACGACAAAGCGCAGGTCCGCGTTGCTGGCCACGGGAACATTAACAACATCGTGGTTGCTAGGCTGGATTTCAGGCGGCCTGTCCATCGTGCCGATCTCAGTGTGGCAATGCTTGCAGATCTTGGCGGCCCGGAGGATCGGCTCTGCGCATGCGGGACAGGCGATTCGATCTCCCGGCGCCTCTGACGTGGAGCTGCGCCGCCCGCTCAGTGTGATCAGAAGGACCGCGCACAACGCAGCAAAGCCCGAAACCATCTGGATGGAGTTACGTTGGGAGATGAGGCCGAAATTTGTGACTCTCGTGCCATCAAACGGCGACGCGACCGTTACGTCCATGCTGAACGACACAAGCAGGCCGACCGCGGCGCCCAGCAGCAAAAGCCACCCCAACGTCCTCATTGAAGATTTCCCCGGTTTGTTGTGATGAGTTGGCTTAGATCGCGCCGCTGACGGCAACGACGAGCGCGATGATTTGCAGGTTCGGAAAATCGTTCGGGTCGATGTCCATATCCGGATACATAGCCTTGTCCGGATTGTCCGATCGGATGGATAAGCCGCCATTGGGCTTCTTAAAGACGCGCTTTACATAGACCTCGCCCTGAAACGAGAGTACGTAGACTTTCCCGGAGATGAGATCCGTCGCGCGGTAGTCGACCACGAGGGAGTCACCATCTCTGACGCGCGGCTCCATGCTAGACCCCTCAGCAACGATAGTTGCGGCCTGCTCCGGCTTTATTCCGAGGCGTGTGCACCATGCCTTGCGGAAAGCCTGCTTCTGTCCTTTTTCATCCACATGCCAAGCGACGCGGCCATTGCCCGCAGATGCTTTTACTTCAAGTCGCGGTATCAAGACGTACTCTTCGCCAAGTTCTGAGGCGTCATCCCAAGCCAATATCGGCCTGGCGCTCACCGACGAGCGGCCGTCTCGTAAGGGCGGTCCTCCTGACGTCTTCGTTTCGTCAGTATTATGCAATGGTTTAGTAAATGATTCATCGATCCGATCACTTTTTGGGGCTGTGACTGGCGATTTGACTTTCTGATTCTGCTCCGGTCGGGCGGTCTCTGGCTGCTCGATTGTTGACTGTTGCCCGAAAACGAGAGCCTCGGGCCTTGTCCCCACCGCATCGGACAGCATCCTTAATTTTTCTTGGCGTGGCATTGCTTGACCAAGGGTGTACCTCCGCACCATCTCGTAAGTGATGGAGACGCCGCGGTCCTTGAAGTAGGTCACGATACCTTCGATTTTGATCGTCCTTTCTGCCATTGCTCTCTGCAGTCGAGACGCGAAATCGGGATAGCGAACCGGAAGATTCTTTTTTTCTACCATAGGTAGAAGGCTACCAGTCGGGAGGTTCGTCGTCATTTCTACTTTTTGTTGTTGTCATAAGCTACTTTAAGTAGTAATGTGGTGGCTATGGACAACACCAACTCCACCGCTACCGCAACCGCCGCAATCGGCGAGGCTCTCGATCTTCTCGGTGGCGACAGCGCCGTCGCGGAAATGCTCGGGGTTCGTCCTTGGGCAATTAGCAAGTGGCGCAAGCGATTCCCGCCGTCACGCGCACTCTGGCTTGCCGAAAAGACGGGCTGGCGCAAAACCCCACACCAGCTTTGTCCTGACTTCTACCCTAATCCACTCGATGGAATTCCGCCATCGCGCATTGTCGATGGTGAGGTAATCGCCGCGACAGATGACGTTCAACCCCCAGCAGGTGGCATGAAGAAAGACAGCAAGATGGCTCGACATGGTTTGAGGGAGGCTGCTTGATATGAAGCGACTGTATGCGCGGTTTGTGTTGCGGCTGATTCGCCCGGCGCTCGATGTGTCGGTGAGCCCCGATACCCTGGCCGCTCTCGACAGAATGAATCGGGTAAGTGAGCAATTTCTCGTCGAGGCGAAACTACTTCGTCGCACGCAGCAGGACTTCTTCAGTACGACTATCGGGCACCGCGGATTCTAGAAGACATGCTTTGAACGTGAAGGTCGAACGCAGAAATGACTGAATCGCCAACGCGATCGCTGTTGATGAGCGTCACGCGCGCCATTTCTGCCAAAGCCGCGTACTCGCTCTCGAATTGGTCGAGCATTGTCGGCGGAAGGCTCCGCAGCAGTGCGCCCAAAGCAATCTGCAGCGCATTGCATTCTCCCTTGAGTTCGCAGATTTTTTCTATCGCTTCCTGAAGGTCTTTCATGAGGGTCCCCGTAGAGCTTGGTTGTGTGAAAGCCGCCAAGTCTACAGACGAGAGTCAAGGTCCTCACCCAAAGCGAAGTGACGTTGGTCACATTTATCAAAATAATCCTGAAAGTGGGGTTCACATGCACCTTCCGCACCACCAAGAAATGCTGCGCAACGCAGGCAAGTACGGCGGCATCGACGCTGTCACCGAGCTGATCCGCAAAGAGAATCCGGATTCGCTCCATGTCGAAGAGAGCGACAACGAAACGCTGTCGTCGCGCGTGTTCCTCCATCAGCCGATGCGCAACGAACCGGCGAAGGGCTTCATCCGCTTCTACGACCCCGCCAAGGCGGCGGCCTGACATGGCTCTCACGGCATCCGAACTGAAACAGATTCGGGAGACGCTGTGCGCGATTGTTGTTCGTGGGCCGCGGCATCCCGATGAATTGAAGATGGCGCGCGAAGCACTGACGGAGTCGTTTGAGGGATTAAGAGCGGCTGGAGCGCAGCCAGCAGCAGCAAAGACGCGACCGGCGTAGTTAATTCGGGACGCGCGCTCAAGGTAGCCGTCAAGTTCTTACTCAATTGCATCCTCCTGTTTTCACGATTATTGGCCGGACTTTAGTAGTCCTCTGTGCGTGAAAACACGTTTTTTTGGAGAAGACGTGAACATTCTCGATACAGCGCACGCTGTCGTGCATGACTACAAAGGCGGATGCGAATCGCTTGCGCCGAGGGTCGGCATGTCTGCCCAGGTCCTGCGCAATAAGGCCAACCCCAACACCGATACGCATCATCTGACGCTCAGGAACGCCATCGACGTGACGGCAATGACGGACGATGACCGAATCCTTGAAGCGTGGGCCCGCGAGCGCGGCTTTGCGCTGGTCAAGGTTCCCGATGTCGGCAATTGCAATGACGCCGCGATCGTCGAGCTGATGGGCGAGGCATGGGCGACCCATGGTGCGGTCGGCAAGGAAATCTGCAAGACGCTCGAGGACGGCCGCGTTGAGCTGCGCGAGGTCGATCGTGTCGAGCAGTGCATCTACAAGCACGCGCAGGTCCTGTTCAACATTTCCGCGCGGCTGCGCGGTATGGCGGAGTGAACCACATGAGAGCCACACACACGCAACTCGCCGGCTACGACTCAGTCACTGGCACGAAGCGCTGCACCCAGAAGCAGATGATCCTGAACCTGTTCCACAGCCCGTTCATGACGCTGACGCGGCAGGAGATCGCCGATCGCACGAATCTTCGTCTGTCGAGCGTGTGCGGCCGCGTGTTCGAACTGCTGAAGGACGGCGCGTTGAAAGTGCGCGGCACGCAGAAGTGCGCGGCGACCGGCGCCGATAACGAAACCCTCGGGCTTCCGGTCGGGACGGCCGCGTGAAGTTGGCAGATTTGCTCCGCGAGATCGGTCGGCCGATCGCATATCACCCTGGTCTCGCGCCCAAGCTCGGCGGCGTGAACGCCGCCGTTCTGTTCGGCCAGCTTTTCTATTGGCAGGCGCGTACCCAGAACCCGCTTGGCGTCTTCAAAACGGCCGATGAGCTTCTGGAAGAGACGGGGCTTTCCTACGAGGAGCAGCGCACTGCGCGAAAGGCGCTGCGTACACGCGGCGTGCTGGTCGAGACCAACAAGCGACTCGAACATAAGCTGTATTTCCGCATCGACGAAGACGCTCTTGAGGCGCTGCTGTGCGGCGATTCTCCGAAATCGGCTAAGTCCATTTCCCGAAATGGACTTTCCCCATTTCGGGAAATGGGGAAACCCGAGTTCGCCAGTGAGGAAAAGCCTCGTCCGCCGACAGGGGAAATCCTCGGCGGCGGAGAGGGAAAAGACCAGGTCGTTATTCAGACAAAGATTACAGCAGAGACTACTTCAGAGATTACAGCAGCAGCAACGCGCACGAAGCGGGCTGTGGATAACTCTGCCGCTGCTGCTGCCAGCAATTCGAAAAACGAAACCAACCCCGAAGGCGAGCTCGCGGATCTCCTGATTGCTCTGGAAGCCGAACGTGGCAAAAGCCTGACGATCGACCGCAGCAAGGATCGTGTCCACGTGCTGACGTGGGTTGGCATGGGCGTAACCGGTGACCAGCTTCGCGAGGCGCATCGCCGTGCCGTTGTTCGCCGCGAAGAGGACAACGATGCGCGTCCGACGTATGCAGCCTTCATCGCGCCGTTTGTCTCGGAGGTCATGACGCCTGTTGCATCGTCGCTTACAGCCGCACCTGCTCCCTCTGGAGAATGGTTCAAGTCGCCGGAAGGCGTCGACGCGAAGGGCGCGGAGCTCGGTCAGCGCGAGCGCAAAGCTGACGAGGACTGGCGCTACTACCGCGTGATCGTTGCACGCGCCGCTAAGGACATGAAGGCGGTCGAGTACGTGCTCAGCGACGCGCAGCGTTTCAATTCAATCGATCTGTACCAATTTGCACGCCGGACGTTTGGCGATGCGCTCATGCCCGTGGACGACTACGCATCATGAGCAAGAACGCACTCCGCTACCCGGAAAGCGCAATCGCTGGCGGTCGGATGGGTACCGCTCGCGTTCGTGGTTCGATCAGCGACGCGGCGGCGCGCCTCAATTCGCCAGATCTGCCAGTGCTCGGCCCGGAGGTCGCAAAGATGGTTGGCGACCCGCGCGCGGTGCATCGCCAGCTTGGGCGTATGGGTGGCGGGAAGATGAACAAGTCCGAATCCGCATACGCCGCACACCTCGAAGCGCTGAAGCACGTGGGGCAGATCCTCTGGTACCGCTTCGAAGGTATCAAGCTGCGGCTCGCCGACAACACGTTCTACACGCCCGACTTCGCCGTGATCGTCGCGAGCGGCGCGCTGGAATTGCACGAGTTCAAGGGATTCATGGAAGAAGACGCGAACGTGAAGCTGAAAGCGGCCGCGTCTCAGTACCCGTTCGTCATTCGCCTGGTTCGCAGGGGGAAGGGCGGCTCATTTGACATCCGGGAGGTGTGATGGCTGGCAACAAGAAGCCACGCAAGGCATATCGTCCGCGCCCGGTGCGCACGGACATCGCGACGTTCATGTTTGAAGGGGATGCGCAGCTCGACGCGACGCTCCAGACGTCGATCCTGACAGCCGTGCACGCGGCCGCGACATCGCTGGTGCGTGGCGCGAACGACGAGAGCGCATGGCACACGATCGTCAACGCTTTCAATATCGCCCAGATCCTGAGCGAGACGGCGGGCAATCGCGAGGTCGGTCTGAACGTCATGTACGCGGCACAGAACGCAATGATCGGTATCGGCGAGCGGGCGAACGAGACCGGTCGACTCGTGTTCACCGGCGAGGAACTGAAGGCGATGAATGCGGGAGTCGCGCTATTCGAGCAGTTCGCGCAGACGGTATCGAAGCGGCAGTACGCAGCGGCGGCCGGTGAGTCGGTGCGCCGCGTGCGAGTCGGGACGGTTGTGAAGCTGCGGCGCGCCGGAGAGACAAAGCGATTTGCACTGTTGGAGACGGCATGAAAAAGCAATGGAACGCATGGGGCGACGCAGACGACGCGCTGCTCCGGCATTACTGGCTCCATACGACCTTGCCGGTGAAGCAATTCGCGCATCACTTCGGCAACCGCAGCGACAAGGCTATCGCCGCTCACGCAAGCGACATCGGATTGGGCAAACGGCCGCGCGGAGTCCGGACGCAGGCAGCGCCGACGGAATTTGCGATCAAGTCCGCGCTCGCGATCGGGCCGATGGAATCAGTCGAGCTTTCGGCAAAGACGGGTATCTCGCGCCGCGCTGTGATGGCCCGCCTCAATGGGCTGTATGAGGCTGGCGCTGTCCACATTCATGCATGGGTGCGATTCGGCCAGCACGGCTATTGGGCGCGCGTTTATGCGCTCGGGTCCGGTAAAGACGCGCGGCGTCCGCAGGCGATGTCCAAGACTGAGCGGGATCGCAAACGGATCGATCGGATGCGCAAGGAAGATCCGGCGGCGTACGCGGCGCGCCTCGCCCGCCGGCGAATCGCCGCAGCAACACGCGAAGGTCGATTCGTGCGCCGAGACATCGCGGCGACGGCACTTTTTGGGGAGGCTGCTTGAGGCTATATATCGCGGGCCCGATGACGGGCTATCCGGAACTGAACTTCCCGGCATTCCACGCCGAGGCTGCGCGTCTGCGCGCGCTGGGTTTCGAGATCGTCAATCCGGCGGAGATCAACGCCGATCCGAATGCCGAATGGCTCGACTGCATGCGCGCCGACATCAAGCAACTGGTCGACTGCGACGGCATCGCTCTTTTGCCGGGCTGGGAGCAATCGCGCGGCGCATCGATCGAGCAGGGCATCGCGCGTGACTTGGGTCTTGTCGTGTTTCGCGCATACACCATCGTCGCTCGCGCTGCCGACATGCCGGTTCTTTCGGGCGACGTCCTATGTGCCGGTTTGCTGGAAAACGATGCGGCCGTTCTTACCAATGTTGATGAGCTTGTTGCGACGCCCGCAATGCGGACAGAAGACGTAGACGCCGAAGTCGTCGATACCGATCTTCTCAGGATTGAAGGGGAATTCAAGGTGGCAGCGAATGCATAGCCAGTTCATGGTGGCCTCCGAATCGATCGGCCAAGTCAAGCATAGGACGCAGCAGCGCGATTACAAGGGATCGGGAGCATGAAGCGTTCTGGATTCAAGCCGCGAACGAAGCCGATGGCGCGCGGCAGCTGGTCCCGTAAAGACTCGCCGCTGCCCGATACGCTGCTGCGACGCTCGCGGATCAAGTCTCGGCCGAAGCGGGTGACGGTAAGAGGCGGTTCAAAGTACCTGGCCGCATGCAAGAACGAAACGTGCTTTCTGCGACTACCGGGTGTCTGTCCATTGCGAGACCCAGAAGAAACGATCGTGCCGGCGCACCGCAATGAGGGTAAAGGCACCGGGATGAAGGTAGCGAATGAACTGACACTGCCGGCGTGCTTCTGGTGCCACGTTGAATACGACCAAGGAAAGCGCTTCGCGCGCGAGGAAAAGCGGGGCTTCTGGAATGCGGGATACGAGCGCTGGGAGCCGGTTCGCGCGGCAAAGATGGGAATTGAAATGAAGGAGGCTGCATGAGGTTGCTGGTTGAACTGCCGCAAGGATTGGAAGTAATTCGCTATCGACGCCGCCGCCCGCGCAGCGCACCTACGTTCTTCCGAAAGCACAAGTTCATCGAGACGATGGTTTATCGAATCGAGTTGCCTAAGACGCAAGACGACGAGAACCCGTATGTCTGGGCAGATGCCTTCGTGCCGCAGGAGCACGCAGCCGGCATTCCCGCGATTGGAGGATGGGTAGGTCCCGGCGTCTACCGGGCGAAGGCGTACATCAAGAGCAACCGCAATTCGCTGCGCGCATTCCTCGCGAGCGGCGATCTTGAATGGGATGTGAGTGAGGTCTGATGAAGAACACGATTCGCAATGGCGCGGTGTCTTTCGCCGCATCGATCGCGTCTGGTGGGGCTGCATACGCATGCAGAGACTCGGCCGAGTTCGCAACTGCTTTTGTCGCGGTCCTAGCGTTGATCTTCGGATTTCTGGGTGCGCACGCCTCGCAGGAGCTTTGATGAGCGCACACGCATACATCCAATATGCAGATGTGCCCGAGCTGCTGATGGAATCGGCACGGCGCACCATCGACGCCGACACTGGCGCTGCGTTGATCCAGTTCGATGGTTATCAGCACTGCGGCGAGATTGTCGACGGCCCGGACGACCTGCAAATCGAATTCGCGTGGCCGCGCAATTCGGATCTGCGGCACGCGCTCGACGATTGGTTCACACATCACGGCATCAGCTTCACGGTCGTCCAGTGACCGCCCACAACTAAAGAACAAGGTGAACATGGAATCGATCAAACACGAGGGAATCTTCAAAAGCGCACAAGAAGCCATAGTCTTCGCGTGCAACTATTCGAGCCAGCAGTACGCCATGTCGGCGATGGGGAAGATCCTGCAGCGCGGCGCGCATGGAAGTGGGCGCGGACTGATCGGTCTGGACGGCGCAGGTCAGGCGGGCATGGTGTTCGCCGAGCTGCAGCGCATCGACTACTGGCAACTCACCACGCTCGTCACCGGCAAGCTCGCGCGCAGCGAGCGATGCGACTGTCGCCGGGCGTGCTGTCGTGGCTGGAGATTGAACCCGGTGTTTGAGGAAGCGGTGAATCAGCTGGCCGATTACGTTGCGCTCACACTCAACCCGTTGCCGCCGGTGAAGGAGTTTCGTGTTGCCGTGATCATGAAGTATTTCGGCGAGAAGGTGAGTCCGCTTGAGACGGCAAAGCATCTTGGCATCCCGAAGAACGCAGCTGAGCGACACATCACGGCGATCCGCAAGTGCATCCGTGAACTGGAGAAGAACGGATTGACGGCATTCGCTGAGCGGCTCGATGAGATCGGCATGCTCGTGAACAACGCTTGACGTGCGGGAAACACCCGCATAGAATGCGTTTTCATATACCGTACCGATCTTGCGCAAAAGCCCGCTGAGCAAAAGCTAAGCGGGCTTTTTGCATTGGAGCCGTGCGTTCGAAGCTTAAGAAACTGCCGCCGATCACTTGGTCCTGAAGGGATTCCCTTACTCTTCGGGAATCGTCTGATGGAAACCTCACCGCCAGTGGCGCGCTAAGAATTCACGCGGCAGCAATAGTGTGTTTCAAAAACGCTAAGGACGCGTGCAAGAAAGCAATGTTAAATTTAGTTTACGTGCGTTCAACCGCATGGACGCTAAATGAAAGAAGAAGCGCTTAAACGGTTACTGAGAGACCAATTGCTGCTTGCGACAGCCTCTGACGAAGAGCTGAAGAGCGTCGCACAATCCGTGCGTATCAGGCGCGTGAAGGCTGGAGACCGCGTCGCATTGGCCGGCGACCCGGGCTCCGGTCTGCATATGCTGCTTGAGGGAGAGTTGCGTTCATTCGTCGTGTCGCCGGATGGACGCGAAATTCCAATTCGCATATACAGCAGCGGCCAGTCCGTCGGTGCGAAGGCGATAATCCAGCAGATTCCACTGCCATTTAATGTCGCTGCGATAGCCCATAGTACTGTCGCAACGTTGAGCCGCACGCATGCCCGCGCTCTTCTTCGATCTTCTACGTTCGTGCATGCTCTGAGTGAGTTGATGGCAGCAGAGCTATTGCATTTTGCTCGAAGTTTTGCGGGAACAAGCTCAACAAGTGCCAAGGCTCGAGTTGCCGCGTCTATCGCCTCCCGCTTAAGTGGAGAGGGAACTGACGGATGGCCAGTCGTCGAAATTCCGGGCCAAGCGACGATGGCAGCATTAGCCCACGTGAGTCGTGAGACCGTTTCACGCGTGCTTAAGTTGCTCGAGACCGAAGAGGTAATCATCCGTATGGGACGGCGCTTGCGCATTCGCGACGTCGCCCGATTGCGAAGGATTGCTGCCGGATACGAGGATGACTGACTGGTAGTGAGGCGGCTCACGAGCCCGCGTGACCGCCTTCGCGTTTAGCAAGTCCAGATTCGCGTGCATCAGTGCGCATGTAGCCCGCAAGGTGAAAGCCTCGCGGGCTTTTTCGTTTGGAGCCGCGATGTTCAACGCCGAAACACTCGATGCAATCAGCATCCTGTTCCGCTACTGCGCGCGGTCGGCGTGGCTGCTACCGATGACGTTCGACGAAGCTGCTGACTTCCTTTCGGTCGAGGCCTGCGCCTGATGCCGGCCAGACCACTTCGCCCGTGCAAACATCGAGGGTGCGGCGCGCTTGTCGCTGGTGGGAAGACCTATTGCGAAACGCATGCGGGCGAGGAAGTTGGCTGGAAGCCGGACTCTGTGCGTGGCAATCGTCACGCACGCGGGTACGGCGCGCGGTGGGAAAAGCTGAGAGCGATGGTCCTGCTCCGTGACGGTGGCATTTGCCGTTGCGTAGAATGCCGCAAGCTCGGCCGCGTGCGCGTGGCGACCGAGGTGGACCACGTCACGCCGAAGTCGCAGGGCGGCACCGATGACCCGCAGAACCTGAGCGCGATCAATCACGACTGCCATAAGGCGAAGACCGCGAGGGAGCGACGCAGGGGCGCGGTGGGCGCTCGGTCGCCATCAGGGTCGTGAATGGGTTGGCTTGTTTGCGGGAGCGCTTCGCAGACGCTGCTCGTAGGTGTGGCGCGGGGGGGTAGGGGTGGTGGAACCCTATAGTCGATCGGCCGCAGGACCGACCGGTTCGTCAGATTTTCACAACCGCGAAATTAAATATTCAGGAGTTGGTCGATGGGCGGAACTGCGGCAGTGCCTGGCCGCGGGCGGAAGCCCAAGCCGACGGCCCGGAAAATTGCTGCCGGAAATCCCGGCAAACGCGCGCTGAACAGGGATGAGCCGGACTTCGGCCTGGTCACCAACATTGACCCGCCCGACTGGATAACGGGTGAGGCACGCGACATGTGGGAGCGGGTTGTGCCGCTCCTGTGCGGCCAGAAAATCTTGCAGATAACTGACCTGCACATCGTCGAGCGATTCTGTGCGTCATATCGCAATTGGCGAGTGGCGCAAGCGGATCTGGATCGCAACGGGCCGGTAGTGATGAGCGCTCAAGGTAGCCCCATCAAGAATCCCGCCGCGACCGTCGTGAAGGAAGCCGGCGGTGAGATGGCCAGTTGTGGCGCGATGCTCGGACTTGACCCGGCGAGCCGTCAGCGGCTGATAGGCAGCAAGCCCCAAATGCCCGACAACCCTTTCGCGAAGCTGCTTGGAAAATGATCGAAAAACATGGCGACGAATTTCCCGCGCGTAGAGCAGGGGCTCAAGTTCGCGCGAGACGTTGTCCGTGGCAAGCGGCCCGCCTGCCGGTACGTGCAACTGGCTTGCCAGCGACACTTGGACGACCTCGCGGACAGCCGGAAAAAGGACTTCCGGTGGAAGTTTGACGCGTCAGCGGCCGAAAAGAAGCTCCAATTGATCGAGCTGATGCCGCACACCAAGGGCGAGTGGGCATTCAAGCGCCAGCTCGTGACACTTGAACCGTGGCAGAAGTTTGGCCTGATGGCGACCTTCGGGTGGCTCAACAAGCGCACCGGCAAGCGCCGGTTTCGCGAGAGCTATTGGGAGGTGCCGAGAAAGAACGGAAAATCCGTCATCGCGGCGGGCGTCGGCATCGGAATGTTCGTGCTCGATGACGAGTTCGGCGCCGAAGTGTATGCAGGCGCAACGACCGAAAAGCAGGCATGGGAAGTCTTCCGCCCGGCGCGGCTGATGGTCAAGCGCTCGCCGATGCTTGTCGACTCAGCAGGCATTGAGGTTAACGCCTCGAACATGAACATGCCGGAGGATGGCAGTCGGTTCGAGCCGCTGATCGGGAATCCGGGCGACGGCGCGTCACCGTCGTGCGCGATTGTCGACGAGTATCACGAGCACGACAGCTCCGCCCTGTACGAAACCATGTTGACCGGCATGGGTGCGCGACGTCAGCCGCTGATGTTCATCATCACGACGGCGGGCGCGAACATCGAGGGGCCGTGTTACGACAAGCGGCGGCAGGTCATCGAGATGCTCGAAGGCACCGTGCCCGACGACGAGCTTTTCGGCTGGATCTGGACCATCGACGAGGGCGATGAGTGGACCGACCCGCGTGTGTTGGCGAAGGCCAACCCGAATATAGGAATCTCGGTCTACCAGGAGTACCTGGAGAGCCAGCAGCAGCGCGCCATCAAGTCGGCGCGTTTTACCAACACGTTCAAGACCAAACATCTAAACGTGTGGACCTCGGCGAAGATAGGCTATTTCAATGTCGAAGACTGGCGGGCGTGCGAAGACACGACGCTGACGCTCGAGCAGTTCGAAGGGCAGTCTTGCGCGCTTGCGCTCGACCTCGCGCGTAAGCTTGACCTGAACAGCATGGCGCGCCTTTTCTGGCGCGACATCGACGGCAAGCGCCATTATTTCAGCGTCGCGCCGCGCTTTTGGGTGCCCGAGGACACGGTGAAAAACACCGAGAACCGGCGGATGGCCGAGCGCTATCAGAAGTGGGTCAATCAGGGCTTCCTGCGCGAGACCGAGGGCGCTGAAATCGACTATCGGGACATCCTCGAAGAGGCGAAAGAGGCCAACCGGCTGTGCCCAGTCCAGTTCACGCCGCTCGACCCGCACGGCGCGACGAACCTCTCGCACCAGCTCGACGACGAGGGGCTGACGCCTGTCACGATCGTGCAGAACTACACGAACATGTCGGATCCGATGAAGGAACTCGAGGCCGCGATCACGTCGGGCCGCTTTCACCACGACGGCAACCCGATCATGACGTGGTGTATCAGCAATGTGATCGGCAAGAACCTGCCGGGCAATGACGACGTCGTGCGCCCTATCAAGCAGGGCAATGACAACAAGATCGACGGGGCGGTAGCACTGATCATGGCGATAGGCCGAGCCATGCTGGCAGATCTCGCGAATGCCGGCTCAATCTACGATCAGGGAGTGGGAATTTGAACGTCATTGGTGTTGCGGCCTGGGTCGCTGGATTGCTTGGTTTCGCACTTCTGGTCGCGGGAGTGGCGCTGGTTAGCGTGCCCGCCGGACTGATCGTCGCGGGCGTGCTGTTGCTGTTCTGGGCATTCCTCGCTGATCGCGCGGCGGCGCGTATTGCGCTCGGCACACCTTCCGAGACGGGAGAGAAGTGAGCTATGTTCTTTAGCAAGCAACTGCTATCCAACCTTGCCATGACACAGATGGGATCGTCTGGCTGGGTGTCATCTCTGCTGGGGAGCGCCCGATCTGAGGCGGGTCAGGTGGTTACAGCGCATTCGGCACTCTCGCTGACGGTGCTGCAGAACTGCGTCTCGCTGCTCGCGGAGAGCATCGCGCAGCTGCCGATCGAGATCTACGAACGAAACGGCGATGACCGGGTTCTGGCCATCGATCACCCGCTTTACGCGATCCTGAAATACCAGCCCAACCCGTGGCAGACGCCATTTGAGTATCAGGAGCAGTCGCAGATCGCGGTCGGGCTGCGCGGCAACAGCTACAGCTTCATCGATCGCGATTCGTCGGGCGTCGTTCAGGGTCTTTACCCGCTTGACCACGAGGCAGTGACGGTCATGAAGGGTAGCGACCTGATGCCTGTGTATCGGGTGTACGGCTCGGACCCGATGCCACAGCGGCTGGTGCATCACGTGCGCTGGATGTCGATCAATGGCTACACAGGGCTCTCGCCGATCATGCTGCACGCCAATGCGATAGGCCATGCGCAGGCGATCCAGCAGTACGCCGGCAAGTCGTTCATGAATGGCACGGCGCTGTCTGGTGTGATCGAGCGGCCGGCGACTGCGTCTCCGCTGAAGGATCAGGGCAGCGTCGACAAGGTCACTGACGCATGGAACGCAAAGTTCGGCGGATCGGGCAACGCCAAGAAGGTGGCGCTGCTGCAGGAGGGGATGACGTTCAAGCCGCTGTCGATGACGAACGTCGATGCGGCTCTGATCGAGGCGCTGCGGCTTTCGACCATCGACATCGCGCGGATCTACAAGATTCCGGCCCACATGGTGAACGAGCTGGAGCGGGCGACATTCAGCAACATCGAGCACCAGGAGATCCAGTTCGTCATCTACACGCTTCTGCCGTGGATCAAGCGGCACGAGCAGGCGAAGACGCGCGATCTGCTGCTGCCGTCCGAGCGCAAGCAGTACTTCATCGAATACAACGTGGCCGGCCTGCTGCGCGGCGATCAGGCCTCGCGTTACGCCGCCTACGCAGTCGGCAGGCAGTGGGGCTGGCTGTCGATCAACGACATTCGCCGGCTGGAAAACATGCCGCCCGTCAAGGGTGGTGACGTGTATTTGAGCCCGCTCAACATGGTGGACGCATCGAAGCCGATTCCGGTGCCGGTCAGCAAGCCTGCTGAGCCCACCAAGGCGGAAATCGACGACATTCAAAGGATCCTGACTTGAGACTACATCTCCGACTTGCGAGCCTGATCTTCAACCAACCGCAGCTTGTGACGGACCACATGATGGACCTCGCAATGCAGTGGGCGAATCAGTCGCTCCATCTGAATATCGTCAACCTGAGCGTGAACGGCGCGCAGCCGAAGATCATGGAGGATGATGACCACTGCGGCGGTGCGCAGATGGCGACGGCGGCAGATCGTCGGCGCGCCGTGGTCGCGGATACCGGCCTCGACATCATTCCGGTTTCGGGCATCCTCGTGTCGCGCTCGGCGCATATGAACCCGTGCGAGCCGATGACCAGCTACGAGGGGCTGCGCTCGTCGGTGAATCAGGCGGTGGCCGATCCCGCGGTCGAGCACATCATCCTCGACATCGACAGCAACGGCGGCAGCGCGACGGGCGCGTTCGAGCTTGCCAATGACATCCGCGCAGCCGCGCAGGTGAAACCCATCACGGCGGTCGTCAACTTCTCGGCGTTCTCGGGTGGTTACCTCATCGCGGCTGCCGCATCGAACGTCATTGTCAGTCAGACGTCGGGCGTGGGCTCTATCGGTGTGATTGCGAAGCACATCGATGTGTCGAAGCGCGATGAGCAGCAGGGGGTGAAGGTCACGTCCGTGTTCGCGGGCGACCACAAGAACGATCTCACGCCACACGAGCCGCTCAGCGACCAGTCGCTACAGTTCCTGCAGGGCATGGTCCAGAACAGCTATCAACAGTTCATCGACGCGATCGCGAACTTCCGTGGCTTGACCACGCAGGCAGTGAAAGACACCCAAGCTGGAATCTACTTCGGCAAGCAGGGCGTCGATGCCGGGCTCGCCGACGGCGTCGAGACGCCGCAAGCGGCGGTCAACCGGATCGCGGCTGAAGTTCGCGCGTCCCGCGCGGATCGTCAGGCGAAAGCGACGCCGCGTCGCAGCGTGGCTGCCCAGGCTGCGGCGATGAACATGCGCGCCCGCTACTGAAGCATCGGGTGTTTCGATCTATCTAATTCTCACGTGAGCGCGTTCGCGTCTCAGTAGAGTGTCGCCGCCTTCGGGCGGCATTTTTTTGGAGATGAACCTTGAACATCAACGAACTTCGCCGCGAACGCGCAAATATCAATCAGCAGGTCCAGGCGCTTGCGGCAATCGAGGCCGGTGGGGTCGCGCTGTCGGCTGAGCAGCACGCCGAATTCGCCAACCTGACTTCGAAATTCAACGAGATCACGGGGCAAATCGAGCGAGCCGAAGCGGCTGAGCGTATGGCTGCCGCCGCGGCCGTTCCTGTCGATCCGCCGCCGGCGGCTGTCGCCGCGCCCGCTTTCCCGAGCGTTCCTGCGCAACCGAAGGCGCCCGAGGTCAAGGGCGCGAAGATGGCGCGCATGGTGCGTGCGCTGGCTGCCGCCGGCGGCGACGCACAGATGGCATCGAAGCTCGCCATCGAGCGCGGCTTCGGCGAGGAAGTCGCCATGTCGCTCAATACGCTCACGTCGAGCGCGGGCGGCATTCTGGTGCCGGCGAACCTGTCGAGCGAGGTGATCGAGCTGCTGCGCCCGAAATCGGTGGTGCGCAAGCTCGGCGCGCGCACGCTGCCGATTACCAACGGCAACATCACGATTCCGCGTCTGAAGGGCGGCGCGGTCGTTGGCTACGTCGGGGCTGACACCGACATGCCCGCGACCGAGCAACAGTTCGACGACCTGCAGCTCACGGCGAAGAAGCTCGCCGCGCTCGTGCCTATCGCGAACGACCTGCTCAAGTATGCGGGCGTCAATCCCAACGTCGACCAGATCGTGATCGCTGACCTCACCGCAGCGATCGGCGCCCGCGAGGATAAGGCGTTCATCCGTGACGACGGCACGGCGAACACGCCGAAGGGCCTGCGCTTCTGGGCGCTCGCCGGCAATGTGATCCCGGCGAGCGACGGTTCGACGATCCAGAAAGTCGAAACTGACCTGAACAAGGCCATCCTCGCCCTGGAGGGTGCCGATGCGAACATGACCCAGCCCGGTTGGATCATGGCGCCGCGCGTCTTCCGCTTCCTGTCGGGCATGCGCGATGGCAACGGCAACAAGGTCTATCCGGAGCTCGACAACGGCATGCTGAAGGGCTATCCGGTCGGCAAGACCACGCAGATCCCGATCAACCTCGGCGCCGGCACCAACGAATCGGAGATCTATTTCGCCGACTTCGGCGACGTGTTCATTGGCGAGGAAGAAACACTCGAGATCGACTACAGCAAGGAAGCCACTTACAAGGATTCCGAAGGCAATGTGGTGAGCGCGTTCCAGCGCGACCAAACGCTCATCCGCGTGATCGCTAAAAACGACTTCGGTCCGCGCCACGTCGAGTCGATCGCAGTACTCAGCAGCGTGACCTGGGGCGCCTAAGCCGTGAACTTATGGCCCACGCTGGCATGGGTGGGCCGTTTTCGGAGATAAGACATGAAACTGGTCAAGATCAAACGTCACCATGGGCGGTATACGCCTGGTGACGTCACTGGGTTTGACGATGAGCGGGCGCAGACGCTGATCGATTCGGGCATCGCTGAAGAGCACGTGCCGGAAGCGAAGGACGCCAAGGCAGTGAAGAGCGAAGCGTCTAAGGCTGCGGCCGCGAAGGGGTAAGCAACATGGGCGCTGTTCTCGTTGAGTACATCGACGAAGCGGAGCCGCTCACCTACGAGGACGTTGCGGCCCAGGCGCGTATCGACGGGAGCGATGAGAGTAACTTCGTCACGTCGATCATCATCCCGGGCGCCCGTCAAGCGGCCGAAACGAAGTCGGGGGCTGCGATTCGCAAGGGGCGCTACATCGAGCGCCTTCCCGCTTTCCCGGTTGGCGATTTCGCGCTTTCGATTGGTCAGGTAACTGAAGTCGAGAGCGTCTCGTGGCGGTCCGCATCGGGTGAGACTGCGACGCTTGACCCGTCGTCGTATGAAGTCATTCAGGCCGGGCGTGAGACGCGCCTGGCGCCGGTTGGCAGTCAATGGCCGAGAGCTGCGGCAATCACCTTCACGTACCAGGCCGGAACCGATCTTGACAAGTTTCCATCGGTGCGCGCGTGGATGCTGCTCGCCGCGGCGTGGTTCTATGACAACCGAGAGCTGTTTTTGATTGCGCAGACCCGGCAGGCCGTCATGGAGATGCCGACCGGGTTCGCCGATGCTCTTCTTCATCCCATCACCGTACCCCCGAGGTTCTGACCATGCTTCAAGCAGGCAGTCTGAATCGCCGCATCACAATCCAGCGCCAGAGCACGGTTCAGGACTCGGAAGGACAGCCGGAATCGGTGTGGAGCGACGTTGCCACGGTCTGGGCCAGCATCGCACATAAATCGGGTCTCCAGACGATACGCGGCGACGCCGAAGTGTCTCTGGTGCAGGCAAGTATTCGCGTGCGCTACCGGAGCGATGTCGCGGCCGGCATGCGCGTGGTGCATGGAGCGACGACATATCAGATTCGTGCCGTCCTGCCGGACGAGCGTGCGCGCGAATTCACCGATTTCGTTTGCGAGATGGCGACGTGAGTCTGACGATCAATGCGAACCTTGGCGGCATAGAGAGCCTGCTCGACGAGCTTGCCGACAACGCCGAGGAAGCGGCTCGGCCGGCGGCGCAGGCCGCCGCGCAGGTGCTCTACGACGCCGTGAAGCTGAACGTCGCGAGCATCGGGCGCGTGACGGGCAATCTGGACCGCTCGATTTATCAGGTGTACAGCCGCGATGATTCTGCGCAGGGCCGGGCGACGTATCACGTGAGCTGGAATCACAAGAAGGCTCCGCACGGCTGGCTCGTCGAAAACGGGCACCTGCAGAAGTACAAGGTCTATCTCGGCAAGGACGGCAAGTGGTACACCGACAAGAAGGCGCCCCTGCCGTCGCCGAAGCATGTCGGCGCCCGCCCTTTCGTGCGGCCGGCGCAAGCACGGTTCCCGGCGGCGCTGGATGCCGCTGTCGCTGAGCTGTTGAAGCGCATCAACGGAGGCCCGCCATGACGGTAAAGGAAAGCATTTTTGCGCTGCTGTCGCCGCTCGTGGATGGCCGCGTCTTTCCCGTCGTCGCACCATTCGAAACGCCGCGGCCGTATGTGACGTACCAGCGGATCGGCGGAAATGTCATCTCGCCGCTCGCCAAGGAAGTGCCGGACAAGCAGAACGGTTTTTTTCAGGTCACCGTGTGGGCGGATAGACCCAAGGACGCCGATGCGCTCGCGCTGCAAATCGAATCTGTGTTCATCACGGCAGTGGTGTTCAATGCAAAACCGATGGCGGCGCCGATCGACAGAAGCGAGCCTGACCTGAAGCTTTACGGTTCGCAGCAGGACTTCAGCATCTGGTCTGATCGGTAGCAGTTTTTTCAGTCGCCCGAAGGGGCTTGAGAGAGGCGCCCGCAACGAGCAATCGTCGCGGGTTTTTTTACGCCCGTCGCGGGCGCTTTGTCGATTGATTAAGGAGAATTACCTTGAGTTACGCATTCCCCGAAGGATCGAAGTTCTATTTCAGCGAGACGTTTGCTGCGGCGAAGACCGTCACCGCCGTGACCAATGCCAACCCGGCCGTCGCGACGTCGACCGCGCACGGCTTCGCCGACGGCAGCGAACTCCTGTTCGAGTCGGGCTGGGAAGACGCAAGCGACAGCGTGTTCAAAATTGATCAGCTCTCCGTCGACACGTTCGGACTGCTCGGCCTGAACACGAACGACGTGAACTGGTTCAATCCGGGTGGTGGCACTGGCACGGTCCAGCTCGTCAGCAACTGGGTCGAAATCCCTCAGGTGCTGACGATCGCGACGCAGGGCGGCGACCCGAAATTCACTACCATCAGCCCGCTCGCGAAACGCAACGCGATCAACGTGCCGACGGGCTTCAACCCGACGTCGATCACGCTGACGCTCGGCCACGACGCATCGAACACGAACTATCAGGAGATGCTGGACATCAGCCGCTCGCTGCGCAAGGTCGCGTTCAAGATGGTTCTCTCGGGCGGCGTCTCGAGCTACGGCTACGGCTACATGAGCGTGTCGGAAATGCCGTCGCTGAACGTCAACCAGGCCAACCAGGTGACGGCATCGTTCTCGCTGCTCGGCCGTTCGATCAGCTACTCCTCGTAAGTGTCTCCTTGGGGCCGATGACGGTCCTTTCCTCGCCGGGGTTCTCCCGGCGGGGCTTTTTTTCACATAACACATCAAGGAATCCATCATGGCAAAGATCAAGCTCGGCGCGCGCCCGACCAACTTTAAGCACGTCGTCAAGTTCCCGATGCTGGACGGCAGCGAGGCCGCGATCGAGGTCACGTACAAGTACCGCACCCGCAAGGAGTTCGGCGCATTCATCGACGAGGTGTTCGCAGCGTCGAAGGAAGAGCGCCCGGCAGAGGATGAATTTTCGTGGGCCGCGCTCATGGAAAAGACGGGCAGCGCCAACGCGGACTACGTGATGCAGGCAGTCGAAGGCTGGAACCTCGACGAGCCGTTCACGCGCGAGAACGTCCAGCAGCTGGCCGATGAACTGCCCGCGGCGATCACCGCCATCATGGATTCCTACCGCAACGCCATCACTCAAGGCCGCCTGGGAAACTGAAGGAGGCGGCCGACGCACTGTATCGGCCGCCCAACGCCGGCCCGAGAAACGCCTTCGACCTCGGCCAGCTTTTTCGCAAGGATGAGGTCGAGATCTGGCCGGAGAACTATGACGCGGTGCTGCTGTTCTGCCAACTCGGCACGCAATGGCGCACCGGCATGGCTGGCCCGACAGGGCTGGACTACTGCGTCGTGCTCGCGATGATCGACCGGCTCGGACTGGACGCGGGCGAGGCCGACGACATATTCGAGGATGTGCGGCACCTCGAAATGGCGGCGCTCGATGTGATTCGAGAAAGCGCGAAGTAACCCCGCTTCGGCGGGTTTCTTTTTTACGGGCTCGCCGCTGGCGGGCTCTTTTCTTTCGTGGTGAGCGATGGCGACTGATGAGCGGAAAGTCCAGCTAGGTGTGAGCGTTGACGCCACCGAAGCGCGCAAGGGCTTCAGCGACGTCAAGGACGCGGCGCGCGATATGGCGCAGTCGGTCACTACGCAGGGCGCAGCGGCCGGCAAGGCGATTGATTCGGTCGGCAGTGGTGGTGCGGCATCCGCGCAGAAGGTCGAAAGCGCGACGCGCAGCATGATCCAGTCGATCCAGCGCACTACGGCTGTGATGGAGGCGGGAAGCAAGTCCAGTTCTGCGTATTTCGAGGCGCTTGCCGGCCAGCGCGGCATTCCGACCGATGCGCTCGCGCCGTATCTCGCTGCGCTTGACGCGGCGAAGAAGAAGCAGGATGAGGCATCGGAATCGATGCATAGCTTCTCGCTGAACAGCACCCGTGCGCGCACGGAGCTTGTCGTGCTGGGTCACGAGCTGCTGCAGGGCAACTTCTCGCGCTTCGGCAGTTCGCTGATGGTGATGGCCGAGGCAACCGATGCACTGAGCATTGCGATGAGTCCTCTCGGCGTGGCCATCGGCGTCAGTGCTGCTGCCATTGGTGCGCTTGCGGTTGCCGCCTACAAGGGCCACCAAGAATCGGAGCAACTGCGCAATTCTCTCGTCCTGACGGGCAATGCGGCCGGCATGACGGCGAACAGCTTCTCGGTGATGGCCCGCGCGATCGCCGACAGCACCGGGCAGGGCATCGGCACAGCGCGCGAGGCGCTGCAGGGTCTGGTGTCGACCGGGCAACTGTCCGGCCAGGCGTTGCAGCTCGCCACCGAAGATGTCGTCACGTTCGCGAAGCTGTCGGGCGAAAGCACGGACAAGGTCGCGGCCGATTACGCCAAGATGGCCGATGGCGTCACGAAGTGGGCCACCGAGCACAACAAGCAGCTGAACTACATGACGGAGGCGGATTACGAGCGCGTCAAGTCGCTCGAAGACGCCGGCAAGACCGAACAGGCGCTGATGGACAACCTGTCGCTCCTGCACCAGCATTTCGCGGACGTGGCGGACGAGAAGCTTGGGTATGTCGAGCGCGCGTGGAAGGCGGTCAAGGGCTCGATCACGGATACGTGGGATGCGCTCAAGGCCATCGGCCGAGACCAGACGCCAGAGGAGCAACTGCAGGCGATCGCGGACAAGCGCAAGCGGTCTGATAGCGGTGGCATAACGTCGTCGTGGGAAGACCCGCGCAACGTCTATACCGCACAGGATGACGCCGACGCGATGGCGCTGCAGATGCAGGCCGACAAGTCAGCCGTCGCGGCCTTCGCGAAGGCGCAGGCCGATGCGGACCAGAAAGCGGGCATCGCCGCAGCTGACAGCCTCGACAAGGCGATGCACTCGTTCGACAAGGCATATGCGAAGAAGCAGGAGCTCGACCAGCGCAAGGCCGAGTTCGTCAAGCTCTTCAAGTCCAATCCGAGCGCGGAACTGCTCAAGGGCGTCAAGATCACGGGGAGCGACGAGACGGGCTTTTCGGTGTCGGGTGGGGCCTACGACAGTCTCGTCGCGGACATCAACAAGCGGTACACCGACAAACCGAAAAGTCCGGGTCTCGTCGATAAGACGCAGATGAACGGTGAAGTGCAGGCGGTCAAGGATGCGCTCACCGAAGAACTCAGCGCTGTAGCGAGCGCACAGAAGCAGCTCGATTCGCTGTACAAGAGCGGTGGCCTCACTCAATCCGCGTATTACCAGCAGTCGCGCGATCTGATCGCCCAGAAGGCGAGCGACGAGATCGACGCGTACAACAAGGAGGCGTCGATCCTTTCGAAGGGCCTGGCCGATCGCGGCCTCAACGCCCAGCAGCGTGCACAGATTAACAACCAGATTCAGCAGGATCAGGCCAAAGCGTCGAAAGCGACCGAAGACTTTTTCAATGCCATCGCCGAGTCAGCAGCGAAGGAAGACGAGGTCTGGGATCAGTACGGCCAGAAGCAGCTCGACGCGATGCAGAAGCAGATCGACGCCGCCCATCAGCAGGATCAGTCGCTGAAGGACCAGATCGATACGTTCGGCATGGGCAAGTCGGCGATCGACGAGCTCAAGGCATCGCGCGCTGATGATACGGTCGCGGCGCTCGAGCAGGGCAAGGCGACGGCGTTGTTGAATAACAATCTCGCGGATACAAAGCCGTGGGATGACGCCATCGCGAAGGCGAAAGAGCTTTCCAAGGCGTTGCACGGGGTTGCGGACGATCAGGCTGTGCTCGACCAGAAGGAGGCAGCAAAGAAGATCGCTGACCAGGCTGTGCAGGACTGGAAGTCGGCGGCGAACTCGATCGAAAACGGCATCACGAATGCGCTGATGAACGGGTTCAACAACGGCAAGAGTTTCGGCCAGCAGCTGGCGGACTCGCTTAAGGCGATGTTCAAGACGCTGATTCTCCAGCCGATCATCGCGCCGATCGCGGGCGGAGTGGCGTCGTTCATGTATCCCGGCGCGGCGCAAGCGTACGCTCAGACGAACCCGAATAGCCCGCTTGTCGGCAACCCGCTTGGTAGCCTGTCTAGCCTCGCGAACTCACTCCCGGGCATCAACAATATGGTCGGAAGTGCCGCAAACCTGTTCGGCGGATTTTCGTCGAGCACCGCTGCGTCTCTCGCGAACGCCGAAGGCGGAGATGTTCTCGGTAACTACCTGAGCCTGACTGGGAATGCCGGATCGAGCGGCGCTACATCTTCTTCAATTCCCGGCGCGGGGGGCGTCCCATCCGACCTCGGCGCAGTTCTCGGTGCGGCGGGAACGGGTTTCGCGGTCGGAAGCCTGTTCGGCGGAACCGGCGCGAAGGTTGGCGGCACGGCGGGCGCCCTGGCTGGATCGCTGGTGCTCCCTGGAATCGGAACGCTCATCGGATCGGCGCTTGGTGGCCTCGTTGGCTCGCTGTTCGGCGGCGGCGAGACCCGCTACGGCGCATCTTACGCATCAGATGCATCGGGCAACCTGACGAAGTTCGCCGGTCCCTCTGGCGGCGATCCCGCTGCATCGCAAACCATGCAGCAGATCACGAGCACGTTCTCGACGATTCAGCAGATGGCGAGCGCGCTGGGCGGCGACATTTCGGGTCTCGGTCAATACAAGGCGTCGTACGAGGTCAGCCCGAAGAAGGGTAACAGCTTCGTCTCGGCCGGCTTCACGACGGGCGCGGACTGGTATCCAGACAAGACTGACCTCGGTGGCGTCAAGGACTCGCAGACTGTCCTGAACGACTTCAGCTTGCAATTGCAGCGCTCGATCATCGAATCGCTGCAAGAAGCGAATCTCGATGCGCCTTACGCCAAGGTGCTGCAAGGCGTGAATGCATCGCAGTTGTCGTCGAACGATGTGACGTCGCTCATCAACGAGCTGAACACGCTCAAGTCGCTATTCGACTCCATCAAGACGATGGGGGCGGATTTCAACAACCTGAAGGGCGCGTCGGCTGATGCGCAGCTTGCGGTCATCAACCTGTCGGGAGGTGTCAGCCAGTTCGCGACGAACGCGAACTACTTCGAGCAGCACTTTGTGCCAGCGTCCGAGCAGGTGGCGAATCAGGCGAAGGCGGTCACGGACCAGCTTGCGGCGATGGGCATGTCGAGCGTGCAGACGAACGATCAGTTCCGCGCGGTCGTTCAGGGCCTGGACCTGTCAACGGCGTCCGGTCAGCAGTTGTACGCGCAGATGCTCGCGCTCGCGCCCGCATTCGATCAGATGACACAGGCGGCGAAGGCGGCGGCCGACGCGCAGCAGTCGCTTTGGAATAGCTACTTCAGCGCGATCTACACGCCAGATCAGCAGCTTGCGATGAACACGAAGCAGCTGAAGGCTCAGTTCGACGCGCTCGGCGTGGCCATGCCGAAGACGAACGCTGAATTTCAGGCGCTGGTCGAAAACATGGATACGTCGGACCCGAAGGTCAAGGCGCTCCAGAACTCGCTGCTGGCGCTCGCACCGGCGTTTGGCCAGGTGATGTCGGCTGCGGATCAGGCGGCGCAGCAGGCGCAACAGGCGGCACAACAGAGCCTGCAAACTGCACTCAGCAATGTGCAGACTGCCTACAACAATCAGGTGCAGGCTATCCAGTCGAACATCGACTCGATCAACCAGTTCATCACCTCGTTGACCAGCCTGAAGCAGTCGCTCGCGCTGGGAGATCTGTCGACGCTCTCGCCACAGGACAAGTACAACGCCGAAAAGCAGCTGTTCGAACAGACGTCTGCGAAGGCGATGGCGGGTGATGCGACCGCGCAGGGTCAGTTGCCGCAAGTCGCGCAGGACTTCCTCAATGCATCGAAGGCATTCAACGCTAGCTCACAGGCGTATGTCGACGACTACAACGAGGTGCAGTCGGCGCTTGACCAGAACATCGCGACGGCGCAGCAGCAATTGAGCGCGGCACAGCAGCAGCTTGACGCGACGAAACAGGAGGTTCAGGGGATTCTCAACCTTAACCAGACCGTGCAGTCGCTCTCCGATGCGCTCAAGGAGTACTTTGCTGCACAGCTTGCGGCTGGGCAAACGCCGTCAGGTTCGACCGGATCGCTCGGTGACGGGCTGGACTACACGCAGTCGAACGGCATCGTCGATTTCGGCTCGTCGGGCGGTCACACGATCTCATCGGGCGGCGGCATCACCTTCACTGGCGTCTCGGATGATCAGCTGTCGCAGATTGGTCAGCAGGTTGCCGCAAATATCGCTTGGAATAACCAGATTGACCAGCAGGTGGCGGCTGCTGGCGTGGACTACACAGACTTTAAGACCGCTGGCGACTGGGGGACCTACGAAACCGCAGTGAAGGGAGCCGTGTTGGCCGGCGCATCACTCGTCGACGCAATGGCTCAGGCAGCGAGTGCTTCCGGTGCACACTGGATCAACGGCTCGCACGCGGGTGGTGCTGACTACATCCCGTTCGATGGGTATCGCGCTGAGCTTCACAAGGGCGAAGCGGTGATCACGTCGGCGAACAACCAGAAGTTGTCGCAGATCCTGAACATCGACTGGTCGAAGTACGGACGCGGCGACAACGCGGCGTTGATCGCCGAAATCCAGTCGTTGCGCGATGAGGTTGCGCAACTGAAGGGCACGGTTGCTACGGTGGGTGCCGCGCAATACCAGCAGTCCGAGCAGCAGCACGCAGAGAACCGCGCTGACATGAGCAAGCAGACGCGGCATCTGCAAACGGTCGGCGACAACACTGGAAGGTTGGCAAGCAAATAATGACCATCTCAATTGACGTCACGGGGTACCGGCTGTCGGATGGCACGTTGCAGACTCTTCGTTTTTCCGACGATGGGTTTATGACGCTGCCGTCCGATGCGCCGGCGAACGCCTACTACGAGCCGCGTCTCAGTGCACCTCCGCACTTCGCGCGGTCCCTTTTCAATTCTGCGCAGGCGAGCTTTGGCGCATCGCAAAGCACGCCCGGCGAAATCGTGCTCGAAAACAGCGACGGCGGGCTCGACTACCTGCTGACTGACTATGCGTTCGATGGTCGGTCGTTCACGATGCGTGTCGGCTCGATTGGCACGCCGTTCGCGCAGTGGACAGTGACGGCGTCGGGCACGCTCAGCGACGTGAAGGTTAGCGACACGTCGACGGTCAGCCTGGTCGTCAATGACCGACTGCAGAAGCTCGCGCTGACCCAACCGCGTCCGACGTATGGCGGCACGAACGTGTTGCCGAACGGTATCGACGGCACAGCCAACGACCTGATGGGGCAGTACAAGCCGCGCGTGTACGGGCAGGTGCTGAACATCTCGCCGAAGTGCGTGAACACATCGCTGGTGATCTATCAGGCCTCGGACCAGTCAAACTGCTCGATCACAGCTGTCTACGACAACGGCGTCGCGCTGACGAAAGATGCGGACTACCCTGACCTTGCGTCGCTGCAGTCGACAGCGCCCTCGGCGGGCCATGTTCGTTGCTTTCAGGGCATCTTGAGGCTCGGGTCTAGTCCGGCCGGGCAGGTGACGTGTGATGCGACGAGCGGCGTCACGAGCGCGGCGAGCCTAATGCAGCAGATCGCGCTCGACGCGGGCTTCACGGTGGCCGACATCAGCGCGGCAGACGTCGCGGCGCTCAATGCGCTGAACGCGGCGCCATGCGGTGTATGGGCTGACGGGCAGGTGACGAGCCAGTCGCTGATGGACGCGATCGCTGGCAGCATCGGCGCGTTCTATTCGTTCGACCGGCTCGGCGTGCTGCGCATGGGGCGCGTGAGTGCGCCGAGTGGAGCGCCGGCCGTGATCTTCGACGAAGTCGTGCTCGAGGCGGTCAACATCAAGGAGGCCGGCATCCCGTCGTATCAGGTGACGGTGAACTATGCGAAGAATTGCACGGTCCAGAGCCAGCCTGCGGGCAGCGTGAGTGTCGACCGGCGCACGTGGCTATCGCAGGACTCACGCAGCCAGGTGGCGAAGAGTGCGACGGTGCAGACGGTCTGGCCGTCAGCGCTCGACCAGACATTCGACACGGTGCTGATCAACGCATCGGATGCGCTCGCTGAGGCGAACCGGCGGCTCGCGCTGTTCGGCCGCCGAATGCTGATGACCGTCGACATCGATTTGTCGCAGCTCGGCACACTCGACCTCGGCAGTGTGGTCGGCTTCTCATACTCACGCTATGGCCTGTCATCGAAGCCGATGACGGTTGTCGGCGTGGATGCCGGCGCCGATACGCACCTCGCAACACTCACGCTATGGGGGTGACGTGGCAAACGTCTTACTGGCATTTCCGAATCTGACAGACGGCGCGACGCTCGCGGGTGGCGGCTGGCAGGCGCCCGTCACAAACTTGCAGGACCGGCGGCTCGCGCGCGTCGCGCGCACGACGGACTGTGCCGCTGCCAATACACAGTTCACCGTCGACTTCGGCAGGGATCGCAAGCTGCAGGTGGTCTCGCTCGTGAGTCACAACATGAGCACGCAGGGTCAGTGGCGCGTGCTGATGGGCGACGATCCGACCTTCGCAACGACGAAATACGACTCCGGCTGGATGGTCGCATGGCCCGTCGTCTATCCGTTCGGCGCGCTGGAGTGGGAAGACGACAACTGGTGGGAGTCCACGATCTCCGAAGACGATCGCGCGGGATACCCCGGAATCCTGATCGACCTGCTTCCGGCAATTGTGCTCGCGCGTTATCTAAAGGTGATGTTCAGCGACGCGAACAACGCCGCAGGTTATCTGCAGTTCGGGCGGCTCTTCGTGTCGTCGGGCTGGCAACCAGCGACGAACATGAGCTACGGCGCAACGATCGGCTGGGAGACGGACACGGCCGTCAAGCGCTCGCTCGGCGGCACGCCGTACTTCGATCGCAAGGCGCCGCGTCGCGTCGAGAAGTTCTCGCTCGACCTGCTGAGCGACATCGAGGCAAAGACGCAGGTCTTCGAGATGCAGCGCAAGCTCGGCGTCGACGGCGAACTGCTCGTTGCATGGGACCCGGGCGACGCCATGAACCTGATCCGGCAATCGTTCGTTGGCCGCATGCGCGCGCTGAACCCGATTACTGCCGTACTGCGAAACATCAATAACAACGCGTTTGAAATTGAGGAAACGTCCTGATGACGAATCAAGTTACCTTTCCGGCCAACGTCGGTGGCGATGGCTCGACCGTCACCGACGACAGCAACCCGGCGACTGGCCTCGCTAACGGCGGATTCCGCACGCGGCTGCTGCCGATGTTCACGAACATCATCAATATCGTGAACTGGTTCATCGCGCAGGGGAACTCGGTCGTCAGTTCGGCCGCCACGCAGGCCGACAACGCAGCGGCGTCGGCGACGAACGCGCAGACCTATGCGGCTGCCGCTCAGGCCGCAGCCGGCATGCCTTCGCTGATTGGCAAGGCGAACGCAGTGCTGACGGTAAAGCCTGATGCGTCTGGCGTTCTATGGGCGCAGCTGCCGGCCACGTTCAATACCGGCGACACGATCACCACGGCCAACACGCCGACGTCCCCTGCGTGGCTGAAGTGCGACGGGTCGGTCTATCTGCAGTCGAGCTATCCGGCGCTGTATGCAAAACTCGGCCTGCTGTCGACGCCAAACGCACCGGTGATCCCGCGCACGTTGCCGTCCAGCGCGCCCTGGACGGCCGTCACCTGTGGCAATGGCGTATTCGTGGCGGTGGCGGGTGCCGGCAGCAACGCCGCCGCGACCTCGCCCGACGGCATTACGTGGACCGCGCGCACGCTACCGGTGAACGCAAACTGGGCGTCCGTGGCATATGGCAATGGTGTGTTCGTGGCGGTGGTGAGCACCGCCGGCACCACCGCCGCGACGTCGCCGGATGGCATCACATGGACACAGCGCACGCTGCCAGCGGTGACATCCTGGTCGTCGGTGACATATGGAAATGGCGTGTTCGTCGCGGTAGCGGCGTCCGGCAACATCGCCGCGACCTCGGCGGACGGCATCACATGGACGCAGCGCGTCCTGCCGACAAGCTCGAACTGGTGGTCGGTGACCTATGGCAATGGTCTGTTCGTCGCCGTTTCGAGTACCAGCACCAACATCGCTGCGACCTCACCCGATGGCATCACATGGACGCAGCGTACGATGCCCGTGACGACAGCCTGGACGTCGGTGACCTTCGGCAATGGCGTGTTCGTTGCGCTGCCGAACAGTGGCGCGAGTGCCGCCGTCTCGCCGGATGGCATCACATGGACGCAACGCGCGTTGCCCGCGACGGCAAGCTGGGCGTCCGTCACCTGTGGCAATGGCGTGTTCATGGCGGTATCGGGAGGCAGCAGCAGCGTCGCCGCGACCTCGCCCGACGGCATCACGTGGACGCAGCGCGGGATGCCGGTTGCCGCGAACTGGTCGTCGGTGACGTATGGCAATGGCCTGTTCGTCGCTGTGTCGAATGGCAGTACCAATGCAGCAACCATGTCTGCGTATTCGTACAACGCGGCCACCCAGTTTGCCGTTCCCTCCCTGATGAATCCGCAGGGCATTCCAACCTATATCAAGACGGGGCTGTGAACGTGACGACGATCTACACATGGGGTGCCGACCTTGCCTATGCCGGGCCCTTCGAAATTGAGGACGAACACGCGCCGGTTCCGCCCGGTACGGACGTAGCGCCGCCGGCCATCACAGATGGGCAGGCTGCGTACTGGTCGGGCGGTGCGTGGGAGGTGCGTGCGATGCCGGGGCCCGACCTCGACGCCGCGAAGGTCGCGCAGAAGGCCGTCGTCTCACGGGTGTGCCAGGACACCATTCTTGCCGGCTTCGAATCGTCGGCGCTCGGCGCGACGCACCACTATCCGGCGAAGTTCACCGACCAGCAGAACCTGAACGCCTCGGTCGTCGCGTCGCTGCTGCCGGGTCTCGCGGCTGACTGGACCACGCCGTTCTGGTGCGCCGATGCCGATGGCGTGTGGGCCTATCTGCCGCACACGGCCGCGCAGATCCAGCAAGCCGGCCGCGACGGCAAGTCGGCGATTCTCGCATGCCTGACGAAGAACCAGCAGCTCGCCGAGCAGATCGACGAAGCGTCGAGCATCGCATCCGTGCAAGCCATCGTGTGGAGCAACCCATGAGCCGACTGCAACTCTTCGGCCTCTGGCTTATGTGCGCGATCGTCACGCCGATCCTGCTTGTCGCGATGTTCGTGCAGGCGGCGTTCGGCTCCGCGTCGCGCGCGAAGTGCATGGCGATCGCTTATGACGAGTGCGGCAATGCGCTGTTTGGCGGCCCCGCCACGCAGACGATCTCCGAGCGCACCGGCAATGCGCTGATCGAGGGCAAGCGCTGAGCGAAGATCGTCGCGCCGTGCATCGACTTCCTGATGATGCAGAAGGGGCATTGCCTGGCTAACGCAACGCTGCCTCACTGATCCTGTAAAGGCTCACCAATATTCGTGCAACTGGCCGCCGCAAGGCGGCTTTTTCGTTTCTTGGAGACTCATGCGAATCAGTCCGACTGAAGCAGCGAGCTATGCCGGCAGTGGTGTAGCGCTCGGGTCATCGCTGACGCTAACCGACATTGGCGTGATCGTCGGTATCGCGACAGCGATTCTCACGTTCGCGCTTAACGCCTTTTTCATGTGGCGCAAGGATCAACGTGAGCAGCGCGAGTCAGACGCGCGGCTGCACGAGCTGGAGGAGCACCATGGCTAGCTTTGATGATGCTTTCGACGTGCTGATCGGTAATGAAGGCGGCTATTCGAACAATGCGGCAGACCCGGGCGGCGAAACGATGTGGGGCGTCACGGCGCGCGTTGCTCGAGCATCTGGCTACACCGGTGCGATGCGCGAACTGCCGCGCGACACAGCAAAGTCGATTGCCAAGAAGCTTTACTGGGATCCGCTTCGCCTCGACGAACTCGATCCGCGTGTTGCCTTCCAGATCTTCGACGCGAACTACAACGGCGGACATCCGGTGATATGGATGCAGGGCGCCGCCGGCGCGAAGGTTGATGGTCTTATCGGGCCCGCCACTATCGCCGCGGTGCAGGCGACCGATCCGCTCAAGTTCATGATGCGATGGAATTCGCTACGTATTCGCTATTTCACATCGCTCAAGACCTGGCTGAATTTCGGCAAAGGGTGGGCGAACCGAATTGCAAACAACCTTTGGAAAGGAGCTGCATGATGCCGCTGATCCCTATTGCGATGGCGCTCGCTCAATTCGCGCCGATGATCGCCGGTTGGCTCGGCGGCTCGAAGGCCGAAGACGTCGCCAAGCATGTCGTCGGTATTGCCCAGACCGTTACAGGTCAATCCGCGCCTGACGCGGCGCTCGCCGCGATCCAGGCAGATCCGAACCTGTCGATGCAGTTTCAAAAGGCAGTGCTCGACCAGCAGGCGCAGCTCGCGCAGATCAGTGCCGACGTCACGAAGGCCGAATTGGCCGCCGACACCGCTGACACGCAGGCTGTCAACCAGACGATGCAGACCGAGGCGAGGGCCGATCACTGGCCCACTTACAGCTGGCGTCCGTTCGTCGGTTTCTGCTTCGGGTTGCTTGCGGTGCTCGCGGGCTTGACGGTTGCGGGGGCATACATCGGCGTGATGTTCGCGCGCGTCGACCCGGCCGTCCTCGGCTATATCCCCAGCATGCTCGGATCCGAAGCGGCGGTGATGGGCACGATGGCGCCAGTACTCGGCATCGCCAGCTACTTCCGAGGGAAGATGCAGGCGAACCCAGCGGTCACGACCGATAACCGGGGCTGAGCCGCCGTTGCAGAAGTAGCGGGTGATGATCAGCGCGAGATCGAGAAGCTCAAGGCGTTGCGGGCTTATGTGCGTGTGTTGCAGGATCAGGGTTTCGTCGAGCGCTAGATGAAGTAGGTTGATTTATTTGGAGCGTGATCCCCATCACAACCGGCGTGCTCGCCAGCGACAATAATGGAGGCCTCTCAGCGTTGCGACCCTCCCCCGGTCGCACGTTTTTCGTCGGGCTTCGCGCCCGACGACTTTTGGCGACGCTCACGTGCTCCGCGCCTAGGTCAACGCCCGGCCGATGGCGCGCTTTGGTCCTCAGGATTGGACTTCAGGCTTGAGGTAGTAGGGGACAAGCGTCGGCAGATTCGCGTGGTCAAGAATTCTCGACAGCGAGAGGATGCTAAAGTTCTTCGCCATCCGGGCCGTGGCTTCATCTCGCGAATCACTAAACTTGAGATCCTCGAGCGACGGCAGCTTTCGCACCGCAGTCTTTTTGGCTATGGTCCAAGTCTTACTGGCGAAGTGTTGTTCCAGAGGTATGCAGCGCTCGTCGTCTTCGAATCTGAAGAGTTGAGAAAACAGTGCGCTAGCCTTTTTTGAGAGCGGGATCTTGCGGATTTCCTCTATTTCTGTTCCCTGGATGCTGATGTAGCCCTCGTCCAGAAACACGTCGGACCATCGGAGGGCGCGGGCCTCATTCTTCCGCATTCCGGTCTCGATCGAAAGCAAGAACGCAACTGCCGTATATTGCGATGCGCTCGCTGCCATCGATCCGTCTGTGTATCCCAGCGCTTCGCAGATAGTCTGGATCTCAAGGTCTGACACTCGGCGCGGGATCGGTGTCTTTCGGTCGTTAGCAGGAATGCGCGGGCGCGCGATCAGTAGCGCCGGGTTATTCTGGATCCAGCCCCACTCAGCGCGAGCGACCTCGAGCAGCGCGGTTATTAAATTCAGTTCGTAAGTGGCGTGGGACGTGGCTATGCCGGATAGACGCTGCGTAAGCCACTCCGAAATTAATTCGACCGATAAGCGTTCAAGCGGGTCACCCAGAAACGCGCAGCTCAGTCCGATCTCGTGCAGCGTTTTCGAAATCGACACGGCCGCCCGCTTTCGCGGGATAAATTCATCGGTATACCGATTGATGACATCTCTGAGGGTGCGCTTTCCGAGAAGCGTCTGGGAAGAAGGCGGTAAGTCGATCTGCATCTTTGCAAGGCTTTTGAGCGGGGCGAGGCGAAAGGTACAGATTCTTTGGTGATTTTATTGTGATGCTCGTCACATAAACGATTTGGTTTCAGCGCTAACATCGCGGTGCTCGCAGTACTGTGAGCAGCCATAGAGTAGCGCCGATGTAAACCGCCGGTTCCCTGGCCCCACCATCTGGAACTGGCGGCCCTCCTGCCTCAGCCTGACCTGGCCCTCGCCGTTGACGAGCGATTGGCCCGATGTCCCCACGGACGCTCTCGGACTCGCTGAACCTTCCTTTCCGCATCCGGTATTTTGCAGCTCCGCTGCTTGCGCTTGTCTCGGCAGGTCAACTCAAGGCGGAAAAGCGGTTTGCGTACTCGGGATTTTCGGTGGCTTAAACACGGAAATCTGAATTGGACAGTTGTGAATCCAACATTCGACCGAGCTATATATGTGGTTTTGTGAGCCCGATCACAATACAGCCTAGAAAGTCATCTGAAAATGCGTTCGCGTTGGATGTGAAAGGCGCGCCGGCCCGGGAGGTCTTGGTCAGCGCGGAGACCAGTCATTTGATGACGCAAACACGTGTATAAATAATTTTCGGAGCTAGAAATGGCTGCAGCACAATACTACGAACAGATTCAACAGGCTTATATCGCCTACTATGGCCGTCCCGCGGATCCGGCAGGCCAGGATTACTGGGCGACGCAGCTGGACAAGGCTGGTGGCAACATCAATGTCATCATCAACGCGTTCGGCAATTCGACTGAATCGACCGCGCTCTACGCTGGCTCGAATACGCAAGCTCAAGTCAACGCGATCTACCATACGCTGTTTGGTCGTGACGCTGACGTCGCCGGTCTGAACTTCTACGTTCAAGGCATCAACAACGGCACGTTCTCGCTGGCTTCGGTCGCTCTGAACATCTATAACGGCGCAACGGGTACCGACGCGACCGAACTCGCAGCAAAGCTGACGTACGCTGACGCGTTCACGAGCCAAGTCAGTCAATCGACTGCTGCTCAAGTCGCATACTCGGGCACGGCCGCCTCGAACAACGCACGGGCAGCAGTGGCTGGCGTGACGGATACGGCTTCGGCAACTGCCGCAGCAGCGAACCTGTCGACGACGGTTGCTCATATCGGCGATGGCACGGTTGGCCAGACGGTTACGCTCACTACGGGTGTGGATAACGTCACGGTCTCGGGCAACGGCGTTGTTAACGCGACCAACACCGCGACGTCGCAAGTTCTGGGTGGTTTGGATGTAATCAAGGGTACCGGCACCGGCAACGTACTGAACATTGCTGATACTGCTGCTGGCACGGCGGCCGCCCCGGCCTTCACGCTGCCCACTGGTATTTCGATTTCGGGTATCCAAACCGACAACATCACGACCAACGGCGCATTGGGTGGGGCAACGGCATTCGACCTGAGCGGCCAAGCCGGCCTGACGACGGCCAACCTGGTTGCTGCCGACGCTAACCTTACCAACGCTGCTAATGTCAAAGTTGCGGATACCACCGCGCTGAACTTGACTGTGACGGCTGGCGATGTCACGAAGATTGTTGGTGGCACGGCGGTTACGCTCAATAACGGCGCGTCGGCAGACATCAACGGTGCCGGCCTGACGAGCGTTACGGCGAACAAGACGGCCGGCGCGGTCGTGGTCAACAACGGTAGCGTGACGGCAGCCAGTGCGGCAGCGGCTGACGGCAAAGGCACCACCCTGACGTCGGTCACCTTGAACGGAACGGCAGCCGGCGCATCCCTGACGGGTAACGGCTTGACGAACGTCACGGTAGAGAATCTGACGGCGGCGCAAACCGTCACGGTCAACAACGCGACTGTCGGTGGCCACACGCTGAACCTGACCGCATCGAACGCGGGTTACGATGCAACCGGCGTCGCGGCTGCGGTCACGATTGCCGATGCAAACGCAACGGCTGTTACGCTGGCAGCTACCGGCAAGGATGACGTGGTGCTGAACGCAGCGAACGCGAAGTCGCTGACGGTGACGGGTTCGGGAGCGGTCGTCGCTGACCTGACGGGCTTCGGTACTGCCACGACTCTGGCCAAGATTGACCTGTCGGGCAATAGCGGCGGTGTTACTCTCACCGACTCCGCAGCGAGCGCAGTGCTGACCGGTGGTTCGGGCAACGACGTCATTACGCTCAAGGCAGCGCTGACGTCGGCTTCGGGTGGCTCCATCAATCTGGGCGCAGGTAACAATACCTTGCTGGTTGGTGCAGGCGGCTCGATTGGCTCGGGTGTCACGGTCGATGGCGGCGTTGGCGGTACGAACACCATCTCGGCATCGTTGGTTAATGCAGGCAACGCTGCTGGCATCAAGGACTTCCAGGTGCTCGACGTATCGGGCTTTGGCTCGGGTGCAGGCAACGGCTCGCTGGACGCATCGCTGATGACGGGTTCCATCATTTCTGGCGTTTCCATCAGCTCGGCAACGACGAACGGCGTAGCTACGTTGCTGAACCTCGGCGACAACGTGACCGTGACGGATACGGTTGATGCGCTTGCTGCGGTTGGTACCAACGACCTGGTTCTGTCGCACGCTAGCGGCACGGGCACGCTGACCGTGAATTTTGCTGATGCGTTGAAGGCGCACACGAATGGTGTCAACATCGACTCGCTGACGTCGACCGGCGATACGTCGATTGTGCTGAGTTCTGCGGGCGTCAAGGGTGCTGTGAACTCGCTGACGGCCCTCACCGAAACGGACAACCACCTGACGACGGTCACCATCACGGGTTCGAATCAGTTCACGCTGGGCGGCGTTACGACGGCTGTGAACAACGCAAGCATGCCGCAGAGCGGCACGACTGCTTCGTCGTTGACCACGATTGATGGTTCGGCTGCTACTGGCGCGCTGCACATCACCGCAGGTGCTAATTCGGGTGCCGGCGACAATGTCGTGTCGTACGCTGGACTGACCATCAAGGGTGGTATCGGTGGCGACACCATCATCAACCATGCTGCTAATGGCGTGATTGTCGAAGGTGCAACTGCTTCGACGCTGTTTAACACGCTGACTATCGACGGCAAGGGCGCGAGCATCAATGACGCGGCCTCCGCTGGTGCAGACGTGTTGAACTTGGGCGGGGTCAACAACTCGGCTACGTTGGGTTCGGGTACTGGTGTGACGGTTGCAGTGAGCAATGTGGCGGGAACGCACAGCATCGCAGATTCCGTTACGTTCGGTAGCGGCACGGCCAACGTCACGGACGGCTTGCTCTATCAAGCGAGTGCGTCGGCAACGTCGGCGAATACGAACGGCAACGTCCTGACGCTGAACGGTGCGTTGCATGGCGAGACTCTCAGTTTCGCTACGGTGACAAACGCCGTTGGCGCTCTGGGTGCGGCTACTTCGGTTGCTGCCGCCCAGACCTTCGACCAGGCAGTATTCGCGGCTCACGGCGCTGCTAACACCGTCACGTGGTTCCAGTATGCTGGCAACACGTACGTTGAAAGCAATGGCGCAGCTGCCGACGCTAGCGACAGCGCGGTTGTCAAGATTGCTGGTGTTGTCGACCTTTCGCACGCAGCGGTCACTGCAGGCGGTCACATCACGTTTGCCTAAAACGGAGGGTCACGGCCCGCTTCCCTTGAGCGAGTCAGGACACGACGTTTAGGCTGGTTACCCCGTCCCTCACAAGGGGATGGGGTTTCTGCTTTCTTGGATAACTAAGCAAAGTTTTCCGCGCCCGTGTTGCGCAGTTGATCTCCCTTTTTTCAAGATACGTTCAACCCAACAAGACCCGATGTATTCGGGCGAAACATCGTGCAGCGATTACTCATTCCTACAGGCCGCTGGAATATCCAGGCTGAATCGACCTACGGTCAGTCGAATATCCGGCTGTCCGGCCGCGCAATCTCGGACACGCAGACGCGTGAGCAGCAGGTGCAGACCATCCTGCTGACCCATGACCAGGCGCAGGAACTCATCTCGACTCTCAACGCGGCATTGCGCGAGCTGGAATTGCAACGCAGCGCGTCGCTTGCGCGCGCAGCAGAGGGCGAAGCTGTAGCGGACCATTGGGACTATTCGCTGTCTCGAAACTGAGGGGCACGTTCGGTTTTCCCGCCGATTGTTTATCGTCCCCGTTAAACGAATGACACAAGGCACCAGTTTGTGATTCACGCGACTCACATCTCATGAACGAGCTTTGCAACTGGCCAATGCCGATACAGACATGGGACACCGAGTCAACGGCCGAAAGCATTGCACTACGCGTCGCTGCCGACAGTCCCAGCGAGCTCAATGGCGTCTATACGTTCGCGCTTGAGCCGGAACAGGCGCGGCAGCTTATCCGGGACCTGAGCGCAGCCGTCCTCGCATCGGACCTGAAAAGGCATCGCTGAGGGATTGTGCGAAGGCAAGCGCGCCCGTGTCCAGGCACGCACGAAGAGTGAAAAGTCCGCGAGCACACCCTTGAGTTGCATTCCGCGACGAACGATATTGCATTGCCGCCGAGACATTCATGCAAGCAAAGCTAAAATTCCTCGAAAGAATTGCCGTGTTTGGCCGAAAGAGTCCGCCCGACAGACCATATGACCGGGTCATCAGCATTGGCTCGAATTGCGAAGTGACCTGGAATATCCGCCATCACTTCAAGACGGGAAAGGCTTATCCGTTCGATTGGTGGATGACGCCCTTCCATGCGCTGCTCGATGTTCTCGATGCGCGATTCAGTGGTCTTTTCGAGCCGTCGAATTTGTCTATTCCTGCGGACCGCGGGACCGTCGTCGACACGCGGTTCAATCTCATGTATCACCACGATTTCGCGAGAGATGAAGACGGTCGAGTGATTGTGGGCGATGTCGAAAAACAGCTCGCGGAATTGAGAAAGAAATACGCCCGACGCGCCGATCGGTTCGTGAACGAACTAGACGGCAAAAAGGTGTTGTTCGTCCGAAACAGATGCGGCAACGATCCGGCGTATTTGAATGGCGATTACGGCGACATTCAACCCGATCAATGCATGGAAATTCAACGCGCGCTTTCCGCGCTTTTGCCACGCACGCAGTTCGACCTGTTCGCGACGAACAAGCCTGGTTTCGGTGCATTTTCGTATAGAGGCTCGGAGATCTTCAGCGACTCGATCATCGAGTACGGCGATTGCACCGACTATATGGTGTCGCCTCAAGGCTGGGCCGAGATGTTCGAGCGAAACCGCATTGCGCTTCGCGGGGCTCAAGAGGCATCGGCGCGCGCCGTGACGGCCTGAGCAGGAAAGCCGTTCTCTGCGCAGAGATCATGAGCGCCTATCGGTCCGGCGATGAGCATCAAGAACTTCAAGAATGCTCAGTAAACAAATATCGACTTACACCGAAAAGCTGTACAATCCGGCTCCGGTCGATAAGACCTTGATCCCCGATAGCTCAGTCGGTAGAGCGCCGGACTGTTAATCCGTAGGTCCCTGGTTCGAGCCCAGGTCGGGGAGCCAAATGCCGCGGGAGTAGCTCAGTTGGTAGAGCGCAACCTTGCCAAGGTTGAGGTCGCGAGTTCGAGACTCGTCTCCCGCTCCAGGTGCAGCGCGTGAAAAGAGATGCCCATGTGGCTCAGTGGTAGAGCACTCCCTTGGTAAGGGAGAGGTCGGCAGTTCGATCCTGCCCATGGGCACCATCACTTCCAGACGTCGGCTGCTGCGCTTGTCCGGGTTGCGATACAGTTGCCGCAGCGGTATTTTCCCCATCAGCTCATTTGATAGAGCGCTTGACTTGTCTGTCGGTTCTCGCATCCGACTAGAACCACGACGGGAGATGCTGACCGGCTGCGGCGACGAACGCTTGTTCGTAATGGCTAATATCGATGTGCTGACCGGTGATCGAGATTTGCTGATTGGTCGGCGCGTTGTCGTGCGCGATGTGATCCACCCACCAAGCCAAACCGCCATCATCCGATTCTCGGCCAAGGAAGACGTGATACATGGCCTGCACATCTTCCATGAGACTGACTTGATTAATGGTGTGGGTGGACGCTGTTTGGTACTCGGGGCTACCCTTCAATTGGGTGCCAACAACGCCGAGTCCTTGCGTCGCGGCGAGATTGGTATAGAAATTCAGGCCGCCCGTGTCAGCTACGCGATCAAGAAGCAAGTTATAGAGACCCGATACTTCCATGCGTAGCGTGCATTCGCCTGGCGTGTACTGCATGTGCAGGATGTTGCCTAAGGTTGTGTCGTCAATGACGTGGTAGACATACGTCGACATATTTGGCTGGTTTTCTTGCGACAGGTTCTCGCCGATGCTGCCCTGATCAAGAATCGTATGAATGTCGGACTGCGTAAGCTGGCCGCCATACTCGGCATCGAGCATGGATATTAGTGCCGCGATACGCGGCGCGGCGAATGACGTGCCGATGGCGGTAGGGTTTTGCGAGTAATTCGCGACAGTGCCGAGGGTGACGTAATTCGTCATGGCTGGATTGGCGCTGCTATACGACGCCAATTGCTCGTGGCCGTTAGGGTCCACATCCATCGCGCTCACGCTGATCACGAATGGCGTTGATGCCTCAAACGACACTGTATTCGGCCTACTCGCGCCTTCATTGCCAGCGGCAAAGACCATTGTCTTGCCGTTCAGGAATGCGTCTTCCAACGCGTTATATACGTCAGTGCCGTTAGTTAACCACGCGTTCGGCGAATGCGAGGCAGCCAGATCCGCCCAGCTATTGTTGACAACGGGCGACGTAATGGAGGCTACATCGGAATTGATCTGGGTGGCTTCTGTACTCCACGAATTGGGGAACTGAAAAGCCTGTGTCTGATTCGGCGAGAAACCATACTGGGATATGTAGTTGTTTATAGTCGCCGTCACCATGTCGGCATGGTGCTCGCCAGCTGTGTTCTGGATGTCATCGATAAGCGCGTAGTTGGCGACATTCATAAGGTGACTCCAGTTTGATAGGGTAGCTATAGGCGTTACCTGAGGACAAGACCGAGAGGCGAAGGTAGAGTACCCACGAGTTGCCCGCGGCGTATGTATTGAAGGGCACACTCTGCCCATTGCTGAGATCGCCAGCGGGCACCTTGAGTTGGTGTCCGATTGCGTCGTGACGTCCCGCCGTCACCGTAGTTGAAAATTGGTGTGTCGAGCCGCTGAATGGTGCGAACGGCGCCTACTATCAGAAGTTCGCGCGCGAGCTGGCGGGGCTGGTGATCGTCAGCAATGGACGCGACATGGATGAATTACCCGCGTCTCGGAGATTGGCTGCACCGACCGTGTCCGATGATCTGGTTGACGTCGACCGGCTCCGAGATGATCGATACATCGAAGTGGCCTGGCGGCTTTTCGCCGATCACACTCGATCGATCTAGTGGTTGAGCGGCTTGAGAGATTGGCTGCGGAACTATTGAAGCCTGCCGCGTGAAAACAGACCAAAGCCTGTATTCTGCTTTTACATGTTGTGGGCTGTGTCGATCTTTTCGAACATCTCATGCCGGATGCTACCCGTCGGCGTCCATTCTAGGAATCTCACCTGGACGACAATCTCGGGCTGAATCCATATCGCGTTTCGCCTCGGCGTCTTCGCGAACGGCGATTGCGCGATCGGCTTGATGCGCGCCTGTAGCGCCGCTGTCTGGCGCGGCGACACGTGCGCTTCGACGTCGCCAACGTATCGAAGCGAGCCGTCTTCCTCCCTCACGCCCCTCAGCGATGCCTTTCAGGTCCGATGCGAGGACGGCTGTGCTCAGGTCCCGGATAAGCTGCCGCGCCTGGTCCGGCTCAAGCGTGAGCGTATAGACTCCATTGGGGTCGATTCGGGCGCAAAGTAGTGCCTTCTGTCACGGGCCTGGTGCTGCTAGAGGATGACTCAAATTTGTTCGAGCACCAACTCAATGCGATTGAGAATGGCACGCTGCTGCACGTCGTCCGGTGACAGGCTCCCCTGAATGGCTTTTAGTGTCTCGATGAGAATCGAGTTAGTCTTCCATAGCGCCAGTAGGCGCACCTCGTAGTCAATCAACTGCTTCCGGTTGGAGCTGTACATATCGCGTATGAGGGGGATAGGGACGATGAAAACGGTCAGCCCCGAAACAGCGAGTCGTCCCTTCCATCCACTACGCCTTCGCCTTCAGTGGCTCGCGCCAGCGACGCGCTGCGTTGCAGTTCCAGTTCGCGCAGGGCAGTGTTGAGTGTCGGGATGAGTTCCTGCGCCTGGTCCTGCGTCAGTAGGATGGTCTGCACCTGCTGCTTACGCGTCTGCGTGTCCGAAATGGCGCGGCCGGATATGGATCGCCCCGCCCTTCCCGGGGACGGGGCATGCGATTAACCCTAGCTGCCCGTGAGATTACTTAGGCACCGAGAACATGAATCGTGTCGCCCGTTGCTGCTATGCCCTTGACCTGAACGCCAACTAATTCCACTGCGTTCATAAAGTTGTTGGCGCTCGATTCGACCACGTACGAGTTTGTTCCGTTAGTGAAGGCGACTGCCTTGCCAGGAATTTGAGCCGAGTCTAGGAACGACAATACATCCGCAACAGAAATTGTGTTGTGACCATCGGAAAGATCGGTTGTCGTAGCGCTAATTGCGACTGACGTCGAGTCTGAACTCTTGGCGAATGAAAGGATCCCATTGCTATCTACCGATGTCGTCAGGCTACCTTGCGCGAGAACAAGCCCACTAAATGGCCCAGGCGCGATGATCGCGATGTCATCAGGAACATCTCCTCGGTGGAACTGCAGCGCGTCGCCCGTTGCCGTTGCCGTGAAGTTGGTCACCACATCGTAGCGACTGGGCGTCGAATCCAATCCAGCGTCAAAGACGAGCGTCTGGGTGTCGTGCGTGGCCGCTAAATTGATGGTATCCGCGCCGACTCCACCGGAGATAACGTTCGCCCCACTTCCTGCCGTGATGATGTCGTCCTCGCTGGAGCCGACGATTGAACTGCTACCAGTGGCGCTAGCATCGATCGTGAACCCATGGGTGGTGGGGATCGATGCGCTCAGGTCAACGGCCGTAACAGATTCACCCAACGTCAATGTGACATTTCCTTCGTTAAGGGTGGTGCCAGGATCCGTATAGTTTTGGGTCAACTCTATGTTGATCGAGTAGCCAGCGTTTTGTAATGCCGAGACGTAGGCTGGATGCCCATAGTCAGCCGCGCTCATGGGCACCGCCGTCGTACCCGAAGCAAACGCCACCGTCGCGTCTGCGTCGCTACCGATCGCCGTCACAGCTGCGTCGTAGTCGGCCAGCGACGTGCTGGCCGCTATCACCATATATCCTGCTGCAACCTGAACTTGAGCTGCGTGCAACGCATCAACCTGGTCAACGCTCAGCGTCGCCGCCGACGTGTCGCTGGCCGACAGGTTGACCTCTGCGCCGCTCAGCGCCGCGTCATTGGCGATCAGCGCGTCGGCCAGATGAGCCGCCGTGTCGTTCACCGTGTAGCCCGGCGTGACCGTGACGTTTGCGGTGTGCAGTGCATCGGCCTGGACAACGCTCAGCGTCGCCGCCGACGTGTCGCTGGCCGACAGGTTGACCTCTGCGCCGCTCAGCGCCGCGTCATTGGCGATCAGCGCGTCGGCCAGATGAGCCGCCGTGTCCGACACCGCGTAACCGTTGGTGAATGTGACGTCGTGGCTGACCAGCGCATCCGCCTGCACAACACTCAGCACTGCGGCCGTTGCGTCGTTGGCCGTCAGTGCTGCCCCGTTCAGGGTTGCGTCCGAGGCGTTGAGCGCGTTATACAGCGCTGACGCCGTGTCGCTCACTGCGTAGGTGTAGCTGGCGTGGTTCGACGCGAGATGCACGAGGTCCGCATTGGTCACCGACAATGCACCCAGATCAGTCGACGTATCGGTCAGGCTGTAGCTGTCTGCGCGCGACACCACGCCCGCTGCCGCACCTTCAAGGTGCGCCAGCGTGTCGGCGATTTCATAATGCTGCGACATGCCCAAGTTTGCGTTGTCGGCTTGCGCCACGGTCAGCACGAAGGTAGCACTCGTGTCCGGATCGATCGTCAATGCACCCGTAACTGCGATGCTGGTGAGATCATAGGTTCCTGCAACGTTGCTACTGGTCACATGGACATTACCCGCACCGCTAACGTTCCAGTCGTTGACCAGTTGGTCCGAGATCGTGATGCTTTGGGCGCTGGAAACAGCAAAGCCCTCCAGGACAACATGGTGGCTCGCGTCACCCTGCACGGTTACGCTCGTCGTCACACCGCCACTGGTGGCGGTAATGGTGCGATCGCCTGTGTTTGTGGTGCCCGGCGTGATGCTGGTGATCGTGACCGTACCGGACGGATTGGAAAAGCTGATCAAATGGGAGCTGGAGTCGACGGACATATTGAAGCCCGTGTCGCCGCCGGTCGAGCCGCCCGTGTCACCGCCGGTCGAGCCGCCCGTGTCGCCGCCGGTCGAGCCGCCCGTGTCGCCGCCCGTGTCGCCGCCGGTCGAGCCGCCCGTGTCACCGCCGGTCGAGCCGCCCGTGTCGCCGCCGGTCGAGCCGCCCGTGTCGCCGCCGGTCGAGCCGCCCGTGTCACCGCCCGTCGAAGGCGTCGTGCCCGACGCATACTGATCCACAACCGTGGTATCGGTCAGCACACCGCCTGAAATCTTTCCGTCGAACTGCGACGGATTGCTGGTCGCCGCTGACGCGGCATTAATGTAGGACGTGACGTGCGAGAGAAGGGTATCGTTCGCGGCGCTATCGCTGGAGACCTGCAAAAGGAAAGTGCGACCGATTGCTGCCGCCGTGTCACCGCCGTAATCGGCCGCTTGCGCTGTGAACTCGTTCGCTACGGCCAGTTCGTTCTGGACGGTGGCAACGTCTACGTTCTGCACACCGTTAAGAACGGCGAGCGCGAGGTTTCCGGCCGAGATCTGTCCGCTCGCAAGCGCTTTGGCATAGAACTCCAAACCGCCTGCTTCAGGCGCTCGGTGCAGCACATTCTGGTAGATCGCGGTGACCAGACTTTCGGCAGACGAGTTGGCCCCGTACAATGCGGTGGATTCGGCAGAGTTGGCAAATGCATCAACGATGCGGCTCAGGTTTCCGTTATTTGCGTCAAGTGTCGTTGCCCAGTAGTTCAAACCACCAGAGTCTGCCGGACGGCCGTAATACGCGATGTAGAGTTGCTGGATCTGATCAAGAGATGCTTGTGTAGCCACGGCCAATTTGTCCTTTGTATTTTATGTTATTGCCCGTCAGGTCTTGGCTTGACGCCATTCCCCAACAAGCTTCCATGCCCCGGGAGGTGCGCAATTAAAGAAAGAAATAGACCGATATAAATTTCATAACGATCTAGGTAAATCTTTCCGCCACCAATGTAAGGCCTTTGCAGGAAATTTGCTTGTGACGAAAGTCACAAATTGAAAAAGTTGTCAGGCGCCGCGCCGGACATTCACTATCTGGCCGCAGAAAACGCAGTAGGCGAAGGACGGACGTGTCATCGCAGGCCCACGGGGTGCGGGCATCCTTCGACAGAGATAGTGCGATTGACCTGTGACGTCACTTCGCGCGCCCGTTCTCCGGAACGATGTGGGCAGGGCAGAGCGGGTTGGGTTAAGGACCGCCGCGCTTCACCACCGCTTCGGCATGGCCGACCGCATCAGCGCTATGCTCCCGGTCGGCGCGCTGAATATGAAATTCCCGCCACCAGTGAACACTGGTTTCGACTGGGGCATGAAGGAAGGACATGACGCCATTGGTGACACTGTCCTGGACTCACCATCCGCGTGCACCTGAACTCGGTTTCCACGCAGACAAACGGCGTGCGACGTTCCGTCCACGGTGCCGCCCCAATGCTCGCATTCGCGGCACGGACGCTTCGATCCGTAGGGATTGGAGAGGGTAGACATGGGATGGCGATACTGTATAAAAATACAGTGCTCTAGCCGATCATAATCCGCAAGGGCTCCGGGCTGTTGCTGTTGCAGGGAAACGGAATTGATGAGGCTGGAACGCTTGTCGTGCGGTTGCGAGACTTGAGCCTTCGGTCAAGGGCTACAGCCGACCCCGTTTGCGCCATTCAGCGTCCCACTGCAATCCAGCCGCCCGCCCCGATCCAGGTCTGTCTCACAATTTCCGTTTTCCGGTCCGACGCTATTGTTCCCCAACGTCACCAACCCAAGGACATGTGCCTCTAAAGTTATCGACCTTTCAGCCGTATAACAATGAGCTTGCGCAACCGCGGCTATGGGCGTTGCTCCGAAGGGGCAGTTTTCGCCTGCCTCTTTAGCGGATTATTTTTAAATCAATTAAGTCTTAAAAATGATTAAAAAAACTTTCATCGTGGTCGTATTTGGTTCGATTTTTTCAGCGGCGTACGCGCAACAATCCGTGCTCACGTGTGCCATTGATAAATCTGATACCGGAATTTTCAAAGCTGGCAAAGAATATGATATTCCGATTGGAAATATGCAGCAACGGGGTAGCCAATACTTTATGAAGGGTGTTAATGGAGAGGCGAAAGCTTACATCTCCATTGATAGGGAGACGGGGGAATTCAAATATTCCGATGGCGCATATAATTTCTTAACCAAGGAGCAGGACAGGACAGCTACCGGAATGTGCCATTTGAAGAAAATCAAATTCTAATTTCATCTGAAATTAATTAAGCAGCAAGGGGGCAATGGTACGCATAAAAATCTTACGCGTATCATTCCCTTCCGCTGATGAAACGCTTCCACAAGCCGGGCGACGAAAAAAGCGCTCTGTCGTCATCGTGCCACCGACGCAGTATGGCGACTGGCTGTCCTGCCGCTCGACCGACGGGGCGCGCTCGTTCTTGAACCTCTATCCGGCCGACGCGATGCACGCTGAGCCGTTCCCGTTGCCTCCGCGAAGATCAAAACAGCAGTCGGAGGATGGCCCGGAGCAGACGACGCTGCTCGACTAATCGCTTGCCGGTCGTGCGATTGCGTTGAACGATTTGGCGCACGCGCTGACGACCGGCAGGAATGTGCGCTTGCGCGGGTGCAAAACATGTAACACAGCGGCTGAACTGTCGTCGCAAACATACCCATGCCGCGGCGCGGCGAAGTCGATCGCTCAGGCACGCGTGAGACAAAGTGATGTGTCGCAGCAGTGTGGTCAGGCAGACAGCGTGCTACACGAGCGTTTGCAACGGTGCGGAAAAGTGCAGGACGCCACGCGATGCCGCATGTGAAACATGCATGTGGAAGACAAGCGTAGGGAAGGCCCGGAAGATGCAATGCAGCAGCGCTGGTGAAGATTCTCGCGAGGTGTGGGCAATGATTGTAGGTGAGCGAATTAGCGTCATCAAGCGAGTGGGGCTGGGCGCTAGCTGTGGCGCGATTTTCACAACGTAGTTCGTGAAAAAAAATTTAAGTTGCCTTAGGATGAGTGAGAGGCATGCATTCGGCGCGCCTTAAAAAGAAAGCGCGGTTCGTCTGAAAGTCTTGGCGGGCAGACAGACGAACCGCGTTCCCTTAAACCCTAGATCGGGAGATTGCCTTGAGCAATTACTGTCTGGCGATGTCGTGGATTTACGCCGCTGCTGCGGTGGTGTACGCCATGATGGCTTACACCCATCACTGATGACACTGAGGCCCTTGTTCGCATAGAGCTCGGGCCTCCTTCATTGCTCGGTTGTAGGTTATCACCCTCGACCGAGGTGTCAATAAGATTTAGGTGTAACCGGAACACAATGTGGCGTACGGCGTGGCGTTCGGCACTCGTTTGACAAGGGGCACCAGTAGAGCTGGTTTCCTAGTGAGCGTTACCCCGATTGAGCAATGCTAGCGCCGACGCGAGAATGCGCCGTTTGTGTTCGGGGACAATCCTAGGGACAATAGCGGGTATCGGAGGGGAGTGTGCGGAGTTAAGTCTTTGATAAATATGAAGTTGCGTGCCCCGTCAATCCCCTTGCTACCCCCATTTTCTGGGTTCGAATCCCACCCGGCCCACCAAGCCCCATAAGGCTCCCGAGAATTTCCTCGGGCGGCCGCTAAATCAGGGGTGTGGGTTTTTCTGCCCGAAACCTGATTCCGACCTCTTACCTCTCTTGCCCGATCCGCGCGACGGCGTCTGCCAGGCGGCCAGTTACCAGGTGCGAATAGCGCTTCGTTGACACCGTTGATTTGTGGCCGAGCACCCCGCCAACCGTGAACAGATCGATGCCGGCGTCGATCATTTCTGACGCGGCGCCGTGCCGTAGATCGTGAAACTTCGTGGTCGGATACCCTGCCGACACGCGAGCCGCCTGCCAGCCGTCCTCGAACTTCCAGACAGGTATCGTGAACCGCACGCGGCGGGCGAGCACGGCAATCCGCGGGTGGATCGGGATGATGCGTGGCCGACCGTTCTTCGAGTCGTCGAGCGAATAGCCGGCTCGCGTTACCTTGGCGCGCAGGATCTCGCCGCGGCGCATGCCCGAGTAAAACGCAATCCGGATGGCAGCTCGGACCTCACGGTCTTCACACGCGCGAGCGATCTCCAGCCTCTCCCGACGCTGCGGGTAATGGTGGCGCTCATTGTTGACGCCAGGAATCACCATGCGCGCGGTCTGGTCGATTTCCAGCCTGCCGACCTTGTGCGCGTATTTGATCGCCGCGCGAATGTACGCGAGGATGTTCCGGATCGCACCATCCGTCAGCGGGTGCTTTACGACGCCACGATGGTCCGTCGATGCCCGCAGATAGCCGACGAACGTCTTTGACCACTCGTGCAGATCAAGCGCGTCCTGCTCGGCAAATTCAGGCGCCCACTTTTCGAGGATCTGCATTCGCTTCTTGGTGTCCTTCCAACCTGCGCTCTTGTCGGCGAAGTGCGCCATCACGCACTCGCCGATGGTCACAACGAGCTTGCGCGCACCCGCGGCTATCTCGTATTGCTCGTTTTCCCATTTGCGCGCTAGCTCGTCTGCTGCTTTGGCAGAAATTCCCGGAGGGAGAATTTTGGTTTTTCGAATGCGAGTGACCTGCCTGATTTCTTCGGGCCATTTCAATCTTGGAGAATGGCCTCGGTTGCGTCAGTTGAACAATATAGCTGCTTAAACTCGTCGGGCGTCAGGTACGCCAGACTTGCCAAGGTCGATTTGCCTGAGTTGCAAAAGATAGCCCAGCCGTGGCCGGAGACGCAATCATGCTAGCCGACCTAGTAGAGTCGTATATTGAAATGCGGCGCGCGTGCGGGTTCGCCTTCAAGTCTGAAGGCAGCTACCTACGGAGCTTCGCCGCGTTCTCTGATTCCGTGTCCGTGAATCATGTCCGCAATGAAACCGCTGTGGCGTGGGCCGCGCAAGGGAAATCAGTCCATCAGCGTGCGCGCCGACTTGGTCACGTCAGGCGCTTCGCGCGCTATGCTCGGGCTGAGGATATGCGTCACGAAGTTCCCGCCGCCGTATTCGGAAGCGAAAAAGGTCCTCGGCCGGTGCCGTATATTATGTCTGAGGATGCGGTTCGAAAACTCATTCACGCCGCACTTCAGCAAGGTTCTCATCCGCTACGCGGGAAAACATACGGCACGTTGTTTGGGCTGTTGGCATGCACCGGACTTCGCCTGTCGGAAGCCATCCGACTCCTTTATGAGGATATCACGCCAGATGGATTACTGATCAGGAATACGAAATTCAGAAAAAGTCGTGTTATTCCGATCCACGAAACATGTCGTTCAGCGCTGAACAGCTACATCGAGCAGCGGCGCTCTTACGCCCCGTTTGACAACCACGTCTTTGTTTCGGTGTGGAGGAGACCTCTGGGCGTAAAGACGGTCGAGATGGCGTTCGACTTTGCGGCGAAAGAAGCCGGTTTACCTTGTGCTCCAGAGCGACCTCGCCCAACCCCACAATCATTAAGGCATACATTTGCGGTGAGGGCACTCGAGAACTGCCCCGACGGCCGTGACCGCATAACGAAGCATATATATGGTCGCACTCTCCACGTACCTTGGTCACGGGAACGTCACGCATACGTACTGGTATCTTGAAGCAACCCCTGACCTCTTGCGAGGCATTGCGAACTGCAGCGAATCGTTCTTGCAGGAGAAATGCTATGACTCCGCTCGCACCGCACCTTACGGCGTTTCTCCAACAACGTCTGCCACTAGAACGGGGCGCCAGCGACAACACCTGCGAGTCTTATGCATATGCCTTCAAATTGCTCCTCGAGTTCGTCAGTCAACGTCTCAAGACTCGACCGTCTCAGTTGTATCTTGAGCAGATCGACGCGTCAATGATCCTCTCGTTTCTTGATTACCTTGAAACGACACGCCATAACGGTGCAAATTCACGGAATACTCGGCTGGGCGCCGTCAAATCCTTTATGCGTTTCGTAGAATATCGGGTGCCTTCATCTCTGGAACAGGTTCGCCAGATCCTGGCGCTTCCGCTGAAGCGGACTGAGAGCCGTCTGGTGAGCCATCTGACTCAGCAGGAAATGCAGGCAATATTGGATGCCCCAATTCCGTCTGGCTGGTTTGGGGTTCGAGACCGTGCCATGCTTCACGTTTGCTTCGCCGGGGCCTTGCGCGCATCCGAACTCGTTGGATTGCGCCTTAGTGACTTGACCATGCAGCCATATGCGAGTGTTGTCGTTCACGGAAAGGGTCGGAGACAACGATGCCTTCCTCTGTGGAAAGAGACGGCTTCTGCATTAAAGGCGTGGTTATCCGTAAGAGGCACCGTCAGTACACCGGAAGTATTCATAAATGCTCGGGGAGAAGCTATGACCCGATCCGGCTTCCAGTATGTGTTACGAAAGCATGCCGCCGTCGCGTCGAAGGCTTGCCCATCCATCTCAGGAAAACGCGTATCACCGCATGTGCTGCGGCATACCTCAGCGCTTACGGTCCTGCAGGCGACAAAAGACCTGCGAAAAGTCTCCCTATGGCTCGGTCATGCGAGCATGCAGACGACTGAAATGTACACACGGATCGATCAGACCGTGAAACTGGAGGCACTCGAATCTGTCGTGGCGCCGAAGCTACGCTCTGGTCGGTTCAAGGCGACAGACAGGTTAATTGCGTCGTTGAACACGGCGCATATTACGCATCGACGGAAGACCGTTGGACGCTGACGGTAGCGGGGTTCGTGCCAGCGGACTCCGCATAAGATTATTCAGCGCATTACAGTTGCCGATTGAGCACTGGCATGGCTGGATCGGCGACGAAACCATCGCCGATGCAATGCTGGATCGACTCATGCAGCGTCATCACCGGATTACGCTGACCGGTGAGTCGCTCAGAAAAGCATCCCCAAAACCCAACGTCCTGGAGCCCGAACTCGACCAGAACTGACAAGGAAATCTACAATCGACACCGCGCAGCGCCCAACCCCGCCGGATCGGTCACGTTCCCGAAATCGGCGGTCACGTTCGCCGAAATCCGCACAACTCGTCGATACGACGCATCAACGCCAGTTCGGCTTCGCCTATAGCACCCCGCACGTAATACACGCTCGATCGGCTTATCCCTACCAGGCTTGCCTGGCGTGCCACTGGCAGCGCATGCTGACGATCGATCATCGCTTTCCGCTCAGCAGGCCTGCCTTGCCGAGCGCTCCGCTTAAAAAATCGTTCTCCAGGGTCAACTGGGCAATCTTCGCGTGCAGTGCCTTCAGATCGACCGGCAGTTCCGCTGCTGCTGGTGTGGACGTGCCGAACAAGTCAGCCGCGCGCTCCTGCAATTGCCGCTTCCACTCTGTGATGTTCGCCTCGGACAACTGCTTGTGGAATCGGAGCAATTCCGGTGGAATCTAGCGAGAGGAGCTGAAATTTTTCGAAGATTCGCGCTACGCAATGCGGGCCGGATGAAAAATCCGATAGGAAAGCGACATAAAAACCCGCAGATGGAGCGAATCCAATCCTATGTTTTCGTGTCAAATCAAAGGTTTCTGCTGTCGATTTTGTCTCAGCGTGAGACAACGCGTTCCGCAGAGTGCATGGTCGACCCAGCGCACGGAGAGACCACGCACACGAAAAAAACCTGGATAGGGATTGCCGGATGCGCCGGTGCCTGCGTTGAGGGGCGACGTCCCAAATAGACGGATCGGAGAGGATCCTGAGACTTCATGCCGAACGCTCGGCGGTGCGTTGCCCGCTTCGCACATCGCAAGGGGCCGGCATTCACTCAAAAAGCTGTTCGCATGCGCGGACTCGAATGAATACGGGCGCAGCATAGCATTCAGATTACGGAAATGTGTGAAGGTTTTACGCCCTTATCGAATCTAGCGACGGCGTTCGCCAGGAGCGAAGGAGAGCGGGAGGCAGCGAGGGCGCAAACACTCGCTGATGAAACGAAGAGACAGGAGCGGGAGCAGAAGGCGCCGGGCGGCGCCTAGGTGTCACCGGGTCGCGTGATGTGCGAAATAGTGCTGCAACACCAGGGTAAGCAGTAGGGCAACGGTGACGATGCGTGCGGGCGCCGTCGCGTCGATGCACCACCGGCGACAGCGAACAGAAGTCCGTTTGAGAGCGACTACGAACTTCCGGCCGATCGACGCGTCGTGAGGCATGGTCGGCAGGGGCGGCTTTCCGTCCACGGCGGAAGCAAGATTGTCGATCAACTCCTCGACCCGGTCGAGCGAGTCGAGGAGCATCTTTGAGAACCGCTGCTCTTGAGCCTTTTGCGTATCGTCGACGAGAGCTGCGAGGGCCGCGTACCCGTTGGAATGTACCTCTTCGCCGAGTCTTTTGAAGCGTTCCTCCCAGATAGCATCCTGGTTCAGGTCGGCAACGGCCTTCGCGATCGCCTGACGCGTTTGCTCTAGCTCGCCGACGGCCTGGTGGAAAGCGGCTTCCGCTTCGCGAAATTTCAGGACAAATGTCCTTAGTTCTTTGAAGGTAAGCCGGATGCGAGTGGTTTCTGCGGTCGGAATTTCTTCGAACATGGAGGGTTGTGTGGCGTTACCCCTGGGCCGGCTCCGGCGCCGCTTCCGCTGTGGCGACGCCACGGGCAGTAGGCGAATTCACCGGAACGGCGATGTCCAACTCGGTCCAAGCGCGGTTCATGAGATTTTGTGCTTGTGCCACCAGTTCTTGCAGGAATTGATTACGCAGCGCGACGTCCTGCCCGACTTCATCGCCGGAGGCCATCGCTTCGGCGAATGCTACGTCGTAATCGGTTTTGTCATTCTGGACGTCCTGCCACGATCGTCCAGATGTGGCGAGAAGCGAAAACACGTCGAGCGAGGGGATGGCGCATTTGGGATTTATCTTTACGCGGCGATCCTGGTCAGCAAACGCGAACAGGTGGGGAAACACGGCTTCGACGGGGCCATTTTTCTTATGCATGGTGACCATGTTCAGAACGACGCGGATGCGGTCGGGGTCAGCGCCAACCTTGTCGAGTAGCGTCCGAATGGTCGTAATGGACTCGATTTGTCCGCGGTCACTTTGAGTTGCCGGGACAACGTAGTAGTCGAAACGGTCGTGGCTACCTGCCTCCTCCAACCGGTCGATGAAGCTTTCGATATTTGACGCTCCGACGTCGGTAATAGTGTTGCCGACGAATGCGAATCGGCGCAGATCTTCATAGTGAGCATGAGCACGATCTTCGATGGGAATTAGCCGTTTTGATCATCCAGCGTGATGTCCTCATAGTGACGAACCTCATCCACGTGCTCAAATTCGTTTGTTGACAGCAATGACGCCGGTGTTCGATTCTTCGATCATCTCATCCAAATGGGCTCCCAGATGATCAGCGAAATCATTGGCAACGACCGATTCGAAGTATTCCTGAAAAGCATCGACAACGACCTCGCCGCACGGGCCAAATCGAAAGGCTGTGCGCACTGTAACGGCACCTTGCACAGCGCGACCTATCCACGCAAGCCTCGTGGACTATCGGATTCAGCCGATCCGCCAAGCCGACGCCACAGCTTTTGCTGTGAGACATGTCGGCGCCGCACTACGCCCGCGTCCGTCCGATTCCTGGGGCGCCGCGTCTACACCGGTGCCGTCGTGGTCCTGGTGTCTGCGATGGGCGAAGGCGTGACGAACCGGCGCATCGAAGAGCTGCGCGCCGTGCTGGGTGTGCATCGTCGCACCCTGCAGCGGTGGCGGAACTGGTGGCGCACCGTATTCCCAGCAATCCCGTCCTGGTCCGTGGCACGGGCCAACCTGATGCCGCCGCCGGACACCGCCGCCTTACCGGCCAGCCTGCTGGAGCGCTTTGCAGGGCCCGACAGCTCGATGAGGCTGGCCCAGTGCCTGCGGTTCCTCGTCCCGCTTTTCGGGCCTTACGGCGATCGCGCTTGTTGATGAAGGCAAGGCACCCGCAGAAAATGTCGCTTGACTGCAGGAGGAACGCCGGAATCCCTTGCCAGCCCTTCAGGATGAACGCTAAAGGACACTCCGTTTAGACATTGTGTCGCTGAATTCAAGCGCCAGTGATGCAAGCAATCGCGTTGTTCAATTCCTGATGCCGACGCGGCATCGCGGTCAATCGGACTTGCTTGGTCGATCGTCCATCATTTTCGGTGATCATAGGCTCATCGAAGATCGTGCTCATGCTCAATAGTATTCGCGGTACTCAGCTGCAGCGTATCGATGAACGTGCAATCCGTAACGCTCCGCGCCCGTATTGTTCGTCTCGATCGAAAGGAGTTGCCCACCTACGCGGGGGTGGAGCAAGCACGCGCCGATCGTGCTCTTACCGACTCCCCCAAAATTGTGTGCGACCAGGAGGTTGATGTGCTTACGTTTCATTTTTTGACCTATCAAGGTTGGTGTTTGTCGTTTCGCCGGTTCTTATTTGCCCGTCTCTCAGTCGCTGGCGGTATGACGCGACGGCTGCAATATTCTTAGGGTCGTTTGGGTCGTAGCGGATCAGTGGGCTTCGTCGAACCTTGGTGTTGCCATCATATGTATCGTTACCTTCCTGTCGTGCGTCGAAAGTGTCGCGATTGGATGTCGCATTTGATCTTTCGCCCGGAAGGCTGTTCGATCGGGCGACGTCGCTACGCGTTGCACTCGCTGTCTCGCTGGTGTTTCGATGTCGGGCCACTGGGACCTGGTCGGCGGTATCACCCTCTACGCTCAGGCCGTCGGCCGGCGGTGCCGGGTTGCACGCAGGATCTGAAGCGCGTGGCAACGGTCTGCGTGCAGTTGCGACCGGCATCGCACTACTGATGCCTACGGCGGTTGGCGTTGGCTTACGCGTACCCGACCGATCGGGGTGGGGGTGCTGCACATCGCCGGTTAGGGCATGACTAGCTCCTGCACTCTTGTCAGTATTGTCGTCGCGCGCCTTGGCGACTGACGATCTGCGGCTGATGCAGTAGCGATCGGGATGTCGGACGAAATACTGGTTAACGGCGCTCACGGTAACCTGAACGTTGTTGAGGTTCAGGAAATTCGCGATCCCTCGCCCACTTACCCCTTGCACGCGCAACACGCGAATTTCAGTATCGAACGCGCTGATTTTCGTACGTCGGACGGCATGGTCTGATTTCAGGAATTCATCAAGATTCATAGGTCGCCTTCTGATTTGAATGTCAGCGCCGTTGTGAGGGAATGCGGGTTTCAGTTTGCCCGTTGTTACCAACTCGATCAGAAGGAATAAATCGCTATTTCGCGCTGCATTCGCCGCATCACGCGGTTGTGGCGACAATCTTTGGAGTCGCGGCAGCGAGTTTTAGAATCGCAGCGACAAGCCTTGGAGTCGCAATGACAAGTTATCGGGTCATCGCGACAAGCTACAGCGTTGTGGTGCCGAGAGCTGGTGCTGCGAGAACCCACGGCGTTTCAGGTTTCAGCGACAAACTTTGTGGTCGCAGCGGCAAGCTATCGCGTCATCGCGGGAAGCTACAGCGTTGCGGTGCCAAGAGTTAGTGCTGCGAGAAGCCACGGCGTCGCAGCGACAAGCTTTGGAGTCGCGGCGACAAGCTATCGCGTCACCGCGATAAGCTACAGCATTGCGGTGCTAAAAGTTGGTGCTGCAAGAAGCTGCGGCGTTTCCGCGACAAGCTTTGAAGTCTTAGCGACAACGTATCGCGTCGCCGCGACGAGATACGGCGTTGCGGTGCTAGAGTTGTGTTGCAAGAAACCATGGCGCTCCAGCGAACAAGGGTTTGTAGCGGCAATCTAAGGAGCCTCACCAGCAAATCGGTTTAGAAGTCGTGGCTGGAAGTGGAGTAGGCTGAAGCTTTAAGGGGCGGGTGCCGTAGTCTTTGAAAGACGGCAGGCGCGAACTGGAGGGCAGTCTGGGCCGGCGGCAGCAGCGCAATCGCCATGCGTTACTGATCGTAGGGCAGAACTCTCGCGAGTTGCTCTTGCGCCCATAGCAAGTCTGTGTTCTACTTCGAGCACCAGATTCATCCGGGCCGCCGATGCGGCAGTAGCGAAGCCTCGTACTCGCACGAGGCGCCCGCCGTACATATCCCACGCGGAGCCATCCGCGCAAATTTGTAGCACGACGCCCTAGAGGCGTCTTTTTTCTACCCAACAGCGAATCCCCAGCAGTTCCACACAGAGTCAGGGCGCAAACCCTTGACGAGTGCGGCCGAGCGGGATGTTTTACTCCACCGTTGACTGACATACGCGCTGGGGAAAACACGGCGGATTCGCGGGAAATCGTAGGCGTCGTCGTCCTATTGCGGACGAACTATTCACTGGTCGCGCAAGCGTCGGGGTGAGTGGGGTCGCCTTGCCCGCCAGTCATGGCAGGGAACATCAACTCTTGGCGGTACGTGTGCTATCGCATAAACCGTCCTCATCGCGAGGAACGGAAGCACACAGGCGTGGCTCCCCTTTAAAGGGCCGGCGCCTGGCTATTACGCCAGGTAACCTCGTGACCGTAAGGGCGAGGCTTGAGCGGAGTTTTGAGAGGTCAGGCTACCGCCGGAATGCACATTTTTACGACCATGCGACCTTTTCACAAGCGGTATGTGGGAGTGGCTTCCTTCCAGACGCGCAGACACGGCGCGCCGAACTCTGACCGATTGCGAGACCGGGTAAGAGGAACGAGCTTCGACGCATAGATTCGCGGCGCGCACAGCTGCGAAACCGGCACTCTGACTTCGAAAGAAGCACAGGGGCGGTTTTTTACGTTGTGGTGGGAGATGAGTAATGGGACGATATAAGCTGCGGCAAGGTAAACGTGCAACGCTTGCAGTAGCGAGCACACCCGATAAGGATGCGGAAAGCTGGCGTAGCCGGGTTAGGGCGATTGTCGACGCAAACATCAATAAGCGCGTCAATGGTCAGGTAGCTTCGCTCCGCACGAGAGAGCACAACCGCAATGTCATCAAGTGTGCGTTCGAGACGTGGCACAGCAAGCTCAACCACAAGGTGAAAGTCCCGCAAAACCTCACCGACCGGCATATTCAGGTGCTCGTTCAGTATTGGTACGAGGAGGGCAAAGCGGCGTCCACGATGCGTAACGACCTTTCCGTGCTCCGGAAATTCTTTGGGTGGATGGGGAAGAAGGGCGTTGTGCGTCCGCTTGAAGAATATTTGCCTGATGCACCAGCGGAGCGCATCAAGATCCGCAACCTGAAAAAGAGAGGGAATAAGTCGAAGTCGTGGAGTGCGAGCGGCATTGACGTCGAGCAGAAGCTCCAGGAAGCGTTCGCCATCGACGAGCGTTTCGGCATCATCGTTGCGATGCAGCTGGCGTTCGGCTTTCGGCGTAAGGAGACAATCTGCATTCGCCCCTGGGTGAATGATCTCCGGGAGATCGGGGAGAACTCCTTCTTCATGCACGAGCGTGACGGCACGAAGGGTGGCCGAAAGCGGCATATCAAGCTCCAGTTCGCCTTTCAGGTGTGGATCCTCGATTACGCGAAAGCCCGCACGGCTAAGCGGGCGACGCTCGGATGGCCGAGAACACGTCGCGGCGAAATCGCAACGCTCAAGCAAAACATCGAGCGGTACAAGTATTACATGAAGAAGTTGGGCATTACTAAGGCTGAGGTTAATGCAACTGGCCACGGCAGCCGCGCCGAGTATGCGGAAAACTGCATGCTGCTGGAGGGCTTCGTTCCGGCCACCCTTGGCGGGAAGGCGAACCAGATGTCGCGCGACGATTATCAAATCCGTGCGATCCGCGTCAGCGAGAACCTCGGTCACAGCCGCGAGCGGATTACGCGGGATAGCTATTACGGTACGCCCGATAAGGATGATTCGGAGCCTGGCACCATGCCTGCGGTGCAGGATTCACAAGCCACGTCGAGTGTCGGTAATGAGTCAGCAAACGCGCTTGCCGCTGGACTTCCTGCGAATGCGTCGGGCGGCCTGGCGACAGTCGGCTCGCAACTCGAGTCAGCGCTAGCTGCTGCGGGCGAAACGCCAAAGGACTTTCTGGGCATCACCAGTTCTTACTACCGGACGATGCCGGCGAAGCGGGAGCGGCCGGACCCATCGAAGCCGCCGGTACCCGGTGTCGGGCGGTTCGCTTATGCAAAGCCAACGTGTGACAGGTCGAAGGCGGGAGGGTCAAAGCGCAAGGGCGAAATTGGGGGTAAGCAGTACGACGATCGCAAGTTGCGCCTGCCGCTGCGGGACATGCTTCCCACGATCACGCGAGTCACTAAGGGGAAACCGACTAAAAGGGATGATTGAGGCTGGGAGTTTGACTGCGGGCTGATCCACCCACTGATCGTGAAAAGACGGCAAACTAGTGGCCCGCCAAAACAGCGCAAGTGTGATCGCCGGTGAGATAAGCGTCAGCATGACCTGTCCAACTGCCCCGTAAAGATCGAAAGATAAGGACAACATCGTCGGATCATTCGATTCTCGTTAGTATTTCCGAATACATATGCTAATTTAGAATAACGTATGCGAGTCGGTTCAAGATGCGGGATTCGCCGGAAAACCTCGCACAGTGCAGATGCCAGGGGAGACGCGCGAGCGACGATTTACTGCCCGCGCCTCTGCCGACTCGAAAGGGCCGGCTGTTTCTGGTCGATGAGCGTGCGTTGACCACCCATCAGGTTCTCGCACCGTCGGCGCGCGACAATCTTGTAACAAGATACCTCTGAACTTGATCGGCTGTAGGACATCAAGAAAAGGCAAAGCCTTGCTCGCGCGTGTTTGCATCCTCTGTCAGGGCCCAACGGCGAACACCGTGCGTGCCGCTGCTTCGACGTCGTCTGGGCGGATTTCTGCGATCCGCTTCCGCAGTGCGCGCACCGCCGCCGAGTCGAGGGTTTTCTGAACAAGGGCATCCGCGTCGGCGATCGAGCGGCCGGACAGAACCAGTGCGAGCGTGTCTAGCGTCGTAGGGAGAATCCGGAATTCCCTGCCAGCGAGGGCGGTGAGCCTCTTCCTCGCGTACCGTCGCATATCGTCTGCCGACGGCACGTCGAAGACAATCTTCTCATCGAATCGACCACCGCGCACCGCCGCCGGATCGATCCGGTCAAAGTGGTTCGTCGCGGCCACGTAGATGATATCGCGCACGCGGCCGCCGCCACCGTCGAGCGTCGTGAGCAGCTTGTTCGTGATCGTGCCGTGGGCGGAGACGCGACGATCGCAGAGGATATCGTCAGCTTCATCCAGAAACACCACGACCGGACGAATGTCCTTTGCTTCTCGAACCAGCTTGTCCCACGAGGCCGGGTCCGACAGGATCTCGGCCCCCGTTGTCTTGAGGAACGCCCACTCGCTCGCCTTGGCCAGTGCCATTGCCGCAGCCGTCTTGCCGGTGCCCGGCGGCCCCATGAACACCAGACCTGCCGGAACCCGCCCGCCGATCTTTTCGAGGCTCGAGATGTTCTTCATCTTGAACGCCAGATCTTTCAGGGCGTCACGCGACTGCAACGGCATGATGATGTCATCGATCGCCAGCACCTTTTCCGGCAACTTGCCCTTGCGACCAACCATCTGGCGCATCGCGAGCATGCCGTTGTCGAACGACACCTTGCCCTGGCTGATCCGACCGTCGCGCCGCATGGTCTTGAGTTCTGCACCAACCTTCGCCAGCCGGCTCGCGCTGAAACCTTCCCAACGATCGGCAAGGCTTGCGATCACGTTGCCGTCCACCGCTGCGAAACCCATTGCATCACCGATCGACTTACGCAGAATCGCCTCACGCGCTTCGAGGTCCGGTGAGGGCACTTCAATCTTGTAGTCGAAGCGACCTTCACGAATGCTCGCGGCGTCAAGCTTCTCAAGATAGTTAGTGGCCGCAACCAGCACCACACGCGAACCACGCAGTGACACCACTTCCGTCAGGATCACGTTCGTCAGGTCCTGGTCCATCGAGTGAGCCGACCGGCTGTTACGCGCCTTCACGAACGAGTCGAACTCGTCGATGAAGAATACACACACACCAGCACGCCGGGGGTGCGGACAAATTCTTGGACTGATTTACGCCGCGATTCCAAGACTCTGCCGGTATTCGATGGGGCTGAGGGAACCGAGCGAGACCTTGATACGCTTTGCGTTATACCAGCGGATATACGAGTCAACGACTTCAATGAATTGATCAACGGTCGTGGCCCGCCAGTCACGAGGATAGAATAACTCCGTCTTGAGGTGCCCGAAGAAACCTTCGCACGCTGCATTATCCGGCGAACATCCTTTGCGCGACATCGAACGAATCAGTCTTGCATTACGCATCCGTGAGAGCCACCCCGGCCAGCGATAGTGTGCACCGCGATCGGAGTGAACCACAGGCCGCTCCTCGCAGGCAGCCAGCGACTCAATCGCCGAATCCAGCATGGTGTTGACGAGTTCGGCATCCGGCCGCGTGCTGATTGACCAACTCACAACGAGACCGTCGAAGCAGTCAATCACCGGCGACAGATACACCTTGCCGGCCGGAATCTGGAATTCGGTAATGTCCGTGAGCCATTTCTGATTCGGGGCAGCGGCGCGGAAGTCACGATTGATGATGTTCTCCGGCGCAGGGCTTATTTCTCCGCAATAGGAGCCGTAGCGACGTCGCCTGGTCGTGGCAACGGCCAGACCTTCCTGTCGCATCAAACGTCGCACCACCTTCTCCGAGATCACGATCTGCTGCCTGCCCAACGCCGCGTGGATCCGGCGATATCCGTAGCAACGGTGATTGAGTTTGAAGATATCCGCGATGACGCGACGCGCGTCAGCGTGCCTGTCAGCAACGAGCTGACGTGCACGGTGATAGAAGTAGGAACTGCGGGCAAGCCCCAGGGCCGCTAACAACTCTGGGAACGAATAGCTCTGCTTGAGGGCATCAACCAGCATCGTCTTCTCCCGGTTGCTCAGGAGTTGCGGGTCGATGCCCATTCCTTTTTTTATCAGTTCGTTTGCCTTCTTCAGGATGTCGTGCTCGAGCTGCAGTTGCCGGATGTCGCGTCGAAGCGATTCGACCTGCTGCTCCAGTTTCGCACGCTCGTCGTCCGGTGCTGGCTTCTTCTGGCGTTTCATGGATGCTGGGGCGTCACGACCGAGTAGCTGGTTCTTCCAATTGTAAAGCGTCGGCCTGCTCACGCCTGCTTTCCGGGCAACTAGGCGCGCGCTTTCCTCTCTGGTGCACAGCTCGATGACTGCCGCCTGCTTCACGTCCGGCGATTTCGGAACGCTGCCAGTTGCTCTGCCGACAACGCGTTTTCTGATTTCGGGATGCAGCTCTTCGATCCAGGCTGCAAGCGTCTCGCGACTCGGATAGCCTAAAGCCCTCAAGGTTGCCGCAGCACAGCGGTCATGGCTCAAATAATGACCGACAGCCGCCTTCTTCTGTTCAGCCGAATACCTCGGCCTCGAACGGACATAGCCGGCCCGTAGATCATGGCACTGTTCGTATTCGCGATGCCAGGCTTTGAGAGAATTCTTTGTTGGATAGCCCAACTGCCGGATGGTCGCCCCGAGGCGCTTGCCCAGCTTCAAGTAGAGTCGGACCGCTCGAATGCGCTCTTCGTATGAGAACATGAACTACCTCCAGGTAGTCCAAGTTTTCGTCCGCGCCCCCCCCAGCCACAGCGAGATGACCGTGAGGTCAACGCCAGCCTGAAGCAGGTGCATGGCAGTCGCATGCCGAACCAGGTGTGGTGAGATGCGTCGGTCGTCTGTGCGCGATAGAAGCGATCGTAACCACGCGTGGCCGTTCGGCCGAAATCTCTGCTGCCGTGTCGAGAAGCGGCAACAGCAGGGCGGTCAGCGCGAAATGCCCGAGTACGTTAGTGCCGAACTGCAATTCGAAGGCATCGGCCGTTTCGAGGCGCTGGCGCGGCGCCACGACGCCCGCGTTGCTGATGAGGATGTCGAGCGGCCGGCACCGCGCGAGTTCAAGCTCGCAAAACGCGCGCACGGCCTCGCCGCAGATGCCATCGGAAGCGCGTGCCTGCATCGGCAAGCTCTCGAATCGCTGGCGGGAGAAGTTCGCCGACGCCAAGTACTGCGTCGGCCATTGGCACGTCAAGATCAAGGACGACGATACCCTGAGTTTTTACTGCGACGCCCGCGAAGCACCGCGGCGGTAGCCCGTCGTCGCTCACACTATCCCCTCAAGGGCAACGAAGTCGCCTCCTATCGGCACCGCTGCCGACCATCTCCCCTACGGTACTGAAGTTTCGGCAAAATCGAGAGCACTCGCTACTACGGGGATTCTCGGGCGGATACGTTCGGAGAGCACCAGCGGTGCATAGCGGACTGCAGTGGCCAGATCCGTGGACATCGTTAATCGCCTATGGCGCCCCGCGCATCCTCGTGTCATACCCGCGGCGCGGTGCTCTTCGAACCGCACAGCTCACCAGCGGTCCGGGTGAACGCATCCGTGTCGCCGCAGGGGCCCCCCAGGGCGGTTGCCGTGTTGCACACACGGTGGCGCGCCGGAGCACGTGCCCGGATTGCTGCGTGTCATGCTTCTGTCTGCTGTTCCGGTTTTCAGCGGGCGGAGTTACTGATCGGTGCACCAAATAGTGCGTAGTGCGTTAAGCGGGTATGAAGACGAAAACTGATGCCCGCGTGAGAGGCAGCTCAACAGCCGCTGACTTCTCAACGGCTGCGACGGGCAGGGATCTAACTCCCCATGTAGCCGGGTTGTCAGGGCAGGGCCTGCGGGGCCTGGCGTGCCTTTCGCGTCAGCCTCGCCGTCCCGGCGCCACATGCCTGTCCGGCCGGGCTGACGTTTGGTAAAGCGCGTGTTGCGCGCGCTTCGCTGACATCCCGAAAGTCGCCCGCCCGAAAGTGAACGCGGCAGATTGCCCGCTGTATGGCGTGTGCTCACTGGCGTGTGATGTATTACTGACGGGTGCATCAAATAGTGCGTAGTTGCCTATCCCGTGCGGCGCGGCATGGCCTGTCAGACGGACATCGAAGATCACCCCATGAAGAATTATTTCGACAGCGGACTCGCACAGCGCTATGACTACGGAGTTGCTGTCTACATCGCCGCCAGAACCGCCGACCTGCAGCGCGGCATCGATGCGACAAATGCCCGGCGCCGCGCCGCGGGCAGGCGTCTGCTCGACGATGCGCGTGTTGAGGAAGTCATCTCATGCATGCGCAACAAAGGGGAACTTCCTGCTGAACCGGACGCGGACGGCGCACGGTTACCCGACGCAGACGCAACCGGCTGATCTGCGCACGAGATCTTCTTGTGGCATTCGTTTCCGTTTCCTGTCGCGGCCCGTCGCCAGTGACGCCCTGCGAGGACAATGCATCTGTTGTTTAACGCACCACTGCGGATCGTGCTTGAACCGCCTCAACACGATTTTCGACCCGCACCTAGACAGCGTCAAGCAGCACGGCCGGTCAGCGACAACTATTTTGGCCGGTCAACGGGTGTAGTTGTCGATGGCTAATTCATAGTTGTCGCGCCTCCATCGTAATTGTCGTCGGGTAATTGTCGCCGG